>CAWEXC010000001.1:0-903444 GCA_963812955.1 uncultured Solirubrobacterales bacterium
TGCCCGATCCGCCATGCACGAGCTTGTGATCTTCGACTGCGACGGTGTGCTCGTTGACTCCGAGGTGATCTCCAACGAAGTGCTCGCCCGGATGCTCACCCGAGAGGGCCTGCCGACCACATTCGCCGAGGCCCGCCGCGCCTGCCAAGGGCTCCTGCTCACCGATGTCCGCGACCGAGCCCAGGCCAAGCTCGGCCGACCTTTTCCGCCGGACTGGATCGCCGAATACGAACACGAGCGCAACGAGGCGTTCCACCGCGAACTCAAGCCGGTAAAGGGCGCAGCCGAGGCGGTACAGCGTGTCAAGGCAGCCGGACTGAAGGTCTGCGTTGCGTCTCAGGGCCAGTTGACCAAGACACGATTGACGCTCGGGCTAACCGGCCTGCGCGACCTGTTCCCGCCCGACGCGCTGTTCTCTGCCTACGACGTGCCACGCCCCAAGCCCGACCCCGCGCTCTTTCAACACGCGGCCGCCACAATGAATGCCAAGCCATCGGCTTGCGTGGTCATCGAGGACACCCCCTCGGGAGTCGTGGCCGCCGTCGCCGCCGGGATGCGGGCTGTCGGCTACGCAGCCGACAGCGACGAGCGCGCCCTTCACAACGCTGGCGCCGAGATCGTCCGCTCCCTGGACGACCTCTCGAAGCTCTTGGACCTGCTCCCAATGTAAACCGTCGGCGCGGCAGCCTGCTCGGTCAGCAGTCGCGCGCTCAAGCCGTCTGGTCGCGGCGTTGACTTCGGTCACGTAGATTCCCGCTGATGGCATCCAGTCCAGAGGTCGTCTCGTTGGAGCGCGAGCATCTGCCTGGCGTCATCGAGCTGTTCTCCGGCGAGCGCTGGAGCTATGCCGAGGACGAGCAGAGGACGTGGCGGGCGCTCACTGCGCCGGGAACGTTGAGCGTTGTGGCGCTCTCGTCCGAGCAGACGGTCATCGGGATCGCGCAGGTTCTCAGCGACGGTGAGGTTCAGGCATTCCTCGCGGTCCTTGTGGTCGCCCGCGCGCACCGCCGTGAGGGTGTCGCGCGGTGCTTGGTCGAGGAGGCGCGTGCCCGCACACATGGTCTGCGGCTTGACGTGATCTCCTGCGCGGACCCGTTCTATGAACAGCTCGGCTTCCATCGCGTCTCGGGCTTTCGCTTACCGCCGACTTAGGTCTGCGTGAGCGCGATGCCGAACGTGATCAACCCGCAGTTGGATGAGCAGCAGGACCGTCCGCCGTTTTCGTGGAGGCGGGCGCGGCTGGGACGCCAGGCCGGTGAATAAGCTGCTATTCGATGCTTGGCGATCGCATCTACGAGCGCGCCCGTCTCACGGGCGAGTTTCGGCTGCGCTCGGGCGCGACGAGCAGCGAATACTTCGACAAGTACCTGTTCGAGTCCGATCCTCGACTCCTGCGCGAGATCGCCGAGGAGCTGGTCCGGTTGGTACCCGCCGGGGTGGAACTGTTCGCTGGTCTTGAGCTTGGCGGCGTGCCCGTGGCCGTCGCTGTCTCCCAGGTGTCGGGGCTGCCCACCGTCTTCGTCCGCAAGGTCGCCAAGACCTACGGAACGTGCCGTTTGGCCGAGGGCGGCGAAGTCACCGAGCGCCGGATCGCGGTCATCGAGGACGTCGTGACCTCCGGCGGCCAGGTGATCGAGTCCTGTCGGCAGCTACGTGACCGCGGAGCCGATATCGCGGCGGTGCTGTGCGTGATCGACCGCGAGGCCGGCGGCCGTGAGAACCTCGCTGCCGAGGGTCTTGACCTGCGCGCGCTGTTCACGATGAGTCAGCTTCGAGAGAGTCGTGTGACCGATCCCGCCCGCTCGTGACCACGGACAGCGCTCCCGCCTACGACCGCATTGGTGTCCGCTACAGCGACGTTCGGCGCGCCGACCCGCGGTTCGAGGCGGCGATCTGGGAAGCGCTAGGTGACGCACAGATCGTCCTGAACATCGGAGCAGGCGCCGGTTCTTATGAGCCGAAGGATCGCGAAGTGATCGCGGTTGAGCCATCCCCGGTGATGATCGCCCAGCGCCGTGCGGACGCCGCCCCGGCGATCCAGGGAGTCGCCGAGGCCATCCCGCTCGATGACAAGAGCGTGGACGCGACGATGGGTGTCTTCACGATGCAGCACTGGAAAGATGTCGACCGTGGGCTCACCGAGGTGCTCCGCGTCACCCGCAAGCGGATCGCCTTCCTCACCCTCGATCTCGACGTGACCGCGCAGATGTGGCTGTGCCGCGACTACCTGCCCGAGATCATCGAGCACGACCGCAAGGTCTTCCCGACGATCGCGCATCTCCAAACCGTCCTTCGCAACGTCGAGGTCGAGACGGTCCTTGTGCCCGCCGACTGCACGGATGGATTCCTCGTCGCGCTCTGGAGCCGTCCCGAGGTTCACCTCGACCCCAACGTCCGCCGCGCCTCCTCCACCTGGCACCGACTGCAACCCGCAGCCATCCAGAACGGCTTGGACCGACTACGCCACGACCTTGACAGCGGCGAGTGGGACCGCCGCTTCGGACAACTACGCACGCTCGACACGCTCGACGTGGGGCTGCGACTTGTCAAGGCAGAGCTGCGCTGATCGGGCATACAAAGGCGGTCATCGCGATCACCGGGACGATCTTGGCTGCGGGCAGGCGCACGCTTCCCCACGGATCACTCGACGTTGCGCACAAACCGGGCTCGGTTCTGCTGGCGCTCGTATCCAGTCGCCGTCCAGAAGCTCATCGCATCGAGATCGTCGTCGGTGACTATCGCTGTGAACCTAGCGGCGCCGCGTGCCAACAGACGACGCTCACCCTCACGCAGCAGGGCGGTCGCGATCCCTTCTCGCCGCTGCTCGGGATGCACGGCAAGCCTGAGAAGCTGCCCCGCCACCCATCCCACGCGGCGATCAACGACCCAACGATCTCACCGCCATCCGACTCCGCGACGAGCAGCGCCTCGGGATCAGCGTCGAGCAGCCCCAGCACGCCGTCGCGCGTGTCGGTCACGGTCTCAACGCTCCCTGCCGCATTCCACAACGCGAGGACTTGCTCGATGTCCCGGTCCGTCGCGCTGCGAAATACGGGACGAGTCACCGCTCGCCCCTCAGACATGCTCGTGCGGTCAGCTCGGGAACGGATCTGCCTGCCCTCGCTGTCGAAGTTCTCGGCGGGCGAGAGCCAAGCCTGCACTCGGGTGGCTTGGCCGCAGTCCAATTGAGCGGCTCGCCGACAGGAAGATCGAACGGCACGGTCTGGATCGTATCTGCGGCACCGACGGTTCAGCGGGCGATCTCGGACTTCGGGACGGATAGCTTCCGCTTCCGCGCGACGTAGGCTGCTTGAACGATGGCCAATGTGTTTCAGCCAAACTGGGACGAGGAGCAGGATCGATCGCCGTTCTCATGGCGACGGGCACGGTTGGGACGCCAGGCCGGTGGGCACGCTCTTGGCGCGTCGCTGTTCGAGTTGCCGCCGGGCTCATCGAGCTTCCCGCTGCATATCCATCACGCCAACGAGGAGATGCTGATCGTTTTGGAAGGCCGTCCCACGCTACGTACACTCGACGGCGATCGGGAACTTGCAGAGGGAGAGCTGGTCGCCTGTCTGACCGGCCGTGCAGGCGCGCACCGGATCGACAACCGCAGCGACGCGCCGGTACGGCTGCTTGTGATCAGCACGATGCTCGCTCCCGAGATCAACGAGTACCCGGACAGCGGGAAGGTGTGGGCACGCACCTGGCCTCCCGGACAACCGCAGCCCGAGAATGCTGTGGACCTCCTCGTGCGCTCCGACCAGGAACCCGTGGACTATCTCGACGGCGAGAGCTGAGCGGGGATTGGCCGCGTGACGATCGTTCGGCAGCGTCGCAAGCAAGCCCTGATCCTGTTCGGGGTCGCCACCGTCGCGTTCACGGTGATCCTCGAACTGATCGACCCCTCACACGTCTCGCACGGGCCGACGATCCTCGACTTCGAGTTCGCCGTGACCCGCTCGCGCGCCGCACAGATCATGGCTGAATGGGGGCCGAAAGGCCGCAGCGCTGCACACCTCTCGCTGCTGCTCGACTACGGCTACATGCTCTCCTACGACCTGTTCTTCGCCCTCGCGGGATTCGCCGTGCGCGACACCGCGCGGGCGCGCGGCTGGCCCCGCCTCGCCGCCCTCGGCACCGTCGTCCCTTTCTTTGCGCTCGCCGCTGCCAGCTTCGACGCGAGCGAAAACGTCGCGCTCTTGCTCACGCTCGCCGGGAACGGCGGCAACTTTGCCCCGCCGTTCGCCGCGATCTGCTCGGCGATCAAGTTCACGCTCATAGGCATCGCCATCATCTACGCGCTCTGTGGCCTTGCGCTTCGGCTCAGGCCACGGCTGCTGCAACCAGGCTGATCCCGTGCGCCCCGCCTCCTACCGCTGCGGCTGCTTGACGAGCCACTCGTCGAGCATCGGGCGCGTGAAGCGGATGTGCCTTCCGACCCGATGGCAGGGCAGGCGGCCAGCCCTCACGGCCTCGTAGATCCAGCTCGTCTTGACGTTGAGATACCAGGCGGCCTGCTCCGGGCGCAGGAGTCGGTCCTCGGTCAATGCGGCCGGGGGGTTTGCTGTTGATGGTGCTTGCATACCCCTTACAGACCACGAGCGCCTCCAACCGGCCAACGGATTTAGGAGACCTGATCGGCCGCCCGTCCATCGGGTCCTATCCGGCTGGCACGATCCAGGGCCATGAGCGAGCCGCAAGCTCCCGACGATGGCGTAAAGCACCTGACGACCGGCAACTGGCTGGAGCCCGACCCGATCTGCTTGAAGTTCGTGGAGGTTGACCTGGCCAGCGCAGCGCGCCGCCCGCCGACAGGTGAGGGATGGGCCGAGCGGTTCCTTGCTGTCGATCTCGCGTCCACCGTGCCGAGCGAGGTGCGAGATATGTGGGAGGCCGCCCGCGGTCTGCTGCTCTACGGCTGGTTCTACTACGCGATCTACGCGATCGGCGAACACGAGTTGCGGCGCGTCGCCGACGCCGCGATCCTGCACCGCTACCAGCAGGCCGGCGGCCCGTCGAACAAGCGCGGACCCGAAGGGGAGCTGCGCTGGCCCGACATGATGCGGCGCGTGAACTGGCTCATCGAGGCCGGCGTCGTCCCAGCCGCGAAGCGCGAGCGCTGGGACGGACTACGAGACCTACGCAACGAGACCACACACATCAGCATCCGGCACCTTGAGACTCCGCACGAAGTGCTGCGCGTGCTCGACCTCCTGGCGGGCGAGATCGACGCCCTGTTCGCCACGTAGCGACCCTCCACGCCCCCGCGACGCCCCCTGGGGAAATCAGTGGGGAAATTAAGACGCGCCGTCCGCAGCCCGTGATACAGTCAAAAGCGCTTGGTTAGACGTGTTTCGGCGATGCCGGAGGAGGGACTCGAACCCCCGACACGCGGATTATGATTCCGCTGCTCTAACCAGCTGAGCTACTCCGGCGGGAGGGCGCAGTGTAGCCGTCCCTCGGGCCACCAGGACTGCCGCCATCACCCACCCTGCCGGCGCCAGAACGCCGCGAGCCACAATCCACCGCGTCCGACCCAGGAACAGCCGGCCGTGGCGCCGGGCGTACCTCTCGACCCCCCCCACCCGCGGATCGCGCCACCGGCGCCGCTCCTCACTGAGGGAGCTTCAGCGAGTCTAGGATCTCGGTGTAGTCGGAGACCGCTTCGGCTTCGAATTCCGCGAGCGGTGCTTCGAGGCTCTGCGTACGGCGCAGCAGCGAGGCCTCCGTGGCGCTCTCGTAAGGACGGAGCAGCCGCAGCGATACTTCTTCGGCTTCGATGCTGTAGGCGTAGAAGCCTTTGTCGAACGAGACCGTGCTCGCCGGCAGCGTTGAGTAGCCGCTGGCCGCCCACGCTTGGACGTCGGCGCAGATGTTGGGCGCCGCCAGCGTGGTGAACCCTTCCAGCTTGGCCGCATAGGTGTCGACCATGTGCGTGAGCTTGCGGTTGCTCCAGTGCAGGCCGCGGATGGTGTGGGCGAAGGCGACCATCGATTCCTTGTCTGGCTGGTAGGCGGCCACCTCGAGTGCTCCCACCACCTCGTTGCTTAGCTGTTCGGCCTGGTGGTCTTGCGGCGCGTCGATCGCCGCCAGCGGGCATTCTCCGGCGACCGTGGTGCCGAGGCTCGCGATCGCCGCCTTCGCGGGCGGGAGATTGGTACGGGCGATGCCAACGAGCGCGTAGTTGGCTTTGATGTAGGCACGCGTGGCGGCGGAGTTCGGCGAGCCGCCGTGTGCGTGGGCGGCGTTGTGCGAGCGGGCGAGCGCCGCGGCGGGCGTCAGAGCGAGCGCTGCGAAGGCCAGGGGGATCGCGGCAAGTCGGGTGGTCACCCTTACAGAGTACGCGGCGGGCCGGCCCGTACCCCCCACCAGGCAACCCGAGCGGGCATCGTCCGCTAATCGGAACACCAGAGACCGCCGACTACAAGATGCGTTAGCCTGTGGAGCATGAGCGCGCGGCCCGTCGCAATCCTCGCGGTCGTGGTGGCCGCGGTGGCGGTCGCACTGGGAGTGGAGTTGGCACAGGGCCACACCGTCGGCGGCGTGCTTGCCTCCGCGGGCGCCTCGCAACCGGCGCCGCTGCCCGCAACACGCCTGGTGGGCATCCCCTCGAAGACGATCGCCGACGGAGCGGCGCCGCTGCGCGTGACGCTTTCCGCCCCACCCGCAAAGGACTCGCCGCGCCCGACGCTGCTCCCAGCCGTGGCGGGCAGTTGGGGCACGGAGGACAACTCGGAGGTGTTCACCCCCGCCACCACGCTCGAACCGTGCGACACCTACTCGCTGACGGTGTGGAAGCACACGTTCGCGAAGGAACACTCGGGCTTGGAGGAGCGCCACGTGCTCACCCTGCACGTGGCGTGCCCGTCGATCACCGCGCTGCAGGAGGCGCTGGCGCGCCAGGGCTACATCGGCGCCGTTTTGCACCCGCGCTACGCCGTGCACGTCCCAATCGGCAAAGAGTCGCTCAACGAGGCAGCCGAGCACGCCTTCCGCCCGTTCCACGGGGTGCTGGCGCCACAGCCCGCCGATGCTCCACCGGTGGAAATGGGCCGCCTTGACGAGACGACGAAAGGCGCGCTGGAGGTGTTCCAGGCCGACCACAACCTCGAAGCGACGGGCGAACCGAATGCGCAGACGTGGCGGCTGCTGCTGGCGGTG
This sequence comes from uncultured Solirubrobacterales bacterium, assembly GCA_963812955.1. Taxonomy (GTDB): domain Bacteria; phylum Actinomycetota; class Thermoleophilia; order Solirubrobacterales; family Solirubrobacteraceae; genus Palsa-744. Next base: position 7,165 of record CAWEXC010000001.1, read on the forward strand.
GAGGCGCTCAACCACCGCAACCCGCGCCCGTACACGTGGGTGTCGGTGACGGAGTCGCTGCCGGAGACCCTGGAGGTCCACGAAGGCGGCCACGTGGCAATCTCGACGCCCGTGAACACGGGCGTGGCGGGCGCGGAAACCGAACAGGGGATCTTCCCGATCTACGCCCGTTATGTATCCACGACCATGACCGGCACGGACCCCGACGGCGTCCATTACGTGGCGCCGGACGTGCCGTGGGTCAACTACTTCAACGGCGGCGACGCGGTGCACGGCTACCCGCGCGCCTCCTACGGCTTCCCCCAGTCAAACGGCTGTGTGGAGCTGCCGATCGAAACGGCCGCCGCGGTGTACCCGAAGCTGCAGATCGGCGACATCGTGTGGGTGACGTAGGGTCCGCCGCCACTGCCCCCTCCCCCCCTCCTCCCCCCCTTCTCTTCAGCCCGACTCAGCGGGAGCGCCTCGCTCACACCGGCTCGGCGGGAGGCGCATCGGGCGCCCCCTGAGCGGGCAGCGCATCGGCGGCCGCCTCCGCGGCGGCGCGGTTCTCCTCCTTGACGGCCAACCAGATCTCCTCGCGGTAGATCGGCAGCCCCTGAGGCGCGGCGATGCCGAGGCGGACGGTTTGCCCGCTGACCTCCATGACGGTGACGAGCACATCCTCGCCGATCACGACGCGCTCTCCGGCGCGGCGCGTAAGTATCAGCATGGGGCGTGATTATGCAGCATCCACCGGGGGCCTCCCGGCGGTGGAGGCAGACCCCACCCGCCCGCTCAGCCGAACCCGCCCGCTCAGCCTGCCTCCGCCCCGCCAAACAGCGGCGCCCGCAGCTCGGCGCCGGGCGCGGTGTTGAGCACCTGGTGGCCGCGGCCCTCCCACACGACGAGGGGGGCGCGCAGATTCACGAGCGTGTCGGCGGGGGTGGGAGCGGTGCGCACGGTGACGTACACCTGCGCGGCGGAGAGGTCGGGTGCGCCGATCCGCTCTCGGTCCTCCGCAGAGAGCACCAGCGCAAAGCCGGCGAAGAACTCGCGGGGATCAACCACCGGCAGCGCAAGGCCGGGATCCTCCAGCGAATGCAGCCACAGAAAGCCCGAGCCGGGGTTGCGGTCGATCAGCGCATAGTGCACCCCGCCGAGGCCGATCAATCCAAGCGGGAACTCGATCGCGTCGGCCTCGGGAATCTCCACAGCGCCGAAGCGGGAGCTGTCAATGGTTAGGGGCATATGCAATGAGGGAGAAGTCGATGGGAGAAGTCGATGACGGTGGAGATCGCAGATATGAGGCTAGTGGTGATGGGAGGTGGGATGTGAAGATGGAGGAGGAGTCGGGAGAGGGGCCTGCTCAGCAAGCCCCCTCCCACTTTCGCTTTTTCTCTAGTGCAGGAATTCGAGCAGAGACTCCTGCACGATCGAGGCGCCGGCTTTCAGTGCCGCTTCGAAGGCGGCGTGCTCATTGGAGTATTCGGTCGTCACCTTGGCGATGTTGACGTCCTGGACATTGGAGAGCTGCAGGGTGTCGGTCGTCTGCAGCGAGGAGATACGGCTGATGGCAATGTTGATCTGATCGGTGACCGAGCCGGCTTCCGCCTGCAGGCCGGAAAGGGCGTTGAGGTTGGTTTCGAGGCTTTTCAGGTCCGTGGTACGCAGCGCTTCGACGGAGGCGGGCGTGCCCGCGCGGAGGTTCTGGGCGACGGTGCGCAACGTGTCGAGCAGCTTGCCGTCGGCGGCGCCAGTGCCCGAGCCGAGCGCGGAGGCGAGGTTGACGGCGACGTCGACGGTGCTGCCGGGTCCGAGCGCGCGCGCGACGGGGGAGGCGTTGCCGTGGTATTCGTCTGCGGCGGCCCCTTGCGTGTAGGGCGCCGTGGAGGTGAGGGTGCCGGAGAAGACGTACTGGCCGTCGTACTGGGTGAGGGCGTCCTGCTTGACGCCTTCGGTGAGCTGTTCGACCTCGTCGGCGATCGCTTCCAGGTTGGAGGGGCTCTCGGTGCCGTTGCCCGCCTGCAGCACGAGCTCGCGCACGCGCTGCACCTGCGAGTCGATCGAGGCGAGCGCCGAGGAGGAGGCGTTCATCCAGGAGAGTCCGTCCTGGGCACTCTGTTCGTAGGAGGTGAGCCCGTCGATGGCGCTCTGCAGGTCGATGACCTGGCTGGCGCCGTAGGGGTTGGAAGAGGGTTCGAGGATCGACTTGCCGGAGGAGAGTTCGGCCTGGGTGCGAGCCAGGGCGACCTGGGCGGAGTCGATGCCGCCGAGCACGGAGCTGGCAACCATGTCGGAGGTTATGCGAGCGCTCACGGGGTGCTCACAATCCGGACTCGTTGATGAGGGTGTTGAGCATTTCGTTCATCACGTTGAGCGCCTGCGCGGAGGCTTGGTAGCCGCGCTGGAAGGTGATGAGGTTGGTCATTTCTTCATCCAGGGAGACGCCGGAGACGGACTGGCGCTGGTTGGAGACGGCGGTGAGGACGGCTTCGGAGTTGGCGAGGTTGGTGTTGGCGTTCTGAACGCCCGCCCCCATCTGCGCCACGAGCGCGGCGTAGCGCTGTTCGGCGGCGCCGCCGCGCAGGCCGGCGATCGCAAGCGCCACGCTGTTGCCGCCGGAGGCGACTTCAGAGGAGGTCTGAACTTCGCCGGGGGTGACGGCCACTTCGAGCGTGGCGGCGGTCGTGCCCGTGAAGAAGGGGGTGGCGGTGTGCAGTTCGTTGACCGAGCCGGCGAGCGTGGCGGCGACTTCGTCCAGACCTTCCCGGTAGGCGGCGAGCGCACCGGTGGGAGAGGCGAGTTCGAACAGCGCCCCCAGCTTCCCGCCGGCGGCAGCAGTGAGCGCCTGCGGCCAGTTGGCGGTGGCGCCTTCGACGAGCGGCAGAGCGGCGTTGCCGAAGGTGACGGTGTCGGCGCCGTCCGCTTCCTTGGTGACGGTGACAGCGGCGAGCGTGGAGAGCTTGTCGATCAACAGATCGCGGTGGTCTTCGAGTTCGTTGGGCTGCTGGTGGGCCGCCAAAGAGAGCTTGATCTGGTGGTTGAGTTCGGCGATCTGGGTGGCGTCGCTCGCGACTTCGCCGGTGGGCCCAGTGATCGCGGCATACTGCGCGGAAGCCGCGCCTTCGAGCGACTGCAGCTGGGCGGAGAGCTGGTGCAGGGAGCCGGTGAGCTGTGTGGCGGCGCCGATGACGCCGATCTCGGCGGCTTCGGAGGTGGTGGGAGCGTCGGCGAGCTCGCTCCAGGAGCTCCAGAAGGCGGAGAGCTGGGAGGCCAGCCCTGTGGAGGAGGGTTCGTTGAAGGCGCTCTGGGCCTGCTGGAGCTCTTCGGCCTGGGCGCCGTCGGCACCGACGGAGGTGTTCTGGTTGCGGTAGGCAGCGTCGAGATAGGTGTTGCGGATGCGGGTGATCGTCGCGACGGTGACGCCGGTGCCGAGCTGCCCCCCCTCGCCGGTGACGGCGGAGAGCGCGGCGATGTGCAGCGGTTCTTTGGTTTGCAGAACGGCTGTCTGGCGCGAGTAGCCTTCGGTGTTGACGTTGGTGATGTTGTTGCCGGTGACGTCGATCGCATCCTGCTGGGCGATCAGGCCGGAGAGGGCGGTTTGGAGTCCCTGAAGGGTGGGGATGGACATGAGGGAGCGGCCTGTCTATGCCGAGAGGTCGAGCACGCGCAGCGCACCATGTCGAGCCGCACTCGCGCCAGCGGTCGCGGCGCCGCGGGGGTCGTAGCCATGCACGCCCGCGTCGAGCGCCAGCGACTGCATGAGGTGGTCGAGGAACGAGAGTTCGATCTGCATCAGGGCGCGGTTGCAGGAGTGTTCGCGACGAAGCTCCTCCAGCAGACCGCGCAGTTGCGCCGAGCGCGCGGCGGCAAGCTGCGCGCGGGCGGGATCCAGGAGCACCGAGAGCTGCGTGAGCGTCACGGCCTGAGCGGGAATCCCGAGCAGTGCGCCGGCGCGCTCGAGCAGCAGCGAGCGGGTGGCCTCGATCTGCTGGCGGCGGGCAAGCTCGCCATGCAGCAGGCCGGCGAAACGCACCACGGTGTGCACTTCGCGCGCCCGAATCGCAGCCCCCTGCTCCAGCACGATCTCAAGCAACCGCTGCACGGAGGCGATTTGGGCGTCGAGATGGGCGAGCACTTCCAAGCCGAGCGGATCGGCTTCCACGATCGGGATAATTTGGGTCGCATCCGCGCGAGTGAACTCGGCAACGGCCGCCTGGGCGCTGGCCGAAACGGGGATTCGCGCCGCAGGCGCGTGTCCCCCGGCTTCGGTCATCGTGCCCCGCGACCGTCCTCGCAGCGCAGGCAGGGTGGCGCTCATGCGGAGGCACCTCCGGAATGTGGGGTGGCACCGTTCGAGGCGGCGGCCGCCGCGGGCGCGGAGGTGGTGCCCGCAGGCGCGGACACGCCACTGCTCGCGGCCGCGCTTGTGGGCGCCGCGGCAGCCGCGGACGCGGAGGGATCGAGCGAGCCCATCAGCTGCCCGGCTAGACCGAGGCCGCCCTCGCGCATCACACCTTCGGTGAGGGTTTGGGGCAGCAGCGAGGAGAGCATCCCCCCGCCCGCTTCGCCGCCTGTTTCGGAGGAGCCTTCTTCGCCGGATTCGCCTTCCCCGGAGAGGCCACTGCTCTGCACGAGCGAGGAGGAGAGCTGCTGCAGGAGCATCTCTTCGAAGCCCTGGGCAGAGGCGTAGGCCTGTTTGACAGCGGCCGAACCGTTGCGCACGGAGGCCGGAGCGTGCACTTCGTCGACCACGGTCATGGCCGTGGAGGTGACCGGAGTGGCCGTGACAGGAGCAGCGGTGAGCGGGGCGATGGAGCTCATTGGGTCACAAGCTGGTTGGCGATCGAGAGCATCTGGTTTTCGGTTTGGATCGCACTGCTCTCCAGCTGATAGTTGCGCTGGGCACCGACCATCTGCACCATGTCGCTGCCGACGTCCACGTTGGAGCCCTCCAGCGCCCCCTGCTGAACGGTGGCCTTGGCGCTCGGCCGGGGAGTGCCGCTGGAGGCGCTGCTGGTGAAGAGGTTGCCCCCGGCGGCGAGCAGGTGGTTGGGCGAGGCAACGTCGACGAGCGCGATCTTGCCGATCGTGCGGGTGCCGGCGCGCACGGTGCCGTCGGGGCCGATCGCGACTTCGCTGGCCGAAGCCCCTTTGGGCAGCGTGATCGGCGGATCGAGCAGGTTGCCTTCGGCCGTGGTCAGCTGACCTTTCGCATTCACTTGAAAGGAGCCATCGCGCGTCAGCGCCACGGTGCCGTCGGCGCGCTTGACGGTGAAGTACCCGGGACCCTCGATCGCAAGGTCGAGAGGGTTGCCGGTGCTTTGGATCGACCCCTGGGCCTGGTTGCGACCGATCGCCTGCGCGGCGGCGCCGGCGCCCACCGTGGTGGTCGTGCCCGCAATGTTCACTTCGTTGTAGAGCAAGTCGCGGAAACCCACCTGTTCGGCCTTGTAGCCGGTGGTGGAGGCGTTGGCGAGGTCGTTGCCGATCGAGTCGAGCTGCTGCTGCTGGGCTTCCATCCCCGATGCGGCGGCGTATAGTCCTTCGAGCATTACGCACTCCCTTTTTAGCTTGACCCGTTGAGCGAGCCGACCTGGGTGGAGGCGGCCTGGAGGGTTTGGTCGATCGCCTGGATGGCCTGCTGGCCGGACTGGAAGGTGCGCAGGGAGCCGATCATTTCGACCATTGTGCGCGCCGGATTGACGCCCGATTCCTCGAGCACGCCCGAGCGCACGGTCCCGTCGGCGTGCCCGGATGGCGTGCCTGTGTAAAGGTTTTCGCCCTGCTTGGCCGCGCCGGGGACGTTGAAGAGGCCGAGCGAGCCGGGCGGCACGGTGCCTTCGGCGCCCACCGTGATCGGGGCGCCGCTCTGGCTGAGGACGGTATCGCCGGCGCTGTCCACGAGCTGCCCTGAGGTGGAGGTGGTGAACTGGCCGTCGCGCGTGTAGCGCACCCCCTGGGGAGTCTTGACGGCGAAGAAGCCGGTGCCGACGATCCCGAAGTCGAGCGGCTGGCCCGTGGTTTGCATCCCCGCGGGAGCCATGTCGACGACGCTCTTGCCGAGCTGCACCCCGGTGTTCATCGAGCCGATCCGCTGCCCGGTCGAGGTGTTGGAGAGCAGCAGTTCCCCGAAGCTGTGTTGGGGTGACTGTTCGGGCTTGTAGCCCGGGGTGGAGGCGTTGGCGAGGTCGCCCGAGAGCTGCGCCTGGCGGGTCTGATCGGCGACCATCCCGGACGCGGCGATGTAGAGGCCGAGGTCCATCTCAGTACGGGTGATCGCCCGAAGCGGTGGATTCTTTAGGACCCATGCCCCAAGCAGACGGGGCATACATCAGCGACCCACCCACGCGCTCCACCGGCCAGCCCGTGGAAGCCAGGGCCATCTAGACCGCGGAGAACAGCGACGCGTCGCTTGCAAGCCGCTCGCGCAGGCGGCGGCGCAGCTCGGTGTGAATCTGCGAGACGCGGCTCTCGGAGACGCCAAGCCGCGCACCGATGTCGCGTAGCGTGCGCCCCTCCACATACAGCAGCACCGCAACCTGGCGCTCGCGCGCGGGCAGCTGGGCGAAGGCAGCGCGAAAGCGCTCCTTGGCTTCCCCGCGCTCGGCGTTGAGCGCGGGGTCGGAGCCCTCGTCCGCGCTCTCGAGCGTGTCGATCCGCTCGATCGTGGAAGAGTCCTCGGAGCGGATCGTCTTGTTCAGCGAGCCGACCTCCACGAGCGCGAGCTGATCGAGGCGGCGGCCCAGTTCGGTGGCGTTCATGCCGGCCGCGGCGGCGAGCTCCTCGCGGCTGGGGTTACGCTCGTGCTGTGAGGCGAAGCTCTCGCGGGCGCCATTGATCGCGCGCTCTGCGCGGCGCAGCGAGCGGGGCGCCCAGTCGTGGCGACGCAGCTCGTCGAGCACGGCGCCGTGGATGCGCGTCCATGCAAACTGCTCCAGGGTGGCGCCCTTGGCGGGGTCGTAGCGCTCGATCGAGTGGATCAGCGCCTCCAGGCCACAGGAGAGGAAGTCCTCCACGTCGCACTGCGCGGGCACCTCGCGCACCTTGCGGTAGACGATGTAGCGCACCATCGGCGTGAACGTGAAGATCAGCCGATCGCGCACCCGGAGGTCCCCGGTACGCTTGTACTGCTGCCACAGCGACAGCACCTCGGTAGCCGAGATCCTGGCGGCGCGCTGGTCAATAGCATTCATGTGGTGCTCCGACTCTCGAGGGAAAGTGGTGCGTCTCGCAGAAGGCCCCCCGACGTCCGTTCGAGGATTCCGGGGAGTCCGATTCCGCAAAGACCCCGCACTGATCGGCACACAGGCGGGAGAGCTTGAGCGATAAGTCGGGTCTCGCAATGAATCGGCCGCCCGCGAGTATTCAAATCCAGGAATGCGACTCACGGATGACGTGGAGCGGTCGATGACCGTGATTGCGTAGATCACCGCAGTCGCGGGCAGGTAAGCGATCCACCTTCTAAAGTTTTTCGACGACCAGCCGATCAGATGAAGACACCCAAGAGCAAAGCGGCCCAGGGACGGGTCCGTGACCAGTGCTTTCAGGAGGAATACAGCATGAGCTCGCCGATTACGCCACCCCAGGGACCCTTTGCCGCCCAGCCGGTGCGTCCCACCGATGCGGCGAGATCCTCCATGGCTCCCCCGAGCACCGGGGCACCGTTCGCACTCGAGCCCACGGTCTCGCTCAACAGCCTCCACGCGAGCCCATCCCCCCTCCCCCTCCCCGCGAGCCCACCCCGGGAGGTGCTTGAGGAGATGGCGAGTGCGGCGCAGACTTATGAAGCGTTGAGCTCCCAGGGCCGCGAACTGCGCTTCGAGCGGGACGAGCAGAGCGGACGCACGAAGATCGAGGTGCGCGACCGCTCCGGCAACGTGCTGAAGACACTATCCCCCGCACAGGCGCTGGCCCTGGCGGCCGGTACGCCGCTGGAATAGAGGAAGGGACCCTGTCGTGAGCACCGTGAGCACATCCACCGCAGGCGCGCCGATCACCTTCAGCGGCCTCGGATCGGGTCTCAACACCAGCGAAATCATCTCCGCCCTGATGGGCGTGGAACGCGAGCCGATCACCCATCTGACGGATGAGCAGAATACCCTTGAAGGGCAGAGCGCGCAGCTGCAATCGTTCCAGAGCAACCTCGCGCAGCTCACCTTCGACGCCCAGGAACTGGGCTCGCCGCTGCTGTTCTCGAGCTCCCAGGCGGTGAGCTCGAGCGAACCCACACGGATCGCCGCGAGCACAACGGCCGGGGCGGCGGTGGGCGGCTACGAGGTGGAAGTTACCCAGCTCGCCAACTCGGGGCAGCGCACGTTCACGTTCACGAGCCCCGCGACCGCCGAAACGGTGACGATCGACGGCCAGGAAATCGAACTCGCGGCGGGCGCAACAATTGAAGATCTGGTGGAGAAGATCAACTCGGACTCCAACGCGACGGTGTACGCGGCGGCGTTGGGGAGCGAAACGGTGGTGTTCTCCACACGCGAAACGGGGGCCACCGGTGCAGGTTTCATCGCGGTTACGGACGCCGGGGGCATGCTCGTCGAACAGGCGGGGCTGGCAAAAGAAGGCCGGAACGCGGAATACACGGTGGATGGGGTCGCAGGGATCTCCACCTCTAACAAGCTCACAACCGCGATCCCGGGGGTGACGCTGGAACTCAAGGCGCTGACCACCACGACGGGCCCCGTGACGATCGAGGTGCAGCCGCCGGCGCCCAACCCAACCAAGATCGTCGAACAGGCGCAGGCATTCGTGACCCTCTACAACTCGACGATCGCCGCGATCCAGAAGCAGCTCACCACGAAGCCCCCAACTTCGCCGCAGAGCACGGCCGAACTGCAGACAGGGACGCTGTTCGGGGACTTCGACCTCGAGAGCCTGCTGAGCGGCATGCGCCAGGCGATCTACGAACCGGGGGCGGGCCTGGCGACGGCGATGTCGAGCCTCGCCGACATCGGCATCAGCACGGGGGCGCCCACCGGCAAAGCGGCCCCCTCGCAGTCGGCGCTGGAAGGGCAGCTCACGCTCAACACCGCGGAACTGGAAAGCGCGATCCAAGCCAACCCAACGGGCGTCGAAGAAATGCTTGTGAGCTGGTCGAAAGGCTTCCAGGAAGTACTCAATGTGGAGGCCGCCCCGGGGGGCACGTTGGACACGCGCATCGAAGGCGACAGCACGCAGGTGACCCAACTCTCCAGCAGGATCACGACGATGAACGAACTGCTCGTGATACGCCAAAAAACCCTGCAAGCAGAATTCCTCGCCATGGAACATGTTGTCTCCCAGAATCAGTCTCAGTCCGCGTGGCTGACCGCCCAGCTCGCCACGATGCTCGGCAGCTCTTCCAGCAGCTCCAAATCATCGAGCTGAGTCTCACGACTCAATCCGTCGCTCAACTTTGCGCGGGCGCGACCGATCACCGGGACAGCCATGCCAAAGCCCAGCCAGGAGCGAGCGAAGATCGCATGACCCCGATGACGGCAGCACCGCAGGCATACCGCGAGAACGCCGTGCTTTGCGCGACTCCAGCGCAGCGTGTAGTGATGCTGTACGACAGCGCCCGCCGCTTCCTGCGCCAGGCGGCGGAGGCGATGCGCGCGCACGAAGTGGAACGCGCCCACAACAAGCTGCGCCAAGCGGAACAGATCGTCGCGCACCTCGACTGGGTGCTGGACTACGAGCAGGGTGCCGAGCTCTCCGAGCAGCTGCACGCGCTCTACAACTTCTGCCTGACCCACCTCAACCGGGCGCGCATGAGTCTGGAGGCCGACAAGGTCGATGAGGTGTCGGAGATCCTGGGCGAGTTGCGCGAGTCCTGGGTGGAGCTCGCCCACCGATGAGCACAATGGACCTCGAATCGCGCAACTTCTCGCCGCTGGACCCCTACACAGCGATCCTGGAGCTCGCCGAGTACGAGCTGCAGCTCGCCAGGGACGGCCGGATCGAGGATCTGCGCTCGCTGGCGCCCCAGTGGGATGCCCTCACCGCGGACCTCCCCGAGCAGCCCCCCGGTTCCGCACGCGGCCCGCTGGAGCGAGCGGCGGCGCTGCACGAGCGCACGAGCGCCACCCTGCAGTGCCTGCGCGAGGGGCTGCTGTGCGACCTGCGCACCACCGCGCGCGCGAGCCGCGCCGCCCACGGCTACGCCGGCCAGGCTCCCCGGCGCGTCCACCGTATGGACCGCAGCGCCTAGCGCTAAAGGTCCCAGCTGCGCCGCCGATGACCGGTGCGACCGGGCCACTGCCCGGGGGCGGCTCACACGGATGAGAGTCGGGTTTGGCCCACGGAGGGCAACAGCGCGAAGCAGTCACTCTCCACACCGCCACCCGATGTCCCTCATCGATACCACCCAACTCGCATTGGAAAGCGCGGCGCGCGGCGCGTGGGCACGCCAGACGCTGCTCACCAACAACATCTCCAACGCCAACACCCCCGGCTACCACCGGGAGGACCTCAACTTCCAGGGGGCGCTGCGCGAGGCGCTCGTCGATGGCGAATCCCCCGCGCAGGTGCAGTTCAAGCCCGAAGTTAGCTCCCAGGTCGTGGGGCCCGAAGGCAACGGCGTGGACATCGACCAGGAATCCGCACTGCTCGCCGAGAACGGCCTCGAATACCAGGCGCTCGTGCAGGTGATAGGCACCCGCAACGAAATCATGCGCTCCGCGATGGGGCTCAGCTAATGGGTCCTCTCGATCCAACCGGGGCAGGTGCTCGCTGATGGGTCTCTTCGACGCGATCGAAATCGCCGGCAGCGGGCTCAGCGCCGAACGCGTGCGGATGGACGTCACCTCCGAGAACCTCGCCAACGCGCAGACGACCAAAGCCGCCAACGGGCAGCCCTACCAGCGCCAGGAGGTGGAGCTTCAGCAGACCGGCTCGCCCTCCTCCAACTTCGAAGCGACGCTCTCCGAAGCGCTCGGCTCCGGCCCCGGCGCCGACGCCGGGCTCACGCACCCGCCCGCGGGCGGCGTGCAGGTCGCGGGGATCGTCGCCGACAAAACCCCCGACCAGCAGGTGTATGACCCCGGCAACCCCGAAGCCAACGCGCAGGGGTACGTGAAGATGCCGAACGTCAACACTGTCACCGAAATGGTGGACCTGATCTCCGAGTCGCGCTCCTACCAGTCCGACGTGACAGCGATGCAGACCGCCAAGTCGATGTTCACCGCCACCCTCGGGATCCTCAAGTGACGATCCCCCCGATCGGCGCGATCGGCAGCGTGCTCTCGCAGAGCGTGGCCGGCCTCGGCCCTGGCGAAACGACGGGCGCCGGCGCCACTGGCGCCTCCACCGGCCTCAGCCCGAGCGCGCCCACCGCCGGCGCCGAACAGACTACCGGCGCGAGCTCAAGCGTGGGCGGGGTCGGCGGGATCTCTGGATCGGAAAGCCCAACGGCCCCGAGCGGCGTCGAAGGCACCAGCGGCGGCGAATCCGGCGGCTTTGGAGGAGCACTCACACAGGCGATCTCCTCGCTCGATAAGACCCAGCAGAGCGCCGACGGCGCCGCGCAGGCGCTAGCCACCGGCACCGCCGCCAACCCCGAGAGCGCCGTGGTGACCGTCGAGGACGCGCAGCTCGCGATGCAGCTCGCCTCGCAGATTCGCACCAAGGCGGTCGAAGCCGCCCAGCAGATCTTCCAGACACAGGTGTAGAGCGGGAAGGGGGCAGGCCCCCCTCCCGACCTCCCCTCATCAAACTCCGAACCCCACACTCACAACACCCGGCAGCAGCCCTCACCAAATAGACCCGCACTCCAACCCGGCCTTCCCACTACCGCATTCACACAACCCACCCTGACCAATGCCCGTAAAACAGCTCGCCACTCGACTGACCCCGCGCGGATGGATCATCCTCGGCGCCGGCGCGATCGCGGGGATTCTGTTCATCTACCTGTTTGTGCATATGGTGTCCAAGCCTTCCTACTCGACGCTTGCGACCGGCCTCGAACCGGCGCAGACCGGGAAGATGACGAGCGCGCTCGACCAGCAGGGGATCGGCTACGAACTGCAGAACAACGGCACCGCGCTTGCGGTGCAGTCCAACGAGACCGCCCAGGCGCGGGTTGCGCTCGCGGGCGCCGGGCTGCTCGGCAACGCCCAGCCCGGCTTCAAGCTGTTTGAAAAATCGAGCCTCGGCGAAAGTCAATTCCAGCAGCAGGTCACCTACCAGCGCGCGCTGCAGGGCCAGCTCGAACAGACGATCGACAACATCCAGGGGGTTTCCGGCGCACAGGTCGAGCTCGTCATGCCCTCAACCCAGAACCAGCTGTTCGGCGAAAGCCAGAACGCATCCTCCGCCGCCGTGCTCCTGAGCGGGACCAGCTCGCTGAGCTCCACCTCGGTGCGCGGCATCGCCCAGCTCGTCGCCTCATCAGTGCCCGGGTTGCGGCTGCAGAAGGTGACAATCACCGACGGCACCGGGCAGCTGCTGTGGCCCTCCCAGAACGGCGAAGCCGGCGGCGGCCCCGGTGGCAGGCAGGCCTCCGAGGAACGCTACAACGACGGGATCGAGGCCAACCTCGACGAGATGCTCGCCCAGACGCTCGGCCCCGGCAAGGCGGTGGTGCAGGTGTACGCCAACCTCAACACCAACCAAACCACCCAGGAATCGCTCACCTACGGCAAGGCCGGCGTGCCGCTGCAGCAGAGCAAGAACCTCGAAACCCTTACCGGCTCCGGCGGGGGCGCTGGTGCCACGGGCACCGCCAACATCCCCGCCTACGCCCAGACCGGTGCGTCCGGCAAGTCCAACTACAAGCATGAAGTGACCGGCTCCTCGCTCGGCGTGGACAAGACCGTCACCCACTCCACCGTCGCCCCAGGCGAAGTCGAAAGCGAGCACGTCTCGGTACTGCTCGACCACTCCGTGCCCGCCGCCTCCGTCGGCGCGATTAAGGAAGCCGTCACCAACGCCGCCGGTTTGCAGACCAAGCGCGGGGACACGATCTCGATCGGCCAGATGGCTTTCGCCAAGTCCACCACCCCCGCCGCCGCCGAAGGCGCCTCCGGCGGGATGCTCGGCTACGCCAAGTACGCCCTCATCGGGATTGCCTCGGCGATCTTCCTGTTCTTCACCACTCGCGCCCTGCGCCGCCGTGAGCAGGAAGGGATCGACAACGATCCCCCGTGGCTGCGCGAGCTCGAGCTGCCCGTGAGGCTGTCCGAGCTCGAACGCGAAGTCCCGCCACGTCCCGCCGAGAACACCCCCACGCTGGTTGCCGCCGCCGCGAGTGCCAACGGAGCTGGCGATCCTATCCGCCGCCAGGTGGAGCAGCTCGCCGAGTCCAACCCCGATCGCGTGGCCCAGCAGCTGCGCAGCTGGATGCAGGAGGACCGATGATCGGCAGAGCGATCGCGCCGGCCAACCAAGGCACGCGTGATCGCGACGGCATCTGTACAGGCATGATCATGAGGCAGGCCTGATGGCCATCCAACTTCCCCCCGCATCCGACACGCCGAGCGCCGAGTTGGGTGGGGGGGCACTGGTGCCCGCGCTTCGGATCGGCGGCCGCCGCAAGGCCGCCGTGCTGATGGCCGCCCTCGGGGCCGAGCGCGCCGCGGAGGTCATCCAGCACCTCCGTCAGGAGGAGATCGAGAGTCTTTCCCTCGAAATGACCAAGCTCGGCGCGATCGAAGAGCAGATCACCGAGGCGATCCTCGGCGAGCTCGCCGCCGCCGCCGGCACCGACAGCCTGGGCGACGTCGTCGGCGGGACCGAGTTCGCCCGCGAAGTGCTCGAGCGCGCGCTCGGCCCCGAGCGCGCCGAGGAACTGCTGGCGCGGCTTGCGAGCGCCAACGAGGCGCGATCCTTCGAGTTCCTGAGCCGCACCCCGCCCGAGCAGATCGTCGGCTTCCTGCGCAACGAGGCCCCGCAGACGATCGCGCTGGTGGTCGCCAACCTCCACACCGCACTCGCCGCTCAGGTCCTCGCCCGCCTGCCCGACGCCATCCAGCCGGACATCGCGCTGCGGATCGCGCGCATGGGCGAGACCAGTCCCTCGGTGATCCAGCAAGTGGAAGAGGTAATCCGCCAGAAGCTCACAACCGTCGTCGAGCAGGAGTACTCCTCCGCCGGGGGGGCGAAGGCACTCGCCGACATCCTCAACCACGCCGACCGCTCCACTGAGCGCGCGGTGCTCGACCACCTCGGCGCGACCGACTCCGAGCTGGCCGAGGAGGTCCGCCGGATGCTGTTCGTGTTCGAGGACATCGTCACGCTCGAAGACCGCGCCATCCAGCAGGTGCTGCGCGAGGCCAACCAGAAGGATCTCGTACTTGCGCTGCGCGGGGTTCCCGAGGCGGTCAAGGAGAAGCTTCTGGCCAATATGTCCGAGCGCGGTGCGGCGATGCTGCTGGAGGAGATGGAGGTCCAGCAGCCCCAGCGCCGCCGCGACGTCGAGGCCGCGCAGGGCCGCATCGTCGCCGTCGTACGCCGCCTGGAGGAGGCCGGCACGATCGTGCTCTCCACCGGCGACGGCGAGGGCGAAGAGGAAGCGGTCGTGTAGGCCCACGGGCTACGCACGTCGCGCCACCAAGATGCCCGAGATCGCCACCCACGCCACGCCGCCCGGCGCATCCGGAGGTCTCGCGACCGCTGGCGGCGGCTACACACTCGAGCAGCTCGAGCCCTCAGCGCCCCCACCTCGGGGCACGGCGGCCCGCATCCTCGCCGATGCCACCGCCGAGGCTGAGCGCGTTCGCGAGCTCGCCCGTGCCGAAGGCCACGCCGAGGGTCTCGCCGAGGGGCGCGAGGATGGCCTCGCCGAGGCCCGCGCCGCCGCGAGCTCCCTGCGGCAGGCGCTGACCGAGGCGTTGGCGCTGCGGGAGCAGCTCGCCGAGGAGACCGAGAGCGACGCCGTCGCGCTCGCGCTCGCGCTCGCCGCGAAGATTCTCGCCGGCACGCTCGCGGTAGAGCCCGAACGCGTCCTCGACGCCGTCCGTGGTGCGCTGCGGCGCGTCACCGACCGCCGCCGCGTCACCGTGCTCGTCGACCCTGCCGACCTGGAGACCGTCAGCGCCGCGATCGCTGAAGTGGAGGCTCAGGTCGGCGGCATCGAGCATTGCGACGTCCAGGCCGACCGCCGCGTCGGGCGCGGCGGCGCGATCGTCCGCACGCTGGAGAGCGAGGTCGACGCATCGGTCGACACCCAGCTGGAGCGCGCCCGCGAGGTCATTCAAGCGGAGCTTGGCGACGAGGGGCTCTCGCCATGAGCTCACCCCACCCGCGAGCCACAGTGGACCACCCACCCGCACGACGCTCCGAGCCGTCGCCATGAGCGGCGCGCTCCTCAGCCGCGCCGGCACCGCGCTCGCCGGCGCCGACCTCGCCCGCTGCCACGGGCGCGTGAACAACCTGATCGGGTTGATCATCGAGGCCACCGGGCTGCAGGCCGAGGTCGGCGAGGTGTGCCTAGTCGGGGCTACCGAAGCCGGGAGACACTCGCCTCCGGCGAGCATCCCCGTTTCGGCCAGCAACCGCGAGGCGGTTCCCGCCGAGGTCGTCGGCTTCCGCGAAGGCCGCACCCTGCTGATGCCACTGGGTGAGCTCCAGGGGATCGGGCCCGGCACCAAGGTGCTCCCCACCGGCGCCCCCTTCCGCGTGCCCGTCGGCCCACAGCTGCTAGGGCGCGTCATCGACGGACTCGGCGCCCCCCTCGACGGCCTCGGCGGGGTGACTGGGGAGGCCGACGCCGGCCATGCGAGCCAAGGCAGCCCGGCAGGCAACGCAAGCCAGGCAGGCCACAGGAATCAGATCGGAGCTCGCCCGGGCTTTCGTTCCACGATCGCCGCTCCCCCATCGGCGCTGCACCGGCCCCGCATCCACGAGCGCGTCGCACTCGGCGTGCGTGCTCTCGACAGCCTCGTACCGTGCGGGCGCGGGCAGCGCCTTGGGATCTTCGCCGGCTCCGGCGTCGGCAAGTCCTCGCTGCTCGGGATGATCGCCCGCTCCACCTCCGCCACCGTCAACGTGATCGCGCTCGTCGGCGAGCGCGGGCGCGAGGTGCGCGAGTTCGTCGAGCGCGACCTCGGTGAGGCGCTCGAGCACTCCGTGGTCGTGGTCGCCACCTCCGATGAGCCTGCGCTCGTGCGTATCAAGGCCGCCTTCACCGCCACCACGATCGCCGAGCACTTCCGCGACCACGGCCACCATGTGATGCTGATGATGGACTCCGTCACCCGCTTCGCCACAGCCCAACGCGAGATCGGTTTGGCGATCGGCGAGCCTCCCGCTACCCGCGGCTACACCCCCTCGGTCTTCGCGCTGCTCCCCCGCCTGCTCGAGCG
The DNA here is from genome assembly GCA_963812955.1 of uncultured Solirubrobacterales bacterium. Classification (GTDB taxonomy): domain Bacteria; phylum Actinomycetota; class Thermoleophilia; order Solirubrobacterales; family Solirubrobacteraceae; genus Palsa-744. The sequence goes on from CAWEXC010000001.1 coordinate 23,436, forward strand.
CGCCGGCACCAGCCCCCAGGGTTCCATAACCGGCCTCTACACGGTGCTCGTCGACGGCGACGACATGAACGAGCCGATCGCCGACGCCGTCCGCTCGATCCTCGACGGGCACATCGTTCTCACCCGCTCGCTCGCTCACGCCGGGCACTACCCCGCGATCGACCTCCTGCAGAGCGTCTCTCGCCTCACCGGCGAGATCGTCACGCCCGAGATCGCCTCCGCCGGGCAGCGCCTGCGCGCCGCGCTGGCGACGCTGCGGGAGAAGGAGGACCTGATCTCGATCGGGGCCTACCACTCCGGGAGCGATCCGCTGCTCGATGCCGCCCTGGAGCACCGTCCGCGGATCAACGCTTTCCTGCGCCAAACCGTCACCGAACCCAGCCGCCCGTCCGACTCCGATCGCGGGCTGCTCGAGCTCTCCGACTCGCTCGAGCGCTCCCTCGCGCAACGCTCCGGCGAGATCCTCGACGCCGAGGAGGTTCTACCCGGCGGCGCCGACGGCGCCATTGGGGAACACGGCGGGCAGACACCCGGCTCGAGCGACGCGCACGCGTCCGCTTCCGCGGGCGAGACGGCGCTTGGCACCTTCGAGGCATCCGCCATCCCGGTGCTTGGGCTCTGAGGAAAATCGAGGAGACAGTGGCTACGCCGCCGCCACCGGGCGGTACTCCCTTGTCTCGGGGTTTTGCTCCAGCAGACCCACCGCCCGCAGCGTCTTCACATAGCGGTGGGTGGTCGAGGGCGACATCCCCAGCTGTCCCGCCAGATCGATGATCGCTCGCCACGGTCGATCAGGCCCGTACGAGGCCAGAATCGCCAGCCCCCGCAGCAGCGACTGCGAGAGCTGAGGATCCTCGAGCGCATCTTCGAGCGCGGCCCGCGTGGCTTTCTGTAGCGGCGAGGGCTTCCCTTTGCCGTTTTTCTCCGCCGGCTGGTAGGCGTGGTCGAGGGCAGCCAGCAACAGGTTCGAGACGGTGCCGTTGCGGTTGCGCCCGGCAGAGCGCATCACCTGCTCGACTTGCAACGGTGACAGCGTGATGGCTACCTCATCCGATTTCTTCTTGCTCATGTCGTTCATCCCCAGGACTGTTTGTTTGATTGAATTGTCCGACCAGAATGATCCATATGGTTGTACCCGCATCCGTGCCCGCGTGGTACGGGTAGACATGTGTTCTTACGAATAATTTTGTCGTTCGGATCACACTTTAATGAATAAATCCAACTGCCGGTCGCGAAAATCCTCGTATCGGTCGCGTAAATCCTCGGACATACCGGGAAACGGTGGTTGTGCGGCCGCCCGCGCGCAGGGGAAAGCCCAACCGTCGAATGCCCGCCCGCCGCTCCCACCGCCCGTTTGCCACATGCCGCCCCACACCGGTTGCATATGCGGCTCTCTGCCGCCGTCGCCAGGCCGGCGCCCACGCAGAGTCCGCTCCGCTGTGGTGCATACACAAGAGCCTACACCAATTTGGCTCTTCGGGACTGCTACCGCGCCGCTACGCTGTCGCGGGCTTCAACCCGGACGGCTGAACACGCTCTCAAGAACCGCGCCACGCGTCCGATTACGCGGCTGTGAGCACCGCTCCCTCGTTCCGCTTCCGCCTTGAGCGCGTCCGCGCGCTGCGACAGCGCAAGGAGCTCCTCGCGCGCGAAGAGCTCGCCCGCGCCATCTCGCAGCGGACCGGCAGCCAAGATCGCCTGCGTCGCGTTGAGGAGCACCTCGAGCAAGCGTTCAGCCACCAGCGCCACACGACCGGGGAGGTCGGCAATACGACCGCCGTCAGCGCCGCCGAGCTCCTCGCACACCAGGCTTTCGTCGAGCACGTCGAGGCGCAGCGCACGATGGGCATGCGTGAGCTCGAGCGCCACGAGGCCGACGTCGCCGAGCGCGACATCCAGCTTGGTTACGCCGCGCGCGAGCACGAGATCCTGGAGCGCCTCAAGGATCGTCACCGTGTCGAGCACGAGCGCGAGGCTGGACGCCGCGAAAACGAGCAGCTCGACGAGATCGCCCTCGAGCGCTTCCGCCGGAGCGCCGCATGAGCACCGCCGCCCTCAGCGGGCTGCAACCGATCACCGCGGCGGGCGGTGGGGAACCGATCGCCGCCACAGCCGCCGGCGAACGCGTCCAGCAGCTGCAGGCACTCCTCGAACAGGTCGAACAGGGCCCCTCCCTCGCCACTTTCGCCTCGGCCCTCAATGCCGCCCAAGCCGGGGGCCCAGGCTCCGCGACGGCCGGCGCCTCCACGTCGCTGCTCGTCAACGCCGACCTCACAGCTGACGCCTCCGTCTCTCCCACGAGCACCTCCGGGGCCGCCTACACCTCCATGCTGGCCGGCGGATACGCCTCAGCCAGCTCGGCAACCGACGGCTACCCCGGCCCCGCAATCGACGGCTACCCCACCGCCGCATCCACAGCCAACGGCTACACCTCCGCCATCCCCACCACGGTCGCCTACGACTCCGCTACACCCGCGGATACGAGCGCCGCGAGCGGCGGCGGGTCCGCGTATGCGCCGATGATCGAGCAGGCTGCCGCCCACTACGGGATCGACCCCTCGCTTCTCTACGGGTTGATCGAGCAGGAGTCCGGGTTCGATCCCTCCGCGAAGAGCAGCGCCGGGGCAGCGGGGCTCACCCAGCTGATGCCCTCCACCGCCGCCTCGCTCGGTGTCAGCGAACCGCTCAACCCCGCCCAGTCGATCGAAGGCGGCGCCCGCTACCTCTCCCAGCTGCTCCACCAATTTGCCGGCAACACCACCGATGCGCTCGCCGCCTACAACGCTGGGCCCGGCGCCGTCGAGCAGTACGGCGGCGTCCCCCCCTACCCCGAAACCCAGCAGTACATCGCGAAAGTGCTCGGCTACGCCGCCTCCTTCAGTCCGAACGGGCAGGACACGGGCGCCGCCGAGCTCCCCTCCACCACCGCAGCCATCGCCGTCCCCACAGCCACCACGGCGGCCATCGCGACCGGCGGCGCCACCGCCTCGGAGGCGATCGCATGAGCCCGACCATCCAGCAGCCAATCCCGACCGCTCCGGGTGGGCGGGAACCTGTTCAGGGTGGGCGGGAACCGATCTCCTCCGGCGCCCCACCCGGCGCCCCCCCTGAAAAGCCGCCCTTCCAGAGCGCGCTCGAAACTGAATGGGCCCGGACCGCAGTTGCGGAAGGCCAGCAGCAGAGTCACTCGCAAAATCCTTCGCCCGCCGACGGCGAACAGGCGAGCGCCGCCGAAGCGTCCGATCGCCTCCCGCGCGGCTCCGCGCAGCCCACACGCCGCCATTCGGGGCATCAAGCCTCCTCAACATCCCTCGGCTCCAAGCCGACCGCGGGCTCCGCCTCATCCACAACTACTCCCGCTGGCGCCAACCCAACGCTCGCGGCGGCGCTCCCGGACACCACGCCCGCCGATGCGCCGGCCCCGAGCGCCACCGCTGGCAGCGACGTCAACCAAGGACCAGCCGCGCACCTCCCCATCCAACCCGGCCCGGCGGCGGCAAGCAGCGGCTCACTCTCCAGCGGCGAGGAGGGCATCCCCAACTCCGGCGCCGCAACGGCACTCGGCGGCTCCTCCTACGCAAGCGCCAAGGGTGCGCTCACCGCTGCCGCGGCGAGCCACGACGATGCTCTGCCCTCCTCCCCCGCCAGCCCCGCAGACGGTGCGCTCGCCATACCGCTGGACGGTGCCACGGCGGGTGCCCTCGCCACACCCCAGGACGGCACCACGACGGTGGGCGGGATCGCCAGTGCTCTTGGCGAGGCCCCTAAGGATGGCGCCATAGCCGGCGCCGGCGCCGGCGTGCAGGCGCATTTGGCACCCGCGGCTGCGCCCACCGGCGATCTCGCCGTCCCCCAAAGTTCCTCCGCGCCCTCCGCAAGCACGGGCGCCGGCGATCTCGCCAAGATCCTCAGCTCCTCCGCACCCTCAACAGGTACGAACGCCAGCGGGGAAGGGAGTTCGAGCGCCGGCGGAGAAGGCGGTTGGTCTCACGCAGTTGCAGACCACGCAGCAGACCAGGCGCACCCGCGCTCGGCGAGCGGCGCGGGCGCACACGACAAGCTTTGGATACCCGACCCCGGCCAGTCATCCACTGCCGCCACCGACGGGGTGGGCGGGCTCCCCGAAAATTCCGCCTCACCGCTCCTATCCGCCGCCGTGGACGGCAACCCAGCGGCCCAGCCGGCCGAACTCGGATCGGCCGCCTACGACGTCGGCCTGCAGGAGGCGATCGAGAGCCTCCACGGCACGATTCAGCTCACCGCGCGTCAGGGCCTCTCGCAGGCGCGCATCTCGCTGCAGCCCGAGGAGCTAGGCGAGATCCGCATCAACCTGACCCAAACCGCTCAGGGCCTGCTCGCTCGCGTCACCGCCGAGTCGCCTGCCGCCGCACAGGCGCTCGCCGCGGCTCACGCCCAGTTGCGCCAGTCGCTGAGCTCGCTTGGCATCAACCTCACGCGCCTGGACGTCGGCCACCACGATCCCTCCGCCCAGGGCGGGAGCACAGATCCCAAAGGCAACGGCCAGGGCGGCGCCGCCCGCGGTGAAGGCTTCTCCGGCAGCCGCCCCGGTAGGTCCACGGCGGCCGCAGACCTTACCGACCCCGAAATCGATTCCCGCGTGGCCGAAGAGACCACGCCACCCACGACCGCGCCATCGACGGGAGCCCTCATCGACGTGCTCGTCTGAAGCAACGCGAGACACGACGGAAGGCAACCCGGGCCGCCAACTCAAACAACTGAAAAGCAGCGCAACCACCAGCACCAACAACAGTCACAACCACCAGCACCCAACTCGCACACACCAACCACAAACGACTGAAGCACACACACGCACCACCGAGCACGAGAGCGAGGCAACCCACATGACCACCGTCACACCATCCCCCAGCACCACGGCGCTGCCCGCCGCGGCCGCCCCCACCAAAACCGGCTCCACCACGGGCTCCGCCGAAACCGAACCCACCAACCCCAAAGGCGAACTCGGTAAGAACGCCTTCCTGCAGTTGATGGTCGCCCAGCTGCAGGCTCAGAATCCCCTGGAACCGAGCAACGGCACCGAATACATCAGCGAGCTCGCGCAGTTCTCCCAGCTGGAGCAGACGACCAACCTTGCGCAGAGCAGCTCCCAGTCCGTCACCGCCCAGCGGGTCGCCCAGGCGGTCGCGCTGATCGGGCACACCGTCTCCTACATCGATCCCTCCACTGGTGCCACTCAGAGCGGTGCCGTGCAGAGCGCCGAGATCACGCCCGAAGGCGCCACCCTCACCATCGAAGGCACCCCCGGGATCGAACTCGCCGGCGTATCGGAGGTCGCGTGAGCGTCGAGCTCAACCCCGCGCTGCTCCCTCCGGGCGTCCTCGGGAGCCCGCAGAGCGCTCCCGCGGCGGGCAGGCCGGCCACGGATGCCGGCGGCACCGCTGGGCCGTCGTTTGCGGACGTGCTCAAGGAGACCAGCGGGCAGGAACCACTGCACTTCTCCAAGCACGCCCTCGAGCGGGTGCGGCGCCGCGGGATCGCGCTCGACCCGAGCACCCTCGGCCGGCTGCATGAAGGCGTAGGACGCGCCGCCGGTAAGGGCTCGCGCGACTCGCTCGTGCTCGTCGACGGTACCGCCTTCGTGGTGTCCGTTCCCAACCGCACAGTGATTACGGCGGTCGGCTCCGAACACATGCGCGAGCACATCTTCACCAACATCGACAGCGCCGTGATTGCCTGAGGCGCCAACGATCAGCTACCCGATTCACCCCTGTGACACCCCAACCAGACAGGAGCCCACCCAAGCCAACCACCTCCGGGCCTGACCTTTCACTAGCTCGGCCCCCAACCAACTTAATCGAGACGAAGTAACTCCGAGAACTCTGTTAACGCAAACCACGGCCGGACCTCTTCGAGGAGGCCGCGAAAGGAAGTGACGCAAACCATGATGAGTGGAATGTATGCCGCGATCAGCGGCCTCGATGCCAATGAGACGATGCTCAACGTAACCGCCAACAACCTGGCGAACGTCAACACGATCGGCTACAAGTCCCAGCGTGTGACGTTCGCCGACTCGCTGGCGCAGATCGTGCGGGGAGCCTCCGGGCCCACCACCAGCAACGGCGGCACCAACCCCATGCAGGTGGGGCTCGGCGTGGTCGTCTCCTCCACCGACAACGAAATGACCGAGGGTTCCTTCCAGTCCACCAACAACCCCCTGGACGTCGCCATCCAGGGCGAAGGGTTCCTGCGCGTCGGCAGCGGCACGCCGCCGACGGAACCGCCCTACACGGCCAAACTGCCGGCCGGTTTCGAGTACACCCGCGAGGGCGACCTCACGACCAACACCAAGGGTTTCCTCACGACGCAGGCCGGGGACTATGTGATTGGTCGCGAAGCCGTCGCGACCGGGGCGGGAGCCGAAACCACCTACGCGCCCGGCGCCAAAGACAGCTACATCGTGATCCCTCCCGGCTCCGCCAACGTGTCGATCGGCGAGGACGGGGCGGTCAGCTACACCGACGAGAACCCCAAATCCCCTACCTTCGAACAGCAGGTCACCGCGGGCTACCTCTCGTTGGCGCAGTTCCCCAATCAGGACGGCCTGGAGCGCCTCGGTGGATCGCTGTGGGGTCAGACCACCAACTCGGGCGCGCCGATGGTGGGCACCCCCAACACCGGCGGCTTCGGCCAGACGGTTGCCGGGGAGCTGGAGATGTCGAACGTCGACCTCGCCACCGAGATGACCAGCATGATCACCGCCGAGCGCGGCTACCAGGCCAACTCGAAGGTGATCACCACCGCCGACGAAATGCTCCAGACGGTGGTGAGCATGGTCCAGTAACAGGCCAGGGACGACCACGAGGCGCCCCGGTGGGGCGTGGCCGCGACAGCGCGCCGCGCCCCACCCGAGGCGACACTCCAACCGAGAGAAGGCTTCACCATGATCACTCTCCACAGGCTCGGGCATACCGACGAGCCCTTCCAACTAAATCCCGATCTGATCGTCACGATCGAATCGACCCCCGACACAGTCGTGACGCTTGCCACGACCGCCAAGGTCGTCGTGGCCGAGAGCCCCGGCGAGGTGGCCGCCGCGGTGCGCGCCTGGCGCGTCGGCGTGCTCTCCGAGGCGATGCGCAACCGCCGCCCCGAGCACGACCCCACTCCTGTCCACACTCTGGGCAAGCGTCCAGAACGAGTTGAAGGATCGCGCCTCCCGGCCGATGAACGAGGGCGATGAAGGCCGCAACAGCAATCGGAATCGGGGTCGCCTTCGGCGCCCTGCTGCTCAGCTCGATGATGGACGGGACCAGTCCCGCCTCGTTCATCAACATCCCCGCGCTGATGATCATCCTCGGCGGCACCTTCGGGGTGACGCTGGCGAGCGTGGGGATGCAGTCGATGAAGCGCATCCCCTCGCTCTACAAGCTCACCTTCTCAGCCGAACCCCCGGACCTGCGCGGGCGCATGGACCTGCTGGTGTCGCTCGCCGACCAGGCCCGCCGCGATGGCCTGCTCGCCCTGGACGCGCAGCTCGGCGAGATCGACGACCCCTTCACCCGCAACGCGCTGCAACTCGTGGTAGACGGTACCGACCCCGAGATGGTGCACGCGATCGTGGAGGCCGAGGTCGACGGCATGGCGGCCCGGCATGCGGCGGGCGCGGCGCCCTTCGAGAAGGCCGGCGGCTTCGCCCCCACGATGGGGATCATCGGCACCGTGCTGGGGTTGGTGCACGTGCTGCAGAACCTCGCGGCCCCCTCCACGCTCGGCCCCTCGATCTCCGCCGCGTTCCTGGCGACGCTGATGGGAGTCGGCGCGGCCAACGTGATCTTCCTGCCGATCGCCAACCGCCTGAAGGCGATCTCCGGTGAAGAGGCCGAGCTGCGGATGATGACGCTCGAGGGGATCCTCTCGCTGCAGGCCGGCGACAACCCGCGCCTGGTGGCGGACAAGCTGATGTCCTACTTGCCCCCCGCTGAGCGCGAGAGCGAGGACGGCGAGGGCGCCTCACCACAGGCCGCGAACCTGCAGGCCGAGGCTGCCGAGGCCGCCTGATGACTCACGCCGAGGGCCATCAGACCCGTACCGCCCACCCAGCTGCATCCGGGCGAGCCGGTCTTCTTGAAAGCCGTTCTGAGCCGCATCAGACTCGCGGAGGGAGCTGACCAATGGCACGCGGGCACGGCAGCAAACGCCGCGGGCACGCCGCCGAGCACGACAACGACGAGCGCTGGCTGCTCACCTACGCCGACATGATCACGCTGCTGATGGCGCTCTTCATGGTGCTGTTCTCGATCTCCTCGGTGAACATCTCTAAGTACCGGACCCTGCAGATGGCGCTCAAGGCGGCCTTCTCCGGGGACATCCTGCCGGGCGGCAAGTCGATCGAGCAGCCCGGTGCGAGCTCCAACTCCAGCCGCGCTCCCACCACGATCGACACGCCCGCGATCGTGCGGCTCACCCCCAACGTCACCAGCGAACTCGAACACGTGTCCGGCGGACAGTCGGGCAGCGCCCAGAGCGCCCAGGCGAGCGCGCAGAGCGCGGCCACGAGCGCCGCCAGCGTGCAGGTGTCCGCCGCCCAGCAGGAGCAGGCCAACTTCGAAGCGCTTCAGCGCGAGCTCAACGCATATGCGGCCAAGCACGGGTTCGCGAAGGCCGTGCACGTCGCGGTCGAACAGCGCGGCCTGGCGATCCGTGTGCTCACCGACAGCCTTCTCTTCAGCTCCGGGAGCGCCACCCTGCAGAGCCACGGCCAGCCCCTGCTCACCGAGATCGCCGCGCTGCTAAACGTCGACCACGTCCACCCGATCGCCGTCGAAGGCAACACCGACAACGTGCCGATCAACGGCGGCGCCTTCCCGAGCAACTGGGAGCTCTCCACCGCCCGCGCAAGCAGCGTCGTTCGCTTCCTGATCGCCAAGGGCGTCGACTCCCAGCGGCTCAGCGCCGTCGGCTACGCCGAACAGCACCCGATCGCCACCAACTCCACGCCCACCGGGCGCGCGCTGAATCGGCGCGTGGAGATCGTCCTGCAACGCCTCTACTGAAACCACACTCCCAGCCGATACATACCACCAGGCCCCACTGCCGACCACACACACCACCCCCAAGCCACCATGTCCAAAAAGAAGCTCCTCATCCCCCTCGTGCTGCTGCTGGTGCTCGGCGTCGGCTACACCATGACCAAGCCCAAGAAGACCGTCAAGCAGAAGATCCCGGGCACGATCTACCTCATGCCCCAGCCCTTCCTGCTGAACCTCAGCGAAGGCCACTACGCCAAGATCGCAGTCGCGCTGGAGCTAGCGCCGGGACAGAGCGACGGGGCATCCGCCGCAGGCTCCTCGAGCGCGGGGGAAGGCGCGGGGACGCTGCCGGAGGAACCCGCCGTCCGTGAAATCGTCACCAACACTGTCACCGGCCTGAACGGAGACTCACTTACCTCGAGCCAGGGCCGTACTTCGATCAAGCACCGCATCCTCACGAGCATCGACCGTCAGACCGACGTCAAGGTCGAAGCCGTGCTGTTCCCCGAATTGACGGTCCAGTAGGAGCAAGCCGATGAGCGAAGCAGTCGCCTATGAGCAGCTCGACCAGAGCCCAGAACCGGCCCAGACGCTTGGAGTCCCGCCCGTCTCGGAGGCGGGCGCCGACCTGCGCCGCCTCAGCGACGTCCTGATGGAGCTCAGCGTGGAGATCGGCCGCACCCGCATGACCGTCGGCGAGATGCTGCAGCTTCGCGCGGGTTCGATCGTAACGCTCGAGCGGCTTGCCGGCGAACCGGTGGATCTGCTCGTCAACGGCACCCCGATCGCCCGTGGTGAGGTGGTGATCGTCGACGAGCAGTTCGGCCTCCGCGTCACCGAGATTGTCGAGGGCGACTCCGTCGCCATGGAGCTGGGGGAGCCGGATGGCGGGGAGGGTGGTGGCCCGCTCAACGGCGGCGATCCCGCGCCGCCCATCCCCACGCCAGCCGACCCCACCGTGCAGCAGTGACCCGGAGGCCACGATGAGCGAGGCCCCGCACCATCAGCTCGAAGAGACCCCGCCCGGGGATGCGCGCGACCCCGCCCGCAGCGAGGTGGGCTTCGACGCCGCGGACGTCCCCCCTGCTGACGGCACGGGCGAGACAGGCGACAACACCACAGACCTCCCCCCCGCCGACGACACGAGCGAGACGGGCCACAACGCCACCGACGACGACGCGAGCGAAACAGGCCATAACGCCACCGCTGACGACACAGGCCACAACACCACAGACCTCCCCCCCGTCGACGACACGAGCGAGGTCGGGGGAGTGGGCCCAGCAGGGGGTCACTTGATCCGGACGGTGGACTTCTCCCAGCCCACCAAGTTCACCGCCGAGCTGCGCCGCCGGATCCTACGTGCGCTGGGCTCCTTCTGCGAAGCCTTCGCGATGCGGCTCTCCACCGAGCTGCGTGCTCCGGTGGAGCTCGCCGTGGCGGACTCCAGCCAGCTCACCTGGGCGGCCGCCAAGGCGCCACTGCCGGCGAACACGATCGCCGTGGCCCTGGGAGTGCAGCCGATCAACGCGCAGATGCTGCTCTGCATCGAGCCGCCTCTGGTGCTGCAGGCGCTCGAGTGCCTGCTCGGTGGCCACCCCGCCCAGGCCGCCCCCGAGCGGCGCTTCAGCGAAGTCGACTGGGCGCTCACGCAGCGCCTGCTGCAGTCGATGATCGCCCAGCTTGGCCCCGCGTGGCGCGATCTCGGCGGCCTGGAGCTCAGCCTCGGCGAGGTCGATCTCGAGGGCGACGCCGGCGTGCTCTCCCCGATCGGAGAACCCACCTTCGCGGTCACGCTCGAGAGCCGGATCGACGACCTTCCCTCCGGCATGTCGCTGCTAATCCCGTGGTCGGCGATCGGACCCGTCGCGGAGGAGATCCTCGGCTCCGGGCCTCGGCTGCAGGACATCGACTCCCGCGAGGCCCACGCCATGCGCCGCGGGCTCGCCGCCGCCCACGTCTGCCTGCGCGCCGAGGTCGGTGCCCGTGAGATGCCGGTCGAGCGGATGCTCGCGCTCACCCCAGGCACGCTGCTCGGGCTGCATGACCGCGCCGCGGAGGGGGTGCGGCTGTTCGCCGAGGGCGTCCCCATCGGCCGCGGCCGGCCCGGTTTGCGTGGCGCGCAGCGCGCGGTCAAGCTGACCGAGGCGTTCGCTGGGGCGGGCGGACGCGGGGGCGCGCGGGCGGGCGGGCCCCCAATCGACCCGATGCCGCCGCTGCTCGCGCAAACGCCCCCCGGAGCGTCGCATCCCGATCGCGGCGTCATGAGCCCACCCGACCCTGAGCAGGCCCTGCCCACGCGCGAGAGCCTCGCGCGGATGATGGATGTCTCGGTGCGCGTGTGGGCCGAGCTGGGGCGTACGACGCTGCCGTTGGGCCAGGCCCTGGAGCTGCCGCCCGGAACCGTGGTCGAGCTCGACCAGGACGCCGAGTCCCCGATCGAGTTGTTCGTCAACGGCACCCGCTTCGCCAACGGCACCCTGCTCGAAGCCAATGGTGAGTGGGCCGTGCAGATCGACGCGCTGGTTTGAGCCCACCACCTCCCGGGGTGTTTGTTTTCTTTTCGGGCGCATACCAAACAGAATAAGACTTAGTCTCATTTGGTTAGGGCCCAAAAACTTGCACATATAGTCCCCCACCCGCCCGGGTTCCATTGACGATGTGTCGATCGAGCGCCAGGGGTCATGTTGACGAACCGAACAAGCGGCGGGGTGCATTGACGAGGCGTTGACCGGGCGGCAGGGTTCTGTTGACGAGGTGTCGATCGAGCGGCAGGGCTCTGTTGACGAGGTGTCGATCGAGCGGCAGGGTTCCGTTGACGAGGACCGGGCGGCAGGTCGGTGGCAGACACTCCATGTAAGCGCGCCCTGGGCAGCGCGGCGGGCAGCACTCAAAGCATCTGGGGCGACGGCGGGCAGCACTCAAGGCATCTGAGGCGGCGCCGATAACCGGATCGACTCTCCTCGGAGTCGTCCCTCGATGATTAGCTTTAATACGCCTTCGCGCGCGACCTCATGGGTCGCCCTTCCCGCGCTGGGCATGGCCACGATCGGCCTTGCCCTGCTTGCTGACGCCTGCCCAGCGCAGGCCTTCACGCCGACCTCAAAGCGCGGCGGGGAATCGGCCTCGCTCGATTTTCCCTCCACCGCCGGCGGCTCGCACACGAGCTCCGGGGGCGCGAGCATCGTGCGCACGATCGTCGGGCTGTTGATCGTGATCGCCGTGATCTGGGGGCTCACCTGGATCCTCAAGCAGGTCAAGACCGGGCGCGAGACCCGCAGCGCCGGCTCCGGCCTGACCAGCCTCGCGACGCTGGCGCTCGGATCGGGCCGCACCCTGCACCTCGTGCGGGCCGGGCGCGACTATCTGCTGGTGGGCTCCGCCGAGCACGGCGTCGCCCCGATCCACCGCTACACCGAGGAGCAGGCGCGCGACGCCGGCCTGCTCGACCTGCCGGAGCCCACCACTGACGAAGGCGAGGGGACCGAACGCGGCCGCGTGCGCCCGATGCAGATCCCGGGCCAGGCGAGCCCCGCCCTCCCGAGCGTCGTCTCCGACGCGCTTGAGCGGATGCGGGAATGGACGGTGCGCAAGTGAGTCCCCGGCCCGCATCGCTGCTCTGCGAGCCCAGGAACCATTGGACGGTGCGCAAGTGAACCTCAACTCCTCCAACGCCGTGCAGATCCTGCTGCTCGTCGGCGGGCTCTCGCTGATCCCAGCGGTGCTGTTCACCGTCACCGGCTTCAGCCGCATCCTGATCGTGCTCGGCTTCATCCGCACCGCCGTGGGCACCAACAACGCGCCCCCCAACCAGGTGCTGGTCGGAATCGCCCTGTTTCTCACGATCTTTGTGATGGCCCCGACGATCAGCGCGATCAGGCGGGACGCGATCGAACCCCTCAGCGCTCATCACATCTCCACCACGACCGCAATCAAGCGGGCGGAGCAGCCGCTGCGCGAATTCATGTTCCGCCAGACCAGCGTGCAGGACATCGCCCTGTTCGTCAACCTCGCTCACGCCAAGCCCCCCCATACCCGCGCCGAAGTGCCCACCGAGGTGCTGATCCCGGCGTTCATCGTCTCCGAGCTCAAGAGCGCCTTCCAGATCGGTTTCTTGATCTTCCTGCCGTTCCTGATCATCGACCTGATCGTCTCCTCCACGCTGATGAGCATGGGGATGATCATGCTCCCCCCCACCTTCATATCCCTGCCTTTCAAGATCCTGCTGTTCGTGCTGGTCGACGGCTGGGATCTCGTGATCAAGGCGCTCGTGCAGAGCTTTCACTGATGCCCGTTCACCTACTTCAACCGTTGGCAGTTGGAGGGCGAGGAGCCCTCCTCCCGACCCGCCCCCATCGAACCCCCCGCGTGTAGATCAAATGGACCAGGACACCGTCATCAACCTCGCCTCGCAGGCGATGAGCCTCGCCTTCAAGGTCGCCGGACCGATGCTGCTCGGCGCGATGGTCGTCGGCCTGCTCGTCTCGATCTTCCAGGCAGTCACCCAGATCCAGGAGCAGAGCCTCACGCTGATCCCCAAGATCGCGATCATCGCCGTGATCGTGGTGCTGCTCGGCCCTTGGATGCTCGACCAGATGGTGGCCTACACCACCAACCTCTACTCCTCGATCCCAGCGCTGACGAACTGATGCGGGGGCGGCGGGAAATGACTCAGGGGTACCCTATGCCGGGCCAGCAAGCGCTGAGGCGGCCCAACGCCGAATGCCAACGACTTGGCGGCCCGGCATGACTCAAGTACTCAGTCTCCTGGCAGGCAACGAGCTCGCCGGCTTCATTCTCGTGCTCGCGCGGGTGGGGCCGCTGTTCCTGCTCGCCCCCCCCTTCTCCTCTCCCATGGTGCCCCCGCGCGTGCGGGGCATCATCGCCGTGGGGATCTCGATCGGCCTCGCGCCGATCGCCCTGCACGGGCAGCACATCCCGACCGACCCGTTCACCCTCGCCGCACTGATCGTCGAGGGGATGCTGGTGGGGCTCGGCTTCGCCTTCTCCTTCGCCGTGCTGTTCGCCGCCGTCGAATCGGCCGGCTCGCTCGCCGACCTCGGCGCCGGCTTCTCCTACGGCAACCTGATCAACCCGATCAGCGGCGACGAAAGCGGGCCGCTCACCCACATGTACTCGCTCGTGGGAATCGCCATCTTCTTCGTAGTCGGCGGCGAAGCGTGGGTGCTGCGCGGCCTCGCCCACACCTTCACCCTCGTCCCGCTCACCTCCGCCCCCCGCATCACCACCCTCTGGGCCGGCACTGAGCAGGTCTTCTCGACCGTCTTCACCTCCGCCGTGGAGATCGCCGCGCCGGTGCTGATCGCACTGATGATCACCGACGTCGCCTTCGGCGTGGTCTCGCGCGTGGTGCCCCAGCTCAACGTGTTCGCCGTCGGCTTCCCCGCCAAGGTCGCCGTCGCGCTGCTGCTCGTCGGCGCCTCGATGCCGTTCGTCGGCGGCTGGATCGCCAACCAGATGTCCACCTCCGTCGGCGCCGCGCTCGGCGCCCTGCACGTCGGGTGATGGTGGCGGCGATGAAGAGCGCGACAGAAATCCCGAGGGTGGCCGAGATGCGGTGGACCTGGCATGCGACCGGGAACACCGAGGAGTAGGCCATGGCACACGACGACCGCACCGAGAAGGCCACCCCCAAGCACCGCGAGCGCGCGCGCAAGAAGGGGCAAATCGCGCGCTCCGCCGACGTCGGCGGCTCGCTCGTGCTAGCCGGCGGGCTGTTCGCGATCACGCTGCTCGGCCCCTCCGTCGTGGACGCCGCCCAGGCCGCCTTCCGCGAGATCCTCGCGGAGATCGCCACGCCCGCAAAGGCGACAACCGCCAACGGACTGCACTCGCTGATGGAGGTCGGGCTCACCACACTCGTCGTCACCGTCGGTCCGATCGCCGCGATCTGCCTCGGCGCCGGCCTCTTCGCCGGGGCCGCCCAGGTCGGCTTTCGCCCGGCCCCCAAAGCGCTGGCGCTCGACTTCAAGCGGATCAACCCGATCTCCGGGGCGCGCAACCTGTTCGGGCCCAACATCCTCTTCGAGGCGCTCAAGGCGGTCACCAAGGTCGCCGTGGTCGCCGGCGTCGCCGCGCTCGCGATCGTCCCTGGTCTCACCGCGCTCGCCGCTGAAGTCGGCCTTCCCCCCGCCGACCTCGGCATCGTGCTGGGGCATCGCGGGATGGAAATCGCCCAGCACGCCACGTTCGCCTACCTCGTGATCGCCGCGCTCGACTACGCCTGGCAGCGCCGGCGCAACGAGCACAAGCTGCGCATGACCAAGCAGGAGCTCAAAGACGAGCAGCGCCAGTACGGACTCCCTGCGGAGGTCAAAGCCGCTCTGCGCCGCCGCCAGGCACAGGCGGCCCGCAAACGGATGATGGCCGCCGTCCCCGAAGCCGACGTGGTAATCGCCAACCCCACCCACTTCGCCGTCGCGTTGCGCTACGACGGCGCCCGCACCGCCCCCGAGGTCGTGGCCAAGGGCAAGGACCTGATCGCCCTGCAGATCCGCCGCATCGCCGAGGAACACGACGTGCCGATCGTCAGCGAGCCGCCGCTGGCGCGCGCGCTGCACGCCTCGTGCGAGATCGGCCAGGTGATCCCCGAGGAGCTGTACGCCGCCGTGGCGCGCGTGCTCGCCTTCGTCTACCGCCTCGCCCGCCAGAAGAGGTACGCGCTATGAACCTCGACTCCGTGCGCCGCCTCTTGCGCCACACCGATCTGCTGGCCGCGATCGCGGTGGTGATGGTCATCACGATGCTCGTCGTGCCGCTGCCCGCCGCGCTGCTGGACCTGCTGATCACGCTCAACATCTCCGCCGCGCTGACGATCGTGGTCGCCACGATGTACCTCGGCAAGGCCCTGGACTTCGCCTCCTTCCCGTCGCTGCTGCTGCTCACCACGATGTTCCGCCTGGCGATCAACGTGTCGGTCACACGGCTGATCCTCACGACCGGGGACGCCGGCTCCGTGGTCAAGGCTTTCGGGGAGTTCGTCGTCGGCGGCAACGTCGTCGTCGGCCTCGTGATCTTCCTGATCCTGATCGTGATCCAGTTTGTGGTCGTGACCAACGGCGCCGGGCGCGTCGCCGAGGTCGGCGCGCGCTTCACCCTGGACGCGATGCCCGGCAAGCAGATGGCGATCGACGCCGACCTCAACGCCGGGCTGATCACCGACGAACAGGCCCGCAACCGCCGCTCAGAGATCGCCCAGGAAGCCGACTTCTACGGCGCGATGGACGGCGCCTCGAAGTTCGTCAAAGGCGACGCGATGGCGGCGGTGATCATCACCGCGATCAACCTCATCGGCGGCATCGTCGTGGGCGTGGCGCAGCACGGCCTCTCATTCACCGAAGCGACCCACCAGTTCTCGCTGCTGACGGTCGGCGACGGCCTCGCCGCGCAGATCCCCGCGCTGCTGATCTCGGTTGCAACCGGCATCATCGTCACCCGCGCGACCTCCGACAAAGACCTCGGCTCCGACATCGCCTCGCAGATCCTGCGCCAGCGCAAAGCGCCGCTCGTCGCCGCCACCGCGATCGGGCTGTTCGCGCTGGTCCCGGGCCTGCCCAAGTTGCCGTTCCTGGCGATCGCCGCGATCTTTGGCGCGATCGGCTGGAGCGTGCGGCACGGACTCCCGGGCGATGAGGCCGAGGGGGGTGCACTCGCCGCACTTGCGACCGCCGCGCCATCCGGGCAGGCGGGCCAGATCGGGGACGGGCAGGGCTCGGAGGAGGCGATGGAACGGCTCTCGGTCGACGCCCTGGAGCTCGCCGTCGGCTTCGGCCTCGTGCCGCTCGTGGATGGCAGCTCCGGCGGCAACCTACTGCGGCGGGTATCGATGATCCGCCGCCAGATCGCCGGCGAGCTCGGGATCGTGATCCCCGCGGTGCGTATCCACGACGAGCTCGGCATGGAGTCCCACGAGTACGTCTTCAAGGTGCGCGGCTCGGAGGTCGCCCGCGCGCGGATCATGCCCGGGCATCTGCTCGCGATGGACCCCGGCGACGCCGCCGGCGGCCTGCAGGGGATCCCCACCACCGAGCCGACATACGGCGTGCCCGCCGTATGGGTGCACTCCTCCGACCGCGCCGAGGCCGAAGCGCTCGGCTACACCGTCGTGGACGCCGAGTCGATGATCGTCACCCACCTGACTGAGACGATCCGCACGCACGCCTCCGAACTGCTCACCCGCCAGGACGTCAAGACGCTGCTGGACCGGCTCAAGGAGACCAACGCCGCCGTAGTCGAGGAGATCGTGCCCGAGGCGCTGTCGCTCGGCGAGATCCAGCGCGTGCTGCGCTCGCTGCTCGCCGAAGGCGTCCCGGTGCGCGATCTCGGCACGATCATGGAGGCGATCGGCGACAAGGCGCGAATAACACGAGACACCGGCCTGCTCACCGAGTACGCCCGCCAGGCCTTGGGCCGAGCGATCACAGCCCCCCACCTGGACGAGCGGCACTGTCTGCAGGCGATCACCCTTGACCCTGCGATCGAGCAGGAGGTCGCCACCTCCATCACCCAAACCACAGACGGCGAGTACCTGGCGATCGACCCGCCCCGCGCGCAGGCGATCGTGGGCGCGCTGCGCGCCCAGGTCGACCATGCCTCCGCGCGCGGCGCGCGCAATCCGGTGTTGCTCTGCTCCGCGCGCGTGCGCCGTCACCTGCGCCGGCTGATCGCACAGGCTCAGCCTCATCTACCCGTCTGTTCTTACAACGAGATCGCACCCGGCGTCAACGTCGAGACGATTGGAGTAATCCACGCATGAGTACCGCCGCCTACGACACCGCCTCTCATCACGTCGCACCCCGCCGGGCCGCTCCCCGTCAGGCTACTGCACACGACGACTCCTGGCTGGACTCTTGGGAGGCCGGACGCGACCCCGGCCACCCAGACCCGCAAGGTAGCGTCCCCGGGTACTTTGCGCCGCGCATCTACCGCGGACGCTCCGTCGATGAGCTGATCCCCACGATCGTTGCCGAGCTCGGCGAGGACGCGGTAGTGGTCCGCCACCAGCGCGGGCTCACCGGCGGCTTCGCGGGCTTCTTTCAGAAGTCTTTCGTCGAAATCGAGGCCCGCCGCGGCGATCCGGGCGGATCGCTGCTCGACCGCTACGACGAGGACGACGCGGCTCCGGCGCTGCCCGGCGACGGCGCTCCCGCGCTCTCCGGCGACGGCGCTCCCGCGCTGCCCGACGACGTGGCTCCGGCCGACGTGGCTCCGGCGCTGCCCGACGACATGGCTCCCGCGCTGCCCCGCGAGGCAACCCGCGAGCTGCCCGGCGAATTCGACTACGCCCGGGCGCCGGCACCGCCAAAACCCCTCAACTTGGACGGGCCGACGGAAGTGTGGGCCACCAACCCCTTCGCCGCCGCGCTCGCCGAGGCCGAGGCAGCGGTGCGTGCCGCCGAGCCCGCTGTCCCACCCGACCTCGATGCCGCGCTCGCCGAAGCGCTCGCCGAAGCCGAAGACGCGGAAGCGCCCGAAGAGATCGTCGCGGCTCCTCTCCCGAATCTTGACGCGGAGCCCGTGGCCGCCACGCCTCCCGCCGCTGCGGCGGCGGTGGCCCTTCCCGCCAAGCCTACCGGCACTCCCAACCACTACGCAACGCCCCCCACGGCGGATGCCTCCGCGCGCGATGAGATCGAGCGCACGCTGCGCGCGGTGGGGATCGGCGAGGAGTTCATGCATGAGCTGATCGAGGCGGACCATCGCCCACGTGCTGGCGCTGATGCCCCCCTCCACGAGCCTCGCCCAGGCCGTGCACACCGCGTTGGTGCAGAGGATCCCAGCCTCGACACCGCTGCCCGCCGAGGGCGCAACGATTGCCGTGATCGGCGCCGGCGGCAGCGGCAAGAGCGCCTGCTGTGCTGCCCTGGTGGACGCCTACCGCGAGCACAGCACGCTGTCCGCCACCTGCGTCACGATCCTGCCCGGCACGATGCCCGAGGAGCCGGCGCTGCGCGAGGGACGCGCCGGGGGCGTGCTGCTGCTCGACACGCCCCCCGTCTCCTGCGCGGATCCCGACTCGATCGCCGTGTTGGCGGACCTGCTGGAGCAGTTGCGGCCCGACCGTGTGGTGCTCGCGCTCCCTGCCACGCTCGGCGCCACCCCCGCGGCCCAGCTGCTGGAGGCGCTGGGCCCGCTGAACGCGACCGCGCTGGCGATCACCCACGCCGACGAGACCGACCAGCTCGGGGTGGCCGTGCAGACGGCGTGCACGTTCGGGTTGGCCCCGATCCACCTGCTGGCGCGTGCCGAGCACGGCGCATGGGCGCTCACCTGGATCGACCCCTTCCTGCTCGCCGACAGGCTGCTCCCGCCGCGATGAAGCTCAGACGCTCCGCAAAGGCCTCGCAGGATCGCGGCGAGATCGAGCTTCCGGAGCGCACCGATCCGGTCACGATCGTGCGCCCGAGCGGCGAGCGCGTGCAGGCGCGGGTCGCCGAGCGCGACGGCAATGGGCTGCTGGTGGCGCTGATGTTTCGCGCTGAGGTGCCCTTCAGCCCCGGGTCGCTCGACGAGCTGGTGCTCGAGTTCAACAACGACCGCGGGCGAGTCCGGCTGCAGGGCACGGTCACGCTCGAGGACAGCGAGCTGCTGCGCTTCCGCGAGCTGCATTCGGTTGAGCTGATCCAGCAGCGCGAGTACGTGCGCATCCAATCCACCCGCCCGGTGCTGGTCGTCACCGGGGGCCACGGGGGCACGGTGCAGACCTACTCGGTGGACATCAGCGGCGGCGGGATGCTGCTGGCGGGACCGAGCACGCTGAAGGTCGGCGAGCAGGTCGAGTTCCGGCTGACGACCGCCAAGGGGAGCTCGCCGATTGCGGGTGTGGGCACGGTTGTGCGCACCGATCTCCAGGGCCGGCGGGCGATCTGCTTCGACGAGATCGGCGAGGGCGAGCACCGGCGTTTGGTGCGCTTCATCTTCGACTGCCAGCGCGCCGAACGGCGCCGGGGCCTGGAGAGCGGTGGTGGTCGTGGCCGGTAAGTACATCCAAGTGCCCCCGAGCCGGGGCCAGCGGGATCAACTTCCTCAGGACAAGGGTGGTGGTCGTGGCCGGTAAGAGCGACAAGCCCACCAAGGCCAGCCAAGCCCGCCAAGGGCAAGAAGGGCGCGGGCGCAGAGGGCGCTGGCGGCGGGCGAAGTTCGGGTCTGATCCTCGCCGAGCATCCCCGTGCGGCGCGCAGTGTCGCACGGGCGAAGGCGTGGGGCGGCCTCGTCGGCTTCCTGCTCGCCGGCTACCTCTCGCTGCCCACCCAAACGCTGGCGGGGGCCGGCCTGCGGGCGCTGGCGGCAGGCGTGGTGTGTTATGTGGCGGCGTGGGCCGCCGCCGTGTTCTTGTGGCGGCGCATGCTGGTCGCCGAGCTGCACCAGGCCAAGCACGATTTGCTCGCCGAGGAGCTCGCCAAGTTCGAGCGCACCCGCGCACCCACGCCCGCGGCTGGTGGGCGTGTGGGCGGGCGCTCCTAGCCGTGACAATCTCAGGAGCACACGATGGATCCCATTCAACCGATCGGACCCCGCCCTCCCTGGATCGCCGAGCTGGCGGCTGAGCAGACCCAGAGCCTCGCGCGCGAGCGCCGCAAGACACCTCGTGACGCCGGGCGCAGGACGGGACCCCGCCGCGAGCCGCCGCGTGAGCCTGAGGACCCCGGCGAGGATGACGGGCCCGAGGGCCGGCACATCGACGTGCGCGCGTGAGCTTTAAACGACGAGGTGGGCAGCCCGAAGACTGCCCACCTCGACCACCGTTCCCTCGATGAATCGGCGGTATATAGCTTCTTGCCGGCCTTCCCAGACCGTCGGAAGCGTTATGACCACCCCCGGGCGAGCTCTCACCCGCCCCGGGATGGCTTCGCTGCAGTGGTGGCGCTCAAGGCGCCACCACTGAGGAAGATTGCGTCAGGCTTATCGACCTTCGACCAGCTGCAGCACTGTCTGGGGCAGCGAGTTGGCCTGAGCCAGAATCGCCACGTCGGCCTGCTGCAGCACCTGGGCCTTGGTGAAGTTGCTCATTTCAGCCGCCATGTTGGCGTCCACCAGCGAGCTCTGGGCGGCGGAGAGGTTCTCCCCGTAGATCGCCTGGTTGCTCTGGGTGTACTGGAGGCGGTCCTGCACCGAACCGAATTCGCCGGCGATCGTCGCTACTTTGTTGATCGCTTCTTCGATCGTTTCGATCTTGGCGAGTTCGAGGCCTTCAGTGGCTTTGGTGAGTTCGGCCGTTTTCACTTCGATCGTTTCTTCTTCATCGGGGCCGACCTGGAACTTGATGCCTTCTTCGCCTGCCAGCAGTTCGACGCCGTTGAACTTGGTCGTTTCACCGACTCGTTCGATCTCTTTTTCGAGCTGTTCGGCCTCGCCTTCGATCGCTTCCTTGTCGGATTCCGAGTTGGTGCCGTTGGCCAGCTGCACCGAGAGCTCGCGCATGCGCTGGAGCATCTGCTCCACGTCGTTGAGCGCGCCCTGCGCGGTCTGCACCAGCGCGACCGCTTCCTGGGTGTTCTGCTGGGCCTGCATGACGCCGTTGACCTGGCCCTGCAGGCGCTGGTTGGCGGCGTAGCCGGCGACGTCGTCGGCGGCGGAGTTGATCCGCAGACCCGAGGAGAGCCGTTCCATCGACGTGGTCAGCGCGCCCTGGCTGGTGTTGAGGTTGCGCTGAACGATCAGCGAGTCAACGTTGGTGTTAATGCTGAGGGACATGCGTTCATCTCCTTGATGACGATTGTTTGGGTCAGTCCCGGGTCGACTCCCTGTCAACCCTTTGTCTCACGCCGGTTTATCGTCATCGGCGGGCGATACTTGAGGGCCCGCCGAACAGCTGGACGGCGTGCAAGCGAGCGTTCACGCAGCGCTTCGCCGGCGGGAGCGACGCAGCAGTCGGTTCTAGTAGGAGCTGCATCGCAACCGCGCCGTCCCGATCAGCCACGCCCATGACCGGGCGCCCGTTCACACGAGGCCAGGTTTGCCAGAGCGACGGCCCCCGCCGTCGCGTCGCGGCGTCCACTCGCCCTGCGTGACGCTGTCGGCGGCGGCGAATGTGTCGTCCTCCGGCGGCACTCCGAGCGCATCGGGCGCACCGCGCGCCGAAATCGGCCCGGCGAGCTTGGGCTCGTGGGCGTAGGACTCGTGGCCGTGGGCCTCATGCACCAGCGTCTCGCCGGCCAACGCCTCGTCAGCTAACGCCTCGTAAGCCAACTCCTCGTCAGTCATCCTCTCGGCGGGCTCGCCCTGGGAGGCACTGCCCCACACGCCAACCGCGTAGCGGAACTGCCCGCTCTCGTCGGTCACCCAGAAGGCTTCGCCGTCCTCCGCCGCCTCGTGCAGGATCGAGCGGTTGTAGTGCTCCGCGATCTGCGCCAGCGCCTCCATGTCCTCGACGTCGATCACCGGCACCCCGGGCAGCTGCCACACGCGCGCGACGGGCACGATCATCCGACCGTAGCGGGCGCGGATCGAGGCCGACTCGTCGCGCGGTTGCGAACGACCGAGCGCCAGCCGCAGGCAGGCGAGTGCCGCCAGCACGGCGCAGACGACGATCACGAGCGCGTCGCGCGCGAGCGCACGTGCGCTCGCCACCGAGAGCTGCCCCAACCCGAGCGAGAGCGATGCCGGCTGAGAGCGCGTGCCAGTCGCCGAGCCCGGCGCCGAGGGCGAGAACATGCTCAGCGCGGTGTCTTCGCCGGAGGGCGAAGTCGTGGTGAGCGAGCCGCCGCCGGCGAGGGCCGGCTGCGCCTCGATCGGCGTGAGCGAGAACTGGACTTTCGGCGCGAATGTGGTGTGCACCGGCACGGCGTCGACCCTCCCGCTGACGCTCACCCGCGGCAGCAGCGTCAGCGTGTAGGCGCCGTTCGCCTTCGTCGCAGTTTCGACGCTGTGCACGAGCGCAAGCAGCGAGGTCAAATCGAGCGTCCCCGTGACGAGCGCGCGGCTACCGTGAAAGCGCGTGGGGGGCGCGAGCTCGAGCGTAGTGTGCCAGCCATCGGAGGAGACCACCGTCGCCTCGAGCGAGGCGCTTCCGCTGAGCGAGCGCCGGCCGGCGGCGTGCAGGCGGTAGGCAAAGCTGAAGTCCACCGCGTTCAGGACGTGCGCGAAGAGCGGGTCGCCGGTCACCGCGTGTCCACCCGGGTAGGTCGGCCCCGAAGGCGCTTCGGCGGAGTAGGAGAGCCTGCCGCTCTGCCGGTAAGGGACGGTGTAGGGGTGGAGCTTCGTCGGCGAGCGGGTGAACGCGAGTAGCGCGAGCATGAGGAACGGGATCGCCAGCAGGGCGCCGATCGCGAGGACGGCGAACGTGGGCGTCGCGGCGCCCTCGCCCGCGCGCCTCGCGGCGCCCTCTCCGGCGCGCCTCTGCCTGTGCCTGCGCCCGTGGGTCCGCGCGAACGCTCCACCGGTGAGGAGGAGCATCCCGACGAACAGGAGGATCCCCATCACAAGCGGCGAGCGGATCGATTGAAGTCGCAGGCCCACGCCCGGGATATGTATCCACAGGGCGCCGATCAGCTGGCTGGCAACCGGGTGTTCGGGGTCGACGAAGTTATTGTTGTCCCCCTTGAACAGATACCTGTCGCCTTCGCGCCCGATAATCCGGTGCAGCACGATCGTGTGCAGCTGGTGGTTGTGGTAGGCGACGACTTCACCTACGTGGTAGTCGCTCTGGCCGCGCACGATCGCCAGGTCGCCGGTGTGAAAATGCGGCTCCATGCTGGTCCCGTGGGTGACCACGTAGGTGGTCGAGCCGCCGAGCTGGACCGGGGCGAAGTAGAACCACATAGTCCCCAGGATGATGAGTCCCAGGGCCGAGAAGAGGATTTTTCTAATGCGTCGAGGTCGCATTCTTGTTGTGTCGTTGTGGACGTGGGCGTGGAGGGCCGGCAGGGCCGGCCCTCCACGGTGCCACTCGGTCGCTACACCTACGATGTGACGATGGTTTCCTGTACGACGTCTTCTTCGATTTCTGTCTTCGTGAGCGGGGTTGCAAACGTGCACGTGAACAGAGCCGGTGAGCCCGGAGTGGTCAGTACGCAATGCACCCAGGCTTTTTCTCCGGCAACCTTCACTACGTTGATTTCGCCTTCTTTGGCGTCGGCCTCTCCCGCAGATGCGGGTTCCGCTGTGAATGTGGCCTGAGTAGCAGTCCCGCCCGTGAGCGTGAATTTCAGGTTCGTGGTGTTGTAGCCGGACACAACTGCGGTGTTGGAACCTGCGCCCGATTCTTCCGCCTGCGTGTTGCTTGCCGTGAACGCGTACGCGCCCACAGCCAGGAGGCCTGCGAGCACAAATGCGCACAGGCCGGCTATCTTTCGCTTGCGGCTAGCGAAGCTTCGCTTGCCAATACGCATAGACACGTCTAGCCCCCTTGGATTGAACAGTGATGTGGACACTTGCGTGTCCTTTGCCGGCGCTATCGACGAACTATTGGAAGCGCTTTAGGCCAGATTTTGGGTGCAAGCATTTATGCGACCGGCGTCGCCCCCAACACTCAACCCCTGACAGGCGCTGCCGATTACCGGGCAGATGTCGGTCGAATCCGTCCTCGCGCGCGTGGCAACGATCGAACAGGCGATCGCCAACCCCGCCGCGCTGCTCGCCACCAACGCGGCGGGCACCGGCGGCACGGCGGTACCCGCCGCCCCCGAACCGACGCAGGCCGGCGGCAGCTCGTTCGCCCAGGCGCTGCAGAGCGCGAACGAAAGCCAGTCAGGCACGGCGACGCCCACCAACACGGCGCCTACAAGCATCGCCCCCACCAGCGCGGGGGGCCTGGAAACGGCGACGCCGCTGCTCGGAGTCTCGAGCGCCGGGGCGCTCACAAGCACGCCCGGAATCTCGGGCACCACGACCACCTCGGCCCAGCAGATCGTGAGAACAGCCGAAAGCCAGCTCGGCCAGACCGAGCAGCCGCCGGGCTCAAACGAATCGCCGGCGATCGCGATGTACCGCACCGCCAGCGCGGGAGCGAGCCCCGGCGCCCCTTGGTGCGCCTACTTCGCCTCATGGGCCGCACGCCAAGCGGGCGAGCCGCTGGGCGCGAACGGCGAAGGCCTCGGCTCGGTGGGGCAGATCTGGTCGTGGGCACAGAGCACCGGCCGCGCAATCCCCAACGGCCCCGGCGTCACCCCCCAGCCCGGCGACCTGATCGTGTTTGGCGACGAACACGTGGGAATCGTCAGGGACGTGCTCCCGAGCGGCGACATCCAGACAATCGAGGGCAACTACGAAAACAAGGTCGCGGCCAACGTGCGCACGCCCACAGAAGCCACGGGTTATGTGAACATGAGCTGACGCGGCGGGATGACATGGTTGACCAGGGGCAGGATGACATGGTCGGCCGGGGGCGGGATGACATGGTTGGCCGGGAGATCATCCGCGCGACGCCGCTCCCTCACACGCGCGCGAGCCGAGCCTCCATGCCCCGCGGACACGGCAACGGACACGCGGACGCACCCTGGCTGGGACTGCGACGACGCACTCTGATACACCCACAGTGATGGGCGATACCGTCTCGTCCCCACAGCGAACCCCCCGCCCGCGCCTGCGCAGGCGTGTAGTCGTGCCCATCCTGCTGCTCATCCTCGCGGCGATCCTCGCGTTCGCGCTCTCGCGCCTGGGGCTACACCGCATCGGCAGTGCACTGACCTCTGCGCAGCCAGGCTGGATCGTGCTGGCGCTCGCGCTGATGGGGCTCTCGCTGCTGCTGCGCGCCGGCTCCTGGCATGAGGTGCTGCGCGCCGCGCTGCCCGACACTGAGGTCGCTTGGGCGCCGGTGATCCGCGCGACGATGATCGGCGTGATGGGCTCGGCGGTGTTCCCCGGGCGCATCGGGGAGCCCGCCAAGATGCTCGTGCTGACCCGCCGCCTGCCCGGCTCCTCCCGCCGCCAGTTGCCGATCGTCGCCGGCACCGTCTTCTCGCAGACGCTGATCAACCTGCTTGCGCTGGCGATCCTCGCGACCGTCACCTTCACCAGCCTCGACCTACTGCGCCAGCACGTCTCCGGCCTCGTAATCGCGCTCGCGGTACCGCTGGCGATCTGCCTGCTGGTGCTGATGGGCCCGTGGATGCTGGCACGTGCGCAGCGCTCTCGCTCGCTGCGCGTCGCGCTTGCCGCCGCCACACTCGCCCGCCTGTTGCGCCTCGGCAGGCAGGGCCTCGCCGTGTTCGCCAATCCCCGCCACGGGATCCCCGCTGTGCTGCTGCAGCTGCTCGCGTGGACGCTGCAGTGGCTGGCCTGCTACGCCGTGCTGTGCGCGCTCGGCCTGCAATCCGACGACGGCCTCACCGCCGCCGCCGCGGTGCTACTCGCCGTCAACGTCTCCGCCGTCCTACCGGCCACCCCGTCGAACGTCGGCGTCTTCCAGGCCGCCTGCCTGGTGGTGCTGGCCGCCTACGGCGTAGGTGCCGGCCCCGCCCTCGCCTACGGGATCATCCTCCAGGCCGTCGAGGTCCTCACCGCGCTTGCCCTCGGCATCCCCGCCCTGTTCGGCGAGGGCATGACCTGGCGCGACATCCGCGGCGCCGCAACGCTCGAGGGCCAGGAGTCAGCCGAGCCCGTCGCCGCGGAGGACGAAATCGAGCAGCAGGCCGAGATCAGCTGACGAGCGCACCAGAGGAGGGATCGCCCCCGCCTGAGCGGATCGAACTGCGTCAGCTGACCAGCGCCCGCAGCGAGCGTCCCGTCCCAAGCGCCGCGTAGCTTCTGTCGCCGTGTCCGCTGCGACTTCGTGTTGGCGGAGGCCAGCACAGAACAGCTCATGCCGGCCAACCGGCCGCGGGCGTGGACATTAGTTCGCATCGGCGTTGGGAGTTCGCAACGGAATGGTGTATTCTTGAAACCCAAGCATCCAAAGAAGCCAGTCGAGGCGGCGCTCAGGTGGGCGGAGAGCCAGGGATTCCGAGTCGAGACGAACCGGGGCCACTGGGGAATCATCTACTGCCCGGGCGACGAGGCGGGCAGGTGCCCTCCGCTTTCGATCAACGGCTCTCCGAGAAGCGCCGAGAACGAGGCGCGGCGAATTGGCCGCTTCCTCGCCCGCTGCCCCCACTCCAAACCATGAACGACTACACCTTCACCCTCCGATTCCTCGCCCCTGGCAAAAGTGCCGAGGAGCTCTCGATCTCGATCTACGAGCGGATCGACGACTCCTCGCTGATGGGGCCCGACGAAGACGGTTCGTTCCTGCTCGAGTGCGATCGACGCTCCAGCAACCTTCCCCGCGCCCTTGGCGCAACGGTAGCCGAGCTGTTGCAGACGCTCCCCGGCGCGACCATCCTGCGCGTCGAGGAGGATGACATCGCCACAATGGCCGATCTCGCCAAGCGCTCGGGCCGCACGCCCGAGAGCATCCGGCTGCTCGTCAGCGGCAAGCGCGGTCCCGGGGGCTTCCCACCGGCAGCCGGTCGCCTCGACGCTCGCACCAAGGTATGGCGCTGGGCCGATGCCGCGGAATGGTTCGAGCAGGCCCTTGGCGAACCACTTCCCGGCACCTCCGACAGCGCCTTTCTGCAGGCATTCAACGATGCCCTTGAGATCCGCCGGCTCGCACGCCACCTCGGCAAGTCGCAACGCCGGGCGGTCGCGACAGCCCTCCCCGACGAGTTCGCCCCCGCCTGAGCGGATCGAACTGCGTCAGCTGACCAGCGCGCGCAGCGACTGGCGCAGCGAGTGGGTGGTGCGCAGGACCGCAGTGGGCTCGTAGCCACAGTGGGCCATGCAGTTCTCGCAGCGGGGGTCGCGGCCGCGGCCGTACTTGCTCCAGTCGGTCGTTTCGATCAGCTCTTTGTAGGTGGAGGCATAGCCGTCGGACATCAGGTAGCAAGGGCGCTGCCAGCCGAACAGCGAGTAGCTGGGGATCCCCCAGGCGGTGCAGTCGAATTCGGCGTTGCCTTCGAGGAAGTCGAGGAACAGCGGGCTGTGGTTGAGACGCCAGCGCTTGCGGCGACCACCCGAGAACGCCTCGCGGAACAGCTCGCGCGTCTGGCGAACCCCCAGGAAGTGCTCCTGGTCGGGCGCTTTCTCGTAGGCGTACGCGGGGGAGATCATCATCTCGTCGACACCGAGCTCGTCGTTGAGGAAGTCCAGCACCTCCCGCACCGTCTTCGGGGAGTCGTGCGTGAAGAAGGTGGTGTTGGTGGTCACCCTGAACCCGCGCGCCTGCGCCGCGCGGATCGCCGAGACCGCCTTGTCGAAGACACCCTCGCGTTCGACCGAGGCATCGTGGCGCTCGCGTAGGCCGTCCATGTGGATCGCCCACGCGAAGTAGGGGCTGGGCTTGAAGTTCTCGAGCTTGCGCTCCAGCAGCAGCGCGTTGGTGCACAGGTAGACGAACTTCTTGCGCTTGACAAGCTCCGCCGCGATCAGATGGATCTCGGGGTGGATCAGCGGCTCGCCGCCGGCGATCGACACCATCGGCGTGCCGCTCTCCTCCACCGCCCCGACCGCCTGCTCCACGGACATCCGTCGGTGCAGCACATGGTCGGGGTGCTGGATCTTGCCGCACCCCGCGCACTCCAGGTTGCACTGGAACAGCGGCTCCAGCTCGACGATCAGCGGGAACTTTTCGCGTTTGGCAAGGCGCTGGCGCATCAGGTACCACCCCATGCGCGTGCTCTGTCTCATCCGCGCCGCCATCTGGAGCCTACCTTAGCCCCTCCGGCGCCCATTCGTGCAAGGCGCCCGCCGCGCGGCGCAGCGCCGCCATCGCACGTGCCACCCCCGCCACTGTCAGCAGCGGATTGGTTAGCTCCCGGGCGGGCGTGTCGGTGATCACCCGCACGACCGCGAACGGGCGCTCGCCGGCTCCGGGGGCCAGCCACACCGACTCCATGTCCACCGCGATCGCCCCCGCCTCGCGCAGCTGCACGCGGGTGTCACCCATCGCCAGGCGCGCGACCGAGGCGACCGTCCCGCGACGCACGCACAGGCCACGGCGTTCGAGCGCCCCCGCCAGCTCCTGCGCGCCGGCGCAGGCGACCGGCTCCATCCCATCAGGCCCCTGCACAGCGTCGGCAACCACCGCGTCGCCCACGTCGCTGTGCGCGTCGAGCGCGCCGCCGAAGCCCATCACCAGCAACGCCGCCCCCGGGCGACCGCGCAGCATGGGAGCCATCGCCTGCGCGCGGCGCGGGCCCATGCCGGTGCGGTGCACCCGCGCTCTGGCTTCGCGGGAGCGGATCCCCGCGGAGATCGCCCACGCCTCCAGGCGCAGCGGCGCAGCGATCAGGAGATCACTCACCGGCCTCCTCCCCCGTCGCCTCCGCCCCGCTGGCCGCAGCTCGTGCCTGAGCCCCAGCTCTCGCCCGTGGGCACAGACGCCCGCACTAGGCCAACCGCCTCCAGCGCGCAGCGCGCCGCGGCGTGGCCACTCAGCACCGCGCTCTCGAGCGTCGCCGGCCAGCCGGTGTCAGTCCACGCGCCCGCCAGCGCCAACCCCGGGACCGCGGTCATCGACCCGGGGCGCAGTGCGCCGGCGCCCGGCTCGGCGCGCAGCGTAGCGGCGTGCTCGCGCGTGGCGAGGAAGCGCTCGACCCGTGCCGTGCGAGCGCGCGGGAAGAGCTCCGCGAGGGCAGGCAGGTAGCGCTCCCGCAGCTCCTCGACGCTCATGCCCATCTCCTCGTCGGCTCCGGACAGCGAGACGGCCAGGTACTGCATACCTGCGTCCACGCCACCCGCGTCGCTGCGGTCGAAGACGTACTGCACCGGGGACTCCACCCCGCCCACAAACGGAAACTCGCACACAGTGCGGTCGTATACCACGTGCAGGTTGACGATCGGGGTGTCGCGCAGCTTCAGCGCGCGAGCCGCCGCCGCTGGATCGAGGAGCTCGATCAGCGCCGCAGCGCGCGTGCGCGGCAGGGCGACGATCGCCGCATCGGCGCCCAGCTGCTCTTCTCCGCCCCCAGTTGCGCCACCCCCTCCCAGGCTCGCGCTCGCACCCTCGACATCGGCGGCATGCTCGCCCGTACGCCCCCGCTTGTCATCGGCCTCACTCCCGCGGCGCCAGACCTCGAACGCCCCGTCATTCACCACCACCCGCTCCGCGCGCCACCCGAGCCGCACATCCACGCCCGCCGCGCGCAGTGCGCGCTCCGCCGGCTCCCCCACGATCTCGCTCTGCGGGCGCCGGTGAAAGCCGATGTCCCCCGCGTCGGCGCGTTCGAGCAGGCCGCGCTTGAAGACGAACGCCGCCAGCGCCAGCGACGCCTGGTCGGCGGGCAGGTTGAGCGCCGGCAGCGCGATCAGGTCCCACAGCGCAGCCGTGGCGCGCGGGCCCTGGCCGTGGGCGGCAAGCCACGCGCCGAGGGTCTGCCGGTCAAGCTCCGGCGCGCGCGGATCGAGGCGACCCAGCGCCACTGCCGCTCGCACCGCGCCCAGGCGCTCGCGCACGGAAAGGTTGCGGTAGCGCAGCAGCGTGCCCGCCAGGTGCAGCGGCGCCGGCAGGCCGGAGCGGCGCAGCACGCTCACCTCCCCGCCGGGGCGCACCAGCGGGATCTCCAGGCGCGACTGCAACTCCACCCTGCGCTCGCTGCCCAGCCGCGCAAGCAGCGCGCGGTAGGCGTGAAAGCAGCGCAGGAACACGTGCTGGCCGTTGTCGATCCGCAGGCCGTCGCGCTCAAAGGAGTACACCGCCCCACCCAGCCGCGGGCGCACCTCCAGCAACGTCACCCGCGCGCCGGCATCGGCGCAGTCGAGCGCCGCCGCGATCCCCGCCAGCCCGCCGCCGATCACCACCACGTGGGGCCCGGACGGTTCGGGGACGCTCAAGTGTCTTCTTCCTGGATCCGTTCCGCCGGGTGACGCTCAGGGATCCCCTTGCCGAGCAGCGCGCGGGCCGCCACCCACGCCTTCTCGCGTTTCTTCAGCCGCGCGCGGCGCGCGAGCGCGCGGTCGGGGCGCTCCTCGATGTGGCCGAGCAGGCGCCAATAGATGCCCGCCATCGCCAGCACGCACGCGGCGCTGCGCCGGTCGAGCAGCGCCACCAGCTCCATGCCTCGGTGAAACCAGTCGCGCGAGCGCAGGCAGTAGAAGCGCATCAGCGCGTACAGCTGGCCGACGTCGCCGCCTTCGAAGCCGGCCACCATCGCCGGTTCGGCCATGCTCGCCTCGCGCGTGAGCGCCTGCAGCGCGGGCGCGTCGAGCGGGCCGTCGTCGTGCAGGTGGTAGCGCACCATGTCGCGCGCCGCCAGGTACACGCGCCCCCGTTCGGCATCCTCGCGCAGGTCGCGCGCGATGTTGGCGAGCTGCAGCGCCACGCCGAGGTCATCCGCCATCTCGCTCGCGGGGCGCTCGCCGGGCCGCAGGCGGCGCGTGCCGAAGATCGCCAGGCACAGCCGCCCGATCGAGCCAGCCACACGCCGGCAGTAGAGCTCGAGCTCCCTGAAGTCCGCGTAGGAGGTGCCCCGCACGTCCATCCGCACCCCCTCGATCAGATCGTCCAGCGCGTCCGCGGGCAGCTGGAAACGGGCACTGGCGTCCGCGAGCGCCGCCATCACCGGGTCGGCATCCTCCGGGTCCAAGCGCTCCAGCGCTTGCGCGGCCTCCTGCAGCCGACGCAGCTTCTCCTCCTGCTCGAGCGTCCCGTCGGCGATGTCGTCCACGCGTCGCGCGAACGCGTACACCGCGCACATCGCCCTGCGCTTGGGAGCGGGGAGCAGACGGATGCCGTAGTAGAAGTTGCCCGCCGCCGCCCGCGTCAGCGCCTCGCATTGCCGGTAGGCCGACTGGGTGTGGGCCGACGCGGCGTTCACCGATGCCTCCCCGGTACGACCGTGGCCTGCGCCGACCGTGCTCGCATCGCACTCACCGGCGCCCCTTTGGCGTCCACCATTGTGCTCGTCCGAGTATCCACCACGCTCACCGCCCCCGCCCCGCCAGCGTCCTTGCCAACGTGGCCACACGCCGCGCGCGGCCCGCCCGTGGTGGGCCGCCGAGCACGTCATAGCCGGCGCGCTCGATCGCCCCGAGCGCCGCGTCGGCGCCGCTCACGAACGCCGCCACCGCCAGCCGCTCGCGTCCGTGCAGCGTGCCGATCAGCGGCGTCCCCTCCCGCAGCAGCTCGCGCGTGCGCGCCACCTCGAAGGCGATCAGCCCCTTCACGCGCCAGTCCGCGGCGGGCTGAGCGAGGTCGCGCTCAGTGCAGCCGAAGCGCGCCAGGTCCTCCGCCGGCAGGTAGATCCGGCCGGCGCGCAGATCCTCGGCGACGTCCTGCCAGTGCTCGGCCAGCTGCAGCGCCGTGCAGATCCGATCCGAGAGCGCCACTCGCTCGGGGGTGGCGGCGCCGAACACGCCCAGCACCAGCTCTCCCACGGGGTCGGCGGACAGACGGCAGTAGCCCAACAGCAGCTCCCACGTGTCGTAGCGCGCGACGCGCTGGTCGACACGGTTGGCCTCGATCAGCCGCAGAAAGGGCTCGCGCGGCAGCGCGCACTCGCGCACAGTGCCCTGCAGGCGCACCAGCAGCGGATGGCGCGCCTCCCCGGCATACGCGCACTCCAGTTCCCCCTCCAGCCAGTCGAGCGCCGCCAGCTTCTCTGGAGGCCCACCCGCCCGATCGGCCCCGGCGACCACGGCGTCGCCCAGTTCGTCCACCAACCGTGCGAAGCCGTACAGCGCGAGCAGATGCTCCCTGACGCCGCGCGGCAGCACGCGACTGGCGACGGGGAAGTTCTCGCCGCCCGCCCTCGCCATCACCGCCGCGGGCGTGGGCGTGGGCGTAGGGGCGCTCACCCCGAACCCTCAGCCCCCGCGCAGCGGCCCAGCGCCATGATCGGGAACGTGAGGCGGTAGAGGTGGTAGTTGATGTAGTAGTCCGACGGAAACCCGGTGCCGGTGTACTGCGGCTCGTCCCACGTCCCGTCGGGACGCTGCGTGGAGATCAGCCACGCCACCCCGCGCTCCATCGCCGGGGATCCCTCGATCGCCTCGCCGGCCGCGTGCAGCGCTAGCAGCGCCCACGCCGTCTGCGAGGCGGTGGAGTCGCCGCGGCCGATCCACGCGGGGTCGTCGTAGGAGCGCGGATCCTCACCCCAGCCGCCGTCCTCGTTCTGGTGGGCGTGCAGCCACGCCACCGCCCGGCGGATCGGTGGCTCCTCGGGGCCGATCCCCATCGCGGCCAGCGCCGGCAGCGCCGCGCCGGTGCCGTAGACGTGGTTGATCCCCCAGCGCCCAAACCACGATCCGTCCGTCTCCTGCTGCCCGAGCAGCCAGCTCAGCCCCGCACGGGCCTTTTCGCTGTCGGCGCGGCCGAGCGCGGCGAGCATTTCCAGCGCGTGCGCGGTCACGTCGGAGCTCGGCTCGTCGATCACCTCGCCGAAGTCAAGGAACGGGAGCGCCCGCACCAGCGCACGCGTGTTGTCGGCGTCGAACGCTCCCCAGCCGCCACCCTCGCTCTGCATTCCCTCGACCCACTCCACGGCACGGTCGATCGCGTCCTGTGCGCGCTCGCGCACCCCCTGCGCCCCCTCCGCGGGTGGCACCTCGCCGCTGCGACGGCGGTGGCGGTTGGCACGGCGCGTCTGCTCGGGTTCCAGCTCGATCGTGCGCAGCAGCGCCAGCGCCACCTCCGCGGTGTCGTCGACGTCGGGGTAGTTGTCGTTCTCGAACTCAAACGCCCACCCGCCCGGCTGCAACTCCGGACGCGCCGCCGCCCAATCGCCGCGCACGCGCACCTCCTCCTCCAACAGCCACTGCGCCGCGCGCGCCAGCGCAGGGTGCTCGCGCGCGGTGCCGGCGTCGCCGAGCGCCACGATCGCTAGCGCCGTGTCCCACACCGGCGACTGGCAGGCCTCCAGGCGCCGGCTCGCTACCGCGGGCGTGTTGGGTGGGCGCGACGGCCGAGGGCGGGACGGCTCAGAGTGGGACCTCTCCAGTGACTCGGGGTCGGGTAGGTCGGGCGGCTGGGGCTCGGGTGGGTAGAAACCGATCGCTTCGCCGCGATCCTCGATCATGAAGCGCTCCAACCCCTCCAGGCCGCGGCGCATCACCGGATGATCCAGCGGGTAGCCCCCGAGGTGGAGCGCCATCAGCGAGTACACCCACGGCGGCTGGATACCCCCCCACGAGCCGTCTGCCTCCTGGCGGCGCACGATCCACGCCTCCGCGCGCGCGATCGCCTGGCGGCGTAGCGGGGGCAGCGGGTGGCGCTCATACAGCCGCAGTGCGCTGTCCAGACGCCCCAGCCACGTGCCCATCCGGGCGGCCGCAGAGGAGGAGGAGGAGGAGGAGGAGAGAAAGGCGAAGCGGCCGCGCGGGGACGCCACGGGACGTGGCGGACGAGTGCCCTCGCGAGGCTTGGGTCCCGCTCCGCTCGGGGTCCACGGCTGCGCGCCGTGCAGGTCGCGCAGGTCGAACGGCAGCGGTTTTTTCGGACGCCGCGCCATCACCAGCGACAGCGCCACGATCGTCTGGCGCGCCCAGCAACCGAAGTCGTAGATGTTCAGCGGCGCCCACTGCGGCAGCACCAC
This sequence comes from uncultured Solirubrobacterales bacterium, assembly GCA_963812955.1. Lineage (GTDB taxonomy): Bacteria > Actinomycetota > Thermoleophilia > Solirubrobacterales > Solirubrobacteraceae > Palsa-744. The sequence continues at coordinate 57,910 of CAWEXC010000001.1, forward strand.
GATCTCCGGCGGCAGTGCGGGGATCCGCTCCCACGGCCACAACCCGAACAGCGCCAGCCACACGTGCGTGAACACACGCGCCCGCTCGACGCCGCCCTGCTCACGCACCCACTCCGCCGCCGTGCGCATGTGCTCCGCCTCCGCCGGGTCGCCCGCCAGGCGCAGCGCCCAGTAGGCCTCCACCGTGCTCGAGAGGTCGCCGGGCCCGCCATGGAAGTTGGTCCACGTCCCATCCGCGCGCTGCTGGGAGCGAACCCACGCCGCCGAGCGCTCGGTCTCCGCCGCCGTGCGGATCCCGAGGAACTCGCGCAGCAGCATGTCCTCGGCGTCCATCGTCACGTTCGTCTGCAGCTCGCCCCGCCACCAGCCGGCCTCATCCTGGAGGGCGAGCAGGTGCTCGCAGGCGCGCGCGAGCGCGATGCGTGCCTCGCTGCGGGTCGTGGCGGTCGAGGTCGGCATGATCCAGCGAGCTAATCCTTTCGTATCCAACGACTGCGCGGGCGGTGATATCACGTTATGGGCTCGACCGGCGCACTGGGCGCGTCACACAGTCCCGCGCACGGGCGGTGCGAGGAGTGGAATCCCGCCCTTATCGCACCAACACCTCAGGGCGACCTTCGGCAATCACGTGTTCGCGCAACTGCGCCTCCGACACCATGCGCGGTGTCGGTGAGGTGAAGCGGTAGAGGATCATGCCGTGAACATTGCGCTGCTGCACGAGGTGAAAGCCCGCCGCCGGCGGTTCACCCGCACCCCGGAGCAGCGGCGCATAACCGGTCTCGTCGATTTCGCTCACCCTCACCGCGGCGCCACGGCGCAGGTTGCGTAGCGGCGGCAAGTAGTACTCGAGCGGCGCCGCACCCAACTCCACAGTGGTGATCGCGCGCGCGCCGATGGGTGGGTGTTCAGTCCCGATCACCTGCGCGAGCCCGCGCCAGTCGCCGCGCTGCAGGCGTGGGCTTAGGTCTACGTCGATCGAGAGCACGGCGAACGTCACCGCGATCAGCCCAACCAGCGCAAGCCCCGTGCGACCGGTGCGCCGCGCCGCCGCGATCACCGCAATCCCGGCCGTCAGAGGGATCATCGCCGCCACCACGTTGCGCGGCGCCAAGTAGTCGGCACCCGCCACCGCCATCGCCGCTGGGATCAGCACCCCGCACGCCGCCACCCCCAGCGCCAGCAGCGCGCCTTCGCTCTCGCGCGGGGTGAGCGTTCGCCACAGGCCATAGCCGATCGCCGCAAGGATCTCCAGCGCCACCAGCAACTCGATGCCGTGGCCGAGCGGGGAGCCCGAGTAGCCCGTCAGGTAGTACTGGGGAATCGCTTCGAGGCGGCTGGCGAGCGCCCATGCCCCGATCCACTGCGTGCCGTGCCCGCCCTGCGTGAGCGCCAGCGGCACAAGTGCGGCGCCCACCAGCACGATCGCCGCTACTGCGGCGAATGCCCCTCTCGGCGGCATCGACCGCGGATCTGCTGGCCGTGCGGTCCCCGGCGGCATCGACCGCGGATCTGTAGCGCGCGCACCCGGTCCCGCCGCACGCGCGCTACGCCGCGGGCGCAGCAGCCACAGGCACATCGGTGCCAGCAGGAACACCGCGAAGTAGTGCGTCGCCAGCGCCGCCGCGCCGCTCGCCGCGAACGCCGCCAGCCTGCCCGGGGTCGGCGAGGCGTCGGCGCGCAGCCAGCACCACATCGCGAGCGCAACCATCAACACGAACAGGCCGTACGCGCGCGCCTCCTGCGAGTACCACACCAACAGCGGGTTGGTCGCCACGAGCGCCGCGGTGGCGATCGCCGCCCGGCGACCGAATAAGGAGACACTCGCTGCGCTCCCATCCCCGATTCGACCAGCCAGCTGCTGCCCGATCCCCCACGCCACCGGCACGGTCGCGATCCCCGCCAGTGCCGATGGCAGGCGCAGGGCGAGCATCCCCGTACCGAAGACCCGCGACCAGCCCCAGATCAGCGCGTACCACAGCGGCGGGGTGTTTTCGCGGTGCTCGACCGAGCGCAGCGTCGCCACCAGGGACGGGTGCAGCGTGTGCACCGGTATGTACGCCTCGTCGTACCAGAAACTCTGCAGGTCGAGCGTGCTGAGGCGCAGTAGCGCCGCGAGCACCACCAATGCCGCCAGTGGCCACCACTTCGTCAGGGCTCCACTCTTGGCGTTCGTCCTGCGATGCGCAACCCCTCCCTGACCCTTGGATCGGTGCCCGCCCGCCCGGTCCCCCTTAAAATAATTCTCACCCCCCGTGGACGACACGGCCGTGGGCTCAGCCATCTAGTCCTCCGTCAACGGTTCGTCCGGTGCGCCCGGCGGAGTCGGCAGGCCGCACAGGTTTTCTCGCACCGCCGTGCCGAAGCAGGCGTAGCGGTTGGCGCGCTTGTCTTGGAAGTAGGGCGGCAAGTAGAAGCCGCCGTTCGCCGCGCGCAGCCCGTGCACGGTGGGGCCGGTGAGGATCAGGCACACCTGCGGCTGCGTCCCCGGCGGGCCCGACCCGGTATTGCCGCACAGCACCTCGCGCGTGGAGTAGTGCGTCAGGTCCTGTTCGATCGAGATGTTCTTGAGGTCGTTGCCGGTGACGGTCCGCCACGTGTGCAGGTCCACGCTCAGGCGTTGGTTGACGTGTATCTGACGCACCACGTCGTTGACGGTTGCCACCGCTAGCAGCAGCAACGCCAGCACCAGCAGCGTGCTCTCCACCCGGCGCAGATCGCCGCGGCCCCGCCGTTCCTGCGTGCGGGGGCGCAGCCGCTCGGGCAGGCGCTCCCAGCCTCCGCCCGGCTGCGTGGTGGGGGCGCTCGCGCTCATGACACCGGGGAGAACAGCGGCGCGGTTTGGTGGACGATGTACAGGCCCTGCACCGCGAACGTTGCGATCAGCAGACGGCGGTCGCGCGCGATCACCGCCAGCGGCAGCGTCCACAGCGTGTACCACGCAAGCAGCCACGTGCTGGTGACGGCGATCGCCAGCAGCGTCCACCCCGACGCCGACACCCAGTCGTAGCCGCGCCAGGTGCGCCACAGCAGATGCAGCACGATTACGACCAGCGCCGCCTTCAGCAGCGTGTGATCGGCCGGGAACACGCCCGGCTTGCCCAGCAGGTGGGCGATCTCGGTGGGGAAACTGTCGGTCGACACCAGCGCCGCGTCGCGATTGAGCGCCGAAATCACGTCGAGGCCGTGCAGGCCGAACACCGGGTAGGACACCACCGCCACCCCGATCAACGCCGCCGCCGCGCCCCACAGCGCCGATAGCCGAAACGGGGACCGCCGAAGGCGCGTGTCCCCCGGCTCCGATCGCCGGCGCGAGAGCAGCATGAACGGCAGCAGCACCGCCCCCGTGGCCTTCACCAACGCGCCCGCCACCACCGCTGCGCCCGCCGAAGCATCTCGTTCGGCGAACACCAGCGCCACCGCCGCCATCATGAAGAAGGTCATGATCAGATCGTTGTGAGCGCCCCCCAGGCCGTACAACACATACAGCGGGTTGGCACCGACCGCCAGCAGCGCCGTCGGCGGGTCGTACCCGCGGATGCGCGCGCAACGCCATGTCAGCGCCAGCGTGCCAGCGCTCGCCGCGAGCGCCATCACCTTCGCGCCCCACACCGCGCCCTTCAGCCCCAGGAGCGCCAGCGGGTAGGAGATCAGCGTGTACAGCGGGCCGTACGCGGTTGCCACTTTGCGCCAGTCGTCGCCCACGTACTTGTAGATGCCGTCGGTGTTGGCCGCCACCGGGCCGTGCAGGTAGGGGTCGATCCCGTGCAGCACCCCCATCCGCGCGTATGCGATGTAGCTGAACACGTCGGTCGAGAAGAGGATCGGGCCGGCGCACACGACCACCCCCAGCGTCCCGACCAGCACGATCGACCAGCGCGCGGCGCGGCGGTCAGCTGAGATGCGCCGCGCCAGCACCAGCAGGACGGCGTAGGCGCCGGTGAAGCACAGCAGTGCGATCAGGAACACGCGGAACCCCAGGCGCTCGCCGACCCCCAACTGCAGCCAGCCCGCGATCCCCGGAGAGCCCGGGGTCAGCGGCGAGTGGCCGACCGCCGCGTCGAGCACCACCTCGAGCGTCGCCGCCAGCAGCACCACCACGCACAGCCCCGCCAGCGCCAGCGTGGTGCGGCTGGGGGCCGCACGGTCGGCGCCCGCGTGGTGGGTCACGGCGGCTTCACTCGGCCCGGCGGGTGACTTTGGCAGCAGTGACGAGCTAGCGTCCAGAGTCACGAAATAGGTGAACGCTGGCCGAGGTGGGATGTGCCGTCGGATTTGTTGGTCTGCACACGAAACAAGGGCTTCTCGGCCGATCGGTCGGGGCGAGGACCTTCGGGGTCTAGCCCCCGGCGCCCTCGAAGCGCAGGATCGCGAGCGCGCCCGTGACCTCGAACACTCGTTGCACCGCCTGCGCGCCCGGGCGCAGCACGAGCTCATAGCCTTGCCCCTTGGCGCGCGCGTCCGCCTGCAGCAGCAGCCGCAGCCCCGTGGAGTCGATGAACTGCAGGCGGCTCAGGTCGACCACCATGCGCGTGGGGCCATCCCGCTCGGCGGCCGCCAGGCTCGCTTCCATCTCGGGCGCACCCGCCAGGTCGAGCTCCCCCTCCAGGGCGAGGCTGACGGTGCCGTCGTCCACCATGCTCGAGATTTTCAGGCGCCCGGGGCCAGGGATCGATGCGCTCATAGGGCGGTCCACACGCTCTTGGTCTCCAGATACGCGCCGAGGCCATCGTGACCGTGCTCGCGGCCGAGACCCGAGGCCTTGAAGCCGCCGAACGGCGCCGAGGGATCGACGACCCCCCAAGTGTTGACGTACACCGAGCCCGCGCGCAGCATCGCGGCGAGGCGGTGGGCGCTTGAGACATCGCGCGTCCACACGCCGGCGGCCAGCCCATAGTCGCTGTCATTGGCGCGCGCCGCCACCTCCTCGAGCGTGTCGTACGGGGAGGCAACCAGCACCGGGCCAAAGATCTCCTCGCGCGCGATCCGCAGCTCGTCGGCGCCGGCGCCGGTGGCGCTGAACAGCGTCGGCGCGACGAAGTAGCCGCCGCTGTCGGCGAGCGCCGCCTCGCCGCCGGCCAGCACCTCGGCGCCTTCGGCGCGGCCGGACTCGATGTAGCCGAGCACGCGCTCGTGCTGCTCGGCGGAGACGAGCGGCCCGAGCTGGGTCCCAGGGTCGAGCCCCGGCCCAAGCTGCGCCGTGGCGGCCTGCGCGGCCAGCCCGCTCATCACCTCCTCGTAGCGCGCCGCCGGCACGAACAGGCGCGAGCCAGCGTTGCAGGCCTGGCCGGAGTTGAAGTAGATCGCCTGGTAGGAGCCTTTGATCGCGGCCTCGATGTCGGCGTCGGGGAGGATGATGTTGGGCGACTTGCCGCCCAGCTCGAGCGTCACACGCTTGAGCGCCTTGCCGGCCTTCGCGCCGATCTCGCGCCCCACCACGGTGGAGCCGGTGAACGCGATCTTGTCGACGCCGGGATGGTCCACCAGCGCCGCGCCGGTAGAGCCGTCGCCGGTGAGCACGTTCAGCACACCGGGCGGAAACCCGACCTCCAGCGCCAGTTCGCCGAGGCGCAGCGCGCTCAGCGGCGTCTGCTCGGCCGGCTTCAGCACCACCGTACAGCCCGCGGCGAGCGCCGGCCCGAGCTTCCAGGCGGCCATCAACAGCGGGAAGTTCCACGGCACGATCTGCCCGCACACCCCGACCGGCTCGCGGCGGGTGTAACAGAGCATGTTGGGCGCCGTCACCGGCAGCACCGCACCCTCGATCTTCGTCGGCCAGCCCGCGAAGTAGCGCAGGTGGGCGACCGTCCCGGCCACGTCCACGTACTGGGCGAGCCCCACCGGCTTGCCGTTGTCGGCGGACTCGATTTGTGCGAACTCCTGCGCGCGCTCCTCGACCGCGCCCGCCAGCGCCAGCATCAGCCGCTCGCGCCCAGACGCGGGCATCGTCGCCCACGGACCCTCTGCAAAAGCAGCCCGCGCCGCCGCCACTGCGCGCTCCACGTCCTCGGCGCCGGCCTGCGGCACGCGCGCGAGCTCCCGCCCCGTGGAGGGGTCGAGCGTGGCAAAGGTGCGCCCGTCGGCGGCGGGTGGGCGCTCGTCGCCGATCAGCAGCCGGTGCTCGCCCGCAATGAAGGCGCGCGCCTCGGAGCCCAAAGCCTCGGGTAGCTCAATCGGAGATTGGGAAGGGGAGGAGGAGGGGGCAGTGTTCGTGGAGACGGCGCTTGAGGTGGTGTCGGTGGCGGCGGTCATCCGTGGCTCCTTGGGATTGTGGTCGCGAAGATGGACGGTTCAAGGTCGCAGGACGATCTTCAGCGCCTCGCGGCGGTCATACAAAGCGTACGCCTCTGGCGCGTCGTCGAGGCTCATGTGGTGGGTGACCAGCGGCGTGGGGTCGAGCACCCCGGCCGACATCAGCGCGAGCACGCGATCGATGTGCCCGATCACGTTGGCGTGGCCGGCGCACATCCGCAGCGACTTGATCCACACCAGCCCCATGTGCAGCTCGGCGCGCTCCGCGTACACGCCGATCGCCTGCACGGTGCCGCACTTGCGCGTGAGGCGCAGCGCGAGGTCCAGGGCGGAGGGGTGCCCTACGGCGTCGATACACACGTCCACGCCCCGTCCCTCCGTGGCCGCGCGGGCCGCCGCTCGCGGGTCGCCCTCCTGCAGGTGCACCGCCTGCGCGCCGAAAGACTCCGCCATCGCCAGGCGCTCGGGCACCGAGTCCACGGCGATCACGTGCGCCGCACCGGCCGCCCGCGCGGCCTGCACTGCGCACAGCCCCACCGGCCCCAGGCCGAGCACCGCAACGACGTCCCCGGGGCGCATGCCGCTGTCGATCACCGCGTGAAAGCCGGTGCCCATCACGTCGCCGGCGAACAGCGCCACGTCGTCGCTCATCCCCTCCGGCACCTTGCGCAACACCAGGTCGGCGCTCGGCACCAGCGCCCGCTCGGCCTGCGTGCCCTGTAGCGAGCCGAGCGCCGCGCCGTGGCCGAAGGTGCGCGAGTGCTCGCACTTGTGAAAGGCGCCCGCGCGGCAGAACCAGCAGCGCCCGCAGGCGCTCTGAAAGCAGCCCAGCACGCGGTCGCCCACGGCGACTTCGCGCACCGCCTCACCCACGGCGAGCACCGTGCCGACATACTCGTGGCCGATCGTGAAGCCCGGTTCGATCTGCACGCGCCCGTGGTAGATGTGCAGGTCCGACCCGCACACCCCGCTCGCCTCGATCCGCACGATCGCATCCTCCGGGCCCGTCAGCTCGGGCTCGGGAACCTCCTCGACCGCCACCCTGCCGGGTGCCTGGAACGTGACCGCTCGCATCGGGCACGCACCCTAAAGGATTTGGCCCCCGCCCACCCGGCGCAGTCGGCCGAAGGCCGGGCGACCGGGCTCCTTTTTGCTTGACGAGTGGGTTACCCTGGGACCTCGATGGCAGCCAGAACAATCGTGACCTCCCACCCCGACGTGGCGTGCGACGTGTGTGGGCGGCGCCTATTGCGGGGGGAGCAGCCCGACGTTTTCCTCGGCGGAGGACAGCGGCGGATGGTGTGCGAGCTGTGCACCACGCGCGCGACCCATGAGGGCTGGCGCCGGGAGACCGAGGCACACCCAGGCAGGCCGCGCGCCGATCGCTCCCAACGGGGACGATCGCTGCTGCGCAAGCTGCGTCAACTGCGTGAGCCGGTACAGCCGGTCCGCGCGGACGGCGCCGAGATCGGCGACCCGGCCACGAGCAGGAGCGGGAGCGCCGCCGCCGGGGCAGCGGAATGGACGGGGATCGACGCGGAGTGGGCGACGGTGGACGAGGAATGGGGCACGCCAGAGGAGGTTGGTGGCACGCCCGAGGAGATCGGCGGCGCAGTCGAGCACGCACTGGATCCGCCCGGCGCCAGCCAGACGGGCGCAAACGTGGAGCGGGCGCTGGCGGTGTTCAACGCCGGCGAGTATCCGCGCCGGGTGGCGGGAGTCGCACGTTCGCTCGGCACCCCCACCGTGCGGGCGACCGAGTTCGAGAGCGCGAAGGTGGCGATCGTGGTTGCGTGGGAGCTGTGCTGGTATCGCTACGAGATCGACTCGGAGGATGAGATGCGGGGAGCATGGCTGGCGGCGGAGGGAATGGAGCTCGAGGAACTCGCCGAAGAGGACCGCGTCGCCAACGCGGTGGCAGACGAGCGCGGAGCGCTCTCGCTGCTGGTGTTCTGAGCCCCCTTCTGCCCCGAGCTTTTCCCGACGCCGACCTTTCCAGACGCAGACCTTCCCAACGCAGACTTTTTCCCGACCCAGGCCAATAGTCGAGTAGAATCGCTCATACGATGATCTACAGCGTGGTACCCAGACCCCTTGCCGACGAGCTTTATCCGAAGCTGGTCGAGCACTACAAGAACAACGAGAACGTGACCGTGATCGTTGATCGTCGCAAGGCCGACAGGCGCGGCCGTGGCAGCGCAGGCAGCATGGACGGGGGCTCTGCCCGCCGGCAGCGCATCGTGCGCGATCGCCGCCGCGCACGGGTTCCCGGCGACCTGCCGCAGCTGGCGCAGCCCTGAGTCTCGTCGCCGCTCGCGCAGCCTGAGTCTCGCCCTGAGCCCTCGTCGCAGCTGCGTAACCGTGAGCCTCGTCGCAGCCGGCGCAGCCCTGAGCCTCGTCGCAGCCGGCGCAGCCCTGAGCCTCGTCGCAGCCGGCGAGGCCCTGAGCCTCGTCGCAGCGCGCGGCGCATACCGTCCCCGCCGCGGGATAGGCTCGGCACGATGAAGGTGATCGTTCACGTCGACGGCGGCGCCCGCGGCAACCCCGGCCCGGCGGCGGCCGGATCCGTCGTCAGCGATCCCACCGGAGAGGTGCTGGACGAGCACGCGCGCCTGCTGGGCGAGGTGACCAACAACGTGGCTGAGTACCGTGCGCTGCTGCTCGGTCTGGAGCGCGCCCGCGCGCTGGGCGCCACCGAGGTCGAGGTCGTCAACGACTCGGAGCTGATCGCCAAGCAGGTGAAGGGCATCTACAAGGTCAAGCACGCCGCGATGCGCCCCCTGCACCTCGAGGCGATGGCCGCGCTGCGGCAGTTCGAGCGCTGGTCGATCCGCTCGGTGCCCCGCGCCCAGAACGCCCACGCCGACGCGCTGGTCAACGCCGCACTCGACGGGACGAAGGTGGGATGACTCAGCGCAGCGGCTGAGTGGAGTCGGCGATCGTGAGCATCTGCTGGTTGGTGAGTTCCTCCAGCAGCGTGTTGATGACCCAGTAGAGAGCGTGGTGTTCGCGCCAGGCGATCATGTGGATATGTTCGCCGTCGGCAAACACCATGTAGGCGCGCCGGCCGACGTAGCGCGTTTCCTGGGGGTGCTCGATGATCGGGGGGTCCAGCCAGTCGGTGCCCTCGACGTCGTAGTACCCGCCGATCGTGTTCTGCTGAAAGACGATGGTGTACGCGTGGTGGAGGTGTCCCTGGGGATCGCGCAGTGCATAGGGGCGCACCCCTTCCTGGGTCGCCGGGCCGGTTTGCAGGCGCGGGTAGAGCAGCGGGAAGGGCACCTGCACCGCGGCGCTCACCCCCTGCTGCTGATCGCTGGCGGGCGTAGGGTAGAGATCCTCGCTTGCGGGGTTGGGGGCCGCACCGCGGCTGGAGCCGTGACCATGGCCCGCACCGCGGCTGGATCCGTGACCGTAGCCGTGTCCTTGGCCACCGTTGTGCGAGCGACCCGCGCTCGCGTTCAGGTTCAGCGGCGCCAGGTGCTGGCGGCCGTGCAGGAAGTCCTCGAGCGTCGCCCGCTCCAGCGCGGACGAGGAGGTCACGTAGTCGCCGCCGTTCAGCACGTAGGCGACGTTTTCGGTCTGGAACTTCACCTGGCGCAGCGGCTTGCCCTGAGAGAAGCCGATCAGCTTCGCTAGCTCCACCAGGATCGAGGCGGAGGGCGAGAAGTTGGTGCTGATCGCGTGCCCCACCGTCTTGGCGACCTTTTCGACTTCGCCGATTTGAGGCGATACCTGCTCGCGCAGGTCGCGCAGGAAGTCCTGCTGGCGGGCGACGCGTACGAAGTCCGAGTCGGTGTGGCGGTAGCGCACGTAGTCGAGCGCGTTTTCGTAGCACAGCTTCTGGTAGCCGGGCTGCAGGTCGATGCTGGTGTAATCGGTTTCGGGGGTGCCGATGTTTTCGTTGAAGTAGCGGTGGTCGACGTTGACGTACACGCACCCCAGCGAGTCCACCACGCGGATGAAGCCGGCGAAGGTGACGTCGATGATCCCGTTGAGCTGCAGACCGGGCAGCACCGATTTGACCGTCTCCGCGGCGAGGTTGGCACCCTCGTCGTGCCCCGGCAGGGCGCTGCCGAGCGTGTAGGCGGCATTGATCTTCTCCGGGTACAGCGGGCTGCCCCCCGGCATCTTGATCGTCACGAGCAGATCGCGCGGGATCGAGAGCACCGAGGTTTGTTCCTGTTCGGGGTCGAAGCGCACCAGCAAGATCGTGTCGCTGCGAGGGCCGGCTTCGCGTTCTTCGCTGTTCTTGGAGCCGTAGCGTTTGTCGGAGCCGAGGATCAGGAAGGTCTTCGGCCCACCGGTGTAGATCGAGGAGATCAGGCCCTTGGGGGTGTGGATCTGGTTGAGCTTCGGGAAGACCTCGTCGGCGATCCCATTGACCGTGCGCACCGTCACCGCGGCGGTGGCCCCGCCGCACAGCAGCACGATCAGCACGCCCGCGAGCGCAAAGCGCCGCCACATGCCAGTCCACAGCCGCGGCGGGCGCTCGTCATCCATGGGGTTCACGCGGACCCATCGACGCCAGGGTACCGGCGCACCCGGCGTGTGGCGTTACATCAATTTTTTGGGCATACCATCAACTGGACCTGTGGGGAGCGCCCAAATGGCTGCCGTGGGAGGTCCAGTAGCTGGTGGGACCGCAAAAGAGCATTACTGCCTTCCCTCCCCCACTCCCACTCCCACTCCCCCTCCCCCAACTCCCCCTCCCTCTGGCCACCCGGCGTGTCACGCCGGGCCTGGGGATACCCTCAGCGAGTGCTCAGCCCCCGCAACCGCGAGCTGCTCGGCCTGCTACCTGCCGCCCTGTTGGTGACGGCGGGATTCACGGCGATCTTCATCCAGGAGCAGGGCGCCAGCGCGAGGGCGGCGGCGGACGTGACGCTCAACCACGCCTCCAGCGTGTCGCTCACCTACGGCGCGATCTTTCTCGGACTGTGCCTGGCGGGGCACCTCGTGATCCGCTTCGCGCTGCCCAACGCCGACCCCTACCTGTTCCCGCTCGGAGCGGTGTTGGCGAGCGTGGGGATCGTGATGGTGTACCGCATCAACCCCACGCTGGCACGCCAGCAAGCACAATGGATGGTGCTGGGACTTGTGTTGTTCGCGGCGACGATCCTGGCGCTGCGCCGGACCGGGGTGGGGGTGTTGGAGCGCTACCGCTACACAATCGTCGCCGTGGGGATCGGCATGACGGTGCTGCCGCGGGTGCCCGGGATCGGCGAGGAAGTCAACGGCGCCTACCTCAACGTGCACGTGGGCGGCGTCTCCTTCCAGCCGGCGGAGCTGGCGAAGATTGCGCTGGTGATCTTCCTCGCCAGCTATCTGCGCGACAACCGCCAGATCCTTGTCACAGCCGGCAGGCGCGTGCTGGGGGTGACGCTGCCGCCGATGAAGCAGTTCGGGCCGATGCTCGTGGTGTGGGGCGCGGCGATGGCGACGCTGCTGCTGACGCGCGAGCTCGGCACCTCGCTGATGTTCTTCGGCGCGTTCCTCGCGCTGCTGTATGTCGCCACGGGCCGTCTCTCGTTCCCGCTGATCGGCTTCGTGTTGTTCGCCGCCGGCGCGTGGCTGCTGGCGACCCATGTCAGCCATGTGCACGCGCGCGTGGTCGACTGGGAACACCCATTCAACGAAGCCCTCTACAACCAGAGGGCCGGCGGCAGCTACCAGCTGGCGCAGTCGCTGTTCGCGCAGGCCGACGGCGGGCTGCTGGGCACCGGCTTCGACCGCTCGCTCGTCGGCCTGTTGCCGGTGCCCGAAAGCGACATGATCTACGCGGTGATCGTCAACGAGCTCGGGCTCGCCGGCGCGACGGCGCTGCTGCTCACCTACCTGCTGTTCGTGGTCAGAGGCCTGAAGATCGCGATGCTCGCGCGCGACTCCTTCTCCAAGCTGCTGGCGACCGGTCTAGCGTTCATCGTGGCGCTGCAGGTGTTCGTGATCGTTGGCGGCGTCACCCGCGTGATCCCGCTCACCGGCGTCACCCTCCCGTTCGTCGCCTACGGCGGCTCCTCGGTCGTGATGAACTTCGTGCTGCTGGCGCTGCTGCTGGTGATCTCCGACAAGGCGCGCCGGCCCGGGTAGAAGCCACCGGCGAGCAGGTCCTCTTAGCGGATCAGCCGTCAGGGCCGGTCGGCGCCGACGGCCTGCAGCGTTCTTGACGCCGTGATCTGCATTGCCGGATCCGCCGGTTCGCCACCGACGGGGCCGCCGTCGTTGAGGCCGGCCGTCACGCGCAGGTCGTCGACGCGCTCGACCTGTCTGTCGAGCTGGCGCGTGCGCGTGCTCATCAGCTCGGTGTACGCCTTGCGCGAGCTTTCCAGGGCGCGATCCACCTTGTCCATCTGCTCCTTGAACATGCCCCACTGCTTGTTGAAGTCTCCCAGCGCCCCCAGGATCTCGTTGGTTTGCTGCGCCAGCTTGAAGTTCTCGCTCGCTTGGCGAATCACCGCGAGGATCGCGAACAGCGTAAGCGGGGAGCAGAGCACCACCTTGCGCCGCAGCGCTTCGTCGAGCAGCTGCGGGTCGTTTTCGTGAATGAACCCGTATACCTGCTCGTTAGGGATGAAGATCAGCATGTAGTCGAGCGTGCCGCCCTGGGGGTCGATGTATTCGCGCGTCCCCACCTCCTTGATACGCATGCGAACGTCCCGCTTGAAAGCCTTCGCCGCGTCTTCGCGCTCTCGCTCGGTGGAGCCCTCCAGGTAGCGTTGATACTCGACCATCGGCGTCTTGACGTCCATATTCAACCGCTGGTCTTGCACGAAGAACGTGAAGTCCGGACGGGAGGCGCCGCCTGGGATCTGCTGCTGCTTGCAGTACTGGATGCCCTCGATGAACCCAGCCATCCGCAAGACGTCCTCGGCCATCCGCTCGCCCCACTGGCCACGTGTCTGCGAGCCCGAGAGAACCTCATTGAGACGGCCCGTCTGGGAGCGCAGCAGTTCGGTCTGCTGCTTGCTCTCGCGCGTGACCGCCTCTAGCTTGACGATGCTCTCGCCACGCTTTGTGTCGACGTCGCGCACCCACTCGTGCAGCGTGAGGAGCTCTTTGCGCACCTCCGCGAGGCCCTTGTCGATCTCGCTCTGACGAGCCTTGAGCTGCTCCTCCCCGCGGCCGGTCTCCTTCTCAAGCTCGGCCTTGTTGTGAGCAACCAGCTGCTCGACGCCCGCCTTCTGGATCTCCCCTTGCACGCGCGCAAGGTTGGAGTTGAGCGCCGCGACGATCCGCTCGGTCTCGCCCGGGTCGAGCTGGGCGGCGGCACGCCCCTGGCGCTGGAGCAGAACAGCGACGAGTCCGATCAGGACGACCAAGAGTAGGGCGAGCACGTAAAGCATCGCCCACGATTATGGGCGGTGGTCCGGCGGGAAAAACGGGTGCCCTAAGCGTGCGCGGCGGCGTGCTCGCCCGTGGCCTGCTCGACGACCTTCTGCGCGAGGTGGGCCGGGATCTCCTCGTAGCGCAAGAGCTCCATCGTGTAGTCGCCCTGGCCGGCGGTGATCGAGCGCAGGTCGGGGGCGTAGCTGAGCATCTCGGACATCGGGACCTCCGCCTTGATCTCCGTCGTGGCGCCGATCGGCTCCATCCCCTGAGGACGCCCGCGACGGCTGTTGAGGTCGCCGATCACGTCGCCCACGCTCGCCTCCGGGACCGAGACCGTGACCAGCATGATCGGCTCCAACAGCACCGGGTCGGCCTGCTCCAGCGCCTGCCTCATCGCCGCCACCGCCGCCAGCTTGAAGGCAATCTCCGAAGAGTCCACCGTGTGGTAGGAGCCGTCGAACAGGCGCACTCGCACGCCCTTCACCGGATAGCCCGCGAGCACGCCCGAGTCCATCGCTTCGCGCACCCCTTTCTCGACCGCGGGGATGAACGAGCTGGGGATCACGCCGCCCTTGATCTGGTTGACGAACTCGAGCTCGGGGAGCGCGGCGTCGGTCGAGCTCGCGGCGTCCTGCAGTGGCTCGATCTCGATGTGACAGTCCCCGAACTGGCCGCGTCCGCCGGACTGCTTCTTGTGCCGCCCATGCGCCTTCGCGGAGCCGCGGATCGTCTCCCGGTAGGGCACCCGCGGGGGCTTGAGCGAGACCTCCACCCCGAAGCGCCTGCGCAGGCGGTCCACAACCACTTCCACGTGCACCTGCGAGAGCCCCGCCACGATCTGCTCCCCGGTCTGCGGGTCGCGGTGCAGGTCGATCGTGGGGTCCTCCTCCTGCAGGCGGCGCAGCGAGGTGAACACCTTCTCCTCCTCACCCCTGCTCTGCGCCTCGATCGCGAACGCCATCACCGGCGCCGGCAGCTTCAGGACGGGCAGCTCGATCGGCTCGTCGCGCTCCGCCAGCCAGTCTCCCGAGCGGGTCTCCTTGAGCTTCGCCACCGCCCCGATGTCCCCCGAGCCGAACTCGTCGACGTGCACCACCTCCTTGCCCGCGAACGTCAGCAGCTGGCCGATTCGCTCCTTGACGTGAGCGCGGGTGTTCAGCACCTGGGTGTCGTGGCGCATCGTCCCCTGGTAGACCCGCAGCAGGTTGATCCGCCCCGCGAACGGGTCTGCGCGGGTCTTGAAGACAAACGCGAACAACTCTCGGTCCTCCACTGGCTGGAGCTCCACCTCCCCTACCTTCAGCCCCCCGTGCTTCACCGGGGAGGGGAGGTCCTCGACGATCGCGTCCAGCAGGCGCGTGGTACCCAGGTTGGCAGTCGCGACCCCACACACCACGGGGAAGATGCGCCCGTGGTTGGTGCCCTCCTTCAGCGCCCCCACGATCTCCTCGTGGGAGATCTCCTCGCCCTCCAGGTAGCGCTCCATCAACGCGTCCGACACCTCCGCGACCTCGTCCATCAGCTTCTCGCGGTACTCGCGCGCCCGCTCGGCGTGCTCATCGGGGATCGGGATCTCCGTCCAGCCACGGCGCTGACCACCGCCTGCGGCGGGGTGGGCGGGATCCCAATCCATCTGGCGGAAGGCACGCATGTCCACGAGGTCGATCACCCCCGAGAAGCTCATGCTCGGCGCCCATCGGAATCTCCGTGGCGACCACGTGGAGACCGAACGCCGCCTTCAGCTGCTCCAACGTGCGAAAGAAGTCGGCGCGCTCGCGGTCGAGCATGTTCACGAACAGCATCCGCGCGATGTCGAGCTCGGCGGCACGCGCCCATAGGCGCGCGGTGGAGACCTCGACGCCCATCACCGCGTTGACCACGAACACCGCCGACTCGCACACGCGCAGCGCGCCCAACGCGTCCGCGACGAAGCTCGGCTCACCGGGGGTGTCGAGCAGGTTGATCTTGCGCTCGGCCCACTCGAAGGAGCTCAGCGCGGTGGAGATCGACATCTGCCGCGCCTGCTCGTCGGGGTCGGCGTCGGCGACCGTGTTGCCGTCGGTCACAGACCCCAACCGGCCAGTTACCCCCGCCTCGAACAGCAGCGCCTCGTGCAGCGAGGTCTTCCCCGCCCCGCGGTGGCCGACGAGGGCGACGTTGCGAATCCGATCCGCAGCTGTGTGCACGTGGTCTCTCCTTACACGGGGGTCGTTCCAACATACAGCGCAGGGCGCCTCTTTGCCAGTGGTGTTCCCAGGCCAGCGTGGAACCCAAACCCTTCACTTGTGAAGTGGTGGGGTCGGTCGATTGGACGCTTCCCTCAGTCGAGGAATCGAGCTCCGCGCCCCCGGCGCCGAGAGTCACCGCCAGGCTGGCGTCAATCAGTCGAAGGAGTCGCTCTGCATGCGCGAGCGCAGGCGCAGCACGGCCTTGGTGTGCAGCTGGGAGATGCGCGACTCGGTTACGCCCAAAACCTCGCCGATCTCGCGCAGTGTGAGGTTCTCGTAGTAGTACAGCGCGATCACCAGCTTCTCCCGCTCCGGCAGCCGCGCGATCGCGTCGGCGATGCGGTCCTTCATGTCGCCCACGTCCAGCGCCCGCGCCGGGTCGGGCGCGCCCGGGTCCTCCAGCGTGTCCATCAGCGACACCTGGTCGCCGCTGGAGTCCGAGACGCTCCACAGCTCGTCGAGCGCCGCGATCGAGGAGTGCGAGATCGCCAGCAGCGAGTCCTGCAGTTCCTGCTCGCCGATGCCCAGCTCCGCCGCCAGCTCCGCGTCGGTCGCCGCGCGCTGCAGGCGGTGCTCGAGCTTCGAGTTGGCGCGCTCTATCTCTCTTGCGCGCGCGCGCACGCTGCGCGGCACCCAGTCCATCGAGCGCAGCTCGTCGATGATCGCGCCCTTGATGCGCGTGATCGCGTACGTTTCGAACTTGATCTCGCGCGAGGGGTCAAAGCGCTCGATCGCCGAGATCAGGCCCACCAGGCCGTAGGAGATCAGGTCGGCCTCCTCCACGTGCGGGGGCAGCCCCGCGGCGGTGCGGCCGGCGACGTACTTGACCAGCGGCGAGTACGCGACCACGAGGCGCTCGCGCGCCCGCCGATCACCGTCGGACTTGTAACGCCTCCACAGGTCGCGCAGCTCCACCGTCTTGACGTTGGTCTCCAGGGCTTTACTCCGACTGGTCAGGCTCGAGGATGGCTGCGTGCATAAGCGTTTTTCAGCCTGGCAGACTCTACCCGAGTGTATACCTGCGTCGTCGAGACGCTGGCGTGGCCGAGCAGCTCCTGGATGCTGCGCAGGTCGGCGCCGCCGTCCAGCAGGTGCGTCGCGAAGCTGTGGCGCAGTGTATGCGGTGAGGCGCCATCGGCGACGCCCGCCCGCCCGGTCCACTTGCGCAGGCGCCGGCGCACGTCACTGGTGCTAAGACGCCTGCCGGACTTGCTCAGGAACAGCGGCCCTCCCGCTTCCTTCCCCGCGTGCGCCCGCCACTCTTGCTCTCGAGGGCCGCGGTAGTGGCGCAGCGCTGCCATCGCCAGCTCTCCCACCGGCACGTAGCGCGTCTTGCGACCCTTGCCTTCGACGCGCAACTGCTCCCCGTCCCAGTCGACGTCGTCGAGCCCCAGCGACACGAGCTCCTCCGCCCGCAGCCCGCAGGCGTAGGCCAGCTCGAACATCGCTCGGTCGCGCAGCTCCAGCGCCGGGAGGATCGTTGCGTGGGGGGCAGCAGCGTGGGGGGCAGCGGCGTGGCTGGCAGCGGCGTGGCTGGCAGCAGCGTGGTGGGCAGCGGCTTGGCTGGCAACCGCGTGGGTGGAGCCCGGAATGCTCTCCAGCAGCCGCGCCATCTCGCTCGCCTTCAGCACGCGCGGCAGACGCGAGGGCTGGCGGGGGGTCGCGACCAGGTCGGCCGGGTTGCCCGCGATCAGGCCGTGCTCGCGTTGGCTGGAGAACAGGCCTCTGACGGCCGCCAGCTTGCGGGCGGTGCTCGCCGGTGCCGCGCCCGCCTCCGAGAGCCCCGCCACGTAGCGGCGTACATCGCGCACATCCACATCGGGGGGCGTCATCCCGCGAGCGTGCGCCCAGCGCGCGAACTGGCCGAGGTCCACCGCGTAGGCTCGGCGTGTGCGCTCTGCCGCATCGCGACGGCGCAGGTCGTCCTGCAGCAACTCGAGTGCTGAGGTCCACTCTGCTGGTAGGTCCCGATTTCCCTCGCCGGCGCTTCCCTCCGCGGCCATATTCAGCTATTTCGCCGCGCGGCCGCCGATGACCTGCTCGCTCGCCGTCCAGCTGGTGCGTCTCAGCTGGTCGGGACCTCGCAGGCCGGCGCATACGCCATATAAGTCATGGAGAACCCCAACCACCAACTGGACCTCTCATAGTTGTCAACTGGTCACTGCTGACAGGTCCAGTTGGTGGTTAGGCCTCTAAAGCCGAGATACCACACCCAGCCGTCTATGAACTGCGTGCGCCCACCCGCTCCCCGGAGCGCATGCGGGAGGCAAGCTCACCGGAGCCAACGGCGGGTACGCCAACCACCGGCGCCAGCAGCCGCGCGAGCTCGTGCCAGTCGCGCGCGCAGATCACATCCTCTTCCTCGCACACCTCCTCGTTCCACGGGTGCACAAGCGTCGCCGTGACGATGCCGTGCTCCAGCGCTCCCGCGATGCTGAGCGGGCTGTCGTCGATCAGCAGCTCGATCCCCTCCCGCACGCACATCTCCACGCGCTCGGTGGGACACTGCAGATCGTCGAACGGCAGCCCGATCGCATCCAGCCAGGCGGCCGTCGAACGGCGGCAGCACGTGGCGGGATAGCTCAGGAGCTGCACGAAGTGACCCTGGGCGTGCCACCCGTGGACGGTGGCCACCGCGCCCTCATAGGGGACGCCCGCGAGGATGCGCTGGTCGGAGTGGCTCTCGCGGACGCACACCTCCAACTGCTCGGGACGCAGGCGCGTGAGCCCCCATGTCAGCTGCTCCTCATACGGTAGCTTCACGCCGAAGCGCCGCATCGAGACGTCGGAGATGACGTCCCAGTGGTGGTGCAAAGTCGAGTCGATGTCCACCGCGATCCTCATTGCCGTACCCCGCTTCCATTGCCCAGGGTCCACATTGCCCTACCCTGGTGCGATTGCGTATCTTGATTGATCCCTTGTGCCCCGTTCGACAGCGCTCCCCCGATGAAACGCTCTCCCCCCATAACACAACGCAGCGGCGATCCGATCTACCCTCCGACGATCGATAAATTGTTTCCATGACCCCAGTCGCCTCCCCCTCCCCTCCTGATCTGCGCCGCGCCTACGGGCCCCAGGGACGCTCCCCCTGGCTGGACGTCGACTGGCGCTCCCACCAACACTGGACAATTGTAAACGATACGCCGATCAACGTGATCGAGTTGGGGGAAGGGCCGGCGCTGGTGTTTGTCCACGGGCTCTCAGGCTCATGGCCCAACTGGCTGGAGCAGCTGCCCGTGTTCGCCGCTGGCCGAAACGGGGATGCTGGCCGCTTCGGGGATGCGAGCGCAGCGAGTGTCTCCCGAATCGGTCGAAGGCGAGTGTCCCCCGGCTTCGGTCACCGCGTGATCGCGCTCGACCTCCCCGGCTTCGGGCGCTCGCCGATGCCCCCCGGCGGCGAAGTCTCGATCGCCGGCTACGCGGACCTGCTCGACGCACTGCTCGAGCAATTGGGGGTCGAGAGCGCCGCCGTAGTCGGCAACTCGATGGGCGGCTTTATCGCCGCCGAGCTCGCGATCCGGCACCCGCGGCGGGTTGAGCACCTGGTGCTGATCTCGCCTGCCGGTCTCTCCACCCACCAGGATCCGCGGATCGTCCGCTACCTGCCGTGGCTGCGTCGCATGGAGCGCTTGGCCGCCGCCTACGGCGGCTGGGTCGCCTCCCACTCCGACGCCGTTGCCCGCCGGCCGGTGTTGCGCAATGCCTTCTTCGGAATGATCGTCCCCCACCCGCGGCAGCTGCCAGCCGCGCTGGTCGCCGAGCAGCTGCGTGGCGCGGGCAAGCCCGGCCTGATCGCCGCCACGCAGGCGATCTCCGACTACGACCTGAGTCCACACCTGGAGCGGATCGCCTGCCCGACTCTGGTCGTGTGGGGCGATCGCGACCGCGTGATCACCCGTCGCGACCTCGAGGTGTTCGCCGAACTGATCCCGGGGGCTCGCAAAGTGATGTACGAGGACACCGGGCACATGTCGCAGCTCGAGCGGCCCGCCGAGTTCAACACGCTGCTGGAAGAGTTCCTCGCCGAGTAGGGTCAGCGGCTGACCGCGCCCTCGGCGGCGCTGCCGACCAGCTTGGCGTACTTGGCGATCGCCACCTCTTCGCGGCCGGTGCGCGCCGGCGGGGTATAGGCGCGTAGCAGGCGCTCGGCAATCTGCTCGTCACTGAGCGCCACGTCGATGCGCCGCGCGTCCACGTCGATCGTCAGCTCGTCGCCGTCGCGTAGCGCCCCGATCGGGCCGCCCCGCACCGCCTCGGGGGCGATGTGCGCCGCCATGAACCCGTGCGTGGCGCCCGAGAAGCGCCCGTCGGTGATCAGCGCCACCGACTCGCCGAGCCCCTCCCCCACGATCGCCGCGGTTACGGCCAGCATCTCGCGCATCCCCGGACCGCCCGCCGGACCCTCGCCGCGGATCACCACGACGTCGCTCTCGCCGATCGCTTTCGCCAGCACCGCCGCCATCGCGGCCTCCTCGCCGTCGAACACGCGCGCGGGGCCCGTGTGGCGGCGGCGCTCGTGGCCGGCCAGCTTCACCACGCAGCCGTCGGGCGCCACGTTGCCGCGCAAGATCGCAAATCCGCCCGTCGGCTTCAGCGGGTTGGACAGGGGGCGCACGACCTGCTGGCCGGGCGTCTCCTGGGCGGCAGCGGCCTCCTGCCCGATCGTGCGGCCGGTCACGGTGATCGCCTCCTCGCGCAGCACGCCGGCTTCCGCCATGCGCTTCAGCACCAGTGGGATGCCCCCCGCCTCGTACAGGTCGGTCGCCACGTAGTACCCCCCCGGCTGCAGGTCGCACAGCAGCGGCGTGCGCTCGGAGATCCCGTCGAACTCGTCGATCCGCAGCGGCACGCCCATTTCACTGGCGACCGCCAGCAGGTGCAGCACGCCGTTGGTCGAGCCCCCGCTCGTGGCGACCGCCGCGATCGCGTTCTCCAAAGCCGCGCGCGTGATCACTTCGCTGGGGCGCAGCCCGCGGCGCAGGACCTCCATCACCAATTCGCCGCACTGTGTGGCGACCTCGAGCTTACGGCCATCCTCCGCCGGCACCATCGCCGAGCCCGCGGGCGAGATGCCCAGCACCTCGAACGCCATCGCCATCGTGTTGGCAGTGAACTGCCCCCCGCAGGCCCCCGCCCCGGGCGAGGCGACCTCCTCCAGTTCGTGCAGTTCCTCCTCGGTGATCTTCCCGGCGGCAAACTGCCCCACCGCCTCGAACACCTGCTGGATCGTCACGTCCTCCCCGTGGAAATGGCCGGGGCGAATCGAGCCGCCGTAGAGCATCAGCCCGGGGATGTCCAGCCGCGCCAGCGCCATCACCGTGCCGGGGATCGTCTTGTCGCAGCCGGAGATGCACACGAGCGCGTCGAAGCAGTGGGCGCTCGCGACCAGCTCGATCGAGTCGGCGATCAGCTCACGCGACACCAGCGAGGCGCGCATCCCCGCCGTCCCCATCGTGATCCCGTCGGAGATCGCGATCGTGTTCAGCTCCATCGGCGTGCCGCCAGCCGTGCGAATCCCCTCCTTCACCTTGGCCGCGAGCACGCGGTTGTTGAAGTTGCACGGCATCGTCTCGATCCAGGAGTGGGCCACCCCCACGATCGGCTTCGCGAGATCCTCCGCGGAGTAGCCGATCCCATGCAGGTACGCGCGCGCCGCGGCCCGCTCGGGGCCCTCCGTCAGCGCGCGGCTGCGGTGTCTGATATCAAAGGTGCTCACGCGGGGCGAACACTACCGCGCGTAGAGGCTTGGCAAGTGGCGGGCGACCGACAGGGACAGGCGCCGGGCGAGCGGGCATATGCAGTTGCAATTTTCGAAGGCCGTGCGCTATAGCTATCGCGCTTCAAATTTTTGATCGCAATACACCCGCGGTCGGCTCAGCACGCTCAATTCGACCTGTCCACCCAACTCGGACCGCGCCTGCTGCGACCACCGCATACGCTCGCCCCGCCGCTCCCGCTCCCAGCGCGCCAGCCGCGCGAGGTCCTCGCGCACCTGTTGCGGATCGACCTGGCGGCCCGGGAGATGCATGTTGGCGTCGGCGATCAACCGCCGCTCGTCCGCCGCCAGCGCCATCCACTTCGCCAGCACGTCGTCCGCGTCGGGCAGCCGCGCACTCCCGTACGGGCGGGTCTCGTCGGGGAACGCCACGCAGTACTCGTTCAGCAGCGCCCCCGTTTGCGGGACGTACGCGACGATCGGCTTGTGCGGGTACAGCAGGTAGGCGTACGGCGTCCCGTCGATGTGAGTCACCGCGCGGGTCGGCGCCCATACGCGCAGGAATCCCAGATCCCGATACATCGCCCACTCTTCCTCGTTGACGCACGAGCACAACAGCTCCCGGGCGCGCTGCTCGGCGCGCAGCTCGCGGCCAGGGTCATAACCGTGCTCGGTGGCACGGCTTGCGCGACGGCGGGCGGCAAGCTCGTGGGCAAGCTGCGGCAACGAGCCCCGCAGGCGCGGCAGCGCCAGCTCCCACAGCAGCACCGTTGCCATGATCGCGGCGGCGCTTAGTGGGAGCAGCATGCCCTCGCCTACCGGCCCGCCCCGCCGGCGGCTCGCGGGAAGAAGATCACCCGCTCCGCATCCCGCGGCACATCATCGAAGCTCCTCACCATCTCCGCCTCACGACGGCCGTCGCGACGCTCGGTCGGCACCGCCGCCCACATCCCCGCGTCCAGTTCGCGGCGGAACGCCTCGATCAGCTCCCGCTCCTGCTCGGGCACCTCCACGTCGCCCTCCGCGAGTACCACCTCGCCATGACCGGGCTTCAGACGCAGGAGCTTCATCGTCCGTCGATTATGGCACTCCGACAGGCCTCCAACCCAACAATATCCACCGGGCCCGCACCCGCGCCGACGTCGCGCAGGCCCTGCCTGACCGCCTCGCCCGCCAGTCGGCGGGCCGTGCGCGCAGCCTCCAACGGGGTTTGGCCAAGAGCGAGCGCCGCCGCCAGCACGGCTGAGTGGGTGCAGCCCGAGCCGTGTGCCGCGCCGTCCGGGTGGCGCGCTCCCGGGATCTCCACCGCGGCGCCATCGTCCTCGCCGTCCACAAAGAGATCGACGGCACGCGTGCGATGGCCGCCGGTGAGCACCACGATCCGCGGGCCCAGCGCCAGCACCGCACGGGCCAGCGCCTCGGCCTCGGTGTCCGTCTCGCCATCGCGGGTGGGCGGGCTTCGATTCCCAGCAAGCACGCGCGCCTCGGGCAGGTTGGGCGTGAGCACCGTCGCACGCGGCAGGATCTCCTCTACGAGCGCCTGCTGCGCGTCGGGCTGTAGCAGCCGCGCGCCCGACTCCGCCACCATCACCGGATCGACCACCACGGGGGTGCCAGGGGGCAGCTCATCGAGCGCCCGCGCAACGGCCAGCGTCACCTCGACTGTTCCCAACATCCCTACCTTGACGGCATCCACACCGATGTCGCCCACCACCGCGCGGACCTGGGCGAGCACTATCTCCGCCGGCACCATCTCCACCACCTGCACCCCCACCGTGCTCTGCGCCGTGATCGCCGTGATCGCCGTCATGCCATGAACCCCGCAGTGGGCGAACGCCTTCAGGTCGGCCTGGATGCCGGCGCCGCCGCCGGAATCCGAGCCGGCGATCGACAGCGCCCGGGGGGTGCGCGTAAGGGAGGTCAAAGCCTCGCAACTGTAGTGAGGGTCTTCCGCGGCTGCGCACGTCCCACCAACTCATGGTCGACAAACGCTCTAACCAACACTCGCGGAGCATGGCGAGGACGGATACGCCTCTCGCAGCAGTTCATCCGAGCCATGGCCCCGCTTGCGTGCGGTGACGATCGCCCCCACGCCCAGCGGCTTGCTCAACACCAGCACGTCCCCATCCCGTCGGGCGGCGTTGATGGTCATCCGCGCCGGATCCACAACCCCCGTCACCGCGAGCCCATACTTCGGATCCCTTCAATCCCTCTTCTGTTCCGGGTGGCGCATGCGCCACCCGGCGAGGTCGCACATGTGCGACCTCGACCGGACCGTGCATGCACGGTCCGGCCTGCCGGTACATGTACCGGCAGGAGCACAGCCTCCCTGCGAGGCTTCCTTCAGGCCGCGAACCGCTGCGCCGCGCGGGCCCGTGCCTTGGCCGCCTCGACCTCGCGGTCCTTCGGTGGGGCCGAGGTTACGAGCACATCCAGCAGCTCGGTCGAAGCCGCCGCCACCGCGTCGACCGCACGGGCGAACGCCTCGGCGTTGGCCTGCGAGGGCTGCGTGAAGCCGCTGATCTTGCGCACGTACTGGAGCGAGGCCGCGCGCACCTCTTCATCGCTCGCGGGCGGCTCGAAGTTGTACAGCATGCGGATGTTCCGGCACATGTCGGGATCGTACCGCCTCAGCGCCGCGCTGGTGCGTGCGTCCGTGCAAGAGCGAGCACATCAGCCTTGTCCCACCAACCCACGATGCACCACGCAGACCCCCCCGCCTGTATGGCGATCTTGCTCCCTTCGCGCGCCGCCCCTCAAGTCATATAAACCCTGTGACAATCCTGCCACACTCCTGACACAAAAGGCGCTTTCAGGGCACATTCGCCGGCCTAACCTTGCCGCTATGTGCCCCGCCTCCAGCCCTTCACCCGAGCAGCCCTCAGCGAGCGCCGCCGCCGAGGACGCTCGCATTGGGGACGATCCGGGCGCCGGCACACACCCCAAGGACCCTCGCATTGAGGACGCTCCCGGCGCAGGCGCGCCTCTCAAAGACCCCCGCCACGCGCTTGGCCGCCTCGGCGAGCAGTTGGCTGCGACGCACCTGGAGCGCCTCGGCTTCGCGATCCTCGCCCACAACGCCCGCACCCGCTACGGCGAGATCGACCTGATCGCGTTCGACGGACACACACTCGTCTTCGCCGAGGTCAAGACACGCCGTGCGCGCAGGCGCTGGCAGCTGAGCGCGCAGGAGCAGCCGCTGGCGTGGCTGCGCACCAGCCAGCGCGCACGACTGCGGCGCCTCGCCGCGGCGTGGCTGCACCGCGAGTCTCGCAACCGCCCCACCGCCCACACGATCCGCTTCGACGGCATCGGCGTGATCGTCGACGAAGCCAACCGGCTCGTGTGCCTCGATCACATCGAAGGCGCATGGTGAGGGAACGTCGTGGTCGTGCACGCCTCCCACCGTTCTCCGGGGCAATCCTCGCCCGCTCGAGCGATAGCTTGTAGCGTCATTCGCGCTACGATCCTCTACATGGCGTCAGCCCCTCCGCCGCTCTCTATCAGGCTTGGCAGCGACGGGCTAACCGCACTCGATGAGATCGCCCAACGACGGGGCATAGGCCGTGCCGAAGCCGTACGCCAGGCCATCGCTGAGACAGCCCAGCGTGACCGACGGCGCACAGGATTGGCAGCGGAGGCTCGGCGGCTGATGCAAGATCCGGCCTACCTGGACGAGGCACGAGAGGTCGCGGGCTTGATGGAGCAACTGCGTGGTTCGTGGTGACGTGCATGCGATCACGATGCCTCGCCACAGAGGCCACGTGCAGCACGGTCGTCGCTATGCCGTCATCGTCCAAACGAACGATCTGCTCAGCCTGTCGACGGTCGTCGTCTGCCCCACCTCGAACTCCGCACCCGCGGCGAGCTTTCATCCACAGGTCGACGTGGACGACGATCGGACGCTCGTCCTATGCGAGATGGTTGGCGCCGTCGATGCGCGCGCTCTGGGAGCACAGGTTGGCCACCTGACGTTCGAAGAGATGCGGGCAGTGGACGACGCGATGCTGATGGTCCTGGACCTGGGCTGAGCGACTCACTTAACCGGCAAACGTCTACACCCAACCACCCGGCGCGAACCCCTATCCCGAGTCGATTGATCCCTCACAACGCCAGCTGCTGATAAGCCAGCGACTGGAACGAGAGCCGGTGCAGCGGCGAGACGCCGAGGCGCATGATCGCCTCGCGGTGGGCGGGCGTGGAGTAGCCGACGTGCTCGGCAAAACTCCAGCCGGGGTGGAGGGTGTCGGCGTGATGCATGTAGCGGTCGCGGGACACCTTGGCGACGATCGAGGCGGCGGCAATCGCCGCGCTGGTCGCGTCGCCGTCGACGATCGCCCGCTGGGGACGTCCGAAGTCCGGCACCGAGAAGCCGTCCACCAAGCACGCGACCTCGCCCCGCACGCCGTCGGTCACGCCCGCCAGGGCGTCGCGCAGAGCGGCGAGGTTGGTGATGTGCAGACCCCGTGAGTCGATCCCGCGCACGCAGCGCGAAACGACCGTAACCCGCGCCGCGCTGCGTAACACCAGCGGGTAAAGCTCCTCGCGCGCCTCGGCGGTGTGCTGCTTGGAGTCGTTCAGCGCCGCCAGCGCGCGGAGCTCGGGGGCAGAGAGGGTGTCGTAGTCGAACAGCACGCCGGCGGCCACCAGCGGGCCCGCCAGGCAGCCGCGGCCGGCCTCGTCCGCGCCCGCGACCAGCCGCATGCCGAGGCGGCGGTCGAAGGCGAACAGCCGCCGCCCGCTCGAAGCTCGGCGTGCCCGGCGACGAGTCCGGGAGGTCCCGGAGGCGCTAGAGCGTGCCGATGCGGTCGGGGGGCCAGTAGGTGAAGAACGCTCCCCCGATGATCCATGAGGCGGGGACGGGTCCCCAGAACCTGCTGTCGTCAGATTCGCCACGGTTGTCCCCCATCATGAACCAATGACCGGCGGGAATCTTGATCGGAGTGAGGAAGTTGCACTCCCGCACCCCTCCGCAGGGTTTGATGTAGGAGTCGGACTCGCGCTTCCCATTGACGATCGCGTGGCCTTCCTTGACGTAGATTGTGTCTCCCGGGCCGGCAACGACGCGCTTGATGAAGTTTTCGCCGGCCTCTTCGGGGTTGGTCTGGTCGCAGGGCGCGCCGCCCGGGCTGACTTCGTAGTGCGTGGGGCCACAGCGCTGTTCCTTGGCGCCCTTCGGGGGATGGAACACCACTATCTCTCCGATGTGCGGGCCGTTGAGAGTCATCCCGAGGCGGTTCACCAGCACACGCTGGCCGATGGTGAGCGTCGGTTCCATCGAGCCGCTCGGGATCTTGTAGGGCTTGACGAGGAACCTCTGGATACCCAACGCCAGCAGCACCGCGATCACGATGATCGCCGCGAGCTCGAATAGCGAGCTGGCGGTCGATTTGGACTTTTTGGCACCGTTTGCCGAGCCCAGCGACGTTGCCGGGCCGCCGGGCGTACCCGGGCGGGCCAAACTCGAGCCTTTCTTCGTAGAACGTACGCTCACGCGAGTCCCTCCGGGACCGCGCTCACGCCGGAGCGTCGCCGGCGGACTGCTCGCCGGCATCGGGGGCATCGGCCTGATCCGCTGCCGTCGCCGACGGCGCATCGGAGCGCTCCGCCTCCGAGCTGGCGGGCGGCACATCAGACTTCCCCCCGGCGGACGCGTCCGCCGACCTGTTCTCCACAGCCTCATCCTGGGCTGTGGCCGAGCTTGCCTCGGTCGTGGCGTCCTCGACGGCCACGCTCTCGGTGCTGGTGTCCCCAGCGGCGAGGCCCTCGATCGGGGCATCTCCGCCCGCAGCCTCCTCGACGCCGGCACCGTTCTCGGCGGGTGCCGCCCCGGGATCGTGCAACAGCCCCGGCTGCACCGTCTCTTCCGGGCCGGTGTAGCGACGCTCACGTACACGCGCGCGCTTGCCCACACGGTCGCGCAGGTAGTAGAGCTTCGCGCGCCGCACATCTCCCCGGGACGCAAGCTCGATGCGCTCGATCTTGGGGGAGTGCACCGGGAACATACGCTCCACGCCGACGCCGAAGGACTGCTTGCGCACCGTGAACGTCTCCCGCACGCCGTGGCCTTGGCGCTTGATGACCACGCCCTCGAACACCTGGATCCGCCGACGGGTGCCCTCGATCACCTGGAAGTGCACCTTGACGCGATCGCCTGGGGCGAAGTCGGGCACGCGGCGCAGCTGCGCGCGTTCGAGGGTGTCGATGACGCTGCTCATAAGTTTCAGGGAGGGGTCTCGCGCCCCAAGGAGCCGATTGTCGGCGCTCCGGCGCGGTCAGCAATGGTAGCGGACAGCTGGCACGGCCCGCGTCAGCCGTCCCCCGCCCGTTCGCGGCTGCGCTCCCTGCGCCAGCTTTCGATGCGCTCGTGATGGCCGGAGAGCAGCACGTCAGGGACGTGCCACCCTCGATACTCGGCGGGGCGCGTGTAGTGGGGATACTCGGGGTTGCCCTCCAGCGCCTCGCTGAAGGACTCCTCGACTGCCGAGTGGGCGTCTCCCAAGGCGCCCGGCAGCTTGCGCAGCACTGCGTCGCACACCACCATCGCCGCCGGCTCGCCGCCGGAGAGCACGTAGCGCCCGATCGACAGCGTCTCGCCGGCGAAGTGCTCGACGATCCGCTCGTCGAAGCCCTCGTAGCGCCCGCACAGCAGCGTCAGGGCCTCCTCGGCCGCAAGCTCGGTGACGTAGTTGTCGTCGAGCAGACGTCCCGTGGGCGTCAAGGCGATCACACGCCGGCGCTCGCGCAGCCCGACCGGATCGACCCCGTAACGGGCTCGCAGCGCCGCGTCCATCACGTCCACGCGCAGCACCATCCCCGCCCCGCCTCCGAACGGGGTATCGTCGACCTGGCCGCCGGTGAGTGGCGTGTGCTGGCGGATGTCCACGCACTCCACGCGACTGCCGGCGGCATTAGCGTTGCGGACGTGGCGCTGGGTGTGGAACCACTGAAACCACTCGGGGAACAGCGTGAAGATGTCTATCTCCACGTCACGTTTCCCCAGTCATTCTTGAGGGCCAGAACTCTTGACGTGACAAGCTTTGGTGGCACGGGGGTTTGGTGGCACGGGGGGGAGTCCGGGAGGGGGGGCCTGCCCCGCCCGTTGAGAAGTTGTCGATCTCCACGCTATGCCTCGCCAAGGAAATCGAGGCTCACATCGATGCGCCCGGCGGGGACGTTCACATCGCGCACGGCGTCTCTGACCATCGGCACCAGCAGTTGGCGGCCGTCCTCGCGCTGCACCTCCAGCACCTCGCAGGAGGGCAGCTCCAGCAGGCGGCTGACCGTGCCGAGCAGCCGCTCGCCATCGCACACGACGCAGCCCTCCAGTTCGTGCGCCCACCACTCACCCTCGCCAAGCACGGGGGCCTGCGCCTGCGCCACCGTCAGCGGCTGCCCGCGCAGAGCCTCCGCGGCAGTGCGGTCGTCAACGCCGTCGAGACGCACGATCGGGCGCTGCTCGACGCCGGCAAGGCGCAGGATCCGGTGGACGCTGCCGGCGACCGTCACCTCGCCGCCCTCCGCGAGCAGCCGCGGACGGGCGCCGGTTATGTAGAAGCTGCCGTCGAGGCCGTGCGCCCGGCCTACGCGGCCGGCTTCCAGCTGCGCAGGGTGAGCGTCGTCGGAGGCGTTGAGCGCGCGGTGCGGCGAATCGCCCATATCGCTCCCCGCTCGATCCCGGTGGACCGCCGATTCCCCAGCGTCAGCGGCCACGCGGCGACTCAATCGACGATGTCGATGACCACACGGCGCTTGTCCTCCGCCGCCGCGGCCCTAACTACGGTGCGCAGCGCCTGGGCGGTGCGTCCGCCGCGGCCGATCACCTTGCCGTAGTCCTCGCGCGCCACCGCGAGCTCCAGCACGACTGTGCCGTCGTCCTCCTCGAAGCGCTCGACCGACACCTCATCGGGCTCGTCCACCAAGCCTTGGGCGAGGTAGATCAACAGCTCCTGCACCCTCTCCGCCGCCATTTTTCTCGGGCGCCCTCCCGCTCGCTCTAGGTGCCGATTCCCTGGGTGTGCAGCAGCTTACGGACGGTGTCCGACGGCTGCGCCCCGCGGGCCAGCCAGCTGCGGGCGCGCTCCTCGTCGATCGTGATCGTCGAGGGGTTGGTTTGGGCGTTGTATTGGCCGATCGTCTCGATCACGCGCCCGTCGCGCGGGGAGCGCTGGTCGGCGACGACCACCCGCCAAATTGGATCCTTCTTGCCGCCCACTCGTGTGAGCCTGAGCCTTACCGACACGTGTTGCCTCGCAGTTGTTGAAATCGACTTTCGATGCTTCCAACGCGCAAGCTTAGACGGTTGGGCGCATGGACTCAGCGCGCCTGGCGCATCAGCGCGCCGAGATCGGGCATCTTGCCGCGGCCGACCTGGCGCATCACTTTGCGCATCTGGCCGAACTGCTTGACGAGCTGGCTGACCTGCTGCACGTTGGTGCCCGAGCCGCGCGCGATCCGCAACCGGCGCGAGCCCTTGATCAGCTCGGGCCGGCGACGCTCCTCGGGAGTCATCGCGAGGATGATCGCCTGCAGGCGGTCGAGCTCGCGTTCGTCCATCTTCAAATTGCGCAGCTGCGCCCCGCCGAGACCGGGGATCATCCCGAGCACGCTGCTGAGCGGCCCCATTTTCCGCACCGCCTTCAGTTGATCGAGGAAGTCGTCGAGGCCGAACTCGTTGCGGCGCAGCTTGCGCTGCAGCTCCACCGCGTCACGCTCGTCGAACTGGCGCTCGGCCTGCTCGATCAGGCTCAGCACGTCGCCCATGCCGAGGATCCGCTGCGCCATGCGGTCGGGGTGGAAGCGCTCGAACTGCTCGAGGTGCTCCCCGGTGGAGGCGAACAGGATCGGCTGGCCGGTGACCGCCTTCACCGACAGCGCCGCGCCACCGCGGGCATCGCCGTCGAGCTTGCTCATCACGACCCCGTCGAACTGGACGGCGGCCGCGAACTGCTCGGCGACGTTGACGGCGTCCTGACCGGTCATCGCGTCAACCACGAGCAAGGTGTCGCGGGGCGCAACGGCGGCGTGGATGCGCACCAGCTCCGCCATCAGCTGCTCATCCACGTGCAGCCGGCCGGAGGTGTCGACGATCAATACATCCTTGCCCTCCTCCCGCGCGCGTCCGAGCGCCCACGTGGCAATTTCGACGGGATCGGGCTCGGTGCCCCGCTCATATACCGCCGCGCCGGCGCGGGCGCCCATCTTCACGAGCTGCTCGACCGCCGCGGGGCGGTAGGTGTCGCAGGCGGCGAGCGCGACGGAGGAGTTGTGGTGCTCGTGCAAGTAGCGCGCGAGCTTGGCGGCGGCGGTGGTCTTGCCCGAACCCTGCAGGCCGGCCAGCAGGATCACGGTGGGGGGGCTGGAGGAGAAGCTGAGCTCCTCGGATTCCCCCCCATCAGCTCGGTGAGCTGCTCGGCGACGATCTTCACGACCTGCTGCCCGGGGTTGAGCCTGCCGACGATCTCCGCCCCCAGGCAGCGCTCCTTCACATCGGCGGTGAACTGACGGACGACCTTGAAGTTGACGTCCGCCTCCAGCAGCGCAAGGCGGATCTCACGCAGCGCGCGGTCGATGTCCTGCTCGGTGAGCGTCCCCCGCTGGCGGACGTCCGAAAGCGTGGCCTGGAGCTTCTCGGCGAGCGAGTCGAACATGGGTGACGCGTCAGCCCTCTTCGCCGGGCGCGCCCCCGGCAGAAGAACCCTCACCAAGCGAACCCCCGGCGGGGGAGCCCCCTGCGGAGGAGCCCACACCGAGCGAGCCAGCGCCGCGGGGGCCATCGCCCGAGGAACCGCCACCGGAGGAGGGCTCATCGCCACGACGGGCAAGCGCCTCGCCGATCCCGCCGAACATCTGCGCGAACTCGGAGGGCACCACGAACACCTTGTTGGCGTCGCCTTCGGCGAGCTGGGGGAGCATCTGCAGGTATTCGTAGCTGAGCAGGTCGCGCGTTGGGTTGCCCTTGTGGATCGCTTTGAAGACGGTGTCGATCGCCTTCGCTTCGCCCTCGGCGCGCAGGATCGCGGCCTGACGCGCACCCTCGGCGGTGAGCACCGCCGCCTGCTGCTCCCCCTCCGCGGTGAGGATCTGGGCCTGCTTCTCGCCTTCGGCCGTCAGGATCGCTGCGCGGCGGTCGCGCTCGGCTCGCATCTGCTTCTCCATTGCCGAGCGGATGTCCGCCGGCGGGTCGACCGACTTGATCTCAACGCGGTTGATGCGGATGCCCCACTTGCCGGTCGCCTCGTCGAGTACCGTTCGCAGCTCGGTGTTGACGTTCTCGCGGGCAGTCAGCGTGGCCTCGAGCGTGAGCCCCCCGATCACGTTGCGCAGCGTGGTCACCGTAAGCTGCTCGATCGCCTGCAGCGGGTTGGCTATTTCATAGGTGGCCGAGCGCGGGTCGGTGATCGTGAAGTACAGGACCGTCTCGATCCCCACCACAACGTTGTCCTCCGAGATGACCGACTGGGGCGCGAAGTTGACCACCTGCTCGCGCAGGTCCACCAGCGGCTTGACGCGGTCGACGAACGGCGTAATGATCGCGAGGCCGGGCTCCAGCGTGCGGCTGTAGCGGCCGAGGCGCTCGACCACGCCCGCGCGGGCCTGCGGGATGACGCGAATCGTGCGCGCCGCCGCGACCAGCGCGAACAGCACGACCACGACGACGACGATGAGAGCGACCATATGGGGGATTCCCTTGCCTTTCCAGTACCTGTCGGGTTCTTTGCCTCAAAAGCGTTCCGTAGTTCTTTGCCTCAAAAGCGTTCCATAGTTCTGTGCCTCAAGAGCGTTCCATAGTTCTGTGCCTCAAGAGCGTTCCGTCGTTCAGTGCCTCTCTAGAGCGTTCCGTGTTCAGTGGCTCTCGTGCCTTTCCAATGCCTCTAGAGCGTTCGGTGTTAGTGCGTCAGGAGCGTTCCGCGGCCTCAGTCAGTGCATCACAAGCGCGGTGGCCCCCCGGATCTCCACGACCTGCACGCGCTCGCCGGCGGGGATCACCTCGTCCTCGGCGTAGCTGCGCGCCGTCCACACCTCGCCGCCGATCCGCACGCAGCCCACGCCCTCCTGATTGGCGATCCGCTCGAGCACGACCGCGTCGCATCCAATCAGCGCCGCCGCGCCCGTGCGAATCCGGGGAGGATGCTGCAGGTGGCGCCGGGCCACGGGGCGCAAGGTGAGCAGCACCAGCAACGAGGCGACCAGGAAGACGACCAGCGCCAGCGGGAGGCCAAGGCCGGCGAGGCTCACGAGCGCAGCGACCAGCGCACCGATCGCAAACGGCGCGAGGAAGAACCCACCGGTGTGCATCTCACCCGCGCCCAGCACGCAGGCCGCCACGGTCCACACGATCCACGCGTCCATAGTCCGATTATCGCACCGCACAGGGGGTTTGCCGCGCGATCTGGGTTGACCAGCGCCGGCAGGGACTCCGAGCAATCCGGGTTGGCCAGCGCCGAGGGGAGACCCAAGCGACGGTTGGGGGAGGTAGGGAGCGGTGTCCTTTATGCATTTTTCGCCCCCAAACCCTTCATTTTGTAAAGTGGTACAGGGGATTTGAAAGACATCCACCTCGACGCGCCGATCCGCCCCACACTCGCCGTCTTCGGGGCCCCCAATCCTTCATTTTGTAAAGTGATAGGGGGCGGTGGTGTCTCAATTTGGGGGCTATAACCATCGACTGGACCTGTGGGTAGCGACCAGATGGCGGCTCTGAGAGGTCCAGTGGCTGGTTGGTTCGCCCAATACACTTCAATGGCGCCATGGCGTCTCGCCCGGCCTGCGGGTCCCGACCAAACTGAGACACCACCAGGGCGCGTTTGAATGGAGTGCCAACAACAGGGTGGACTACCCCGCGATCAACGCCCGCGCGAACTCCTCGGGGTCGAAGGGGCGGAGGTCCTCCAGCGACTCGCCGACGCCGATCAGCTTCACCGGGATGCCCAGCTCGCGAGCGATCGCCAGTGCGATACCCCCGCGGGCGGTGCCGTCGAGCTTGGTGAGCACGATGCCACCGACCTGCGCCGACTCGGCGAAGACGCGCGCCTGGCGTAGCCCGTTCTGCCCGGTGGTCGCGTCGACCGTGAGCAACGTCTCATGCGGCGCCCCCTCTAGTTGACGCGCAATCACGCGGCGCACCTTGGCGAGCTCGGCCATCAGGTCGTCCTGAGTGTGCAGGCGCCCAGCGGTGTCCACGATCACGACGTCCAGTCCCTCGGCGCGGGCGCGCGTGACAGCCTCGAACGCAACGGCGCCTGGATCGGAGCCTTCGGGACCGGTGACGATCTCGCAGCCGGCCCGCTGCGCCCACCCTTCAAGCTGCTCTGTCGCGGCAGCGCGGAAGGTGTCGGCCGCGGCAAGCAGCACGGTGCGTCCCAGCTCCTGGCGCAGATGCCAGGCGAGCTTGCCGATCGTCGTGGTCTTGCCGGTGCCGTTGACGCCCACCGCGAGAATCACAGTGGGGCGGGCGCGGATGTCGATGCGCCCCTCCCCCACCCGCGCGGTGTCGGCGAGCAGCGTGATCAACCGCTCCGAGAGCGCCTCGCCGCTGGCCGGACCGGGGATGCTGGCCGAAACGGGGACGCGAGCCGAAGGCGAGTGTCTCCCCGTTTCGGTCGACGGTGAGTGTCTCCCGGCGCCGGTCAGCCCACCCTCGAGCGCCTCGCCTTCGAGCGTCTGCACCACTGCGGCGGTAGCAGAGGCGCCGACGTCGGCCATGATCAGCGCCTCCTCCAGGCGCTCCCAGGTGTGCTCGTCGAGGGTTTGGAAGAGCGTGGCGTGGATCTCGCCGCCGAGCGCCTGGCGGGTCTTTGCGAGGTTCTCCCGCAGGCGGCGGAAGAAACCGCGGCGCTCGGGGTTCTCACTACCGCTCTCGGCGCCAGGGGCCTGCTCGCCGGTGATGAATAGGTCGCTCCAGTCGCGTGGCACGGCCGCGCGACGATACCAGTGCACCCATCCCCAAGCTCCACGACTCGCTCGAGCACGATCCCCAAGCTCCACGACTCGCTCGAGCACGCCGACTCTACGGTGGATACCCCTCAGCGCCCGACGTAGCGGACGTGGCCGTGGTTGTCGACCTCGGTCACGGCGAACGGATAGCCCCGGCCCGCGACCGTCGCGGTGCACATGAACGCGACCCCGGCTTTCTGGATCACCTCGGCAGGGCAGGACACCGTGGAGCGCAGGCCTCTCTGAGCGCGGATCGATTGCCCGATCGCCTGTTCGACGCTCGCGATGTCAAGGACGGCGAGCGGTGCCTGGTTCAGATACCTGACGTGGCCGCGGGCATTCGTCTCGGTCACCAAGACAGGGTAGGCCCCGACGTCGAGCTCAGCCTTGCACGTGAAGGCAAACCCGGCCCGGCGCGGAGCATCCGTGGGACAGCGCACCGTGGTGCGCAGATGATGCTGAGCCAGGATCGACGCGGCAATCGCGCGCTCGACCGGCCCCACACTCAACGTGGGCGTGCTCGCACCGCACCCGGAGATGAATGGCGCCGCAAGCACGGAAACGGCTAAACCGAATAAGCGAATACGTCGCAAGGTTTTCACCCTTTTGCTCAACCGCAGTCTTATCCGTTCGATAATTTAGCGTTTCACAGAAAATTAGGACAGAAAAGAAATCCGCGCTGCCACCAGCGCCTTCGTACGAATTGGTGCAGCCAAAAGGTATTTTCCAACATAGGAAGTCAGTAGTTTCCCGTAATCGTCAATCTGCCGACCCATATACTAGTTTACGGTCCATTCACCGACAGTACGTGAGGATCGCGACATCATCTCGAAAGCACGGGGGGAGCATGTCGAAGGCAATCGCCCATCGTTCGATTCCGGCCATACTCGTGGCCGGGCTCGCCATGGGCGGAGGACCGGCGGTGGACGGAGGATCGGCGCTGGCAGAGCAGCTTCGAGATGTCCACGTGGTATGTCGATTTCCACAAACTACACGGGATCGAAAAGCTCACAAAACCCACCGACAGGTCGCACGCAAGAAGCACCAAAAAGCCCCCGAGCACAGTACGCACATCGCCCCCTCGCGGCCCCCGAGCCAACCCAAGCCGTCGCGGCCCAACCCCGAGCACCAACCGAACACGACGCAAAAGCGCCCAGCCCCTCAAGGACCAGCCAAGCATCCAAGGCAGACCCACACACAAGCACGCAAAGGACCGGCTCACACACAGACCCGCAAACGACAGGTCCGGCACACCAAGGCCATCGCCAAGCGCCACAAGGCAAGTGGGCTGCAAAGGCGAACCTCCGCGCCAAAAAGAGCACTGCCCAAAGCCTCACGAAGTGTAATCTGCGCGATCGACCCTCTGAGCAAAGCTGACCCCCGGAGCGAAGCCGGAGCCGAAAGCAGGGAAGGACCCAAAGGGCAGCAGGGCGCCCAGGGCGCAACTGGCCCGCAGGGGCCAGAAGGCAAAGCGGGACCGGAAGGCCCGCAGGGCGTCAAGGGCGAAGTCGGCGCCGCGAGTTCACCCGGGCCCGAAGGCAAGCAGGGACCCGAAGGCGCCACCGGCCCCACCGGCCCACAGGGCGTCGGAGGCGAAGCCGGCCCCACCGGCCCACAGGGGCCCAAAGGCGAAGCGGGCCCCACCGGCCCCGCCGGATCAGAAGGACCCCAAGGTCCACAGGGCGTCAAAGGCGAAACCGGAGCCCAAGGACCAAAAGGCACCACCGGCGAACGCGGACCCCAAGGGGAACAGGGCCCGGAAGGCAAAGAAGGCCCACAAGGCAACGAAGGACCCCAAGGCGAACGGGGCGTTAAAGGCGAAACCGGCCCGGAAGGCCCACAAGGACCCGAAGGCAAGGAAGGCAAAGAAGGACTCCCCGGCCCACAAGGCGTAACCGGCGCAACAGGAGCGCAGGGCCCGGAAGGCAAAGAAGGACTCCCCGGCTCACCGGGCGTTCAAGGCGAAACCGGCCCGGCCGGCCCGCAAGGACCTGCAGGAAAAGAAGGAAAAGAAGGGAAAACCGGCGCCACCGGGGCAACAGGCGCCAAAGGCGAAACCGGGGCGAAAGGCGCGGAAGGAAAAGAAGGCAAAGAAGGCAAAACCGGCGCCACCGGGGCGACTGGGGCAGCCGGGGCCAAAGGAGAAAAAGGCGAAGCCGGGGCCAAAGGAGAAACGGGCAAAGAAGGAAAAGAAGGCAAAGAAGGAGCCAAAGGCACCACCGGCGAAAAAGGCCCCACCGGAGCCGAAGGCAAAGAAGGCAAACAGGGCAAAGAAGGAGCCAAAGGCGAAAAAGGCACCACAGGCGAAAAAGGCACCACAGGCGCGGAAGGCAAAGAAGGCAAAACCGGCGCCACTGGGGCGACCGGCGCCAAAGGCGAAGCTGGGGCCAAAGGAGAAAAAGGCGAAAAAGGCGCAGGCTTCAACACCGGGGAATATGGGGTGTCGACAGAACGCTCGCAGAACACCGAATACGAACCGTCCGCCACCGAACCGGTGCAGGTCATCCTAACCGTGTCGTGTCAGACGGCGACGGAAACCACCATCCAGGTCGCCGTCGGCGCCACCGTCATCGCGGAAGACGTGGTCAGCAAAGCGGCCACCGGGACGACCAAGGTACCAATCACGTTCATCGTGCCCGCCGGGA
This sequence comes from uncultured Solirubrobacterales bacterium, assembly GCA_963812955.1. Lineage (GTDB taxonomy): Bacteria > Actinomycetota > Thermoleophilia > Solirubrobacterales > Solirubrobacteraceae > Palsa-744. The sequence goes on from CAWEXC010000001.1 coordinate 95,013, forward strand.
AGAAATGGAAAGTCACGACCAACGCGGGGATCACCCTCATCAAGTCGACCTATCTCACCCTGTAGAGAGAGAGAGAGAGAGAGAGAGAGAGAGAGAGAGAGAGAGAGAGAGAGAGAGAGAGAGAGAGAGGGCAGGTCTCCCGGTGCTCCCCGGAGAAGGTCGAGGCTCTGCGTTGGCTGTTGCGGCAGTGGCTTCCCGGCGGAAGCGGCCGCCAAGGTAGCCGTTAGGAGCAGTGCTTCCCCAAGGGGGCCCGGGATCTCCGGGGGAGCCTTCGAGGCTACGCAACCTCGGCCAGGTGGGACACCTCGGCAGCGCCAGCGGCCTCGGCTGCCTCGGTGAGCTCCTCCCCGTGGTCGCCATGCGCGACGGCGTCGACGACCTCGGCGTTCGCCTCAGGCGGCGACTCTGGACCAGGCACAGGAGTTGGTTGGGAGACCAGCGCCGACGTGGCATCGGAGGGCGCCTCCGCAGCCGGTGGCAACCGCCGCGAGAGCACCTTGGAAACGCCGTTGCCCGCCATCGACACCCCGTACAGCCAGTCGGCGGCCTCCATCGTGCGCTTCTGGTGGGTGATCACGATGAACTGGGCGCGGTTGGCGTAGCGGCGCAGCAGCGCAAGAAAGCGCTCGAGGTTGAGGTCGTCGAGCGCAGCCTCGACCTCGTCGAGGATGTAGAAGGGGCAGGGGCGCGCAAGGAATACCGCGAACAGAAAGGCGAGCGCGGTCATCGACTTCTCTCCGCCGGAGAGCAGCGAGAGGCGCTTGGCGGACTTGCCGGCCGGGGTGATCTCGATCTCGACCCCCAACAACTCCTCGTCGGGATCGGACACCGAACCGGCGGGACCTAGGGCGTCTCCGCCCTCCCCATCGCCGCCCTCGCCATCTCCACCTTCAGCGGCGGCTCGCCCGATCCCAGCTCGCTCCTCGCGCTCCGCCGCGGCCTCGCCGTCACCACGCTCCTCGCCCCCGCCCGCAGCGCCACCGTTGGGCAGCGGCTGGCCGCCGAGCACCGGTCGGGGCACGAGCGCATCCTTGACGAGTCGCAGCTGGCCGCCACCACCGGGGAAGAGATCGCGCGCAAGCTCCTCGAAGTTACGCGCGGCGGCCTCGAAGGTGGCGCGGAAGGTCTCGTGGATCTGGCGGTCGGTGTCCCGGATCAGGGTGCGCAGCTCGCGCAGCGCGGTCTCGAGATCGCTGCGGCGGGCCTCCAGCTCCTCGACGTGGGCGAGCGCCTCCGCGTACTCCTCTTTGGCGAGCGGGTTGACGGGCCCCAGCTGCTCGCGCCGACGGCGCAGGCGCTCCAGGCGGGCGGTGAGCGCCTGCACCTGCTCCGCATCGAGCGGCTCGGGGTCTTCGTCGGACTCACTCACGTCCCCCCCGCGCGCCACAACCCCGGCTGGCTGGTTTTCCGACCCGCCCTGTGCCGACTCGACTCCCCAAGGCCGGTCTTCCGACGCGCCCTGTGCCGACTCGGCTCCCAAAGGCTGCTCTGCGTCCCGCTCCCCAGCCGCATACTCTCCGACTTCATCGTCTCCCGCGACCGCCATACCAGGCTGTGACTGACTCTCCCGCGCGCTGCCCCCGTCTCGTGTGTCGCTCGTGGGCGTGGCTTGTTCCAAATCCGAATCGTCCTCCCCCGGCCCGCCAGTCGCCGCCGGCAGCTCCAGCTGCTCGCGCACCGTGCGCAGCTCCAGAACGGCCTCCTCGGTGTGGTCGCGAAGGCGCTGCGCGGAGACCTCAGCGACGGTGACGGCCTCGCCCTGCGCACGCAGGCGCGCCTGGATCTCCGCCTCCTCGGCGGCGCAGGCGCGCAGCTCGGCGGCCATCTCCTCGCCGGCGGTGCGGTAGCTGTCGAGCTCCTGCTGCAGCTCGGTGGCGCACGCGGCGACCGCCTCCCCGGTGGTGTGCAGTGCCGCCGCGAGCCGCTCGGCCAGAGGCGCAAGCGCGGTGTCGGCGGAGTGCTGGGCCCGCAGGCGCGCCAGGCGCGCCAGGCGCTCGGCGTGTTCGCGGGCGAGGCGCTCGGCGGCGCGGCGCTCGGCGGCAAGCTCGCCCTCCAATTGCGCACGGCGCACCGCGAGCGGCCCCTGCTCGGGGGCAGCGCGGCGCTGCTCGATCAGCCAGGCGGCGTGGCGCTCCTGCTCGAGCGCACGGGCGTGGTCGCGTACGGCCTCGCGCAGCTCACCGTCGGCCTCTTCGCGCGCGAGATCCGCGGCGGCGGCAGCCTCCTGTGTGTGCTCGGCGGTGGTGCGCGCAGCATGCTCGGCGGCGGCCGCTTGCTCGGAGGCGACGATCAGCTGCTCGCGCTCGTTGCGGCGGGCGAGCACCCGCTCGGAGCCGCCCTCGGCGACCTGGCGTACCTCGCCCGAGGCGGCAAACCACACACGCCCGCGTGGGGTGACGGCGACGCCGGCGAAGTCGTCAGGGAGATCCTCGAGGCGCTCCAGCACCCACGCGTCGGTGAGCAGCCGCCGCGCGAGCGCAAGCACGGGCGCGGGCCCGTCCACCAGCTCGAGCAGGGGACGCGCACCCGGAGCAGGGGGAGCAGACGCCCCGGCCGGGGGCGGCTCCGACACGCGCCGGTCGGCCAGCAGCGCGGTGGCCCCGTCGGGCCCGGCACGATCGAGCAGCGCGGCAGCACCTGCCAGGTCGGGCACGAGCGCGGCATCAAGGCGCCCTCCAAGCGCGGCAGCGAGCGCGAGCTCGTAGCCGGGCTCGACGCGCAACGCCTCGCTCAGTGCACGCGGAACTCCATCGCCGGAGCCGCCCTCTCCGGGCTCGTCCACGGTGGACCCGCCCGCCCCGCTGGTAGGGGACGAAAAAGAAGACAACGCACCGGCGGAGGAGGTAGCGCGCGAAGGCCTTCCGGAGTCGGAGGCGGCGGCGGAGGAGGCCGCGGCGGCGGAGGCCGCGGTGAGCGGTGCCGAGTGGTGGCGCAGGAACTGGTTGACGGCGGCCAGCTCGGAGCCCACCCGGGCGGCGTTGCGACGGGCGGCCTCGACCGCGCGCTCGGCCTCGCGCAGGGCGCCGCGGGCCTCCTCGGCGTGCTCATCGGCCTCTTCGCGTGCCTCGCGGGCCTCGGCGAGCGCGGTATCGAGCTCGGCGACCTCGGCGGCGGCCTCCTCTCGGGAGCGCTCCAACTCGGTGAGCTCGCGCTCCAGTTGCTCCTCACGCTCGTGCTCCAGCCCGGCGAGCTCGTGCTCGATCGCGCCGATCCGCTGCCCAATCTCCGATCGGCCGCCGTCGGCATCCAGGACACCGGCCTCGCCCTCCGCGGAGGCCTCCTCCAGCAGCTCGATCTCACGAGTGGAGCGCAGGATCCGCTCGGCGAGGCCGGCGGCCGTGGTGGTGGCCTGCTCGCCGCGCAGCTGCAGCCGCTCGGCGGCGGCGCCGGCGTGCAGCGCGCGACGCGAGAGCTCGTCGTGGCGCTCGGAGCGCTCGGAGAGCGCCCGCTCGGCGAGACTGCGCCGAGCGACGACCTCCTGAAGGCCGCCTTCGACCTCCGTGCGCGCAGCGCGCGCCGCCTGCACATGGGACTCGGCCTCGGCGAGCTCCAGGCGACGGACACGCAGCGCCTCGCGTGCGAGCTGCAGGCGCGCTTCGAGCGTCTGGCGCTCGAGGCGCTGATGCAGCTCGGCGGCCTCGGCCTGACGCTTGAGCGGACGCAGGCGCGAACGGGCCTCGCGCTCGACGTCCAACGCACGGTCGAGGTTGTCCTGAGTGCGTTCGAGCTTCAGCTGGGCGCGGCGGCGGCGCTTGCGGTGCTTGCCGAGGCCGGCAGCCTCCTCGATCAGGAGGCGGCGGTCGCGGGGCTTGGAGTTGACGATCGCATCGACGCGGCCCTGGGAGATGACCGAGTGGGTCTCCTTGCCGAGGCCGGTGTCGGAGAGCACCTCAATCACGTCAACCAGACGGCAGCGGGCGCCGTTCAGCCGGTATTCGCCCTCACCGGAGCGGTGCAGGCGGCGCAGGATCGAGATCTCGCTGAGCGGCAGCGCGACGGTGCCGTCGGAGTTGTCGAGCACGAACTCGACCTCGGCGGCGCTGCGAGCCTGCACGCCACGACCGCCGCCGAAGATCACGTCCTGCATCGACTGCCCGCGCACCGCCAGCGGGGACTGCTCGCCCATCGCCCACAGCACGGCGTCGGTGATGTTGGACTTGCCCGACCCGTTGGGCCCGACCACTACCGAGACGCCCGGGCCGAAATCGAGGCGGGTGCGGTCGGGGAAGGACTTGAAGCCCTTCAGCGTGAGCGACTTCAGATACACGGGATCACGCCTGCAGTCTCTCCACGGCTTGACGCGCAGCCTGCTGCTCGGCGTGCTTCTTGCTGCGTCCGGAGCCGCTGCCGAGCGGGCGGCCATCCACCGAGGCGGCCACCTCGAAGGTGCGCTCGTGCGGGGGGCCGTGCTCGGCGGTCACCTCGTAGGTGACGAGCTCCCCGCGCTGGGCCAACAGCTCCTGCAGCGTGGACTTGAAATCCACCGGGTTCTCCAATGACTGCTCGATCTCCGGTCGAAACGCCTCGACCACCGCTTCGGCGGTGCGCTCGTAGCCGACGTGCAGGTAGCAGGCCCCGATCACCGCCTCGATCACGGAGGCCAGCACCCGCTCTGTCGCCCCGAGCAGCACCGCGTTCTCCTGCACTCCCGCGGGCGCCGCGGCGCGCAGCCGCTCCGGCACCTCCAGGCGCTCGGCGACCGCCCGGCAGGAGGGTCCGGAGACCGCCTGGGCGCGAATCTTCGTCAGTCGCCCTGCCCCGAAGCGCTCGGCCTCCAGGCGCGGGTAGAGGTGGGCGGTGACCGCCAGCCCCAGCACGGAGTCGCCGAGGAAGGCGAGGCGCACATAGGAGTCGCTGCGCCGCTCGCTCCACGAGGCGTGCGTGAAAACCTGTCGGGACAGCTCCTCGGGAAGCTCCTCCAAGAGCGCGTTCAGCAGCTTCATTCGCGCGCATCAAACCTCGGCGCCGCGGGCTTGCGCAAGCACAAAGTCCACCGCCTGCCCCACCGTCTTGATCTCGACGGCCTGCTCGTCGGAGATCTGCACACCGTAGGTGTCCTCGAGCTCCTGCACGAGCGTGTACAGGTCCAGGGAATCGGCCTCGAGGTCCTCTTTGAAGCGACTCTCCTCCCCGATCTCATCGGGGTCGATCTCCAGCTCGTCGGCGAGGTGGACGCGGATCAGCTCGTATACCTGCTCGCGGGTCATCTCTTGTGGAGGCTACCGCCCCGGGCGGATGACGGCCCCACACACCGGCTCCGGCCGATCGACGATCTCAGCGATCCCGGTCGGGTGGTGTCTCCGTTTGGGGGCATACCACTAACTGGACCTGTGGGCAGCGACAAGATGACAGCAATAGGAGGTCCAGTAGCTGGTAGGACGCCAAACTCGGACTAATACATACCCCAGTCGTGCCACGTCCTCGCCGGCAGACATGGGCGCTCACTCGTTTCCGGAGCGGCTGGGAGCGGAGCGCAGCGCGCCCGCCTGCTCCAGCGCCGCGTGGGTGCGCCCCACGAGATCCTCCTGCGCGCCACGCGCGGCGCGCAAGATCGCCTGCGCGAAGCCGTGGCGGGTGAAGCTCCCGTGGGGCACGATCCCCAGCCCGCGCAGCCCCAGCAGGTAGGCGCCGCCCTGACCTTCGGGGTCGATCTGATCGCGGAAGGAGCGCAGCGCCGGGCGCAGCAGCGCGCCGCCGAGCTTCGCGCGAGATGTGGAGAGCGCGGCGTCGCGGATCGACCGCAGCATCGTCTGCGAGACGCCCTCCATCACCTTCAGCGTGATGTTGCCGGTGAAGCCGTCCGTGACGATCACGTCGGCAGCCCCGCTCGTCAGGTCGCCGCCCTCGACGTTGCCCACGAACTCGAAGGGAAGCGCGTTGCCGCCTTCCACGCTTCCCGCCGGCGCGAAGGGAGGCGCGTTGCCGCCTTCCACGCTGCCCGCCGGCGCGAAGGGCTCCGTCTTCGCGTCAGCACCTCCCCCAGAGCCTTCCCCAACCTCTTGCCCAGCGGCGGCGGCGAGGCGCTCGGCTAGCTGCGCGCGTGCGGCCACCACCAGCGGGCTGCCGCGCCCCTGCTCCTCGCCGTTGGAGAGCAGCCCCACACGAGGGCGCCGCACGTCGAGCACCACCTGCGCAAGCGCCGCGCCCATGAACGCGAACTGCACGAGATGCTCCTCGCGTGCCTGCGCGTTGGCGCCCACGTCCAGCAGCGTCACCGGATGTCCGGGCACCGGCAGTGGCAGCGCCAGCGCGGGGCGGTGGATGCCGCGAGCGCGCTTGATGTTGAAGAGACCCGCCGCCAGCGCGGCGCCGGTACCTCCCGCGCACACCAGCGCCTGCGCGCGCCCATCCGCCACCGCCCGCGCGGCCTGCACGATCGATGCCTCGGGGTTGGCGCGCGCGGCGCGGGCGGGGTCGGGGCTCTTGGCGATCGACAGCGGCGCATCAATGAGCTCGACACCCGCGACCGCAATACAGATCTCCGCCACAGGTGGGGTGCCGAGCTCCGCCAGCGCAGCGCCGGTCTCCGCGAGCGGCCCAAATAGCAGCACGCGCGCGCCCTGCTGCGCAGCGAGTACCGCGCCCGCCGCCACCTCCGCCGGTCCGAGGTCGGCGCCGTTGGCGTCGACCGCGACCACCGGGTCAGTGGTCGTGGTCGTGGTCCTCGGTGTGTTCGACGGGGACTGCGACCTCGCGACCGGCGTACGTGCCGCACACTCCGCACACTCGGTGCGGGCGGCGAGGGCTGTGGCAGCGAGGACAGACGCTCAGCGCAGGCGCGTTGATCTTGTGCTGCGCGCGGCGCTTGGCGGTACGGCTGTGCGACTGCTTCTGCTTGGGGACGGCCATCGGTTGGGGAAGGCTAGCAGCCACGGGGCCAACTGGCAGGCGCTAGTAGCCTTGAGTCAATTGGCAGGTGCTAGCAGCCACGGGGCCAACTGGCAGGCGCTAGTAGCCATGAGTCAACTGAGCAGGCGCTAGTAGCCATGGGCCAACTGGCAGGTGCGCAGGCAGGTTTGAGGCGCGCAGGCAGGTTTGCCGAGCGACGGCTACTCCAGCTTCAGCTCGCGCAGCTTCGCCCAGCGCGGGTCGGGCTCGCGCTCGTGGTGGTGTCCGCGGGCCCGCCTCGTTGAGGTCGACCGCGCACACCGGGCAGAGTCCGGCGCAGTCGGAGCGGCACAGCACCTGCGTGGGGGCACCGAGCGCGAACGCGTCGTGCGCCCACGCTGCGAGGTCGAGCATCTCGTCGCGGATGTAGGGGCTCGACAGCTCCTCCCCTCCTCCGGGCGGTCCACCTCGCGCGCGTCCACCTCCACCTCTGGGGCCGCCCCCGTCAGGCAGCGCATGCACGGCCCCGCCAGCGCCGCCGTGAAGCGCAGCCGCAGCGCATACCCGTGGCCGACCATGCGCGAGACGTCGAGCGTCACCGCCGGGTGCAGCGGCTGGGCGACATAACGCTCGCCCCCCAGCACCAGCGGCTCGATCTCGACCGCCAGCTCCAGGCGCCGCCCCTCGCCGGCGCTGAGATGCAGGCTCTCCAGGTCGAGCTTGTCGGTAGCGCGGGCATTGCAGCGCGCATCGCCGTGGCACCGCCAGCGGGCGCCCGGCTACCGCCCTTCCCCAGCGACTGCCCCGCGGGCCGCCCTCCGGCGGCCATCCACCCTATCGGTGGTCGCAGCTCCCGCTTGAGCACCTTGCCCGTCGCGTTGCGCGGCAGCGTTTCCAGGAACACCACGTCGCGCGGCACCTTGTAGCGGGCGAGGTTCTCCTTGACGTACTCCTTCACCGCGTCCTCGGTCAGCTCGGCGTCCTCGCGCGCCACGACGAACGCCTTCAGCCGCTGGCCGAACTTCTCGTCCTCCACGCCGATCACGGCGGCCTCCTCGATCTGCGGGTGCTTTGCCAGCAGGTCCTCGACCTCGCGCGGGAACACGTTCTCGCCGCCGGAGACGATCATCTCGTCGTCGCGGCCGTCCACGAACAGGCGTCCCCCGGCGTCGATGTGGCCCATGTCGCCGGTGCTCATCAGCCCGCGCACGATCTCCTTGCCCCCGCCCCCGGTGTAGCCGTCGAACACCATCTCGTTGGCGGCGAAGATCCGCCCCCGCTGCCCCTGCGGCAGCTCGCGCCCCTCGGCGTCGAGGATCTTGACGACGGTTCCCAGCGGCGGGCGCCCGGCGGTGCCCGGCGCCGCGCGCAGATCCTGCGGGGTGGCGATCGTCGCCCACGCGACCTCGGTCGAGCCGTACAGGTTGTAGAGCACCTCCCCGAACGTGTCCATCACCTGGGTCGCCAGCTCGCCGGGGAGCACCGAGCCCGAGGCCGAGATGATCCGCAGCGCCGAGGTGTCGTAGCGTTCGAGCGTCTCCGGCGGCAGCTCCATGATCCGCTGCAGCATCACCGGCACGACCGGCGAGCGCGGTTGCGCGGTGGCGCGCCACGTCGGCCAGCGTCTGCTCGGGATCGAAGCGCCGCCGCAGCACCAGTGTCGAGGCCAGCGGCAGCGCCAGCGTGAAGTGTGCGTACCCCCACGAGTGGAACATCGGCGCCGCGATCACGGTCGTCTCGCGCGCCTTCAGCGGGATCTTCGAGAAGAGCGCCGCCGCCGGCTCCAGCGAGTCGGGCTGTTTGCGTTTCGCACCCTTGGGCGTGCCGGTCGTGCCCGAGGTGAGGATCACCACGCGGCCCGTCTCCGCTCGGCGGCTGTAGCGGCGAGTGGTCGCCGCGCACGATCAGCTCCTCCACCCACGGGTCCCTGTGCCCCGCACCGTTGCTCTCCGGACTTCCCGCCGCGGCCGCATGCGAGTCCGCCGGGCCGCCGCCCACGTTCGACTGCTGCGCCCGCCGGCGCGGCTGCCTCCCCCAGCGGTCCGTCTGCTGCCCGCCGCCCCAGCGGCTCGCGCCAGGAGACGAAGCGCCGCATCTCTCCCGCGCCCTCGCGCACGAGGCCGGCGAACTCCTCGTCGTAGATCAGCGCCACCGGCGCCTCCCTGCGCAGCACGTCAGTGATCTGCGGTCCGGCGAACGCCGTGTTCAGATACAGCACGCTCGCCCCAAGCTTCGCGCACGCGACGGTCGCCTCGATGAAACCGCGGTGGTTGCGGCACATGATCGCGACCCCATCCTGTTCGGTCACACCAGCGGTTCGCAGTGCCCGCGCCAGGGCGTTCGTACGGGCGTCGACCTCGGCGAATGTCAGCGCACCGCGCTCGTCCACGATCGCCACCCGCTCCGGATAGCGGATCGCCGAGATCGCGTATGCCGCGGCCGAGCTCGAGCCCCAGCGACGAAGCGTCGACAGCGCACGCGCGACTTTGTCCGGCCGTTCCAGGCGCAACATTCCGGTACCCAGCAATGCACGGGCGACCTCCAGGCGGTGCTCCAGGGGCGAACTCATACGGCAAAAGCTACCCGACTCGGCACGATCGCCACGAAGGCCGCGCCAGATTTCGATTCATGGGACACCAGGATCGCGGTCGCCGGTGGACGCGAAAGACGACCGTCGGGTCCTCACGCCGGGCCACAACACTCGGGGGAGTGGCGCCTAGGAGACCTCGGCGGGTTCGTCCTTGCCCTGCAGCCGCTCGCGGCCGCGCCCGACCGCGCTGATGATCTTCGAGAGGTTGACCTCCAGCGTGCTGAGGATCTCATCCGCGTAGTCCTCGGCGCCGAGGCGGATCTCGCGCTCGCGGGCGCGAGCATCCTCGATGATGTCCTCCGCCGCGCGCTCGGCCTGCTTAGTGACCTCCTCGTCTCCCACCAGGCGCTCCTGGCGCTCGCGCGCCTCCGTGACGATTTTCTCAGCCTCGCGCTTGGCCTCCGCCAGCATCTCCTGGCGCTCCTTGACGATCCACCGTGCCTGCTTGATCTCCTCAGGGATCGTCGCGCGCATCTGGTCGAGGATGTCGTAGATCTCCTCCTTGTCGACCCTCACCTGGTCGGTAAGGGGCACCGGCTTGGCGTTGTGCACCAAGTCGTCCAGCTTGTCGATCAGTACCAGTACGTCCATAGAACCTTCTCCAATTTCGTCAGCGCCGCAACTCTTCCTGCAACCGTGCCGCCACCTCTGCCGGCACCAGATCGTCGATCCGGCCCCCAAACGTGGCGAGCTCCTTGACACCGCTCGATGACAGGAAACTGTACTGCGAGCTCGACATCAGGTACACAGACTCGATCTCGGGGTCCTGCCGGCGGTTGAGCTGGTGCAGCTCGAGCTCGTACTCGAAGTCGGAGATCGCCCGCAGCCCCTTGACGATCGCCTTCGCCCCCACGCTGCGCGCGAACTCGACCACGAGGTTGCTGAACGGCTCGACCCGCACCCCCGGCAGGTTGGCGGTCGCGCGTTCGATGAAGCCCACCCGCTCGTCGATGTCGAACAGCGTCGCGTTCTTGCGCACCGACCGCCCCACCACCGCCACGACCACCTGCTCATACAACCCTGCCGCGCGTCGGATCACGTCGAGGTGGCCGTTGGTCACCGGGTCGTAGGAGCCCGGACAGACGGCTATTGACTTGTCGAGGCTCATCTTCGGCGTTGAATCGTGATCACGGTGTCTCCGTAGCGCCGCTGTGCTTCCACCTCCAGGAGCGGAGATTGCAGCGGCGGCTCGGTGCGGCGATCGCTCTCCGTCACCACGCGCGCCCGCGGCGCGAGCAGGGGCGGCAATGCCTCCCCCAGCTCACGCCCCAGCACACCCGCATGTCGGTAGGGCGGATCGACGAAGACAAGATCGTATGTCTCCGCGCGCTCGCGTGCGTTGCGCAGTGCCGCACGCGCGTCGGCGCGGCGCACCTCCGCCTCCTCCGCCGCGAGCCCCAGCTCCTCCAGGTTCGCCCTCAGGGCCTCCAGCGCCCGGGGGTCGCACTCGACCAGCACAGCCCTTTCCGCGCCGCGTGAGAGCGCCTCGATCGCGAGCGCACCGGTACCCGCGAACAGGTCCAACACGACCTGCCCGTCCAGTTCTCCCAGCATCGAGAACAGCGCCTCCCTAACGCGATCGGAGGTCGGCCGCGTCGTCCGGCCCCGCGGTGCGCGCAGCCGCCTCCCGCCGTACTTGCCCGCGATCACACGCACCGCGGGATCATCGCCCACTCATGCCCGCAGCGGCTCGCGCGCCTCCTCGCCCAGCGCACGCTCGAGCGCCTCGCCCAGCGGCGCATGTTCCGGGGCCGCCAGCGCGGGATCGACGGCGAGCAGCCGTTCGGCCCATACACGGGCCCGTTCGAGCAGGGCCGTGTCCTGCGGCAGGACCGCTACCCGTGGCTCGGCCTGCCCGTGCTGGCGGGTGCCCGCCAGCTCGCCCTCCCCGCGCAGCTCCAGGTCGATCTCGGCGAGCTCGAATCCGTCGCTGTGCTCCGCCAGCGCGCGCAGCCGGCGCGCATTGCGCGGACCGAGCAGCAGGCACACCGAGGGATACTCGCCGCGGCCGATTCGCCCGCGCAGCTGGTGCAGCTGGGAGATCCCGTAGCGCTCGGCGTTCTCGACCAGCATCACGGTCGCGTTCGGCACGTCGATCCCCACCTCGATCACGGTCGTAGCCACCAGCACGTCCGCCGTGCCCGCCGCAAACCTCGCCATCGCCGCGCGCTTCTCCTTGGGGCGCAGCTGGCCGTGCAGCAGCTCCAGGCGGAACTCGCGCAGCTCGCCGGTGCGCAGGCGCTCATACTCGGCGGTCGCGGCCCGCGCCGATCGTCGATCAGATGCGACCGACTGATCGGCCGGCTGGCCGAAACGGGGATGCTCGCCGGAGGCGAGCGTCTCCCGGCTTCGGTCCTGAGACTCCTCGACCAGCGGACACACCACGTACGCCTGGCGCCCGGCGCGCAGCTCCTCGCAGATCCGCTCGTACGCGCGCGCCCGCTCCGCCACGCTCGCCGCCACGTGTGTGGCGATCGGCTGCCGGCCGCGCGGCAGCTCGCGCAGGCGCGTTACGTCGAGGTCGCCGTACGCGGTCAGTGCCAGCGTGCGCGGGATCGGCGTGGCCGTCATGTGCAGCACATGAGGGGCAAGGTCTTCGGGCCCCTTGCGATCCAACGCCGCGCGCTGGCGCACACCGAAGCGATGCTGCTCATCCACCACCGCCACCGCGAGCCGGTCGAAGACGACGTCGTCCTCGATCAACGCGTGCGTGCCAACCACCAGCTTCAGCTCCCCGGTGGCAAGCTTGCCGAGCAGATCGGCGCGACGGCGCGACGGGGTCGAGCCGGTCAGCAGCGCGGATGGCAGCAGCCCCTCGGGGACCAGCGCCTGCAGCGTGGCGAAGTGCTGCTCGGCGAGCGTCTCCGTGGGTGCCATCAACGCGCCCTGCATACCGTGCTCGACCGCGCGCAGCAGCGCATACAGCGCCACCACGGTCTTGCCCGAGCCGACCTCCCCCATCAGCAGGCGCTGCATCGGGCACGCGCGCGCGAGGTCGGCGTCGATCGCCACGATCGCCGCGGTCTGGTCGGCGGTCGGCGCGAACGGCAGCAGCTCCGCCAGCCAGCGAGCGGTCAGCTTCGGGGGCTCCACCAGCGCCGTCGCCCTGCCCGACCCACGCAGCGCCCGGCGGCGCAGCAGCGTCAGCTGCATCAACAGCAGCTCCTCAAACGCCAGCCGCGCGCGCCCCGCCTCCGCCTCCTCCCCACTACGCGGGAAGTGCACCGCCGCCAGCGCCCCCGCGCGATCGGGCAGGCGCTCGGCGGCGCGCATCCTCGCGGGCAGCGGCTCGGCCACGTCAGCGAGCGCGCCGCGGTGCTCGCGCACCAGCGCCGCGATCTGCGTCGAGCTGACCCCTACCGTGGCGGGGTAATGCGCGATCTCCCCCGCCCCCTGCGCACCTGCAAGCTCGCCCCCGGGTGCGTGGTGGGTGACCGCGAAGCGACCCCCCACCTGCGCCTTGCCGTGCAGCAGCAGGCGCGTGCCCGAGCGGTAGCGATCCACCAGCCACGGCTGGTTGAAGAAGGCGGCGCCCATCGCGCCGGTCTCGTCGAACACGGTCGCTTCGACCAGCGGGCGCATCCCGCGGCGGCGCACCGGCCGCGCTGCGATCGACTCGACCTCGACCGCCACCGTCGCCTGCTCGCCCGGACGCAGTTGCGCGATCGCGCGCGCCTCGCGGCGGTCGCGCGGCAGATGCTCGAGCAGCGCCCCCGCGGTCTCGATCCCAAGCGTGCGCAGTCCGTCGGCGAGCTTCCCGGCAGGGAGGTCGAGTGGCTTCTCCAGGCGTGAGGGCCGCGGGGTGCGCAGCGGCACCGCCAGCAGCTCGGCGCGCGTGGGTATATACCCAGAGGCAAACATGCCCGGCTGCGCGGACGCCGGCTTCACGATCACGGTTGCCATAGAGCCCTCCATGATGCACCGACCGGCGGACAGGCGGTAGGGCCGCGTCGTCAAAGCGCGCGACCCCACGCAACCACCGCCCTGGCTGCGGCACTGCAGGGGCCTAGAAGGCGCCCCATTTCTGTCCGCTGACCAGCGACACTAAGGCCGACCCGTTGAGGGTGACCTTTTTACCATTGGAAATCAGGCCAACTTTTTCCTTCGTGCCGTTTTGTTTTTCGACTTCCGTGATTTCCATTTTTTCGTTCCAAACCAACATTACTTCGAGCGCTTCCGTCGCTTCCGGCTCGACCAGCGCGGCAGTCGTGCCTTCCACAGTAACCGACTGACTACCGAAGATCCCGCATTTGTTTAATTTGATTTTTGCTAACACTTTCCCCGACGCTGGAGTGAACAGCGTCGCGAGCTTGCCGTTTAATTCGCTGGGCGCTCTGACCGTGACTAGTTCATCGTTCGTCGTAGCCTCTTCGATTTCCACTGAAGAGCATTTAGTCCCGCCGATAGTGTCCACACATTCTTCTAATTCGATTATCTCATTCTTGGAGGTGCCCGGGTTACCGCCGATAATCACTGGTTTTAGACTAGCCCTTAATTTTAATTTTTTGCATTTCGTAACTGTTTCAATTTCGAGGGCGCCTTTGCCCCGTAACGTAAATTCTTCGGAGGCTTTGGCCGTGATTTCCTTTTCTTCGCCGGCTTTTAGTTCTTTGCCTTCGACCTTGTAGATGTGTTCGGCCGCGACCGCTGTCGTCGACCCGAGCGCACCAATCGCGAACATGACCACGAGGGCCAGCCCGAATATCTTTACATACCTCGTATTAGATGCTTTTGGGGCCATCTTGATCATCTCCACATCCTTTCATTTTCAGCAGCTAACAAGCGATGGGAGCCCGCTCACGCGCAGCTCCCACCGCAACTTCAATTGCTTGACGCCGAGAAGCAGGTCCTCTAGAAGGCGCCCCATTTCTTGCCGCTGACCAATGCCACTTCGGCTTCACCGTTGATGGTGGCGGCGTTGCCGTTGAATTTCAAACCGTCTTTACCCTTTTCGCCGTTTTGTTTTTCCGTTTCGGTGATTTCTTCTTTTTCGTTCCAAATCAAGATACCGTTCACGGCTTCGGTTTTTTCGGGGCTGATCAATGCAGCGGAGCTACCTTCAACTTCGGCCGACTGGCTGCCAAAGATCCCGCATTTGGTGAATTTGATTTTCGTAAACACTTTGCCACTGGCAGGTACGAATAACGTCGCGAGTTTCCCCGCTTTCGACGCTGGCAGGACAATCGTGACGAGTTCGTTATTTGTAGAGGCGCTTTCGACCGTCACGGAGCTGCATTTCGAACCGCCGACCGTAGCCGTGCATTCTTCGAATTCGATCTTCTCTTTTTCCGACTTCCCCGGCGTGCCGCCAGTGATGACTGGTTTTTCGGCGGCGTTTAGTTTCAGTTTTTTACATTTGGTTTCTGATTTGATCCCAAGAGGACCCGTGCCCTTCAGAACGAATTCCGTCTTGGCTTTGGAGGTGATTTCTTCTTTTTCGCCGGCTTCCAGTTTTTTTCCTTCGACCTTGTAGATATGTTCCGGCGCCGCCATCGCCGATGTCGCCGCAATAGCTCCCAGCGCGAACAGGGCGACGAGCGCCAACCCAATTATCCTTATATGCTTCATGGTCTTCACTGCTCCTTTGTCGAGTCGTTAAAGCGCAGACACCAGCGCCTGACCCACGGGTCAGAAACATTTTCCGGAGCCTGCCGTAACCGCCGCCTGAGATCCAAGCGGCAGACCTACGCCTCAGAACCTACCCGCTGGGGAATGTAAACTGTGGGTCTGTTTCCGACCCCGCCTCGTGAACCCGAGCCGACGGGCCCGGAAATGCCATCAACGCTCGACATCGAGCGATCCCGCAAGCAGAGTGACCGAAATCGGTTAAAGCGCGAGTTGTTTCTCACTCCGCGGCGAGCAGCCACCAGTAGGCGCTCTGCCCACCGTGGCGCTGCTCGAGCTCAGCCGCGCCGAGATCACCATCGAGCAACGCGGCGACCGCGGGAGGGTCGAGCGGCGCCGCCTCGCCAGCGAGCACGCTGAGCAGCTCGGCGCCGTCGGCGAGCGCCACCAGCACGTGGCGCAGCGTGGCGGCGGGCTCGCCCCACGCCACGACCTCCTCTCCCAGGAAGCCGACGGCCTCACCGGGGGCGAAGCGGCCCGCGGGGTCGGCACGGGCGGCGCGGGCGACAGCACCCGTGCGCACCCTCGCGAGTGCCTCATTCAGCGCTTGCGCGTTCTGCTCCAGCGGGCGGTCTGCGAGCAACTCGACGGCCGCCGCGAGCGCCGCCTGCTGGCTGAGCGCGGGAACGACCATGACCTGCTTGTCGGAGAGCTCCGCGGCGCGCTCGGCGGCCATCACCACGTTGGGGGAGCAGGGCAGCACCAGCACCTCCTCTGAGGGCACCTCGTGAATCGCGGCAAGCAGCTCGTAGGTAGAAGGGTTGAGCGTCGGGCCGCCGTCGAGCGTGTGCACGCCGAGCTCCACGAACAGCCTCTTCAGGCCCTCGCCACTGACGACGGCCACCGCGCCGCAGCGCACCGCCTGCTCAGCACCCGCGCTGCCCGCTGCCGGCCCATTGGCGGCCAGCCCGTTGGTGGATACGCCGGCCAGCCCACCTAGCCCGTGCGCGCCGACGCCGGGGGCTCCGTCGGCCGACGGGCCAGCCGACTGCTGGCCGGACGAGCCTCCGTTCGTCCCCAGCCGCCCATCGCGCTCCGCAACCTGGGCTCGCATGTCGGCGACGTCGAGGTGCGACACCTCCCCGGCGCCGTCGAACACCGCGGTGGCGCGCTCAGGGTCGTCGGTGTGGATGTGCACCTTCAGCGTGGCGGCGTCGCCAACCACCAGCACGGAGTCGCCGAGCGCCTCCAGCCGTGGGAGGAAGCGCTCGGACTCAAGCGCATGCCCGGTCACCGCGAAGTTGGTGCAGTAGCGGTGGGTGGAGGAGTGGTGCTCGGGGTGGTGGATGCGTGCCGGGGCATAGTGGTCGAGCGGCGGCGGGTCATCGCCGCGCAGTGCTGCGACGACGCCCGCGAAGATCACCACCAAGCCGTAGCCGCCGGCGTCGACGACACCCGCGTCGCGCAGCGCGGCAAGCAGCTCGGGGCCGCGCTTGACCGACTCCTGCCCGGCAGCGACGGCCTGCTCGAGCGTGGTGGCGATCGCACGGTCCTGCAGCTCGGGCGCGGCGGCGGGATGCAGGCGGGTGCCCTCTGGGTCGCGCTCGTTCTCGGCGGCGATCCGCTCGGCCATCTCGCGCGCGACGGTGAGGATCGTACCCTCCGCCGGGCTGCGTACTGAGGCGTAGGCCCGCTCCGCGGCGTTCTCGAGGGCCGCGGCAATCAACGCCGCGTCGATCAGCTCGCCGGGACGCGAGACCAGCTCCTCGGCGGCACCGCGGATCAGCTGCGAGAGGATCACCCCGGAGTTGCCGCGCGCCCCCAACAGCGCGGCGCGCGCGACCGACTGCACGATCTCCTCGCGGCCGATCTCGTCGATCGTGCGGGTCTCGTCGGCCCCCTGCAGGCGGTCGAGCTCGCCCAGCACGGCGCGCAGCGTGAGCGCCATGTTGTCGCCGGTGTCGCCGTCGGCGACGGGGAAGACGTTTAGGTCGTTGACCTCCTGGCGGCGGGACTCCAGGTGCGCCAGCGCACCTGCCACCGCGGCGCGGAAGCGAAGCAGGTTGGTGTCGGTTACTGCGGTCTGCATCATCTGTCCGCCCGAGGCGCGCCGCGGGCCATGCAAGGAGCTACGCGGTGGGCCCGTCAAGGTTACGCAACCCACCGGCGTGCGGCCTTGACGCTCGCCAGTCCGTGCAGCGGGCGAACCGACCAGCAACTGGACCTCTCACAACTGTCATCTGGTTGCTGCCCACAGGTCCAGTTGGTGGTAGGGGCCCAAAAAGTTGATACTCCACCGACGCCAGCAAGCCGGGAGAATCCGAGCGATGGCTCAGAAACCCTCAGAGCGCCTTGACAACCTTGCCGGCTTTCAAGCAGCGGGTGCAAACATATACCCGCTGCGGCGCCTTGCCGACGAGAATCCGCACCTTCTGCAGGTTGGGCTCGAAGCGCCGTCGGGTGGCGACCATCGAGTGGCTGCGACTGTTGCCGTACGCCGGTCCCTTCCCGCAGCTGTGACATACCTTTGCCATTGCGGGATGCAGTTTAGCCGCTTGGCGGGGAAGCCCGCAGTTCGGCGCGCAGCGCGGACATCCGCAGCACCGCCTCGGCGGCGTGGCGGCCCTGGTCGCGCTTGTCGCCGCCGGCCCGCGCGAGCGCCTGCTCCATCGTCGCGCAAGTCAGCACCCCGAAGGCGCACGGCACGCTCGTGTCGAGCTGGACCTGCATGATCCCGCGCGCGGCCTCGGCGCAGACGAAGTCGTAATGGTCGGTCTCGCCGCGGATCACCGCGCCGAGGCAGGCAACGCCGGCGTAGTGCCCGGAGTCCACGGCGTAGCGCGCGGCGAGCGGCAGCTCGAAAGCGCCGGGGACATCGAAGATGTCCACCTCGTCGGCGCCGCCATCGGCGAATCCCGCTTGGGCGCCACTGACCAGTCGCTGCGCGAGATCCTCGTAGAAGCGGCCCACGGCGATCGCGAAGCGCTGCCGGCTTGTAGGGGAGGGCGCCGGCAGGTCCCCCAAGTCCTTCAACACCCGCCTGGCCTGGCGCTCGATTGCGGAGTCGGCCGGCCCCTGCTCCACGGCACTCCTCTGCTCCACAGCACTCCTCTGCTCCGCGGCACTCCTCTGCTCCGCGGCACTCCCTTGCTCCACGGCACTCACGCGGCCCCGCCCGGCCGCTCGCTGTGCTCCTTCTGGCGCTCGTGCGCCTGCTCGCGGTCGTGAGCGCGCTCTGAGTGCAGCAGCTCCTCGTCGAGGTTGAGCCCCTGGTGGTGGAGGGTGTGGCCCATACGCCGTGCCTTGGTGCGCAGATAGTCGGTGTTGTGCTCGTTGGGCGCCTGCTCGATCGGCAGCTGCGCGGAGACCGACAGCCCGTAGCCCTCCAGGCCGCGGATCTTCTTCGGGTTGTTGGTGAGAATGCGAATCGAGGAGAGGCCGAGGTCGGAGAGGATCTGCGCGCCGATCCCGTAGTCGCGCAGGTCGGCGGGCAACCCCAGGCGCTCGTTGGCCTCGACCGTGTCGAGGCCGTCCTCCTGCAGGCGGTAGGCGCGCAGCTTGTTCAAGAGGCCGATGCCCCGGCCCTCCTGGGAGAGGTACAGCAGCACCCCCTCCCCAGCGCGCTCGATGGTCCCCAGCGCCGCTTCCAGCTGCTCGCCACAGTCGCAGCGCAGGGAGTGGAAGACATCGCCGGTCAAACACTCCGAATGCACGCGCACGAGCACGTCGGGGCGCCCGGAGACCTCGCCCTTGACGAGCGCTACGTGGTGCTTCTCATCGACCAGCGAGCGGTAGCCGACCGCCTCGAAATCCCCAAACGCGGTGGGCAGCCGCGTGGTGACGACGCGTTCGACGAGCCGGTCGTTGCGCCGCCGGTAGGCGATCAGGTCGGCGATCGTCACCATCTTCAGCCGATGCCGCTCGCAGTAGTCGGCGAGGTCGGGTACGCGCGCCATCGAGCCGTCCTCGTTCATGATCTCGCAGATCACCCCGGCCGGGATCAGCCCCGCCAGGCGCGCCAGGTCGACGCTCGCCTCGGTGTGGCCGGTGCGCTCCAGCACCCCGCCGGCCTTCGCCTTCAGCGGGTTGACGTGCCCCGGCTGCACCAGATCCTCGGGCTTGGAACCAGGGTCGACGGCGACCTGCATCGTGTGCGCGCGGTCGTGCGCGGAGACGCCCGTGGTGACGCCGTTGCGGGCCTCGATTGTGACCGTGAAGGGAGTTTGCAGCGCGGACTCGTTCTTCGCGGTCATCAGCTCGAGCCCCAGCTCATCGCAGCGCTCGGGGCTGAGCGCCAGGCAGATCCAGCCGCGCGCCTCCTTGGCCATGAAGTTGATCGCCTCGGGGGTGACGAACTGCGCGGCCATCACGAGGTCGCCCTCGTTCTCGCGGTTTTCGTCGTCGCAGACGACGACCATCCGTCCCGCGCGGATCTCCTCGATCGCCTCCTCGATCGTGGCGAACAGGATCGCCGGAGTCGCCGCGGCAGGAGCGGCCGTGCCTGGATCCGTGTGATGTGTCGAGGAAGTGATGGCGGTGGTTCGGGGTGCGCTCATGCTCCGGCCTCCAGCAGTCGCTGTACGTGCTTGGCGAGGATGTCGGCCTCAAGGTTAACCGCCTGCCCAACCACAGCCCGACCGAGCGTGGTGCGCTGCAGCGTCTCGGGGATCAGCGAGACCTCGAAACCGCCCTCGCGCAGCGCGCTGACGGTGAGGGAGATACCGTCGAGGGCGATCGATCCCTTCTGCGCAACGTAGGGGAGCAGCGCGGGGTCGGCGTCGACCGCCACGACCCGGGAGAAGCCCTCCTCGCGCAGCTCGGCGAGGGTGCCGACCCCATCCACGTGCCCCTGCACGATGTGCCCCCCGAGGCGCCCATCCGCGCGCAGCGCGAGCTCCAGGTTGACGGGATCGCCGGGAGAGAGGGAGCCGAGCGTGGAGCGCTCCAGCGTCTCGCGGATCGCTTGAGCCTCGAACTCCCCAGAGCCCCCGCCCGCAGCTGCCCGCTCCCCCGGGCCAGGATCACTCGCACCAACAGGCGCTCCCCCACCGCCAACTACACGGGTCGCGGTGAGGCAAACCCCGTTGACCGCGATCGAGTCCCCGACGACCAGCTCGGAGGCGAGCGCAGTGCGAACGCGCAGCGTGGCACCGTCCCCATCGCGCTCGACAGCAAGCACGGAGCCGAGGTCGGCGATCAGGCCGGTGAACATCTGATCCCCGGTGACCGCCACGCGCCCGCCACCGGTGGGCGCCCAGGCGATCGAGCTGCCCGCGCGGCGCTCACCACTCGCGCAGGCGCGCCGAGACGAGCAGGTCCTCGCCGACGCGCTCGCAGTCGAACGTGAGCGCGCGGACCGCGTCGGCGATGCTCTCGACGCCTTCGCCCTCCAGGGGGTCGCGCGCGGTGCGCCCGCCGAACAGCAGCGGCGCGAGGAACAGGCGGATCTCGTCGATCTCGCCGGCGTCGAGGAAGGCGCCCGCGAGGTGGGGACCGCCCTCGAGCAGCAGCGAGGCGACGCCAAGCTGCCCGAGCTGATCGAGGGCGGAGCGCGCGCGCGCCGGCTCGTTCTCGCCCGTCGCGACCAGCACCTGTACACCGGCTGCCTCCAGGGCGTCGGTATCCGCGCGGGCGGCGGCTCTGGAGACGACCACCGTCAGCGGGATCTCGGCGGCGGCGGCGAGCAGGCGCGAGTCGGAGGGCAGGCGCGCGAGCGAGTCGAAGACCACGCGTCGGGGCTGCTCGGATGGGCAGGTGGGGGTGCCCTCGGGGCGCGCCGTCAGCTGGGGGTCGTCGGCGAGCGCGGTGCCGATGCCGACCACCACCGCGTCGACCGAGGCGCGCCAGCGGTGGGCGAGCTCGCGCGAGGCCTCGCCGCTGATCCACTGCGAGTCGCCGGCGCGCGTGGCGACCTTGCCGTCGAGCGTCATCGCCGACTTGAACAGCACCCACGGACGCCCGACGCGCGCGTGCTTGCGGAAGGCCTGGTTGAGCAGGCGCGCGCGCGTGGCGAGCTCGCCGTCGGCGATCACCACGTCGACACCCTCGTCGCGCAGGATCCCCAAGCCGCGGCCGGCGGCCTTCTCGGTGGGATCGTCCGAGCCGACGACGACGCGCCCGATCCCCGCCTGCACGATCGCCTCGGTGCACGGGGGCGTCTTGCCCTCGTGGCAGCAGGGCTCCAGCGACACGTACAGCGTGGCCCCGGAGAGGTCGGCGAGCCCGCAGGCCTCGATCGCATTGACCTCGGCGTGGGCGGCCCCGAAGCGTTCGTGCCACCCCTCCCCTAAAACCTCGCCGTCGCGCGCGATCACCGCGCCGACCACGGGGTTGGGCTTGACCGTCCCGACGCCGCGCCCCGCGAGCTCGATCGCGCGGGCGAGGTGCAGCTTGTCGGTGTCGGTGACGACGGTCATACCGACTGTCCAGGATAACCGGCGCGCACGGGCCAAAGTGTCGAACGTGAAAGTTGCCTCATGCGCGCAGGGGACCGACCCCGCACGGCGACGGCGAACGCCTCACCCTCCCGCACAGCGCCCACCGTGCAGCCGGTAGACAGTCACTTCGGGGCCAGGGCGGGCGTAGGCGAGCGGGTAGTAGTCGAACGACGAGTCGAAGTTGAACGCGACCGGACGTGCGCCGGCGTGGTAGGGCGAGGCGTGGTAGACGACCGTCCCCGCCCGCGAAAGCGCCCGGTAGTAGGCGACGGCCAGCGGCGCACGCGCGGGGTCGGCGAACGCGCGGCCGGACTCCGCGGAGCCGCTCACCACCCAGCAGTAGCCTTCGCGCTCGTAGTAAGGAATCAGCGAGGGGGCGAGCGTGAGCTCGTAGTTTTCGAGACTGACGACGTGGCCTTCGCCGGGCGCAAGCGCACCCGACGGGCCGATCCGCGAGAGCAGCGACCGATACTTCAGCCAGCGATCGCCGTCGGGCACGGTGAGCGTGGGGTGCCCGACGTCCTGCACCCACTCGTCGGGCACGATCGGCTCGACCACCACCTTGGCGCCGACGGGCACGTGCGCAACCATCCACGCCCGCGCGAGCGAACGGGTGTCGGCGCGCGAGAGTACAAGGCCGGAGTGGACGCTGTAGACCAAGCCCTGCGCGCACAGCGCCCCAACCGCAATCGCCGCGAACACAGGCCATAGGCGGGGAGCTCGGTCTGCCAGCGCGCGGGCGCATTGCAGCGCGGCGAAGGCGGCCAGCAACGAGAGGATCGGGAAGATCGGCAAAAGCCAGCGCCCGAAGTAGCGGCCCTCGGAGCCCATGAAGAGCAGGTAGAGCAACGGCGCCGGCACGAGCACCCAGCCAAGCTTACGCTCGCGCCCCCAGACCATCACGGCGCCGGCGAGCGCGGCGAGCGCGGGCACCCAGCCGAGGCCCCAGGTGATCGTCCACAGGTAGTAGACGAACCCGCCCTCGCTGGGCGCGCCGAGCTTGCCCTGGGTTTCCCCGGAGAGCGAGGACTGGTGGGCAAGGCCCTGCTCGAAGGCGTGGAAGTCGAGCACCGAGTAGGGGTCGGCAACCAGGAAGGCGATCAGCGCGGCGGCGCCGGCGAGCACGAGGCCAACCAGCACGCGCCGCCCGATCGACGGTGCCTCCAGGTACCGCGAGGCGGCCGCGGCGAGCAGCGGCAGCAGCGCGATCCCCGCGGTGTACTTCGTGGCGCAGCCGAAACCGAGGCCGATCCCCGCCAGCAGGTAGTCGCGCGCGCGGCCTTTGCGCAGCACGCCCGCCGTGCCCAGCAGCGAGAGCGTCAGCGGCGCGAGCGTAGGGACGTCGTTGAGCGCGAGGTGGGAGTAGAAGACCGGCAGGAACGCGACCGCCTCCAGGGCCGCGGCGAGCAGCGCGACGCCACGGTCGAAGAGGCGCGCGCCGGCGACGTACAGCAGCCACACCGCGAGCGTGCCGAGCAGCGCGGCACACACTCGCGCCAGCGTGAACACCGCGGTGGGGTTGGTCGCGAACGTGTGCGAGACCCCCACGCGACCGCCGAACCAGGCGGCGAAGACGAGCCGCAGCAGGTCGGTGTAGGCGGGGGGGTTGACGAAGTAGTGGGGGTTCCAGCCGAGCGTGAGCATCCCGATCGCGCGCGGCACGAAGTGGGCGTCCTCGTCGGAGTTGTAGGCGTAGGGAAGGCCTTGGCGAATGCCCCACAGGCGCAGGCCGAGCGCCAGCAGCAACACGAGCGCGAGTCCCGCCCACACCAGCCGCCGCGCGCCAGCGCGCTCTCCCCCCCCTCCTCCCGTTCCGCCTGCCGACTCGGTCGTGGCATCCGCGCCGCCGGGCATTCCCGCCGGCGGGCGGGGCCCCACCGGGGGCCCGGGCGCGGTGCTCCCCTCAGCAGTTGCCATACACCGCGTAGTAGCGGCTCGTGTAGATCCGCCGGAAGCCGTGCAGGGGGATCTGGTCGAGCGGATCGTCACCGACGTCGACGATCGCCTCCTGGAAGACGGCGGCGCCGAGCGGGTACACCGCGACGCTGGCGCGGGCGATCCGGTCGCTGAGCGCAGGGTCGCCGGCTTCGCTGTCGGCGCGCGCCTCGCTGCGGGCGACGATCTCGTGCTGGTTGCTCACGTCGAGGATCCAGCGAGCGTCGGGGATCAGCTTGTTGTCGGGCAGCGACAGCAGCGGGCAGCGCGCCAGTTCGGCGCGTACCGCGGGGCTGTGCAGGGCGACGGCGAGCCCTTCGTGGAAGTCGTCGTGGTAGGCGAGCGTGGTGCGCGCATTGGAGAGGCTGGTGACCGACACCGCCGCGACCGCGCCGTACACGAGCAGTGCGGCGCCCGCCGCCATCCACGCGCGCCGCAGCAGCGAGCCGGGGCGCAGCAGCGACCAGCCGCCGATCGCCAGCGCGCAGAAGGGCAGCAGCAGCGCCGCGGCGCCCATCATGTAGCGGTCGATCACCGACGCCCCGGAGGCGCCCTCGGCGACGTAGATGAGCAGCAGCAGTGCCAGCACCGCGAGCGGAACGCGCGCGCGGCGGGGCGTCAGCCAGAGCCCGAGCGCCGCCCCGGCGAGGCCGCCGAGCACGATCGGCAGCTTGTCGATCCGCACCAGGTAGCGCCAGGTGGCGGCGAGCACGGAGGTGAAGCCCTTGGTGCGTTCCAGTTCGGCGGCGAGCACCGCGGTGGAGTGCAGCGAGTACAGCGGATCGCCGGTGACGAGCGTGTCGATTGCGACCCATACCAGCGGCGCAGCACACACCAGCGCGAGGTAACCGATCAGCACACGCGGCGGTGGGCCGGTCGCCGCGCCGCGATCCGCACGTGAAGGACCGGCAATGCCCCCGCGATCCGCCTGCGACCCACCGGTCACCGCTCCCCCACGACCCGCCCTCGGCGAGAGCACCGCGCGCGCAGGCCACGCGCACCACAGCCAGTACACCCCGGTGAGCACCCACGCGTCGGGGCGCAGCAGGCCGGCGAGCGCGAGCAGCACGAACACGGGCGTGCCGCGGCGCGGGCGCTCGACCTCCAGCGCCGTCGCCCACACGATCAGCGCGAGGTAGGTGAGATCGAGGTAGCCCTGCGCGGCGAGGTTGGCGTCGTACAGGCGCGTCAGCATCAACAGCGCCGCGAGCGTTGCCACGAGCGGCCCGAAGCAGAGGCGGGTGAGCCGGAAGAGCCCGGCTGTGAGCGCCACGAACGAGGCGATCGAGCCGAGCACCATCAGCCGCGCGCCGGTTTGCCCGAACAGCGAGCAGAGCATCCCGAACGCGAGCGCCAGCGGGTGCTCGGTGGGGGCACGGTAGACGCCGAAGTCGGGTAGCTGCAGGTGCAGCAGATCGCGCCCCCACAGCAGCGCGTAGAAGGAGTCGTAGGTCGGGTAGGTGGGGAAGGCGAAGTACCCCACGAGCGCCGCCACGCAGAGCGCCGCGAAGCCAAGCCGCGCCCAGGTGGCGCCCGGCACCGCGCGTAGGCGTGCCGGCCATGTGTGGTCGCGCCGGGGCCGGGCGAGCGTTGCGCTCTGCATTGGCTAGAGCTTATGTGGCCGGTAGGCTGTGAGGCGATGGCAAGACCCCCCGTGCAATGAAGCTGATCATCCACATCCCCTGCTTTAGCTGGGGGAGGGCAGGCCCTCCCCCAGAGCCCCCTCCCAGGAGACCCAGCCTCACGATGTACCGAATGCCTTCCGCCGCATGAAGCTGATCATCCAGATCCCCTGCTGGGACGAGGCCCAGACGCTGCCCCTGACGCTCGCCGAGCTGCCGCGCGAGCTGGAGGGCTTCGACACGGTCGAGTGGCTGGTAATCGACGACGGCTCCAGCGATGAGACGATCGAGGTGGCGCGCCGTCACGGCGTCGACCACCTGGTGGCACTCACCAACCACAAGGGCCTCGCGAGCGCCTTTCAGGCCGGACTCGACACCTGCCTGAAGCTGGGCGCCGATGTGATCGTCAACACCGACGCTGACAACCAGTACTACGGTCCAGACATCGCGCGACTGGTGGCGCCAATCCTCAAGGGTCGCGCCGACATGGTCGTCGGCGACCGCGAGGTCGTCTCGATCGAGCACTTCTCGCCGCTGAAGAAGCTGCTGCAACGGTTGGGCTCGTGGGTTGTGCGCCAGGCCTCCTCGACCTCAGTACCCGACACGACCTCAGGCTTCCGCGCCTACAACCGCGAGGCCGCGCTGCAGGTGCAGGTCGTCTCGAAATTCACCTACACCCTGGAGACGATCATCCAGGCCGGCAAGCTGCTGGTCGCGGTCGAGCACGTCCCGGTGCGCACCAACCCCGCCACACGCGAGTCGCGCCTGTTCCCCTCGATGGGGGCGTACGTGCGCCGCAACGCGGTGTCGATCTTCCGCATCTACGCCCAGTACGAGCCGCTGCGGATCTTCTGGAGCCTCGCCGCGGTGATCGGCGTGGCGGCGCTCGGCGTGTGGATTCGCTTTGTCGTCGCGTACGCGGAGGGCAACGGCAAGGGCCACGTGCAGTCGCTGATCCTCGGCGCGGTACTGTTCATCGCCGCCGTGGTGCTGTGGGCGCTCGGCGTGATCGGCGACCTGCTCGCCGCCCAGCGGGTGCTCAGCCAGCGCACGTTCGAGCGGGTACGGCGGATCGAGCTGCAGCTGGACGTACCGCCGTCGCACTACGAACCCGGAGATGCCGAGCGGCACGAGGTGATCGGGGCTTGAGCACCGACGTCACGCTCTCCCGCGACGGTGTCGTCACGGGCAATACCTACGACAAGTACGGCTCGACCAACCCGCTCGCGCGGCGGCTGATGGCGGGGTTCGAGCGCGACCTCGACGACCTGCTCGCGCGGGCCGATCCCGCTTCGCTGCTGGATGTGGGCTGCGGCGAGGGGGTGCTCGTGCACCAGTGGGCGCAGCGCTTCGAGGGGCGGCGGATCGTCGGCATCGATTTGGAGGAGGAGTCGATTCAGGCCGGCTGGGCGCAGCGGCAGGCGCCCAACCTCGAGTACCGCGTGATGCCCGCCGGGAACCTGCCGTTCGCCGACGGCGAGTTCGATCTCGCGTCCGCGATCGAGGTGCTCGAGCACGTGCCCGACCCAGCCCATACGCTTGCCGAGATGGCGCGCTGCGCCTCGCGCCACCTGCTCGTCTCGGTCCCGCGCGAGCCGCTGTGGCGCGCGCTCAACATGGCCCGCGGCGCCTACCTGCGCGAGCTCGGCAACACCCCGGGGCACCTCAATCACTGGTCGCGGCGCTCGTTCGTGCGCCTGCTCGCGCGTCACGGGACGGTCGCCGAGGTGCGCTCGCCGTTCCCGTGGACGATGCTGCTCGTGCGTCTTTGACCCGGGGTGGTCCCCTTCGGGCTCCGAACGGGCGAGGCGCGTGGGTGTTGCAATGAAAAATCAAAAGGCCGATAGCCATCGCTATACACCGGTCGCGGAGCAGCACTCACAACGCCCCGTCCCCCCGACCACCGCCCCGCTCGGTCGGCCATCCACCTCTGACGACACGGGCACCCCCACCGGCCGCTCATACGGCAGCGGCGCGCGGCTCCTCTCGGTGGGGATCGCCGCGACCGGGCTGCTGACGTTCGCCTACTTCTCGATCGCCTCCCACGTCCTCAGTGCCGAAGCCGCCCAGCGTTTGGACGTGCTGTGGTCGGTGATGTTCGTCGTGATCTCGGTGATCTACCGCCCCGTCGAACAGCTGCTTTCGCGCACGATCGCCGAGCGCCGCGCCCGCGGGCACGCCCAGCACCCGCTGCGCGTCCCACTCGCGCTGCAGGGCGGCTTCGCGCTGCTCTTCCTCGTCGTCGCCCTGGCGCTGCATGAACAGCTGATCCACGAAGTCTTCGACGGCTACACCGCGCTCTACTGGGTGCTCGTCGTCGGCACCCTCGCCTACGCCGGCAGCTATTTCGCACGGGGCTGGCTGGCCGGCCACCAGTACTTCGGCCTGTTCGGCGCGCTGGTGTTGATGGAGTCCACCTCGCGGATCTGCTTCGCGTTGGCGGTCGCGCTCGGCCTCGCCAGCGGCCAAACCGCGGTCGCCTTGGGGATCGCGGCCGCGCCGCTGCTCTCGCTGGTGGTGGTGCCCACCGCGTTCGCGCGCGCTGCGAGGGAGCGCCGGGAGACCACGGAAGGAGGGGTCACCGCCGACGCCGCCGGGGAAGCGCACGCCACAAGCGCGGTAGCGGCAACCGAGCCGGTGCGGGGGCCTATCCTTTCATCCACCCACCAAACCATTCCTTCAACCGTCGACCAACCAGAGGTCGCAACTTTTACCGTCGACGAGGCCGACGCGGCACTCGCCGGGCCGGGGACGGAGGGTGTGCAGGAGGTTGCTGCCCACGAGGAGCTTTCCCTTTCGCGCGGCGGGCGCTTCGCGCTGTGGGTGTCGGGCATCATGCTCTCCGAGCAGACGCTCCTGAACGCGTCGGTCCTGACCGTAGACGCGCTTTCCCCCGACAAGGCCCTGGCGGGGATCGTCTTCAACGTGATGCTGATCGCCCGTGCCCCCCTACAGCTCTTCCAGGCGATCCAAACCTCGCTGTTGCCCCACCTCACCGGCCTCGAGGCCCGCGAGGGCCACACCGCCTTCGCCCACGCGATCCGCCTCACCCTGCGAGCGATCGCCGCGTTCGCCGCCGCCGTGGCGCTCGGCCTGCTGGTCGTCGGTCCGTTCGTGATGAGTCACATCCTCTTCGGCCAGACTTACACCTACAACCGCGTTGGCCTCGCCCTGGTGGGCCTCGGCATGGGCATGCACCTCGCCTCAGGCACTCTCAACCAGGCCGCCCTGGCCCGCAACCGCGCCCGCGCAGCCGCGCTCTGCTGGCTCGCCGCGGCCCTGGTGTTCCTGGGGTGGATGTTCGTCCCGGCAGTCGGTGAACAGGTGCTTCGCGCGGAGATTGGATACTTGGGGGCGACAACGCTGCTGGCGGTGCTGCTGGGGGTGTTGTATCGGCGGGGGAGGCAGTAGGAGACTGCCCGGCCGGGCGTGCGTACCGTCCCAAGCGGTGCGTAGGTTTGTGGATCTATCCTCCCCCACCCACAAACTGAAGGAGGCATGCCATCATGAGCACCGTGGCAACGCAACAGCATGTGACGCTAAGCGGTGACATCGAAGGCCGCTACGTCGTGGCCGACCAACGACCGGACGGCGAACTGAGGCTTGTCCCAGATACTTCCATCAAGGCGATCCGCAAGCGTCCCGGCACCCGACGTCTCACTGACGAGGAATGGCAGGACTTCCTCGTCGAGCAAGGGCCGCACATGCAGCCACCTGACGGCGAGGGATAACATGCCCCCATCCGACCGATCGCCCGAGATCGGTCTGCGCTTTCCGGCGCGTTTCGATCCCGACGCCTTCGCCGAGGATCTCGCACGCACCACCCCCACCGGCCGTGCAACCGCTGAGAGTGCTCGAGAAGAGTACGAGCACAATGGCATCCCACGATCGCAACTACGACCGTGCGACGACGAAGGACGCGACGGAACAAGCCTGCCGGGATGCCTCAAGGTCTACCTTCCCCAACCTGCCGGCCGCTTCGGCATGGTGTTCGAAGTCGTACGCACCAGGGGCAAGCTGGAGCTCGAATATCTCGCGTTCGGCATACGTCATCAGCCACGCGGCTCGAATGCACTAACGGTCTACGAGCTTGCGGGCGCGCGCGTGCCCGCACAGTGAACATAGCCCGATTGCGCTCCACAGCAGGCCGACATGTGACTCACAGCCACGAAACCCTTCTACTCCAGCGAAGCCGAGAACCGCCTGCCATCCTCGGTCCAGCGCAACGCACCACCCACGAGCGCGAGAGACTTGGGTTCGATTCCGGCGCCGCAGCCAACAGATGGCTGCCGGCCTCGTCCACCGCTCGAAACCCAGATTTCACTGAAAATATGCCCAGACGCATAAGATTCTTTAACACCATAAGCGACGACCGGTCCGGCGGACAGCGACGCGGATTATTGATTCACATTCGCGCGACTTGGCACACAATACAAACGCTGGCTGCCAACCCCCGATGCACTGACCGCCGAGCAGGGCTTCAACCCTTTTGACCACTCGAAGCAAGCCATGTCTCAACAATGTTCGAGCGCCTCGGCGTAGAAGTCGAGATAGCTTCCCCAATGACTGTTCCAGTAGGCTGCTTCGTGCCCGCCGGGCCATACATGAAATTCGACGGCAAGCCCTTTTGATTCAAGGGTCTGAGCAAATGTCGTATCAGCAGATCTGAAAGGGTCTTCGCTGCCTACGTCGATCCATAGCCGTGCCCCACGATATGGGTTGGGAATTTCGGTAGCGGCACGGATGACATCATGGCGTGCAAAGTCTTCAGCGTTGTCGAACGCCCCAGCGGCAGATTCCCCGCCGTTCAGCCACAAGGCCGGCGAGTCACCGCCGACGGCACAAAAGCGCCCAGGATTCAGCCGAGCCAAATCATAAGCGCCGAAGCCACCCATCGACAGTCCGCCGATGGCGACACGGCGAGGGTTGGCGCCCAGCAGGCGAACCGCTCGCGGAATCACCTCATCCATCACATAGCTGCCCCACGCTCCATCGGCGCGGTTGTGCCAGTAGGAGTCTTCGGTCCCATCGGGAAAGACGACGTCCGGCGCTCGCGGCCCCAGCTGCGCAAGAGCTGCAAAGAACTGGCTGCTCAGGTTGGAGTCCTCGTTCTCTCCCTTGCCGTACAGGAAGACGAGTAGCGGACGCCCAGCATCGGAGCCTCCCGCCGGGATCACCGCCGCCTCGGTCATTGTTTGGTGCACGAGCGGGCTGTTGATCCTGAAGTGGATCACCCGCGCTCCGTGTGTATCGACCCCGCGTAGCGCAGACGCGAGCACGGCTGCGATGCCCGCAATGGCGATCACCAGCGCGAGCAGCGCCACCGCCCGGCGTCTACGGTGACGACCATGATGGCGACGCCGTCTTGCTGGCTGAGTCCGAATAGCGTCCGCCATGGAGACTACGGCACATTATAGGAAAACCAACGCGACCATACCGGTGAGTCTTGTCCTCTCTGCATGCACTACGGACCTTCTTCCCTGAGTGCCTTGGGCGCCAACCCAGCGACAGCCCAGTGTAGTTCACTTGCGATGCCGAATTCTTCGCGTTCCTTCTGACCGTCTCGCTTACTGCCAGCCCCAGCGCTTGTGATTGCTATATAACTCTCCCCAATAGTGGAACCTTCATTTGTAGCCCCAGGCACTAATTTAGCTAGTTCGGGTCGTTCGTATTCTCCAGCTTTTGCGACCGGTGTAGTAAAGAAGCCAAAGTTAATTTTGGCTCCATGTGCGTTGCTCGCCGTACCATAGGTTGATCCTGTGAATCCTGTGGGTATCGGCCCATACCGAAAGATAATATGAAGGCCGGTATGCCTCAACGCCCCCGGCACTCTATCGGGATCAACGAGCTTTCCAGTGTTGTTTAGTACCACTTGAGGACTGGCAGATTTTGTGCTCGATTGCATTTGTAGAACGTCGCCATTACTCCCACAGGCCGCAAACCAGATACAAACAAGCACAGTCACGACATAACATGGAATTCGGCGCACATCATGCTTTTGTTGCAAGTAGCTCCACATAACCGCTTACGGCACGTACGCTGAGAGATGGATTGGCCGAAGAACATACCACTGCCAGTGTAAACCACGTGCATCTTCAGTGGGCGATATACGAGGATCTATTTTGTGCAAATAATAGCCGATTTCTTCGTACTCCTTACTCATCGAGCCCAACCTATTGGACGTGTGTGACGTGTATATCTCAGTCGAAGGATTGTGGTTGTTGCCCGCCACGATCATTCCAACGTGGTTAATTGCAGCCCTTGCTGGATACCAATGAAAGAATACTAGATCTCCAGCTTGCGGAACTTCTCCCGATTTGAGGGGGCGTGCGAGCCCATTGTTACGGAGCTCATGGTAAAGAGCTTCGGCCGCAGCCCACGCCTTGGCGTGATGTGGTGGAAGCAAGCCAAAATATGCACTAGAGTCATAGGTCCACCAGGCATTTTCTATTTCTTCGCCTGCTCGCAAAAATTGAAACCCACCCGCCCAAAGTAGTTGGCTCATATAATCAGTACAATCATCTTCTTCGTAGTAATAATATTCTGGATTATGGTTTTTATAGTAACGCTTGGCGTAAGCGTATGCAGATTTTGTATTTATATCATTCCAAGTTCCGCAAACTTTCCGGCTTTGCGAGCAAGCTTGGTGAACTGCTGCACGCGCGTGCGGACCCAGCTTTCCCCTGGTTACGTCTGTGATTCTTTCTTCCCCAGGCGGGGGCGGCAAGGTCGTCGATTCGCCGCTGCCTTCGATCGGTACGATTTCGATCTGGGGTGGGCCCCAAATGTAGGTAATGCCGGGACCGGCTTCACCTTCCCGGCTATGGGTACCTAAGGTAACCAGTGTGTCGGATATGAGAATTGGCGAACTCGCGTCGTCATGGCTCGCGTATTTGATCTGAGTCAAACCGCTGCCATCAGTGTCGATCTGGTAGACGTTTCTGACGGTAGGTTCGAGCGGTGGCTCCAGTTCTTCGTAGCCGGTCGTCAATTTGCTGTACGGCGAGATGCCGAGGAAGACGATCGCGTTGCTATCCGTCGTGAATTGCGGCATGTCTACTGCGGTGAGTTCGCCAAGGTCCAGGCGTTTGGCTTCGGTGCCGTCGGCATTGGCGACGTATAGACTCCAGGATTCGGCAGTCGATTCCCTGCCGATGTATGCAAGCTGGCTGCCGTCGGGAGAATAGACAGGCGCCTCGGAGTATTTCGTGCCTGTTTCTACAGGGGTGGGGTCGCTAGCGTTGGAGCCGTCGGCATTAACCGAATAGAGGTGGGTTGTGGTTGTGCCTTCGCTTTCGATGATACGCGTGTAGGTGATGGTGGTTCCGTCGGGTGACCAGGTCGGCTGGCTGCCGTTGCCGGGAAGGAACCTGGCCTGGCTGCCGTCGTAGTTCATGAGAGCGATTTTGCCGTCGATGTTTACGTCTTCGGGTCCCCCGCTCGGGGCGCTCGGGCATAGCTGTTCTTCTACACATCTATGTGAGGAGCTTCCCGACGGTAGGACTTCGGTTGCGATTATCTCCCCAGTGGGCGAGATATTGGGATGATGGAAGTGGCATGCGCTGGCGCCGGCTTCGCTGTCGACGGTCTCGCAGTTGGTGAGCTCATGCGATTCTCCGCCTTCGACACTGGCGGTGAAGATCGCGTTGGCGGTGGTGAAGAGTATATTTTCGCTGCTGGAAGGGGTCGTTTCGCTGATGACCGGGCTCAGCTGGGAGGCATCGGAGGCCCGGCCGGATTCGTTCTGCGCGGTCACGATGACCCGCAGGCGGTGCCCGCCGTCTTCGGACGCGAGGTTGTAGGTCTGCTGGAGGCCTTCGGGTATGTCTTCGCAGCCGCTGCCGCCCACTCCGCAGCGCTGCCACTGGTAGGTGAGGGATCCTTGGGGGGGTGTGGAGGCGATGTTCTGCCAGCTGCCGCCGTCCGTCGTGATCTGCGCGCCGGGGGCGGCGGTCCCCAACAGGGTGATGCTCGGCGGCGTGATGTTGACAGGCGCCGCGGCAGCGACAACCACAGCGGTTGCGGACGAGGTCTTGGTGCTCAATCCGGCTGCGTCGGTTGCGGTCACCTGGACCTTCAAAGTGTTGCCGGCGTCACCTTCTTCGACCTGGTGGCTAGCACTCGTGGCACCCGGTATTTCATAGCATTCGCTGCCTTCGGCCGAACAGCTCAGCCATTGGTAAGCATATGTGAGCGGTGGGCTGGCTGACCATTCCCCGTGACTCGCCGTCAAGGTCTGTAGAACCTTGGCTTCGCCTGAGATCGTCGGCAGCGAGGTGTCTTCCGGGGCGCTGGCCGCGGTGGTCGTCCCCGATGGGGCGGAGGTCGCGCTGGCGCTGGCGCCCTGGTTGGCGGCGGTCACGCGGACGCGCAGCGTGATCCCGTCGTCGCTCGAGGTGGTCGTGTAGGTCGAGGCCGTAGCGGCGCTGATGTCGGTGCAGGCTTCGCCGCTGGTGTTGCACGCCTCCCATTGGTAGCTGTAGCTGAGCGTCCCGCCGCCACCGTGCCATGTGCCCGTATGGGCGGTCAGCTGCGATCCGGCCGTCGTTTCGCCGGTGATGGTGGGCGCGGTGTCGTTGGTGGGGGGCACTTCGACCACGTGAGTGTAGATGTCCGCCGTGTCCGATTCCTCAGCGACCGCTTTATCGGCCCGCCAAGCGGTGCCCGTTAGGACTATCTCGATTTCATGGCCTAGGTCTTCACTGGTCAGCGTGTAGCTTGGACTGCTCCCGCTCGATAGCACGGTGTTGGGCGCTTCGGGCTCGTTGACCCTGAAAAATTCGTAGCTCGTGGTAATCGGCAGTTCGGGGTAGCTCGAGAACGTGCCGCCCGCAGTGATCGTCTGGCCGACTGCGGCAGCCCCGGTGTAAGTGCCACCGCTGTAGGACATGCCCGTCACTTTGACGGCATCGGTGCTGAGTCCCGTTTCGCTGGTGGAGCTCCCGGCGACGTTAGTCGCGGTTTCCACGAGGTTCAGCTTGTAGCCAACGTCGGCCGCACGCGGGGTATACGTGAGGCTGGTCGCGCCGGGAATCGCGGTGCAGGCAGGATCACACCGCTGCCATTCGTAAGTGATGGTGGGGTCGCCTGTCCAGGTCCCCGGCGTTGGATCGATCGGTTGGTACACCGGGAACTCCGGTTCGCCCCAGCTTTCCAGGAAAAACGGAAATTTTGGCGCTTCGACATTCGTCGGTGCGTCCGGATCTGCCACAACGTCAGTAGGTTCGCTTGTGCTGGCGGCGCTACCCGCAGCGTTGGCCGCCGATGCAACGACACGCAGCTTATGGCCTATATCACTCCTGACTACTGTGTAGGTCGCATCGGTGGCTTCGCCGATTTCGGCGCATTCGCCGCCTTCCGAGTTGCACCGCTTCCATTGGTAGGTGTAGTGGATGACCGGGCTGCCGCTCCAGCTCCCCGGGCTTGCGGTGAGGAGAAGGCCATCTTGCGCGGTGCCGGAGATCGTCGGTGCGGCGGTGTTCGATGGCAGCGTGGCGGCGTCAAGGACAGGGGTGGCGGAGGATGCGGCGCTTGCTTCAGCGCTTTCGTCGGGGCTCCTGGTGCTCACCAGCACCCGAACGGTCGATCCTCCATCGGCCGCTGGCGGCGTGTAGTCGCTTTCGTAGCCGTAGGACAACGCTTCGGGAATATCGACGCAGTCCGCCCCGCTTGCGTTGCACAGCTGCCACTGGTCAGTGTAGGCCGGCCCGGAAAGTGGTGTGAGAACGCCCGTGTTGCCGAACCAGGAGCCGCCTGTCGATTTCAACTGGTTGCCAACCACAGATTCGCCCGTGACTGCGGGGAGCGCCGTGTTGACCGGGG
This sequence comes from uncultured Solirubrobacterales bacterium, assembly GCA_963812955.1. Classification (GTDB taxonomy): domain Bacteria; phylum Actinomycetota; class Thermoleophilia; order Solirubrobacterales; family Solirubrobacteraceae; genus Palsa-744. Next base: position 129,812 of record CAWEXC010000001.1, read on the forward strand.
GGATCGCGACGACGGCGCTCGTTCTTTCTTCGGCCCGAGCCGTCGTTGAGCTGTAGGCGTTGGTCGCGGTCACTTCGACGGTGAGCCGTAGCCCGTCAAGTTCGGCGGTAGGTTCGAAGGTTTCTCCCGTGGCACCCGAGATGTCGTTGCATTCGGTGTAGCCGACCTTGCACGATAGCCATTGGTAGCTGTAGCTCGTCGGTTCGCCGTGCCATTCCCCGTGGTGAGCGGTCAGCGTTTCTCCATCCTTGGCGATGCCGCCGATCGTTGGCGCAACGACGTTCCCGGGAGCGCTGTCTTCGGGGTACACGTATTGGGCGCGGGCGTATTCGGTGGCAGAGCCGGCCGCGTTTGTAGCTTTGACTTTGACTCGGATGCTTTTGCCGCCTGTGGTTAGGGTGTAGGTCGAGCCGGTAGCCCCGGAGATGGCTTCGCAGCCGACTCCGCAGCTTTCCCACTGATACGTGTATGAGATCGGCTGACTCCCCAGCCATTTGCCGGGATGCACGGTGACCGCGTCGCCGACGCCAAAGCCGATGTCACTGGCTGTCATGTACGGCGAGGTTAGGTTGAACGGAGCGTGATTCTGGACGGTCCACCACGTCGGGGACGATACCTTCGTATCCGTGCCGTAGGAGTTTGTATAGACGACTGTTACCCTGAGCTCGTGCCCGATGTCGCTACTGCTCGAGACGTAGCTTGAGCTGGTCGCGCCGCTGATTTCCACGCAGCTCGCCCCGCTGCTGTTGCATCGTTCCCACTGGTAGGATTCACTGATCGGGCCGGCGCCACGCGCCGCGACGTCGCCCGCGGTGAGCGTTTCGCCGACATAGAACGATTCGTAGTCCACAACTGGGGTCTGTCCGACCGGTGGCCCGAGCGCGACTTCAGCAGTCGCTTCCGAGGCTACGGTCGTGCTGCCGTACGGGTTGGTCGCCGTGACGGCCAGTCTCAGCGTAGAGCCCACGTCGGCTTCGCCGAGGGTGTATGCCCTCCCGGTCGCGCCAGAGATATCGCTGCAGCTTGCCCCTGCTTCGTTGCAGCGCTCCCACTGCTCTGAAAAGCTGGTCGGTTCGCGGCTCAGCCAGGAGCCTTCCGTGTTCTGAGAGAGTTCCTGACCGTCGTAAGCTGACCCCGCGACGCTGGGCGCGACCACGGAGACCGGTGGCTCTTCGGGAAGCGGTTCTTCCACAACACCAGAGAGCCATGCGTTTGCGCTGGCTTCACCGACCGTGTTTTTGGCGGTAACCACCGCTCGCACGGTGCTGCCCAGGTCGGCCGACGTCAACGTGTACGTGCCAGCGGTCGCCCCTGAGATATCGGCGCAGTCTTCGTATTCCGCATTACAGCGCTGCCATTGATAGCTGTAGCTGATCGGTTCTGTGCCCGACCAGGTCCCCCGTTCGACAGTCAGGATTTCTCTTTCGATCGCGGCTCCGGACACCCAGGATTCTTCGTCGGTGACTTCGGGGGCGGTGGGTGCCGGGGCGATCAGAGACGTGGCTTCGGAGAGCGCGTCTACTTCGCCCCACAGGCTCGTGGCCGTGACGAGCACGCGCAGGGTGTGCCCGACGTCGCCGCTTCCCGGCGTGTAGGTAGAGCTGGTTGCGCCGACGATCACAGCACATTCCTGTCCGGATGCGTTACAGCGTTCCCACTGGTAGCCGTAGCCAATCGGCCCCGGGGACGCCGTCCAGATCCCCGGTTCCGCTGTCAGCGTGGCCCCGGCATGGGCCGCGCCCGAGATCGTCGGCAGCGAGACATCCACAAGCGTGGCGGAGCTGACCGGTTCGGTCGAGTCCGACACCCCCACGGAGTTCTTGCCTTCCGCGGTCGCGGTCACGAGCACTCTGATCGTCGCTCCCACCTCGCTCGCGACGATCGTGTAGGAACTCGCTGTGGCGCCGGTGATCACGCTGCATTCCGCCCCGCCAGCTTCGCAACTCTGCCACTGGTAGGCATAGCTGATGGTGCCCGACGCAGACCACGTCCCAGTGCTCGCGCTCAGCGTCTGGCCTTCCTGGCTGGTTCCCGAGATCACCGGCGCTTCACCGATCGTCGGACTCGACGCCGCCGCGATCGGCTGCGTCGCTGACGAGGTTGCCGCCAGCGAGCCGTTGGCGTCCGTGGCGGTGACCACAACTCGCAGCGCCGTGCCCACCGCTGTTTCACCCGGCGTGTAGCTCGAGCCGGTCGCACCCGAGATGTCTTCGCAGTTCGCGCCGTACTCGTCGCATTGCCGCCACTGGTAGGTGTAGCTGATCGACCCGCTCCCCGACCAGCTGCCGGGTCCCGCGGTCAGCGCGTGGCCTTGCTGGCGAGTGCCTGTGATCGTCGGGGGCAATGTGCTTGCGAGCGTGAATTCCGCGCCGATGAGCGGCGTGGGCTCAGAGAGCCCGTTGACAGAGCCCAATTCGTTGCTCGCCCCGACCTCCAGCCTCAGCGTTTTACCGATGTCCGCCGCATCCGGTTCGTATTCCAGGTCAGTCGCCCCGGTGATGTCCGAGCAGGCTTCGCCCGCAGAGTTGCAGCGCTCCCACTGATAGCTGAATTCAAGTTCGGTTCCTCCCCATTCTCCGAGGCCCCCGTAGAGTGTCTGGCCGACATCCGGAATCCCTTCGACCGAAGGCGCTTCGAGCTCGACCGGCGGCCCAGGGTCGACTTCCGCGCTGGCCGCCGAGGTCGCTTCCGCTGTGCCGCCGGGATTGGTCGCTGTGACCACCACACGGAGCGTCGTTTCGAGATCCCCGGAGGAGAGGGTGTAGCTGCTGGCGGTGGCGCCTTCGATGTCGTGGCATTCTTCGCCGTGCGGGTTGCAGTTCTGCCACTGGTAAGCGTAGGTGATCGGCGTGGCACCTGACCAGGAGCCCGTATCGGCTGTCAGCGTCGCCCCATCCTCGGCGACGCCTTCGATGCTCGGCGCGGTGGTGTTGGCGAGGTAATAGGTGTTCTTGCCATGCTCGTAGTGTTCAAGGATCGTGCCCGATTCGAGCGCCGTTTCGTAGAGCGCGAGGTCCTGCATCGACCCTTTCCCGAACAGCGTGCTCGCATCGCGCGACATCCAGTAGAGCGTCGAGTCGGCGAAGGCACCTGCGCCGGTGCCAGACTCGGTCTTCGTGTAGGAGACCGCCTGGCCGTCCACGTACGGTGTGATCTCGGTTTCTGCCGGCGCTTCGGTGTTGAGCACGAACGTGTAGTAGTGCCACACGCCAGCGCTCGGCCGTTCGAAGTAGACCGTGTTGCGCGAGGAGCCCTCCCCGATCGAGACCGCGAAGTCCGTGCCCGGGCTGGCGTCGGGGTCGACCAGGAACCCGCCAGCGTATTCGTTGAAGTTCGGCGTGAACTCGAGCGCCAGATGGTCGTCTTCGGCGAACGACGTCCACTTCATCCAGAACTCCACCGTCAGCTTGTGCGTGCCCGACAGGTTGACTTCGGAGTGGGCCGCACCCGTGGAGCCGTTGAACGCGGCGGAAGTCGACGAGTCATCAGCCAGACCACCCGGTTCGCCCAGCGAGACGCCACCCGCAAGCGACGCGTTGGCGCCGTCCAGCACGTCGGCGAACGAGGAGCCCGAGGACTCCCCCATCGGCCAGAAGTGCGCCACGTCCGAGGTCTTCTCAACCGCCTGCTCATACTGGCCGAGCGCCGCGCCGACCGTGAGCGTATGGCTGACCGTCGCGGCCACGCCGAGGCTGTCTTTCACTCGCAGATCGACCGTGTACGTGCCCGGGGTGGAGAACGTGTGGGAGATCGTCGCCGAGCCTCCCCCATCGGTCGAGTAGCTTTTGCTCCCGTCGAAGTCCCACGCGTAGTCGGAGATCGACCCGAGTTCCGAGGATGAGGCCGACGCGTCGAGCCGCACCGGCACCCCCGCGGTCGCCACCACCGGCGTTGAGGTGAACGACGCTTTCGTTCCACCCTCCCCAATCTCATAGTGTTCGCCGATCGTGTCCGCGCTGAGCGTCGTGTCGTACAGCGCCAAATCTTGCATCGACCCCGCGCCGAACAACGTGCTCGCGTCCCGCGACATCCAGTACAGCATCGCTTTCGCGAAGTTCCCCGCGCCCGTGCCTTCGGCGCTCTTGGTGTAGGAGACCGCGCGCCCGTCGACGTACGGCGTGATCTCCTCTGCGCCGCCCGCCGAGGTGTTGAGCGTGAATGCGTAGTAGTGCCACTGTTCGGCGCTCGGCCGCGCGAAATAAGCGTTGTTGCGCGAGCCGTCCTGACCGATGCCCACCCCGAACTCTTCGGTACCCGACGCGTCGGGATCGATCAGGAACCCGCCCGGGTATTCGTTGAAGTTCGGCGTCAGCTCCATCGCCAGATGATCGTCTTCGGCGAACGTCTTCCACTTCATCCAGAACTCGACCGTCAACTGGTGGGTGCCCGACAGGTCCACTTCGGCGCGGGCGGCACCCGAGGAGCCGTCGAAGGCGGCGGCGGTGGAGGAATCACCCGCGAGCGCGCCGGGTTCCCCCAGCGTCACGCCGCCGAGCGCTTCCGCGTTGGTGCCGCCAACCAAATCGGCGAACGAGGAGCCCGAGGACTCGTCCATCGGCCAGAAGTGCGTCACGCTCGGGGTCTCCTCCACCGCTTGCGCGTAGTGACCGAGTTCGGCGCCGACCGTAATCGTGTGGCTGACGGTGGCCGTCTGGCCGAGGCTGTCTTTCACCCGCAGATCGACCGTGTACGTACCTGGCGAGGAGAACGTGTGCGAGATCGTCGCCGAGCTTCCCCCGTCGGTGGAGTAGCTTTTGCTCCCGTCGAAATCCCATGCGTAGTCTTCGATCGAGCCGCCCGGTGAGGAGGAGCCCGACGCGTCCAGCCGCATCGGCACCCCCGCGGTCGCGACCGCCGGCGCCGAGGCGAACGACGCTTTCGGCCCGCCCTCTCCGAGCTCATAGTGTTCGCCGATCTTGGTCGCGCTCAGCGTCGTGTCATACAGCGCCAGATCCTGCATCGACCCCGCGCCGAACAGCGTGCTCGCGTCCCGTGACATCCAGAACAGCGTTGAGTGCGCGAAGCTCCCAGCGCCGGTGCCCGACTCGGTCTTCGTGTAGGAGACGGCGTGGCCGTCCACGTACGGCGTGATCTCTGTTTCCGCCGGCGCTTCGGTGTTGATCACGAATGCGTAGTAGTGCCACACCCCCGCGCTCGGCCGTTCGAAGTAGACCGTGTTGCGCGAGCCGCCCTCCCCGATCGACACTGCGAAGTCGGTGCCCGGGCTGGCATCCGGATCGACCAGGAAGCCCCCCGCGTATTCGTTGAAGTTCGGCGTGAACTCCAACGCCAGATGATCGTCTTCGGCGAACGAGCTCCACTTCATCCAGAACTCGACCGTCAGCTCGTGGGTGCCGGACAGATCCACTTCGGCGTGCGCCGCACCAGAGGACCCGTTGAACAGCGCGGAGGTCGAGGAGTCCCCGACCAAGCCGCCCGGCGCACCCAGCGTCACACCGCCCGAGGTTTCCGCGCTCGCGCTACCCACCACATCGGAGAATAATGAGCCCGACGCCTCACCCATCGGCCAGAAGTGCGACACCCCGGTCGTTCCTTCGACGGCTTCGCGATAGGTCTCGGCCGACGCCGCAGGCGCCATGCCAAGCAGCGAGGTCGCCGCTAAGGCCAGTACGACGCCCAGTAGAGCGAACGGTCCCGTGGGCCTGTCCACACCTCCCTCGCTACGCACGTCGCCTCTCCCCTCGATCAGAGCTGACAGTTTCAAGTTGCGCAACTCTATAGCGCAGACATGCGTAGTCAAGAGGCTCCCACCTGTCTGATCGCCGGATTTTGCGGCATTTTTTCTTCTGTTCAGTGATTCGAACATGCACGGCAGCCAGCCGGCCGGGGGCGGGGCTGGAGTTATTACTAACCCGATATCCGCTGATGAGCGATGAGCATCGATAGCCACTTGGCCCTTGAACCGTACGCACACTGGGAGTACACTCGCGATATGAAGACCATCGAGAGCAAGACCCATCGCTGGAACATGCGTGTCGCGGAGGATGTCGACGTGATCGTGCGGATGGCGGCCGAGCAGACCGACCAGCCGCTGACCGACTTCGTCGTCCGGGCAGCGCGGGTGCTCGCCGAGGACACGCTTGCCGACCGGCGGGTGTTTCGTCTCGATGACGCCGCCTGGGACAAGTTCGTCGAGATCTTGGATCGACCATCCCGCTCGGTTCCCGAGCTCGCCCGCTTGCTGTCGTCCGCCAGCGTCTTCGACGATTAGCGCTCGTGGCGGCCTTTCAACGGCCGGTCGCTCTGGAGGCGCGGCACCGCACCGAGAGCTTCCGCTGCGGGGTGCTGTCACTCGACGGGTGGTTGAGCAAGCACGCGCTTCAGAGTCATCGCAGCGGCGGCTCTCGCGTATTCGTCACCACCGCGTCCGATCCCGATGTCGTCGGCTACTACGCTCTCGCGGCGGGGGCAGTGATGCCGTCCAACGCCTCGGCGCGGCTCGCCCGCGGTCTCGCGACCAACCAACCGGTCCCGGTGATCCTGCTGGGTCGCCTCGCGGTCGATGCCCATCATCAAGGTCAGCATCTTGGCCGCTCGCTGCTGCTCGACGCGATGGCACGAGTCGTGCAGGCCGGCGAGCTGATCGGAATCCGTGCGCTGCTCGTGCATGCCGTAGACGAGCGCGCGCGGGGGTGGTACGAGCAGTTCGGCTTCGAACGCTCGCCAACCCATTCACTGCACCTGATCCTCTTGATCAAGGACCTCCGCGCGACGCTCAAGGACCTTTGACGGTAGTCCGCAGATCCGCAATATAGGGTGTCCGCAGATCGGGGAAATCCAGCTGGCGAGGCCTAGGTTCTACGCTCCAAACGGCTGCCGCCGTCGTGCGATGCGGGCGCCGAGCGCCCTCAGATGGCGTCGATCGACTCCGCGATCGCCCGGTAGGCCACTCCCGGATCGGGAGCATGGAAGATCGCCGAGCCGGCCACGAAGAGAGTCGTGCCCGCCTCCCGGCAGATCGGGGCGGTCGTCGGGTCGACGCCCCCGTCCACCTCCAGCGCCGCCGATGACCCCACCCCGTCCAGCAGCGCCCGCAGCCGCGCGATCTTCTGCGATGAGCGTGCGATGAAGGACTGGCCACCCCAACCGGGGCTGACCGTCATGCACAGCGCGAGGTCGATCGTGCCCGCCAACTCCGTGAGCGACTCCACCGGTGTGGCGGGGTTGATCGCGACGCCCACGCAGGCGCCGCCGGCGCGGATCTCGTTCGCGGCGTACTCGGCGTGCGGGGTGGCCTCCGCGTGAAAGGTGACCGAGTGCGCTCCGGCGCGCACAAACTCGCCGACCTGGCGCTCGGGGCGCTCGATCATCAGGTGCACATCGAGCATCCCCCCCACCTCCTCAACCTGCTCGCGCAGCGCGGCCACGACCACGGGGCCGAGCGTGATCTGGGGGACGAAGTGGCCGTCCATCACGTCCACGTGGATCACTCGCGCGCCGGCGGCCAGCACCTCGCCCACCTGCTCGCGCAGCGCCCCAAAGTCGGCGGAGAGGATCGAGGGCGCCACCCTCACCCCGGCGAGCAGCTCCTTGGCCGAAGTGCTCATCTCGCGTGTCTCCGAAGATCCCAGCGCAGCCATCAGGGCTCAGATTGGCATCAGCATGCTGTCGCCACAGTTGTTGCACTTGAGAATTGCGGTGGAGGACATTCTCACGATCGTCGAGTGCTCGCCGCAGTTGGGGCACACCGAGGCCAGCTCGAAACGATGCAGGCAGTAGACGCAGCGGTAGCGCCCCGGCAGGTTGGTGGGGCGCAGCCACGGCTCCGAGCAGTGCGGGCACAGCGGGCCGAGGTCGGGTGGGGCCGTCTGGTCGCGCTCGCTGGCCATCACTCGCTCACTGGCGGCGCAGCCGCGCGATGAAGAAGCCGGCCGTGTGGTCGCGGTGGGGCAGCGTCAACACCTCGTCATCCAGGGAGAAGCCGGGGTTGGATTCCAGGAAGGCGATGATCTGGCTCTGGTTCTCTGTCAGGGAGATCGTGCACGTAGAGTAGACCAGCACACCGCCCGGACGCACCGCTGCAGCGCCGGCTGCGAGGATCGCCGCCTGCGTCTGCGCGAGCTGCGCCAGATCCCCGAGCTGGATCCGCCAACGCAGGTCCGCACGCGCCTGCAGCGTTCCCAGCCCCGAGCACGGTGGGTCCACCAGCACGCGGTCAAACGGCGCCTCGTCCCGTAGCGGCTGCGCCGCGTCGCCGAGCACCACCCGCACGCACTCCTGCGCACGCAGACGCTCGACGGTCCGTTGCAGCTCCGCGGCACGGCGACGGTTGCGCTCGACCGCCACCACCTCCCCCTTGCCGCCCATCAGGGCCGCCAGATGCGTACTCTTGCCGCCGGGCGCGGCGCACAGGTCGAGCACGCGCTCGCCCGGTTGGGGCGCCAGCGCCCGCGCCGGCAGCATCGCCCCCCGCGACTGCGCCAGCACCGCGCCGGAGCGCCACTGCGGCGAGCCGTGCACGTCCCACGCGCCCTCCAGCACGAGCGCCTCGGGGATGAGCGGATCGCCGTGGACGCCCACCGGCCGGAGACCCGCCCTCAGCTGCTCCGCGACACTTGCAGGCTCGGCGACCAGCGTGTTGACGCGCAGCGCTAGCTCCGCCGGCTCGTTGTCGAACGCCAGCAGGGCGCGGGCATCCTCGGCGCCCAGTTGCTCCCACCACAGCCGCGCGACCCACTCCGGGTGGGAGTGCTTCAGCGCCGCCGCCTCGGGCGTGTCGTCGTCGAGCGCCGCCAGCAGCGCCTTGCCCTCGCGCGTTGCTCGACGCAGCACCGCGTTGACCAGGCCGTGGCCTCCGCGGCCGGACTTCGCCAGCTCGACCGCGTCCGCCACCACCGCATGGTCGGGAGCCCCACCGAGATACAGCAGCTCGTACAGCCCCAGCCGCAGCGCTGCCAGCACGGGCGCGTCGAGTCGTTTCAGTGGCCGCTCGGCCAGCCGTTCGATCAGATAGTCCAGTGTGCCCTTGCGCTGCACGGCCCCGTACGCCAAGCGCATCGCCAGTGCCCGGTCGCGCACATCGAGCTCGCGCGCCTCCGCGCGAAGCGCGAGATCGGCGTACGCGCCCTGCTCGAACACCCTGCGCAGCACCGCGTACGCGCAGACACGGGCTTTCGCTGGAGAAGAGGCCCCCACCCGCCCCGACTCGGGCCGGGGTCGGCTGTGCCCGCTAGGAGAGGGCATGTCCCCGCAGATACGCCTCCGCAGCCATCGGCCGCCCGCCGGGAGGCTGAACCTCCAGCAGCTCCAACGCTCCATCGCTTGTCCCGTACAGCAGATGCCCTCCGCCCGCCGCCAGCTGCCCGGCGGAGAGACCCTCTGCCGGTGCCGCGTCCACCAGCCCATCCTTCGCCGGCGCCGCGCGCGAGACGCCCAGCAGCGTCCCGTCCGCTCGCGCCAAGCGGGCGCCGATGTGGGGCTGCAGCGCGCGCACCTGACACTCCAGCTCCATCGCGGTGCGCTCAGGGTCGAGCAGGCGGTCCTCGGCGCCGATCTTCTCCGCGTAGGTCACCCCCTCCTCGGGCTGCTCCTCGAAGCGCGGCGGCCGCCCTCCCTCCCACTCGTCCAGCACTCCCACCAGCAGCTCGCCGCCGAGCCGCTGCAGGCGCTCTGCCAGCGACCCGTACGTGTCGTCCGGGTCGATCGTCTCCTGCGCTGCCGCGCACACCGGTCCGCTGTCGAGGCCCTCGGTGAGGCGCATGATCGACACGCCCGTCCGCACGTCCCCCGCCATGATCGCCCGCTCGATCGGCGCCGCCCCGCGCCATCGCGGCAGCAGCGAGGGGTGCACGTTCAGCAGTTCATACCCCGACAGCAGCGGCTCCTTGATCAGCGCTCCGAAGGCGCACACCACCAGCACCGCCTCCTCACCTGCGGCATCCCGCACCTGCGCACACACCGCGGGATCGTTGATCCGCTCGGGCTGCTCGAGCGCGATGCCGAGCTCTCGCGCTGCCTGCGCGACCGGCGGCGTCGCCAGTCGCCGGCCCCTGCCGCGCGGTCGGTCGGGGCGCGTCAGCGCCAGCGCCGGCCGGTGCCCGCTCGCCGCCAGGCGCTCGAATACGGCTGCCGCGAAGTCGGAGGTGCCGAGAAAGACTGTGCGCAAAGCGCTGGGTGCCTACTGAGCGGTGGCCGTCGACCGCTCAGCGCTCGGTCGCGCCGGTCCGGCGTCGTCGGCTTCCCGTGCCTCGCGCAGCGCGCGCATCGCGTCCCGGCGCGCCTCGCGCGAAATCCGATCGAGGATCAGCACACCTTCCAGGTGGTCCATCTCGTGCTGGATCACGCGTGCCGGCAGGCCCTCCTCCTCGACCACTAGCTCCCTGCCGTGCGTGTCCTGGGCGCGCACCCTCACGTGCACGGCGCGCTCAACCTCGACGTGCACCCCGGGCAGGCTCAGGCAGCCCTCCTCCTTGACCTCCCGCTCCTCGCTCTCCCACTCGAGCACGGGGTTCACCAGGGTGCTGACGGGATCGTCCTCGTACGCCTTGTACACCAGCACCCGGTGCAGCACGCCGACCTGGGTCGCGGCCAAGCCGACACCGAGCGCGTCCTGCATCAGCTCCCCCATCCGCTGCACTTCCGCGCGCAGGCGCTCGTCGAATCGCTCCACCGCTACCGCGCTGGCGCGCAGCACCGGGTCTCCCAGCTTGCGCACCTGGCGCAGCGCCGCGTCGCGGCGCGCGCGGGTCTCCTCGTCGAGCTCCTCGACCGGCTCGTCCTGCTCCTCCTCGACCTCAGTGGGATTCTCGACGCCTGTGCTCATCCTCAGTCAATTCTGACAGGTGAAGAAGGGCCCGGCTCGCCGGTGGCACACAGCCCGCAGGGCTGGGCCGGCCGCCTGCGCCACCCTCTTATTGCGGGTCCACATCGACGCTGAAGCTCACGCCCGCGTGCTCCTTCGCGCTCGCCGCGCGCTGCACCGCCGCGCCGACGCCCCCCACCGCCGCGCCCCGGTCGGTCGCCTTCACCAGCAGCATCCTGCGCTCCTTGCCACGCAGGCGGAACAGCGCTGCCGGCCCCAGGACGCTGCAGCGCTCGAGCCCATCCAGCTGTGCGCGCACGGCGCTCGCCGCTGCCTGCGCGCGCGCTGCCTCAGGGGCCGCGCACACGATCCGGATCAGGTGCGCGAACGGCGGGTAGCGCAGCGCCCCCCGGCGCTGCAGCTCGCCGGCCAGGAAGCCCTCGCTGTCATGCCGCGCCGCATACGCGATCGCGCGCGCCTCGGGGGCGATCGTCTGCACCAGCACCCTCCCATCCCCACCGCGCCCAACCCTGCCGGCGAGCTGCGCGATCAGCGCGAAGGTGCGCTCCTCCGCGCGGAAGTCCGGGAATCGCAGCGTCGCATCCGCGTCCACCACCACGCCGAGGCGCACGTCGGGGAAGTCGTGGCCCTTCGCCACCATCTGCGTACCGATCAGCACACCCGCGGGGGCGTCGCCGAAGCGGCGCAGCAGCGCGCCCACGCCATCCCCGCCAGCGCCGGCGGGGATCGTGTCCGCATCCAGCCGGAAGATCGGGAAGCGCTCGCCGTCTCCCAGCGCGCCCTGCAGATCGTGTTGCAGCCGCTCGGTGCCGGCGCCGTGGCGCGCTACCGCCGTCGAGCCGCAGCCGCACCGTTGCGGCACACGCTCACTGTGGTCGCAGTGATGGCACCTGACCTGCGCCTCACGGCGGTGAAACACGAGCGCCACGTCGCAATGCGGGCAGCTCCACACCTTTCCGCACGAGCGGCAGGAGAGAAAGTTCGACCAGCCCCTGCGGTTGAGCAGCACGATCGCCTTGCCCCCGGCCTGCCGCACGTCCGCCAGCGCCTGCGCCGTCTGCGGATGCAGGCCATGGCTCTGCTCGCGCATGTCGAGTAGCTCCACCGGCGGCAGTGGGCGGCCGTCCACCCGGCGCGGAAGGCGCACACGCTCGAGCGTATGGTGGCTCTCCGGCCGCGGCGTCGCGCTGCCCAAGAGCAGCAGTGCGCCCTGTAGCGCGGCCCGCTTAGCGGCGACCTCGCGCGCATCGTAGCGGGGGTCGCCTTCGTGCTTGTAGGAGGAGTCGTGCTCCTCGTCGACGACGATCAACCCCAGTTCCTCGATCGGCGCGAACACTGCCGAGCGCGGACCCACACACACGCGCGCCTCGCCCGTCCGCAGTCGTCGCCACTCCTCCCGGCGCTGAGCCGCGGTCAGGCGCGAGTGCAGCACCGCTACCGTCTCTCCGAAGCGCCCTACGAAGCGGCCAACGATCTGCGGTGTCAGCGCGATCTCGGGCACCAGCACGATCGCACCCCGACCGCGTTGCAGGGCGCACGCGGCAGCACGCAGATACACCTCGGTCTTGCCCGACCCGGTGATCCCGTGCAGTAGCAGCGCCCGCGCCCGGGCGGGGGACGAAGGGTCGGAGGAGGGCCGCTCGGGTGAACCCACGGCGAGAGGCACTCCAATCCGCTGCTCGATCGCATCCAAAGCCCGCCGCTGGTCCTCCGTCAGCGGCGGCGGCTCGGCATGCAGCACCCCAATCGGCTCGTGACTCGGGCGCGCGACCGCGCGCGCACGGCGCTTGCGCACGCCGAGGCCGGCCGGGCCCTTGCCGGTCGCGCCGGCGGGCAGCACCAGCCGCAGCGCGCGCGCCACCGTCGAGCAGTACTCGGCTGCCAGCCACTCCGCCAGCGCCACGAGGTCCACAGGTACGCCGAGCTCCAGCGCGCGCAGCGGCTCCAGCAGCTTCTCCTCGGCCACCTCGCTGCGCCGGGAGAGGCCGGTCACGACCCCCAGCACCTCGCGCCGGCCGAACGGCACCACCAGCATCGATCCCACTCCGACGACACCCCCCTCGAACTCCGGCGGCAGCCGGTAATCGAACGGCCCGCGCAGTGCGCGGGCCGTGGTCAGGGGCTCAACCTGAGCGATCTCACTCGACACTCCACCACACTAGATGGAGCACCGGACCGTTTAGACGCCCGCCGTGGCCCCCAGGCCCGCCGCGGCGCGCAGCTCCTCGGCCTTGTCGGTGCGCTCCCATGTAAAGTCGTGGTCGTCGCGGCCGAAATGGCCGTATGCCGCGGTCTTCTGATAGATCGGGCGGTGCAGCCGCAGCTCCTCGCGGAACGCGCCGGGGCGCAGGTCGAAGTGCTCTTTGACCAGCTCCGTGATACGCCCGCGGCCGATCTTCTCGGTGCCGAACGTCTCAACCATCACAGACACCGGGTGCGCGACCCCGATCGCGTACGCCACCTGCACCTCCGCGCGGTCGGCGAGCCCGGCGGCGACGATGTTCTTCGCCACCCACCTGACTGCGTAGGCCGCCGAGCGGTCCACCTTGGAGGGATCCTTGCCCGAGAAGGCACCGCCGCCGTGGCGCGCCATGCCGCCATAGGTGTCGACGATGATCTTGCGCCCCGTCAGCCCGCAGTCGCCCATCGGACCGCCGATCACGAAGCGACCGGTGGGGTTGACCAGGAAGTTGCGCAGCAGCTCCTTCTCCTCGTATAGCTCCGCCGGCAGCACCGGGCGCAGCACGTGCTCGAAGAGGTCGGGCTTGATCAGCGTCTCACTGTCGATCCCGTCGGCGTGCTGCGTGGAGATCAGGATCTTCTCCACTCCCACGGGCCGCCCGTCGCGGTAGCGAACCGTCACCTGCGTCTTGCCGTCCGGGCGCAGGTAAGGCAGCACGTCGGCCTTGCGCACCTCCGCCAAGCGCTTGGAGAGCTTGTGCGCCAGCAGGATCGGCAGCGGCATCAGCTCCTCGGTCTCGCTGGTCGCATACCCGAACATCATCCCCTGGTCGCCCGCGCCCGCCAGGTCGAAGCGGTCGTCGTCGAGCGGGTCGTGGCGGGTCTCGTACGCCGCATCCACGCCCTGCGCGATGTCCGGGGACTGCCGGTCGATCGCGTTGATCACCGCGCACGTGTCGCAATCGAAGCCGAACGCGGCGTTGTCGTAGCCGATGCCACGCACTGTCTCGCGCGCCACCTGGGGGATGTCCACATATGTCTCTGTCGTGATCTCCCCCGACACCACGATCAGGCCTGTGTTCACGAGCGTCTCGCACGCCACGCGGCCGTAGGGGTCCTCGCGCAGCACCGCATCCAGCACCCCATCGGAGATCTGGTCGGCGATCTTGTCGGGATGCCCCTCCGTCACCGACTCGCTGGTGAACAGGTATTCGTTGTCTGAAAGCTCGCTCATAGGCGCAGTGTACCGGCACCCACCGCGCGTTTCACGCGGCCGAGCGTGCACCACGGCGACGGCCGTCGCTGTGCGCCCGCTGCCCCCGTTCCACGAAGTCGATGATCAGCGGTACCCCGTCCATGCCATAGCGCGCGCGCAGGCGGTTCTCCAAGAAGTAGGCATAGTCGCGCGTCACTCGCTCACGCGAGTTGACCTGGATCGCGAAGCGCGGCGGGCGCGCTCCCGTTTGGGTCATGTAGATCGGCTTCAGGCGGTGCTGGCTGGAGCCCCGCCGCGTGCCGATCGGCGGCTGGCGCGCCTGCACCGCCTCCGCCAGGAAGCGGTTGAGCTCCGGCGTGGGGATCCGTCCCGCCATCCGATCCCCGAGCGCGAGCGCCTCGGTCAGCAGGCGCGCGGTGTGCCGGCCAGTGATCGCGCTCGCGGTCAGCACACGCGGGCGCAGGCGCAGCTTCTCCGCGACCCGCGCACGCTCGTGCGCCAGCGCCGCCTCGCGCGCCTTGTCGTCCTGCACCTCGGGGTGGGCCTCGGCAAAGAGGTCCCACTTGTTGAGCACGATCGCCGTCGCGCAGCCCGCCTTCATCGCCAGCTCGGCTACCCGCAGGTCCTGCGCCGTGACCCCTTCGGTGGCGTCGCACACCACCAGCGCCACGTCCGCGCGCTCGGCCGCGCGGCGGGAGCGTAGCGCAGTGTAATACTCGACCGAGTCCGCCACCTTCGACTGACGGCGCATCCCGGCGGTGTCGATCAGCGTCACAGCGCGTCCCTCCACGAGCAGCGGTGTGTCGATCGCGTCGCGGGTGGTGCCCGCCAGCTCGGAGACGATCACCCGCTCCTCGCCGAGGAAGCGGTTGACCAGTGAGGACTTGCCGACGTTCGGGCGGCCGATCAGCGCGAGGCGCAGCGTCTCGGGCGCCGGGACCGCCTCCTCCGCAGGCAGCAGCTGCACGATTCGATCGAGCAGATCGCCCGAGCCGAGCCCCTGCGCGGCCGACACCGCCAGCGGCTCGCCGAGGCCCAGGCGGTGCAGGTCCGCCGCCAGCGGCAGATCGGCGACCGTGTCGCACTTGTTGGCGACGACCACGCTCGGCACCGGCGAGCGGCGCAGCAGATCGGCGAGCTCCTCATCACCGGGGCGCACTCCCGCGCGCGCGTCGACCACCAGCACCGCCACCTGCGCTTCGGCGAGGCCCGCGCGCGCCTGCTCGCGGATCGAGCCGGCCAGCGGATCCTCGTCGCGGAAGTCCACGCCGCCGGTGTCGATCAGCGTGAACGTGCGCCCGTTCCACTCGCACTCGACCTCGTTGCGGTCGCGGGTCACCCCGGGGCGCTCGTGCACCACGGCGGTGCGCGTCCCGCTCAGGCGGTTGACCAGCGAGGACTTGCCCACGTTGGGATAGCCGATGATGGCGACCTTCAGCATTGAGCCAGTATGAGCTATGAGCGGGGTGAACCCGTGCGGGCGCGGCTGTGGCTCGTGATGAGCCATGGGTCCACGCCTCGATACCTGCCCCCTGGGGGGCGAGAGTCCTATGGGCGAGGCATGGCCGCGATGCGTTCCACTACGTCGTTGACGTCGAGCCCAGTGGTGTCGAGCACGACCGCATCCTCAGCCGTCCGCAGCGGGCTGTGCTCGCGCTCGGCGTCGCGCTGGTCTCGTTGCCGAAGTTCGTCCAGCACCGCCTCATGATCTAGGCCGAGCTCCGCCGCGCGCCGGCGCGCCCGCTCCGCGGGATCGGCGGTGAGGAAGACCTTCAGCGCCGCATCGGGAACGACCACCGTGCCGATGTCCCGGCCCTCGGCCACCCAGTCGCCGCTGGACAACAGCTCACGCTGCAATGCGACCAGCGCCTCGCGCACAGCCGGGTCGGGAGCGACCTTCGAAGCCATCTCGGAGACCTCGAGCGTGCGGATCTCCTCGGTCACATCGCGGCCATCCAGCAGCACGCGCTTCCCCAGCTCGATGCGCGCGCCCCGCGCCAGCCGCGAGGGCGTCTGATCGGGCGATGCGAGCGCCAGCAGCGCCACGCAGCGGTACATCGCGCCGCTGTCCATATAGGTGAAGCCCAGTCTGTGCGCCACCCCACGCGCGACCGTGGACTTGCCGGCTCCGGCGGGCCCGTCGATCGCGATCACCATCAGCGCGCCAGCCTATCGAGATCCTCCACGAAACCTGGGTAGGAGACCGCGGCGGCCTCGATCCCGCGCACCTCCACGCCCTCGCGCGAGGCGAGGCCGGCGACCGCGCCGAGCATTGCCATGCGGTGGTCGCCATGAGCGTCGAGCACGCCTCCGCGCAGCCGACCGGTACCGGTCACCGCGAAACCGTCGTCGGTCGCCTCGATATCGGCGCCGAGGCCGCGCAGGCCGTCAACGACGGTGGCGATCCTGTCGGACTCCTTCAGGCGCAGCTCGTGCGCGCCGCGCACCACCGTCTCGCCTTCGGCGAAGCAGCCGAGCAGCGCCACCAGCGGCAGCTCGTCGATCGCCAGCGGCACCTCCTCGGGACCCACGAAGGTCCCCTCCAGCCCGCCGGCGGCGACGTCGAGGTCGCTGACCGGCTCGTGTGCGATCAGCTCGCCCGTCTCGTCCTCCAGGTCGCCGAGCACGATCCCCTGCATCCGCATCAGGATCCGCAGGAAGCCGCTGCGCGTCCAGTTGACGCCGACATCGCGGATCAACAGGCGCGAGCCTGCAACCAGCACCCCCGCGGTGATCATGAACGCGGCGGAGCTCGGGTCGCCCGGCACCCGCACGTGCTCGAGCACCAGCTCGTCGGTATTGGTGACGGTGACGGAGCGGCCGTTGCGGTGGATTCTGGCGCCAGCGCTCAGCAGCATCCGCTCGGTGTGGTCGCGACTGCGCTCGGGCTCGGTGACAGTGCTCGCGCCGTCCGCCGCCAGCGCGGCGAGCAGCACGCACGACTTCACCTGGGCGCTCGCCACCGGCAGTGTGTAGGAGATCGAGTGCAGGCGGGCGCCCTGCACGCTCAGCGGTGGGTAGCGGCCCTCGCGCGCCCGCAGGCTGGCGCCCATCAAGCGCAGCGGCTCGATCACGCGGTCCACCGGGCGCCGGCGGATCGACTCGTCGCCGTCGAGAGTGAATGTGCGACCCTCCTGCGCGGCCAGCCAGCCGGGCAGCAGGCGCAGCGGCGTGCCGGCGTTGCCCACGTCCAGCGTGCCACCGGGATCGCGCGCCTCGCGCAAGCCGGTTCCACGCACGACGACCTCGTCGGGGCGCACCTCGACCAACGCGCCCAGCGCTCCCACCGCGTTCAGCGTCGAGGTGGTGTCGGCCGCGTGCAGATAGTTCTCGATCCGCAGCGGGTAGGACGCCATCGCCCCGAGCAGCGCCGCCCGGTGGGAGATCGACTTGTCCGCGGGCGCGGTCAGCTCGCCCGTGAGTGGGCCGGAGGGCTCGAAGCGCAGGTTCATCGGTACTCCGCGCGCGCGGCCGACTCGCGGGTGGCGCAGTCTGAGAGTTTGGATCTCGCCTCGGTCATCGCGCCCGCAAGCCTATGGGCCTGCGTCGGCGGGAGGCGTGTCGCCCCCCAACAGCTGTGTACGAGCGGCGCGGGCACGCTCGTTCCACGCCGCCAGCGCGCCGGCGTCCGCATGCGTGAGCGCGGCGCGCACACCCTCGAGTCCGCCCACCGCCTGTTCGATCGCATCGATCAACGCATCTCTGTTGGCGAGGTAGATGTCGGTCCAGATCGCCGTGTTGGCGCCTGCGACCCTGATCATGTCGCGCAGGCTGGGGCCGACCGCCGGTTGGCAGCTCTCGCGCTCGAACACCTCCGCGACCTGCATCACGAGCACGTTGGCCAAGACGTGCGGGAGATGGGAGACGCTCGCCATCAGACGGTCGTGGGCGTCGGCCGCGATCTCGGCAGGCCGTGCTCCGAGGATCTCGATCAAGCTCTCCAGGCGCCCATACAGCACCCGGCTGGTGCTCCGCGCGGGTGTCAGGTACCAGGTGGCGCCCTCGAAGAGGTCATCGCGGGCGTTCTCCACGCCGGCCGTCTCGGCCCCCGCCAGCGGGTGGCCCCCCACGAAACGCACGTCCTCGCGAGCGTCGTTCAGCGCGAGCTTGGTCGAGCCGACGTCGCTGACCACGCAGTCCTCATCGGCGAGCGCGAGAGCTTCGCGCACGGTCTCCGCGAGCACCCCGACGGGCGCTGCGGCGAAGACCACCTGCGCCTCCGCCACCGCGGCCGCGATGTCCGGCGACTGCTCGTCGATCGCGCCGAGCCGGAGCGCGGCGGCGCACGCCCGCGGGTCGGGGTCGTACCCACAGACGCGTGCACCAGCGCGCCGGCGAGCGGCGAGGCCGATCGACCCGCCGATCAGGCCGACGCCCAGGATCGCAATCTTCAACGCGCGAGCCCTCGGGGGGCCGTCGGCGTTGGCCCTCGGCGCAGGAGCCAAACGCCTGAGAGCAGCGCCCGGCGGCCCACCATCACGCGGCGCTGAGCGCCTTGCCCGCCAGCGCGGCGGCGCGCTCGACCGCGGCGGCGTACTCGGCGAACGTATCGGTCGGCAGCGACTGCGGACCGTCGCAGAGCGCCTCGTCAGGGTCGGGGTGCACCTCGACGATGATGCCGTCCGCCCCCGCCGCCGCGGCGGCGAGCGAAAGTGAGAGCACCAGGTCGCGCCGGCCCGCCGCGTGGGAGGGGTCGACGATCACCGGCAGGTGCGAGAGCTCCTTGAGGATCGGCACCGCCATCAGGTCGAGCGTGGAGCGCCGGTAGGCGTTCTCGAACCCGCGCACGCCCCGCTCGCAGAGCATCACCGCGGGGTTGCCCTCCTTGAGGATGTACTCGGCGGCCATCAGCAGCTCGTCCAGCGGCGCAGACAGCCCCCGCTTGAGCAGCGCGGGGCGCCCGGAGCGCCCGACCTCGGTGAGCAGCGAGTAGTTCTGCATGTTGCGCGCGCCGATCTGGATCACGTCGGCGACCTCGAGCACGGCGTCGATGTCGCGCACGTCCATCAGCTCCGTGACGACCGGCAGGCCGGTCTCGGCCTTCGCCTCCGCGAGCAGCCGCAGCCCCTCCGCCCCCAGACCCTGGAAGGCGTAGGGGGAGGTGCGCGGCTTGTATGCGCCGCCCCGCAACAGCGTGGCGCCCCCGTCGCGCACCGCGCGTGCGGTCTCCAGGGTCTGCTCGCGCGATTCGACCGTGCAGGGGCCGGCAATCAGCGCGAAGTGATCGCCTCCAACCTTGCGCCCGTCAATCTCGAGCACGGTGCGCTCGCCGTGGCGGAACTGCGCGGAGGCGAGCTTGTAGGGCTTGAGGATCGGCACCACTCGGTCCACCCCGGGCTGGCCCTCCAACCCGAGGCTCTCGACGTTGGCGTCTTGCTCGACGTCGCCAATCGCGCCGATCACGGTGACGCGCGCGCCCTGGCTGCGGTGGGCCCGCGCGCCGGCTCGCTCGATCTTCTCTGCGACCGCCGCGATCTCATCGTCGGTGGCCGACTCCTTCATCACGATCATCATCAGTTGGTCCTTTCTGTGCCTGGAGATCTTAGGTGCTGGTCTCCCGCCGCGGGTCGGCGGGAGATCGTGAAAGGGCGCGATCCGCCCTGTGAGGTGGCGCTCGGTCGAGGAGACCCTGGGCGGCCGCGGCCTCGCTCACGGGCGGGCTCGGGCCGAAGCGCCTAGCTAAATCGCCAGGCGTAGGCGTAGGAGGACGACCAGTCGGAAGGCGCAGGGATGTGGCGGTGCGATGCGAGGGCGGATGCGGACATGGTCGTCTCAGTTGTTTGTAGCAGCTTCAGCCTCACTCGGCAAGCACTTCGCACAAGTCCTTCACAGTACCTCGGCAAGCGCATCCAGAAAAATCGCATTCTCCTCGGGCATACCGTAGGTGACGCGCAGCGCCCCCTCGCGCCCGAGCGCACCGCCGCCACGCACGAGCACGCCGCGCTCGAGCAGACCGCGCATCACCTCGGCTTCGTTTCTATCTTCGCCGAGCTCAAACCAGCAGAAGTTGGCCTGCGAGTCGGCAGGGTCAAGCCCCAGCGCGCGCAGCCGCTCGTCCATCGCGATCCGCTCGGCGATCGTGCGGGTGACGCGGTCGGTGACGGCGTCCTGGTGGTTCAGAGCCTCGGTGGCGGCGGCCTGTGCCACGGCGTTGCAGAAGAACGGTTGGCGCACCTGGTCAAGTGCGCGTGGCAGCTCGGGCGAGCCGCACAATGCGAAGCCGACACGCAGCCCGCAGAGGCCGTACACCTTCGAGAAGGTGCGCAGCAGCACGAGGTTGGGGTGCTCGCCCAGCAGGTCGACGGAGGCGTCGGGGTCATCGAGCAGGTTGAACTCGCAGTAGGCCTCGTCGATCACGACGCATACGTGTGGGGGCACCTCCGCCAGGAAGTTTGCGATCTCGGCGAGCGGCAGGGCGGTGCTGGTGGGGTTGTTGGGGTTGCACACGACCACCAGCCGTGTGGCGACGGTGATCTCGCGCAGCATCGCGGGCAGGTCGTGGCGCTCGCGCGCGTCAAGCTCCACCGTTACTGCGCGCGCGCCGGAGGCAGCGCTGAGGTGCGGGTAGATCGAGAACGACGGCCACGCGTAGACGAACTCGGCGCCCGGCTCCAGCAGCGCCTCGCCGGCGGCGAGCAGGATGTCGCAGGAGCCGTTGCCGATCGCGATCTGCTCGGCCGGCACTTCGTAGCGATCCGAGAGTCGCCGGCGCAGCGCTGAGCTGGTGGGGTCGGGGTAGCGGTTCAGCGTCGCAAGCGTTTGCTCGATCGCTGCTTGGACCGCCGGCAGCGGCGGCCACGGCGACTCGTTGCTGGCCAGTCGCACGCGCGGCGCGGCATCGGCGTAGCCGCCCGCCGCCGGATAGCTCGGCAGGCGCCTGATCCGCTCGGAGAACTCGAAGGGCACCGGCCTATTGTGCCGAGCAGATCACTGCGCGGACTCCAGGTCGGCGCGCAGTGCCTTGGCCTCGCCGAGGTAGACGTGCTGGGCACGGTGGTCGTCCTCGGCGTAGTAATGGATCAGCACCCGGATCACGCGCGGCAGCGCGCGCGGCACGGGGATCTCCCGCGCACACAGCAGCGGCACGCTCTCGAAGCCGAGCGCCCGCGCGGCGACGGCGGGGAACTCGGCATTGAGGTCGTTGGTGGCGGTGAAGATGCAGCTGACGACGTGCTCGGGGCGCAGGGCGTTGCGCTCCATGATCGCCGTCATCAGCTCGGTCGTCGCCTCGAGGATGTCCTTGGCGTCGTTGTGCGCGACGCTGATCGCGCCGCGTAAGGCATACAGTCGCATGGCGGGCGATTCTCTCAGAGCGTGCGGCCGGCCTCGGCCGCCCCTGAATCATGCGCCGCCTCAGAGCCTCCGGCGGGAGGCCCACCAGCCCTGCCCGCCCCCGGATGGTACGCCGCCTCAGAGCCTCCGGCGGGAGGCCCACCAGCCTCGCCCGCCCCTGGATCGCTCGCCGCCTCAGAGCCCCGCGCGGGCGGCTCACCGGTCTCGCCCAGCTTGCGCAGCTCAGCCTCGCCGAGGCGGCGGTAGGCGCCGGGCTGCAGGGTGCCGAGCCGCAGCGGGCCGAAGGCGATGCGCCGCAACGCGAGCACGGCGTGGCCGACCGCCTCGCACATGCGCCGCACCTGACGGTTACGGCCTTCGCGGATCGTGATTTCGAGCTCGTCCCCTCCGCTTCCCACACGACGGACCTGCGCAGGCGCGGTGGGACCGTCCTCCAGAGTCACTCCGGCTCGCAAGGAGCGCAGTGCCTGCTCCCCAACGGGCCCCCCGGCGAGGCGCACACGGTAGGTGCGGGGCACTTCGTAGCGCGGATGCGTGAGCCGTTGCGAAAGCGCTCCATCATTGGTGAGCAGGATCAGACCGCTGCTGTCGGCGTCGAGGCGACCAACGGGGTAGAGGCGACGGCGCTCCTCGGGGATCAACCCCACCACTGTGGGCCGGCCGTGAGTATCACGCGCGGTCGAGAGCACGCCGACGGGCTTGTGCACGGCGTAGACGACCCGCGGCTCGGGGCCGCCGAGCGGCTGCCCGTCGACTTCGACGCGGTGGCGCTCGTCCACATCGCGGGCAGGATCGCGCACCAGCTCCCCATCTACGCGCACGCGCCCGGCGATGATCAGCGTCTCGGCGGCGCGCCGGGAGGCGACGCCTGCGTGGGCGAGGTACTTGGCTAGGCGCATGGCTGCCACCATAGGAGGCGCGGGCGATCGTGGCGCAGCTGCCAGTGGCGGTCGTGTATCGACGCGGCCAACGCACCTCCAGCCCATACCACCATCACGAACCCAAGACATGGACCTACAACTTCTCGACCAGACCCTCGCCGCCAACGAGCAGCCGAGCTTCCGAGCCGCCCAGGTGTGGCGGTGGGCGGCGGCGGGCGCGGCGGGATATGAGGCGATGACCAACCTGCCGCTGGCGCTGCGCGAGGAGCTGGCGCGGGAGGTGCCGTTCTCGAGCCTGGAGGTGCGCCGCGAGCTGAGCGCCCGCGACGGCACGGTGAAGGCGCTGTTCGCCACCATGGACGGGCGGCCGCTGGAGGCGGTGCTGATGCGCTACCGAAATCCTCCGGGAGGTGGCTCCGGGCGGCGCTCGATCTGCCTCTCCTCGCAGTCGGGCTGCCCGCTGACCTGCACCTTCTGCGCCACCGGGGCGATGAAGTTCGCGCGCAACCTCACCACCTCGGAGATCCTCGACCAGGCGCTGCACTTCCGCCGCTCCGAGCGGGTGGACCACTGCGTGTTCATGGGGATGGGCGAGCCATTGCTGAACCTCGACGCGGTGCTGGCAGCCTGCGAGCGGCTGCCCGACCTCGGCATCGGCCATCGGCGCACGGCAATCTCGACCGTAGGGTGGATCCCCGGAATCGAACGCCTCACCGAGAGCGAGCTGCCACTGCGCCTCGCGCTCTCGCTGCATGCGGCCGACGAAGCACTGCGCTCGGAGCTGATGCCGGTCAACGAGCGCTACCCGCTGCGCGAGGTGATCGACGCCTGCCGCGCCCACTACGCGCGCAAGCGGCGGCGGGTGTTCGTCGAGTACGTGATGCTGGCGGGCGTCAACGACCGCTACGAGCAGGCGGTGGCGCTGGCAAAGCTACTCGCCCCGGCCGGCGCGGATGCCCCGCTGATGTTCAAGGTCAACCTGATCCCCTTCAATCCCACGAGCTCACCGTTCAAGGGATCGAGCCGCGAGGCGATCGCGGCCTTCAAGACGGCGCTGGAGGAGCATGGGGTGCAGGCCACGGTGCGCCTCACGCGCGGGCGCGACATCGACGCGGCTTGCGGCCAGTTGGCGGCGAGGGCTACCTGATCAATCTCAAAAAATCCAATCTCAAAAAATCCCCACCACCCGGCGTATCACCATCGCACACGGGTCTCGGATTTTTTAATACAACACCCACACCCCACCACTTCACAAAATGAAGGGTTGGGGACCGAAAAGTGCATACACAACACCCGAGCCTCGCCCGATTTCAGCCGCCCGCCCGGCCCCCAAGGCGGGACATGAACGAACCGATCACAACTCAAGCTGCGGCGCGATCACGACTCAAGCTGCGGCGGCCCACCCTCGACGCGTGCCTCACCGGCGCGCAACAGCCGCTCGCGCAGCTCGGCCTGCTCCTCGGGGGTGGGGTCCCACTGGGCCACGTCGGGCAGCTCGTTCAGCGCACGCAGGCCGAATAGCTTCAGGAATTGGGTGCCGGTGCGGTAGAGGACGGCGCCGAACTGGGAGCGGCCGGCCTCCTCGATCAGGCCGCGCTCGAGCAGGGTGGTAGCCGCCGAGTCGGCGCTGACGCCGCGGATGCGCGTGATCTCCGGACGCGAGACCGGCTGCAGGTAGGCGACGATCGCGAGGGTCTCCGCCTGGGCGGGAGTGAGTGTGGCGGTGCGGGGCCGACTGAACAGGCGCCGCGCGGCCTCCTCGCACGTGGGATCGCTGGTGAGCGCGTAGCCGCCCGCGAGCTCGCGCAGCTGGATGCCGCGCTGCCCTGGCGCGTACTGCTCGGCAAGCAGCCCCACAGCGGCCGCGATCTCCAGCTCATCGGCCCGCGCGATGTCGGCCAGCTCCCGGGCGGAGAGCGGGTCGGCCGAGAGGAACAACAGGGCCTCGACGGTGCGGGCCAGTTCGGCGGATGCCAGGCCACCTGGCGCATCCGCGACGACTGGGAGATCCTCGACCGGCTCACCCACGGCATCCGGCTCAGCGCTGACCGGAGATTGCCTCGCGTGCTCTAGCTCGGAGCCGCCCGGAGACGGCTCCACAGGCGCGAAAGGTGCGTCCGCGGCGTCGCTCACTCAGCGCCTCCGGCGCCGGCGGCAGCCACCGCGGCGGGGCCGGGCGGGGCGAGCGCGTGAATGTGGATCTCACCGAAGCACTCGCTCTGCTCCCAGGCCGCTTCGCCGCGTTTGTAGAGCTCCAGTAGCGCGAACACGGTGATCGCCACGGTCATGCGATCGTCGGCGTCGCCGACCGCATCCTCGAAGGTGAAGCGCCCGCGGCGCAGCAGCGAGCGCAGGTGCGAAAGGCGCTCGGCGAGCGACACGCGCGGAACAGTGATGTGGCGCAGACTGATCGCGGGCGGCATCACCAGCAGCCGGCCGAGCGCCTGCCCGAGCGCTGCCGGGTCGAGCACGCCGTCGATCGGCTCTGGCACAGCGCGGAGCAGATGCGCCGGCGGCGGAGCGCTGCGGAAGCGCACGCCGTCCTGCGTGGTGAGCAGCTCGCGCAGATGGGTGGCGGCGGAGCGGTAGCGGCGGGCGTCGAGCATCCGCGTCAGCAGCTCCTCGGCGGCCTCGGCGGGCTCGATGTCGAGCAGCTGCTCGTCCTCCTCGCCGGTAAGCATCAAACGCGACTTAAGCTCCAACAGGGCGGCGACCAGCACGATGAACTCCGTGGCGGTCTCCAGGTCGAGCTCGCCGCGGGCCTCGAGGTGATCGAGATAGGCGAGCACGACCTCGGCAAGCTGCAGCTCCAGCAGGTCGATCTCTTCACGCAGCACCAGCGTCAAAAGCAGGTCGAACGGCCCGCTGAACACGTCCAGGTCGAGGTCAAGCGTGGCAACGGAGCTCATGCTCCCACCGTACCGGTCATGAAGGATGGCCACCCCGCCTGCCCGCGCCCACACCCATCCGCTCGCGCACGTCGGCGAGCGTGGTCGCGGCGATCGCTCGCGCACGTGTCGCGCCGTCAGCCAGCACCGCCTCGAGCGCGGCCTCATCGGCGCGCAGGTCCGCATAGCGCTCGCGCACCGGCGCGAGGTAGTCGATCACGGCGGCGGCGACCGCCGCCTTCAGGTCGCCGTACCCACGGGCATCCGCAAGCTCCGCTTCGACCGCCTCGGGCGTGAGTCCGCGCGTGACCGCGAGGATCTCGATTAGGTTGGACACGCCCGGCTTCTCGGGCGCGCGGCGGATCTCCGTGGCGGAGTCAGTGACAGCGCTCTTGATCTTCTTCTCGATCGCGCGGGGCTCGTCGAGCACGTACACCGTCCCCTGACCACGGGCTGCGCCCGCGGTGCCCCCGCCCCCCGTGGTGGACATCTTGCGCGTGGGGTCCTGCAGGTCCATGATCCGCGCGCCGAGCGCCGGGATGCGGTGCTCGGGCACGACCAGCACCTCCTCGCCTTCGCCGAAGCGCGCGTTGAAGCGCCGCGCGACGTCGCGCATCAGCTCCAGGTGCTCGCGCTGGTCCTCGCCGACGGGCACCTCGTGCGCGCGGTAGGCGAGCACGTCGGCGGCCTGCAGCACCGGGTAGACGAGCACCCCCGCGCTCACCAGCTCGCGCTGGGCGTGCGACTTGTCGCGGAACTGGTGCATCCGCTGCAGACGGCCGAGCTCGGTGAGCGAGCACAGCAGCCAGCACAGCTCGGTGTGCTCGTGAACGTCGCTCTGGCGGAAGAGGATGCAGCGCTCGGGGTCGACGCCGGCGGCGAGCAGCAGCGCGGTGAGGTCGTACATGCTGCGCCGCAGCTCGGCGGGCTCATACGAGACGGTGGTTGCGTGCAGATCGACGATGCAGAACAGCGCCTCACCGCGCTCCTGTCCCTCGACGTACTGGCGGATCGCGCCGATGTAGTTGCCGAGGTGCTTGCTACCGGTTGGTTGGATGCCAGAGAAGATGCGCATAGGCCAACCGCAGGCTAACCGACCGCCACGACCGACCGCATGCCGATAATCAGCCCGTGACCGACTGGCCTCGGGAAATCTTCGTCGACATCGATCTCGAAAATCGTATTCGTTATGGTCGAACGGAGCGTCCTCCAATCCACTACGCGATCGTGTTGGAGAAGAAGATCGACGAGCGCTGGACCGCGATTCATTTGTGGGATAACGCCCACGACATCGATGAGCACCATGAGCACGAGTACACTCGTAGCAAGGGAAAGCTTGATCCGATCGTGCACACCTTCAGCTCAGTCAACCACGCGATGGCCGCAGCGATGACCCAGGCCACGAAGGAGTACTCGACTATCTTCGATCGGTGGAGAACGCGATGACCGCGCAGCCGGAGAGCCTGAGCCCAGCGGTGCGCAAGGTTCTAGCGACAATCGAGGACAGCGAGCTCGAGGCGCGCTACCCGAACCGCACACACTTCGTGGACGCACGCAACCCGCATCAGGCGATGCTCATCAGCCGTGCCTTGTTTGCTGGCGATCCCGTCGTAGTGGTTCACCCAGACGATCGTGAGGTTCTGTTCACACCTCAGCAAACCCACGGAGTGGTTGGCATCATCCTCTTGGTCGCCCTCCTCTGGATCAAGTTCCGCGATCGCTCTTCGAGCGGCGAGCTGATCCAGCTCCCCCCCCGTACGCGGGTCGAGGTCCGAGACCCATCCGGACTGTCCATCGCCGCGTAGGGCCGCGAAGGACCCTACGCGAGCGTCTGGCGAATAACGGGCCGCTTGGCGGCGGCGACCTCGTCTAGGCGCCTGACCGGCGTGGTGTGAGGGGCGGTTCGCGCAATCTCGGGATCCTCGGCGGCCTCGCGCAGGATCGCAGCGATCGCATCGGCGAACGCGTCGAGCGTCTCCTTCGTCTCGGTCTCGGTCGGCTCCACCATCAGCGCCTCGTCCACCAGCAGCGGGAAGTACACGGTCGGCGGGTGGAAGCCGAAGTCGAGCAGGCGCTTGGCGAGGTCGAGGGTCTTGATCTGAAGCTCGCGCCGCATCGGTCCGCCCGAGAGCACGAACTCATGCATGCAGAGATCCCCGTAGGCCAGCGGCAGGTACTCGGCGACACCATGCTCCCGCAGCCGTGCGAGCAGATAGTTGGCGTTCAGCACCGCCGTCTCGGAGGCGTCCCGCAGGCCCTCGGCGCCGAGCGAGCAGATGTAGGCGTAGGCGCGCACGAAGCAGCCGTAGTTGCCCTGGAAGCCGCGCAGGCGACCGATCGACTTGGACCCCACGGATTCCGTGCCGTAGTCGAGATCGAAGACCACCGCGGGCCCACCCTCGGCAGCCGATGGTCGGCCGCCGTTGGGAGCAGCGTCCTCGCCGCGATGGCCCCCAGCGAAGCCGTGCCGATCCTCGCGCCTGACGACGACAGGCACCGGCAGAAACGGCGCGATCCGCTCGGAGACAGCAATTGGCCCCGAGCCCGGGCCGCCACCGCCGTGCGGCTGGGTGAAGGACTTGTGGAGGTTGAAATGGACGATGTCAAACCCCATGTCGCCGGGCCGGGAGAGCCCCATCACCGCGTTGAGGTTGGCGCCGTCGTAGTAGAGGGTGGCCCCGACCCCGTGCACGATCCGGGCGATCTCCTCGATGGCGGGGTCGAACAGGCCGAGCGTGTTGGGGTTGGTGAGCATCAGGCAGGCCACGTCGGGGCCGGCCTTGGCGCGCAGATCGTCGAGGTCGACTCCCCCGTCGGCGTTGGTCGCGAGCTTGACGACCTCCAAACCGGCCATCGTCACCGTGGCGGGGTTGGTGCCGTGGGCGGTGTCGGGGGTGAGCACCTTGTGGCGGGCCTCGCCACGAGCCTCGTGGTAGGCACGGGCGAGCAGCACGCCGGCCAGCTCGCCGTGTGAGCCGGCGGAGGGCTGTAGACAGACGTGCGGCAGACCGGCGATCTCGGCGAGCGCACCCTGCAGGTTCCACATCAGCTCGAGCGCCCCCTGCGCGCGCGAAGGGTCCTGCAGCGGGTGCAGCCGAGCGTGGCCGGGCAGCGCCGCGACGCGCTCGTGTAGGCGGGGGTTGTGCTTCATCGTGCACGAGCCCAGCGGGTAGAAGCCGGAGTCGAGATCGAAGTTGCGCTTGGAGATGCGCACGTAGTGGCGCACGATCTCGGGCTCCGAGAGCTCCGGCAGCCGCGGCAGCTCAGCACGGCGGTGGCGCGCCGGCAGCAGCTGCTCGGCGTCCACCTCGGGTACGTCGATCTTCGGGCACACAAACGCGCGGCGTCCCGGTGCGCCCTTCTCGAAGATCGTCCGCGTGCGGTCTCGCTGCTGCGGGGTCTCGGTGCCGGCGCTCATGCCATGACCGCCTGCTGACCGATCTTCGATCGCTCGGCGGCCACAGCCGCCCCGAGCACCTCGGCGAGCCGGTCGATGTCGGCGCGGGTGCGTCGCTCGGTGATGGCAACCAACAGCCCACCGTGGTCATCCTCGCGGCCGGTGAGCGCATGCAGGTCGGCACCGGGGTTAACCCCCTGTGCGGCGCAGCGGGCACGGACGGCCGCAACATCGGCATCGAGGCGCACGGCGAACTCGCGCACCACCGGTCGCGAGTGGAGCTTCGCGACGCCCTCCAGCTCGGTGAGCACCTCGCGGGCATAGTGGGTGCGAGCGAGCAGCAGCTCGCCGAGCTCGACGATCCCGCGACGACCCAGCCAGGCGAGGTAGACGACGCCGCCGAGCGCGTTGAGCGCCTGGGCGGTGCAGATGTTGGATGTGGCTTTCTCGCGGCGGATGTGCTGCTCGCGGGTCTGCAGCGTGAGCACGAAGCCACGCCGACCATCGACGTCAACAGTTTCGCCGGCGATACGGCCGGGCATCCGCCGCAGATAAGGCTCGCGCGCGGCGAAGAAGCCGAACGAGGGCCCGCCGAAGTCGAGGCGGTTGCCGAGCGACTGGCCCTCGCCGACGGCGACATCGACCCCGCACTCGCCCGGTGGGGCGAGGATCCCCAGCGTGACCGGGTCGACCTGGGAGATGACCACCGGACCACGCCCGCCCGCTGCCCCCGCTCCCGCGGCTACCCCGGCCCCGCTGCCCGCCTCCCCGTCTTCGGCCAGCCCGGCGGCGGCCTTCGCGGCGGCGCTCAGCGCGGCGGCGTCCTCGACGGCGCCGTAGAAGTTGGGTTGGGCAAAGATCGCGGCGCAGGTGTCAGCGTCGATCGCGGCGCTCCAGGCGTCAGGGTCGGTGCGCCCGTCGAACAGAGGAACTTCGAGCACCTCGGCGCCGAAGCCGTGCGCGTAGGTGTGCAGCGTCGCGAGCGTATGCGGGTGCAGGCCCGCAGAGACGACGAAGCGCCGCCGGCCGTTGTGCAGCTTCGCCATGTACGCGGCGGAGGCGACCGCGGAGGGCCCCTCGTACACCGAGGCGTTGGACACCGGCAGGCCGGTGAGCTCGCAGATCGCCGTCTGGTACTCGAACATCACCTGCAGCCCCCCCTGGGAGACCTCCGGCTGGTAGGGGGTGTAGGGAGTGAGGAACTCCGAGCGCTCCATCAGCATGTCGACGAGCGCAGGGACGTAGTGGTCGTACATCCCCGCCCCCAGGAAGCAGAAGCTCGTCCTCGGCGCTGACGTTGCGCGCCGCCAGCTCGCGCAGGTGCGCGTACACATCCTGCTCGGGCAGCCCCGGCGGCAACTCCAGGGCGCGGCGCAGGCGCACGGCCTCGGGGATCTGGCGGTCGAACAGCTCCTCCACCGAGGACACGCCGATCGCCGCGAGCATCGCGGCGCGGTCGTCGGGGGTGGTGGAGGTGTAGCTGGTCATCCGCCTCTCAGCCTAGCCGGCGCCCCAGGCCTCGGCCGGGAGTGCCCAGACGCCGGCCGACTCAACCTCGGCACGCCGCTCGTCCGACGAAGAGCTGCCCTCAGCCGCCAAGGCTCGCCACATACCCGTCAGCGTCCAGCAGCTCATCGCGCTCGGCCGGGTCGTTGAGCCGGATCCGCACCAGCCAGCCCTCGCCGTAAGGGTCGTCGTTGAGCTTCTCCGGTTCCTCGGCGAGCGTGTCGTTCACGGCGACGATCTCCCCCGAGAGCGGGGCGATCACGTCGGAGACGGCCTTCACCGACTCGATCTCGGCGTAGGGGTCGCCCTGCGTCAGCAGGGTTCCGACGGAGGGCGGCTCGCAGAATACGATCTCGCCGAGGCAGTCCTGCGCGTACCAGGTGATCCCGAGCGTCGCCTCGGGGTGGGCTGAGTTCCCATCCCCCTCGATGCGCGCCCAGTCGTGCTCGGGGTGATAGAGCAGATCCTCGGGGTAGTTGGCGTCGGACATTGCGTTCAGGAGGCCTTTCGATAGAGCGGCTTGGGCCGCACGGTCGCGGGGCGGATCTTGCCACGAACGTCGATCTCCAGGCACGTGCCCACCGCCGCCCGCGCGGGGGGAACATAGGCAAGGCCGATCCCCACCCCGAGCGAGGGCGAGAGCGTCCCGCTCGTCACCTCCCCGCCGTCGACGACGGGGTTGCCCTGGCGGGCGATCCCGGGCCCGTCGATCACGAACGCGACCAGCTTTTCAGCCGTGCCGGCTTCACGCACCGCGCGCACGGCGTCGGCGCCGATGAAGCAAGTGTCCTCCTTGCAACACCACCCCAGCCCCGCTTCGATCGGCCCGCGCTCGACCGACAGATCGTTGCCGTAGAGGTGAAAGCAGGCCTCCAAACGCAGCGTGTCGCGCGCGGCGAGACCGGCCGGCAGGGCGCCGCGGCGCACGAGCTCATCCCACAGCGGCGGAGCGTCGGCGGGGGCGAGCAGCAGCTCCACGCCGTCCTCGCCGGTGTAGCCGGTGCCGCACACGAGCACCCGCGCGCCGCCCAACATACGCTCCGCGGCACTCATCCGCGGCGGCAGCGGGGAGTCGGAGATCGTTTGCACGATTTCGCGCGCGCTGGGGCCCTGCACGGCGAGCATCGCGTAGTCATCCAGACGGTCGCGCACCTGCGCGTCGAACCCACCGGCGTGCGCGCAGAACCACTTCGAGGTCGCGCGCGTGGTTGGCGGCGTTGGTCACCGTCAGAAAGCGCTCTGCCCCAAGGCGGTAGGTGAAGAGGTCGTCGAGCACCCCGCCGTCCTCGCGGCAGAGCACGCTGTACTGCGCGCCACCCACGGGGATCGCGGCCACATCGTTGGAGAGCAGCCGCTGCAGCAGCGCAAGGGCGCCGGGGCCGGCGGTTTCGATCTCCCCCATGTGCGAGACGTCGAAGATCCCGCAGCTCTCGCGCACAGCCATGTGCTCGGCGCGCACGCCTGTGTACTGCACGGGCATCTCCCAGCCGGCGAAGTCCACGAGCTTCGCGCCGGCGGCGACGTGCCGCTCGAACAGAGGTGTGCGTCGCAGGGCGCTCGGGGTGGGGGCCGCCACGCGCCGCAGGCTAGACCATCGCCCATCCCGGTGTTCGACGGCGCGCCTGCGCCGGGCACCGTATCGGAGAAGCCGATCCTCGCTTTCCCGGCGAAGCCCTACCCTCGCTTCCGCGTGGCCCTCCTCGCACGGTCGTCTCTGACGTGGTGTGCGCGGGCGCTGTGCGCGGTTTTTTGGCTCGTGCTGTGCTTATTGCACCCGGTGACGGCGACCCTGGTGGCCTGGTGGATCGCGATGCCGTTCTGCGCGGTGAACGTGGTAGGCATCGTCAGCGTGCTCTTGCAGAGGTTCCCGTTCGTCGTGAGCGCCGAGTCGGGGCCCTCCGGGAGATACAGCTCGAAGCTGTTCACGGGCACGTCGGGAACCGCTTTCAGCGTGCCGCTCGTGATCCCCGCTTTGCTGATGAACGTTTCGACGGGAACATCGACGGTCACACCGTCGCCCTGCAGCACCATGATCAGTTCCGGGTACTTCGCACCGCCGTGCGAGACGAAGTACGCCGGGCCTTCCAGGCCACCGGAGAGCACCGGCGTCGTGGCCCTCACGGTCCCGACCAGCGACGCCGCGGGACAACCCGCGGGGTTCGCTTCGAACTGCGCCGCCGTGCACGCCTTCTGCAACGTCGACAGACGCGAGGGCAGCTGCTTGGGAAGCTCGATCTTCACGCTCGCCGTATTCGCCTCGCTGCCCTGCACCGCACCCGGAAAGGACAACCGCACATCGAGGCTCGCGCCACCCACCCGCGAGGTATGACCCGAGGTCGAGGCCACGAAGCTCGGCCTGTACCCCAGGCTCTGACAGTTGGTGACCTGAAACGGCGAGGAGATCGTCACAGCAGCACCTTCCTTGCTCGTCAACGTACCCGCGATCGCGAGCCTGTCGCAGTTCGTCGGATTCAGCGTGAACCCGGGCCGGTCGATCGTGACATTCACGGCCCGCAGCTGCAACGGGATGCCATCGAGGACCGTCGGCAGCGGGTCGGCCGTGACCGTCAGCGCCGCAGTATGCGGATCGATGTTGATCGCCGCACGCACAACCACCGTACCTTTCCCCGTCGTCCCCGAGAGCGTATACGGACCCGCCTTCGCCGGCACCACAATCGACAGGCCAAACGGCGCACCCTTATACCCTTCGGTCAAGAACACCTGGCCACCCGTTACCAGGAACGGATCCGCCCCCGGGCCTGTCAACACCTGCGTATGCCCAATCAGGCTTTCCTGCCCGCACGTCCCTTCAGCAGCCTGCGGTTCCTTACACAGCGGAATCCCCGCGAGCGAACCGAGCAGCCCCGGCGGCATCCGCATCTGCAACCCATTCAAGAACTCATCCGAATCCTGGCGACCAAAGGACACAGTGAACGGGGAGTACGCCCCAGCCTGAATGTTCGTCATGCCAGCCACAAACGACGGATCGAACTGCGGCGCGATGCAACCCGTGTTGATTTCGAACGTCGAGGCGGGCGTCGAATCGGCCGTGAACGGCGTGCTCCACGGCGTCAGATCCACAGTCGTGGTCGCCGGACCGCACGTCCGCGGGTTCGCGAGCGCCGCGCGCGGCCCCCCATGCAGCGCCAGCGTCGCATCGCTGAACGGCAACTGCGGGTTTTCATCGAAGGCGATCGAGATTTGGCCGGTCTGCTGGTTGATCCGCCCCTTGCCTTCCAGCTTGATCACGATCCCCGATTCGCCTTCGGCGATCGCCTGCACGAACAGCCGCACCATCTTGCCGCCCTCGGCGTCTTCGGGGCTGCACGGGTCACATTCCGGTTCGGCGAGATACACCGCGCCCGAGAACGGCTCGGGCAACGCCGGCGCGGTGATCGTCAACGTCCCGATCTGTGCTTCACGCGGACATTCTCCCGGTCGACCCGAATGCAGACCGAACTGCGCATCCGAGCACGCCGCCAATCCCCAAGCCGCTGACGGCGAGACCACCGTACCCATCGGCAGTGTCGTCACCAGATTCTTCACATTCGGCGCCGCCAGCCGATCGGGTTCGTTGTTCTGCTGCACATGCAGATGAAACGTGTAACCAGCCGGCTCCCCCGCTTCGAGCGTGTCCGGCAGCGTCGACGCCGACGTCACAAACGGCAGAGACCCGCAACCATCCAACGATCCAAACGACTCCGATGCGCTCCGGAAGACGCCCGGTTCCGCCCACGCATCGCTCGACACCGACGCCGTCAGCGGATCCGAGCACTGCGTCGGATTCGTCAACAACGGCACCCGCGAAGAGCTCGCACTCCGACCACCAACCTGGATTTCTTCTTCGAGAAATTCAGCGTAGATCGGTCCTGGGCCCTGGTGGTCAGCCGGGACTCCCCAGATTGTAATCGACGCCGCGCGCACCGCCTCCCCCTCGCTCAGATCCGGGGCCGTGACACGAACACCGTAATCGCCATTTGACAATACGCTCGTATCCAGCCGCACCGTCTCGATAATCACCGGGAACGCGAACGCAACGGGCTCGCCGGGACTCGGCTTGATATTGAAAACGGGCGTGGAGACCGTTCCGCCGGGGAGCGTGACGGTGGCCATTCCGACAATCGTATCCGAAGGGCATTCATCGCGCAGTCCGTTGACCCTGGCCATCTGGCACTGCGGCATTCCCACCGCATTGCCGACCAAGCCCTGTGGAACATCGAACCGGACGTCCTTCGACGTGTTCACCGGCTCTGCCGGTTCGCGTGTGTTCAGCGCGTACTGAGCCGTCACGTCCGCATGCGCACCAGCCTGGCGGGTCGACAAGCCCAGTATCAGCCCCGACGGTTCCACGCCGAACGGCGCCGGAGCCGGGCTGATCGTGACAGATCCGCTCGCGGAAGCCCCCTCCGCGCCACCGCCCGACACGCT
Organism: uncultured Solirubrobacterales bacterium; assembly: GCA_963812955.1. GTDB lineage: Bacteria > Actinomycetota > Thermoleophilia > Solirubrobacterales > Solirubrobacteraceae > Palsa-744. Next base: position 164,385 of record CAWEXC010000001.1, read on the forward strand.
CGCTTCGTTGAGGACGGTAGCCGGAGCACCCGGTTCGACATCCACCGCGATGCCTATGGTCAGAACATCGCCCAGCGGGAGTGCACCCGAAATCGTGCAAGTCACAACCTGCGAGAGCGCGCAGTTGAGTCCGCTGCCAAGGTGGTATGTATCTCTGCCGGAGAAAGACTCGGCGACCAACCCGTGCGGCAACGTGTCTCTGACCGTGATCGTGCTCCCATCGGTCGACCCATCTCCGATGTTCGTGGCGCGCACCACCAGCTCGCCGCTGGATTCTCCTTCCTTCGCGAGCCAAAGATGCGTCGGTTCGGCGACCGACGTGATCGCCCATACCGGTGGACCAGCAGGCGACGCGGAGGCGGAACCGACGAGCGCCAGCAGGAGGATCGACATCGTCAGGAGGCCGACATGGGTGAGGCGGGCTTTACCAAAGAACATTTTACCTACCCCTCCGATGATCGCGCTTCTTGGCGTTCGGCTTCTTTACGCACCTGCTCCGCTTTTTCACGTAGCCCCGCTTGCATTTCACGGGCTTCGACTTGGGTTTCACAACCGGCTCCGCCGTGGGTTCGGGCGGCACAATGTTCCCCACCCCGTTGAACGTCGCGCTCGCCGGCGCGCCGAGCAGCGAGGGCACACTCGGCGGACCCTGGCATACTTCTCCCTGGCACGGGACGGCCGCAGGCGGAGGATTGTCACCCGGATGCGGAACTCTTGCGTCATACACGTCGTACCCTCCTTCGGTGTCACCAGGCACCAGAGCGTCGGCGGTGGCGAAGAACACGTCGTCGCCGCTTTCGCTGTTATCGAGAATCAGCGAGTCGTCGGTGCTGGCACCCGACGAGATCAGAAAGACAGTTCCGTTCTCCCACTCGTACACATCCCGTTTGCCATCCGTGTCCTGCGGAACGAGCGGATCGGGCGATTCGAAGAACACCCGACTGCCATCGGAGGAGATCACCCGATCATCCACCACGCCGTTCCTGGCCTCCGCGATACCAGCGGTTTCTGAGGTTTCATAAGTCGCGAGATTCGACATCACAGCGGACCCCGACGGAGAGACTCCCATGGGCGGACACGACACACAGCTCAGCTCATTGCTCTTGGTGTCGTAGCGAAACACCTCCTCAGAGCGGCCGTCGTTGAAGCCCGCAACGCCGCTACCTTCGAACACAAGCGCCGTCCCATCCGCCGAGAGGCGCGCCTCGTAGCCAACTGGACTCCTGAATTGACCCTGCGCAACCGGCGTGATCGAACCACCACCGAGCCCCGCGATCCACCGGTCGAGCTCGGTGGGCGAGGTCGCGGTGTTTTCGAAGAAGAACGAAGAGCCGTCCGACGCGACGGCGACGATCGGACCGACCACGCCTGGAAGATAGGTCAACGTGTCCGTGTTCACGTCGAAGTCATACACCTTCAGCGATTCGTCGTTGGGAGCAGCTTCGGTCAGCCGATCGGCGCTCGCGAAGAACACGTGCGAGCCGTCGGACGACGCATAGAGGAACCGCGGGACGCCGCTCGACTCTGGCTGACCAACCTGCCCGGGGAGCTGAGACTGCGACACCAGCACGGTACTCTGCGTTCCGTCTGGGGCTGTCTCACGAACATACAACTCCGGTGCAGCCGCAGTACATGCATTCTGGCATTCTTCCTGGAATCTTGCGGGCGTCTGTAGCGAATACAGCGGATCGGGGCTGACGAAAAACGCCCGCGAACCGTCACTTGAAACCTCGTTGTTCCTCCAGTCCACATTGAGGTAGCGGAAATGCCCGCTCACGTCATTGCGGCCGATGGATTCGAACCCACCAGCCATTGCCGCGGGCACGGCTCCATACGCACTCACCGAGCCGTCTGGGAGCACGCCCGCCACACTGAGCGCACCGTTTCGATACTGATAGAAGCCGAACGGAGCGTTTTCGAGATGGTTGGCTTCCACGAGCTGGTTCCGCGAGGCGTCTTCGGGAAGACCATACGTATTCGAAGAGGTGAAGTAAACCGTGCTGAGGTCAGGCGTGCCACCGTCGAGTATCGTCTCGTCTGCAGAGCTACGCCCGCGAAACACAGCCCCGCCGCCAGGCCGCGTCAGCCATAGCGGCGCAGCCAACGGGTCGGAGCCCGCAAGATAGACATACCCGAATTCTGCGGTATCTTTGATCCCGTAGGGGGAAGGGGCGTACGGCGACGTGCTGCTGAACGCCACGCTGGAGAGATCGGCCGCGGGATCGACCCATTGGGGTGGGGCGTACTGGACCGGGTCTAAGAGGCCTCCCGGGCCGCCTTCGCCTTCTAGGCCCAGCGCGCGAGGCAGCGCCGACCTCGTGGACCAGCCGGTGCTGGTCCGTTGCGCCACGAAGAAGCTGTCCAGTCCGCTCACGGATTCGCCCATCGGCCCGGTCCCCCCGAAGAACATGCCGTTCCCGTCCGCGCTCGCCACCGACTCCCCCCAGAAGTAATCATGCCCTTCCGGGTATTCTTCGTTCTTGTGGAGGTGGAGTGCTCCAGCGTTACTGGAGTACTTGTTCGACGGCGAGACCTCTTCGTAGACGCGGCCGTCCGGGAGCCCCGGGGCGCTCGAATAGGAGCTCTGCACAGGCGTGGCGTAGGCGCCGCTTGCGGCCGGGAGCGCGGCGCCAACCACCAGGGCGGCCAAGCCCAGCGCAAGCGTCGCCAGGAGCGCAACGCGATCCCGCGGCTTGAGCACACGACCCATGGGCATGGGACGCAGATCAGATAGAACCGCTCGCATCAGCATGACTCCCTCCTCGAATTGATCGGACCGCACGACATCGGCGCGGGCACCCGTGTCCGCCGGCTCTCTGAGACGCTCACGTTCCCTCACCGCCCCCGCTGTTTTTCTTATCGCCACCGCCTGGCTTGCTGCCGTGCGACCCGTAGCGACGCTCGGCAACCCTGATGCACGCCCCACGCTTGCGCTTGGACTCTTTTCGGCACCGCTGGAGGGCATTTGCGAGCTTCCGGGCTCTCGTCAGCTTCTTGCTCGTAGCCGTGCCTGCCACGCCCGCTTCTTCGGCCGGGAACAGGGTCGCGGGGGACGCCACGAATGGCAGCGATGGTGGAGGGGTCGTGAAGGCGTTCGCGAACAGCGGCGTAGTGAACGTCTCGTCGGCGCCGTAGCTCGTCCCGTCGAGGCTGCTCGCCTCGATCCTGTAGTGGTAGGTCGCGCCCGGCAGTAGACCGCTGAGCGTCAGCGAGACCGGTGCTTCGCCTGCCCCCGCGGGAACGGACCCCAGGCCGGTCGGGGGACCGTAGTTGGTGCTCGTCGCGATTTCGAACCCGTAGTTGGTCGGCAGGCCCTGTGTGTCGATCGTCGCGGTGATCGTCGCCTCGTTCTGGCCGACAGCGCTCGCGGGGCCGGTGAGGGCCACCGGAGGCGTGGGAGGCCCGGTCGTAAACGTCGCGTCGGGGCCAATCGTGATCCCGACGTCGTTGCTCGCGACGATCGCGTAGTGGTAGGTCGTACCAGGCAGCAGTTCAGCGACGACGACCGGGCCGACGCTCTGCGCTTCGAAACTCGAGCCGACATCGACACCATCCGCGCGCGACCCTTCGGCGTAGGGGTTGGCCGCCCCTTCCGAGAGCGCCGCCTGATAACCGGCTTCATCGATCCACACAAAATGGTAGATCGTGTCCGCGCCCATCGGCGTCACCACACCCGAGAGCAACACCGACGTGGATGTCGCACCCTGCGCCTGCCCCGGGCCGACCAGCGGCTGACTGAACGCCGTGAAGGACTGCACCGCCCCGTCGGTGACACCGGTCGCGTTTTCCGCAACGACACGGTAATAGTAGGTCGAGCCCGGTTTCAGCCCGCCGCCGATATCAGCCTCGACGGGCTGGTCGCCGAAGCCCGCGGGCAGACTCCCGCCCGCGACGGTGATGGCACCCGTGAGCGCTTCGTCGGTCGCATACTGCAACGAATATTCGGTTTCCTGGTTGTTGGGGTTAATCTGCGCTTCGAGCGTCGCATCGGAGGAACTCACACCCGAAACGCTCTCGCCGTCCACCGCGGGCATCGCCGCTTCGGTCGTGAGCGATTCCGCCGACCCTTCGGTCGTGCCGGATTCGTTGGTCGCGAGCAGGCAGAACGTGTAGCGCTCGTTCGGCTCAAGGCCAGTGATCCCTTCGGAGACCTTGACGTGGTTGCCTTCCGCTTCGCCCGGGGTGCTCGTGGTGCCCCCAGCGCAGCTTTCACCGAGGTTATACGCAAAGTAGTAACCGACCTTTTCCACGCCGCCACCAGGGTTCAACTCACCATTCAGCCGGGCTATCGAACTCGTGACTTCGCTCGCCGCCCCCGCCAGCGGCGCTTCGGGCGTCGCAGCGCCAGCCGAAGCCGCACCCATCCCAGCGCAAAGACCACACACCGCCAACACACCCGCAACCACACCAGCACGCCAAACGAACACCGCACGCAACACCATCAGACCTCCCCTCCCTCGAACGAACCGACACAAAGATGACCACGCATCACGCAACCTCGCCCTCAAAGCGGCTGTGCATCCGAATGCCCTGCGAAACCAGCTGACCTTTGCCGGTCAGATGCCACGCATTCGGCTCGCCCTTCAAATGCCCCGGGCCGCTGTTCGCCAGCAGCCCCAGGCGCTCCAGACGGCGCAACAGCTTCGAGACCTGTCCGGGGTCGTGGATCCCTGCGTACTCCCCCACCTGACGATTGCTGGGGCCGGCACCCCGTCCGCCCAGCTCCGCGACACCTTCCAACACCCGCGAGGTGCGGTAGGTCAGCCGCATCGGGACGCTCTTCGAGCGGATCGACTGCCGCCCGCGCGGAGCTCGCGCTTTCGCGTGCTGCGCGCGTGGTCACAGCGCGCGCCGGGGCGGCCGGCGCCGGACGAACCTGCTCACGGCGCGCCGCCGCCGGCCCGAGATAGGGCAGCACGACCATCCCCATCAACTCGCCCAGCAGGCCCACAAGCGGCCTCCGCTCCACCTTCAGCAGCCGCGCATACACGATCCCAAACGCCGCGCCCACCAGGCCCTCCGCCGTCAAAGGTGTGCACCGCGTCGCGCGCGGGCTGACCCGGCGGCCCTCGTCCACGACGGCCGCCAGCCGCGCGAGGACCGCCTCACGACGCTCCAGCACCCGCGAGCCACCACGCAAAGCCTGCACCACGCACGCTCGCGCCAGCACCGGCTCGCGGTCGAGGAACACCAGGATCGTCCATAGACCGGCGCGAACCCGCTCCCGCCACGCGAGGCTCTCCAGGCCCGCGGCGGCGAGCTCGCGCCCGACCACGTCGAGCGCATCCTCCAGCGCCGCGGCCAGGCACGCTTCACGGTCCGCGAACTGCTCGTAGAACGTGCGCCGCGAGACCCGCGCGCGCGTCGTGATCTCCGCCACCGAGGTATCCGAATAACCCAGCTCATCAACCGCGCGGATCGCCGCCGACAGCAGCCGCGAGCGCTGAATCCCCGCAAAACGACCCTGCGGCTCACCGCGCGAACGTGACACCGAGGGAGGCCGGCGCGTCTGCGCGGGCATCACGCCGCCCCCCCAGAGACCACAAAAAGCCCTCCCCCGCACGGGGGGTCAGGGCGGCGCCTTAGCGCAGGTCGATCAGGGCGCTCAGCCTCGGGTGACCAAGGCGAAGAGAGAGAGAGAGAGAGAGAGATGCGACAGCGCCAAGCTGGCGCATCTAGCATCACCCTCGAGGCAACGCGCGGCGACTCCTGTCACGTTTCTCCCTCTAGAAACCATGCTGATCAATGCTCCCTCTCGAGCCCACGACCCGGTCCCTCTCCCAATCAGCGCCCCAAGAGCGCTCCAACAAAGGTCAACCGCAGACGGCAATCGACCCAACCCGATCCTCTATGTCTTGACCAGATGAGCCACGTACGGCACATCCAGACAACACCACTATAACCATGCCGGCAACTAGTTGTCAAGTCTCGTGCCATCCGGCCTGCTGTTCGGCGGGCGCATGCTGGCCGATCAGACGATCGCATCTGATCGTCGATCGGTACCGCGACATGCCGCATGCGGCATGTCGGTCCGACGGCGCATGCGCCGTCGGAGGGGCCGCACATGTGCGGCCCCAGGCAGGGTCGCATGCGACCCTGCCGACCTCGCCGCATGCGGCGAGGTCACCCCACCAACTTTTTTAAAGCATGCGCCGCGCCGATTTACCGAAGGAACGGCGGAACGTCGATGTCGTCGTCGGAGATCTCCAGCGACGAGCGCTCGCGGTCGCCGATGCGGGGGCCGCGGTCCACGGCCCGGCCGGGGCGCTCGCGGCGGGCGGAACCTCCCGGACGGTGGTCGAAGCCGGTGCCGATCACGGTGACCCGCACCTCCTCGCCGAGGTTCTCGTCGATCACCGCGCCGAAGATGATGTTGGCGTCGGAGTCGGCGGCGCTCTGGATGATCTCCGCAGCTTCGTTGACCTCGAACAGGCCGAGGTCTTTGCCGCCGGTGATGTTGAGCAGGATGCCCGTGGCGCCCTCCACCGACTCTTCGAGCAGCGGCGAGGAGATCGCGATCTTGGCGGCCTCTGCGCAGCGGTTCTCGCCACTGGCGCTGCCGATGCCCATCAGTGCCGAGCCGGCGTCGTGCATGATCGTGCGCACGTCGGCGAAGTCGAGGTTGATCAGGCCGGGGATCGTGATCAGGTCGGTGATCCCCTGGATGCCCTGGCGCAGCACGTCGTCGGCCTCCTTGAAGGCGTCGAGCATCGAGGTGCGCCGCTCGACGACGGCGAGCAGCTTCTCGTTGGGGATCACGATCAACGTGTCGACGACCTCGCGCAGCTTGGCAATCCCCTCGGTCGCCTGGCGCGCGCGCTGGGTGCCCTCGAACTCGAACGGGCGCGTGACCACGCCAACGGTGAGCGCCCCGATCTCGGTCTTGGCGATCTCCGCGATCACCGGCGCTGCGCCGGTGCCGGTGCCGCCCCCCTCGCCCGCCGTGACGAACACCATGTCGGCGCCCTTCAGCGCCTCCTTGATGTCGTCGCGCGACTCCGCCGCCGCGCCTGAGCCGACTTCGGGGTTGGCGCCCGCACCGAGGCCGTGGGTCGACTCGTGGCCGATGTTGAGCTTGATGTCGGCGTCGCACATGGCGAGCGCCTGTGCGTCGGTGTTGGCGGCGATGAACTCCACGCCGCGCAGCCCCGCATCGACCATGCGGCTGACCGCGTTGGTGCCGCCGCCCCCAACGCCGACGACCTTGATGACCGCCAGGTAGCTGCCTACGCCGCTCTCCATGGTGTGCTCTTTCCGTCCTAAGACTTGAGTATTGGTTAAGGGTTCGGGAGCGGTGTGCTCGGGAACCCGGGTTTAGCACGTTATGTAGGGAACTTCGCCCTGTCAACAGCAGCGACCACTTTTGCAGGATCGCTTGCAGAACGCCCGACTCTCAACCGCCGCCCGAGGAATCCCTTTTCAGTCGCCTCAACCTAAGGTCGAGGGTGATGCTTGGGGGGAGCGTGTCAACCGCTGCCTGTGACGCTCGGTTCGGTTGCGCTCGCGCCAGCTGCTTCCGATGCCCCTGCGCTTGCACCCGCAGCAGTGCCGGAATTGACGGTGCCTGCTTCGGTAGCGCCAGGTTCGGTCGTGCTCGGTTCGGCGGTGCTCGATGCTGCCCCCGACACGGCGGTGCTCGTCGCGCCCACCGGTGCCGTCGTGGCGCTCGACCCAGCCGCGCTCGCGGTGCCCGGCCCGCCGGTGACCGCTTCCGCGAGGATGGTGGCGAGCGCAGCGGAGGTTGCGTCGGTGGTGCTCGCCTGGCCGGGGGTCGCACTCCCCGCGCTCCCGGGGAGCCCGCCCGCCGCGGTGGTGCCCGCCGCGGGGCGTTCGGGAGCACGCACATCCACGTAGGTCGCCCCCGCGGAGTTGGGGTCGGCGAGCACGCGGGCGGCCGACAGCCACTTGGCGTGCGGGCGCGTGGCATCGCCGAAGTAGATCGACACGCCGTTGCGCATCGCCACCGTCAGCCCTTCGGGCCCGATGAACACCTTGCTCACCCACCCCAACAGCACACGAGGAGCGGCGCCAAGCACGCTCAGCTCGGCGCGCGCGGTGGCGTTTTCAACGTGTCCGACCCAGCCCTTCGGGCTGTGTGCCCCCGATCGGAGATCGGCCAGCGCGCGTGAGTCGGCGGCGAGGGCGATCACCGGCAGCGGGACGCGTACGCTCGTGAGCAGATCGGGCCCGAGCACCACTCCGTCGGCGGCAACCGCGGTGTGAACCCCACCGATGCTCAACGCCGCCACCGGGAGCTGCTCGACCACATCGATGCGCAAGCCATGGGGGAAGCTCGTGCTGACGCTCAGCTCCCTCACAACGCGGTAGCGAGCCACCGCGGCACGCAGCGCGGCGACGTTTACGTTCAGCGTGCTCATACCGCGTGCGGCGCCCTGCAGCGCGGCGTCGATCGGGCCTGCGTCGACCCCCTGCACGCCGGCGATCTGGACGTGCTCGACAGACACCAGTGGGGATTTGCGCAGCAACAGCCAGCCGCCGCCGAGCAGTGCGAGGGCGATCGCGATGACGAGCAGCGCGATGCGAGGTCGTCGTCGGTGCCATGCAGTGGCAGCCCTGGCAAGCGCCAGGCCCGCGAGAGGGCGCAGGCCACCGACAACGCCTGTGTGTGCCGGCCTTCGAGCGATGCGCCCATGGCCAGGCGCGGCAAGTGGGCGAGCCATTCACAAGGTCTTCGACCTCGCGTCCCGAACCCCTACCAGAGCCTCAATGACTCCTTGGTCGGCACGCCAAACATGCTGTCCGCTTGCTGCCGATGCTCGGCGAGCCATCTAGCGACGGCGCGTGGATCATCAGCCGCGACCAGCACGTCAGATCCCTTTTGTTGCGACCCACTGTCCGATGAACGGTTCGAGTGTCTCGGCAGTGGGACGTATTGACTCTGCCATGGCTTCTCTGCGATCTCCCCGCACGGATGCGTTACGATCTGGATGCTAGTACGGTGATTGATATTGCCGTCTTTGAGGGGCCCGGGCAACCGGGCCCCTTTGTATAGTGCGCCCCGGTGGACATAGGGCCTGCCGTCCACCGGGGCTCGAGTGCAACTGCTTACCTCGCGAGTCGGTCGATGACCAACATGGCGATGAGCAACGCGATTGCTAGTACGGCGATTGACTCTGCCATACCATCACCTCCTTTCTCGGAGCCGATCGGCCCCGCATCGGCTGTGATCCGAACCCAGAGATGACCTCGACCTAAACGCTACTCAGCGCTTGGGACCCCACGGCCAGCGCACCGGGCCGAGCGTCTGCACCTCGGGCTCCAGCGCCACGCCGAAGCGCTCCTGCACGCGGCGACGGCCCTCAGCCATCAGCGCGACGATCTCCGCTGTGGTCGCAACGCCGGTGTTCTCGATGAAGTTGGCGTGCTTGGGCGCGAAGCGGGCGCCGCCTACGGTGAGGCCATTACAGCCAGCCTCGGAGAGCAGCAGACCCGCCGTGCGCCCCTCCGCGCTTGGATCATCCGGGTTCTTGAAGGTCGAGCCGAACGTCTTGATGCCCTGCGGCTGGGTCTCATGGCGGCGGGCACGCAGCTCCGCGAGCGTCGCCTTGACCTGGGCGGGGGGCGCGGGGAGCAGCGCGAACGAGGCGCGCGCGACGACCTCCCCGGAGAGCAGGTTGGAAGTGCGGTAGGCAAACCCCAGGTCGGGCGGCGTGCGGCGGTCGACCCCCCGCGCACTGGCGACCTCCACCCACTCCAGCGTCTGGGCGAGCTCGCCGCCGTAGGCGTTGGCGTTCATCCGCACCGCACCGCCGACGGTGCCGGGGATGTTGACGCCGAACTCGATCCCCGACATGCCCGCCCGCGCGGCGTACGCGGCCACCGCGGGTAGGCGCGCGCCGCCGCCACACTCAAGGCCTTCTCCCTTACGCTCGATCCCCGCCAGCTCGCCCTCCAGCTTCAGCACCAGGCCGGTGACGCCCTCGTCGGCGATCAGCAGGTTGGAGCCCGACCCAACCACGGCCGCCAGCACCCCCGCGGTGTGCGCCCATGCGAGCAGCTCCAGCAGCTGCGGGGCGCCGCCGACGCGCGCGAACAGCTCCGCGGGCCCCCCCGTGCGCACGGTCGAGAGGCGTGCCAGCGGGAAGTCGCGCTGCACCGACGGTGGGGGCGGGGGCACGCTCACGGACCTGCGCCGCCGTCCACCACACCGCGCCCCAGCGTCTCGACATCGCCAGCATCCTCCACCACACCGCGCCCCAGCGTCTCGACATCACCTGCACCCTCCGCCACACCGCGCCCCAGCGCGTCGACGTCGCCGGCGCCCATCACCAGGCAGAGGTCGCCGTCGGCGAGCAGGCCGCGCAAGACGGGCAGCGCGACGGCGAACGTCGGCATCCACATCACCGGGCGCCCGTCCGCAGCGTCGGCGGTGGCAAGCGCGATCGTCAGGCCGCTCACTCCCGGGAAGTCCTCGGCGCGCTCGCGCGCGGGGTAGACGTCGAGCACGACCGCCACGTCAGCGAGCGCCAGCGCCGCACCGAACTCCCGCGCGAGCAGCGCCGTACGCGAATAGAGGTGGGGCTGGAACACCGCCACCAGCCGCCGGGGCTCGAGCGTGCGCGCGGCGCGCAGGGTCACCGCGACCTCGGTCGGGTGGTGGGCGTAGTCCTCGTACACCACCCCGCCGCCCGCGGTGGCGCCCACCCGCTGGAAGCGCCGGCCCGCGCCGGTGAAGCCCGCGAGACCCGCGATCGCGCCCTCCGGATCGGCTCCGGCGAGAGACGCGGCTTCCAGCGCAGCGGCGGCGTTGAGCGCGTTGTGCGCGCCGGGCACCGCGAGTCGAACCTGGTGGCTGCTCCAGGCAAAGCGAGAGCCGCCCGCGGTGAGCGTCGGAATGGGGACGTCGTAGGTGAGAACCCGAACCTCGCGCTGCGTCTCCACGCCCTCCCCGGACGCTCCCTCCCGACCTGCCCGGGACACTCCCTCCCCACCCCCACCGGACACTCCCTCCCCACCTTCCCCGGACACTCCCTCCCGCGCCAGCTCCACCAACTCGGGACGATCCCACACCACGATGGCGCTGCGAGCGAGCGCGAGAAAGGCACGGAACACCGTGCGCAGCTCCGCCAGCGAGGCAAAGCTCGCGTGGTGGTCGAGCTCCACGTTGGTGAGCACCGCGATCTCCACCGCGAGCGAGAGCATCGAGCGGTCGGACTCGTCGGCCTCCACCACCAGCCACTCGCCCGTGGCCCAATGCGCGTTGGGCAAGCCGCCGCCCACCGGAGCGCCCACCAGCCAGCCGGGGTCGGTGCCGGCGGCGCGCAGGATGTGGACGAGCATCGACGCGGTGGTCGTCTTGCCGTGGGTGCCCGCCACTGCAATCGTGCGCCGCAGCGCGCTCAGCTCGCCCAGCAGCGCTGCGCGGGGCCGCTCGCGCAACCCCCGCTCGCGCGCCGCAGCACGCTCGGGGTTCTCGGGGGGCACGGCACTGGAGTAGACGACCTCCACATCCTCGCCGGCGGGCAGGTTGGCGGCGTCGTGGCCGATGCTCGCCTCCAGCACGCCATCCGCGCGCAGGCGCTCCAGGTAGGGCGAGTCGGCGCGATCGGAGCCGCCGACCGTTGCCCCCAGCGCGTGCGCGGCGCGCGCATACCCGCTCATCCCCGCGCCGCCCACGCCGACGAAGTGCAGGCGCCGCCCGCTCCACGGCGTGCTCATCGCGCGCACGCCTCCACGCGCTCGGTCCACCGGCCCACCAACCAGCGCTCACTCCACCGGCCCACCAACCCGCGCCACACACACACCCACCCACCCTTCCCAACCCCACTCCACCCACTCCAACTCCACCCTTCCGCCAACCTGCTCATCCCCGCGCCGCCTCCAGCAACTCCCCCGCCACCACCTCGGCCGCGTCGGGCCGGGCAAGCCGCCGGGCCGCGGCCGCCATTGCGCGCAGCCGCTGCGGGTCCGCCAGCAGCGCGGCCGTCTCGCGCGCGAGACGTGCGGCGGACAGCTCGCCGTCGGGCACCACCACCGCGGCGCCGCCCTGCTCCATCCAGCGGGCGTTGGCCGCCTGGTGGTCGGCGGCCGCGTGCGGGTAGGGGACCAGGATCGCGGGGCGACCGTGGGCGGCGACCTCGAACAGCGAGCCGCCCGCGCGGGCGACCACCAGGTCGGCGGCGGCGAGCGCCTGCGCGAACTCTCCGAGGTCGAGGTACTCGCGCAGGTCATACCCCAGCGGCCGCGGCAGCGCCACCAGCTCGGGGTGGTCGCGCCGCCCGCAGATGTGCAGCACGTGGAAGGTGGCGCCGGCGTACGCCTCGATCGCGGCGAGGTTGATCGAGCGCGCCCCCAGCGAGCCGCCGAACACCAGCACGCAGGTCTCACCCGGCTCGATCCCCAGCCGCGCCCGCGCCACGGCGCGGTCCTCGTGGGGCGCCGGGATCGGGCGGCCGGTGACGCGGTAGCGGCGTCCGCCGCGGCCCTCGATCGCGAACGCGAGGCATACCCGCCGCGCGAACGGGGCGAGCGCGCGGTTGGCGAGGCCGAGGTGACTGTCGGCCTCGGTCAGCACCAGTGGGATGCGCCGCGTCAACGCGGCCAGCCCTACCGGCGCGGAGACGTAGCCGCCTCCCCCCATCACCGCGCCGGGTCGCAGCTTTCCGAGCAGCGCGCGCGCACGCACGAACGCCTTCGCCGCGAGCACCAGCGCCCGCGCCGCGCGCAGCGGGTTGCGGCGGTCGAGGCCGGCGACGGCGATCGTGTGCAGCGGGTAGCCCGCCGCGGGCACCAGCTGTGCCTCGGCGCGCGCGCCGCCGATGAACGTCACCTCCGCTCCGCGCGCCCGCAGGGCGTCAGCCACCGCCAGCGCCGGCACCACGTGCCCGGCGGTTCCCCCGGCGGCGATCACGATCCTCCTCGGCGTTGCGCTCACCGGCCAATCCTGCCTGTTTGCGCCTCCGCGCGTCGTTCTGCGTCCGCCCCTCGCTCACCGGGCGCACGTGGGCGCTGGTGCCGGAGGCCACATTGAGCAACAGTCCCATCGCGGCGAGCGTCACGATCAGGCTGCTGGACCCGTAGGAGACGAACGGCAGCGGCACTCCCGTGAGCGGCGCGAGGCCGAGCACCGCGAACACGTTGAGCGCCGCTTGGGAGAGGATCAGCGAGGTCATGCCGACGGCGATCAGCGCGCTGTAGAGGCTGCGCGCGCGCTTTGCCGCGCGCAGCCCGGCGTACCCAATCAGGCCGTAGAGGAACAGCAGCGCGTACACCCCGATCACGCCCAGCTCTTCGGCGATCACCGCGAAGATGAAGTCGGTCTGCGCCTCCGGCAGGTAGAAGGCCTTCTGAATCGACTGGCCCGGGCCGACCCCGAAGAGGCCCCCCGAACCGACCGCAATCTGGCCCTGCACCGCCTGGAAGCCGCTGCCGGAGGCGTGCGCCCACGGGTCGATGAACGAGGTGAGCCGCTCGCGCGCGTAGGGACGGGCGAGCGCATACAGCGCGACCGCCCCCAGCGCGCAGCCGGCGATGATCGCGAGGTTGCGCATTGGGATCCCCGCGGCGACCAGCAGCGCGCAGGTGGTGAAGGCGATCACCAGCGCCGTGCCGATGTCCGGCTCGGTGGCGACCAGCAGGCAGGCGGCGCCGACCACGACCAGCAGCGGCCGGCAGAGCGCGCGCAGGTCGTGCACGCGCTTCGGCTTGCGCGCGAGCAGCGTGGCGGAGTACAGCACCAGCGCGAGCTTGAGCAGCTCGGCGGGCTCGAACTGGAAGATGCTGGGCCCGATCCAGCGGCGCGCACCGTTGATGCTGACGCCCACGTGCGGGATGTGCACCGCCAGCACCAGCGCGAACGACACCACCAGCAGCGGCCCCACCAAATCTTGCACCTTCGCGATCCCGTGGCGCGCTAGGTGGTGCATCAGCGCCAGCCCGAGCGCCCCGAAGATCACGAACTTCACGAGGTAGCCGCTGCCCGGTGCCGCTCCCTTCCAGCAGCGCCGTGGCGGAGGAGGCCGAGTACACCATCACCGCCCCGAACGCCAGCAGGCAGAGCGTGGCGGTCAACAGGATGCGGTGCTCGAGCGGCTGCTGGCGGGCCTTCGCCTTCCTCCTGCCCGCGGGCTGCTTGGAGCGACGCGCGCGTGCGCCCCGTCCATGGGCTTTGGCTTTGGCGTTCGCGCCGCGCGCGGCTGATGGCATCCAGAGCCACTTCGACGCGGAGGCGTGAATGCCTCCCGCTGCGGACCGGCTTGGACAAGCGGATGAGGCATTCGGCAGGCACCGTGGCTATTCTTGCCTCATGGCCACCGTGTTGCTCGACCCGTATGAGATCGATGCGCTTAAGGAGCGTCGGCGGATTTCTGGCCTCGATCGCCTCGATGAGGTGTGGGAGGGTGTCCTGCACATGGTTCCGGCCCCCGACTACGGGCACGCGCGCTTGACCCAGCAGCTGGCGGTGGCGCTCAACGATCCCGCGCGCGACGCTGGTTTGGAGGCGGCGATGGGCGAGTTCAACGTCGGCGACTCGATCGACGACTTTCGCATCCCCGACGGCGGTCTGCATCGTCCAGGCGCCAAGGGTGTATGGCTGCACACCGCCGCGCTCGTCGTCGAGATCGTCTCCCCCGGCGATGAGTCCTGGCAGAAGCTCCCCTTCTACGCCGCCCACGGCGTCGACGAGGTGCTAATCGTCGATCCCCTGGAGCGCGCCATCCACTGGCTCGGGCTCGCCGGCGGCGAGTACCGCCCGCTCGAGCACAGCGGCCTGATCGACCTCGGCGCCGCAGAGCTGGCGCAGCAGCTCGACTGGCCGCGCTGACACACCTGCGGATAGCGGTACCCGGTCGCCTCGGCCAGCAAGCGCGCGCAAATCGCGCCGCGGCGGCAAGCTATCGCTTGTGAGCTTTGCTGTTCGCCGGGTGCTTCGCGGCGTTGGTGCCGTGGTGCTTGCGCTTGTGGCGCTTGCCGTGTTTGGTGCTCGGCTTCCCGTGCGCCGGTTTCGAGGAGACGCCGGCCGAGATCGAACCGCCTGCGGGCGCCGGCAAGCTGCCCCCGTCGGTGGTTGACTGACCGCCGACGAGCGGCACTTCGGGTTCGTTGCTTACCGGGCCGGGCGCGCCGGAGTGCTTCAGCGGGTCGACCACCGGTTCTTCTGGCGGTTCAAAGACGCCGCCGCTCTTAGTGGCGCGCCCTTCTTTGTTGGCGACCGCCACCGAAAAGCCGTATTCGCCGTCCTCCAGCTTCACACCGGCGCTGTTCAAGTCGAGGCTCACGGTCTGCGGCACGAACGAGCCCAGCAGCAGCCCGGTCGGCAGCGGGATGTCGATCAGCAATTCACATCCGTCTCCATGGTGACTGCACGGGGAGGACCAGAGTTGGAATTCGTAGCTGGTCGACAGTCCCTCGGTGTCAATCGTCGCTTCGAGAGTCGCGTCGTTCGAAGTCAGGTGGGAGACCGACACCGATTCGATCACCGGGCCGTTGGCTGGCGGCGTGGTGAGCGTCTCGTCGGGTCCGTACACGATCGGACCCTCCCAACCAGGTCCCTCTTCCTCCTGTTGGAAGCGAGCCGTGATGACTCGGTAGTGATATGTGGTGCCAGGCTTCAGCGTCACACCCGCGTGGGCGAGGTCGAGGTTCACGCCCTGCCCGTTGACGCCAGCGTCGATCGTGCCAAGCGGCAAGCCTTCTTCGCCTTCTCTGCTGAGCCGCCCCTCCAGCGCACAGAATACTTGATGCGCAGCCGGACAGGTGAATTCAGTCAGATATTCGCTCGGTTCGGTGACCAGCTGGAACTGGTAGAGAGCCCCTCGTTCGGCGTCCTGCGGGTCGATCGTCGCTTCCAGCATCGCATCGGTCGAGGTCACATGCGAGGCGGACTCAGCTTCGACCGTCGGTGCTTCCGCGGCGGGCGTCGTGAAGGTCTGATCGGGACCATAGACGGGCGGCCCTTCCCATTCGAGCGTGTCTTCGGTGAGCACCCGCTTCACGACGATCACCCGGTAGTGGTAGGTCGTGTTCGGCTGCAGTGTGATGTCCGCGCTCGCCAGATCCTGGCCGACCGACTGACCGGTCGACCCGGCTGAAATGAAGCCGATCGACATACCGCCATGAGGCAGCGGGACGGGGCCGCAGGTGTCGTGTCCCGGAGGAAGCGCCCGTTCCGGGCAGACGATTTCCGGCGGGTATTCGCTCGTGTTCTTGACGACCTGGAACTGGTAGTACACGCCGTTGGGCAGGCCATCGGGATTGATCGCCGCGTGGACTGTGGCGTCGGTGGTACTGATGTTGGAAGCCCACTCGTATTCGACCATCGGCGACCCGTCTGCAAACGCAGCGGCCGCCGCGAAAAGCAACAGGAGCGCCGCACCAACCACCGCCAAAGTCGGTCTGCCTATTGAACGTCGCATCGATCAGACTCCCGCTGTTCAGCGCTATCAACCCACACCTGACGCAATCGTACACGATCTTCCGGGCCGTACGTGACGCTTTGCACAACCTTTTCACACCACCTCCTGGACCAGCTTTGCGAACCGCTCGCCCCGCGCCTCGAAGTCGACGAACTGGTCGAAGCTGGAGCAGGCTGGGGAGAGCAGCACTGTCTCACCCACGCCCGCCGCCGCGCTGGCCGCCGCCACCGCCCGCTCCAGGTCGCCGCATTCGTGTAGCGATATCGCTGTGCCCTCAGCGGCCCCTGCACCCACCGGCAGCCCCTCACCCTCTAGCGCCGCCACACCCTCCAGCGCCGCGGCGATCCGCGGGGCGTCTTCGCCGATCAGGTACACCGCGCGGCAGCTCGCCGCCACCGGCTCGCGCAGGGGGGCGAAGTCTTGGCTCTTGCCCTGGCCGCCGAGGATCAGGTGGATGCCGCCCTCGGGGAACGCCTGCAGCGCGACGCGCGTGCTTGCGACGTTGGTCGCCTTCGAGTCGTTGACGTACAGCACCCCATTGCGACTACCCACCTCCTGCAGGCGGTGGGGCACGCCCGGGAACGTGCGCAGGCCCTCGCGCACCGCATCGGGATCGATCCCGCGGGCGAGACACACCGCCGCGGCCGCCATCGCGTTTTGATGGTTGTGATCGCCGCGCAGGCGCAAGCCTGCGATGTCCGGCCGTGGGTCGGCGTCGAAGCGCACCCGTCGCACGCCCGGCGGCAGTTCGATCTCGGCGAGCTCCACCGGGAGCACCGCGACGTCCCCCGCCGCCTGATGGGCGAAGATCCGCAGCTTCGCCTCGCGGTATGCCTCAAGCGTCCCGTGACGGTCGAGGTGGTCGGGCGTTATGTTGAGCAGCACCGCTGCCTCCGGGGCGAATGCGAGCGTGTCCTCGAGCTGGAAGGAGGAGGTCTCGCAGACGATCGTGGCGTGCTCATCCAGCTCCCCCACCAAGCCGCTCAGCGCCGTGCCGACGTTGCCGGCCACAGCCACCGACAGCCCGGCCTCGCGGTAGATGTGCCCGATCAGCTCGACCGTCGTGGTCTTGCCGTTGGTGCCCGTCACCGCGACGAATTCGTTGGGCAACAATCGCCACGCCAGCTCCAGCTCGCCGAGCACGGGCAGCCCGCGGGCACGGGCCGCGGCGATGACGGGCGCCTGCGCGGGCACCCCCGGACTCTTGACCACGGTGCCTGCGCGCTCCAGCTGCGCGAGGCCGTCGTCGTGCAGGTGCAGCTCGACGCCCCGCGCCGCGAGCGCCTCCGCTCCAGGCGGCGCGCCCGTGTCCACACCGATCACCTGGCCGCCGCGCTCGCTGAGCATGCTCGCCGCCGCCATGCCCGAGCGGGCCAGCCCCACGATCAGGTAGGGGCCTGCGGGGGTCAATGGACGGAGGAGCATGCTGTATACTGTATTACGTCATGCGGCACCGAACGCAGCTTTACCTTGACGACAGCCAGTACCGTTGGCTCAAGCAGCAGGCACAGCGGGAGGGAAGCATCGCGCGAGTCGTACGCGATCTGATCGACACTGCGCGCTCGCGCAGGCCCAACCTGGCGCACGATCCCCTGATCCGCTACCTCATCGAGGAGCCGCCAGCGGAGGGAACGCACGGCTCCACGGTGCAGACGCTCGACGAGGATCTCTACGGTTGAGAAAGGTGTTCGTCGATACCGGCGCGTTCGTCGCTCTGCGCAACCGCGCCGAGCACGAGCACAGGGCCGCTCGAGCGGCCCTCTCTGCTCTGGTGTCCGAACGCGTGCCGCTCCTCACCTCCAATTACGTTTTCGCCGAGACCTATACGGCGCTGCTCATGCGAGTGGGGCGAGAGGAGGCGATCGAGTGGGGGCGGCGGTTTCGCTCCGGAGGGGCGATCGAGTTGATTCGGGTCGATGAGCCCGTCGAGGAAGATGCCTGGTCAATCCTTGAATCCCACGCCGATAAGCGCTGGAGCTATGTGGACGCGACTTCGTTTGCTCTGATCGAGCGTGAGGGCATCTCCGAGGCGTTCGCGTTCGATCACCATTTCGCCCAGCGCGGCCTGCTGCTCGTGCCGGACCATCAACTCCTCGTGCCGGACCCTTAACGCCAGGGCTCAACCGGCCCTGATAGCTGAACGGATTCACCGTACACCAGGTGTACGGCAACCCACACAGAATCGGCGGCGCGGGGTCCGCGCCTACACAAGGCTCTGGCGGTAGATCGTGAAGCCGATCGCGCAACAGATCGCGGCGATGATCCAGAAGCGCAGGATGATCTTCGTCTCCGACCACCCCCGCAGCTCGAAGTGGTGGTGGATCGGCGCCATCAGGAAGACGCGCTTGTGGCGCAGCTGGAAGTACGCCACCTGGATCAAGACAGACAGCGCCTCGAACACGAAGATCCCGCCAAGCAATATCAGCAGCACCTCAGTCTTGGTCATCACCGCCAGGCCCGCGATCGCCCCGCCGAGGCCGAGCGCGCCGGTGTCGCCCATGAAGATCGTCGCCGGGAAGGCGTTGAACCAGAGGAAGCCGATACAGCCCCCCACCAGGCAGCCGGCGAGCATCGAGAGGTCGTACTGGTTGGAGACGTTGTACTCGGAGGTGATGAACGTGATGCCGATGTACGCCAGCAGCACGATCGCCGCGCAGCCCGCCGCGAGGCCGTCCAAGCCGTCGGTGAGGTTCACCGCACTCGTCGTACCGGCGACCACGAGGTAGATCAACAGCGGGTAGAACGGGCCGAGATCGACCGTGTAGTCGACGAACCGCAGACGCAGCGTGCTCTGCAGATGGGCCTCGTGAGTCGCCACAAACCACAGCGCGAGCGAGATCGCGATCGTCACCGCCAGCTTGGTGCGCGCCCGCAGGCCCAGTGAGCGGCGGCGCACGAGCTTGGTGTAGTCGTCGGCGAAGCCCAGCAGCGCGCACGCCAGCGCCGTGCCGAACACGCCCAGCGCGCGCCATTCATCGCCGGTGAGGATCAGGAACGGGATCGCCACAGCGATGAAGATGATCACCCCGCCCATCGTCGGGGTGCCCGCCTTCTCGCGGTGCCCCTCGGGGCCCTCCTCGCGAATGTGCTGGCCGAACTCGCGCCGGCGCAGGAACTCGATGAACTTCGGGCTGAGGAAGATGCAGATCAGCAGCGCCGCCGTCCCCCCGATCAGGATGCGGCCCATTCAGCCTCTCCCGACCTGTCCGAGCGCCTGCGCGACCCGCTCCAGTTCCATGCCGCGCGAGCCCTTCACGAGCACGACATCGCCCGTGCGCAGCAGCCTCCCCAGCAGCTTCGCCGCCTCCGCGGCGTCGGGAACGGAGTAGACAGCCCCCTCCCCCACCTCCTTCCCCATCTCACTTGCGAGCTGGCCGACCGTGAGCAGCAGATCGACCCCGCACGCGCGGGCGTACGCCCCAATCTCGCGGTGCAGCCGGCGCTCCTGCCCGCCCAGCTCGAGCATGTCGCCCAACACCGCCACGCGGCGGCCTTCTTCGCTCGCGGCAAGATCGTCGAGCGCGGCCCGCATCGACATCGGGTTGGCGTTGTAGCAGTCGTTGATCAGCACGATTCCATTTGCCAGCGCCACGCGTTCGCCGCGCAGCGCCGAGAACTCCACGTCCAGCCTCCCCTGCGGGGTGACGCCGAGCGCGCGCGCCGCCGCCGTCGCAGCCAACAGGTTGCGCAGGTTATGGGATTGCGCGAACGACGGCTGCACCGTGATGCGCTCGCCCCCGTGCGTGTCGTCCACGCCGCCCGAACTCCCCCCGCCCGCACTGCCTCCGCTCGCACCCTCCGCATGCGTGCGATCGAGGATCGTCACCTCTCCACCGATCGAAGATCGGCCAGCCGCGCGCCCAACCAGTTCCACGTCGCCACCCTCGCCGAACGTCACCGTGTGCTGATCTGCACGCAAATGGGGCTCGAGCAGCGGCTCGCCCGCCGGCACGATCGCCGTCGCGCCGGGAGCCATCCCCGCGATCAGCTCGGCCTTCGCTGCCGCAACCGCCTCAATCGTGCCCAGCTGTTCCAAGTGCACCGGGCCGACGTTCACGATCACCCCCACCTCGGGCTGTGCGATCGCCGTCAGCTCCGCGATCTGCCCGCTCCCGCGCATCGCCATCTCCAGCACCAGTGCCTTCGTGCCCGCCGGCGCCGCCAGCAAGGTCAGCGGCAGCCCGATCTCGGTGTTGAGGTTCGCCTGACTCGCCACGGTGTCGCCGCCCAACTGCTCGCGCGCGGCGCGCAGCAGCGCCGCGAGGATGTCCTTCGTCGAGGTCTTCCCCGTCGAGCCCGTGATCGCTACGACCTTGGCGCCTTCTTCCCCGAGCGCCTTGCGCCATTCGCGCGCCAGCGACTGCATCGCCGCCAGCGGGTCGGGGTGCGTGAGCACCGCGCCGCCGGTCGGCGTCGTCGCCTGCTCCGGTGACGCCAATGCGGCCCCGGCGAGCGCTCGCGCCTGCTCCGGGGCGATCAATGCCTCCCCGGCGAGCGCCCGCGCATGCTCCGGGGCGACCAGCACTCCCCACGCGCCCGCTCGCAATGCCCGCTCCGCGTAGACCCCACCATCCACGTGCTCCCCCCGCAGACCCACGAACAGGTCGCCGGGCTGGATTTCGCGCGAATCGATCGAGCAGCGCCGCGGTCCGCCGGCCTGTGAGGCGCTGCGCTGCAGCTCGGCCCCGGCAGCCGCGGCGACCCGCTCGCCGTCCCAGCCGATCATTGGGCCCTGAGCGGCATCGTCGGCGGACCGCTCGGGGGCGTGCCCCGTCTGCGCGCGGCGAGCGCCTCGCGGGCGACCGCCACATCGTCGAAGGGGATCTTCCGCCCGCCCGCCAGCTCCTGGCCCTGCTCGTGGCCCTTGCCGGCGATCACCACCACGTCCCCCGGCTGCCCGTCGTCGATCGCCGCATGGATCGCCACTCGCCGGTCGGCGACCCCATGCGCGGTGTAGCCACTCGTTGGCGCCACCCGCGGCTCGTGGATGCCGGCGAAGATCTCCTCGATGATCGCCTCCGGATCCTCCGAGCGGGGGTTGTCCGAGGTGACCGTCACCAGGTCCGCCAGCCGAGCCGCGATTTCGCCCATCAGCGGCCGCTTGCCGCGGTCCCTGTCCCCACCCGCGCCGAACACGCAGATCAGGCGGCCATCGCCGCTGACCATCTCCCGAGCCGCACCGAGCACGTTCTCCAGCGAGTCCGGCGTGTGGGCGTAGTCCACGACCACGGCGAACGCCTGTCCCTCTTCTACCGGCTCGAAGCGGCCCGGCACCCGCACCCCGGCTTCAAGCGCCTCGATCAGCGGATCGAGCGGGCCGCCGAGGGAGTGGACAGCGGCCAGCGCCGCGAGCGCGTTGGCGACATTGAAGCGCCCTGGCATTGGCAGCGTCAGCGGCTGCTCGCCGGCAGGCGTGCGCAGGATGAAGCGCGATCCCTCCGGCCCGCAGCGCAGCTCGCGGGCGGCGTAGTCGGCAAGGCTCGCGACGGCGCGGTCGGCCTGGCCTTCGACGGCGTAGGTGAGCGCCTCGGGCAGCTCCTCCGCCAGCCGCCGCCCGTACTCGTCGCCGAGGTTGACGACGCTCGCCGCCGGGCGTTCCCCCCGCTCGGGCAGGAACAGCCTGCGCTTGGCGAGGAAGTACTCCTCCATCGTCGGGTGAAAGTCCAGATGGTCCTGCGTGAGGTTGGTGAACACGGCAGCCGCAAAGGGGATCGCGTCGGCCCGCCCCAGCGCCAAGGCGTGCGAGGAGACCTCCATCGCGCACGCCTCGTCACCCGCCGCGAGCATCGCCCGCAGGTCGGCCTGCAGGTCGATCGCCTCGGGAGTGGTGCGGGCGACCGGCCGGTCCTGCCCGCCGATGACCGACTTGACCGTCCCCAGCAGGCCGCATTGCATGCCGCTCGCCTCCAGCAGTGCCCGCATCAGATAGGCCGTGGTGGTCTTGCCGTTCGTGCCGGTCACCCCGAGCACCCGCAGCTCCCGCGCCGGCTCGCCATAGAAACGGGCCGCCACCGGCGCCATCGCCGCGCGCGCCGACTCCACGGTGACCTCCGGCACACCTTGCCCCAGCGGGCGCTCGACCACCAGCGCGGCGGCTCCCGCCTGCACCGCCTGCGCGGCGTGGTCGTGGCCGTCGCTGTGCTCGCCGGGCACGCAGAAGAACAGCGCGCCCGGCTCCACCCTGCGGCTGTCGTACGCAAGGCTGGCGATCTCCACCGCCGCGGCATCGCCCGCGAGGTCGCTCGCGTTCAGGTCTGCCGGAATCAGATCCGCCAGCCTCATCGAACCGGACCCGCCGGCCTCGGGGGAGTCCCGGCGCTCAGTGTGAACACGATCGACTGCTCCACGCCGTGCACCAACGTGAGCGTGAGGCGGTAGAACCCTGACGCGAGTCTGCTGCTGCCCCGCAGATGGGTGCTGTCGCGGCCCCGCGCGGCGGTGAGCGTGAGCGCACCCGTCGCCGCGACCCAGCGCTTACCCCCGTGCGCCGTGAGCAGTCGCGAGAGCGTGGCCCGCACGTCCGCGGGACCGCTGAGGTCGAAGGCGAAGGCCACCTGGGAGAGCGCCGGCAGGCCCCGGGCGATCGCCGCGCTCGCGCGAGCGGTGAGCGCGAGGTGGGAGAGGCGGACGGTCCCGCCGCGCGACCCGTCGCGCTTGCCGTTGCCCACGAGCCCGTTTGCTTCGAAGACCTTTCGCAGTTCTTCTTCGGCCCGTTTCGCCTGCTGTTCGTCTTCGATCTTCTGTTCGGCTGCCCTCGCCGCTTCTGCGACCTGCTGTTCTTGCTTGGCCTTCGTTTCCGCCGTGCGCTTTGCCGCTTCGGCCTGCCGTTCTGCTTCGGCTTTCTGTTCGGCGGCCTTGCGTTCTTCCGCGGCCTTCCGTTCTTCTTCGGGCTTCCGTTCGGCGGCCAGTCGTTCTTCGACGATCTTCTGTTCTTCCGCGGCTTTCCGTTCGGCCGCCCGCTGTTCTTCCGTCGCTTTCCGTTCGGCCGCCTGCCGTTCTTCCGCGGCTTTCCTTTCCGCTGCCTGCTGTTCTGCTTCGGCTTTCTTGTCGGCGGCTTCCCTCACCGCGACCCGTTCGGCGTGTTCGGATTCGGGGCCCGGTTCGAAGGCGGCGAGCCCGGCGGGCGCGCCGACGCCACTCGGGCCGTCGTAGCCAGGGCCAGCGTTGCAGATCAGCACCCCCTCGCCGCAGTCGAGCGGGGAGAGCGGCGACATGGAGCCTTCGCAGCCTTTTCCGTAGATGCCGTCGCACTTGCCGTCTCCCCCCGCGGTGACGTCGTACAGCGACGCGCCGCCGAGGTGGGAGTAGAGCGTCGCGGCGGGGTGTTCGACTCCGTGCGCCCCCCCGACGAGCGCGAACAGGGAAGCGACGATCGGGGAGGAGAGGCTCGAGCCGCCGACCGTCACCCAGCCGGGCGCGACCGCGAAGCCAGGCTCGACGTAGTAGGGAACCGAATCGTAGATCGCCGCCCCGGTGTAGGGGGCGCCGTCCGCGGCGATGTCGGCGACCGCGCGTTTGGCCTGCGCGCCGGTGCCGCAGCCAACCGCGGCCCAGTCGGGCACCGCGGCCTGCCAGGAGGGAGCGGAGAACTGTGCGCTACAGCCCCCGCCGGTGACGTCCTTTTCTTCGCCGGCGCCTTCGTTCCACACCGTCTCACTCGCGCGCGCGCCAGCTGCCGTCAGGGTCAGCTCGGTGCCCCCAACCGCGATCACGTTGGGCGAGGAGGCCGGGTAGTCGACGCCGATGTCGTCTTCGCTGCCCTCGTCCCAGTCGAGGTAGCCCCAGTCGCCGGCGGCGGCAGTGATCACGACCCCCGGGTCGTCGAACGGGGACCCATAAGGTTCTTCTTCGTTCCCTTCGATCGAGGAGTTGGAGATCTCCGTCGCGCCTGAAGGTTCCCTCCCAGCCCCAACACTCCAGGAGTTGGAGATCTCCGTCGCGCCAAGCCGCTCAGCGGTCGCCACGGCGGCTTCGAGGTCGTACCTGGCCTCCACGAGCAGGATGCGACAGTTGCGGCAGATGCCGTGGGCGGTCTCGATGTCCATCGAGGTCTCCCCCGCCCACCCCGAGGCTGCGTCTCTTTCCTGTTCGTCGCGGGCGACCGGCAGGTTCCCGGTTTCCCCGTGTTCGTTGACCTTCTCGAAGCAATCGCTCACGGCGCCGTCCGCACACGGGGGCAGCAGAGGCAGCCCGAACTTTTCGGAGTAGACGCGCAGATCGGTTTCGGCTTCGGGGTCGTCGTACTCGTCCACGAGCGCGATCGTCTGCGGTTCGCCCGCGGGCTCTTCGGGACGTTCGCCGGGGAAGTAGGCGCTGCGCAGGTCGTTCGGGGTCAGGCCATAGGCGCCCGACCTGGGGATGCGCACAGCGGTCGGACTGCTCGTCATCCCCAGCGGATGGGTGCGTGCGCGCGCGGCCGCCGTCATCGGGATGAGCATTGTCGCCAGGCAGGTCGCTTCGCCGGGCGCAGGGGGCGCGCAGAGCGGGCGCGTCGTGTAGTCGGATTCGGGCAGCGGTGACACCGAGGCGGCCGCAGCGGCGGGCAGGCCCAGCGCGAAGACAACCATGACGGCCGGCAAACAGAGCGCGAGAGCCCCCGTCGCGAGGGGTGAACGGCGCGCGCGGGCGACTGCGGCCAGCAGCGCCGCACACACCCTCCCCCTTTGTGTGCTCCGCGTCTTTGGGCGCCCCGCCACGATCAGACGGCGATCGGCACCGCGGCCTCGACCGCAGGCGACCCCGCCCTGGAGAACTCCAGCGCGTCGTCCTCGATCGCGCCCCGCTTGAGGCTGAGGATGTCGAGCGCGTAATTCTGGTAGAGGCGCCACGGCGCCTTCGCGCCCTGCTTCGGAAACTGGTCGATCGTGCGCACCACGTAGCCAGAGGAGAAGTCGATGAACGGCAGCTCGGCGACCGTGGGGTCGCGACGGGGCGTGCACACGTCATACCCGTGCGCCTCCATGTGGTTGAGCAGCCGGCACACGTATTCGCAGGTGAGATCGCACTTCAGCGTCCACGAGGCGTTGGTGTAGCCCACCGTGAGCGCAAAGTTGGGCACGCCGCTGAGCAGCATGCCCTTGTAGCTCATCGTCTGCGCGAGCTCGACCTCGTGGCCGTCTACGGCGACCTCCATGCCGCCGAAGATCACGAGGTTCAGCCCGGTGGCGGTGACAACCAGATCGGCCTCCAGCTCGGTCCCGGAGGCCAGCCTGATGCCCCGCTCGGTGAAGGCGTCGATGCGATCGGTCACCACCGAGGCGCGGCCCGCGCCGATCGCCTTGAAAAGATCGCCGTCCGGTACCAGGCACAGGCGCTGGTCCCATGGGTCGTAGCGGGGTTTGAAGTGGGTGTCGATGTCATACCCGGGCGGCAGCTGCCCTTCGAGCGCCTTGCGCAGCAGCGCCTTCATTGCCGCCGGCCACCGCCGCGCGAGCTGGAAGCTCGCCATCGTGCGCAGCACGTTCTTCCAGCGCGCGATCGCATACGCCGCCTTCGCCGGCAGCCTGCGGCGCAGGGCGTTTGCGATCCGATCTTCCGCCGGTAGCGAGACGACGTAGCTGGGCGAGCGCTGCAGCATCGTGACGTGCGCCGCACTGCCCGCCATCGCCGGGACGAGTGTGATCGCGGTCGCGCCACTGCCGATCACCACGACACGCTTGCCGGCGTAGTCGATCTCATCGCTCCAGTGCTGCGGGTGCACGATCTGCCCGGCGAAGCGTTCGGTGCCGGGGAACTCGGGCGTGTAGCCCTCGTCGTAGCGGTAGTAGCCGCTGCACATCAGCAGGAAGCCGCAGGTGAGCTGGACGGTTTCCCCGGTGTCCCCGCGCTCGACCTCCACCGTCCAGCGCGCATCCTCCGAGCTCCACTCGGAGCGCACCACGCGATGGTTGAAGCGAATCCGCTCGTCGACGCGGTTGTCCTTCGCCGTCTGCTCGATGTAACGTAGGATCGACCCGCCATCGGCGATCGCCTTGGCTTCCTTCCACGGCTTGAAGGAGTAGCCCAGCGTGTACATGTCCGAGTCCGAGCGGATGCCCGGGTAACGGAACAGATCCCAGGTGCCCCCCAGGCGCTCGCGGGCCTCAAGGATCGCGTAGCGGCGCCCAGGGCAGTTGGTCTGCAGATGCACGCCGGCGCCGATCCCGGAGAGACCGGCGCCGACGATCAGCACGTCGAAATGTTCGAGCGGCGTCTCCATCGGCTGCCCAGGAGTCTAACTGCCCGCCTCACGGTGCCTCAGAACGTCAAGCACGAAGGTCGGGAAAGAAAAGCGAAGCCTCGCGAGCCGCGGACTCAGGAGAATCCGACCCATGAACCATGTTACGGCCAGTCTCCACCGCAAAATCCCCCCGAATCGAGCCAGGCGCGGCCTCGAGCGGATTAGTGGCCCCAATCACCTGCCGGGCAGCCCGAACAGCCTCGAACCCCTCGAGCACCATCGCCACCAAAGGCCCCGAGGTAATGAAGTCCACAAGCTCCCCAAAGAAAGGCCGCTCGGAATGCTCAGCGTAGTGCCGTTCAGCAAGCTCGCGCTCGAGCGTCATGTGGCGCAGCGCCACGAGACGCAGCCCCTTGCGCTCAAAGCGAGCGATGATCTCGCCAGTAAGCGAGCGAGCAAAGGCATCCGGCTTCACAAGGATCAGCGTACGGTCCATGGCTTCCTTTTCAGTAGGAGGTCGATCTCTTCGGAGGTGAGGCGTACTACACGAGGTCTTCGCTGGGCCCAGCGCTAGGGCGCGCGCGAGCAACAGGGGCACGTGCCGGCCGATCGCCGATCGGCCGGCGGGAGGCAGGCTCGGGCGCCGCCACGGAAGGCCGCTCTTCGGAGCCGGTCATAGCCAGCTCCTCAGCCTCCGTGGGCGAGTCGGCCGCAGCCGTACGCCGACGGGTGCGACGGCGAGCAGAGGCCTCGGGCGGCACCTCCGTCTCACAGTAAGGGCAGATCGTCCAAGCACGGTCAAGCGGCTTGGAGCAGCTAACGCAGCGCTCCTTGAGCTTGCGCAGGCAGCTGGGGCAGCGGATGAAGTCACGCTCGACCGGGTAGTCGCAGTGCGGGCAGAGCGTGCGCTCGAGCCCGTTGAGGCGCGCTTCGGCAGCCTGGATCTCCAACTCGCGCTCCTGCACGTCCTCCAGGTACTCCGGCGGGCGCAGGATGATGTAGACGAGCGTGCCCACAAACGGGAACAGCGAGGCCCCCGTGGCGCAGCCGATCAGTAGCGGGTCGGCGATCCGCCGCCGCGCGTCGGCATAGGTCCAGTAGATCAGCGAGAGGTAGATGACCGCCCCAACCACGATCAAGAGGTCCACCGCCGTGGTGAAGGCGTTGCTTTCGATTCCGAAGTATGCGAGCGGCAGCATCGATCCCTCAGTGCTCAGGAGTTCCCGGCCGGGTCATGGCGGTGCCGAGTTTAGACATTCTGACGCAAGAAGCCTGCATTTGCGCGCAAAATGTCATCACGCCGGGCGAAGCATATTTCCAACCGTTTACGAGAAACCCTTCCCAAGACACGGAAGCTGGTTGCTTGCGTGCCTCACAGCAGCAGCCGGCCCACCACGTAGCCCGCGGCGAAGAACAGCAGGATCACGAGCGCCACGATCAGCGCCACCGCGCCCACCATCGCGAGCACCGACGGGCCGTCGTCGTTCATGCCCGCCCCTCTGCCACGCCGGTTGTGGGCGCACCCCCAAGGGCCGCCTCGCCGCGCTCAGCGAAGTGCGCCAGCAGGTCGCCGACCAGGTAGACCGAGCCCGTCGCCAGCACCGCCGTCTCGACGGGTTGCGTGCGTGCCCACTCCTGCGCCTGCTCCAACGCCTGCCGCGGGTGGGGCTCGCAGGCGGTCTGCGCGAAGCCCTGCTGGCGGGCCAGCGACTGCAGCGCGGCCGGCGAGAGCGCGCGAGCGCTGGGCGGAGCTGTGAACCACGCCCGTGTGCACAGCGGTAGCAGTGCAGCGAGCATGCTTGCCGCGTCCTTGTCCTCGAGCACCCCCATAACCAGCGCCAGCTGAGGATTGGATCCCCCCCAATCCGCCGACCTTCGAACAGGACCGGCAGCGACTCGACCAGAGCGCGCACCGCGTCGGGGTTGTGCGCGCCGTCGAGCACCGTCAGCGGCTGGTCGGCGACCACCTGCATACGTCCCGGCACGTCCGCCGCAAGCTCCGCCTCGTGCACTGCCTCCTCGCGTACGGCGATCCCTGCGTCTGCGAGATACGCCTCCGCCGCGACCCGCGCGAGGGCGAAGTTGCGTCGTTGGAAGGCGGGCATCAAAGCCGTGGCAGGCGTGATTGAGGCGGGGCGCGCAGCCGGGGTCGAGGGCACAGCGGTAGGGGCCGAGATGGTGGGCGACGGGTCGAGCGCATCCGGCGACACCTGCACGATGCGCGCGCGCAGCTCACCTGCCACCGCATGGGCGACGGCGAGCGCTTCGGGGTCGAGCCGCGCGCCAAGCGCGAGCGTCGTGCCGAGACGGAGCACTGCAAGCTTCTCCGTCGCGATGTCGCGCACCGTCGGCCCCAGCCAACGGGTGTGCTCGAGACCAACATTGGTGAGCACCGTCACGGTCGACTCCACCACCGCGGTCGCGTCGTAGCGGCCACCGAGGCCGGCCTCCACCACCGCGACCTCGACCTCGCGCTCGGACAGCGCCCAGAAGGCGGCGGCGGTGAGCAGCTCGAACTGGGTGACGTGGTCGTCCTCGGCGAGCGTGCGGTTGACGCGCTCCGCCGCCCACGCCGCGCGCGCGACGGCAGCCGCGAAGGCGGGACCGGAGATGTCGCGCTCGGCCACCTGCACCCTTTCGGAGTAGGAGATCAGGTGCGGGGAGAGGTAGGCACCGGTGCGCAACCCGTGGCGCTCGAGGATCGCCGCGATCATGCGCGTGGTTGATGTCTTCCCGTTGGTGCCGACCACGTGCACGGAGCGAAAGCGCCGCTGCGGGGAGCCCAAAACGGTCATCATGCGCCGCATCCGGTCGAGGCCGAAGCGCATCCCGAACAGCTCCAGCGAGCGCAGGTGACGCTCGGCTCGCTCGCCGCTCCAAGGTCCCTCGGGTGGCCTTCCGGTAGGGAGACCCGCTGCGGGGCGCCTGCCCCCCCGGCCATCGTCGTGCGGGCCACCGCCGAGGCCGTCGTCGTCCCGCGCGCTCACAGTGCATCCAGTTCGCCGCGTAGGCGAACCAGCTTGGCCCGCTCGCCCTCGACCACCTCCGCCGGCGCGCGCTGCACGAAGCCAGCGTTGGCGAGCTTGCCCTCGACGCGGGCGATCTCGCCTTCGAGCTTCGCCCGCGCGGCCGCACGTCGCCGCTCGGTCGCTGCAAGATCCAGCCCCTCCGCGGAGAGCACCTCGACGGTGCCGCACGGCACCGAGATCGAGGCCACCGATGGGACACTGGCGTCGCCGTCCCCGGCACCGTCACCAAGGTCGAGCCGGGCGAGGTTGGCGAGGATCGCGGCGGTGGACTCGTATCCCGTCGCGTCGATGCGCGCGCGCACGAGCATCCCCGGGGGCGCGTTCATGGAATCGCGCCAGCCGCGCACGAGCGTGACCGCCTCAATGACGTGCTCCAGCTCGATCTCGACGTCGCGGTCGATCAGCGAGGCGTCGGCGCGCGGGTAGCGACTGCCCGCGAGCAGCTCACCGGAGTGATCTAGATACGACCACAGCTCCTCTGTGACGAACGGGATCACTGGGTGCGCGAGCGCGACCGTCTCGCGCAGCACGTAGAGCAGCGTGGCAGCCAGCGCCTCGCGATCCTCCCGCGCCGCGGCTGCGGTTTGGTTGGGGTCCGAAAAGAATGTTGTTGCCCGCGCCGCCCCGTCGCTGGCGCCACCCCGCGCCGGTGCACCCGCCAACCGCGGCTTGACGATCTCCAGATACCAATCGCACAGCTCGGCGTACACGAAGTCGTAGAGCCCCAGAGCGGCGTGGGAGAAGTCGTAGTCCTCGATCCGCGCGGCGGTGTCGGCGACGATCTCCTGCAAGCGCGAGAGGATCCAGCGGTCCTCGATCGTTGTTGGCTGCGGCGCCGGCTCGATTTGGACCCCGCCCGCCCGGGCTGAGTCGCGATCCCCCACGCCGGGCAACCCGGCGATCCGCAGCAGCGCGAAACGCGTGGCGTTGAACAGCTTGTTGGCGAGCGCCTGCCCCTGGCGCACCTTCTCGGCGGAGTAGCGCACGTCCTGGGAGGAAGACATCGCCAGCAGGCCGAAGCGCACCGCGTCGGCGCCGTGGCGATCGATTTCATCCAGCGGGTCGATGCCGGTGCCGAGCGACTTCGACATGCGCCGCCCGTCGGGCGCCTGGATCACCGAGTGGATGTAGACGTCGGTGAACGGCACCTCCCCGGTGAAGCGCAAACCCATCATGATCATGCGCGCCACCCACAGGAAGAGGATGTCGCGCGCGGTGGAGAGCACCGCAGTGGGGTAGAAGGCGCGCAGCTGCGGCGTCTGATCAGGCCATCCGAGCGTGGCGAACGGCCACAGCGCCGAGGAGAACCAGGTGTCGAGCACGTCCTCCTCCTGGCGCAGCTCCCCGCCGCACGCTTCGCAGCGCTCGGGAGGACTGGCCGCGACGTGGAGGTGCTCGCACGTGCCGCAGTAGTACACCGGCAGCCGGTGCCCCCACCACAGCTGGCGGGAGATGCACCACGGGCGGATGTTCTCCATCCAGTCGAGGTAGACGCGGCGGTGGTTGTCGGGAACGATCCGCACGCGCCCGTCGCGCACCGCGTCGATCGCGGGAGCGGCGAGCTCGTCCATGCGCATGAACCACTGCAGCGAGATCAGCGGCTCGATCCGCTCGCCGGAGCGGTGGGAGTAGGGGACTTCGTGCTCGTACTCCTCCTCCCCCACGATCCGGCCTTCCTCGCGCAGCGCCGCCACCACCGCCGCGCGCGCCTCCATCACGGTGAGCCCGGCGAAGCGCTCTCCGGCCTCGGCGGACATGCGCCCGTCCTCGCCGATCACCGACACCTGGTCGAGCTCGTGGCGGCGGCCGATCTCGAAGTCGTTGGGGTCGTGTGCGGGGGTGACCTTCAGCTGGCCGGTGCCGAACTCCATCTTCACGTACTCGTCGGCGATCACCGGCAGGTGGCGCCCGACGAGCGGCAGGATCGCGGCGCGCCCCACGAGCTCGCGGTAGCGCTCGTCCTCGGGGTGCACCGCCACGGCGGTGTCGCCCAGCATCGTCTCGGGGCGCACGGTGGCGATCGTCACGCTGCCGCCGACATCTGAAGAACGAGGGGCCCGGCTCGCCGGCCTTTGGCCGGCTGCGCCACCCTCGACGAGGTCGTAGCGGATCGAGTACAGCGTGTCGCGCTCGCGGCGCTCCTCGACCTCGAGGTCGGAGATCGCCGAGTGACTGCCGGGATCCCAGTTGACGATGTAGCGGTCGCGGTAGATGAGGCCCTGCTCGTAGAGCGCGACGAACACCTCGACCACCGCGCGGTGGTAGGCCTCGTCGAGCGTGAAGCGCTCTTCGGAATAGTCGCATGAGGCACCCAGGCGCTTGAACTGCTCGACGATCGTGTGCCCGTAGTGCTCGCGCCACTCCCACACGCGGCGCACGAACTCCTCGCGCCCGAGCTCCTGTCGGGAGGTGCCCTCCGCGCGCAGCGCCTTCTCGACCTGTGCCTGCGTGGCGATGCCAGCGTGGTCGGTGCCGAGGATCCACTTCGTGCGCTGGCCGGCCATACGGTGGTAGCGGATCAAAACGTCCTGGATCGAGCCGTTCAGCGCGTGGCCCATGTGCAGCGAGCCGGTGACGTTCGGCGGGGGGATCGCGATCGAGTAGTTCTCGCTCGCCTCCCCCTCGGGCTCGGGGTGGAACAGCCCGCTCTGGAGCCAGCGGGTGGCGATCCGCGGCTCGACCTCCGCAGGCTCGAAGCGGGTCCTGCTCTCCAGATCCTCCGAACGATCGCTCATAGGAGCGTGAGTGTAAATGGCCGGCCTGCCTGCCCACCACCTCGGGCATCTCGGCTGTTCCTGCCTGCGCATGCGCAGGCAGGCGGGACAGTGCATGCACTGTCCCGGGACTGGCCGCATGCGGCCAGTCCTCGACCGGCGCATGCGCCCGTCGTCAGCCCGCACATGTGCGGGCTGAGGCAGGGCCACATGTGGCCCTGCCTTCCCCAGCCCACCGGCTCCGCCGGCTCAGTTGGCGATTCCGCCAAGGTAGGAGTAGGGGTGCAGCAGCCGCCAGTACTCCAAGCCGTTGCCCTCCGCGGTGATTTCGCTGCCCGCGGGCGCCTCGGTGCGCAGGCGCGCCGCCAGTGCGGCGGCGTCGTCCTCGTCGTTGGCGCCCACGAGTATGTGACGCCAGAGCTGCTTGACGGGGATCCCCTCGCTGCGCAGGCGCTCGGCGAAGGAGCGCGCGTCGTGGTGGGTGGGCAGCGTGATGCGCACCTCCCACTCGGCGTGGTGGGCCTGCTGGGACTCCTCGGTCTCGAGCTCCTCCAGGCGGGCGTGCTCGGCGGCGCGATCGGCGTCGGTGTCGGGCAGCGGCGCCGCGGCGTCCTCCCAGCGCTCCTCCAGCGGGTGCCAGCGCATCACGCTCACCTCCCCGGCGATTACGTGCTCGGCCATCGCCCCCGCCACGATCTCGCGCGCGTGCTCGGCGGCGTCGGGGGAGTCGGCATACAGGAAGACGTGCTCGCCCTCGTGCGTGATCGCCAATCGCGGCAGCTCGCGGTGGGCGTCGTCGGCGACCTGGATGGCCTTCAGCGCATCGACCACCTTGCCGGGCGCGTGGGCGCGGACCTGTACGCGGAACTCGTCGTGCACGGGCCCTTAGGCCGACTCTTCGCGCAGGCGCCGCGTGCGCGGTTTGGCCTCGGCCACGGCGGGGGCCTCCTCGGGGGCGGCCTCGGTGACCAGCGTCGGGGGGCGGCCCTGCTCGACGGTCTCGCGCGTCACCACGCACTTCTTGACGTCGCGCCGGGAGGGCAGCTCGAACTGGACCTCCAGCAGGATCTCCTCGATGATCGAGCGCAACCCGCGCGCACCGGTGTTGCGCTCGAGCGCCCGCTCGGCGACCGCCTTCAGCGAATCCTCGGCGAACACCAGCTCGATGCCGTCGAAGGAGAAGAAGCGCTGGAACTGCTTCACCAGCGCGTTGCGCGGCTCGACGAGGATCGAGACGAGATCCTCGCGGGAGAGCTGGTGCACGGCGCTCATCACGGGGAGGCGACCGATGAACTCGGGGATCAGCCCGTACTCGATCAGGTCCTCGGGCAGGCACTTCTCGAACACCTCGCCGGTGTCGTGGTCGGTGGGGGCGTCGATCACCGAGCCGAAGCCCACGCCCTTGTGCCCGATGCGCTTCTCGATCACCTTGTCGAGGTTGGCGAACGCCCCGCCGCACACGAACAGCACGTTGGTCGTGTCGATCGTGAGGAACTCCTGGTGGGGATGCTTGCGCCCACCCTGCGGGGGCACCGAGGCCTGCGTGCCCTCGAGGATCTTCAGCAGCGCCTGCTGCACACCCTCGCCGGAGACATCGCGCGTGATCGAGGGGTTGTCGGCCTTGCGCGCGATCTTGTCGACCTCGTCGATGTAGATGATCCCGGTCTCCGCCTTCTTGACGTCGTAGTCGGCGGCCTGGATCAGCTTCAGCAGGATGTTCTCGACGTCCTCGCCCACGTAGCCGGCCTCGGTGAGCGCGGTGGCGTCGGCGATTGCGAACGGCACGTTGAGGATCCGCGCGAGCGTCTGAGCTAGCAGCGTCTTGCCGCAGCCGGTGGGGCCGAGCAGCAGGATGTTGGACTTCTGCAGCTCGACGTCGGAGTCGTCGCTCTGCATCATCTGCACGCGCTTGTAGTGGTTGTAGACGGCCACCGAGAGCGTGCGCTTGGAGGTCTCCTGGCCGATCACGTACTCGTCGAGCACCTGGTAGATCTCCCGCGGCGTGGGGAGTTTCTCGAGGTCGAACATCGGCGTGGGCGCGAGCTCCTCGTCGATGATCTCGTTGCAGAGATCGATGCACTCGTCGCAGATGTACACGCCGGGACCGGCGATCAGCTTCTTAACTTGCCGCTGGGACTTGCCGCAGAAGCTGCAGAGGAGTTGCTCGTTGGAATCTGTGGGCCGGGCCATGATTTTTTGCGCTCTCTCCTCCTCTGGGGGGGCGGCCGTGTCCCGAGCCTCTAGTGCTCGGAGATGACGCGGTCGATTATGCCGTACTCCTTGGCCTCCTCAGAGCTCATGAAGTAGTCGCGCTCGGTGTCCTTACCGACCTGCTCGAGCGCTTTGCCGGTGTGCTTGGCGATGATCTCGTCGAGGCGGTGGCGCACGTCGATGATCTCTTTGGCGTGGATCTCGATGTCGGTTGCCTGGCCCTGGAAGGAAGAGGAGACCTGGTGGATCAGGATCTTCGCGTTGGGCAGCGCCATGCGCTTGCCATGCGCTCCCCCCGCGAGCAGTAGCGCGCCCATCGACATCGCGATCCCCACGCAGATCGTCTGCACATCGGGCTTGATGAACTGCATCGTGTCGTAGATCGCCAGTCCCGCGTACACGGAGCCCCCGGGCGTGTTGATGTACACCGAGACGTCCTTCTCGGGGTCCTCTGACTCCAGATGCAACAGCTGGGCGACCACAAGGTTGGCGATCTGGTCGTCCACGGGCGTGCCGAGGAAGATGATCCGCTCGTTGAGCAGGCGGCTGTAGATGTCGAAAGCGCGCTCCCCCCGGGAGGTTTGCTCTACGACCATTGGAACTAGTGGGCTCATAGTCCTCGCTTCAGTTTCGCCTGATCGACCAGATTCCTTCCGCGACCCACCATAGAGGCTACCGATCCGGTGTCCACAGCTCGCCGACCTCCTGACCCTGCTCGCGTGTGTGCTCCTGCGCCTCCAAGACCTGCTCCTCGCGGGCGCGCTCGGTGCGCTCCTTCTCGGGCGTCCACAGCTGCTCGCGCGCTTGCGCCTGCTCGAGCGGGATTGGGACGGCGGCAGCGGCGATCAGCTCGATCGCGTTGCGCGCGGCGAGGTCCTCGCGGATCTCCTCGAGGCGCCCGGCGTCGCGCAGACGTTGCAGCAGCTGGTCGGGCGGCAGCTGCTCGCGCTCGGCGGCGGGGCGGATCGCCTCCAGCAGCTCCTCCTCGCTCGGTTCGATCCCCTCCGCGGCCACGACCGCCGTGAGCACCGCCTCGCGGCGTAGCGCGCGCTCGGCGGCGGGAGCGTTCTCGGTGAGGATCTCCTGCTCCTCGCGACCGGTGAGCTGCAGGTAGGTCTCGCGCGTGATCCCGCGGTGGGAGAGCGTGTGCAGAACCCGCTCCCACATCTCCCGCGCACGGGCCTCGATCAGCGGGCCGGGCACCTGCACCTGCGCCTGCTCGACGGCGGCGTCGAGCGCGGCCACACGAAACTCCTCCTCGATGCGCTGCTCCGCGGCTGCCAGCAAGCGCCCGCGGATGTCCTCACGCAGATCCTCGAGCGTGTCGAAGCCGGTGTCGATCGCCAGGTCGTCGTCGACCTCGGGGAGCTGCTTGAGCTTGACCTCCTTGACCGTCACCGCGAAGGTAACGTCGCGGCCGGCGAGATCCTCACGCTCGTAGTCGGCGGGGAAGGTGAGCGCGAGCGTGCGGCTCTCGCCCGCGGAGGCACCAATCAGCTCCCGTTCGAAGCCCTCGATCAGGTTGCCCGACCCCAGCTCGACCAGCTGGTCGCGTCCTTCGCCGCCCGAGAATGGCTCCTGGGCGCCCGACTCCGTTACGAGCGCCCCGGTGTAGTCGATCACCACGAAGTCGCCCTCGGCGGCGGGCCGCTCCACCGCCTCCAGGCGCGCAAGGCGCTCGCGCAGCCCGTCGAGCTCGCGCTGCAGCTGCTCCTCCTGGACCTCGGGCTCGGCGCGGCCGACCTCCAGGCCCCGGTACTCCCCGAGCGTGGCACGCGGGAGCACGCCGATCTCGAAGGAGAACTCGAGGCTCTCCCCGCGCGGGGGCAGCTCGCCGAGGTCCACGTCGGGGTCGCCGACGGGCACGATCCCGGTGCTCTCCAGGGCGTCTACATACCACTGCGAGAGCGTGTCGCGCACGGCTTCCTCGAGCACCGCCTCGCGTCCGACGCGCTGGATCACCAGCGGCGCGGGCACCTTGCCGCGGCGAAAGCCGGGCAGCTTCAGTTTGCTTCCCAGCTCGCGCGCCTTGCCCTCGACGCGCTGCTCGAGCTCCTCGGGCGGCACCTGCACCTGCACGCGCACGCGCGATTCGGGCAGCTCGGTGATGGTCGTCGTGAGGGCGCTGGGCATCGGTGCCGCACGATACCGTGCCGTCAGATGCGAGCGCTGCGGCGTACGGAGCGATGGCTGTGGACTGGGCCGCTGGGCCACCTGGTCGGCGTCGGCGCAGACTTCACGCAGGCGC
Organism: uncultured Solirubrobacterales bacterium; assembly: GCA_963812955.1. GTDB lineage: Bacteria > Actinomycetota > Thermoleophilia > Solirubrobacterales > Solirubrobacteraceae > Palsa-744. The sequence goes on from CAWEXC010000001.1 coordinate 201,122, forward strand.
TGGCACGGTATACAGGTGGGCGCTGGGCCGCTCGACGGCGCGGGGCTCGGCGAACGCGCCGGGCCAGGTGGCGGTGATCGGCCGGGGGCGGCCGATGCCGTACCCCTGTGCGTAGTGGACCCCGTAGCTGTGCACCAGCTCGCGGGTGGCGTCGTCGGTGACGAACTCAGCGACCGTTTCGGTGCCGAGGTCGCGCGCGACGCGGGCGATCGCCTTGACCATGATCTGGTCGCGCTCGCAGTCCACCAAACCGCGGATGAACTCGCCGTCGATCTTGAGCGTGTCGAAGGGGATGTGTTTGAGGTAGAAGAACGAGCCAAACCCGGCGCCGAAGTCGTCCAGCGCGAAGCCACAGCCGAGCTCCCCGAGGCGCAGGGCGAACTGCTGCGCGAGCTCGATGTCGGCGATCGCGGCGGTCTCGGTGATCTCGAAGATCAGGCAGGAGGGATCGATCTCGGCGAGCGCCAGCTCGCGCTGCACCAGCGCGAGCAGCTCGGGGTCGGTGACGGAGGCGCCCGAGATGTTGACGTCCAGATGCAGGCGCTGGCCGCGGCGCGCCTGGCGGGCGATCAGGTCGATCGCCCCCCGGATCACCCAGGCGTCGATCGCCTGCACGAGGCCGGCCTGCTCGGCGGTGGGGAGGAACGCCATCGGGGCGATGTGCTCGCCGTCGTCGGCGACCATCCGCAGCAGGATCTCGTGGCGTGCGACGGCGCCGCTACAGAGCTCCAGCAGCGGCTGCTCGTAGAGTACGAAACGGTCGTATTCGAGCGCGGCGCGGATGCGCTGCACCCAACCTCGAGCGTCGTCGGTGTGAGGTGGCGATGACGCCATGGGGCCTCCACAATTCGCCACAGCAGCCCGGCGGCCCTTCTCATTGCAACCCGCCTTGCCGGCGTGGCCACGAAAACGGGGCCTCTCTCGGGCCGGAACAACAACGCCTACCCGCCGACCTCGCCCGTCGAGGCTGCCGTCAGGTGTCCATGTTCTTTTTGAGCCCCTACCAAATGAGAATGAGACCTGATCTCATCTGGTAGGGGCCGAAATCAAACGCATTGCCACCGAGCCTCTACGCGCTGACGGAACAGCGCCTACGCACCGACCGATGCGGCGACGCCGAAGGAGAGCGCCACACCGCGGGGCACGACCAGCACGGCGCCGGCGTCGTCCTCGACGAGGCTGAGCGCGGCCGCGCTGAGCGCGACCTGGCCCGGGCCGGCCTCGGGCCGTGAGCCGAGCACGAGCAGGTCGGCGTCATGGCCTCTGGCAGCGGGGCTGACGCTCGCTCCGAGTGCCTGCGCGAGCCCGTCGGCCGTGGCCTGGGCGCTGGGATCGGTGGGATCCTCGGTGACGGCGATCCGCTGCACCGGCTCACCCTCGGCACCGGCGAGGCCGGCGGAGGCGATCGCAATCGCGAAGCGGCCGCCGTCGAGCAGGCGCTGGGCGGAGTTGCCGACGGTCACATGCCGCGGGGCGGTGTGGGAGTCCGAGCAGAACACGATCGCATCGGCGTTCTCGCGCTCGGCCAGCGCGCGCAGCCCCTCGGGGGTCGAGCGGTCGGCGACGACATGGACGGCGGCGGGCACCCCGAGCAGCTCGACGCCGCGCTGAAGCAGCGCCTCGGCCTCCTGCTCGGCGAGCACCTCGCGCTCGGGCTCGGGCTCCTGGGTGTGACGCACGTACGCGAGCGCGACGTCAGCGCCGGCGCGGGCGAAGACGCGCCCGAGGGCGATCGCGTCGTCCTCGTTGTTGGTGCCGTCGTAGGAAACGATGATCTTGCTGGCAGACATGGCTGTGCTCCTGGTTCTGGTGGTGGAAGTTTTGGGAGAGGAACCGATCAGCTTCGACGAGCCTTGGCGGACATGCCGGCCCAACTCGCCAGGTGGATCTCTCGGTTCATTTCTCCCTCAGCGTGACACCTTCCTGCCATCACCACAAGTGATTCTTTTTATAAATGCTATAAGCTGTGCTTATGCTTAATGTCAGCCGTCTTCGAGTCCTCAGGGAGGTTGCCCAGTGCGGCTCGTTCTCGGCCGCGGCGGAGTCGCTCTCCTACACCCAGTCGGCTGTGTCTCAGCAGATTGCGGCGCTGGAGGCTGAGACGGGACTGACGCTGCTGGAACGTCTGCCCCGCGGGGTGCGCCTGACAGGCGCCGGGCGCACACTGGTCGAACACACCGACGGCATCCTCGCCCGTTTGGAGGCCGCCGAGGAGGAGCTGGCGGCGCTGGCGGGCCTGCGCGGGGGGCAGCTGCGGATGGCGTCGTTCCCAACCGCGGGCGCAACGCTGATGCCGGTGGCGATCGCCGCCTTCCGCGCCTCCTACCCCGAGGTGGAGCTGACGCTCGCCGAGGGCGAGCCGCAGGAGATCGCCCCGCGCCTGCGCACGGGTGAGTTCGACCTCGCGCTGCTGTTCGAGTTCGAGGAGGTGCAGAGCGAGGGCCTCAAGCGGGTGGAGCTGCTGGAGGATCCGCTGTACCTCGCGCTCCCCCGCGGCCACCGACTGGCGGACAAGCGCGCGCTGCGCTTGGAAGAGCTGCGCGGCGAGGCGTGGGTGCAGACATCGCAGGCGAGCCCGTGCGCGCGCCATGTGGTGCGCTGCTGCCACACGGCAGGGTTTGAGCCGAACGTGGCGTTCGAGAGCGACGACTACCAGACCGTGCAGGGACTGGTGGCGGCAGGCGTCGGGGTGGCGTTGATCCCCGAGCTCGCGCTGTTCGATCCCGACCGCGAGGACATCGTCGTGCGTGCGCTCTCCCCTCGTCCCCCGGTGCGCAGCGTGATCGTTGCGTTGCCGGGGAAGGTCGGCTCCCGCACCCGCCTGATCCCCGCCGCCTCGGCGATGCTGCGGATCCTCGAAGAGGCCGCCGCCGCGCGCGAGCGGCCGCTACAAGCCACGCGCGCGGCGGCGTGAGGAGAGCCTCAATGGAAGCGCAAACCCCGCACGTACTGCGCCAGCACCAGTCCGCCGAGCACCTTGTAGCCGAGATCGGTCGGGTGGATGTCCACAAGCGGCGTGCACATGTTGGTGAGCAGGCAGATCGTCGGCGCTTCGAGCGCCCCCGGCGGGTTGAAGAACGGCAGCGGATCGGCGAAGCGGGCCCCCACCCCGCCCGCGACTTTGGCCTCGACTTCGTTGAGATCCGCGGTGAGCACGTTGCCGCCGGCGATCGTTTCCCCGAAAGGGTTGTAGAGACCGAGCACGATCATCTGCGCATGCGGCGCCGCGGCCCGCAGCTGACCGAGGATCTGGCCGAGGTTGGCGCCGATTTTGGCGAACACTGCGGGCGCCCCGGCGGCGATGCAGGCCGCTTCCAGTTTGCAGGTGGTCTTGATCAGCCCCAGCGCGTCGTTGGCGCCGATGTCGATCGTGATCGGGTTGACGGTCCCCGGATGCGCGTCCAGGTAGGCAATCGCGTCGGAGAGCTGCGAGGAGGTGGGCCCTCCGGCGTAGGGGTGGTGCAACATGAAGCCGTCGGGGTCAACGTAGGCGCAGGGGCCGTGGATGAACGATTCGGTTGTCTCTCCCGGGCAGCCATCGTTGACGAGCTGCAGGCGCGGGTCGAACAGTTTGAGAACGTTCGCGAAGTCGTTGACGTAGCCGGTTTCGAAGTCGGCGGGCGGCACGGTCGGGAGCAGTTCGTCGAACTTCGCCTGCGAGTAGCCGAACGCCAGCGAGTCGCCGAGCGCCAGGTAGGAGGTGGGCGTCGGCGGCCTGAAGCTCGGCCGCGACGGGCCCACCGGCCCCCGCGCGCTCGCGGAGCCCGCAAGCAGCGCGGCAGCGGACAGCACGACGGAGAGGACACCCAGCAGCGTAAGACGACGCCGGCCGAGCCGAAAATGGTGGGAACGGAACCTGACAGCCATCGCATGCCTCCTCGAGCGCGGGTTGGTCCACCACGAGCGCGCTCCGGCAGTGGGTCCATCTACCGCGGCCAACCGCCGTGCCGCACGTTATGTCAACTCAACGTAGCTCGCACGCCGGTTCTTGTCAAATGGCTCAAGAGGTCGCTGCGAAGGATCGCCGGCTCAGCTGCGCTTGGGTGTGTGCCGATCAAGGCAGGATGGATGCCTCTGCTGCCACGGTTTCACTCAGAGGTACGCATCAGACGACCTCGCCCGAGCGGGTAGTGCTAGCCATCCGTGGACGCGCGCCGGGGTACGATCCGCCCGCTGTTACGGTACAGGGGTCCATCGCGCCCCTTGTGTGGGTCGGCGATTGTGCGTTCGCTCGGTCCTTCTTGACCTCTCTGCCTCGCGACCGCAGCCCCTGAGAGGCTTCGTGAGGAGCGCCCGTGAGTGCTGTGGCTGCAGGGCCGAAGAGCAGGTCGTCTCGCGGGTCGGCGGGACTCCTACCGACGCGCCCCGTCGCCGCGAGGCCTTCGCGGCCGGTCGGGAAGGCACTGCGTGTCGCGATGCTCGCCCCACCCTGGATCTCCGTCCCCCCGCCGGGGTACGGGGGCGTGGAGTCGGTGGTCGGCGTGCTGACGGACGCTCTCGTCCGGCGCGGGCACACGGTGACGCTCTTCTGTGCCCCGGGCTCTCGGTCGAGTGCGCGGGTGGTGCCCCTGCTCGAGGAGTCCCACCCCGAGGAGATCGAGCGTTCGCTGTATGAGGTCGACCACGTCGCGCGGGCGTTCGAGAAGATCGACGTCGCCGCCTACGAGGAGCCCTTTGACGTGGTTCACGACCACTGCGGCTTCACCGCCCTCGCCATGGCCGACCGCCTCGACACGCCGTTCGTGCATACCCTGCACGGGCAGTTCACCGCCAGCACCGCAGCCTTCTACGCCCATCACGGCCATAAGGCGGCGCTCGTGGGCATCAGCCGGGCGCAGCTCGCATCGGCGCCGGGGGGTCTGGAACCTGTGGGCGCGATCCCGAACCCAATCGACGTGGGGGCTTGGCCACTGCGCGAGCGCAAGGACGACTATCTGCTGTGGATCGGGAGGATGACGGCCGAGAAGGGTCCCCACCGCGCGATCGCCGCGGCCCGTGCCGCGGGCGTGCCGCTCGTCCTGGCCGGGGTCATTCAGCCCGGCCAGCAGGCGTTCTTCGACCGCGAGGTCGCGCCGCACATCGACGGCGAGCGTGTCCGCTTCATCGGCGAGATCGGTGGGTCAGTCAAGCTCGCGGCCTTCGCGGGCGCCCGCGCGCTGCTGATGCCGATCCGCTGGGAGGAGCCTTTCGGGATGGTCATGGTCGAGGCGCTGGCCTGCGGGACCCCGGTGATCGCGTTTCCCGAAGGCGCTGCCTGCGAGCTCGTCTGCGATGGGCAGACCGGCTTTCTCGTCGAGGACGAGCAGGCGATGGGAGCGGCCGTCGCTCAGCTGCCCCGCATCGCTCCGCGGGACTGCCGCGCCTGGGTTGCCGAGCACTGCGACGTCGACGTGGTCGCCGCCGCCTACGAGCGGACCTACCGGTCGGTGGCGCACGCTGGCGTCGGGTCAGGGGCGCACGCGGGGGTCGCGAAAGCAGTCGCGCTTGTCTGAGCGCACTCTGAGCGTCTTGGACGGCAGCACCTTCGTCGTCGGTGACCGCCGCGGGGACGTGCGGCTCGACGCGGGTCGCGAGCACGGCTTCTTCTGCGACGACACCCGTTTCATCTCACGCTGGGTCCTGCACGTCGGCGAGACGCCACTGGAGCTGCTGGGCCTCGACCAGAGCGCGCACTATGCCGCGCAATTCTTCCTGACCCCCCGCGTGGGGCCCGACGAGGAGGCGCCGTGCTCGATCATGCGCCGCCGCCTGATCGACCATGTGTGGATGGAGGAGGTAACGGTGACCAACCACCGCCACGAGCACAGTGAGATGCGGGTGGCGCTGGAGGTGGACACCGACTTCGCCGACCTGTTCGAGGTCAAGGACGGGGTAGTGGCCAAGCGCGAGGTGAGCTGTCGCCACGACGACGGGGCCCTTACGCTCGGCTACGAGCTCATGGGCTTCCAGCGCTCGGTCACGATCACCGCCAGCCGCCCGGCGGCCGTCACCCGTCGCGGCTTCGCCTACTCGCTGCGGCTCGCGCCCGGCGAGCAGTGGTCGACCACCTTTACTCTCACGCCGCACGCGGCACAGCAGGGGGTCGCCTTCGCGCAGCGCGAGCTGCGCGGCAGTCTGGCGCAGCTGAGCGTATCCAAGGCGGCCGAGCTCGAGCAGTGGCTGGCCGGGGCGCCCGTGTTGCAGACCCAGGACTCAGCGCTGGCGCGCACCTACCGCGCGAGCCTCAGTGATCTCGGCGCGCTGCGGCTGCATCCCGACCTCAGCGAGGGCGCGACCCTCCCCGCGGCGGGGCTGCCGTGGTTCATGGCGCTCTTCGGCCGCGACAGCCTGATCACGAGCTTCCAGGCGCTGCCCTACCTACCCGGATTGGCAGCCACCACCCTGCGCGTGCTGGCTGCCCGCCAAGCCGAGGAGCGCGACGACTTCCACGAGCAGGAGCCGGGCAAGATCCTGCACGAGCTGCGCTTCGGCGAGCTCACCGCACGCGGGGAGCGCCCGCACTCCCCGTACTACGGGACCGCCGACGCCACGCCGCTGTTCCTCGTCCTCCTGGAGGAGTACCACCGTTGGTCGGGCGACGCGGAGCTCGTCCGGACCCTGGAGCCAAGCGCCCGTGCGGCCCTGGCGTGGATCGAGAACAGCGGGGACGCCGACGGTGACGGGTACGTCGAGTACGCCTGCCGCAACCACGCCACCGGGCTGGTCAACCAGTGCTGGAAGGACAGCTGGGACGCGATCCAGCGCGCCGACGGCACGCTGGCCCGGGGCCCGATCGCGACCTGCGAGATCCAGGGCTACGTATACGACGCACGGCGCCGCTGCGCCCGTCTGGCCCGCGAGGTGTGGGGCGATCCGGCGCTCGCCGAGCGCCTCGAGCGCCAGGCGGCCGACCTGCGCGAGCGCTTCCGCCGTGACTTCTGGATGCCCGAGCGTGGCTGCCACGCGCTCGCGTTGGACGGGGAGAAGCGTCAGGTGGACAGCCTGACCTCCAACATCGGTCATCTGCTGTGGTCGGGCCTGCTCGACGAGGACGAGGCGGCCGCGACCGCCGAGCGGCTGCTCGATGAGCAGCTCTACTCCGGCTGGGGTGTGCGCACCCTCGGCACCCGCGAGGCTGGCTACAACCCGCTCGGCTACCACACCGGGACCGTGTGGCCCCACGAGAACTCGCTGATCGCCGCCGGCCTGGCGCGCTACGGCCACCGCGAGGCGGCGAGCACGATCGCCTCCACGATCCTCCAGGCGGCGCCGTACTTCGAGCACCGACTGCCCGAGGTCTTCGCCGGCTACCCCGCGTCGGTGACCTCGGTCCCTGTGGCGTTCCCGACGGCCTCGCGTCCACAGGCATGGGCCGCGGGAACCCCGCTGCTGCTGTTGAGCACGCTACTCGAACTCCACCCTGGTTGCACCAATGCGGACGTCGAGGTCCCGTGCGGCATCGGCCACCTCGCACTGCGTTCGCAGAGGGACTAGTGTGGGCAGAATGGACGACGACGCGATTCGTGCTTTGGTGACGCGGTTGGCACGTCCCCACTCCTCCGGTGGCGAGGTCATCGAGCGTGCCGCGATCCTCGCCGAGGGCGCCGACTTCGCAGCGGTCATGGAGTGGATCACCGCCCACGACGGGATACCCGAGACGCAGGTCGCCAAAGCCACCAGCCACGGCCTGCACGGCTCGCGGCTGAGCTACAGCGGCGGAGCGGCACCCCGGCCGCCGCTTCGCTTCGTGCTGCCCGCCGGCGCGCTGGCCTGAGCCTTTTGCGTCGCCTGGGTCCTTCTGCCTGCTGAGGATGCGTCAGCGGCGGGCTAGCCGGCGTCCGCTCTCGGTCTGGGGCGGCGTGTAGTTGAGCTCGAAGTGGTGGTACAGGCTTGACTCATCTGCCTGGGAGAGCTCCTCGCCGTGCTGCTCAATGTTGGGAGCGTCTTCGACCTGCGCCTTGGAGACCGTCGCTTGGAGGCTATCGGGCCCGACCTTGATTCCGCCGAGCGGCACAAAGGTCAGGTGGCGAGCGATAAAGCCTTCCTTGACGGTCGCGAACTGCGGCTCGTCCGTCTCGACGTCGACATAGACGTCTTGGAGCTTGCCGATCTTCTCGCCGTCGCGGTCTACCAGCATCCTGCCGTGCCACTCGGCAGCGCTCCACTTCGCATCCTCCTGATGCTCGGAGATATCCAGTTCGGCGTCTGGCTCGTGCTCAGCGGCATCGAGCTCGGGATCTTGCTGGTTCTCGGTCATCGTCTTACGCCTCCTCGTTACCTGTCAGCTATGAGCTTTCCCCTCCTCCACAAAAGCAGAAGCGCGGCTCGTGTCCGGCCGCACTGTTGCTACTCGTCGAGGCTGTCACACAACCGCGCCCATCCTCGCCATTTTGGGACACCCTTAGGGCAGCGTGTTGGGCACGACTACCGGCCGGCTTTTCTTTCTAGAGACTATTTTATGCAACTGTTTTTCACGTCCGCAGTGCTTCTCAGATCGCAGCACTGGGGGTTTGGGGAGGGAGTCATTTCAGCCATGCGGATAGCTCCTGCACGGCGTTCGGGATCACGTAGTAGTAGGCCCACAAGCCCCGTCGCTCGGAGTCGACGATCCCGGCGTCGCGGAGCTTCTTGAGGTGGTGGGAGAGCGTCGGCTGGGAGATATCGAACAGCGGCACGAGCTCGCAGACGCAAACCTTTCCGGCGTGCTTGCGCAGTACGTCCACGAGCTGCAGGCGGATCGGGTCGCCGAGGGCTTTGGCGACTTCGGCCATGCGTAGCACCTGCTCACGTTGGACGTCGGGGTAGACGACGGGCTCGCAACAGCGCTCGCCGGCTGCGCGCTTACGCTTCGGGGACAGCTCCAGATCGACGGTCATCAATCTACATATACCTATTGAAGTGATGACTGTCAATGCAATACGATCCGAGGATGGACCCCGCACCACCACTTGCCCGTCGCCTGCTCGCCGAGCTACTGGGCTCGGCGCTCCTCGCCGCGCTCGTCATCGGCTCAGGTATCGCAGCACAGACGCTCTCCCCCAACGACGTCGGCCTGCAGCTCTTCGAGAACGCGGCCGCCACCGCCGCTGGCCTGTTCACGATCATCCTCATGTTCGGCCCCGTCTCCGGCGGACATTTCAACCCCGTCGTCTCGCTCGCCGACGCCAGCTTCGGCGGTATCAGCTGGCGTGACGCGCTTGCCTACATCCCAGTCCAGGTCGCCGGCTGCATCCTCGGCGCCATCACCGCAAACGTCATGTTCTCGCTCGCCGCGATCAGCATCTCGACCCATCACCGCGCCTCGCCCGCGCACCTCTTCTCCGAGGCGATCGCCACCGCCGGCCTGCTGCTCGTGATCTTCTCGCTCGCGCGCACCAAACGCGCACACACCATCCCCGCCGCCGTCGGCGCCTACATTGGCGCCGCCTACTTCTTCACGAGCTCCGCCAGCTTCGCCAACCCCGCGATCACCGTCGGGCGCAGTTTCTCCAACACCTTTGCCGGTATCGCGCCCGCGTCCGTGCCAGGGTATGTCGCCGCCCAGCTCCTCGGCGGCGCCTGCGCGCTCCTGCTCCTCAGGGTGCTCTATCCCGGCGTCACACCAGCCGAGGCGGCGGAGGTTCTGCTGCCGCACAACGGGGAGGCTGCGCACGATGGCGTGCGTTCTGTTCGTGTGTCTTCATAACGCAGGCCGCTCGCAGATGAGCCAAGCGCTCTTCGCGCGCGCCGCGGATGGGCGCCATACCGCCCTCTCCGCCGGCACCACCCCGGCCGAGCGCGTCCATCCCGAGGTCGTAGAGGTCATGCGCGATCTCGGGATCGATCTGTCCGGCCGACGCCCGCAATTCCTCACCCACGAGCTGGCCGAGCAAGCCGATCTGATCGTGACAATGGGCTGCGGCGATGCCTGCCCTTACATCCCCGGCAAGCGATACCTCGACTGGGACCTACCCGACCCCAACGGCCGCCCAATCTCCGAGGTCCGCGCCACGCGCAACGAGATCGAGCGGCGAGTCAACTCACTCGTAGAGGAACTCAACGCTGACTGAACCTGAACGCCCAGGCCGCAAGACGGCGAGAGGTCCCGCCGCTTTTACACCGAGGTACTTGGCGGCAAGACCGTCATCTCCGGCGAGGTGGGTCAAACGACGCTGGCCAGGGGTTGGCGTCCGCCAACATCTGATTAGCTCTGAGGCGTGCTTGGTGTGCCGACAGGGGTGACCGCGTGCCTATTCGACCTCGACGGAGTGCTGACGCAGACGGCCAAGGTGCATTCCGCTGCCTGGAAGCAGATGTTCGACGACTACTTGCGCGAGCGCGCCCGCCGGTCCGACGAGGCCTTCGTTCCCTTCGATCCGATCCGCGAGTATGACCAATACGTCGACGGCAGGCCTCGCTATGACGGTGTACGAGCGTTTCTTGCCTCACGCGAGGTAGAGCTACCGCAGGGCGACCCGAGTGACACGCCGGATACGGAGACGATCGACGGTCTCGGCAACCGCAAGAACGAGATCGTGCTCAGACTCATCCGCGAGCAGGGTGTACAGCCATATGAGGGCTCGGTCCGCTACGTCAAAGCGGTCCAAGCGGCTGGGTTGCGACGCGCCGTTGTCTCCTCCAGCACCAACTGCCGCGACGTGCTCGCTGCCGCTGGAATTCAGGACCTGTTCGAAGCGATCATCGACGGAGTCGTGGCCGAGCGCGAGCACCTCCAGGGCAAGCCTGCGCCGGACACATTCCTCGCAGGCGCGCGGACCTTGGGCGTCAAGCCCGCTGAAGCGGTCGTGTTCGAGGACGCGCTGGCGGGTGTCGAGGCCGGTCGAGCGGGGCGCTTTGGCTTCGTGGTCGGCGTCGACCGAGTCGGCCAGGCCGAGGCGTTGAGGGACCACGGTGCCGACCTCGTCGTAGACGATCTGGCCGAGCTGTTGCCGACGCCATGATCCAGCATCCGGACTTCGCGGTCGAGCCCTGGGCCGTGCACGAGACCGCCCTGGACCTCGACAGGCTCGCGCAGACGGAGTCGGTGTTCGCGCTTGCCAACGGTCACATCGGCCTGCGCGGGAATCTCGATGAGGGAGAGCCATGCGGCTTGCCGGGCACCTACTTGGCCGGTGTCTACGAGGTGCGGCCCCTTCCCTACGCCGAGGCCGGCTATGGCGATCCGGAGGCCGGCCAGACCGTCATCAACGTGACCAACGGCAAGATCATTCGCCTGCTGGTGGAGGACGAGCCGTTTGACATCCGCTACGGCGAGTTGCGCCGCCACGAACGGGTGCTCGATCTTCGCGCCGGAGTGCTGCGCCGCACGGTCGAGTGGGTGTCTCCGACGGGACGTTCCGTGCGGGTGGCCTCCACGCGCCTCGTGTCGTTCACGCAGCGGGCGGTTGCGGCCATCCTCTATGAGGTCGAGGCGCTCGACGGTCAGACACCGGTGGTCGTGCAGTCTGAGCTCGTCGCCAATGAAAAACTGCCGGTCACCGAGCCCGATCCCCGCGCCGCGTCGGCGCTCGCGTCACCATTGCAATCCGAGTTCTTTGGCGCGCATGACACCCGCGTGATGCTGGAGCATTCGACCCGCGCGAGCGGCCTGACGATCGCCGCGGCGATGGACCACGTCATCGACGGGCCGGCGCACACGACGGCTACCTCGGAGGGCTTTGAGGACATCGGCCGCCTGCTCGTGACGGCCGACCTCGTGCCCGAAAAGCCCCTTCGAATCGTCAAGTTCATCAGCTACGGGTGGTCGCGCAAGCGCTCGGCGCCGGCGATCGTCGACCAGGTTGCAGCCGCGCTGGCGGAGGCGCGACACCTTGGCTGGGACGGTCTCCTCGCCGACCAACGAGCCTACCTGGACGACTTCTGGGATCGCGCCGACGTCGAGATCGAGGGTGACGCCGAGCTGCAGCTGGCGGCTCGCTTCGGCCTCTTCCACACGCTTCAGGCCGGTGCCAGGGCTGAGCGGCGGGCGATCGCGGCCAAGGGACTGACCGGACCGGGTTACGACGGACATGCGTTCTGGGATACGGAGACCTTCGTCCTACCGGTGCTGACGTATACGGCTCCGCACGCCGCGCGCGATGCCCTGCGCTGGCGCCATCTCACGCTCGATCTCGCACGGGAGCGAGCGACCTCGCTGGGGCTGGAGGGCGCCGCGTTTCCTTGGCGGACGATCCGGGGGCAGGAGTGCTCGGGGTACTGGCCAGCAGGGACAGCGGCGTTCCATATCAATGCCGACATCGCCGATGCCGTCGTCCGCTATGAGGCGGCCAGCGATCACGATGAGGAGTTCGCGCGCGGTGTCGGCCTGGAGCTACTCGTCGAGACGGCCCGAATGTGGCGCTCGTTGGGGCACCACGATGCTGCCGGCCGCTTCCGGATCGACGGTGTAACCGGTCCCGACGAGTACAGCGCAATCGCTGACAACAACGTCTACACAAACCTGATGGCCGAGCGAAACCTGCGCGAGGCCTTCGAGCGCGCAAAGCGCTATCCCCAGCGCGCCGCTGAGCTCGGAGTCGACGACGAGGAGGCCGCCGCCTGGCGTGACGCCGCTCAGGTGATGCTCATCCCCTACGACAAGGAGCTGGGAGTCCACCCTCAAGCGGAGGCGTTCACCGAGCACGAGATCTGGGACTTCGATTCGACCGCCCCGGAACAGTATCCGCTGCTGCTGCACTTCCCCTACTTCGACCTATATCGCAAGCAGGTCGTCAAGCAAGCCGACCTGGTGCTCGCGCTGCATCTGCGCGGTGACGCCTTCGCTGAGGAGGAGAAGGCGCGCGACTTCGCCTACTACGAGCGACTAACGGTTCGCGACTCCTCATTGTCGGCCTGCACCCAGGCGGTCATCGCCGCGGAGGTTGGCCACCTCGAGCTGGCCTACGACTACCTCAGTGAGGCCGCTCTCATCGATCTCGACGACCTCCAGCACAACACGCGAGACGGCCTGCACATCGCCTCGCTGGCAGGGACATGGATCGCCGCCGTCGCGGGGTTTGGAGGGATGCGAGACCACAACGGGATCCTGAGCTTCAGCCCCCGCCTCCCGCAGGCGCTCACCCGGCTCACGTTCCGCCTCTGCTTCCGTGGGCGAAGGCTGCTGGTGGAGGTCGGTCCCGAGCAGGCGGCGTACTCGCTACTTCACGGCCCCTCGCTCGAGATCCTCCATCACGGCAAGAAGGCGACGGTTGACCCGCGACGGCCGCAGACCCGCCCCATCCCCCCACCACCCCCGCGCGAGACCCCTGGACAGCCGCCCGGGCGCGCACCGGAGCGGCGAGGAGCGCCGTCATGAGGGACCAGACCTGGCTCTGCGTTTCGGGACCGACAAGCTAAGATCGCGTCTGTTGACCAAGTCGCCTATCGACCAATTACTCGGAGCCATCGACATGCTCGACGTGGAGGCGGCGATCGCACTGATGGCGCCTAATTGCCAGATGCTGGCAGTGGACGGCCGCCACGTCGAGGGGACGGCAGCGGTGCGCGAGCTGTTTTCGGACTTTCTCGCAACGATTCTTCAGACTACGCACCGAATCAGCGCGCAGTGGCACCAAGACGATGTCTGGATCGCCGAGGTGGAAGCGACCTACGAACTGAAGGATCGGGTGAGAATAAAGCGTCCGCGAGCATTCGTGTTGCGTGATGGACCAGACGGCTTCGTCGAGCTGCACGTCTACGGTGCCCATGAACGCCCCCTCGCCGATCATCGAACCGGCGAGGAGGGCATGCGAATCGGTGGACGGTGGATACCACCGCTCTGAGGGAAGTGAGGTCTGCCGTTCTACAGGCGAGCGTGCCGTCTGGCCAGGGCCACCGTCTAGAGGATCGGCGCGCGCAATAGCGACCAGCGGTGTTCCTGCTCCTCGGTTGCACTCCTGGTTGCAGTTTCTGTTCGGAGAAACGCCTCCGGTACCGCGCGGATATATCTCACCAGACGGTCGGCACGAGCCCGCTGTCGCGGATGGCACGATCTTTGGTGACCAGCGGCATAGCCCACGTCCGGGCGCTCGCGACGATGAAGCGGTCCCAAGGATCGGTGAGCAGGTCGCGGGGAATCGCGATGGTGGCCTCCACGACGGCGAGGTCGATCGGTTGCGTAGTGAGACCCGGCGAGGAGATGAGCGACGCCCGCAACCTGCCGAGGTCGGACACGGTGAGCTTCTTGGTCGTCTGAGTGACGTACCACAGGTCGATCAACGTGGCGACCGACACCACCACACCATCAGTGGCCTGCGCCTCAGTCAGCGCACTCGCGGCTGGAGCCGACAGTCGAGGAGAACCGTGCAGGTACCAGACGATTGCGTGGGAGTCGGCGAGGACCCTCACGCAGGTGAGACGTCGTGACGGGCGAGTTCGCTGGCCCGCTCGAAGTCCTCCCAGGTCAAATCCGGGAAGTCGGACAGCGATCCTGCGGGGGTGCCGGCCAGTCCACCCGGCTCGCTCTGTACGACACGCAGGTGTGTGCCCGGCGCAACCCCCAGGCGCGCCAATTGGTCGGCAGGAACGCTTCCGTCAGCTGCCACGATCAGATCGTGGGCGGGGTGCTCGCTTGCTGCACTCACGACATCAAGTCTAGCCCAATCGCCCATTCCCGCTTGGACGCGACCGACCTCATTGCGCAACCACAGCAACTCGCCCATCTCATGGACAGCATGACGCATCCCCGATCGTCCAGGCATGCAGGTCCCGCGGCTACGCCACCGACCACGGCCTGGATGTCCGGCCGGCGATCGAGTGGCGGGCGGGCCGTACAGAGGCCCCCGGAGACACGACGCCGCCTCGACCCGACCGGTTGCAGTTTTGGTCGGGCTGAGACGGTTTTGAGCGGTTTCCACCGGAATTCCACCACCGGCCTCGAAACCCCGCGAACTCTAGTGTTCATGCCGGATTTCGCAGCCTGGATTGAAGCGGGGGACCGAGGAATCGAACCTCGAGCAAGGGTTTTGGAGACCACTCTGCAAACCCCCGTATCTGGCTCAACCAGGCCAAAAGCTGTCTCCTCGGTTGCACTTTTCGTTGCACTTTTCTGGCGCCAGGGAACACCGCCTCGGCTACAGCGGCAATCATCAGTGCCACACACGCGTGCCCGGCGGAGCCTGATGCCTGTCTCTCCGCCGCCGAGCAGATCGGCCGCTACACCCACGGAGCAGCCCGAGCCGACGCGAAACCTGCGACCGTCTCCACGCCAAGCAGCAGCAGAGCGTCCTTCAAGCCGTAGCCTTCAGGCGTTGCCCGTCCCGTGCTCCCGTAGAGCACGCTCGAACGACAGCTCGCGTCGTGCGCCACTGTGTCCCCATGATGCACTAAACGTTCTGTACTATTAGTGCATGCGTTTTCGAGATCGACCCCTGCTCGTCGATGGGCTCGACGCCGACCTCTACGTGCAGCGCCCAGCGCTCGAGCGCCTGCTGCTCGAAGCGCTCGCCAGAGAGCGCAACGTCTTGCTCCTCGGTCCGCGTGGGTCCGGTAAGAGCACCACGCTTCGCAAGCTGGCGGGCGACCTCCGCGAGGAAGGCCGCCTAGTCGCGCTCGTCAACGCCGGCGCCGCCCGGAGCGCCGAGGACCTGCTGGCCCTCGTGACCAACGAGCTTGATCTACCAGAACTCCACCCCGACCCCAACCTGGCGACACCTGTCGTGTCGCTCGTTCGCGGCGTGCGCAACATCGCGCACGCGCCGCAAAGCGTGATCCTGCTCGACGATCCCCTGGACGCCGAGGGCGCCTATGAGTTGTTTGGACGCCTTCGCGAGGAGCTCTGGGCACTCCCCCACCAGTGGGTGGTCGCCATGCGCAGCGACCAGAGCTCGGCGCTGCGCCGGCCCCCCGCGGACGCGTTCTTCTCGGAGACGATCGAAATCTCACCGTTCGACGAACGCGAGATCGAGCAGCTCCTGCGCAAAGGCCTGGATCCCGACGAGGCGCAGCGAGTCCTCACAAATAGCGCGCGCCCGCTGCTGGACTACCCCCGTGAGATGACGCGATTCGCTCGCCAGGTGCTCAAGGGAACGGTGGACGAGAATCAGCACGCGGCACACCGGCGGGCCGAGATCGCGCTCGGGCTCGGGCGCCCGGCGTCGATGGCACTCGCCGAGATCGAAGCGCTCGGCGCCCCGATCGCGGCCAGCGACACCAGCTTCCTCGAGCGGATGGGCTGGACCCGCCCCCACGCAGCGCGGACGCTCGCGAAGATGGAGGATGCGGGCGTGCTGCGCAGCTTCACCGACGCCACCGAAGATCGCCCCGGGCGACCCCGCAAGCTCTACGAACCAAACCCCCACCCGCCGCGATAACGAGCCTCCGCGAGACCGCCGATCGACGCGTGTTCGCGTCCGTCACCGCGCCCGAGGACCTCGTGCGCCTCTACGTCCCCTCCCACGAGCTCGCGGGCCTGCTCGGCGAGCACCGCCCCGAGGCCAAGATCGTTCGCGCGCTCACCGAGCAACCGGCGCCACAACGTCTGCATATCTACGGCGAGGCTGGAGCGGGCAAGACCAGCCTGATCCTGCGCGCGCTGGCCGACATCGCCCGCCGCGAGAACCTCGCGCGCCCCGTGCACCCACTGTTCGTCAACACCGGCGATGCCCCCAGCGAACTCGATAACCCGCACCACTTCATGCAGATGATCCTGGGACTGATCAGGGTCAACGGCGGAGTGTTTGCGAACGTCGACCCTCGTCGGCTACTCGACGCCACGGCCGAACAGACGACCCGTACACCTGCCACCGTGACACACGGGCCAGGCATCACCACGCCCGTCTTCAGCTACCAGGCTTCTCTGACTCAGGCCTTTGCCTCCCAGACGTTCGGCCGCGATCCAGCGCGCGTACGCAACGATTTCGAGGATGTCCTCACAGCGGTCGCGCGGGAGCATCGCGCGATTATCGTGATCGACGACACCGATCACTTCGCCGCATCGGGCGCCGGCGGCAAGCTCGATGAACAAGCCATCGCGAATCTCTACCACCACGGCGTACGCACCCTCGCCGAGTTCGACGAGATCGACATCCTCGTCGCCATTCAGCCACAGTTTCGCCAAGTCGAGCTTGTCGCCGAAGTCGAGACGCGCTTCAACTTTCGCCACATCGACGTCGCGACGCTCCCCTCCGGCCACGACGATCTCGGCCTATCGCACGTGCTCGCACGCCGCCTCGCACGAGCCCACGTCAAAGCGTCGGTCGACGATCTGATCGAGCCGTCCGCGCTCGCGCAACTACAAGGCGCGTACTTCATCGTCGACCACGACCTCCGCCGTGTCCTCCAGTTCGCCGATGAAGCCTCTCGCCTCGCCGCAGACAATGGCGCAACACGAATCGCGCCACGCCACGTCCAGCGCGCACTCGAAGGCCACGGGCAGACAACGCGAGGCTGGTAAGCACAGAGCCGTGAGTCGAGGAGTCCGATGTCCGGCCGCGGGATACCGGCGCTGAGTAGCGGCCAGTAAGATCGGTCGGGTTCGCTCGGGCTCAGGCCGTTCGTCGCTCATACCCACACCCACCTGGGACACGGATCGCGCCGAGGGGTGGCGAGAGGAGCTTCATGCGGACCCCGTCAGCCGGAAGCCGGACGTCGCGACGCCTTCTCCGATGCAGGAACGTCGCGACACAACTCGGCGAGGTCGCACTTGGAGCACTGCTCGCCCCATGAGGCCAGGCGCGGAAGGTTGTTCTCCCGCAGCGAGTCGCCCGCGTCGCGGATCTGCGAACGCACGCCGACGAGCAGCGGCTCTTCGACCTCCTCCCTGATCGTCTTGCCCTCCTCGTCGAGATTGAGTACCTCGATCAGGTCCGCCCGCATGCCGGTGAGCTCCTCGTAGCCGACGGCGTAGACGTGCAGCTGATCGCGCGTCACGTCCTCGTCCTGTGCACGGGCGGTCGACTTGAAGTCGACGATCGAGAGCTCGTCGGTGTCCAGTCGCCGGACGAGGTCGATCCGGCCGGCGACGGTGATACCGGGAGCGACGTGCATCTGGATCTCCTTCTCGCTGTGCACTGTCCTCTCCAGTGTCGAGCCGTGCTCGTCGAGATAGCGCCCGACGGACTTCACGGCCGCGTCGTGCAGCGTCTGGCGCAACGCGGGGTACGCGTACGGGGTGTGCAAATGTCGATTGACCAGATCCTCGGCTTCGTCGTCCGCAACGATGTCGCCGGCCAGAGCCCGCTTGTGCAGCTCCGAAAGCGCGTCGTGCAGACCCTTGCCGTAGCCAAGCGCCTCGTGCAGCGGCGGGTTGAATCCGTAGAGGAAGCGCAGCTTGAACTGGTATGGGCACTCGAACATGTACTTCAGCTCCGAGAACGACAGCGTCACGTTTGGCACCTCGTGGCGGGCTCGGGGCTCGAGCCGCGGCGCGTCCGCCGACACGCCCGTGTCCCTGGTCGAGAACCACTGCTGGCTCGCACAGTGGTCGAAGAAGACCGACCGCCTCGTGTAGAGCTGGTTCGACCCGGGCGAGAACGACACGAACAGGTACTTCTGGGCACGGGTGAGCGCAACGTAGAAGAGCCGTGTCTCGTCCTCGACCGTGCCGCGGTAGCGGTCGGGATCGGCGATGGCAGCCTCCGGGATGACGTGGAAGAGGCTCAACCCGCCTTGCCGCTTCGACGGGAAGCGATTCTTGCGCAAGCAGGGTATGAAGACCGCAGGCCATTGCATGCCCTTGGCCTGATGCACTGTCGTAAGCGTGACCGCGTCGGGCGTCGCGTACCCCACGTCGGCGTCCGAGTCCGCGTAGTAGCTAGGGGCCTGGTACTCGAGCCAGTCCGCAAACGCCCCGTACTTTCGGGCAGGGTCGGTGTTGAAGTAGATCGGCTCGAAGTCCGAGATCGCCTGGCTGAACTTGCCGAGCTGGTAGAAGACGAGCTCTCTCCGCACCGGGTCACCCGGAACCGTCTCCTCTCGCACGCCGAGCGCTTCGAGAAACTCGAGGTAAAGGCGCTGGATGTTGTAGACACCCCACCGCTCTCCCCGGTCGAAGTCGCGACCGTCCTCCAGGACGGCGAGCGCCGCAGCCCAGTCGCCATTCCCGGGGAGAAGGTTGGCGTCCTGCCAGAGGACCCGCAGATCCGGCGCTGCGACGAGGCCGGCCATGTAGCGAAAGACCCCGACGACAGCGGTGATCTCCGGGCTGTCGAAGAGGCGATTCAGGCCCTTGACGACGTACGGGATGTCGCGCCGCCGCAGCTCCTCGACGAGCGGGTCCGCGTCCTTCGCGACCGACCGGAAGAGCACGGCGAAGTCCGACCACGAGAGGCCCCGCGCCTCGCTGTCGGCAGCGTCCCGAAAGGCAAGCCCGCGCATCGCCTCGATGCGGTCGCAGATCCACGCGGCCTCGGCGTCCTCGTCGGCGAAGTCGCGAGCGATCAGGTCGCCGCGCTCCCAGGCCTGGTGCCCGGCCCGCACCATCGCCTTCGGCAGGCGACTGCCGGCCGGGATCCGCTCGGCGATCGACCGCCCCACCTCGACGACGCCCTCGCTGGAGCGGAAGTTCTCGGCGAGCGTCACCTGGCGGACGCCGGCATAGCGGTCGGCGAACGTGACGATGTTCGAGACCTCGCTGCCGCGCCACTGGTAGATCGTCTGATCGTCGTCTCCGACGACGCAGAGGTTCGCGCCGAACTGCGTCAGCCCCCGGACAAGACGCTCCTGCAGCGGATTGACGTCCTGGTACTCGTCGACCACCACGTAGCGGATGTCGTCACGGATGTGACTGCGAACCCTGGCCGCGTCCTCATCGTCATCCTCGTCACCCTCCAGGAACTGAACTGCGAGGTTGATGATCTCGGTGTAGTCGAAATAGGCCTTCTCGTAGATCAGCTCCATGTAGTCGCCGAATGACGACTGCACCCCATCCGGGACGAGGTCTCATCGACCTCGTCCTCGCGCAGCACGCTCGTCGCCTGCAGGAAGAGCTTCGAGTGGATGTAGCGCCGCAACGTCGGCGTACCGGCAGAGCTGGTCGGGCAGACGGTCAAGCCGGACTGCCGGCTGTTCCTGTCGACGAGCAGCCGCGCGGTGATGTCCGTCAGCACCGAGAACTTGAAGGTCTCCGGGACGAGCCGCTGCAGCAGGTCGAGGGTGTACCCGTGCATCGTCCCGACATACATCTCTGCCAGCCCGAGCCGGTCGACGCCCTCCTGCTCGAGGATCGAATGGATCCTGTCCTGAAGCTCCGCCGCCGCCTTCTCGGTGAACGTGAACGCGACGACGTTTCGCGGCTCGACGCCCGGCAGCGACAGGATCGACGCGATCCGCTGGGAGATGACCTGGGTCTTCCCCGAGCCCGCGCACGCGATGATCTGGAGCGGCTCGTCGAGGCATGAGATCGCCTCGGCCTGGGCCGGGGTGTAGATGGTCACTCTGCCCTTCCCCGAGCCCCTGTCGTCAGACCTCGAAGACCTTCATGACCTCGTCACCGTAGTCGTTGATGACCTTGACGGCGAACCTGCCGGTCTCGGGCCTCGGGAAGGGGCGCGAGATAGTCCGGTGGAGCGACTCCCACGCCTCTTCGTCGATGTCGGCCTTGAGCGCGGTCTTCAGGCGCTTGTACGGGTCGTTGCCGCCCGTGAAGTAACAGTGCCTGACAAAGAACGACTCCTCGTCATAGTCGGTGTCGATCATCCAGAGCGCGATCTGGTCGGTGCTGTTGCTGCGCACCTCACCGGTCGTCGGGTCGTAGACGTCGACGCCCCTGAGATCGACGACGATGCCCTCGTCGGTCTCGTTCCACCCGATGTCGGGCTCGCCGAAGACCGTGAAAAGGTTGCCAGCGCCGGTCTTCTTCAGCTCCTCGCCCATGAGGAGATCGGCGTTCATCCGTACCATCAGTACTGGGATGCGGCCCAGCTTGCGAACGCCCGCGACGCTGGCGAAGCCCTCGTCGGAGGCCTCGATGCTGACGCCGTCGTCCTCGGTGAGGCCGGTGACCTGCGGGTCGAAGGCGAAGCCGAGGATCGCGAGCAGGCCGATGTCATCCGCTTCGATCGCCTCGCGCGCCGCCTTCTTCACGTACGACGGGCTGACGGTGCCGTACTGCGGGCCAATGGCAATCGCGATCCGTGTCGGGGCATCCCCGTTCGTCTCGCCGTCGCGCTGGCCGATCGCCTGGATGTAGTCGCCCGCATACGTCTCGAACGCCGCAAACGCGATCCGCTCCTGCCGGCGGCCGTTCTGGATGCCAGCCTTCGCGAGATTGTCGAGGATCGACTGCTCGAAGTTCGGCGCGTCCGCGTCCTTTGCAGCCTCGGTCTCGGAGAGGGATTCGAAGCTCTCTCCGAAGGAGAGCGAGCGGTGCGGGCTGAGTGACTCGACCGTGAAGCGCCCGGCGACGCGGACCTTCCTCGAATCCTCGAACGGCTTGTCATAGAGCGGCTCGAAGTCGGCGTGGCGCTTAATCGCGAGGTCCATCTCCTCACGGGACATGCCCGCTTTGATGTCGGGGTTGTTGGCGATGGACTTAAGCGTCACATGCGGGATTCTTTCGTAGACGAACCCATGCCGAATGTCGTCACCGAACTCCTGGCGCGGCAAGGTGTTCGCCGAGAGTTGCTGCTCGATGGCGTACCCCTCGCGAGTATCGGCAAGGGTGTACCAAGGGTGGCGCCCCGCCATGAGGCGCTGGCGAGCCAAGGCAATTGCTACCCGAGACGTGTCGGCGGTGATCCATCGCCGACCCCACTTCTCGGAAACGAAGGCCGTGGTTCCCGAACCGCAAGTCGGATCGAGCACGAGGTCTCCTGGATCCGTCGCAAGGAGGACGCAGCGCTCGACAACAGATGCCGCAGTTTGCACGACATAGGTGCGGTCGGACTCGCTTCGGACGTCCGCCCAGATATTGGTGGATCCAACCGCCGGGAAGTCGTCGTAGAACCGCTTGTAGATACGAAAGCCGCCCGAGGGCATGATTCGGCCCGCGTGCCACAGGCGCACGATGCCTTCCTCGGTAGTCTTCCAGTGGACGCCGGCCTTGCCGTTCAAGACGCGGCCATCGGGAAGCGTGATGTTTTCGGCAGAGCCCCCGTCGGAGGTGATGTCACCTGTCGTGAATAGGCGGGCACCGTCGGGCAGCGGCATTTTACCCGACAGCTCCTCGGTGGTTACTGTTCGATGAGTACCGTCAGCGAGTTCGACGCGCTTGTACTCCTTCGCACCAGCGCCACCAACGATCTTCGGACGGAGGAGCTGACGAACCTTGGTGCGACCCTTGTCAACGCCGTACCAGATGAGGAAGTCCGAGACGTTCGCAAGTTGCAGCGTCTCTTGGCCAGTCGTCTTTGCGAAAGTAATGAGGCTGATGAAGTTCTCGCTGCCGAAGACTTCGTCCATTACAGCACGAACTAGGTGGACGTTGTCATCACCCATCTGCACGAAGCAGCTGCCACTCTCTGTGAGCAGCTCCCGGGCCGCCAAAAAGCGATCCCGGAGGTAGCTGAGATAGGAGTGGATGCCAAGTTCCCAGGTGTCTCTGAATGCCCTGACTTGCTCGGCCTCGCGGGCGGCGTCCTCCAGCTTGCCGTCGCTGACTTTTGGCTTGCTAGCCGACACCTGCCAGTTGCTACCGAACTTGATCCCGTACGGCGGGTCGATGTATACCATCTGCACCTTGCCGCGGAGCTTCTCCCGCTCGGCGAGTGACGCCATCACCTGGAGGCTGTCGCCGAGGATCATGCGATTCGACCAGTTCGCGTCGTACTTGTAGAAGTCGACCTGGTCGAGGCCGCTCAGCCCGTCGAACGACTCGAAGAGCTTCAGCTCCGGCTCATCCTCAGGCCTCTCGGCCGTGCGGCGTAGGTTCTCGATCAGGACGCGGGGATCGATCTTCTCCTGGATGTAGATTGGCGGCGCGTCGGTGACGAGGTCGAGGTCGGCCTTGCCGATCTCGTCGGCGGGCGGGTACTTTCCGCGCCAGACGAGCTGTGGGTCGAGACTCTCGTCGCGCGCGTAGCGAGCCTCGCGGACCTCCTCGATCGCAGGATCGACGAATGCGCGCGCGTCAGCGGTGGGGATGTTCGTCCGCTTGTCGCCATGCTTAATCGAGTCGACTGGCGTCGGCCCAGTCTGCTTCGTCGTCCTACGCGCCATGGCCTGCCAACTCGAAGTCGAGACGATCGGGGTCGCCCATAATCGCGCTGTCGCCGTACAGCGCCTGGATCGCATCCGAGAGGCGTGCCTTGAACACGAGTGGATCGGTCATCTCTATGTAGCCCCAGCGGCCGAAGCCGCCGTGGTTGTTGACCGCGACGCACCAGGACTCGCGTGCGGTGGTCGCCTTCTGGCGGGTCGGCCCCGGGCTCTTCTGGCTGCCGGAGACCTCGACGACGAGGGTCCGCACGATCCCGTCGTCGCCGGGCTTGAGCCGGACGAGAAAATCCGGGGTGTAGCTGTGGCTCCGACCCTTGTACACGTAGGGGATCGTGAAGCCGAGGTGGTCGTTCTTCACGTACGACCTCACGTTCCTGCTCAGCTCGAGCTCGCTCGCGAGGAGTTGCTCCCACGTGTTGCCGTCCTTGCCGTCGAGCGTGACATGGGAGACCTCGGACTTCTCAGTTGGCACGGTGCGCTTGCGCGTCTGAAAGTCGACGTCACCGGTCGAGCCGACGGGGTCGAAGCGGTTGATCATCGGGCGCAGTCGCTCGCGGCGGTTGCCCTCCTGCTGCACGATCGCGTTCCACACCGCCTCGGCGGCGAGCACTCTTGCCTCCGTGATCGTCATCAGATACCCGAGGGTATAGCCACCGGACACGACCACCCGCTCATCGATCCACGCCCGGCACATCTCCACCAGCTTGGGGAAGAGCCAGGGACGCCTGTCGTTGACGGTGTTGAAGTTGGCGTCGAGGATGCGCTTGGCGAGCGAGAACGCGACCTGCTGCGGGCGATACTGCGTGGGGTCGCCCTCCTCGAGCTCGCGCTCGCCGATGACGCCGCCCATCTCGACCCAACTCGGCACCGTATTCGGCCCGATCTCGAACTCGGGGGTGTCGTCGAGGGACAGCCAGATCTCATCGTCGGGGAGCTCGACGCGGTAGCCGTCGAGCCTGGGGAACTCGATCCGCAGCTCCTCGCGGCCTTCGACAGCACAGACCTCGATCACCGGCTTCGGCGGCAGCGGATCCTTGAGCGGCTTGTCGGAGGAGATGAACTGGAACGGGATGCCGTAGACGTTCGCGTACTCGGGCTCGAACATCCCCTGCTCGTTTACTGCATACGAACGGCGACGCAGGCCGCGGCCGACGACCTGCTCGCAAAGGAGCTGGCTGCCGAACGCGCGCACGCCGAGGATGTGGGTGACCGTGTTCGTGTCCCAGCCCTCGGTGAGCATCGAGACGCTGACGACGCAGCGGACCTGCTCGCCGAGCCGGCCACGCTTGCCGACGGTGTTCATCACCTCGCGGAGCAGTTCGCTGTCATCGATCTTCTCGATGTCGGCGCCGGGGTTGCGCTTGCGGTACTCCTGCTTGAAGGCCGCGATCTCCGCGGCCGCGACCTTCTTGAACTCGTCCTTCATCCCATCAACGGACTCGAGCTGCGCCGAGTCGACGAGGATTGTGCGTGGCCGCGCGAGCGGCTTGCCGCCGACGACGTTCGACAGCAGCGCGAGCCGGCCGGGCTTGTGGGCAACGACAACATCGTCCTCGACCACCTGCTCGCCCGCGATCCACTCGTAGACGAGCTTGGAGACCACGGTATTCGGGCAGACGACGATGAACACCGGCGGCGTCTCGCCGTACTGCGCCAGCTCCTCCTCCCAATGCGCGAACGCCTTCTCGTACGAGCGGTGGAGGCTACGCAACGCCCCCTCGAGCTCCTTCGGCGGGAGCCAATCCGCGACCGCGTCCTTCGCGGCTCGCTTCGGCAGCTCGGCGCCGACGTAGTCCCACAAGCGCAGATAGGTGACGAGCGGGTCGGTCGCGTCGTCGTCGACGGGCGTCCGAGGGACCTTGACGATGCCCGACTCGATCGCGTCCATCAGCGAGAAGTCGCTGACCACCGGCTCTCGTACGCGCATGTGCAGATGGCCAGGGAGTTCGGCATGAACCCGAAGAAGCTCGGCTCGATCGACAATCACGACCAGGAGCCTGGAAGGAACCGCTGCCGGAGTTCATCGAGCACCTCTACCAGAAGCGCTTCGGCCGCGAGCGTCCCGAGATCGTCCTGCCGATCGAGCAGCATGCGCGCCAGCTGGCGCAGAAGAAAGCTGAGAGGAGGGGCCGCAAAAGCAGCGCAACGCGCCCAGGCCGACACTGGGCAGGGCGCGTCCCGATCCGTGCGCGAGCCCCCAGGCGAACCCGGCGAGGCCTCCACAGCGATACGGCTGCGCGGTCTAGTAACTCGCCCGTGTTCTGGCTATAATTCTGGTCATGCCCGAGACTTTGCCGCTCGCCACCGTAAAGGCCCGGTTCTCCGAGATCGTCGATCGTGTCGCGCGCCAGCAGGATCGGGTGACCGTCACCCGCAACGGCCAGCCCGCAGCCGTGCTTGTGAGCACCGACGATCTCGAAGGCCTCGAGGAGACGCTCGCGATCATGTCCGACCGGTCGCTGACCGCCCAGATCTGCGCAAGCGAGAAAGCCGCCGCGGCGGGCGAAACCGGAGTCGAGCTGGACGAGCTGCGCGCCGACCTCAAGCGACGGTGGGCGCATCGTAAGTGACCGGCCCGCAATGGCGGCTCACCGTCATGGCACCGGCACGCCGCCAGTTCGACCGGCTGCCGATCTCAGTCGCCGCGGCAGTTCTTGAGACGCTGGACGCGATCGCAGACAACCCCCAACGGCTTGGCAAGCGTCTCGCATTGGAGCACGAGGGCCGGTGGTCGGCCCGCCGTGGCCCCTACAGGATCATCTACGAACTGGTCGAGGAGGAGCGGCTCGTTCGCGTGATAGCCATTGGGCATCGCCGAGATGTCTACCGGCCACGTTGAGTCCGCGGGCGCCTGGCGAGATCGGTCGGCAGCCCGCCAGCCTGCGCATGCGCGACGGCGGCTAGCATATGGGTCTTGCCGGCCGGTCTTGCCGGCCAGTCTTGCCGGCTCCGCCTCGCCAGTAACGCCGACGAACCGCTCGTCCCCAAGCGCCTTCCGACAGCCGCCCTGTGCCAGAACGGGCCCGATCCGGTTGCACTTCTGGTTGCACTTGTTGCACGACTCTACGGGTCTTGACGGGCCTCAGTGGGGTAGATCGCCCTCGGCCAGAACGCCCGCAAACGGTGCGTGTGGCCTGTATATGGCTTGTTTACTGAAGCGGGGAACCGAGGAATCGAACCTCGAGCAAGGGTTTTGGAGACCCCCATGTTACCGTTACACCAGTCCCCCGGGGGAAAGGATTGTAGGCGCTGGACGGCGGTTCTCGCACCCGCGCACGCCACCGTTGGCCCCCGAGACCCCGCACCGCGGGCGTCCACACGGCGCAGTGCCCCACGCCCACCCTCGCAGGCACGCGCGAGCGCTCGGATCGCACTCCGGTACGACCGGCGATGAGGGAGCTGGCAATGACTAAAGCTCGAAGGGGTCCCTGTCGAGGGGAGATATCAAGACGAGCGCACGGCTATTGTGATGATAAACACAAACCCATTCCGCCGCCGGCGAGCGCCCAGTGGGCAGCTCGGGCGAAGCCATGCCGAGGACGGTGAGCCGACCTCAGGCGTGGGCGCCACCACCGGCGGGACGCGCCGATCGGCTCGCGCCAGAGCGATCGGCCGCCGCTGTGTGCGCCACACGGAGCTCGCGGCGGAGACCGGTTTCTCGCTGATCGAAGTGATGGCGAGCGCGCTGATGGTCGGGTTCATCGTGATCGCGACCTTCACCGGCTTCAACTCGATCAACCACACGACCGCCGACGAGCGCGCGCACGACCAGGCGGCCCAGCTGGCCGCGCAGTCGCTGGAGGAGATGCGCAGCGACTCCGCGGCCACGCTCGACGGGATCGAGAAGGTCAATGGGATTGGACCCGAACACGTCTACACGCAGACGATCGGCGGCCAGACGTACAAGATCAGTCAGAGCGACGAATGGATCCCCGACAACAACCCGAACGCGAGCTGCAGCGCCTCCAGCAAAGAACACTCCAGCCAGTCCGGCAACTACCTGCGCATCGCCACCGCCGTCGATTGGCACCAGCTCGAAGTCGAGAAACGGCCGCCGCTAAGGCAGTACAGCATCATCACCCCACCCGACGGCTCGGGCCTGGAAGTCGACGTCGTCAACGGCCGCACCCCCGAGCAGCCGGTCGCCGGCGTGACCGTGGTCGCCGGCGAAGCGGAAGCGACAACCAGCGAAGCCGGCTGCGTGATCCTCGGCGGGATCCCGGCGACCAAAATCACCGTGGAAGCCTTCAAGCTCGGCGACGTCACCGAAGCGGGCGCCATCAAGAATATCTCGCCCGAACTGGCGATCGCCCCGAACGTCACCACCCACAAGGAAGTAGTGCTCAACACCGGTTCGTACATCACCGCTACATTCACCCACGAAGGCAAAAAAGCGACGGGTGACACGATCGTCGCATACAACCCCAAAATGAACCTCGCACCCGACTTCGAGGTGGGGAGCACACGCTTCGGAGCCTTCGCCAAAGAAACGGGCGAATACGAAGCGCTGCCCGGCACAGGAGGCTCCGAATCGTACAAGGCCGAAGCAATAACGCCGAAGAGTCCCGAATACTACCCCACCGGCGATCTCTTCCCCTTCGAAAAAGGCCCGTGGGAGGTATATGCAGGGGACTGCCCCGCGAACAACCCTTCCGTGGTCACCAAAGGGGAAATCAGCGAAAGCTCGATCTCGGTCGCCCTCGAACCCGGCGAAGACCCGCCGATCAATGTTCCGACCTCGGAAGTCAACCTCACCGCCTACAAAGGCACGAAAATCGCAAACGGCGGAGTCGAAACCATGCCTCGTCCCGTCAAGATCACCAACACCGAATGCCTCAAGATAAAAGAAGAAGAAGAAGTAAAAAATAAAACGACTTACCTCCCAAACAACGCTTCGAAATACAGCGTGGTTCACACACAGAACACGACATCGTCGGGCACGTTGGAAGCTCCTTACCAGCCATTCGGCAAATCGTTCAAGCTGTGCCTGTGGGATGAAAAAGAACACAAGACCTACACCACCACCTACGCGGACGAAAAAGTCCTAGGGCCAAAAATCGCTCTCTATCTGGCGGAACCCGAAGGAACCTACGCCGACGGCAACGGCCACAACGTGGAAGTCAAGAAAAACCAGTTCGCCAACACATGTTGAGTAAACGACCCCATTTCGCTGGCCCCTGCCCCCATCTCGGTGGCCCCGCCATCCACGGTCAGCGGCCGGCCCTTTCCGACGAGGGCGGCTTCACCCTGATCGAACTGCTCGTCGCGATGATCTCCGGTACCGTGGTCATGCTGGCGCTGGTCGCCGTCCTCCTCTTCTCCACGCGCCAGGAGACGCACCTGACCAACGTGGCGCAGGCCACTCAGCTGGGCCGGATCGCGATGACCAAGGTCGTCGACGAACTGCACTCGGCCTGCCTCGCCCCGGGCTTTGCCCCCATCAAAGAAAACAGCGGCCCGAACGAATTGAGATTCGTCAACTCCTACGGCAAAGAAGCCGTGATCTCTAAAACCGAAGTCAACGAACACAGGATTGCGTGGAACAAAGAAGCCGAAACCCTTACCGATTACACGTATCCTGCGACCAAAGAAGAAACCTGGCCTCAGTTCAAATATTCCGAAATTGCCACTCCTACCAAAGGAGTGCTGATCGCCAGCCACGTCACGCAAATGGAATCCGAAGGAAAAAAGCTGCCGATCTTCCAGTACTACAGCTACAACCTCGAATCCAACGAAAGCGTGAGCTCGGGTCTCAACTCACTCAACACGACGCCGCTCGAAACTCCGCTCAAAAAAGAAACCGCACCGACGGCCGCGTCCGTGCTGATCAGCTTCAACACCGGCTCCAGCGCGACCACGACCAGCCTGACCAACACCCTCGGCAAAGCCATCGCCAAAGACGTGGGCGAGGGCCAGCAGAGCCAGGTGACGCTCTCGTTCTCCGTTCCCACGACCGAAGCAGAAAGCGTAGATACGCCATGCGAGTAAAGCTTTCAAACAAGCGTTGGCTGCACGCAGTCCGAGCCCGGCTCGCCTCCGAGGGCGGCTTCACGTTGATGGTCGCGCTCGGCGTGCTGCTCGTGACCTCGCTGCTGCTGGGCGCCGCCTTCGAGGCCGCCCGAGGCGACATCCAGCTCTCCCACCGGAACACCGTGCAGAAGGAGGCCTACTACGCGGCGCTCGCGGGCATCCAGGAGTACGAGTACCATCTGCAGTCCAATCCCAACTACTGGGAGACATGCGCGGCGCCCTCCAATGCCGTTCCCAAGCAGGAAGAACTGACCGAGCACTACGAAATCAAGCTGCTCGTCGCCAGCACCGCCCCGGAAGGAACAAAAGAATGCAGCACGACGACTCCGTTCGCATCGATGATCCAATCCTCGGGTGTCGAGGCGAACACCTTCCGCATCGAGTCGATCGGCACGGCCGGCAACAAAGCCGTCCCATCGAGCTACGCGAGCCGCGCGATCGTCGCCACCTTCCACGTGGTGGGCTTCCTCAACTTCATCTATTTCACCCAGTACGAAGACGGCGACCCGGCCCTCTACGGCGGGCCGAACGAATGCGAAAACTACTACCCCAAGCGTGTGTCGCTGGGCATCAACGGCAAATGCGTCACGATCGAGTTCGCGAACGGAGATACGGTGGAAGGCCCGATGCACACCGACGACGCGACCGACATCTGCGCCCCGGCCTTTTTCGGGCGCAAAGGCCATAACCCGCCCGACACGGTCCAGATCAACAACGGGGTCTACTCCACCTGCGGCAACCCAAACGGCACGTTCTACACGGCCAGCGGGAAATATGAAAAAGGCGAAGAACTGCTCACCCCCGAAGGCGATACGACGCTCGGGACCTACGTCAAAGAAGGCGGCGACGAATTCACCGGCTCCACGCACATCGTGCTCAATGGCTCGCTCAACACAATGGAAGTGACCAATGCCAAAGGCGAACTCAAAACATGGGCCTGGCCGACCAATGGCCTGGTCTACGTCCGGGCGAGCGAAAACAAAGAAACACCGTGCACCTACGCCTACAAGGACGCCACGAGCGAAACCGACAATGCCACCGAGGTCGCCAAGGAAGCGTACTGCGGCAACGTGTATGTCAGCGGCACCTACAGCAAGCCGATCACGATCGCGGCCGAAGAAGACCTGATCATCAACGGCAACATCTCCCCGACCAGCGTGAAAACGTTGGGCGAAGAACCGACCGGCACCAACACGCTCGGCCTGATCGCGGGCCACTACGTGCGCGTCTACCACCCCGTCACCAACAACAACTGCGAAAAAGCCGAAAACGGCAAAGGATCGCTGGAAAACCCCTGGATCTACGCGGCGATCCTCTCCACCAACCACTCGTTCGCGGTGGACAACTTCGAATGCGGCAAGCAGCTCGGCAACCTCGACGTCTACGGAGCGATCGCCCAGCGCTTCCGCGGGATCGTGGGCCTCGTCGGCGAAAGCGGCTACATCAAGAACTACAAATACGACGAGCGGCTGGCGGTGGACGAGCCTCCGTACTTCCTCAACCCGATCAACGCCGGCTGGAAGGTCGCGCGCGAGACGGCGCCCAACCCGGGTTAGGGCGGGCGTGTCCAGCGCGGCGAGGGCGGGCGTGTCCAGCGCGGCGAGGGCGGGCGTGTCCAGCGCGGCGAGGGCGGGCGTGTCCAGCGCGGCGAGGGCGGGCGTGTCCAGCGCGGCGAGGGCGGGCGTGTCCAGCGCGGCGAGGGCGGGCGTGGCAACACACGTACGCCCGCCGGCAAGTGCCTCAGCTCGCGCTTGCACACCTGCTCGGGGTAGCTCGCTAACGCACCCTGACCACAACCGTCGCCCCCACCCCCCGCAGCAGCACCCCGGGCGGGATCTCCAGGGCCCTGGCGAGGCGCAGGAGCGTGCGCAGGTTGGGGTTGCGCTTGCCGCGCTCGAACACGCTGATCGCTGCGCGGTCGACGTGGGCATTGTTGGCGAGCGCTTCCTGAGAGATGCCCACGCGTTCGCGTGCCCAGCGCAGGTTGACGCCGAAGCGGGCGGCGGGCGTAAGCTCCTCCTCCCCACAGCGGGGCCCGCGTACGGCGGAGTCGGGACCGATGCCGTTCAGCAGCGCGGCGGGCTTGACGCCGACGGCGTCGGCGACGCGCACGATCGTCGAGAGGTCGGGCGCGCGCTCGGCGCGCTCGAGGAAGCTGACGGCAGCGCGGTCGAGGTTGGCTCTGAGGCTCAGATCGATCTGCGACAGGCCAGCCTGCTTGCGGGCCTCGCGCATGTTCTGGCCAAATCTCTCCAACTGTTCGTCAAGATGGCGGTCTCCGGTACTTCGCATGCGCCCATACTCTTGAGTCGCGCACACAAAGACCACAGCGCAAACACGAGAAACGCCAAGCGCGCCGACGGTCAGGAGCTGGCCCGTAGACGGGGCAAAAGGGGGATCGAGGGGCGAGTCAGGTGCGGCGGGTGGGATTCGAACCCACACGCCCTTGCGGACAGGGCCTTTTGAGGGCCCCGCGTCTACCGTTCCGCCACCGCCGCACGCCGGGTCTCAATATAGGC
This sequence comes from uncultured Solirubrobacterales bacterium, assembly GCA_963812955.1. GTDB lineage: Bacteria > Actinomycetota > Thermoleophilia > Solirubrobacterales > Solirubrobacteraceae > Palsa-744. The sequence continues at coordinate 232,723 of CAWEXC010000001.1, forward strand.
GCTCACGGCTCATACGCGGGGACTACAGGCCCTCGCACCGGGGCAGCACGGGGGTACTAGGCCCCTCTCGTCCGGGATGCGGGGCGGCCTTCCCACATCGGCCACTCACGCAGGATGCGGGGCGGCATCCCCATAGCCGCCCACGGAGGCGCCAGGGTCGCGCTGCTCGAGCTCCACGTTCCAGCCTTGCGAGAAGCCGCGCATCGCGAACACCACCAACAGGATCTGCACGGGGATCAGGAGCAGCGTCAACACGCCCAGCAGGTTGGATTCCAGCGCGGGCTGTGCGAAGGCGGAGGAGTCGCGCGCAAACCAGCTGGGGGCGGCGATCAGCGCAAAGGTGCCCAGCAGCACACCCAATACTGAGGCGACCGGTAGTACGCCGCGGTTCCAGCGCCCCGCGTAGAACGCCAGCAGCAGGTAGCACACCACGAACAGGCACTGCACGATCACCGGCCCGATGCCCTCCAGCGCTTCGAAGCCGCCAATCGTGATCAGCAGCATGAGCGCGGCGGTGGCAAGCAGCAGCACGATCACCGTGGCGCGCGTCGCCTGCACCACCGGCTTGTCGCGGTTGGGATGAGTGATGCGGACGCCGGCGGCGGCGCGACGGGCGGCTGGAGTGGACATCGTCAAGGATGACCATACAATCTTCAGCGGTCCCCGTAAAGCACCGCCCCCTCGTGGGAGCGCTGCGCGGGCGTGGTGGAACTGGTAGACACGCCGGCCTTAGGAGCCGGTGGGCGCATGCCCTTGGGGGTTCGAGTCCCTCCGCCCGCACTGATGACATCGAGAGTGGAACGCCTGCGCGGCGCGGCACGCACCACCTTCGCGGCGCTGGCGGTGCCCAACTACCGCCGCTACATCTCGGGCCAGGCGATCTCACTGATCGGCACGTGGATGCAGATGGCGGCGCAGGCGTGGCTGGTGCTCACGATCACGGGCTCCGCCACCGCGCTGGGGGCGATCGTGGCGCTGCAAACACTGCCGGTGCTGCTGCTGGGCCCCTACGGCGGGGTGGTGGCCGACCGCGTCGACAAGCGCCGGCTGATGGTCGCGCTGCAGTCCCTGATGGGGTTGCAGGCGCTGGTGCTCGGACTGCTGACGGTCACGGGGATCGTCGCGGTATGGCAGATCGGCGCGCTGGCGCTGCTGTTGGGGCTCAACAACGCCTTCGAGAACCCCGCGCGGCAGTCGTTCATGCTGGAGATGGTGGGCGAGCAGTACCTGCGCAACGCCGTTAGCCTCAACTCTGTACTGGTCAACGTCGCGCGCACGATCGGCCCAGCGATCGGCGGCATCCTGATCGCCACCGTCGGCACGGGCGTGTGCTTCCTGTTCAACGCAGTGAGCTTCCTGCCGGTTGTGTTCTCGCTGATGACGCTCGACCGCGCGGCGCTGCACCCCAGCCCACCGACGCCCCGCGCCCCCGGCCAGCTGCGCGAAGGGCTGCGCTACATCCGCCGCACGCCCGCACTCGCCGCGCCGCTGTTGATGATGGCGCTTGTGGGCTGCCTCGCCTACGAGTTTCAGGTCTCGCTGCCGTTCATGGCCAGCGAGGGGCTGCACGTGGGGGCGGAAGGGTACGGCTTCATGACGGCCGCAATGGGCGTCGGCGCGGTCGCCGGCGGTCTCGTGGTCGCGGCGCGCGGGCGCACCGGGCTGCCCACGCTGATCGTATCCGCGACGGGTTTCGGGGTGGTGCTGGCACTCGCCGCGCTCGCCCCCACGCTGCCGCTGGAGCTAGTCGCACTCGCGCTGACGGGGTGGGCCAGCATCTCGTTCATGGCAACCGGCAACTCGACGCTGCAACTGGGTTCCGAGCCGACGATGCGTGGGCGAGTGATGTCGCTGTGGTTTGTCGCCTTCCAGGGCTCCACCCCGATCGGGGGGCCGATCGTGGGCTTTGTGATGGCCCAGCTCGGTGCCCGCGCCGGCCTCGGCCTCGGCGCGATCACGTGCATGGTGGCAGCCGCGATGGGCCTGCTGGTGCTGCGCCGGCTGCGCCCCGACTACGGCCTACCCAGCCTGCGAGCAGGACACGCTGCTAGGAACGTCGAGGCGGAGGTGAAGTAGGCCGGCTCCCCTGCCTCCCCTCACAGCTCTACCCCGCGTGCGGTTACGCCGCGCCCACCGCCACCCCAGCCCGCCACCGCACTACACCGGCACCCGGCGCACGGTCGCCTCCTCCGCGCGCTCCTGCCCGGCGCGGACGCGCTCGCGGCGCGCGGCGAGCACCACGATGATCAGGCCAACTGCCACCGGCACCGTGGCGGGCAGCTCATCGACGGTGAAGAACAGCAGGTCGAACGCCAGCGCGAGACCCACCACCAGCGCCGCCGCCCGCCCCTGCTGGCCGATCTTCGATCGGTTCCGCGGCGAGCGGCCCTCGCGCCTCGACGGCCAGCCGCGGGCGAGCAGGCCTCCGAACAGACCCGCCACGAACAGGTCTCCATAACCCATCGCCGCCGAGCCGAACACCTCAGCCTGCAGTTTCGGCAGGCCCGCCGGAGGGTGCGCGGAGTTGAGCACTTCGTTGGGGTGCTGCAGCAGTTCGGAGACGACCAGCGCCGCGTCGGCGCACGCCATCAGCACGATCCCCGCCGCCAGCCACCGCGGCGGCGTGACCGCGGCCAGCAGCACCCCCAGCGCCACGCAGCTGAGCGCCGAGAGCGCGAGCGCAGCCCCCTGTCCCGCCAGCCCGCCGCGGTCGGCCCACGCCAACCCAAACAGCGCTGGCGCCAGCAGCGCGAGCACCGGTCGCGCACCGTGGCCCCACCACCCAAGCGCGAGCGCTGCCAGGATCGGCACCGCCACCAGCGCGAGGTAGGTGAGGCTCTGCGCGCTGGTCTGCTCCGCCGCACGCGCGACGAACACGAACAGGATCACCGACAGCGGCGGGATCGCGGCCCACAGGCGGCTGCTGCGCCGCTGCACCCATGGGATCGCGATCGTGCCCGGGAACGCGACCAACGCGCCCTGCGTGGTGGAGAGCACGCCAATCGACAGCCAGAAGGGCAGCACCGACTCAACATAGGGCCTCGTGGGAGGTTGAGTCGGGGTTGGGGGTACATATACAGCCCCCCTCCCCCTTCCTCCTCCCCCTCTCCGCAACCGCCCGCCGGTCAGCCTCCGAGCTGTACGGTCTTCACGACGAGCAACGCCACCGCGACCACGAGGTAGCCGCGCAACAGCAGCATCGCCGCGCGCCGGCCGGGCGACCACACGGGTCGCTCCAGCAGTGCCAGAGGCGGCATCGTCCACGCGTGGCGGCGCTCCTTCGACAGGCTCGCCGCCTCCTCCGCGCCCACTGGCCCCCGCCGGCGTAGCAGCACGTACCCTCCGATCGCCGCGAGCGCCACCGCCAGCGCGATCGACAGGTCGATGAACAGGTGGGTGACGTTCACGTGCGGGAAGGCAGTGCTGGCGACCAGCACCAGGGAGAGCTCGACCAGCACGCCGATGATCACCGCCGCCAGCGCGTTCAGCCACGGGGCGTTGACCCATGGGCCGAGCACCGCGCGGTCGTTGCAGAGCAGGAGCAGGAACACCGTGGCGCTCGGCAGCAGCACCCCCGCGAGGGCCTGCACCGAGGTCGTGATCAGCCCCAGCGGCGCACCCGGCAGCAGCACGATCCCCGCCGCCGCGCACACCATCAACGCAAACGTGGCGTAGAACATCTTCGCGTCCCTGATGCCGCGGTGCAGCGAGTGGCTGGCGCCGAACACGTCCCCGAACGCGTAGGAGGTCGCGAGCGTCACCGCCGCCGCTCCGATCAGCGAGGCGTTGAGCAGCACGATCGCAAAACACGCCCCCGCCGCCGGGCCGACGTAGGTGCGCAGCGCGCTCGCCACCGTGCCGGCGTTGCCGAAGTGCCCCGCCGCCGGGGTGCCCGCGAACGCGAACGCCGCGACGGAGATGATCGCCCCTGCGCCGATCACCACAACGAACGCCCCGATCACCGTGTCGGCGCGCTCGTAGTTGATCCAGCGCGGCGTGATCCGCTTGTCGATGATGTTGGACTGCTGGAAGAACAGCTGCCACGGGGCGACCGTGGTGCCGACGATCGCGATGATCAACAGCACCGCCGTCGAGCTCGCGCCGCCGGCGATCGAAGGCGTCACCGTGTCGTGCGCGATCGTGGCGAAGTCGGGATGCACCAGCACCAGCAGCGGGATCACGAGGAAGTTGGCGACCACGAACACGTACATGAAGCGCTCCCAGCTGCGGAAGCTGCCCGTCGCAGTAATCGCCACGAGCGCCGCCGCGGCGGCCGGCACGGCGACGAACTTGCTCACGCCGAAGTACCCCAGCGCGAGGCTGACGCCGATGAACTCGGTGACGATCGTGAGAAAGTTGAGAATGAACAGGTCCCCCACCGAGAACCAGCCCCAGAAGCGCCCAAAGCGCTCGTTGATCAGCCGCGCGTGGCCCACGCCGGTGACGGCGCCGAGGCGAATCACCATCTCCTGGTTGACGATCAACACCGGGATCAGCAGGATCAGCACCCACAGCAGGCTGGTGCCGTAGTTCTGTCCGGCCTGTGCGTAGGTGGAAACACCGCCGGCGTCGTTGTCGCCCACCATCACGATCAGCCCCGGGCCCATGATCGCCAGCAGCGCCATCGCGCGCGAGCGCCAGCCGTGACGCGCCCCCGTATCGTCCATCCGGATCGTGCCGAGCGCCCCGCGGATGTCGCCGATGTGGGCCTCATCGAGGACGGGAGGCACGCCCTCGAGCACGGGCGGCTGGGGCTGCGCGGGCAGCTGCGTGTCGTCCAGCGTCGTCGGGTTCTCGGCCATCTTTCACCTCCTTTCCGGGCGTCGGGACACGTCAAAGCGACGCACGTCGGCGCAGACCAGACCCCGGTGAAAGACGGCTAGACCGGCAGGGAAGGACTCGACGTGCGCGCGAGCGGCTGGGTACTTCGCGGCTGTTCTCGATCCATCCCAGCCTCCTTTCCGCGCGTGATAGTCAGGCCCGTTCGGGCCTCAGAGTAGCACCGCGCGTTTTCAGTCGCTCACAAGCCCGAAGCGCCGCCGCCAACCCACCGGCAGCGTCTGCTCGAGCACGTCATCCACGGTGACGACCCCCACCACGCGCTGGTGGTGGTCCACGACCGGGAGCGCGGCGAGGTTGTAGTCGGTCATCGTCCTCGCGACCTCCGGCAGGTCGGCGTCGGTCGGCACCGACTCGGGCTCGTGCTCGGCGACCTCCGCGAGCGGCGTCGCAGGCTCGGCGCGCAGCAGCGTGACGATCGCCACCGAGCCGCTCAGCACGCCCTCGTCGTCGTGCAGGTAGACCGTCGTGAGCATCCCCGGCGCGATCGTGGAGCGGCGCACCGCGTCGAGCGCGTCCGCGACCGCCGCGTGCTCGGCGAGCGCGATGAAGTCCGGGCTCATCATGCCCCCCGCGGTCGAGGGGTTGTAGCCGAGCAGCGTTTCGATCCGCTGGCGCCCGGCCAGCGGCAGCAACTCGAGGATCCGCCCACGGCGCTCCTGGTCGATCTCGCCGATCAGGTCGGCCGCGTCGTCGGGCGCCATCCGCGCGATCACCGCCGCCACCTGGGCGTCGGGGCGCTCGGCGATGAACTCGAGCTGGTGGTGCTCGTCGAGCTCCTCGAAGACGTCGGCCTCCAGCTCGCGGTCCTGGCCGACCGCCTCGATCAGCTCCTCCCCCTCCTCGTGCGAGGCAGCCTCGACCAGGTCGGCGATCTCGGCCGGGTGGAGGTTGGCGAGCTTTCGGTGGGAGAAGCGCAGGCGCGCGGTGGGCACGTGGCCGACGAACGGCTCCATGTCGGTCCAGTCCAGGAACGGCCGGTCTGCCACCAGCCGCCGCAGCGCTCGCGGCAGTGCGCGGCGCAGCTGCGCGCGGGAGGAGGGGTCCACGCCGACGACCCGCCACCAGCCCTCGATGCACGCCAGCTCGATCTCGTGCGCGCTGACCAAGCGGGGCGGGTCGGCCTCGACGTTGACCAGCTTGCGCCCGAGTACATCCTGGCGCAACAGCACCTCGCCTTCGCGGCGCTCGAATTTCCCGAGGCTCAGTTTCTGGCCGGACAGCCGCGCCGCGCCCGCCTCCAGGCTGGCGACCTTGTCGACCGGCACGAACAGCTCGCGGCCGCCGATCCGCGCCTTCAGTCCCGTCACCGGCGGATAGCCCCCGTCGGCGAGGCGCACGATCACGTCCTCCACCCTCCCCAACCGCTCTCCCGTGCGGTCGAGCAGCGGACTGTGCAGCAACATCGATAGGTGCACCACTTGCTCGGGCAATGCTCCCGGTACGTTAGGGCATCCGGCGGAGGTTTCCCCCCGCGCGACGTCGTCCAGGCCGTAGCTCACACTGCTCTTCCACGCTCTTTAGGAGCGCTTGCAGCCTTTCTTCGCCCCCTCTTATGGCCTCAGCACAAGATCAGACCATGCGTCCACGCGCACAACGGCCCTGGCCGACCTACCTGCTGGCCGCGCTGTGCGTGGGGGCAATCGTCGCCGCCGTGCTCATCGTCGGGCCCGCCTCGGGCACCGCGACCAGCTCCGGGCGTACGATCACCGTCGGCGAGGGCGTCGTCCAAGCGACCGTCTCGGGCAGCGGCAACATCCAGGCCGCGACCCAGCTCGACCTCGGCTTCAAGACCTCCGGTGTGGTCACCCAGATCTACGTCCACCAGGGCCAGCACGTCACCGAGGGGCAGCTACTCGCCGAACTGAACCCCGACAGCGCCGAAGTCACCCTTGAACAGGCCCGGGCTTCGCTGCAGGCCTCCGAAGCCAGCCTCGTGCAGGAGGAAGAAACTGACGGCGAAGGCTCTACCGGTTCGGGCTCCTCGGGCACGGGCGCAAGTCACGCCACCGCCTCGGCGGCCTCGGTCGACGACATCTCCTACAGCGCGCCCACCACTCACAAGCCCAAACACGCCGCCGCCGGCGAAGAATCGAACGCCACCACCACGCCCAAAGAAGCCGCCACCACACCCAAAGCCACGCTCAGCCCCGCGCTGCGCGAAGCCAACATCGCCTCCGCCCGCGCCGCCGTCAAGAGCGACCGGCTCACCGTGCAGAGCGCCGAACAGTCGCTGTCCGACACCAAGCTGTTCGCCCCGACGACCGGCACGATCGTCTCGCTCTCGGGTGAGGTGGGCGAAGCCGTCTCCGCCAGCGGCACGACCAAATCCTCCTCCAGCTCCTCCGGGTCAGGGTCCTCCGGCTCGGGCTCCTCCTCTGCAGCATCGGCCTTCGGGGCCTCCTCGGCAGCAACAGGCGCCTCCGGGTCGGGCTCCTCGGGGTCGGGCTCCAGCTCCTCCAGTTCATTCGCCGTGCTCAGCGACCTCTCTTCGATGCAGCTCGTCGTACCGCTCAGCGAGTCCGAAGTCATCGACGTACGCGACGGCCAGCCCGCCACTGTCACGATCGAAGCGCTCGAAGGGCTCAAGCTCGCCGCGCACGTGGTGAGCGTCGCCACGCTCCCGACCTCCTCGAGCGGCGTGGTCAGTTACGACGTCACCTTCCAGCTCGACCAGCTCGCAAGCGGGCTGAAACCGGGGATGAGCGCCACCGCCGAAGTGGTCGTCAAGCAGGCCGAAGGGGTCAACGTGCCCACCTCCGCGATCACTGCCGACACCGTCACCGTCGTGCACGACGGCACGCATACCAGCCGGCAGGTAGTCACCGGACTGGCCGGCAACAGCTCCACGATCGTCCTCTCCGGCCTCTCCGCCGGCGAACAGATCGTCCTGCCTGTCGCCCCCACCACCAACGGCCTCTCGAGCGTCCTCTCACGTCTGGGCAGCCGCACGGGGGCGCTCGGCGGCGCCGCCGGGGGCCTCGGCGCAGGCGGCGCCGCGGCGCTGTTCGGCGGTGGAGGCGGCTTCCGAGGCGGCTGATGCGGCCCCCACGCTCACCCCTCAGCGCGCGCGGCGCGCGCGCCCAGCCGCTCGTGGGACGCGCTCCCCGCGCCACCCAGCTCGACCCGTCGCATCCCGTGATCGACGTCCGCGACGTCAGCAAGACCTACGCGATCGGCACGATCCGCGTGCCCGCGCTGCGCGGCGTCTCGCTGCGCATCGAGCGTGGCGACTTCGTCGCGATCATGGGCAGCTCCGGCAGCGGCAAGAGCACGCTGATGAACATCCTCGGCTGCCTCGACATCCCCACCAGCGGGCGCTACCTGATCGACGGCACCGACGCCCACGACCTCGATGAGGACGAACTCTCCGACCTGCGCAACCGCAAGCTGGGGTTTGTCTTCCAGAGCTTCAACCTCGTCGCCCGCACGCCCGCGCTCGCCAACGTCGAACTGCCGCTCGCCTACGCCGGCCTGCACCGCGTCGAGCGCCGCCGCCGCGCCGAGCGGGCGCTGGCGTCGGTGGGCATGGCTAATCGCGTGCACCACCTCCCCTCCGAGCTCTCCGGCGGCCAGCAGCAGCGCGTCGCCGTGGCCCGCGCGATCGTCACCAACCCCTCGCTGATCCTCGCCGACGAGCCGACCGGCAACCTCGACTCGCACTCCACCGAGGACGTGCTCGCGATCTTCGCCGACCTCAACGCCGAAGGACGCACCGTCGTGTTGATCACCCACGAGCCCGACGTCGCCGCCCAGACCAAGCGCGTGGTGCGCCTCAGCGACGGCCAGATCGTCGAAGACCACCGCTCACTCGGCGTCCACGACCCCCCGCCCTCCTCCCACCAGCTGAAGTCCGCGCACCTCGCGGCCCCGGTCGAGGCGCGTCCATGATCGGCGTCGAGACGCTGCGCATCGCCTGGGGCGGGATCGTCGCCAACAAGCTCCGCTCCGGCCTGACGATCCTCGGCATGACGATCGGCGTCGCCTCGGTGATCATCCTGATCGCTGTCGGCAACGGCTCCTCCAAAGCAGTGGAGGAACGGATCGAGAGCCTCGGCACCAACGTGCTGCTGGTCGAGTCGGGCGCGATTCGCGGCGGTGCGAGGTTTGGCGGCTCCACCTCGAGCGCCGTCTCGCTCACCAAGCAGGACGCCGCCGCGCTGCAGAACCACTCCGAAGCCCCCGACGTGAAAAGCGCCTCGCCCGTGGCCAACGCCGCCGGCGTGACCCTCGTCTACAACGGCACCTCCTACGAGCCCGGCACCTTCGTCGGCACCACCCCCTCCTACCTCACCGCCCACGGCTACCACATCCAGGAAGGCGCCGCCTTCACCGAAGCCGACGTCAACCGTCACGCGCGGGTCGCCGTGATCGGGCAGACCGTCGCCGAAGAGCTGTTCCCCGGGCAGGCCCCGGTCGGGCAGACGATGCGCGCCAACGGCGTCAACTTCGAGGTGATCGGCGTGCTCGCCGCCAAGGGCTCGAACGGGGTGTCCAACCTCGATGAAATCGTCGCCGCCCCGATCACAACCGTGCAGGACTCCCTTGCAGGCTACGGCCCGATCGACTCGATCACGGTCGAGGCCACCTCCGAGGCCGCGCTCAGCTCCGCCGAAGCCGAGGTCACGCAGATCCTCGAGCAGCGCCACAAAATCAAGGACACCGCCGAACCGGGCTTCGAGGTGATCAACCAGGGCTCGCTGCTTGAAACCACCAGCTCCACCACCTCCGTCTTCACCACGCTGCTCGGCGAGGTCGCGGCGATCTCGCTGCTTGTCGGCGGGATCGGCGTGATGAACATCATGCTCGTCTCCGTCACCGAGCGCACTCGCGAGATCGGTATTCGTAAGGCGGTGGGCGCCCGCCGCAGCGACATCCTCACGCAGTTCCTCACTGAGGCCGTGCTGGTGTCGCTGATCGGCGGCCTCACCGGGGTGCTGCTCGGGGTGCTCGGCAGCCAGTTCGAAATCGCCGGCGTGCACCCCGCGATCGCCACCTACTCGATCTTCCTCGCGTTCGGCGCCGCCGTGCTCACCGGCCTCTTCTTTGGCACCTACCCCGCGGGGCGCGCCGCCCGCATGCGACCGATCGAGGCGCTGCGCTTTGAGTGATCAACCCCCGCATATTCCCCCCGAGGAGCCCGTCATGCCCGACACCCACACCGCCATCCACGAGGAGCAGGACCAGTGGGCGCAGGAGCCCATCGGGGAGCTGCCTCCTCGCCCGCGCCGGCGCCTGTTGGCGCCCATCCCGGTCGCGCTGCTGGGCGTGCTACTGCTCGCCTGCGGCTTCATCGGCGGCGTGCTGGTCGAGAAGCGACAGACGTTTTCGAGCTTCGGCTCCGGGGCCGGGCTGGCCTCCAGGCTCGCGGCCTTGCGCGGCGGCGCCGGCGCCACTACCGGCAGCGGCGCGGGCAGCACGAGCGGCGCGGCGGGCAGCGGTGGCGGCGGGGGCTTTGCGGGGCGCTTCGGCGGTCTCGGCGGCGCGGGTGGAGCCACGATCGGCGAAGTCGCCTACGTCTCCGGCAGCACGCTGTACGTGACCAACTTCGAAGGCAACACCGTCAAGATCGCCACCTCGCCTGCTTCGACGATCACCAAGACCGTCAAAGCCGACCTGCACGGCATCCACCCCGGTGAAATGGTCGTAATCCGGGGCTCCAAAGACGCCCATGGCGCCGTCAGCGCCGAATCGATCAGCGTCAGCGCCACGGGCATCGCAGGGGGCGGCATCGGCTCGCTGTTCGGGGGCGGCGGAGCGGGCGGCGGCAGTGGCTCGGCGGGTGGCGGTCCTGGTGGCGGCGGGCTCTTCGGCGGGTGATGCACGACCATCAGGCACCGCGCGGATCGTGCATCGCGAACGGCCCACCGCCTTGTGCCACGCTTTAGGTAGATCAATCAAAGTGTTCGGATCCACATGCTTGCAGCGCGCAGAATCCGTATGATCGACAAAGGAGCTTCATGTCCCCCCACCGGACCCCACGCCGCAGGCCAACGCACTTCACGTCGCTGATCGCGCTGACCGCCATACTCGTGGCCGCCGCGCTCGGCCTGGCAGCGTGCGGCGGCTCTTCGAGTACGACCACCACCACCCAGACGGCCGCCAACGCAGCGGCCACCGGCACGACCACCGGGGGGACGAGCACCTCGGGCAGCACGTCAACCGGGACGTCGTCCACCGGCACGACGGGCACTGGCACCTCGACGACCGGCACCACCACCGGGTCATCCGCGGCGACGCGCTACACCGCGGTGCGCACATGCCTGTCTAAAAAAGGCATCACGCTGCCCCAGACCGCCGGAGCCGGGGGCTTCCTGGGCGCCGGCGCTCAGCTGCCCAAGGGCATGTCGCGCGCGCAGTTCGCCGAAGCGCTCCAGAGCTGCGGCGCGGGCTTCAACGGCAACCACATCGGCAAACGCGGCAAGGGCTTCAAAAACCCCTTCAACAACCCCCGCTTCCACTCAGTGCTCGCGCGCTTTGCGGCGTGCCTGCGCCAGAACGGAATCAATGTCGGCGAACCCAACACCTCGGGCAAAGGCCCGATCTTCGACACCAAAGGGATCAACACCGGCAGCCCGCAGTTCAAAGCGGCGACGGCGAAGTGCCGCAGCACGCTGCTGTATGCGCTGCGGCCCAACCACGCCAATCCGGGCACCAGCGGTAGCACGACCACCGGCTGAGAGGGAAGCGGGATCGCGGGCGGCTGGACTCGATCAGCCAGCCGTCCGTGCGGTGACGAGCCGGCCTTTAGCCGCCCGCGGAGCGGCCACATCCAGGCCGGCAGACCTTACGTCCAGGCCGGCAGACCTTGGGACGTGCGCCTTGCCCCTTCATTGCCCCTTAATTGCCGGCAGCTGCGCCGCTGGCACCGAGCCCGCGATTGGTGGGCGCCGCCTGCGGGTCGCGGATCGCGGCCGAGCTGGGCGTGACCGAGACCGTGGGCTTGGGCAGCGCGGCGATGCGCCCGATCAACTGGCTCCACTGAGACTCGTTGAGATCGCCGCTCACCGCCAGCGGCGAAGCCGCCGTGGCACCGGCCGTGGCGACGTGCGCCCTCACCGCTGCGCGCACGGGCAGGAACTCGAGGTGGATGTGGTTCCACGCGGCGGGCAGTGCCTGGGTGGAAGGCGCTGCGGGGTACTTCATCAGGCTCACGATCAGGTGCGGCGTGAACTGCCCGTGGAGCGTCAGCAGCGTGCGGATCGCGGCGTCGGTGACCGTGCCCGAGCCCTGGTGGCCGGCGATCGGGATGTCGTTGATCGCGGTGATGTCCACCGCCAGGCCGCCACCGTGGGCTGCCGTCTGCTGAGCGGCTGAGCGCAGCGCGTCAGCGGCACTCGCGCCTATACCAGCGCCGGTGCCGCTCACGACACTCAAACCCGACGGTGTGTCCCCAACGCGCGGGCAGCGCAGCCCGGATACGGTTGGCTGCAGGCCGCTGCGCGAGAGGAACAGGAGCGCCGCCAGCACGCGCCTGTCAACCTTGCCGCCCGCGACGTCCTGGCGCCCACACGTGTCGAGCTGGATCCCGGGGTCGGCGAGCACCGCGCGCTCGAGTGCGCCCTTGGACATCGACAGCGCATCCCCGGCGGTCGCCCCGAGCAGCGTGTCCGTGCCCTTAGAGCCCTTTGGGTGCAGTGCCGCGCCCAGCTGGCGCCAGTTCTGCAGCAGCGACTGGGGGTCGATTGTGGTGCTGTCCCCCGCGGGCCGCACCGCAAACCGCAGCTGCCCGGCGGTCGCGCCGGGGGGCGTGTCGAGGTGGCCGAGCACAGTGCCCTTGGCGACGATCGAACCGGCTTTCAGCGCCGCCCAGCCGCCGCCCGCGCTCACCGCACGCCCAGCGTGCGCTGCCGCGCGCGCGACCGGGTTGTTGGGGTGCGCGAACAGGCGCACCCTGCCCATCCCCGCGGGCGCCGTTTCGCCTTCGGATTCGACCGGCGCGCTCGCCGGCGCGAGCGCCTGTGCGGCGTGCGCCTTAACCTTCAGGGTCAGCGGCGACTGATGGCCGGCGGTCGCGGCCTGGGTGGGCTTGGGTTCTTCCCGCGACGCCGTAACGCGGCGCTTGGCCGAGGGGGCCGTGGGGCGGTAGCGGGGGGCGAGGCTGCCGAGGCCGGCGTAGGTGAAGACGTCCCCGTAGATATCGCGCAGCACGAGGTAGCGCCCGAGCGCGTGGGAGTGCCCGAGGTGCTCGACGCGACCATCCTCCACGGCGACCACTGGCGCGCCGGGGTCGCCGAGCAGCTCGACCAGCTGGGACGGTTTGGCGGGGGCGTTGGCGGCGGCCTGCGCGCGCTCGGCCGCTACCCGCGGCGACGGCGCAGGCGTCGAGCCGGGCGTGGCCGCGGGATCCGCGGTGGTGTCGGCGTGAGCCGTCTGCCCTGCGGCGCCGGCAGTGCCCGCAGCGCTCTGCTGCGTGCTGCCGCCCGCCGGTGCCCCAGTCGCGGCGCCCGCCGCGCCGGCGCTACCTGCAGGCTGCGTGCTGCCGCCCGCCTGTGCCCCCGCCGCGGCCGGAGTCGGAGGCAGGCCGGCGGGCACTGCCCCCGCGGTCGCATTGGAGGAGCCGCCGGCGGCTCCGGCGCTCCCGCCGGCGGAACCTTCACCAGAGGCGCCGCTGCCAGCCACCATTCCCGCCGCTTGGGCTTCCAGCACGGCCCTCGCCCCCGGGGCCAAGCGGGCGCCAGCGGTCGGCGCCCGCGCGTCGACGAGGCCGGTGAGCGTGGCGATCACCGAGCTCGGGTAGCTGGCGATCAGGCGCGCGCGCAGCAGCACCGATTCGACGTATTCCTGGGAGTGGTTGTAGGAGAAGATCGCGGCGCGCAGGTGGTGGGAGGCGCCGGCGGCGTGCAGGTAGCGTGCGGCGGCGAAGATCGCGTCCACGGGGTTGTAGGGGTCGGCGTAGCCGGCGTCGGTGGCGTCCACCCCGTACTGCAGCCAAGTGCCGGGCATGAACTGCATCCACCCCAACGCGCCAGCGCTCGAGACGGAGAGGTCGGTGCCGTAGTCGGTCTCGATTTCGTTGATCCCTGCGAGCACCTGCCAGGGCACGTCGTACTGGAAGGCGGCGGCCTGATAGACGGGGAGCAGGAAGAGGGGGATGCGGTAGAAATCGAGCGCCTGCGCCGACACCGTCGAGCCCGTCAGCAGCGTCGCCAGCGCACCCGCTTCTTCGCCGGCCGTCTGCGGCGCGGGCGCGACGCCGTTGGGAGTGCCGGCGGGGACTGTGGTGGGCCCGCTCTTGCCGGCACCTTCGCCTTTGCCCTTGGCGCCTTCGCCTTCGTTGGAGCCCTTGCCGGCTTCGCTCCTGCCCGAGCCGGTGACGCTCGCGCCGCGGCGCCGGCCAGGGGTGGTCTGCTGGCTGCGCTGCACCACCACCGTTGGGCCGGTCCCTTCGTCGGCTGCCGGCGCGGCGGCCGTCGGGGCCGTCGAGGTGCTCGACGGCGGGGTGACAGGGGTGGTCGAGGTCGTGGTGGAGCCTGTCGCGCTGGTCCCGTTCGCGTCGCCGGCGCCGCTCGCCCCGCTGTTCGACCCCCCTGCCGGTGTGGGAGCCGGCGCCTGGGGAGTCGTTTCGGTGACGGCGGGAGTCTGGTCTTCGGCCGCGGTGGTGCCCGTCTGCGCTTCGGCGCCGAGCGCCCCACCCGCGAGGGGCCCACCGAAGCCGGCGGCGCTGAGACCGCCTCCGGCCAGCATCGAGAGCATGGCGCGCCGCGCCCAGCGGTGCGGGGCGCTCATCCGCGGCCTCCGCGGGCAGTCGTTCCGCGGCCTCCGCAGGCGGCAATGCCGCGGCCTCCGCAGTCATGAGCATGGGGGGTCATCGGTCAGGTGGGCTGGTTGTCGTCTCGCATATGCAGGCCAAGGCGGGGCCACCGTCGCTGAACCAACCACCCTGGCTACGGTTCATATCGGCAGCCAACCACCCCGCGGTAAAGGATTTGTAATCTCCCTCGCACGCAAGGCTACGGAAGCGACCAGGCATCGCGCGCAGATTCCCCATGGTGGAAGCCAAAGCTGCTGCACTGTACATACCCTTGAGGCGGAGCCCAGGTGGTGGCCGGATTGCTCAGGCGGCGCAGGATCCATTGCAGAAACACCCGCCCGCCCCCGCCGCTCCGTTGCCCGCTTGGGGGGGTTGTATGGGTGGGAGATCGAAACCTACACAATGGGGTCCACACGCATCATGAGTTGCAATCGAGGCGAGCGGTCGGTAGGTTCCAGTGGTCGAGATTGGACGCCACGGCATGCCATGGCGTCCAGGCAAGTGCTCGACACCGGGTCATCGAGGAGCCACAGAGTGAGGGGTGAAGCCGCATGTCCAGAACCAGAGTTCTCGTAGCAGCAACGGTCGCCTGCATCTGCCTGATCGTCGCCACGGCGGCGTGGGCAGCGCAGACGCTGACCGTGACCGCGAGCTTCTCCCCCGACAAGCTCGGCGCGCCCACCAACGTCCACGGCAGCGCGACGATCGGCTCGACCAGCGGGCCACTGCCGTCGCCGATCGCAGAAGCGACGGTGATGGGCCCGGCCGGCCTCAAGGTGGACACCAAGGGCGTGGGCATCTGCAACACCGCCCAGCTGGAAGCCACGCTGAATCCGGGGGTCTGCCCCAAGGACTCCAAAGCCGGCTTCGGCGGCGGCGTGGGCGCCTACGAACTCGCGGGCGAAGTCAACGAAGAGCCGTTCACGCTCAACTTCTACCGCGGCCCCAACGAAGACGGGCATCTCGTGATCCTCGCGTACCTCAACGCGGTGTCGCCGATCTCGGTGCAGCTGGTGCTCAAAGCGCAGGTGGTCAACGAGCCCAAGCCCTACGGGCTGGGCTTCACGTTCAAGGTGCCGCCGATCGAATCGCTCCCCGGCGCCTCCAACGCGACCGCGAAGAGCATCTACATCACGCTCGGCGCGCCCAACGCTGCCTACTACGAGAAGGTTGCAGGCAAGCGCAAGCTGGTGCACGTGAAGGGGATCATCGTCCCCAAGACATGCCCCAAGGGCGGCTTCCCCTACGAGACGCAGCTGACCTTCGAGGACGGCACAAACAACACAGTCAAGGGCACGATCCCGTGCCCGCACAAGTGAGCCGGGGCAATGCGGCCGATCCAAGCGGGCAGAACGTGCTTGGCGCTCGCTGTGGGTGCGCTGCTCGCACTTGGGGGCGCGCTGCCCGCAGTCGTAGAGGCATCGTCCACCCCCCAATTCAACCCGACGCCGCCGGCTCCGCCGGAAGCGACGACCGCGACGATCCGGCCCTCATTCTCCCCCGACAAGCTGGGCGCAAAGGCGGCCTTTACGTTCGCCGTCCACTTCGGTGGCGGCGAACTCGGCGTGCCCTCGCCGGTGCGCAAGGCGGTGGTGCACTTCCCTGCGGGCCTGACGCTCGACGTACCGAAGCTCAAGAGCTGTTCGAAGGCGCAGCTGCAGGCGCGCGGCCCGCGCGGCTGCCCGGCGCAGTCGGAGATCGGCACCGGGCACGCCCTGGCCGACGTCCACGTGGGCTCCACCGTTGAAAGCGAGGACGCCGCGATCTCGGTGTTCGTGGGTCCGCCGCAGGGCATCAACCCGACGATCGAGATCGTCGGTCAGGGCTACTCGCCGCTTGGAGAGCGCGTAGTGATCACCGCCGCGGCGCTGCCGGACAACCCGCCCTACGGCGAAAAGCTCGTGATGTCGGTCCCCGCGATCCCCACGATCCCCCTGGAGCCCAACGCCTCGACAGTGTCGTTCTCCGTGACGGTCGGTGGGAAGGCCGCCAAAAAGCACCACAACCCCAACACGGTCCTGCTCCCCTCCCACTGCCCCACCGGCGGCTTCCCGTTCGCCGCCGAATTCACCTACGAAAACGGCTCCACCAGCACCAGCACCGCGACGGTTCCCTGCCCGTAGAGGCTGCGCGCGGCGGCATCTGCCGGTGGTTCTGTACCCTTAGGCCATGGAAGCGATTCTCTCGATCCTGCAGGTGATCATCGCGGTGGTGCTGATCTTCCTGGTGCTGATGCACTCCGGGAAAGACGCGGGGCTCTCCGGCGCGTTTGGGGTCGGCACCGGCCAGGGCCCGTTGGGGGGCGGCTCACTCGTGGAGCGCAACCTCAACCGCTGGACTGTCTTCTTCGCGATCCTGTTCGTCGGAAACACCATCATCCTGCTCAAGAAGCCCTGGTAGCGACCTCGCCTGCCCATTCGGCCGGCCGGAGGCGGGGGTGCCGGGGTTCGTGGATGCATCGGCCAAGGGCTCGCGCTCGAGCTCGTTGAGGATCTCCAGCGCCTCCGCCCGCAGCGTGGCATTGGTGGCTTCGTAGTCATCGCGCGAAAGCTTGCCAGTGGCGAGGTCGAGCTCCAGGTCGCGCAGCTCGCGGTACTTGACTTCGCGGGCGAGCTCCAAGGACGCAGGCCGCACGATGCGGCGGCGCAACGCCCCCGGCGAGGGCGAGAGCGCGAGTAGGCCGCCGGCGAAGACGATCAGGCCTCCCAGCCAGATCCACATAATCAGCGGCGAGACGATCAGGCGGAACTGCGCCGGCGGTGGGTGCTTGATGTATTCGTGGGCGAGGAAGTCGATCACGAACAGGCCCTCGTCGGGGCGCGAGAAGGGAATGGTTTTGTTGCCGACTTCGATGATGTGCTTCAGCCGCGGGGTTTCGATTTCGGGGGCGATCGCGCTCCACACGTCGCGCGTCAGGCTGGCGTTGATGCCCACGTTGCTCACCGGCTGCCCCCCGATCAGGTGCCCGACCGAGCCCTGGCCTTCTTCCTGGGATTCGTAGAAATCCTCGCTGGGGCGCAGCGTGGTGACGTAGCGCCCATCCTTGGTCACCGGCAGCACGGCGCCGACGTTGAGCGTGGACCCCGTGTGGGTGGGATCGTCGTGGGGAGTGAGGGCCGCGGTGGGCCGCAGGTAGTGGACGGTGTAGGCGCCCACGCGCGCGGACTGCCCCGGAGAGAGGGAGAGCTGGGAGACGTGCTGGAAGGAGGAGGAGGCGGCAACGCCGATGAACAGCACCGCCATCCCGACGTGCACGATGTAGCCGCCGTAGCGCCGGCGGTTGCGCTGAATCAACGCCAGCAGCGCCACCGGGGGCGCCTCGCCCGAGGCACCGCGACGCACGCGGGTACCGCGCCACAGCTCCTGCGCGACGCTGCCGAGCGCAAAGGCCGCGCAACAGAACATCGCGATGGCTGTGGGCTTCTGGGTGACACCGGCGGCGATCAGGGCCGCCAGCGTGAGCAGCGCCGCGGCGGAGGGCACGACGAGGTTGCGCAGCACCCCGCGCGGGGTGGCGCGCCGCCAGGCGATCACCGGCCCGATGCCGGAGAGCAGCACGAGGATCAGCGCCAGCGGGACGGTGTAGCGATCGAACCACGGCGGCCCAACCGAGGCGGCCGTGCCGGTGAGCGCTTCGGAGATCTTGGGGAACCACGTGCCCCAGAAGATCACGAAGGCGAGGCCGACCAGCACAAGGTTGTTGAACAGAAAGATCGCCTCGCGCGAGAGCAGCGAGTCCAGACGATGGGTGCTGGCCAGGATCGCGCGGCGGGAGACGACCAGGTAGATCGAGCCGGCGAGCAGCGCGGCGATCAGCAAGAGGAAGGGGACGCCGAGGGTCGCCCCGCCGAAGGCGTGGATCGAGTCGAGGATGCCGCTGCGCACCATGAAGGTGCCCATGATCGCCAGGATCCCGGTGGCCAAAGGGAGCGAGACATTCCACACCTTCAGCATCCCGCGGCGCTCCTGGATCATCAGCGAGTGCAGGAACGCGGTGCCCGTCAGCCACGGCAAGAGCGAGGCGTTCTCGACCGCGTCCCAGCCCCAGTAGCCCCCCCAGCCGAGCTCCGAGAACGACCAGGAGGCGCCGAGCAGGATGCCGATCCCGAGGAACAGCCAGGCGGCCAGCGCGAAGCGGCGCACCACCGCGATCCACTCCCCGTCCACTTTGCGCGCAATCAGGGCGCCCATCGCGAACGCGAGCGGGATCGTGCAGAGCGTGTACCCCGAGTACAGCATCGGGGGGTGGATCATCATCGTGGGGAAGCGCAGCAGCGGGTCGAGGCCGACCCCTTCGGCGGGCACCGGACTGGTCGTCGTGAAGGGGTTGGCGTAGAACACCATCAGCCCCACGAAGAACCCGCCGAAGCCGAGCAGGATCGCCGTCGCGTAGGAGGCGACCTCGCGCAGGCGCTTGCGCGTGAGGAACAGCACGAGGCTCGACCACAGCGAGAGCAGCCACGCCCACAGCAACAGCGAGCCTTCCTGGGATGACCACAGCGCCGCGAGGCGGTAGAGCAGCGGCGTGGTGCGCGAGGAGGTGTCGGCGACGGCGTTGAAGGCGAAGTCGTTGCCCACGAACGCGATCTCCAGCACGACCATCCCAACGGTGAGCAGGCCGGCGAGCGCGTACACCGAGCGGCGGCCCGCCAACGAGAACTCAGCCCGGCCGCTGCGCGCCCCGTAGACGGACACGACGATGCCGTACGCACACACGATCAGCGCGAGCCCCAGGCAGACGTGTCCGAGCAGCGCCATCAGGCCTCGCCCGCCGACCCCGCATAGGTGGGTTTCCTTCGGCGCGACCTAGCGGCCCGGCCTGCCGTTGGGTGCGCGGAGAGGGACACTCAGGCGTTCTGCTTCTCGGAGGGCGGCGCGACCGTGTACTTGGAGGGGCACTTGGTGATCAGGGAGTTCTGTTCCCCGGTGTAGCCGGCGCCCTGTTTCTCCACGGTGACGATGATCTCGCGCCCTTCTTTGAAGGGGTCGGGGACGACGCCGGTGTAGGCGACGGGCACCGCGTCGGTGCCATTGGCACGGTCGGCGACGCTGAAGTGGAGCACGCCGCCGTCGTGATGCACCGAGCCCTTGACCACTGTGCCCGTGAGCTGGTAGCTGCGCCCAGGCTGTGCCTCGCGCAGCAGCTGGCTAGGCGTGAGCGCCGGGCTGGCGGCGGTGAAGCTCGTGTAGATCAGCGCGCTCGCCAGCAGCACGGCGGCGCTGAGCGCCACCACCAGCCGCACGGTGCGCTTGCGGGCAGGGTTCATCGCGCCCAGTATCTCAAACAGACGCCAGGGATTCGCCGATGGTGGGCGAAACATTCAGGCATGCGGCGGGTCTTATCAGGTGGAGAGCAATGAGAGGAAGCCTCCTACATCCGATCGGCGTGCGCCGCCGAGCACAGCGCATTCGCGGCGAGCACCCCTCCGCCCAAGCGCTGGAGCCCAACCTCGCCCCCTCGCCACTCCACCTCGCCCCACCCCCGCCTGACGTCGCCGCCCAGCGCGTGCGCGAGTCCGGCGGCCCGACCGACCTGGCCTGCTACGCCTGCCAGTGCGGCTACGTTTTCGCAGCCGCCGTGAGCACCACCGTGGAGTGCCCCCACTGCAGCACGCCACAGGCTTGGTAGGGCGTCATCGAAAGCCACCAGCTGTCGAGCTCGCGGGCGAGCGGGCGAGCGGGCGAGCTTCAGGCGTAGACGAGCTCGGAGCTTGCTGTCGTCGCAACTGGCTCGGAGCGCAACGGCGCCAATGTAACCGTGGGCGGCTCCTCACCGGGCCTTGCTAGCACAAGCGCGATGCCCTCCCGCAAGCTCTCGCGCAGCTCATCAAGGTTATCGCCAGTGGCGAACACGCCAGGGAACTCCTCCACGGTCGCCCAGAGCGCGCCATCCTCGAGGCGAACGTTGACGTGCAGTTGCTGTGGCTCCGGCATCGTGCTCTCCATCATAGATATCGGGTCAGCGTTCCTTGTCCTGTAGGCCCGCCTCACGGCGTAGTTGCGCCTCGAAGCCCCTGGAGTAGGCGCGGCGCTTGTTCTCCGGGAGCGTGATAGGTCGATGCCCAGGCTTGGTCATCTTGGCCTGATGCTTCCCACCTCGCTCCAGCGTCCAACCCGCCTGTTGGAGCCGCTTGATCCATTCCTTCTGGGTCGCCGGCATATGCGCACAATCGTCTCAGCCCAACCGGTCGCCAAGGTCTCGCTGTCGGGCGGCACGAGAATCGACAGTCCACCGCAGCCCTTTGACTATCGAGCTACCGAATGTGCATCCCCGAGATCGCCCGCGAGATCACGAGCTGCTGGATCTCGGCGGTGCCCTCGAAGATGTCGTAGATCAGCCGGTGATGGCTCTACAGAGCCGTTTTGGCTTACCTATGCGGGATCGACCCCGACGGAATCCGGTGGAATCCGGCCGACTCGGGACACGACTGGCGCGAGACTGGCGCGCAGTATCCGGGGAGGTATGTCCTTGCGCCGACCCGGCCCCACGCGGGAACACCCGATGCAGTCGTCGCACCACAGCGCATCATAAGGCCAGTCGCCCAGCTCGGCCCACGGGCACCTACTCAAGCAGCAGGGCGAGCACCGGCACCGGCAACGCCCACGCAGGGTTCGACAGATCGAGGACCGTCCGCGTAGCCACCACGCCCGCAGAGAACTTCCCCTCGATCACCCTCGCCTCGGCACGCCATCCGGAGGACACCCACTTCGACTCGATCGGCACGGTGTGCGCCGTCCCCGAGGGAGTCGGCACGGCGACCGGGGCGAAGTCGATCTCCTTCCCCCCGCCCGTCCGCAGGTACCCGATGGAGTCGTCGTCTTCCCATCGCCCGGGCTCGAGATCGTCGATGGCTCGGGCCAGCACAAGGCCGAGACACGCCTCGGTGAGACGAGTGAAGTCCGGGTGTGGGAGTCCAGCCCGCAGCCGCGAACCAAGCCATGCGAGCAGGGGGTCGCAGAGGTAGAGCTTTGATTGGGCCCCAGCCACCCTCCGCCCGTCCTCGTCGACCTGGTGGCACCAGATCGCCGCGTAGGTACGGACGAGACGCATGAGACGCAGGTCGGCCGTCTGGCGGCTTCCATAGCCGAGGTCCTCGGCGAGCGCTCGACGGTTGAGCGGAGAGGTGCAGCGGCCCTCGAGCGCAGATAGTAGCTTCGGCACCGAGTCCTCCGCCGCCTCCGGGTCCACGTCTCGATGCAGCCACGCCGTCAGGTCCCGCAAGAACGCCTCGCCGACCTCGCCGGTTTTGTGGTGCTCCGCGACCGCGCGCGGAAAGCCACCCGAAGTGAGGTACGCCTGCCAGGCCAGATCGAGCTCGTCCACAAAGAGCTCGAGTGACTCCGCGAGGACCCGGGCGGCCTCGTCCTGGAGCGCCCACGGCGAGAGCCGAGCGGGCAGGGGAATCTCCCTGCCCGCAGCGGCGAGCACGTCCCGGAAGCTCATCGGATGGAGGATCCGGGATCTTCTTCTCGCGGAGATCCCGGCCCTGCCGGTGAGGAGGTCGCGCTCCACCTCAGCCTCCCGGTCCCAAGAGGAGCCGGTGCATACCACCGTGTCGGCGCCGAGCTCGGTGTTGTCGCGGAGGTACTTCAGCGCCTGCGTCCAGCCTCGGAGCCCGGTCACCTCGTCGAGGAGCCAGACACGACGCGTCTGTCCCACGGATCGGGTGAGCTCTCGGCCGAGCTTCGCCACGCGAGACAGGTCAGACGCACGCATCCCGTCGGTCGGCACGTAGACGAGCTGGCGCGGATCCACGTCCCCGCGTCCGCAGAGGCGCGCCGCCGTATCCTTCAGCAGCACGGACTTGCCGATCCGCCGAGCTCCACGCAGCACGACGAGCTTGTCGTTGACCGGGCCGTCAGCGACATCATCGAGCAGGCCCGAGCGGTAGCCCAAGTCATAAGCGGCCCTGGCGCGAAGCGTCTGGTCGCTCGCCACCCAGGCGAGGGCATCTCCCCCCGTTGTTGCCGCACGCCACCATGGGTTGCAATCACGAAGCCGCTCGCGCAGTTCGTCATCCCTCATGGGAGGAACCTACCAGAATGGCCCCCGTCCTGGTAAGGATACATGTCGCGAATCCCCCCGGTCTTGGTAAGCAATTGACCTACACCACCTCATCCCAGCGCCAGCGCGAACGCGAGCGCTACACCATCGGCGGTCCCAGCGCCGGCCACCCGCCCCCCTGCGCGACTACGCTTCACCGTCCGCGCGCCCCAGGTAAGCGTCGAGCTGTGCGGCCGCCTCGCTCTCGTTGCCGGGCATCAGGTGACCGTAGAGGTCGAGTGTGATCTGGATGCCCGCGTGGCCCATGTACGTCGAGAGAGCCTTCGCGTTGACCCCGGCGGCGATCATTAGCGACGCGAAGGTGTGCCGGCACTCGCGCAGCGTGATCGGCTCAAGCGGCGGTTCGCGCGACCCTGACGGGACCAACTCGCCCTGGTCGTCCAGTTGCCAGCCCCACGCTTTGCGGGTGTGTTCCCGCATCGTGGTGTCGTTGAATGGTCTGTCGGTTGTGACACCGAACACGAGCCCGTCCGTCCAAGCGAGGGCCTGCAGCTGATCGTCCAGGTAGCCCCGGAGGATCGCGGGGATCGGGACGCGCCGATCTTCACGACCGGCGACCTGCTCGACGGGCTACGCGACGCAGGACACGACCCAGATCTTGCATGACTGGCGCGAGAACTGGCGCGAGCAGCCTTTTCGAGCGCCACTGCTCTGGGCCTCAGCGACCACCCAGCACGACCAGCACCGCCCCGAAAACCCAGTCCCAGAGCTACTTGATGTGCATCCCGCTGATCGCCCGCGAGATCACCAACTGCTGGATCTCGGCGGTGCCCTCGAAGATGTCGTAGATCTTGGCGTCGCGGTGCCAGCGCTCGACGGGGAACTCGCGGGTGTAGCCGTTGCCGCCGAGGATCTGGATCGCGCGCTCGGTTACCCACACGGCGACCTCGCCGGACTTGAGCTTTGACATCGAGCCCTCGGCGTTCTCGAAGGGGACCTGGTTGCGGCCCATCCAGGAGGCGCGCCAGACGAGCAGGCGGGCAGCGTCGATCTCCATCTTCATGCGCGCGAGCGTGAAGGCGATCGACTGGTTCTCGATGATCTTCTTGCCGAACTGCTCGCGCTCCTTGGCGTACTCCAGCGCGTACTCGTAGGCGGCGCGGGCGATCCCAAGCGCCTGCGAGCCGACGGTGGGGCGGGAGGCCTCGAAGGTCTGCATCGCGGCCTGGGACTTGCCTTTCTTGCCCTCCCGCACGCGGGCGATACGCTCGTCGAGCTTCTCCTTGCCGCCGAGCACGTAGCCGGCGGGGACGCGGCAGTCGTCGAGGAAGACGTCGGCGGTGTGCGAAGCGCGCAGGCCGTGCTTGGAGACCTTGGTGCCCTGCGAAATACCCTTCGCTTCGCTCATCGGCACGACGAACGCGGCGTGGCCTTTGGAGCCCAGCTCGGGGTCGACGGTCGCGATCACGACGTGCACATCGGAGATGCCGCCGTTGGTCGCCCACGCCTTCTGGCCGTTGATGATCCACTCATTGGTGGCCTCGTCGAACTTCGCGCGGGTGCGTACGCCCGAGACGTCGGAGCCGGCGTTGGGCTCGGAGGCGCAGAACGCGGCGACCTTGATGTCGTCCTCGGTGCCGAAGCAGCGGGGGATCCACTCGCCGATCTGCTCGCCCGAGCCCTGGCCGAAGATCGCGGCGACCGCGAGTGCGGTGCCCATGATCGACATGCCGATGCCGGCGTCGCCCCAGAACAGCTCTTCGTTGACGATCGGTAGCGTCAGACCGGTCGGGTCGGCGAAGAACTGCGCGAGCCCTTCGAAGCCGTAGAGGCCAATTTTGGCGGCCTCCTGAATGATCGGCCACGGCGTGGCCTCCTTCTCGTCCCACTCGTGCGCGGCGGGGCGGATGACGTCGGCTGCGAACCCGTGCACCCAGTCACGCAGATCCTTCTGGTCCTGGGAGAGCGCCAGCGAGAAGGTCACCTCCTTGTTGGCCGCGCTGGCGATCGCCTCGACAGCCGCCTCGGCTGCCTCGGTGGTGTCGGCGACGGAGGTGGCTGACATCGAGAAGGGCTCCTTTTTTTGCTTTTTTCGAAGATGGATGGGTAGGCGAGCGGCGATCCCGGACGCTGCTCGGCGCACGCGTAAAGCGGCCGAAGCCGCCGCGCAGAGGAGGGAGTCTACCGGAAGAACAGCGTTTTTGGGCCGATTTGGCTCATCAAGTACACACCGGGCCCAGACGCCCTCAGCGTGTCTGCCAGGCGTCCTCACCGCGCGTGAGGGCGATCACCTCTTTGGGTAGCTTCCCGGCGGCGACGTCCGCAACCGAGACCTGCTCGAGCACCTTGCGCAGGTTGGCGCGCAGCGCAACCCACACCTGCTGGAGGGACTCGGCGGAGCCGCCGTAGGCCACCTCCTCGGGGCGCTGGCCGCGCACCCCCACGAGCGGGCCTTCGACCGCGCGGATCACATCGGCGAGCGTCACCTCGGCGGCGGTATGAGCCAGCCAGTAGCCACCCTCGGGTCCGCGCTGGCTGCGCACGATCCCGGCGGAGCGCAGCTGCGTGAGGATGTTCTCCAGGAACGACAGGGGGATCCCCTGCGCCTGGGCGATCTCATCGACCTTGCGGGGAGCGTCGGCGCTGCTGCCCACCAGCTCCACGGTCGCCCGTACGGCGTAGTCGGCCTTGGCGGTGACGCGCATACCAAGACTCTACGGAATCAGCCGGTCCCGTCCGCGTCACGCCGTCCGGAGAGCCTCCGCGTCAGGCCGTCCCGGGAGGAGCGGCCTAAACGCGTGGCTCCCGCCACATCGCCCACATCCGCGGACCGCGCGGCAGGCGCAGCTCCGCCGTGACGCGGAAGCCGTGGCGGGCGTAGAAGTCGATGTTGCGTTCCTTGGAGGACTCCAGGAAGGCGCCGACGCCGTCGGCATCGCACTGCTCGAGCACGGGGCCGAGCACCGCCGAGCCGA
This sequence comes from uncultured Solirubrobacterales bacterium, assembly GCA_963812955.1. GTDB lineage: Bacteria > Actinomycetota > Thermoleophilia > Solirubrobacterales > Solirubrobacteraceae > Palsa-744. The sequence goes on from CAWEXC010000001.1 coordinate 258,296, forward strand.
GACCCTGCCCCTGCGCGGCGGGGTCGGTGCCGAGCACCGCCAGGTACCAGTGCGGAGGGACGTGAGGGTGTTTGCGCTCGAGCCCCAGCAGCCCGGCGGCGATCAGGGGAGCGCGGGCGATCAGCCGCGGGTGGAGCATGATCCGGGCGAGCGCGAGATCCTGGCGCGGCGTCGTGCGCCAGCGCTTCGGCGGCGCCCACAGCGCGGCGCTGGCGAGCCCGGGCGTGCTCCACACCTCGCGATCGGCCAGCAGCTGTCGCATGCGCGCCGCGTGGAAGCGTTCGAGCACTTTTGGGCGCAGGCGCTCAGAGCGGCACGACCACATCGCCACCGGATCGTCGAGGAACGCCCGCGCGAGCATCTGTGCGAGTGCCGGAACCTCCTCGGCCGACACGCGGCGCGGGGCTGCTGGTGGATCCGGGCGCGGTGCCGGCGAGACGCTCATACGCGCAGCATGACAGTGCCGCGCGGGGCGCTCAAGGGCGGTGCGCCGCCGGCCCCAGCAGTGGGCCGGTCGCGGGGCATGGATGCCTCCGCGCCCAGCCGGTAGTCGCGAGCCAGCAGGCGCGCGGACGATCCCCCATGGACGTCCCCCTACAGCACCCGGCGTGCCCAGGTGAAGCTTTCCGCCAGCCAGCCGGAGGTGAGCGGCAGCACGTACACGCCCTGGGCGGAAGAGTTGATCGCCCATTCGCTGCTCATCGCGATCGCCTCGTGGATCACGTTGGACTCGGTGGCGGTCGAGTTGAAGTGCGCCGAGCCGAAGAACAGGAGGTCGCCGGGCGCCACGTCCTGCAGGTGGATGCGCTCGCGCTTGGGGATTTCGCCCCCCTGTTCGGCGGCGGTGCGGCCGCGGATCTGCCTACCCCAGGGCAGGCCGGACACCTTGTACACACGCCACACGAAGCCCGAGCAGTCATAGCCGCCGTGTTCGAGACCGTCGGCGGTGTTGTCGGTGGTGCCGCCCCATACGTAGGGCATGCCAATCTTCGCGACGGCGATGTGCAGGACCTCGCGTTGCGCGGCGGTGTAGGTCGGCAGTGAGAAGCTCATCAGCGCTTCGCGCGCCGCGGCGATCGCCCAGCTGCTCGGCGGGGCGACCGGCGGTGACTGCCGCCTGTTGAACGTGTTCGGCGGCTTCGCCGAGCCCCAGCTGATCGACGAGCAGCGCGTCGAAGCGCACGACGGTGAGCGGCACACCGGTGTCGAAGACGATCGGGGCAACGCCCTCGCGGGTGGCGATCGCCGCCAGCGCAGAGCTCTCGGCCGCCGCGCTCAGCGGGCCGGCCCCCGCAAAGCCGGCGGCGCCCTGTTCGCTCATCACCGCTTCGTGCACGACCAGGCGCTGCTGTGAGCTATCCCAGTTGGCGGCGGTGAGCGTCTTCTTCGCGGAGGCCGGGCCGGCGAGCGAGCCCGCTGCCAGAGCAGCCCCAACGGAGACGATCGCGCAGAAGCATCGGCCGTATGACGCAATACCGTCCACCACACACGGTTATCGACGGTGGCGGCGATCCCCTTGACTGCCCTCACACCACGCGAACCGGAGCGCCCTCGCGCGCGGCGGGCGGCGGCACCTCGTGGAGCCCGGCCGCGTCGGGGGAGGCGCCGATGAGGGGGCCGCCGGCGCACTCCTCCGCGCAGACGGCGCGGCGCGGGTTCTGGATACCCACCGCGCCGATCACGCCTCCCAGCAGCACGAGGCCCCCGGCGATCGCGATGCCGACGCGGAAACTCTCCAGCGACGCGGCGTTGGCGGCGTCGGTGACCGCGCGGGCCTGGCGCGGAGGGAGGCCCGCCACCGAGGGACGCCCGAGCGTGAGGCGCTTGGCCTGCGCCACCGCCGCTTCGGCGCGCGGGGAGAGCCGCACCCCCACAAGGTGCGCGTCGAGCGAGGCGGAGAACTGCACGGCGACGACGGCTCCGAGCGCGGCGATCCCGAGCAGGCCGGCGACTCGCGCGACCGCGTTGTTGACGCCCGAGGCGATCCCCGCCTGGCGCTCCTCGACGCCCGCGAGCACCGCCGCGGTGAGCGGCGCGACTGTCATCGCCAGCCCCAGCGAAAACACCAACAGCCCCGGTAGAACCTCGCTGTAGTAGTCGACGTTGACGCCGACGCGCAGGAGCAGCAGCAGGCCGGCGCCCGCCAGCAGCGGCCCGCCCCCCATGAACAGGCGCGGCCCGTGACGGTCGGCCAGCCCCCCGAAGCGGCGCGAGAGCAACAGCATCACAACGGTGACGGGCAGCGTGGAGAGCCCGGAGCGCAGCGGCGAGTAGCCGGCGACCTGCTGCAGGAAGAGCGTGAGGAAGAAAAACAGCACCGACAGGCCGGCGTACATCGCAAACGTCTCGATGTTGCCGACCGCGAAGTTGCGCCGCTTGAAGAGGCCGAGCGGGAGCATCGGGTGCGAGGCGCGGGACTCGTAGAGCAGAAACGCGGCGAACAGCAGCGCGCCGCCGATCAGGCCCGCCATCACCGCCGGACTCGACCAGCCCAGGCGCGGCTGCTCGATCAGCGCGAACACCGGCCCGCCGAGGCCGAGCGCGCACAGGAGCGCCCCGGTGAAATCGACCGCGGGGGCGGCGGCGCCGGCGGCGCGTGGCACGGCGCGCGGGATGACCGCGAGGATCAGCGCCAGGCAGAGCACCACGAACGGGAGGTTGATCAGGAAGATCCAACGCCACGAGCCGATCCCGAGCAACAGGCCCCCGCCGAGCGGTCCGATCGCTGCGGCGATCGCGCCGAACGCGGTCCACGTGCCGATCGCGGCGCCGCGCTCGGACTCCGGGAAGGTGGCGACGATCACCGCCAGCGAGCTCGGGATCAGCAGCGCCCCGGCGACGCCCTGGAGCGCGCGGAACGCGATCAGGAAGCCGATCGTGGGCGCGAGCGCACACAGCAGCGAGGCGGCCCCGAAGCCGCCGACGCCGAGCGCGAAGATCCGCCGCTCGCCGAACAGGTCGCCGAGCGAGCCGCCTACCAGGATCAGCGAGGAGAGCGTCAAAAGGTAAGCGTTGCTGACCCACTGCTGGCCGGCCAGCCCACCCCCCAAGCCGCGCTGGATCGTGGGCAGCGCCACGTTGACGACGGTGCCGTCGAGCACCGCGATCCCCGAGCCGATGATGCACGCCGCGAGCGTGACCTGCTTGACCTGGGCGGTCGAGAGCTTCACGCCTACCAATGTAAGGCAGGCCCCGACCTGATCGCCGGGGGTGTAACGCATCGGCGACCCGATCGCCGGGGGTGTAACGCATCGGCGACCCGATCGCCGGGGGTGTAACGCATCGGCAGGTCGGCGGACTGAACCTCGCAAGCCCGATCCAAACCAAGGAGGAGCTCGATGAAAGCGATGACCCGTTGCGGCGTGGTGGCAGCCACCGCCCTGGCAGTGATGAGCAGCGCGGCTGGAGCCGCGAGCGCGTTCGGCGGCCGATCGTTCGGCGGCGGATTCGGCGCCCGCTCGGCGCCCGTGTTCGTGCAGACCGACAACCCGGCCGGCAACCAGGTGGTCGTCTACGACAGCGCCTCCGACGGTGTCCTCACCCAGGCCGGCGTGTACAACACGGGCGGGCTGGGCGGGGTGCTGGCGGGATCAGCCGTCGACCACCTCGCCTCGCAGGGCTCGCTCGCCTACGACCCGGCCACCGGGCAGCTGTATGCGGTCAACGCTGGCAGCAACACGATCTCCGTGTTCGCCGTGTTCGGCGACCGCTTGGCGCTGCGCCAGGTGATCGGCTCGGGGGGAACGTTCCCCGTGAGCATCGCCGTCCACGGGGGCCTGGTGTACGTGCTGAACGCCGAGAACGGCGGCGAGGTGCAGGGGTTCGTTTCGTTCTTCGGGCGCCTGTTGCCGCTACCCGGCTCGGGCCGCGCACTTGGGCTGAACCCGACCGAAGAACCCCAGTTCACCCACACGCCCGGGCAGGTCGCCTTCTCGCCGGACGGCAGGCAGCTGATCGTCACGACCAAGGGCAATGGCAGCGACATCGACGTGTTCGGCGTGGCGCCGTTTGGACGTCTGTCGGCAACGCCGGTCGTGAACCCCGAGCCGGGCGCCGTCCCGTTCGCGGTGACCTTCGACCAGGAGGGGCATCTGATCGTGGCCGAGGCCGGCACCAACGCACTGGCGGACTTCGCGCTGAACGGCAACGGAACGCTCACCCCACTCGACGCGGTCGGGACCGGCCAGGAAGCGACCTGCTGGGTGGTCGCGGCGGGTGGGCTCTTCTACGCATCGAACGCCGCCAGCGCATCGTTGACGGGCTTTCAGTCAAGCGACGGCGGAGCGCTGTTGACGTCATTGGGCAACACGACCACGGACGGCGGCACCGTCGACGCCACCGTGAGCGGTGACGGCCGCTTCCTCTACGTGCAGACCGGCGCGGCGGGGATCGTGGACGAGTTCGCGATCGGAGCGGGCGGCGCATTGACCCGGATCGGGTCGACCACGGTACCCGGCGCGGCTGGCGGCGAGGGTATTGTGGCCGGCTAGTGGACGGGGACGCTGAGTTGGTGGCGCGTGTGCGCGCGGGCGAGGAGCAGGCGTTCGTGACGCTAGCGGCGCGCCACCACTCAACGATGCAGCGAATCGCCCGCACCTACGTGGCGAGCGCCGCAGTGGCCGAGGAGGTCGTACAGGACACCTGGCTGGCGGTGCTGCGCGGCCTCGACGGCTTCAAGGGGCGCTCGTCGTTTCAGACGTGGCTGCTGGCGATCCTCGTCAACCGAGCTAGGAGCACGGGCGTGCGCGAGCATCGAAGCGTGGCGATCGGCGATGCGGGGCCGGCGGTGGACAGCGCCAGGTTTGACGAGTCGGGCGCATGGATGTCCCCGCCCCGGCACTGGGTCGAGGAGAGCGAGAGCAGGCTGCTCGCCGAAGGCCTCGCGGATCGCATCCAAGCGACGATGCGCGAGCTGCCGGAGCGCCAGCGCGAGGTCGTGATGCTGCGCGACGTCGCCGAGCTAAGCGCGCGCGAGGTGTGCGATGCGCTGGAGATCAGCGAAGCCAACCAGCGCGTGCTGCTGCACAGGGGCCGCAGCCACCTGCGCCAGGCGCTCGAAGCGGAGTTGGGGAGGGTATGAGGGTGCTGTTGCGTCGCCGAGAGTTCGTGTGTCAGGAGATGGTCGAGCTGATCACCGACTACCTGGAGGGGGGGCTGTCGCGGGCGCGACGGCGCCGCTTCGAGGCACACATTGCCAGGTGCGAGCACTGCACGGAGTACCTGGAGCAGATGCGCGCCACGATCCGGCTGACGGGCGGTCTGCGCGCCGAGGACCTGACACCCGCGATGAGCGCGGAGTTCGCGGCGCTCTATCGGCGCTGGCGCGCAGAAGAGTAGTGGGTAGGTCAATTTCGCCGAGACCTACGGGCCCGGCGAGACGCCATATATTTTTCGCGCCCCTACCAGCTACTGGACCTCTCATAGCTGCCATCTGGCTGCCGCTCATTGGTCCAGTTGGTGGTTATGCCCCCAAAATTAAGACGCGCTGAGCGCCCATCACCCGCTGACCTCATCGAGCGTGCGCCCACTGAGCACTGAGCGGGGATGTTCGGCGACGACATCCGACCCGGGGCGCGCGTGCTCGTCGCGGCGCTTGACCAACAGCCACTGCGCCTTCGGCCCCCCACCGGTGCGCTGCAGTGCAAAGCCGCCGCGCAGCTTCTCGCCGTGCAGCACGAGGACAGCGTGGCCGCGCTCGAGCGCTGACGGCCACGCGACACGGCCGCCCTGCTCGTAGACGCCGCGATCCCACACGATCACCCGACCCCCGTCGAGCGCCCCCTCGAAGGAGTTGTGCGCAACCGCGTGATCGGGCACCTGCACGGCGAGACGCTTCACGGCCGGGTCCAGCGAGGGTCCCTTCGGGACCGCCCACGAGCGCATCACCCCGCCGACCTCGAGGCGCAGGTCAAAGTGGTGGGCACGCGCGAGATGCTCCTGCACGACGAACACCCCGGCGGCGACGCCACGCACGGCGAACTGCTCGTGGCCCTCGACCGCCACCTTGTCGACCACTACCCCGGCGACCCGCGCCGACGGAGGACCCTCACCCAGGAAGGTCACAAACTCATCGACCGCGTGCGCCGGCCCCTCGGCGTGCACCTCTACGGTGCCCGCATCTCCGTTGCGCACCCAACCCCATACAGCGAGCTCGCGCGCACGTCTCACCGTCGCATCTCGGAACCCGACGCCCTGCACCTCACCGCGCACGACGGCGCGGATCGCGGTGGTCTTCTGCTGGCCTGCTTGCTCGGGCATCTCCCGACGTATACTCGACATCAGACCATGAGCGCAAGTTCGCGGCGGGTGGCTTCGGCACAGCGCCTCCGAGGCGGGTAGGAGGAGTTCGCAGTGGCCCGTGGGCTATCGCTGAGCCTGCCGTTGAGCGCGCTTGCGGCGAGTGCGGCACTCGCCGGGTGCGGCGCAGGCTCCAGGTCCGCAACCGAGGGTACCCACAGTCTCACCGTCGGCGGCACCAACACCAGCGTCAGTCGCGGCGCGCGAGAGCCCACCGGACGGCGCCAACCCGGCGCGCAGCCATTGACTCCTGAAGAGATGCGCGAATACGACGCCAACGAAGGTCGCTGCAACGACGATGGCGGAAGCGTCCGCGATGTCGGGACGATCGAGGCCTACTGCTCCTTCCCCACTCGCTCGAACGACTTCCACCTCATCGAATCCTCGCACGAGAAGGAACCTGCCGGCGAAGAAGAATAAGTGGTCAATCCTCGAGCGCGTAGCTTTCGATGTCGTGATCGAGCGTCCCCTGTGCCTCGTACTGGCCGGAGTGCACATGGACGAGCTTTCCTTCGCGATCGAAGAACATGGTGGTGGGGACGCCCTCGAACGCGGCGAGCGAGCTGAGCGCTTCCGTGCTGGCTTCGTAGCTGGGATATGCGACGTGGTGGTCGGCCAGGAACGAGCGGGCGTTAGCCGCCTGGTCTTCGGTGTCTGCGCCGAGGAACGCGACCGTCCGTCCGTACGCCACGGATGCGTTCGCGAGCAGCGGGAACTCCGAGCGGCAGGGCCCGCACCACGACGCCCACACGTTGAGCACCACTGGATAACCGCGTAGGCCACGCAGGCGGGCCGCAAGCGCCGACTCCGAGCCGATGAGCTGACCGGCCTGGCGGTGCAGTTCCGCAAGCGCGGAGGGCGAGCTCGCCAGCTGCTGACGCGCATCGGCGCCCATCTCCGTGGAACTTGGGGCGGGGGCGAGCGCGGCATGTATCTGGCTGACCAGCGCGGCGCGCGTGAGCCACCCTCCCGTGCTCACATCCTGGTACCAGAGGAAGCCGCCCGACGGCGAGATCAGCTCCAGGTACGGCTCGTCCTGAACCCGGTAGCCGTCCGCGAGACGGCCGCTGGAGTCGATCGCGATCGGGTAGGAGAGCGGGTGGGGCAGCGAGCGGAGGAAGCGCGGGAGTGCGGCAGGCGATGACTCGACGCTCGCCTCGTCGACCGCCGTGAGCGCCGGCAGCCCCTCACGGCCCGCGGTGTCGGCGTAGGCGTCGAGTGCCTCGAGTCCCCGCGCGAGGCCCGTCACCTCGGAGTCCCAGGTGTCGAAGAACAGGATCAGCCGCGGTTTGGCGCTCGGGCCGAGTTGCACGCTGCCACCGCCGGCCCGCGGCAACGTGACCTTGGTCGTCGGTGCGATCAAGGGGATCTGGGTATAGGAGGCCGCCGAACGCACCGGCGGATGCCCCGGCAGCAAGCTCGCGGCCGCCCGTGCGAAGAGCGATGCGAGCTGTCCCACGCTCGCGTAGGACATCTGGGTCATGAACAGGCGTGAGAGCTTCCCTTGCGTGCCGATCACGTACACGGCGGGGGTGTGGTCGATCTGACCAGCCACGATCTGCGCTTCGATCCCGTACGCGTGCCAAACACGCTCCAGGCGTGGGAGCGGACCGTTGAGGAAGTGCCAGGCGTGCATCATCCCGTGCGCTTGTGAGTACGCGCGCACCCAGCGGGTTTCGGTCGCGGCGGGATTTGCGCCGACGCCCAGCAGTTCCACCTGAGCGCCCGCCGACCCAAGGAGCCGCTTGGCCTTGATCATCGCGGTGGTGGTGAGCGGGCAGATCGTCGTGCACTGCGGGTCGTTGAAGGCGAGGATCACAACCTTGCCGCGGAAGGCGGACAGCAACACGGCTCGCCCGAATTGATCGGTCAGCGTGAAGTCGGGGGCGGTCCCGTGGATCGGCGTGCCGGGGTCGAGCGTAGGGTTGCTCGCGAGCGCCCCGATCTGTGACCGTGACGACGGTGACGGCCGGGTGAACGCGAGGGCGCCCACCACGAGCGCGGCGACACCGGCGCCGAGGAGGACACCGAGCACGAGTGCCCGCCGTGCTCCCGGCGGCTTCGCCGGCGCGGAAGTGGGGTTCATCAGCCCTCCTGGGGCGAGCGCGAACCCCGGGGCGCATCCGCACCCGCAGGCGGTCGGTTGCGAGCATCGACGTGCTCGCGGTGACGCTCGTGACGCCGTATCAGGAACACGCCCCAGGCGAGCATGACGATCACCGCGGCCATCGGGACGAGCATCGTCAGCAGCGACGCCGACAGGTAGGACGAGCCCAGCACCACCGTTGTCATCCGCTCAGCCTCCTCATCTTGCTTGCGTGACCTCCTCCAGCACCGGGATGGGGGAGCCGTTCGGGGCAGGCAAAGGGCCGTCGGGGGAACCCGGGAAGCCGACCGCGTCGAGTACCGGCGCGCGCGGCGGCGGCTCCGGGGCGACCCACTGATACAGCCCGATCAGCAGCGCGATCGTGTATGCGATCGAGCCCCCGACCCACATCATCCCACCCGCGAGCTGCTGGTCGGTGAGCGCACTGATCCCGCCGGGACGGCTCGGAAGGTCCGCGTAGTGCTGGTAGATCGGTTCGGGCGCCACGACGAAGATGATCGCGAGGACCCAGCCGACGATCATCGCACCCACGATGTAGGCGATCCGGGCCGGCCACGCGAGGTGCGGCCGCAGCGGGCCGGTGTCGATGACCCGCGCCCAGAACAGCAGGCCGAAGAAGAAGAACATCGCGTGCTCGGCGGCGTGTACCGCGCCGTTGCGCTCCGTGAGGTCGTACGCGGCGGGAATGTGCCAGACGACGATCGCCCCGTTGAAGAGTATCCACGCCGCGAGCGGCCCCGCGAGGGCACGCAGCGGGGCGGCGAGGTGCGATTTGGCGACTCCGCGCGCGAGCACGGTACGCGAGTGCAGCGGCAGCGCGCGCCACATCGTCGGCCACGGGCGCCCGAGTAGGATCAGCGGCGGCGCAACGGTGAGCAGGATGATGTGCTGGAGCATGTGCACCCACAGCAGTTCGTCCGCATAGGCGTCGATCGGAGAGGCGACCGCGATCACGATCGTCAGCAGCCCTGTGTAGAAGGCAGCCGCCTGGAGCACGCTCGGCCGCCCTGCCCTCGGCCGGCTCCCCAGCGCGTAGAGGACCGCTGCCGGCACCACGTACACGAGCGAGGGATCCCACGACCAGCGGCTCAGGCTCATCGCACTCATACCAGGTACAGGACGATGAACGCGATCACGCCGATCGCCGCGAAGTAGGCCCAGTAGAAGGAGGAAGCCTCGATGCCCGCGCGCAGCAGCTCGTCGTCGTCGGAGGGCACGCCCTCGCGCCGCGAGCGTCGCTCGCTCCCACCGGCTCGCCCGCGCACGAGGCTCGCGACCTGGATCTCGATCCAGCAGGCGCCGATCAGCGCGAGCACCGCATACCACAAGGTCCAGCCGAAGAAGACCGCTGCATATCCCCCACTCGCGGCACCGAAGCTGAGCGTCATGTACTCGTAGAACTGCAGCGCGACCGCGGCGAGCGTGCACACCAGCGCGACGATCCCGGCTCCCAACACGTCCGCAAACCGGCGACGCGCGGCCAGGCGATAGACGATCGCACCGATCAGCATCAGCCCGGCGATCGGCGTACCCAGGCCCACCGGCGGCTGCGTGCTCCCGATCCTGAAGTGGCCATTGGTGTTGAGAGCGAGCAGGTAGAAGTATGCGAACAGAAACGCGAGGAAGAAGAACGTGATCGAGCCGCACAGCAGCCTTCCGCCGAGGCGAAGCGCATGCGGCTGCCAGTCGGGCGGCTCGGCCTGCAAGCGCGCGTCGAGTGGAGCCGAGGCCTCCATCGCCTACGCTCCTTCCCCGGCCGGCGCCACCGCGGGCACCGGCGCACGTTCGTCGCCGTAGGGATAGGGATCGCCGTCGAACACGGGCAGCTGCTCGAAGTCGTGTAGCGGAACCGGCGTCGGCAGCTGCCACTCGATCGACTTCGACTGCCACGGATTGCGCTCCGCGGGCTCGCGCTTGAAGACGAGCGACCTGACCGCGTTCACGAGGAACAGCAGCAGTGAGAGCCCGAGCACGTACGCGGAGGCGCTCACCCAATCGTTCAGTCCCTGCAGGTTCGTCGCGTAGGTGACCACACGCCGCGGCATGCCCATGAAGCCGAGCGCGAAGAGTGGCGCGAAGGTCGAGTTGAAGGCCAGGAACATGATCCAGAAATGCCACTTGCCGAGGCGTTCGGAGAGCTTGTAGCCGTACATCTTCGGCACCCAGTAGTAGATCGCCGCGAAGAACGCGAAGATCAGCCCACCCATGATCGTGTAGTGGAAGTGGGCCATCACGAAGAAGCTGCCGTGAGTCGTCACGTCGCTCGGCACGTCCGAGAGGAAGATGCCCGAGACACCGCCCCAGAGGAAGTTGAACGCCCACCCGAGGCAGAAGAGCATCGGCACCGTGAAGCGGATGCGACCGCGCCAGAGCGTGCCGAGCGCGGACAGGAAGATGAACCCGGTGGGAATCGAAATGAGCTCGGTGGAGAACGAGAAGAACGGCCGCAGGTCGGCGTTGAGGCCAGAGACGAATAGGTGGTGCTGCCAGACGAAGAAGCTCAAGATCCCGACGCCGAGCATCCCCGCGACCGCGAGCCGATAGCCCCACAGCGGCTTGCGCGTGAACACAGGCAGCAGCTCGAGCACGATCCCGAAGCCCGGGAGCGCCAGCACATAGACCTCCGGGTGGCCGAACACCCAGAAGAGATTCTGGAAGAGATAGGGGCTCCCGCCCTGGCCGGGGATGAAGAACGCCGTCTGCACGGTGCGGTCCATCGCCGCCATCAGCAGCACCGCGATCAACACCGGCGCCGCGAGCACCATCAGCCCGCAGGTCGCGAGCACCGACCAGACGAAGATCGGCAGGCGCGACCAGGTCATCCCCGGAGCGCGCATCGTGACGATCGTCGCTATCAGGTTGAAGCCCAGCAGCATCATCGAGACGCCGACGAGCGCGAAGAAGCCGATGTAGGCGTCGTAGCCCGCCGTGCCCTGGCCACCGAGTGGCTGGTAGCCCGTCCAGCCCGTTTGAAAGCCGCCGAAGAAGATCGTCGTGATCAAAACCACGCCGGCGGCCATCAGCAGCCAGAAGGTGAGCGACTCGATGCGCGGGAAGGCCATCCGTCGCGAGCCGATCATGATCGGGACGAGCCAGTTCGCGAAGGGGCCGAGCACGCCCGAGGTGAATATGCCCATCATCATCGAGCCGTGCATCCCGACGAGCGTGAGGTACTGGTTGGCGCCGAAGACGTGGGTGTTGGGCTGCAGCAGCTCGGTGCGTATCAGCATCGCGTTCAACCCGCCGATGAAGAAGAAGAACCCGATGCCGATCATGTACTGCTTCGCGACCACCTTGTGGTCGGTCGAGAGACTGAAGTAGCGCAGCAGCCCGTGTTCGTGGGACTCTCGCTCGGCGAGTGTCGGTTGGCCGCCAAGCAGCCGCTGGAGCGGGTAGACGGCGAAGCCGAGGCCGACCAGGAAGCCGATCACGCCGAACAGGTAGCCGAGCATGATGGCGACGTCGTTTTCGCCCGCCTCCGTGGAGTAGTAGGCGAGGTTCTGGCCGTGCACCTTGGTGCCGATCCAGTAGCCGAGGAACCAGCCGCCGACGCCGAGCACGATCCCCGTCAGGAGGTTGAAGCCGATCAGCCGTCGCCACAGCGGCACGGTGGGGGACATCGATCCGGGGTACACCCCCAGGGGCTCGGTTGTGCTCATCCACCCCTCCTCTGCGGTTCGGGGAAGTAGGTCTTCGAGTATGGCGAGAGGTTGCGCGTCGCCGGCGCGTACTGGAGGCGTTGTCGCGCGATCCAGGAGGCGAACGTCGCCCGCGGCACCACGCGCCCGCCGTTGTACATGTACCCGTGCCACACCCCACAGAGCTCGGCGCAGCGGACCTCGAACGCCAGCGGCCCTCTGGTCGTGACGTAGGCGATGTTGTTGACGCCCGGGTTGGCGTCGGCCTTGACCCCGAGCTGATACGCCCAGAAGGAGTGGATCACGTCGAGCGAGGTGACGTTGAACTCGATCAGCGTGTGGGCCGGAAGCTCGATTTCGCGTGTCTCGACACCGCCGAAGGAGGGCCAGCGGTACATGAACTGCCACTGCTGGGCGATCACCTGCACCTGCAGCGCGCGCGAGGCGTGCGGCGGCAGCGCGATCGGTTCCGGTCCCTGGCCGCCGCCGGCGCCGGTTTCAAGCAGCCGGATGGTCCCGTAGCCAGTAAGCGAGAGCGCCACAGTAGTTGTCGCGACGATCCACCAGAACTGCACGCTCGCGTTGCCTCGCAGCGCGGCTCCGTCCGTCTGCAGCTGCGGCTCACGGTCGCGGAAAGCCCACAGGGAATAGGCGATGAACACGAGCACGCCCAGCGCGATCGGCGTTGCGGTGGCGAGCAGCACCGTGTTGTCCACGACCTGGCCCGCGGCTTCGTTGGACCCGTGCCCCGGCGGCAGGTGGGGCCCAAAGACGAAGACGACGATCGGCGTCATGATCGCGCTCGCGAGCAGCCACAACAGCGTGACGTTGCGCGCGTCGCGGCGCGAGCCCCCCTCCCGCGTGCGGCCGCGCCCGTTCATACGACCTTGAGGAAGCCGCCCATATAACCGACCGTCTGCATCGGGCCGCCGAAGCCCTGGATGAACCCCGCCGCGCACGGGACGAAGCACTGCCAGCGGTAGAGGCCCTCGCCCGGCGTGTGGATCACGAAGGAGATCGTGTGGTGGGCGTTGGCAAGCGAGCAGGGCGCGTGTTCGCATGGGTTCTTAGCTTCTTCTTCCACGCCCTGGAGGGGGACGGAGATGCCCAGCTGCGGGAGCGCGAACGCATGCGAGGCTTCTTCGGGGGGGACCGTCCGCGTGAGCTTCCCGTCGAGGGTCATCACGCCCCCGACGGTGCCGGCGACCTGGCTGATGAACGGGTTGCGCAGACCTGAGGGGCCGTCGAACTGGTAGATCGTTATGCGCACCAGCGAGTTGGCCGGGACTTCGTAAGTCGTGACGTGGCGCCAGTCGCCGGCGCTTGCGTTGACCGCAAAGAACGAGACCCACGTCGGGTGGGGATCGCTCGGCCCGGCTTCCGGCACGGTGGCGAGGTAGAGCTGGGCGCCGACGGGTGTGCGGGTGGCCGCAGCCGATCCCGGTACGTTTGTCAGGTAGAGCGCGATGTAGAGCACTGTCGCGGCCACTACCGCGGCCGTAACGATTGCCGTGCCGACAGCTCGCTTGGCGTACCCACTCATGCGTAGCTCACTTGACCCGTGGACGATCGAAATCGTCCTGCTACAAGCTACCACTACCCAGCTCGTGCGTTATGGAAACCTCGAGCGGCGCGCCAGCCGGTTCAGATTGGCTTGCGGACGCGGTTTTCTGGGGGTCTGCGTCGTCTTGCGGTCAGACTTTAATCGGGGCGCCCAGATTCGAACTGGGGACCTCACCGACCCAAACGGTGCGCGCTACCAGGCTGCGCCACGCCCCGACGCGCACACAAGTCTACTGCCAGCTACCGCCTTCCACGCTCAGATGGATGTCTACCCCAGCACGAGCCCCCTCCCATCCCCACCCAAAACACCCACGCACGCCGCCCGCTGGCCGCAACGGGGATGCGAGCCGAAGGCGAGTGTCTCCCGGCTTCGGTAGGGTCCCGCCCCGCGATGGCTGACGTTCAACCCCTGCGCGCGCTGCACTACGACCTCTCCGTGGTCGGAGCTCTCGGCGACGTGGTCGCCCCTCCCTACGATGTGATCGACGCCGCACAGCGGGCCGCGCTGATCGCGCGCTCCCCGTTCAACGTGGTCGCGGTGGATCTCCCTCGGGCTCCCACTGCCGGCAAGGGCGGCGCCGATGGGCAGGAGAGCGTCGAGAGCGAGCTCGCCGATCCCTACCAGGCGGCAGGAGAGCTGTTCGAGAGCTGGCAGCTGAAGGGCGCCGTGGTGCGCGACTCGCAGCCCGCAATCTGGGCGCACACGCAGCAGTACACCGGCCCCGACGGGGTGGCGCAGACCCGGCGTGGATTCTTCTGCAGGGTGCGCATCGAGGAGTACGGGCCGGGGCGGGTGCGCCCGCACGAGCGCACGCATCCGGGTCCGAAGGAGGACCGGCTGCGCCTGACGCGCGCCACGCGCGCCAACATGTCGCCGATCTTCTCGCTCTACTCCGACCCCGCCGGCGTGGCGTGGCAGGCGCTCGAGCCCGTCACCGCGCAGACGCCGTGGGGCGAGGCCACCGACGCGGAGGGCACCGTCCACCGCCTGTGGCGGGTCGCCGACGAGTCCGTCATCGCCGCGGTGCGGGCCGCCGCGCGCGACTCCGAGCTGCTGATCGCCGACGGCCACCATCGCTATGAGACCGCGCGCGCCTATGCGGAGGAGGTGGGCGGGGAGGGCGATCACCTTTACGTGCTTATGTGCTTGGTGGCGCTCGAGGATCCCGGGCTCACGGTGTTCCCCACTCATCGCCTCGTCAAGGGCCTCGACGCCGCGCGCCGCGAGGCGCTGGCAGATGCGCTGCGCCGCGACTTCGAGGTCACGGAGGTGCCGCTCGAGCAGCTTGCGCCGACGTCCGCCGAGGTGCCGCTGCAGCAGCTTGCCCCGACGCCCGGCGAGGGCTTGCTGCAGCTCGGCTACATCGACTCTCAATCGCGGCGCCCACTGCGGCTGACGCTGAAGGATCAGGCGATCGCCGACGCCGTCCTGCCCGGTTTCTCCGAGGCCTACCGGCGCCTGGACACGGGCGTGCTGGAGGCGCTGCTGTTGAAGGGCGCGCTGGGACTCTCCGACGAAGACATCTCCCACCTGCACGACTTTCGCTACGCCCGCGACGCAGGGGAAGCAGTCGAGCTGGTGCGTAGCGGCGAGTACGACGTCGCCTTCCTGATGCGACCAACCCCCGTGGCGCAGGTCAGAGACGTTGCAGCCGCCGGCGAGAACATGCCGCCGAAGTCCACGTTCTTCTTTCCCAAGTTGTTGACCGGGTTGTTGTTCAACTCCCTTTGACCGCTTATCGACACCCTTGGAAAAGCTCCTTACATAACTACCATCTGTAGTGGAGAGGCGGGTAGGTTGACGACCGGATCGGAAAGGCGTAGAGCGATGAAGGCGACAGCGAAGCGCAGCGATGGGCGGTTCAGGCATAGCGTGCGGGTGCGCGACCACGAGGTCACGATTGACGAGGGCACCGAGGCGGGCGGCGAGGACACCGGCCCCGATCCTCAGGAGCTGCTGGCCGCGAGTCTCGCGTCGTGCACGGCGATCACGCTCGAGATGTACGCGGCTCGCAAGGGCTGGGAGATTGGGAAGGTGGAGGTGGCAGTGGAGTACACCCCCGCCGAGCGGGGCTGCCCGACGCGGTTTGAGCTCGTGGTGAGGCTGCCAGAGGATCTCCCCTCCGAGCAGGCGGAGCGTCTGCGGGTGATCGCGGCGAAGTGCCCCGTGCACCGCACACTCGACGGGGAGGTGATGTTCGAGGAACGCCTCGAGCGGATCGCCCCCTTCCAGCCCGCCTCGAGCGCGGCGGCCTGAGCGCTGGCGGGCCCTCCAGATCAGGTGGCGGCAGCAGTACTGGTGCCGCTGTTTCGCACCGCGGACGGGGAGCCCCACGCGGTGCTAACCCGTCGCCGCGCCGACCTGCGCCGCCACGCGGGCGAGATCTCCTTCCCCGGCGGGCGACGCGACCCCGAGGATGCAGACCTGCGCGAGACCGCTCTGCGCGAGGCCGAAGAGGAGATCGGCTTGGGGCGCGCGGAGGTGACGATGCTCGGCGAGCTCCCTCCCGTGTCCACGTTTGTGACCGGCTACCTGATCCACCCCTTTGTCGGGCTGATCCCGGCGGGGCAGAGCTGGCGCCCATCCCCGCACGAGGTGGACGCCGTGCTGGAGCTGCCGCTGCACACCTTGCGCGAGAGCAGGACACGCACGCCGATGGAACGCCGCGGGATCTCCTTCGAAACCGACGCTTACATCGTCGCCGAGCACCTCATCTGGGGCGCCACCGCGCGGATTCTCGACGACCTCTACGAGCATATCGACGCGCTCCTGCCCGCCGGGGCAACGCCTCATTAGGGAGCCAACATCGAGGACAACTCTCCGCTCGCTTGCACCAGCCAGAGGGAAATGTCGGTAGGGTCAGCGTGCAGGACGGCCAGCGGAATGGAGTTGAGCTGGACGATCTCCTGCGCGATCCGCTCACCCTCGGCCAAGGCGCCGGCAGGCATTGAGGACCCAACGGCCTCGTAGAGGACGCCGCGTACGGTAGTGTCGATCGCGCTCTCCAGGAAGGCTCGTAGGCGGGCGCTATGCAACGCCAACAGCTGCTCCTCGGGGCCGGTGGCGCCGCCCAGCAGCCAGCAGGCGATCGTGACTCCGTCCAGCACACCGCGCAGCGTACCCAGGCGGTTGGGGTCGCCGATCCAGCACTCCGCACCTGCCGCCTCGATCTCCGGGCGGCGATTCTCGGTACGGGTCACCACACGTGCCGCGTGCCCCTCCCGCCCCGCCTCCTCGGCAAGCCGCAGGCCCCGGCAGCCGCCCCCGACGATCAGCAGTCGCGCCACCGCCGGAGCCTACCCGTACCCTGAAAAAACGGGCGCCGCGGCCATCGTGGCCACGGCGCCCCTGTGAGGAGACCGGCAATGAGCCTCAGTCTTGTGCCGAGGCTTCCTCGAGCGCCACCGGAGAGGTATGGGTAGCGGCGCTCGAGCAAGCTCCGGCAGCAGGACGTTCAGCCTTGTCTGACTCTCCCCTGCCTGTCCCTCGCGTAGATCCCTGCCATCCACCCAAATGAAAACACAAAACGAGAGTCTTGTCAAGAGGGATATGTCAAAGACAGTTTTTTTGAGTTGGACATCGCGTCCTACGGCGGCTTGCGAGCCGGATCCGCAAGCCCGAGAGAGGGATGGGACCCAAAGTCTCGCCAGCCTCCAATACCATCCGGCGTCGATGATCGACCGTCCCAACAAAGCAGCACGATGACCAGCTATCCCCCCCGGCCCGAGTCCGGTGGCGCAAGCGAGGCCGGCGGGGCAGGTGACGCCGTGCCCACCACAGAGATCGTGACCATGGACAAGATCGTGGCGCTGTGCAAGCGCCGCGGCTTCATCTTCCCTTCCTCGGAGATCTACGGAGGGGTTGGCTCGACGTATGACTTCGGTCACTACGGGGTGCTGCTGAAGGGCAACGTCAAGAACGAGTGGTGGCGCGCGATGCTGCAGGAGCGCGATGACATCGTGGCGCTCGACTCGGCGATCCTGCAGCACCCGCGCGTGTGGGAGGCATCCGGCCACCTCGCGGGCTTCACCGACCCCTTGGTGGATTGCCGCACCTGCGGGCAGCGCTTCCGCGCCGACCACCTCGGCGACCTGGCGTGCGGGCGCAAACCCTCCAAGCACCCCGGCGAGGCCGAGGAGTGCGACCTGACGGAGGCGCGCGACTTCAACCTGATGTTCGAGACCACGATCGGCCCCGTCAAGGAGTCGGGCTCCACCGCCTACCTGCGTCCCGAGACCGCGCAGGGGATCTTCATCAACTTCAAGAACGTGCTGCAGTTCTCGCGCAAGAAGCCTCCTTTCGGGATCGCCCAGATCGGCAAGTCCTTCCGCAACGAGATCACCCCCGGCAACTTCATCTTCCGCACGCGCGAGTTCGAGCAGATGGAGATGGAGTTCTTCGTTCCGCCCGCCGAGGCCCAGCAATGGTTTGAGCACTGGCTGGCCGAGCGGATGCGCTGGTACACCGAGCTCGGTTTGCGCCCCGACCACCTGCATTTGCGCGCCCACGACCCCGACGAGCTCTCCCACTACTCCTCGGGCACCTCCGACGTCGAGTACCTCTTCCCTATCGGCTGGTCGGAGCTCGAGGGGATCGCCAACCGCGGCGACTTCGACCTCACCCAGCACGCCAAGTTCTCCGGAGAGAAGCTCGAGTACTTCGACCAGGCCACGGGCGAGCGCTACGTGCCACACGTGATCGAGCCGGCCGCAGGGGCAGATCGCGCGACGCTGGCGTTCATGGTCGACGCCTACGACGAGGAAGTCGTCGAGCGCGAGGGCACGGGCGAGGGCGAGCGCCGCACGGTCCTCCGTCTGCATCCACGCCTCGCGCCCGTGAAGGTGGCGGTGCTGCCGCTCGTCAAGAAGGACGGCCAGCCCGAGCTCGCGCGGGAGGTGTATCGCGCGGTGCGCGGTCTGGTGCAGGCCGAGTACGACGACGGGGGGGCGATCGGCAAGCGCTACCGCCGCCACGACGAGATCGGTACCCCCTTCTGCGTGACGATCGACCACGACAGCGTCACAGACGGCACGGTGACAGTGCGCAATCGCGATTCGCTCACCCAGGAGCGCCTGCCGATCGAGGGGCTGGAGCAGGAGCTGCAGCGGCGGGTGCAGGCGCCGTGGACCACACCGAAGCTGAGCAGCCCCCCAGGCGCGGGGCCGGAAAGTTGAACACGATCATCCGGCCTGGCGGCTGGATGGGCAAGGGAGCGACATGGACTTCGATTTGACCGACGAGCAGCGCCTGATCCGCGACACCGCACGGGAGTTCACCGACAAGGAGATCGTCGAGCGCACGCGCGAAAACGCGCGCAACCATCACTTCGACCTGGAGCTGGTCAAGAAGGTCGCCGCGCAGGGCTACCTCGGCGCGATCGTCCCCCACGAGTACGGCGGCGCCGGCCTCGACTACTTCGAGCTACGGCCTCGTCGTCGAGGAGATCGGCCGCGGCGACTCCGCGATCCGCACGGTGATCTCGGTCCAGACGTCGCTGGTGTGCTCGGGCATCGTCAAGTTTGGCAGCGAGGAGCAGAAGCACAAGTACCTGCCGAAGCTCTGCTCCGGCGAGTGGCTCGGCTGCTTCGGGCTGACCGAGCCGGACACCGGCTCCGACGCGGCCAACCAGAAGACGCGCGCGCGCAAGACCGACTCCGGCTGGGTGCTCAACGGGGCGAAGATGTGGATCTCGATGGGCAACTACGCGAAGGTGGCGATGATCTTCGCCCAGACCGACCCGGCGCTCGGACACAAGGGCATAGCGTGCTTCCTCGTCGACACCGACCAGCCCGGATACACGGCGCAGACGATCGAGCACAAGATGGGGCTGCACGCTTCCAACACCGCCTCGATCTCGCTGGAAGATGTCGAGGTCGCGGACGAGGACATGCTGGGCGCGGTCGGCGACGGCTTCAAAATCGCGATGTCCAACCTCGACTCCGGGCGCTACTCGGTGGCCGCCGGCTGCGTGGGGATCTGCCGGGGCTGCGTCGAGGAGTCGGTGTCCTACGCCAAGGAGCGCGAGCAGTTCGGCAAACCGATCGCGTCCTTCCAGCTCGTCCAGGCGATGATCGCCGACATGGTCCTGAAGACCGACGCCTCGCGGATGCTCGTCTGGCGCGCGGGGTGGCTGAAGGACCAGGGCCGGCCGAACACCCTGGAGACCTCGATCGCGAAGCTCCACGCGACCGAGGCCTCGCTCGAGTGCGCCAACCTCGCGATCCAGATCCACGGCGGCGCCGGCTACGTCGATGACCATCCGGTTGAGCGCTACTTCCGCGACGCGCGCGTCACCACCCTGTACGAGGGAACCTCGCAGATCCAGAAACTGATCATCGGCCGCGCGATGACGGGCATCAACGCGCTGGTGCCCTCCTGAGATGAACCCCCCTGGTTTGCCCCACCACGGAACATCGCCGGGCACGATGCCCGGCGCCCGGGCGGCAGGTGCCCAAGCCACGCGCGCGGACGATCTCCGATGACCGCCGAGACACAACCCGCGCAGGTGATCGGCGTTCTGGGCGCCGGAACCATGGGCGCCGGCATCGCCCAGCTCGCCTGCCGCGCCGGAGCGCGCACGCTGCTGCACGACCCGATCCCCGAGGCGCTCGAGCGGGGGGCCGGGAAGGCGCGCGGAGGACTGGAGAAGGAAGCCGCCAAAGGACGAATCACCCCCGAGGAGGCGCAGGCGGCCGCCGCGCGACTGGAGGTGGTCGCCGGCTTGGAGGCGTTTGCGCCGTGCGATCTGGTGATCGAGGCCGCGCCGGAGCTCCCTGAGCTCAAGCGCGAGATCTACGGGCGGCTGTCGGAGATCGTCGGCGGCGAGTGCGTGCTCGCGACCAACACCTCCTCGCTGCCAGTGACCGGGATCGCCGCCGGCGCCACCAACCCCGAGCGGGTCGTGGGGATGCACTTCTTCAACCCCGCCCCTTTGATGGCGCTCGTGGAGGTGATCGCCGGGCTGCGCTCCAGCGAGCGTGCGCTGGCGTTGGCCGACGCGACCGGGCGCGCGATGGGCAAGACCGTGATCCGCGCCACCGACGGCCCCGGGTTCCTCGTCAACCGCTGCAACCGCCCCTTCGGCCTGGAGGCTCTGCGGCTGCTGGGCGAGCAGGTTGCCGACATCGAGACGATCGATCGCATCGTGCGTCTCGGCGGCGGCTTTCGCATGGGGCCCTTCGAGCTCTCCGACCTCGTCGGGGTCGACACCGGCTTCGACGTCGCCCGCTCCTTCTACGAGCTCTCCTTCGGTGAGCCGCGCTGGCGGCCCTCCCCGATCCAGGCTCAGCGCGTCGCCGCCGGGCTGCACGGGCGCAAGACCGGGCGCGGCTACTACGACTACACAGGATCGGGTCCCCACGCCCACCCCCCCCACCGGCCGGCCGACCCAGAGCCGCCTCCGCGCAACGGCGACGCCCGGGTGCGGGGCAGCGGGCCAGTCGCCGACGCGCTGCGCGAGCTGGCGCCCGGGGCCACGGGACCGGAGATCCTCGTCGAGGGGTTGGGCGGCACCGTCGCGGGCGAGCCCTTTTACGCACTCCCCTCCCCCACGCGCGGTGAGGCGCAAGACGCCGCGGCACAGGCCGCCGTCACGCTCGTCGAGGTCACCGGCGAGGCGGGCGAGCGGGCGTTCGCGGGACTCGGCCTACACACCGCGCGTGTGCAGCCGTCTGCTGTGGGGGTGCTGCCCCGGATCGTCTGCCAGGTGATCAACGAGTGCGCGTTTGCATTGAGCGAAGGGGTGGGAAGCGCGCAGGACATCGACGTGGGGATGACGCTCGGCATGAACTACCCACATGGCCCCTTCGCGTGGGCGGGCGCGATCGGCCGGGAGAATGTGGCGGCGGCGCTGGACGCGCTGTGGGAGGAGTACCGCGAGGAGCGCTACCGCATGGCCCCCGCGCTGCGCCGTCCGGTGCACCCCAACCCTTGACTGCTAGACCTGGGCAGGAGCAGTTGGATGTTTTGTTTGGGACCCAAACCCTTCATTTTCTGAAGTGGTGGGCGCTGTTGAATGCTTCATTTTCAGACCCAAACCCTTCATTTTGTAAAGTGGTTAGGGGTCATTTTCAAAGACATCTGCACACCTCCCCCGCAACCGCCGACGCGTGACCATCGACGCGCCGGCAGGATGCAGCAGCGCTACTCGCCGCCAGCCCTCTGCACAACGGCAGGCGACGCCCACTGCTCTTCGGCGAGATCCCCGATCGGGATCCCCTCGGGCGTGGGCACCTCAGGGGTGTCGCGCAGATACCACTCGGCGTCGAGCGCCGCCTGGCAGCCCGACCCGGCGGCGGTCACCGCCTGACGGTAGGTGTGGTCAACCAGATCGCCCGCGGCGAACACGCCTGGGCGGTTGGTGAGGGTGGAGCGGCCCGTGGTGACCACATATCCGTTCTCGTCCACCTCCACCTGCCCGCGCACCAGCTCCGACTGGGGCTGGTGCCCGACCGCGATGAAGGCGCCTGAGATCTCGAGCTCGCGCTCCTCGCCGCTGCCGACGTCGAACAGCAGCGCGCGGTCGAGCGCGCCGTTCTCACCGGGGAGGAACTCCTTGACGGTAAAGGGGGTGAGGAACTCGATGTTCTCCTGTGCGCGGGCGCGCTCCAGCATGATCTTCGAGGCGCGCCACTCGGGACGGCGGTGCACGACGGCGACCTTGGAGGCAAACTTCGAGAGGAAGATCGCCTCCTCCATCGCCGAGTCCCCACCGCCGACGATCATCGTGGGCGCGTCCTTGAAGAAGGCGGCGTCGCAGGTGGCGCAGTAGCTCACGCCCTTGCCGCCCAGCTCCTGCTCGCCGGGCACCCCCAGCCGCTTGTGCTCGGCGCCCATCGCGAGGATCACGGTGCGCGCACGGTGCTCGGTGTCGCCCACCCACACGCTGTGCACCCCCCCGGGCTCGCTCGCCAGCAGCACGCGCTCGGCCTGGTCGGTCTCCAGTCGCGCACCGAAGCGCTCGGCCTGCGCGCGCATCTTGCCCATCAGCTCCGGCCCCATCATCCCCTCGGGAAAGCCGGGGTAGTTCTCGACGTCGCTCGTCTGCTGCAACAGCCCGCCCCACGCAAACCCCTCGATCACCAGCGGCGCGAGGTTGGCGCGCGCGGTGTATAGCGCGGCGGTATACCCCGCGGGGCCACTGCCGACGATGATCGTGTTCTCGATGTCCGCCATGCTCATCCTTTCGCGCGTGGTCTGCCCGTCGCGCCCAGCCTACACGTCTCCATTACTTTACTTTATGAAGTATAGCAGGCGGAGGGCTTGGGGAGCATCCGCGCGCGCTGTTACGGCACACAACCGCCCGGGGGTGGGGCGTCCTGCCCCACCACTACCCGCAGTTCCCCACCACGCAGCTCCAGCACTTCGTCGAACAGCTCCACACCAAGCTCGCTGTGGGTGATCACGAGCACTCCACGCTCCCCCGCCCCCGCCACGATCGCCCGCATCACCGACTCCGCCGTGACGGCATCGAGGTGCGCGGTGGGCTCATCCAACACGAGGAAGCGCGCGTCGCTGAGCAGCGCCCGCGCGAGCGCGATCCGCTGGCGCTGGCCGCCGGAGAGCGCGCCGCCGTCCTCGCCGACGAGTGTGTCGAGGCCGTCGGGCAGCGCACGCACCCACTCCGCCGCGCCGGCCGCCTCCAGCGCCGCCCACAACTCCTCCTCGGTCGCCGCGCGCCGCGCGAGCTGCACGTTTTCGCGCAGCGTGGTGTTGAACAGGTGCGCGTCCTGCGCGGCGAACGTCACCGCGCGGCGGACATCGTCCTGGACGAGCTCGCGCAGATCGACGCCGCCGATCCGCACGCTGCCGGCGTCGGGGTCGCGGAAGCGCACCAAAAGCTGCGCGAGCGTGCTCTTGCCGGCGCCGCTCGGCCCCATCAGCGCCACCCGGCGCCCCGGCGCAAGGCGCAGGCTCACGTGCTCCAGCACCCACGGCTCCTCCGGCGAGTAGCGCGAGCTGAGGTCCTCCACCACCAGCTCCCCCTCCCGGGGCAGCGCTCGCGGGTGCGCCGGGTCGCGCACCGAGGGTTCACGCGCGCACAGCTCCTCCAGGCGACCAGCCGCCTCCGCGCAGGCGCGCAGGCGCCGCGCCGCGAGCGGCAGCGGCGCGAGGCCTTCGAACGCCGCGAACACCAGCAGCGCGATCGCCGCCAGCAACACCCCCGCGAGCGCACCGCTGTGAACCGCGGGGATCGCCACCAGCAACACCACCACCACGCTCCCCCCGGCCGCCGCCGACCCGAGCGCCGTCGCGGCCCCCGCCGCCATCCCATCGCGACGCGCGAGCATCGCCAGACGCCCGTCGGCGGCGCGCAGCCGCGCGATCCGCTCCCGCGCCCGCCCCGCCACGGCCAGTTCGGCGGCGCCTTCGATCGTCTCCACCAGCTCCGCCGTCAGCGCCGCACGCGCCGGCGCCTGGCGGCGACCAGAGGCCGAGGCGAGTAGCGCCGCAAGCGCCGGCACCACCGTGGCGGCCAGCAGCAGACACACGAACACAACCGGGCCGGCCGCCGGCAGGATCACCCATGCGGTGAGCGAGGCGGCGCAGATCGTCAGCGCCGCCACCACCGGCGGCGCCAGCGCGCGCAGATAGAGATCCTGCAGCGCGTCCACGTCCCCCACGAAGCGCGACAGCAGATCGCCGCCATGAGGGCCGCCCACGTCCCCGGGCACAAGGGGCGCAAGGCGGCGGTAGAAGCGTGCGCGCACGCGCCCCAGCAGCCGCAGCGCGGCGTCGTGCGAGGCCAGCCGCTCGCTGTAGCGCAGCAGCGCACGGGAGATCGCGAACGCGCGCACGGCCACGATCGCGACACTCAGCGCGAGCACCGGCGGGCGCTGAGCAGCGCGCGATATCAGGTAGCCGGAGGTGACCAGCAGACCGCCGGAGGCGACCACCGCACCGAAGCCCAATGCGATCGCCAACCCCAGCCGCCGGCGCTCCGCGCGGCCGGCGCGCGCGGCGGCTGCCAGGCTGGCGTAGCTGCCGGTCATGCAACCACCTCTAGCGGAGCAACCAGCGCACGGGCGTGCTGGAGAGTCACGGTGCACTCGGCGCGTGCCGCCAGACTGGTGTCGTGGGCGATCAGCAGCGTTGTACGGCCCTCCGTCAGGCGCGCGATCGCGTCGCCCACCGCGGCAGCGGTGTCGACGTCGAGGTGGGCGGTGGGCTCGTCCAGCACCACCAGCGGAGCGTCGCGCAGGAACGCGCGCGCCAACCCCACCCGCTGCGCCTGACCAGCGGAGAGGCCGCGACCGCCCTCTCCGACCCGCGTGTCCAAGCCCTCGGGGAGCTGACCCAGCAGCTCATCCAGCCCGGCGGCGTGCGCTGCCGCGGAGATTCGCTCCCGTGCGGCGTCGGGGACGGCGAGCGCGATGTTGTGCGCGATCGTGCCTGCGAACAGGCGAGTGCGCTGCGGCACCCACGCGATGTGCGCACGCCACTCCTCCGGTGGAAGCCCACGCAGATCGCACCCACCGCAGCTGACACGACCCGCCGTCGGATCGACCAACCGCAGCGCAAGCGCCGCGACCGTGCTCTTGCCCGCGCCGGTTGGACCCACCAGCGCCGTGGTGCGACCGGGCTCCAGCTCCATATCCATCTCGCTGAGCACCGGCGCCGAACGATCGGGATAGGCGAACGACACCGCCTCGAAGCGCAGCGGCTCGCGCGCCGGGTCGGGCGCGCCACCACCGCGGCTCGCAGAGGTCGCAGTGGTGGACGCCGCCGCGAGGGGAGGCACCGACAGTGCCGATGGGGCATCCAGCACTGCGAGGGGAGGCACCGACAGCGCCGACGGGGCATCCAGCACTGCGAAGATCCGCTCCGCCGCCGCCATCCCGTCGGCGCTGGCGTGAAACTGCTGGCCCACGGCGCGCAGCGGTCCATACAGCTCGGGCGCGAGCAGCAGCACCGTGAGGCCCGCCTGCAGGCTGAGGTGGCCGCCGTCGAGCTGCAGCCCGATCGTCACCGCCACCAGCGCGGTGCCGAGCATCGCGCACAGCTCCAGCACCAGCGCGGAGAGGAACGCCACGCGCAGCGTCCCCATCGTCTCCACGCGGTAGCGCTCGCTGACACGCTCGATCGTCTCAGCCTGCGCGGCCTCGCGGCGGTACGCACGCAGCGTCGCAAGACCACGCACGACGTCGAGGAAGTGGCCGCTCAGCAGCGCCAGCGCACGCCAGCGCGAGCGTGCCCGCGCCTGAGCGCCCTTACCGAGGAGGACCATGAACACGATCAGCACCGGGATCGTGAGCGCCAGCACGCCGGCTGCGACGGCGTCCACCGGCGCTACCCACAGCAGGATCGCCGCGGGCACGGCCGCGCCCAGCACCAGCTGCGGCAGGTAGCCGGCGAAGTATGCCTCCAGCGCATCCACACCCTGCACTGCCGCCGCGACGAGCTCACCGGTGCGGTCCTCGACGCGGCTCACCGGAGCGCGAATCAGCAACTGCTCGGCGAGGCGACCGCGCAGCTCGGACATCACGCGCGTCGCGCCGATCCGCCCCGAGGTCTCAAACGCCCCGGCGAGCAGCGCCCGCGCAACGATCACCACAGCGAGCGCCGCCAGCGAGCCGGCCAGCCGCGCGAGCGCCGTGTGGTGCACGGCCGCGCTCGCGATCACGTGAGCCAGCAGCACTGCCTGCGCGACCACGGTGGCGGCCATCGCCACGCCCAGACCCGCCGCCAGC
Source organism: uncultured Solirubrobacterales bacterium (assembly GCA_963812955.1). Lineage (GTDB taxonomy): Bacteria > Actinomycetota > Thermoleophilia > Solirubrobacterales > Solirubrobacteraceae > Palsa-744. The sequence goes on from CAWEXC010000001.1 coordinate 284,591, forward strand.
CACAGTTGCGCGCGCGCGGCGCGGCTCTCGCGCAGCAGGCGACGGTCGATGCGGGCTCCCTCGCCCGTGACACGATCCTCGCGTCGCGGGCGAGGATCGATGCGTCTCCCCGGCAGTAATTTCATATACCCCGAACCAGACTGGCAATTAGAGCAGAACGCAAGTTTCGATACGCACGTTTATACTGTCTTAAATTGCGGTGCTTCACGGATAGGGTGTCTCGAGCGAACTGCAAAAGTCTCTCAGCGAACCTCGTCGCCGCCGGATGGACCCGTGCGAACTCAAGGTGCAACGATCGGCCAGCCGCATGAGTCAGCGTGATGCCAAGCCCATCCTCTCTGAGCCGGATCAACTGCCGGGGACCGCGCGCCGGGCGCGATCCCCGCTCACGGTCGCAGCGCTGCCCCTCGCCGCCGTTCCGATCCCAGCAGCGACCCTCGCAGCCGTGCCCCCGCCAGCAGCGCCCCTCCCAACCGCACCGATCCCGACGGTCGCCACCAAGCTGCTGATCCCTCCACCCGCGCGCCACCTGATCGAGCGCGGACGGCTGTACGACATCCTCGACGAGGGCATCGAGGAGGGCATCGTCCTGCTCTCGGCGCCGGCCGGTGCCGGCAAGACCGTGCTGCTCTCCGCGTGGATCGCGGCGCGCGAGCTGCCTGGCCCCACGTGCTGGCTGTCGCTCGACGGCGAGGACAACGACGCCAACCGGCTGCTCGAAAACCTCCTGAGCGCGTTGCGCGGCGCGGGCGCGCTGGAATCCGGCGGCGCGCTCGATGACCTCGTCGCGCCCGCCGGAGCCGGCACCGAGCGCTCCCTTGCGCTGCTCGTCAACGGCCTCGCCGAACTGCGCTCGCCGGTCGTGCTGGTGCTCGATGAGATTCACGAGCTCACCAGCCCGCCGGCAGCCGCCGCGATCGACTTCCTTGTGCGCCACGCCCCCCAACAGCTGCGCATCGTGCTGGCCGGCCGTGCCGATCCGCCGCTGCCAACTGAGCGCCTGCGCGCAAGCGGCGCGCTCACCGAACTGCGCATCGCCGAGCTCGCGCTCAACCGCGAGGAGACCGCCGAGCTGTGCGGACAGCTGGAGCTGGCGCTCTCCGATACCGAGATCGACTCGCTGTGGACGCGCACAGAGGGCTGGCCCGCCGCGGTGCGGCTGGCGGCGCTGTCGCTGCGTGGACACCCCTCGCCGGGGCGCTTCCTGGCCGACTTCGCGGGCACCGACAGGGCGGTGGCGGACTACCTGATCTCCGAGGTACTCGCCCGCCTCCCGGAGGACAACCGCGAGTTCATGCTGCACACCTGCCTGGTCGACGCCGTCAGCCCCGAGCTGGCGGACGCCCTCACCGGTCGCGAGGGCGGCACGCTGCCGCTCGCGGAACTCGAGCGCCTGGGCGCTCCGGTGCAGCCGACCGCGGCCGACGGCCGCTGGTATCGCTACCACCCGCTGTTCGGGGAGCTGCTGCGAGCCCACCTGCGCCACGCCTACCCGCAGGAGATCCCCTCCCTGCATCGCCGCGCGGCACGCTGGTATGCGGAGCAAGGGCAGGGGATGCTCGCCATCCGCCACGCGCTCGCGGGCGAGGATTGGCAGCAGGCCGGTGGCCTGATCGCCGAGCACTGGCTGGAGCTGTTCCTGCATGGTGGCTCGGCGGCGATGCGCGGCCCGATGGCGCAGCTCCCGCCGGAGGTCGTCGCATCCGACCCCCGGCTGGCGGCGGCCGTCGCCGGCAGCCGCCTGCAGGACGGTGACCTCCAGGATGCCGGGCGTCTCCTGGCGATCGCGCGGGAGGCAGGCGAGCAGGAGGGGAGCCAGACCAAGGCGATCATTGCCGCCGTCGGGCTGCGCCACGCTCGCCTGCGCGTGCACCCCGATGACGCCGAGCGCCTGGCGCGTGAGCTCAGCGCCGTCGCGCACGACTGCACGCGCCACTGCTGGACGGCACTGCGCAGCTTCGCGCTCTGCGACCTCGGCGCAACGCTGCTGTGGAGCGGCGGCGACGTGGAGACGGCCGTCGCCCATCTACACGAGGCGCTCGCCCTCGCGACCGAGCACCAGCACGAGCAGATCGCGCTCGACTGTCTCGCGCAGCTGGCGGTCGTGAACGTGCTGCGCGGCGAGCTGACCCAAGCGCAGGAGCGCAGTGCGCGCGCGGTGGAGCTCGCCGAGCAGCGTGGCTGGTGCGAGGGACCCGCGGTGGCCTGCGCCCATCTCGCGGCGGCCGCGAGCGCCTATCAACTGGGCGAGTTCGAGCGCGCCGAGGGACTGCTGGCGCGTGCCGCGGCCGCGGCCGACACCGCCGAGACGCCGGTGAGGCTGACGGTTGGCATACTGCAAGCGCTCACACTCGCCGCAACGGGACAGCGCTCCGCCGCCCGTGGCACTCTGAAGCTGAGCGCGATCCGCTCCGAGCTGGCGGATGGCGCGCCGGCGCCCGGCTTCCTGCGGCTCGCGCTCACATACATCGAGCCGCGCGTGTTGATGGCGGCGGGGGAGGTCGAGCAGGCGCGCGCGACGCTGGCGGGCGCACTCGATGGGGCACCAGACGACGCCGCCCTGCTGGTGCGCCAAGCGAGCTTCGAGTTGCACGACGGCGAGCCCGAGCTGGCCCGCGCATCGCTCGCACGAGCGCGCGCCGAGGGGGCACCGCACCTGCATCCGGCGGTGCTCCTCGAACAGTGGCTGCTGCAGGCGCTCGCCGACCAGGCGGCCGGAGATCAGCAAGCCGCCTCTGAGGCGCTGGATCGGGCACTCGCGCTGGCCGAGCGCGAGCCCTTCCGCGACGCATTCCTTCTGAACGGGCCGGCGGTGCGCGAGCTGCTGGAGCTCCAGGCGCAGGACGGCACCGTCCATCCCGCGCTGCTGGAGGTGCTGCTCGACGGCGTCGGCCAGGGTCCCACGAACAGCGCCCCGCTGCCCGAGCCGCTGACCGAGCGCGAGCAGCGGATTCTGCGCTACCTGCCGACGATGCTCACCAACGCCGAGATCGGGGCCGAGGTGTTCGTGTCGCTGAACACCGTCAAGACCCACCTGCGCAGCATCTACCGCAAGCTCAACGCCAACGGACGCGCCGACGCGGTGGAGCGGGCGCGCCGGCTCGGCTTGCTCCCCGCCGGGATCAAGCGCCCGCGCGTCGTGCAGCGGGTCTGACCCCCGCCAAGCCCTCACCGCGGGTCGCCCGCCTCGCCCGCGCCACCCGCCTCCGCCGGGGGGTCGTGCTTCCCGCCCTCTCCTTGGCCGCCGCCGCCCTCGGGCAGGCGCCTCACTTCGACCAGCTCCAAACCGAGCGCCTGAATGCGATCGAGCAGGCCGTGCAGCGCGGCCTGGTCGAGCACCGGCCCGCGCAGCACCGTCTCCGCCGACTGGACGGTCGCATCCATACCCTCAAAGACGCCGAGCAGCTGCTCGCTCACGCGCCCCTTGATGTGGATCTCATAGCTCGTGCGTCTCACGCCAACCACGCTGAGCCTTCTCCTTGGCCGGGTCTTCTCAAACCTAGGGCCGCAGGGGATGAACGGTCGTCACCCAATGGGGATGAGGATCGCGGAAAGGGGTCGATACGCCCGAGACGAGCGTCGTCTACGCCGGCGAGAGCGTCGAGCTGTCGTGGCGCTCGCGCCGCGAGAGCATGATGCCCGCGAGCGCCAGCCACGCCTCGACGATGCCGCGCACGATCAGCGCGATGCCAAGCACGATCGCGAATGTGTAAATGCCGAACTGCGGCCAGGAGACGATCAGGATGCCAACCGCGAGATCGACCAGCCCCTCGAGGATTCTCCACCCGCGGCGCTCGCGGTACTCGACCGCGGCGACGAGCTCGAACACCCCGGCGACCATCAGGAAGATCCCGAACGCGAGCGCCAGCACGGTGATCGAGTCGGAGGGATGCCTGATCACGATCGCGCCGGCGATCAACGCGATCACCCCCCGCCACAAACCGGCGCCGCGCACCTCCTTGACGGCGATCCCCACGCAGATCCAGAGCGTTCCCACCACCAGCAGGTAGATGCCGAGAATCACCGCCAGCGTGCTCAGCGTGCGGTGCGGAGCGACGAGCAGCAGGACGCCGACGGCCAGCGTGCACACAGCGACTAGCAGCAGTATCCACCACGTCCAGCTTGGCGCCTCCTCTGCGGCCGGTGTGCCATCGGGACTGATGAACGCTTGGCTTGCCATTGTTGTGAGCAGCCTGCGCGCGACCTGGGTGAGCGGACCTCACCCGCGGGGGATGACTCGCTCGCTCAGGGCCTATCCCTGCTCGCTCAGGGCCTATCCCATTAGCCCTTGCGCGCCCCTATCGGGATAGTGGGCCCTCAGTTGAGCGCCTGTTCGGCCTCCGCGGCAGCGAGCAAACCCACCTCGACGAGGTCGCGGGGGTGCACCCACGTGTCGAGGATCGGGAAGCCCCCGGCGCGCACGATCGCCTCGCGCAGGGGGATCGCCCAGCGGTGCTCCAGCAGCGCGATCGCGACCGCCGTGTCGGGCGGAATCTCCTCGAGCACGTCGAGTAGATCCTCCTCGCTGAGGCCGCCCTCCTCCTGCGACCACAGCCGGGCCGCGCCCTCGAGGTCGCCGCCCGCCATCTCGCCGAGGCCTACCAGCGCCTTCACCACGGCGCCGAACTCCTGTGCCTCCTCCTCCGACAGATCGCTGATCTGGGCGGTGCTGACGACGCCGTCGGCATCCTTGTTCACCACCAGCACGTCGATCACGCGGGCGATGTCGTTCTCCCTGAGGCTCTCCAGCTGGGCGAGCACCTCGCCCTGAAAGTCGGGCTGGTCGAAGCCCACCACGAGCAGCTGCACGGGACCGATCATTGCGTTATCTCCTTGTTGTCTGTACGAACCGGTCTCTCATCGGCCAGCATTTCGGCGCCCCGCTCAACCCGCGGCGAGAATCTTCTGCTTCTCGCGCTCGAACTCTTCGGGCGTCAACACGCCGCTGTCACGCAGTTCCCCGAGCTGTTTGAGCTGTTCGACGACCGACCCACCCGCCGCCGGCGCCGCGGCAGGTGGCGGGGCGCTCGGCGGGGCCTGCTGACTTTCCAGACCGGAGAGCCGCTGTTCCTGGGAGGACTCCTGTGCCGCCCGGTTGGCGCCCGCCTTGCCGGCCATGTAGCCCATCCCGCCGACCATCGCACCACGCAACAGGGGCCTGCGCCTGCGCATCATCGCGTTGCTCCTTCCGGTGCCCAGCGCGCGGTGAGCTGGTAGAGGATGATGATGTCGATCGCGATGATCATGATCGACCACAGTGGGAAGAGCGTGAAGGTGCCGAACTGCACGAGCAGGTCGAGCGACACGAAGACGATCCCCAGCACCCGCGCCCAGGTCGCCCCCGCCAGCAGGCCGAGGCCGGTGCAGGCGACCAACGTTCCGAGGATCAGGTGTCCCCAGCCCCACGCCGTGATATCCCACACGACCACACCGTGGCCGCCGACCGTGATCACTTCGTTGTTGATCACCGCCGCCAGGCCCCACATCGCGTCGAGGAATCCCTCGATCAGCATGATCACACCGGCAAAGATGATCCAGCCGCCCACGCCGGCCGGTTCACGCTCGTAGCGCGCACCGGGGGCGCCTGGCTCGGGGCTTGTGCTTGACATCCTGACTCCTCCTATGAAGACGTTTTGGTGTCGTGAGGATGGCCGCGCGGCGGGTGAAAGCTCATCACCCCCTTGGGATGACCTGCACTCACCCCACGTGACGTGAAGATCAGCGACATGGCGAGCGCAACTGAAGCATCGGCAGCACTCCCGGCTGAGCGCTCGACCGCCCCCAAGCGCGCCGGGCTGGTGCTCGCCGCGCTGATCCTCGTCGCCTCGGTCGCGAACCTCAACCTCGCCGTTGCGAACACGGCGCTGCCCGACATCGGCAAGGGACTGAACGCCTCACAGACCGCGCTCGACCTGATCGCGGTCGGCTATTCGCTCGGGCTGGCGGCGTCCGTCCTGTACCTCGGGGCACTCGGCGACCGCTACGGACGCAAGCTGATGCTCGTGCTGGGCACGTTCCTGGCGATCCCCGCCTCGATCCTCGCCGCGACCGCCTCGAGCGCCGGCATCCTCGTCGGCGCTCGTATCTTCGGCGGGCTCGCGGCCGGGATGGCCTTCCCGACGACACTCGCGCTCATCACCGCGCTGTGGGCGGGCCCGTCGCGCACGAAGGCGATCGCCCTGTGGTCGAGCATAGGCGCCTCGATGTCGGCGCTCGGCCCGCTCCTGTCGGGCGCGCTGCTCGAGCACCACGCCTGGGGCTCGGTGTTCCTGATCACCGTCCCGCTCGCGGCGGTCGCCGTCGTGCTCGCGATCATGCTCGTGCCGGCCCACGTCAACGAGACCACCAACCCCGTCGACAACCCCGGCGGGATCCTCTCGATCATCGCGATCGCCTCGCTCGTGCTCGCAATCAACTTCGCGCCCGTCCCCGGGAAGGGCAGGGTGGCGATCGCGCTGGGCCTCCTCGCGCTCGCCGCGCTCGCGGTCTTCTACATCCGCCAGCGACGTACGCGCTTCCCGCTGTTCGACCTGCAGGTGGCGGCGCGACGGATCTTCTGGGTCGCCGCGCTCGGCGGGATCGTCGTGTTCGGCAGCCTGATGGGCGCGATCTTCGTCGGCCAGCAGTTCCTGCAGAACGTGCTCGGCTACTCGACGCTCGGCGCCGGTGCCTCGATCCTGCCGGCGGCGGTGCTGATGGTGCTGATCGCGCCGCATTCCGCCAAACTCGTGGAGTCGCGCGGCGCGCGCTTCACGCTGCTGATCGGCTACGGCTTCTGCCTGCTCGGCTTCATCGCGATGCTCGCACTCTGGGAAACGGGCATCCCTTACTGGAAGGTGGCGCTCGCCTACGGTCTGATCGGGATCGGCGTCGGCTTCGCCGGCACCCCCGCCTCGCGCTCGCTGACGGGCTCGGTGCCGGTCAAGCGCGCCGGCATGGCCTCGGGCACGGCCGACCTGCAGCGCGACCTCGGCGGCGCGATCATCCAGTCGATCATGGGCGCGCTGCTCACCGCCGGCTTCGCGACCGCCGTCTCCAAGGCGATCGCCGCGGCGCCCAACAAAGCGCTGATCACGAGCTCCGTGCAGAACACGTTGACGAAGTCGTTCTCCAGCGCCGAAGCGGTCGCCGAGCAGTACCCGCACTACTCCAGCGCGATCATCGCCGGCGCGCGCTCCTCGTTCGTGTCCGGCTCGGACTGGTCCTACATCGCCGGCATCATCGCGATCGTGTTCGGCGCCGGGCTGATCTTCTTCAAGTTCCCGGACAAGCTCGACGAGAAGCGCCTGCTGGCCGCCTACCACGCGCAAGACACCCACGGCGGGTGAGGCAGCCTCACCCACACGCGCGCCATCGTGGGCGCCATGGCGGCGGGGGCAATCGCGAGTGGCAGGGTCGAAGCCCGAAGCGGCGTATGAAGCATTCATGAACGATTCCCACAAGACTCCCTCCGCTGACGTGCTCGTAGTCTTCGGCATCACCGGCGACCTCGCCAAGGTGATGACCTTTCACTCGCTCTACCGCCTGGAGAAGCGCGGCCTGCTGAACTGCCCGATCGTCGGCGTCGCCGGCGACGACTGGACCGTCGAGCACCTGCGCGAGCACGCCCGCAAGTGCATCGAAGGGACCGGCGAAACGGTGGACAACGACGTCTTCGAGCGTTTCGCCGCGCGGCTGTCGTTCCTCAGCGGCGACTTCACCGACGCCGCCACCTACGAGCGCCTCGCCACCGCCGTCGGTGACGTGAGCAGCCCTGTCTTCTATTTGGAGATCCCCCCCTTCCTGTTCGGGCCAGTGATTAAACAGCTCGCCGCCGCCGGCCTCACCAAGGGCGGGCGCGTGGTCGTCGAGAAGCCCTTCGGCCACGACCTCGCATCCGCGCGCGAGCTCGCCGCTGAAATCCACCAGTCGATCGCGGAGTCACAGCTGTATCGGATCGACCACTTCCTCGGCAAGATGGGCACCGACGAGTTCCTCTACCTGCGCTTCGGCAACACGATGATCGAGCCGATCTGGAACCGCAACCACATCGCCTGCGTGCAGATCACGATGGCCGAGAGCTTCGGCGTGGAGGACCGCGGGCACTTCTACGACCCCGTCGGCGCCGTGCGCGACGTGGTCGTCAATCACCTGATGCAGGTCGTCGCGGTGGCGGCGATGGAGGCGCCCGCGGGCAACGACGCCGACACCTTCAAGAATGCCAAGTACGCCGTCTTCCGCTCGACCGCCGACGCCGACGCCGCCCATTACGTGCGCGGGCAGTACGAGGGCTACCTCGACATCGACGGCGTCGCCAAGGACTCCACCACCGAGACCTACGCCGCGATGCGCCTGGAGATCGACAACTGGCGCTGGTCCGGGGTGCCGTGGTTCATCCGCACCGGCAAGAGGCTGCCCGTCACCCAGACCGAGCTGCGGGTCGTCTTCCGCCATCCCCCCCGCCTCGGCTTCATGGAACACGGGCACCGCCGCCCCGAGCCCAACCAGCTCGTGGTCAAGCTCGACCCCTCCACCGGCACACGGGTGATCCTCGACGCCCACCGCGCCGACGCCGGCGGGCCCAAGGCGATCACCCTGGACATGGAGTTCGCCGAGGAGGGCGGCGAGGCCCCTACCCCCTACGAGGTGCTGCTGCTAGACGCCATGCGCGGGGACAGCACCCGCTTCACCCGCCAGGACGGCGTCGAAGAGGCGTGGCGTATCTTCGAACCGCTGCTGAACGCCCCCCCGCCCGTGTACCCCTACGCGCCCGGGACGTGGGGCCCCAAGGAGGCGGATCGCCTGGTGAACGGCTACGGAGCCTGGCACGGGCCGTGGGTGGCCAAGTGAGCGACACCGCACCCAAGAGCGATACAGCGCCCCAGAGCACCACCGCCCCTCAGAGCGCCGCCGCGCCCTCGCCGTTCCCGCCGATCGCCGACTACGCGTTCCTGTCGGATTGCCACACGGGCGCGCTGGTGGCGCCCGACGGGGCGATCGACTGGCTGTGCGTGCCGCGCTTCGACGCCCCCAGCGTGTTCGGCACGCTGCTCGACCGCGAGGCCGGCGCGTTCCGGTTTGGGCCGTTCGGGATCAACGTGCCCACCGCGCGCGTGTACGAGCCCGGCACCAACACGCTGCTGACGACCTGGACGACGTCGAGCGGGTGGGTAGCAGTGCGTGACGCGCTCACGCTCGGACCCCGCCGCGGTGTGGACATCGTCACGCCCCACACGAGGCCCCCCACGGACGAAGACGCCGAGCACCTGCTCGTGCGGGTCGCGTTCTGCATCGAGGGCGAAGTCGAGGTCGAGCTCACCTGCGAACCGGTCTTCGACTACGGGCGCGTACCCGCCGAATGGACCGTCGCCGAGGACGGCCACCAGGCCGATGCCTCCGGCGCCGGGCTCACGATCCGCCTGCACACCGACATGGCCCTCGGCGTCGAGGGCGACTGGGTGAGGGCCCGCCACGTGCTCAAACAGGGCGAGCAGATCTTTTGCTCGCTCTCCTGGGGCGGGCATCTCGAGGGGCCTGCCGACGTCGACGACGCCAACGCCCGCCTCGCCACCACCGGGCGCTACTGGCGCGACTGGCTCGGCCGCGCGCGGCTGCCCGACCACCGCTGGCGCGAGCCGATCCAGCGCTCGGCGCTCGCGATCAAGGGCCTCACTTACATGCCCACCGGCGCGACCGTCGCCGCGCTCACGACCTCGCTGCCCGAGACTCCCGGGGGCGAGCGCAACTGGGACTACCGCTACACGTGGCTGCGCGACTCCACCTTCACGCTGCAGGCGCTGCACTACCTCAATCTCGACTGGGAGGCCCAGGAGTTCATGCAGTTCGTCGCCGACTTGGAGTGCAACGAGGACGGGGCGCTGCAGATCATGTACGGGATCGACGGACGGCGCGATTTGACGGAGTCCACCCGCGACGATCTCTCCGGCTACGCGGGCGCCAGCCCAGTGCGGATCGGCAACGGCGCCTTCGACCAGCGCCAGAACGACGTCTTCGGGTCGGCCCTTGATTCGATCTTCCTGCACAGCCGTCGCTCCCAGCGCCTGCCCCGGCGCCTGTGGCCGATCGTCGAGGCCCAGGCCGAATGCGCAACCCGCGTCTGGGGCGAACCCGACCAGGGCATCTGGGAGGCCCGCGGCGCGCCCCAGCACTACGTCTCCTCCAAGCTCATGTGCTGGGTGGCGATGGATCGCGCCGCCAAGCTCGCCGCGATGCGCGGGGACGCCAAGCACGAAGAGGCCTGGCACGCCACCGCCGAGGAGATCCGCGCCGACATCCTCGCCCACGGCCTCACCAAGGACGGCGTCCTGCGCCAGCACTACGACACTGACGCGCTCGATGCCTCCACGCTGCTGGCCGCGATCTTCGGCTTCCTCCCCCCCGGCGACGAGCGCCTGCGCGCCAGCGTGCTCGCGATCGCCGACGATCTGACCGAGGACGGCTTCGTGCTGCGCTACCGCACCGGCGAGACCGACGACGGCATGTCCGGCAAGGAGGGCAGCTTCCTGATCTGCTCCTTCTGGCTGGTTTCGGCGCTCGCGATCGTCGGCGAGGAGCAGCGCGCCCGCGACCTGATGGAACGGCTTTTGCGCGTGGCATCCCCGCTCGGGTTGTACGCCGAGGAGTTCGACACCGCCACCGGCCGGCACCTCGGCAACTTCCCCCAGGCCTTCTCGCACCTCGCCCTGATCGAGGCCGCCTCGCGCATCATCCTCGCCGAGCGCCTCGCGGAGATCTCGTGACGGACTCCTACGACGTCATCATCATCGGCAGCGGCGCCGGCGGGGGCACGCTCGCGCGCCACCTCGCGCCGTCGGGCAAGCGCATCCTGCTGCTCGAGCGCGGCGATTGGCTGCCCCGTGAGCCCGCCAACTGGTCGGCCGCCGACGTGTTCGTCGACAACCGCTACGTCTCGCCCGATACCTGGTATGACGGTGACGGCAAGCCCTTTCAGCCGCAGGTCCACTACTACGTTGGGGGCGCGACCAAGCTGTATGGCGCCGCGCTGTACAGGATGCGCAAAGAGGACTTCGGCGAGCTGCGCCACCACGGCGGCATCTCCCCCGCCTGGCCGATCCCCTACGAGGCCATGGAGCCCTACTACACGAAGGCCGAGCAGCTCTACGAAGTGCACGGCGCCCGCGGCGAGGACCCCACCGAACCGCCCTCGAGCGCACCCTACCCCCACCCCGCGGTCTCCCACGAGCCGCGCATCGCGCAGCTTGCCGAGGACTTCACTGCGGTGGGCCTACACCCCTTCCACGCGCCGTGCGGGGTGATGCTGCGCGAGGACAACATGCCCTACAGCGCCTGCGTGCGCTGCTCCACCTGCGACGGCTTCCCCTGCCTCGTGCACGCCAAGTCAGACGCCGAGGTGTTGGGCGTACGCCCCGCCCTCGAGCACCCCAACGTCACGCTGCTCACCGGCGCCACGGCTGTTGAGTTGCGCACCAACGCCGCCGGGAGCGCCGTAACGGAAGTAGTCGTGGAGCGCAATGGAGAGGGGGACGGGAAGGACGGCCAGAGTGGATCGGGCGGCGGGAGCAAGTCGGGCGGCGGCACGCGGGAAACCTACGCCGCCGACATCGTCGTCGTCTCCTGCGGCGCCGCCAACACGGCGAAGCTGCTGCTGTGCTCCGCCACCGACAAGCACCCCGCCGGCCTCGCCAACGGCTCCGACCAGGTGGGACGCAACTACATGTTCCACAACAGCCAGGCGGTGCTGGCAATCTCCAAAGAGCCCAACCCCACGGTCTTCCAGAAGACGCTCGGGGTCAACGACTACTACTTCGCCTCCGACGCCTGGGAGTACCCGATGGGCAACATCCAGATGGTCGGCAAGTCGGTGCCCGACATGTACCGCGGCGAGAAGCCGCTGATCACCAAACTCGCCCCCTTCGGCCTCTCGCTGAAGGAGGTCGCCGAGCACGCCGTGGACTTCTGGCTCTCCACCGAGGATATCCCCCAGGCCGAGAACCGCGTCACCGTCGATCGCGACGGCAAGCTGACGCTCGCCTACGCCTCCTCCAACGACGGCGCCCGCGACCGGCTGCTCGAGCAGCTGCGCTCGCTGCTCAAGCACCTCGGCATGCACGAGCACCACCTGATCCCCCGCTGGGCCTACCTCGAGAACAAGATCCCCGTCGCCGGCGTCGCCCACCAGGCGGGCACCTGCCGCTTCGGCTCGGACCCGGCCAGCTCGGCGCTCAACACCGACTGCCGCGCACACGAGCTCGACAACCTCTACGTCGTGGACACCAGCTTCTTCCCGTCTATCTCCGCCGTCAACCCCGCGCTCACCGCGATCGCCAACGCCGTGCGTGTCGGCGACCATCTGCTGGAGCGCCTCGGAGCCAATGGCCGGTGACGCAAACGTGGCCGAGCCGAGCGCTGCCGCGGCAAGCGGCGGCGAGCAGAGAGCGGGCCGCCGCCGGGTGGTGGTCGTCGGCGGCGGCGGCTTCGGCGGACTCACCGCCGCGCGCGAGCTGCGCGGCGCCGACGTCGAGGTGACGGTGGTCGATCGCATGCACCACCACCTCTTCCAGCCGCTGCTCTACCAGGTCGCCTGCGGCGGTTTGTCGGCCGGCGAGATCGCGCCGCCGATCCGCGCCGTGTTGCGCCGCCGCCACGCCGGCGTGAGGGTGCTGATGGCGCAGGCCGTCGGCCTCGACCCCGAGCGTCGCACGCTGGAGCTCGACAACGGCGAGCAGCTGGAATACGACAGCCTGATCGTGGCGTGCGGCGCGCGCACCTCCTACTTTGGGCACGACGAATGGCGCGAGGTGACGTGCGGGCTGAAGACGCTCGCCGACGCGCTGGCACTGCGCGGCCGGCTGTACAGCGCGCTGGAGCAGGCCGAGCGCTGCAGTGACGAGCGCGAGCGCCAGGAACTGCTGACGTTTGTGGTGATCGGCGCGGGCCCCACCGGCGTGGAGGTGGCGGGCGAGGTCGCGATCGTGTGCAAAGACACGCTGTCGCGCCAGTACACCCGCATCGGCCCGGGCGACGTGCGCGTGATCCTGTTGGACGCCGGCGAGCGCGTGGTGCCCACTTTCAGCGCGCGGCTGTCGCGCAAGGCGGCCTCGCAGCTGGCTTCGCTGGGAGTGCGCGTTCGCGTCAACTCACCCGTCACCGCGATCGACGCCGAGGGCGTGACGATCGCGGACGAGCGGATCGCCGCGCGAACCGTGGTGTGGGCGGCCGGCGTGCAGGCCGTGCCGTTCGCGGCGACCGTGGCGCAGGCGACCGATGCCGACACCGACCGTGCCGGGCGCGTGCGGATCGAACCGGATCTGACCGTGCCCGGGCACCGCGAGATCTCGATGATCGGCGACGCCACCTCACTTAACGACCTCCACGGCGAGCCGCTGCCTGGGCTTGCCACCGTGGCGATCCAGCAGGGGCGCCATGTGGCGAAGGCGATCCGCGCGGGAGCGCCGAGCGCCACCACGCCGTTCCGCTACTTCGACAAGGGCGCCCTGGCGGTGGTGGGCCGGGGCCGCGCGGTGTGCGCTATCCGCGGCGTCGAGCTGTGGGGGCGCCCCGCCTTCTTCACCTATCTGACGGTGCACATGTACTACCTCGGCGGTGTACCCGGTCAGCGCCTGAAGGTGCTGATCGACTGGATCACCGTGCGGCTGGGGCGCCCGCAGAGTCAGGTGATCGAGGGGGTGCTGCGAGAGTCGCCGTGAGGCCGCGCACCCACGGCCTGCCCTGCGGGAGCGCCGACCCGCGCGCGGAAGATGTAGAACGACCAGCCTTGGTAGAGCAGCACCAGCGGCAGGAAGATCACCGTCACAATCGACATCACCACCAGCGCGTAGTGACCGGAGGCCGCGTTGTTGACGGTCAGGTTGTAAGCGGAGTTGGTGCTCGACACCATCACGCGCGGATACAGGTCGATGAAGATCGAGCCGACCGTCGCGGCGATCGCGACCGCTGAGGCGGTGAAAGCCCAGCCATCGTGGTCGCTGCTCGCCAGCCGCGCGGCGAACACCACCGCGATCACCGCCAGCACCTGCACGGGCCCGGGGACCTGGGTGTGGTCGGCAACAGAGAGCGTCCAGGCCACGAAGCCCACCACCAGCGCGATCGCCGCCCAGCCCAACGGCCGCGCGGCGGCGCGCGCGCGCTCGCGCACCTCGCCGGTGGTGCGCAGCTTCAGGAACGTGGCCCCGTGCAGCAGACACAGCCCCAGCAGCGTCACGCCCGTCCACAGGCCGTAGGGAGTGAGCAGGTCGAAGAAATTGCCGGTGAAATCGTGGTGGGAGTCGATCGGCAGACCGTTCAGCAGGTCGCCGAGCCCGACGCCGATCAGCAGCGGGATCAGGAGGCTGCCGAGCGTCGTGCACCACGCCCACGTCGCCCGCCAGCGCGGGTCATCGCTCTTGCCCCTGAACTCGAACGCCACGCCGCGCGCCATCAGCGCGAGCAGCACCAGCAGCAGCGCCAGGTAGAGGGCGGAGAACATCGTCGCATACCACGCCGGGAAAGCCGCGAACGTGCCGGCTCCGGCCACGACCAGCCACACCTCGTTGCCGTCCCACCAGGGGCCGATCGTGTTGATCGCCACGCGCTGCTCGGTTTCGGTGCGGCCGACAAGCTTATGCAGCGCGCCCACGCCGAAGTCGAAGCCCTCCAGCACGAAGAACCCCACCCACAAAATCGCGAGGATCACAAACCAGAGCGTGTGCAGATGCATACGGCCTCAGTCCGCGGGGGTGTCGGGGTTGTATATGTATTTTTCGGGCCCCAACCCTTCATTTTGTGAAGTGGTAGGGGTGCATTTGGATGACATATCCACCCTGCCTCAGTAGGTCAGCGCCGGAATCGAGGTCCCGCCCACACCGGCCGCACCCGCCGTCGGACCGCTGGGCGCGGAGCCCGACTCGCCGCCACCGGCGCCCTCGGGCTCGAGGCCTTTGCGCGCGTAGCGCGTCATCAGCACGACCTCGACGGCCCCGAGCGCGATGTACACCAGCACGAACGCCGACAGGCTGATCCAGATCTCCGTGGCGCTGACCGAGGGTGAGTTGGCGTTGGCGGTCTTCATCAAACCCTGCACGATCCACGGCTGGCGTCCGCTCTCGGTGAGCAGCCAGCCGGCGGTGTTCATCAGGAAGGGCGTGACGACAGCCAAGATCGACAGGCGCAGAAACCACTTCGAGCGATCGAAGCGACCGCGGTGCAGCAGCCACCCGCCCCACAGCGCCAGCAGCACGATCAGCGACGCCAGATAGGCCATGACCCGCATCGACCAGTACTGGATGAACACGTCCGGCACGTAGTTGCCCGGCCCGTATTTAGCTTCGTATTCGCGCTGTAGCTGGTTGAGGCCCGTCACGCCGCCGCTGAAGGAGTTGGTCGCCAGCAGCGACAGCAGATAGGGCACTTCGATGAGCTGCGAGGGCGTCTTGTCGTTGTTGCCGCCCCCGATCTGAAACAGCGAGAACGAGCACGGTTTGCAGTTTGCCCACTGCGCCTCGGCGGCGGCGATCTTCATCGGCTGGTACTTGGTCTCGACCACGCCCAGCTCGCTGCCCACGAACATCGTCAGCAGGATCGAGGGCAGCAGCACCGCGACCGACAGCTGCGCCGCTTTGTGGAAGGCGGCGACCTCGCGCTGCTTGCGCAGGTACCACGCCGCTACCGCGAGCATCACGAGCGCCCCGGTGATCAGCGAGGCGAGGATCACATGCACGTAGCCCCACAGGAACGTCGGGTTGGTGAACAGCGCGCCGACGTTGTTGAGCTGCGGTTCGCCGTGGCTGTTCATCGTGTAGCCGACGGGGTGCTGCATCCACGAGTTGGCGACCATGATGAACATCGCCGAGAGCATCGCCCCGCCCGCCACCAGCCAGATGCACGCCAGATGCACCCGCTTGGGCAAACGCCCCCAGCCGAACAGCCACAGCCCCAGGAACGTGGACTCCAGGAAGAACGCCGCCAGCCCCTCCATCGCCAGCGGCCCGCCGAACACGTCGCCCACGTAGCGCGAGTAGGTCGACCAGTTCATCCCGAACTCGAACTCCTGCACCAGTCCGGTGACGACCCCGACCGCGACGTTGATCAGCAGCAGCGTCCCGAAGAAGCGCGTCAGGCGACGGTAGTCATCGTTCCCATTCCGGTGCCACGCGGTTTGCAGGATCGCCACGAGGAACGCCAGCCCGATCGTCACCGGGACGAACAGGAAGTGGTAGATGCTCGTCGTCGCGAACTGCCAGCGCGCGAGGTCGTTGGTCATCCGCGGGCGGCCTCCGGGATGGGAGATGGGCGGAAACGGACCGCCCGATCCTCACGCAGCGCGGGGTGAGCGGTCCTCACCCCCCAAGAACGAACCGTTTTCACCCGATCCGAGTGAGGGTCGCTCACCCCCCGTCCGCGTAGCGTGACGGCGTGCGCTACCGCTTCGCCCTCGTCGGCCTGCTGCTGCCGCTCGCATTCGCCACGGGATGCGGCGAATCCGCACAGGCGAAGGCCGAAAAGACCGTGTGCGAAGGCAAGAAGGAAGTCAGCACGAGCGTGGACAGCCTGACGAGCATGACCCTCGCCGATGCCAGCACCAGCACGGTGCAGAACGACATCAAGGGGATCGAAGCAGGGCTGCAGAAGGTCAAAGGGGCCCAGGGCCAGCTGAGCGGCTCGCGCAAGGAAGCGGCCGAAAAGGCCACCGCCCAAATGTCCGCGGAACTGAGCAGCATCTCGCACGAACTGACGAGCCTCTCGCTGCCGGCAGCCCTGACGAAGGTGCTGACCGTGGGCGAAAAGCTCGTCGCGAGCTACAAGCAGGCGTTCACGCCGGTCGAATGCTGAGCTAGACGAGCGGGCATTCAAGCGGTTGGGGTTGGGGATCGTCCGCGCGCGTGGGCGATCAAACAGCCGCTCGGGGGCGGGGCATCCTACCCCGCCTCGGGCGGCGGCGGGTGTACGAGCGTCGGCGGACCGGCCGACGACGCCTCCCCCCGCTCCTGCTCGATCTGGCGACGCAGCGCGAGCACGCCGACGACGACGAGCACGAGCTGGATCAACAGCGGCAGCGCCTGCCCGGGCGTGCGCGCCGGGCCGAGCGTGGCGATCAGCAGCACGATCGCGACCGCCCCCGCGGCAAACCAGGCCGGGTGGTGCTCGAGCGGTGTCGCGATCAGATCCCGCAGGCGCCTGGCCCAGCGCATCGGGCCCGCCAGCC
The DNA here is from genome assembly GCA_963812955.1 of uncultured Solirubrobacterales bacterium. Lineage (GTDB taxonomy): Bacteria > Actinomycetota > Thermoleophilia > Solirubrobacterales > Solirubrobacteraceae > Palsa-744. Next base: position 301,773 of record CAWEXC010000001.1, read on the forward strand.
AGGCGGCGAAGATCACCACGACACCGGTGATCAGCAGCCACAGCGCGCGGCTGCGCCAGCCGGCGGTGAAGATCTCCATGACTTCGCGCATCGCCGGGCGCAGGCCTTCGTTGTGCACGAGGCTGCTCACGACGTAGGACTCGATCCAGCGGCGCAACACGAGCGAGATGAGCGCGCCGGCGATGATCCCGACGCCGATCTCCAGCAGCACCCGCCGGCGGTAGCCGGCGGCGAGCGCTAGCGCGCCGATATACATCAGCACCACCAGCAGCGGCAGGATGAAGGAGAGGCCGCGCATCGCTTTGACACCGTCCTGCGCGAGCTTCAGCTGGGAGGAGCGCAGCAGCACGAGCGTGCGGCGGTTGGCGGGCAGTTTGGCGCCGACTTCGTTGCCCACGCCCAGCCGTTCGCCGATCCGGTCGACCAGCAGTTCGAGGTTGATGCTCACCACGCCGCCAGACGTCGAGAGCGCGCCGCTGCCCCCGTTGAGGATCCGCGTCACCTGTTCGTGCGTGATGTGGTTGGCACGCCCCCACAGTTCCTGGATCGCGGGGACTTCGAGCGCCTTTTCGATCGCCTGAGGCACCACCTGCGCCGCGGCGGTGGAGAGCAGCGGCGCCAGCGGCTGCAGTTCCTTCGGCAGCTTTTCAGCGGCGAGGTTCTGGACGTCCACCACGCTCAGCAGCCGTTCGGAGAGGTCGCTGGCGACAACTTCGCGGACCTTTTCGTTCTGGAGCAGCCGCACGCTGGTTTGCGTCCAGCCTTCGGTATCGATGATCTGGGCGCGGATCCACGTCGCCATGATCGAGAAGATGATCAGGATGCTGGCCAGAATCACCAGCGTCCGCGCGCGCCAGAACCCAGGCGGATGTCGTCGCGTCGCGACCGCGCCACCGGCGACCCCACTCCCACCGGTTGCGGCAGGGCCTGCAGTCGCGGCAGGACCTCCCTCCTCAGGGGACGGGCTCGATCCGGTGGGGCCTGCGCTCGTCATCCGCTTGCAGCCTCCCCGCCGCGGAGGTGATCCGGCCTCGCCCGCCAGGGGTGGTAGGGCGTGCGGGGCACTCTACACCGCCGGCTGCGGTTGAGATGCCGACGCCACCGGCTGGTCCTCCGCCGTGGCAAGCGCCTCACCGGGCAGGGAGCGGGCGAACCACAGTCCCACGAGCGCGAACGCACAGGCCACGAGCAGCGAGCGCTTGAGCGCTTCGATCTGTGCGTCGTTGTAGAAGCCGACAAGCTTGGTGGCCTGCTCGGGCGGCAGCCCCGCCTGCTCGACCTCGGCCTTGAACTGCGCTTGGGAGACCATCGGCAGACCCTCCTCGGTGCCGTGCACCACCTGCTGCTGCACCTGCGAGGGAATCGCGGGATCGGCAAGCACGCGCTGGTGAAAGCCGGTGGTCAAGCCGGTGAGCAGGACGGCGCCGATCAGCGCCGTGCCGAGCGATTGACCGAGGTTCTGTGCGGCGCCCTGCACGCCCCCGGCCTCGCTGGAGCGCGATTCCCCGACGGATGACATCACGACGTTGCCGAGCTGGGAGAACGCCAGGCCGATCCCGACGCCGAAGCCCGCCAGCGAAAGCGCGAACGCGACGGAGGAGAGCGACGGGGTGATGCTCGCCATCAGGCAACCGATCGAGACGAACAGGAAGCCGAGCCCGATCTGCACGACTTTGCGGGGTGAGGTGCGAGTCGCCAGCCGCGGGCCGAGCACCGCGGCGAGCATCATCGTCACCGAGATCGGCAGGATCTTCACGCCGGTTTCCAGCGCGTTGTAGCCGAGCACCAGCTGCAGGTAGAGCGGCAGCACGAAGAACGTGCCGGCGAGGATCAGGTACTGCGAGACGAGCGTCGAGAGGCCGGCGCGCAGCTGCGGAATGCGCAGCAGGTCGGGCGCCAGCAGCGGCGCGCGCCCGGCGGCCGCCACGCGCTGCTCCCAGCGGGCGAACAGGCCGAGGATCACAAGGCCTGCGAGAATCAGGAAGGGAACGACCGAGAAGCCGAACGGGGTGATCTCGGTGCCGCCGATGGTGAGCGCCCCGATTGGTTTGAACAGGCCCCAGGTGCTGATCTTGAGGATCGAGAACACGGTGAGACCGAGCCCGAGCGCCGAAAGCACCGCGCCGACGACGTCGAGCTTGACCGGCTCGCCGGTCGGCCGGTCGCCGATCTTGCGCACCAACGTGAGCAGCACGAGCACGATCACGGTCTCCGCGGCGAACACCACTCGCCAGCTGAACTCGGTGGTGACGAAGCCGCCGATCAGCGGCCCGGCGGCCGCGCCGGCGCCGGCGATCCCGCCGAGCAGCCCGTACGCGAGCGCCCGTTCGCGGCCGGTGTAGTTGGCCGCGGTGAGCGAGGCGATCGCGGGGATCACCAGCACCGCGCCGAGCCCCTCGATCAGCGACCAGCCGATCAACAGGACGCCGAGGTTGGGGCTGAGCGCGGTCGTCAGCGACCCCACCCCGTAGATCGCAAGGCCGATCGAGAAGGCCCGCCGGCGCCCCAAGATGTCCCCGAGCTTCGCGCCGGTCAGCATGAACGCCGCCATCACCAGTGTGTAGGCGGTGATCGCCAGCTGCACCCCCGACACGGTGGTGTGCAGGTCGGCCACGACCTGGGAGATCGAGACGTTCATGACCGTGCTGTCCAGCACCATCACGAACTGCGCCGTACCCAGGATCAGGATCGTCGTGCGGCTGCGCACGTTCTCAGCGTGCCGATTCGCGTCGCGCGGCCCTCATGTACGAGGCACGGTAGAGGATCTGCCGGTCAGATCTGCAATGAAACGGCGCACACAGCGCCTCGACAGACCGGGCTTACTGAGCGTGCAGTTGCAGCATCAGCTCGTCAACGTAGCACCAGCTCCAGGTCTCGCCCGGCTCCGCTGAGCGGATGATCGGGTGACCGGTGCTGCGATGGTGAGCCGTCGCGTGGCGTCCCGGTGAGCTGTCACAGCAGCCGATGTGACCGCAGGTTTGACACATCCGCAGATGCACCCACCGGCCACCGGTTGCCAGACACTCCTCGCAACCCGCCACCTCCGCCGGCGTGTCGAGGATCTCCACCGCATCGAGATGAGCGCAGGTGGGCATTGCTCACAAGATAGCGAGTCACGCGAGCACCAGCTGGTGCGCCTGGTTGCCGTGCTCATCGACGTATTCGACTTTGACCTGTGGCCCATCGAAGTCGAGTACAGCGAAGCCGAAGCGCAGCCACTCATTGCCGTCGGCCGTCTCCTCCCCGTCGTAGGCCCAGCTCAGCGGCGCGTAGCCTTCGACGTCTCGCGCGTCGCCCGACAGCGGAGGGTCGGGAAGAATCTGGGGCACGCCGCCGTTGCCCACGCACGAGCCGAAGCGCAGCCACGGCACCGGGCCATCGGGGTGTTCCTGGTCGGGGCCGTACGCGGTGCAGCGATGCTCGTGGCCCCAGAACCACGCGTCCAGCCGCTTGGCTTCGTTGAACAGTGGCTGGATCTGCTTGGTCATCTTCTGTGTGACCTTTTCATAGACGCTGAACGGCTGGTGGTGGGTGAGGAGCATCGTTTTGCGCGCGCCCCCGAGCTTGCCGGCCACCCACTCGGCCTGCGAGCCGGCGAGGTCGTGGTCTTCGTAGGCGCTGTCGAGACCGAGGATCTGCCAATCACCGTTCTCCAGGCTGAAGTGGCTCGACGGTGTCTGCTCGGGATGCCCACCGAGCCAGTGCCCGCGGAAGCGCGGATCGTGCAGCAGGTAGCCGAAGTAGCCATGGCCACCCGAGTACATGTCGTGGTTGCCGTTGAGCGACCAGCACAGCACCTCCTGCTCCTTGCGATCCACCGGCCAATAGCGCAGGAAGCGCGTTTCATACTCCTCCTGCCAGCCGGAGTAGTAGGTGTCGCCGAGGTGAATCAGGTGCTGCTCGCGGCCCCGCCCCTGTTCGAGCCGTTTGCCTATCTGAGCAGCAACCGCGACCGCACCGGGCAGACCCGTGGCCCAATCCCCTACCAGGATCACCCGCGCGTTGGGGGCGAGCGCCACGGGGCCGGCGGGGGTGTCCGGGAAGTCGGGTCGGCCGTCGATCTTGGTGAGCTCTTCGGCGAGCTTCGTCTCCATCCACAGCGGGTCGCAGGGACCGAACTTGCGGAAGATCTCGATGTCGCCGATGATCGCGTGCGCCAGCCGGTCGAGTCCTTCAGGGAGAACCTTCAGCAGGTTCTCCAGCCTCGACTCGATACAGGTCGTGAGCACCGACTGCAGGTTGCTGTTGGCGGCAGTGCGGGGCATGAAGGGCGTCGTCTGGTCGCCCGCCTGGGCTTCCTCGAGCTCCTTGTATGCCTCGTCGTAGGCCGTTTGCGAGAGCCGGTTGCCACCCGGACTTTGCGCCCCAGCCGCCTGGATGACGTCGAGCTGGCGCTTGAGGAAGGCGGGGTCCATCACGTCGCGGATGACCCGCCCGCCACTCGGCCCCCCGGCCGCGGCTCCGCCACCCGGCGCAGCGGCCGCAGGCCCACCAACTGGCCCTCCGGCTGCGGCTCCGCCACCCGGCGCACCGGCCGCAGGCCCATCGGCAGGCGCGTCGCGATGCCGCAGCCGTGCAAGCACCTCGCGAAAGCGCTCCTCGATTTCCTCAAACATCCGGTCCTCCTTTTTTTGCCAACCTTTGGAAGATAGTGTAGGCTCGCGGGCATGGATGCGACCTACGACGCGATCGTGGTCGGATCGGGCTTTGGCGGCGGGATCGCGGCCTGCCGACTGGCCGAAGCGGGCCTCCGAGTGGCGGTGCTCGAGCGGGGGCAGCGCTTCGCGGCAGCGGACTTCCCGGCCACGCCCGCGCAGGCGCCGGCGGCGCTGTGGCATCCGACGCTCAACCCACACGGGCTGTTCGACCTGCGGCTGATGCGCGACCTCTCGGTGGTGACCGCCGCGGGCGTCGGCGGGGGCTCGCTCGTGTACGCCAACGTGCAGCTGCGCACGCCCGCGGACGTGTTCCAGAAGGGCTGGCCGCAGGCGATCGATCGCGACGTGCTCGACCCCTACTACGACCGCACCGAGGAGGCGCTGCTGCCGATGCAGACGCCCCCAGGGCTGCCCAAGATGGACGCGTTCGCCGCCGCCGGCCAGCGCATCGGCAAGCAGGCGCAGCGCCTGCCGCTGGCCGTCAACTTCGAAGGGGAGCGCGAGCACCCGTTCAGCGGCGTTCACCAGAAGCCGTGTGAAAACCTGGGCCGCTGCGACATCGGCTGTCCGATCCACGCCAAGAACACAATCGACATCACCTACGTGGCCCGCGCCGAGCAGTTGGGCGCGGAGGTATATCCGCTCCACGAAGTACAGCGGCTCGATCCGCCCGGGCACGCCGGCGCGATGTGGAATGTCGGCTTCCGCGACCTGGAGCGTCGCAGGAGCGGCACGGTGCAAGCACCGACGGTCGTGCTCGCGGCCGGCACGCTCGGATCGACTCGGCTGCTGTTGAAGAACCGCGCGCGCCTCCCCCACCTCGCCCCTGCCCTTGGGAGCCATTTTTCGGGCAATGGTGACGCGCTGGGCGCGGCGTTCGACCCGCGTGCGAGCGATGTCGGCAGCCCGCGCGCCGACTTCGGGCCGTCGATGACGAGCGTGCTCGACTACACCGAGGAGCACGGCTTCCTGGTGGCCGACGGCGGGCTGCCCTCGAACTTCGGCGGGCTGCTCGAGATCGTACGCGTCGTGGACAGGATCCACGGCTGGCGCACGCTGTTGCTGCGCGCCAAGCGCCTAGCGGCATACCTGGGTTTCAGCGACCAGCACATAACCCACCGTCACCTGCGCCCGCCCCCTCCCGAGCGTCCGATCGACGATTCGCTGGTGTTCCTGATGATCGGCCGCGACGCCGCCGACGGGCAGATGCGCCTGACGCCACTGCTGAAATGCTTTGACATCCGCTGGAGCCGGCACGGCAGCGAAACCCTGTTCACGGCGATGAAGCAAGTTGCAAATGAGCTTGCCCGCGGCGTGGGCGCCGAGCCCTTCTTCGCGCTCGACACATGGCCGCTCAGCGGCTACATCACGGTGCACCCGCTGGGCGGCTGCCCGATGGCCGACGATCCCGCCCTGGGCGTCGTCGACGACGCCGGGAAGGTGTACGGCTACGAGGGTCTTCACGTACTGGACGGATCGATCGTGCCGACCGCGTTGGGAGTGAATCCCTCCAAGACGATCGCCGCGCTCGCCGAGCGTGGCATCGAGCGACTGATCGGCGAGCTGGGAGCCTGAGCGCAATGGGGCTGCGTGAGCGTGTCACCCTGCGCAAGCGCTGGCGCAACAACACCGGCAACGAGGGCATCGACCCGCTGCGCCAGGTGACTCCGACGACGCTCGAGGAGCTCTGCGCGATCGTCCGCGAAGCCGAACGCGACGGCTGCGCCGTGCGCGCCGTCGGGTCGGGCCATTCCTGGTCGGACGTTGCGTTGACCGACGGCATCCTCGTCCATCCGACCGGACTGAACAGGCCGCTTGATCTGGAGTCCGATCTGCTGCGCCCCGGCATCGCGGGAGTGCACGCGGGCACACGTGGCACGGGCGCCGACCTGGCAGGCACGCCCGACGCCGGAGCCCACCACCCTGACGCGCAAGACGCCGGTGGCCGCGCGCTTGTGCGGGTGCAGGCCGGGATGACGATCGCCGAGCTCAACGCCTACCTGCAAGGGCGCGAGCTCGCCCTGCCGAACATGGGGGGCTTTGATGGGCAGACCGTCGCGGGGGTGATCTCGACCTCAACCCACGGATCGGGGATCGGCTTTGGGCCGCTGTCTGACTTCGTCCGTTCGCTCGACATCGTCGCCGCCGGCGGCACCGTCCACCGGATCGAGCCCCGCGACGGGCCCAGCGACCCCGACGCCTACCGGGCGCGCTACCCCGACCGTCAGCTCCACCAGGACGACCACTGGTTCCACGCCTCCGTGGTGGGCATCGGCTGCATGGGCCTGATCCACTCCGTGATCCTCGAGGTGGGGCCGCTCTTCTACCTACGCGAGGTACGCGCGATGAGCACCTGGTCGCGGGTGCGCGAGCAGCTCGCACGCGGCGACGTGCTCGCCGAGAACGTCCACTATGAGTTGGTCTTCAGCCCCTACCCCAACGGCGATGGGGAGATCGAATGCCTCGTCACCACGCGCAACCCGATCCCTCCCTCCGAATACCGTCACGACCACCGTCGCAGTCGCAGCCTGTTGATGGAACTGGCCGCGCGCTTTCCATTCACCCCGCTGCTGATCAACCTCGCCGTCGGTCTGCGCCCGCAGATCTCACCGTTTCTGCTCCGACAGGCGCTCAAGGCGCTGGTCAACGACGATTACGTCAACATCAGCTACCGGGTGTTCAACATCGGCGCGGCCAACTACCTGCCCGCCTACTCGTGCGAGATCGGCATCCCGATCGACGAGCGCCAATTTCACCTCGCCGCCGTCGAGCGGATCGTCGAGGTCGCCGCCCAGCGCCGGCGCCTGGGCAACGTCTACCACAGCGCACCGATCTCGCTGCGCTTCGTGAAGGCCAGCGACGCCCACCTGTCGATGATGCAGGGACAGGACACGATGATGATCGAGCTGATCATGGCCACCCACACGGTGGGCGGAACGGAGCTGCAGGCAGCACACGAACGCGCGCTCCATGCATTCGACGGACGACCACACTGGGGCCAGGTGAACACGCTCACCGGAAGCCACGGCTTGGTGGAAGCGATGTACCCCCGCTACCAGGATTGGCAAGCGATCCACGCGGCGCTCAACTCAAGCGGGGTGTTCGACAGCCCGTTCAGCAAGCGGGTGGGGATCTCGGGGTGACGCCGCTCACGCGGCAGGACGGATTTCGCGGCGCGGCGGCGACGATGTGCAGCCTGCGCGACGCGGTGGCGGCGGCCCTGACCGGCGCCAGTCGACTCTGATCGGGGAGACAGGCTCAAAGGTCTCCGAACGGGCAGTTCTGGCGCGGCGCTGGCGGACGCCTGCTACCCGTGTGCTACCCATCACTGCGCCTGTGCCCCCTGAGTACTGTAGGCTACTTTGGGACCGCTGGAGTAGCGATAGCCGAAGGGGGCAGGATGCGCTGGGTGAGACCGTTTGTGGTGGTGGGGGTGGCTTTCGTCGCGCTCCTGACGAGCGCCGCGGGTGCAACCGCGAAGTCAGCGGCGTTTAAGACCGGGACCTACAAGCTGAATCGGACTTCCGACCTGCCGCCCGGCGGGACGGTGACGCTGAAGCACGCGCAGTGCGGCGGCAAACTGCAGTTCTGCGTAGCGCTCCCCAAGTCGCCGGCGATCCTCTGCAAGGGGGGACCCTACGAAAGTTATCGAACCGGCAACTTCGCAACTCTGGTTGCGCTCCCAAGCTCAGGCAAAGTGACCGAGCAGGCTCCCTTCTCGGTTGACCTAGCACCCCCCGGCCAGTCACCGCTCAATGCAACTGGACAGTCGGTGTTCTCGATCGCCTTCAAGAAGAACGGCACCGCCAGCGGTTATTTCACAGAGAGCCTAACGTACCCACTACTTTCGACCCAGTCCGAACCGGAGACGTGCTCCGGTAAGGCGTCATTCACCGCCAAGCTCGCCTAGGATCGCCGCTCCGGGATTCGTGGAGGCCGAGGCTCACGGTCTAGCTGGACGGAGGTGCAGCCTATAGCTGCAGCGGTGGCGGCGTCCCTCTATCAAGACCGCGTTGATCGCCAACGCCTCGGGAGTCCCACGCGGCGACTGGTCCGAGTGGCACCCGGACGGTACATGCTGGTGTAGCCAGGCTGCTACGTGCGACATCAGACCCACTCCACGCCTCTAAGAGATCGCCCCAAGTTCGAAGGCACATGCTCGCGTAGTGGCCGCCTTCCAAGTGGCGGGCGCCGGGACAGTCGCCTCTGTAGCATCACACAACGATGGCTGTCCGCCTGCCGGCGACCTATGAGTTCATCGACAAGGAGGGCAACCCCGCCGCGATGGTACGCCTCCCGGTCGTTGGCTACGCGCCGCCCGATGCCGATGGGCGAGAGCGTCCCCGCGTCCTGATGCTGAGCGGTGACGACCCCTACCTCGTCGACTTCCACCCCGACAGCACGATCGAGACACAGTACGGCACCTTCGAAGCCTTGCTGATCGACGCCGTTGCCGATCCGATCCCGGCCCAACAGGGCTGGGTCGCCGAGCTGTGGATAGAGCCCACTGACAAACAAAGTGAGTTGCTCGGTACCTATCCCGTCGCCGCTTGGGAGCCCGAGCCGAACACGAGCTTCGACGACTACCCGCAGGAGCACGCAATTTTGCTCATCCCACAGCGCGATGTCCGGCTCGGCAGCCACTCGGGGCCAGTCAGCACCCGTGACCTCCCGGGAACCGCACGATACCGCCTTGAGGACGTCCTATGTCCCACGACCTCTGATGAACGCTTGCCGACTGTCGAGGGGAGCAACTAACTCGAGCCATGGACAATCCCAGACAAAACCTCACGTTTGGGGCTCCGGGCCGAGTCTCTGCACGAGTCGCATGGCCACATGAGTCTCATGAATTCACACCGTGGCTCGCGGAGAACGTCGGCCTACTTGGAGATGCACTGGGCCTGGCTCTCGAGTTGAAGGCGCGCGAGCACAAAGTTGGACGCTATTCGCTGGACCTGCTTCTATCCGACTCCGCTCAGCGGATCGACGTCGCTCCCAGCGCCAGGCTCACCACGCGCGATCGAGCCGAAGACCCGAACGTTGCGCGCGCCGCGGGCGGTCGCATACCCCAAGATATCCTCCCTCCTCGCACGGAGCTGACGAAGGTCGAGTTGAGCGGATTCGGTTCCCATTAGACGGCCACAACCCCTGTTGCTAACAGATCGGGGAGCGGGGTTCAAGTTGGCTTGCAGAGCCGTTTGCGCGCCTGCTGCGGTCGATTTGCGGTAGCCGGAACCCGGCAGATCCGGTCCGCCTGACAAGGTAGCTTGACAAGCGCTGTCCGACAAGGTATCTTGTCATTCCGTGCGTATCGCGCAGACGGCTCGAAAGCACGACATCACAGACGACGACATGCTCCACGCGGTCCGCAACCCCATCGCGCAGTGGCAACTCGATGACGACTTCACGATGCGCGTCGGTCCTGCCCACGATGGCGACCTGCCCGAGATCGGCGTCCTCGGCGTGGACACCGACGATCCCGTGATCGTCCACGCCATGCGTGCCCGCCCCCAATACCTACCCCACCGATGACCGGAGCGAAAGCCATGCACACCGACGAGGAGATCCAACGAGCAGCGAAGCTCGCCGAGGAGTCCGACCCGTCGAGCGTACCGATGGACGACACGACCGACCTACGTACCCTTGCAGAGGCCGTCGACAGCGTGCGCACAGGCGAGGCCCGCATTCGCGAGCTAGTCGCGCGAGCACGCGCCAACCACCGATCGTGGGGCGAGATCGGCATCGCGCTCGGCGTATCTCGCCAAGCAGCACGCGAGCGATTCGCCGAGAAGATCCGCGCATAGCCGTCTATCTCGACTTCAGGGAACGACGTGCGATGGCATCTGCCTCAGACCGCCGTTCATCCGCTGTCTCTGCCGAGCCGCTACACGTGACCCCAAGTACCCCTAACTTACAACACGACAACAACCACCTACTCTCACAACGGGTGGACTCATGAACGGGGTCCAGTCAGTCGGCACGCCGGCCGCAAAACGACCGCAAGGCGCTGTCTGCGGCCACTTTGCGGTCACCGAAGCCATCGAGCAGCAGCGAACACGAGCGAACGGCGTCCCACGAAGCCGAGTTTTTTCGGGGCTTTTCGCCCGTGTTCGCTGGCCTTCGCGGTCCTACGGAAAATCGGGGAGACAGGATTTGAACCTGCGACCGCCCGGCCCCCAGCCGGAGCGTTCTGGTGTCACTCAGTGCTCAGGCCCTGTGTTTACTGGGCTTGAGTGCGTCTGAGTGCTCCTGAGTTGCTCTCACTTTGGACCCCAAATTGGACCCCAACGATCGGTGATCGAAGGGGCCGGTCCACCACCTATCCGAACCGTCGGCGCATCTCGCGTGCGTCGTCGGCGAGCCGTGCGAACAGCTGACCCTCACGGTGGGATGTTTGGTCGGCGAGCAGCGCCTCCTCGTCAACATCCAGGTCCGCGAGGCTCGCGAAGCGGGCGCGTACAGCGGCGCAGATCCTCTCCTGCTCGGCCAGCCTGTCGGTCTCGTTGCGTGGTACCAGGCCCTTGAGGTCGATCCAGCGAAAGTTCTCGGGTGTGATCGCGGACAGCATCGAGGCTGGGACATACCGGGGATGACTGCGTCGGTCGGTCCACGCCTTCAAGACCGCGAGACGGCGCACAAGCGCCGCGTCGAACGGTCTGCCGGCCCAGAGATCGAGGTCATAGACGTCCTTGCCGGAGCCCTTCATTCTTCGACTGCAGGCCATTACCTTCTCGGCGATCATCTCGTATGGGTCGAGCCCGTGCAGAGTCGGTACGCCACACTCGACCCGCGCCTGGTAAAGCGCCGGGGCGAGCGGCAAGTCGACCGTCGGGAGAATGGTTCCCATGCGATAGGAGATCTGCAGCTCGAACGTTCCCTGTCCGTGCTCGTGCGTGAACTCGACCGTGCCGCTGAAGTTCTCCTCGCTGGAGTACCTCACGCCTGTGAACCGAAAGCGCAAACCGTGGTACTCCTCTTGAAAGAGGTCCTCGATCTCCGCCTCGAAGCCGTTCTTGCGCTCGGCATCCAGGTCGATGTCTTCCGAGAAGCGCCCCAACGACCCGAACACGCACTTGCGCAGCGCCGTGCCACCCTTGAACAACAGTGGCCCCGGAGCGCCGCCTCCCGCCGGACGGCCGATCAGGCCCCGCTCGTTGAGCAACGCGAGCGCGTAGTGCAACACGATGTCCTGACCGGCCACCTCGGGCGAAACCCGTGCGCCATGTGCGTACTGGCGGATCAGCGCGGTACTCACCATCAGCGCTGGAGCTCCTCGCGGATCGCCTCGGACGAGACGTTCAGCACGACACCCCACCCACTGAGAACCACCGCGTTGCCCTCGATAGCAGGAATATCGTCGAGCGGTATCAGCGCGCGATGGGTCTCGCCCGTGGCGTGCCGAAGTGCCGGTGGAGCATCCACGCCAATAATCTCAAGCAGCGCACCAGTGCGGCGCAATGCGCGAACGCCGCGCGGCAACTCGCCGGCCATGCCGACCAGGCGCTCCCAGTCGATGCTCTCGTGAGAGCGCGCGAGTATCCGCGAGAGCCCGAGCACACCGCCAGCGAGATCCAAATGACTTGCGCTATCGAGGACGCACCGCTCGACACCGGCGATGAACACCGCGTGCCCGTGCATCTGCCGTTCCTCTGAGCCGAACTGGGTGAAGCGCCGCAAGCGCACAAGGCGCACGCCGGCCTGCGCCATTCGCAGCGTCAGCGTCGCCCCATGCACGGTCGCCACTTGCACCTCCCCAGGCCGATCGGGCGTAAACCCGAGCTCGTGCGCCGCGGACGCAAACGAGACATAGTGCGGACGCACCCACCCATCGAGCGCCGCCCACGGGTTCGGAGCGGACCACCCCCCCGACTCGCCCAGCAGCGGCTCGTAGCGCCCCCCGGTCAGCCGCTGCAACCAGCCCTTGCGCTCCAGTCGCCAGACAAGCGTGCGGGCATACTCGCGCGAAACTCCCACGGCCTCGGACACGGCCACCACGTCAACGACCGCCGGACGATCGGTCTCAAGCCACGCAAGCACCTGCGCCTCGCGAGGGCCCAACGTACGCGGCTTGTAGAGCACATCGTCCATACGATTATGGTATCGCAAAATGACATTAGATGTCATCGAGGGATACCGTTTTATCGGGAGCCGCCGGATCACCACCTACCCCAGTGGCGCCTCGTCGCTCTCGATGCTGTAGCCGGCCTGGGTGTCGGTGAGCATGTAGCCGAGAGCGTGGTAGGTCGTCAGGCGCTTGGCGAACATGCGGCGCAGCACCGGCAGCTCGGCGTCTACGTAGTCGTAGACGAGCGCTTCGCGCTTGCCGTGGTGCGCGCGGTGCAGGCGCCCGGCGTATTGCACGACGGTGCCCTTCCAGGCGATCGGCATCGCGAGCAGCAGAGTATCCAGGCGCGGATCGTCGAAGCCCTCACCGATGTAGCGGCCCGTGGCAAGCACCACCCGCGCCGTGTCCTCACTGGTGGTGGCGAGTTGTTCAACCGCGGCACGCCGTGCACGGGGACGCATCTCGCCGTGCAGTTCGATCAGCACCGGGACCCGGTCGCGCAGGCGCGCGGCGAGTCGCTGTAGATGCTCGCGCCGCTCGGTGAGAATGATCGGCGAGCGCCCTTCAACAATCAGCCGGAGTGCGTCCTTCACAATGAGGTCGGTGCGTCGCTCATCCACAGCGAGTGCCCCGTAGATCTCCTGGATGCCGGCATCGGTCGGGAGCACAGCCGGATCGAAGGTCGTCTCGCGGCGAACGATACGCAGGCGCAGCTCCTCCCCCGCGCGCTCCGTGCGACGTTCGATCTCGTGGCGGATTGGGCCACACTGCATCGCGATTATCGGGTGGTGCCCGTCGCGCCGATACGGAGTGGCTGTCAGGCCCGTCACGCAACGAGCCCCAGCGGTGCGCAGTACCCGCTCGGCCGTGACCGCGGGAACGTGGTGGCACTCGTCGACGACGACGTGCCCGTAGCCGGCCAGCAGCTCCTGCAGGCCTTTCCTGCGGACAAGGCTCTGGACAGTCGCGATGTCCAGGCGACCGGTTGGTTTGCTCCTTCCGGCGCCGATTACCCCGATCTGCTTGGTATCCACGTCGAGGAACTCGGTTAAGCGCTGAATCCACTGCTCCAGCAGCGGCTTGCTGTGCACGATCACGAGCGTCGAGCATCCGCGGGCTGCGATCAGGTGCGCCGCGATCACGGTCTTCCCGATCCCTGGAGGCGCACAAAGCACTCCGAACTCGTGGGCGAGCATGTCCTGCGCAGCATCGGCCTGGACATCGGTGAGCTCGCCGGTGAACCGGACGTCGAGCTCGATCCCGTCGATGCGCTCGTCGGCCAGATCCAGCCTTACACCGAGGTCGTCGAGCAGCTCCTTCAGTGGCAAGAGGCTGCCGCGAGGAAGCACCAGGAATCGACCCTGCTGCTCGAAGCACGCGATCACGCGTGGTGTGCGCCCGGTTGAGAGCCGCAGCCGCTGACGTTCGAGGAACAGCGGGTTGGAGAATGTCGCGAGCCTGCGCATCGCATCCGCCAGGACCGCAGGGAGCCCATTGGTGCGTACGTACAGGCACTGCGCAAGCGTCGCGCTGAGGACATCCGGCATCGCCGCCGCAGCGAGCCTGCTGGAGAGCGATCGAGGTGGCCGCCAGGGCGCCTCACGGTCAACCTCGTCGCCGGCCACTCCAAGCACGCGACCGTCGATGTCGGCCTGTGCAACGAGAGCCTCCAGGCGGTCCGGCGCGATGTGAAGCAGTGCCTCCAGGTAGGACCACTGATCCTCATATGGCTTGAGCTGCTCATCTACGAACAGCGAGTTGCCCTGCTTACGTGGGCCGTGCTGCAAAGGCAGCGCGATCAGGTTTCCGAAGCCGCCTTTGGGAAGCGTGTCCTGGCTCGGGAACAGACGGTCATAGGAGGCCATGTCGAGCGTCGAGCAACGCCCCATTGCGTCCGTCAAGAGCATCAGCCCAAAGCGGCGGGCCAATACGGCAGGGATCGGCGCGCTGAAGAAGAACCAGAGGTGCGCGCCATTCCCCGAACGCGAGCGCTCAACGGCCGGGAGCACCCCCAGCTCACCGCATGTCTCGCGCAGCGCCGCGACATCACCACGCCAAGAGGCTCCGTCGAGATCGATCGCCAACAGCCAGCACGTGTCGTCCGCCATGAGCGGATAGACACCCATCACCTGCCGACCCTGTAGATGCGCGAGCAGCTCCGCGTCCACCGGCGTAAGAAACGCCTGGCTTGAGCACTCCCCGCACCTCACACGCGGCTTCGAGCATATGCCTCGAACCCACTCATTCGAGCAGCGCGGCGCCCACCCGCTGCGGCCCTTCCCCTTGTTCTCCCACCGCAGCGGGAACACATCCTCGCGCCCCCGAAAGAGGCTCGCGAACAGCGCCACCTTACGCTCCGCGGACCACGCCGCCCCCGGCCCAAGGCTGGTGCGCTCATCGTCAACCTTGCGCTCCGCCCGCTCGCGTGCAACACGCAGCTCCAGAAGACGCCCGCGCGCAACCTCGCTCAACCGGTCGAGCTCGGCGAGCCTCGTCTCCTCTGCGGCAATCGCCACGTCCAGCTCCATTCCGGATGGCATAGCCGGATTCTCCAACCACGACCGGCGCGAACGCATGGCTCCCCTCAGCCGAACCCGCCCGTGAGCGATTCGGTCCGCCCGCCGGGCGATCATGTCAGGATGGGCAAGCGCTCCCGCGGAGGCCACCAGCCACAACTCCCAGCCGGGCAGAAGCAGCCCCCGCTCTCGTCACCCGCGTCGATCTCTCCCGCACACTCGCTGCTTGACGCGATCGCAAACGGCCAGCTTGACGAGCACCTCACCGCTCTCGCCGACGCCGTCCACGCCCGCCACCATCTCCTGCACACCGTCCGCTCCGCGACCGCGCTGGCCGAGTTGTGCGTCGGCGACGAGGTCCGCATCAACCACACCATCAGCCCGCGCTACCTCCAAGGTCTCCACGGCACCATCATCGAGCTCGACGACGAACGGGCCACCGTCTGCCTGCACCGCCCCGTCGGACGCTTCCACACCGGCGAGATCCGCTGCCCACCACTCACCCTCCAGAAGCTCGCAAGAGCCAGAGCAAACTGAACCTCCCCCTCGGCGCGCGACTCCAGCGTCGCCGGACGGCTCGGTCTTTTGTCTTCTTGCTTACGTCCCGAATAGGCTCGGAGTCTGGCTCTCCGATCCCTGTGGTCGCCATTTGCGCACCGACGCATTGGTGTCCGCGTGCGCTCGCCGCAGCGCCGTCTCAGACCCGTCGAGCTCGCACAGCCGGTCGAGCGCGGTGCGCCGCACGCTTGCCTGCGCCATCTGCAGACCACGCTCGATGAGGCGGCGCCGCCGAGCTTCGTCAAGGAGCTCGGCGGCGTCAAGCAACCCATGAATGAGAGCATCGCGGTGACGCGACTCGAACGCTTCGGCGCACTTCAAAAGCTCGTCGAGTCTCGCCACGGCAGCCCGCAATGCGCGCTGCGCGCCCCAGCGGCGCAGCGGCGGCTCGAAGGAGGGACGATGCTTGGCGAGCGTGTCCTCGTCGACCGTATAGGTCCGGCTCGTTCCATCGCTGAGATCTACCTCAAGCCACTGCGGCGAGACCCACGCCAGCGGGTAGGAGATCACGTACTCATCGGCAAGGAAGTACTCCGCCAGCTCATCGAGGTCGGCATCGCCGAGCAGGCCGCTGTCCTCGATCGCGGCGATCAACTTGGCCGTGACTCGATCCCACCGCCGGCACGTGCACAACATCAACGCAACGAACGAACCGGACAGCTTTCCGGTGCCGTGAACCCTGTCGAGCAACTCAACCGCCTCGACATGGTTGGTGCTCGACCCCCAGCCGCTCGGCGAAGCGAGCAGCTGGCGACAGAGCTCCTCGGCGCCCTCGATCGCCATCAGCTTTTCGAGCGGCGAATCCCCGTCCCAAAGCACATTGCGCAGCGTAGAATCACCGCCGGACGTTTGCGGGGCATGTGCGCCGGCGACCGGGGGAAACCGCCGGCCACCCGCGGGAGAAACCGATGGCCGTTGACAAACGGCCAGGCCGTCTGACCCGGAGAATATCGTTGCGCGATGGCTTCGATTGGCAAGGCGCAGCTCGACGCGATGATCGAGGAGGCCACCATCGATTGCTACAACGAAAGCGAGCAGGTCACCGGCCTGCTCACCGTTATCGAAGACGAGCTGAAGGTTCCCTTCAAGACACAAGTGCTGGGCGTGGAGGTCACGGTCGAGCGCGTGGATTTGAACGGCGAGGACCAGATCGTCGCGATCTGCTCGCGCGAGACGCTCCGACAGTCGATCCCGCTCCTCGACCTGCCTCTGCCAACCCCGCCACCCAAGGGCGCGGAGTGGATCGAGGCGTACCGCCACTGGCTGCGCTGAGCACAGATCACCCAGCGACATGCGATCAGAAGCGACGACCGAGAAGCATCCCGTCGTCGGTCGTGTCAGTCAACAAGACGGCGATGTGCTCGTCGCTCGAGAAGTCGTCTGGAAGCTCATCTTGGGGGTATGCATCTGAGTTCATCGCGCAGATGTATTGAAATCCGAGCTTCTCGGCTTCACCCTTGGCGAGGAGAAGCGCAGATGCTACCTGTCGTTCGTCAACCGGATCGAACAGCGTGCTGTCGTGCATGAGGAAACCAAGCCTTGACTGGCGCGTGGCCCATAGTTGCGACAGCATTAGGTCGAAGCAAAAGATCTTCATATTGCTAACGCCCTCGCTATCGGCGCGTTCGATCTCGACGTTGAACCGGAAGCCCGACGGGCCGATGTCGATAATGAGGTTACCGGGTGCCTGATAAAGCGCCTCGGTATTGCGGTTGAATAGCGAAATGGCGCGATCCCGCTGAGCAACGAGCTCGTCGAAACGAAGCCGTGCGCGCTGCTCCACCTGCCGCTTGCGGATCGTGAGCTGACTGGAAGCATCGGTGAGCTCTCGGAGTCGAGCGATACGCGCCTCAATATCTCCAAGCCGTGTACGTGATTCTGTCAATCGCGCCTGCAGCTCTTGGTACTCATCCAGGGCGCCGTGAGTTCTGAGCACTTGCATCTGGACGGCACGCTCGGCGTCGAGCGTACCTATTTCAGTTTCGCGCTTACCAACTGCGCTCTTTAGCCGGTCAATCTCGTCGTCCAAGAACGATCGGCGGTTCTGGACGACAGCGGTGTGGAATGCCTCAACTTGATCCAGTCGCTGACGCACCCCATCAGGTAGCGCAAGGCCAAGCTCAGCGTAGACATCGGCGACTTGGGCAGGCCCGAGACGATCCACCTCCTCTAACATTTGCTGTTGGTAGAGGTCGAGAAATCGACGATCTTGTTGATTCGCATTGGAGAGACTGTGTATCGACTCAGTTAGTTCGTTGGCGCGAATCTCAATGGCACGATAATCCTCGTGAACCCGAAACTCCCCAAGTCGTCGCTGCTGTGCCTCAATCATGGTCGCAAGTCGAACTCGCTCCACCTCAAGTTCCCCCTGAGTACCCACTCTGCTCGCCAACACGCTGGACTTGGACGCCTGCTTGAGCGCCTTGACCAGCTTGCCATCGTCTGCCACGAGCTTGGCCTCCCTGGCATCTTCCCAGTTAATGTCCAAATGGTAGGCGACATTCACCTGCTGATCCCATGCCTGTTGCTGACGATGATGAAAGAACGGCGAGAGGTACGCCTCACTCCCACGCCGTGCCAGATAGGAGAACAAACTGCGGAAGGTCGGTGCATAGTTAAGCGACTCCTCCTGCTCCGTGAGTCCGAAGGCCAAGCGCCCTAGTCGCCAGCTAATCTCGTCTGGCGCCGCGACGATATCCACTCCTGGCTCAGCGCCCGCGCCCACCTCATGTAGCTGAATCTTCCTTGGCTCTGCCACACTGCGGGTCAGCGTAAGCACGCTACTTCCGAATTGAATGTCAACAGAGAACACCCAGTCCGCCAGCTCGTCGCGAAGGATTCCCTTTCCCTTGGTCGCTCGCCAACCCAGACAGAAGTGGATAATCTCGAATACCGTGCTCTTACCCAGACCATTTCGTGAGTCCTTGCGAGTGGACTCCTTGGTGCGCTCAGCGTAGATCAGGTTCAAGCCAGGTTTGAACTGCACCGTCCGAAACGATGGCTTGTTCGCACGAACCGCGAGGATCACTTGGGTCGTCTCCGCGTTAGCTTGCCTTCCTCCAGATCAACCATTCCGAGCGCGAATAGAACATCCAAAGTCAGCACCAAATGATCGAACGAGGGAAACGCCGTCTCTTGACGAACACGGTCCCACAAACCCGACACAGTAAGCGGTCGATCCAGACATCTCAAAGTCTGTGCTCCAGCCGCGAGCAACGTCCGTTCCAATGGCAGGTGCTTCGTCGGCAGGATCATGGCTCGAAGAGATCGCAGATCGTGAACAGGTAGGTCACTACAGCGAGCGCTGCCGCCATAACGTCAAACTCGGTGGACCCGGCAGCCGCCCAGTCGACGAGTTCCTCGAACAACTCGTCGCCCGTCACGCCACTATTAATGAGGACTTCGTAGTGCTCGCGAAACCCGGCTCTTAGGCGCTCGCCAAAGCCATCATCGCTTTGCGTCGTGCGCGCTACGAAATCCTCAACGTCTAGAAACCGAAGTGAGCCGATCTGAAGACGGGTAGTCACCGCCACCGTCAGATCGTTCTTGCGGAGCTTCTCGGGCGGCGGCGTCGGTGGAGCGACGTCGGCGACTCGCGGGGCCGTCTGCAGGATAAGCACCTCGGTCAGTCGTTGAAGCTCCGCGAAATCAACCGCAGCCACGGCATCTGTCAAGCGAGAACGGACCCACTCCACGTGATCGGCCTTCCATGCTTGGAGTTCTGCCACCGTATGCGAGTTGGGTTGACCGTCGACCACGTCATGGTGCGTCCCGCAGAGCAGAATCAGATTCGTCTCGCGCCGTCGCAGGTCTGACGGCATCGACGGATCGGCGCGTGGCCCTCTGTCGCTGTCGGCCACGATGTGAGCGATCGCGCCCAATGTCGCCTTCGGATCATGCGGAGTGGCGTCCGCGACGAGCACCGTGCGGCAACCCGGGAACGCACAACGGCCACCGGATTGACCCCAAAGGATCTTGATATCGCTCTTCAGGTAGTTGCGTGCCACGGTGTCTCGCTCATCATCAAGAGCGTAGATAGAGCGGCGGATGATGACCGATCGTCACGCTTCCCTGTCGAGAGTCCACGAAACCCAGCCCACGTCAAGTCCCAGGTCCTGGTCGATGCGTCGATGCACACCGGCAGATGCACCCTCAAGCGACCCGGTGGTCGCAGGTTCGACGACGCCGCCCGGTGATCTTCACGAACTCGATCTCACGCCGGGAAAGCCAGCAACGGCGGACATGTTGGGAGCCGATCACTGCAACCCCCGGCCAAAGCCAACGGTCGCGAGAATCCAAATCGCGCACTTTGGACCCCAAATTGGACCCCAACCCCAAAACTGGCCGCCTAGCCAAATTCCCAAAACCAGCCAATTTGCAGGGATTTTCTGATCGGGGAGACAGGATTTGAACCTGCGACCGCCCGGCCCCCAGCCGGGTGCGCTACCAGACTGCGCCACTCCCCGTGGCTCTTCGGATCCAAGCCTAGCGCGAGACGGCTCCAAGCGGGCGACGGGAATTGAACCCGCCCTTGAAGCTTGGAAGGCTTCCGTGCAACCACAACACTTCGCCCGCAGGCTGGCGGATGATACCGCCCACAACCCATCCGTCCCCGCACCCCGCTAGGGTTTCAAGGCGTGCCTCAACGGCCCATACGGTCTCTGGCCGTCGTCGGTGTGCTCGCCCTAGGCGACTATCTGCTGTGGAACTGGTCGCTCAGCGCCAATCACGATGTCGTCGCGCTGGTGGCTGGCATGACCCTGATCCCGCTGCTGATCGCGCTCACGTGGCTGGCGGTCGCGGCAATCGCGCGACTCCTCGCCCACGCCGCGCAGCTGCCCAAGGCTGGTGCTAGCGCACGCGCGACTGGGGGTGCAGCCGGTAGGGATGCCCGCGCCGGCGGGCGCTCCCGCGGGTCGCGCGTGAGGGTCACCGCCGCGAGCACTACCGGCGCACGCGCCACCGCTGCTGAGCTCCATCCGGCGCTCGACGATCCAACTCCCGCCGTCGCCGCCACCACCGCCGCCTCCCCGTCTTCGAAGCTCGCCGCGTGAAGCGCCGCTGGATCGCGCTCACCGCCCTGCTCCTGCTCGCCGGTCTGGCGCTGGGCGGTTATGTGTACGCCCGCAACCGCACCGGCTCGATCTACCACCCGCACGCCCGCTTCGTGCCCCAGGCCAACCCCGTGCTGCCCAAGCGCGGGCCCGAACGGTTTTCGTGGGCGCTGTACGGCTACACCGCCAACCACGCCCGCTACTACCCGGCTCCCGCCAGCCTGCGCCCGCCGTTCAGGAAAGTGTGGGCCGTGGGCGGCAGCTCACTGCGGGAGTTCCCCCCGGTGCTCTCCGAAAACCGGATCTTCCAGCTCACCGACAACGGCGTGCTCACCGCTGTGGACAAGTGGGACGGGCAGACCCTCTGGAGCCGCGGCCTTGGCGCCCTCTCCGCCTCCACCCCCGCCGTCGGGGGCAACACGGTGTATACGACGGTGCTCGCCCGCGCCCCCGGATCGCAAGAAGGGCGCATCGTCGCGCTCGACGTCACCGACGGCGCGATCCGCTGGTCGCGCAACCTGCCCTCGCGCAGCGAGTCCTCGCCGCTGCTCAACCACGGCCGGCTGTACTTCGGCTCCGAAGACGGCACCGTCTACGCACTGGATGCGCGCAATGGGCACACCGTGTGGACCTACCACGCCGCCGGCGCGGTCAAGGCGAGCCCCACGCTCGTCAACGGCGTGCTCTACTTCGGCGACTACTCCGGGCACGTCCAGGCAATCAGCGAGCGTACGGGGCGGCGGTTGTGGCTGGCGAGCTCCGAAGGCGCGCTGTTTGGTAGCGGCACCTTCTACTCAACCGCGGCCGTCGTGTATGGCCGGGTGTTCCTCGGCAACACCGACGGGCGTGTGTATGCCTACGACGCCCGCACCGGCGCGCTCGACTGGGCCTACCAGACTGGCGCCTACGTGTACGCCTCCCCCGCCGTCACCGACGCGCCCGGCCTCGGCCCCACGATCTACTTAGGCTCCTACGACGGCAACTTCTACGCGATCAACGCGCGCACCGGGCACGTCGACTGGAGCCACAACGCCGGCGGCAAGATCTCGGGCTCGGCCACGATTCTCGGCAACGTCGTGTACTTCTCCGACCTCGGCACACACACCACCTACGGCCTCGGGATCTCGACCGGACACGTCGTCTTCCAGATCGACACCGGCGCCTTCGATCCTGTGATCAGCGACGGCAACCGCGTCTACCTCACCGGGTATTCGGCCCTCTACAACCTCGCCCCCACGGGCTGAGGTCGAGGGCCAGCAGAGCGCGGCAGGGCGCGAAGGTCTGCGAGGCGAGCGGACGGAGGTAGGGTCGAGCCCCAAGCTCCTCAACAGGAGCTTCCCGCAAACCCCAGCGCGCGGCCGAGCGAGAAACGCGCCGCGACCGTTACGGCGCCCGCCCGCGAGGCGCTCACCTCGGTCCAGCCGCCCGGCGCCTCCCCCACGCACGCCGCACCGGCAGCCACCGTGAAGTAACGGGTGTAGCGCACCCTCACCGTGAAGCGCCCCGCCGCGCGGGCGCGTAGGGAGAACCAATTGTGGCCCACCGCGCTGAGCACGCCCGGCCCCCGCGCGAGGGGAGTGGCGTGGCGCACTTCGTAGATCCGCCAATGCCGTGTGCGCTCCACCTCGCGCAGGTAGGGCAGCCCCGCCTCGATCAGGCGACCCTCGCCGGCGCTGGAGGGATCCAGCGGAGCGTCCGGCAGCGCCACATAACGCACCGCCTCCGCGTCCAACCACCGGTGGTAATCGCCCGCCGTCAGACCTCTGCCAAGTAGCACCCCGTCGTAGCGCTCGTCCAGCTGCTTCTCCCAACCCCTCGCCAGCGACACGTTCGGCGCCAGCCACGCCGCCTCCCAGTGGCCGCGCGTGAACGGCACCTCCACCCTCACCGTGCTGGCACCGTGCGTCGCCACGAAGCGCTCCACGGGCGCGTAGTAGGAGGCGCTCGTCGAGAGGTTGCCCGCCACCGCCTCCGTTTCGCGCACGGGACCCCAACCTGTCCACACCGCGATCCCGCATAGCACCGTCGCCACGCCCAATCCGCCGACTACTCCGCGCACCCTGATTCGGGCGCGGTCCCCGGCAACCCCCCCGTGGACCCGATCGCCCAGCGCACACAGCAACAGCGGCCCCGCCAGCAGCACCCCGTAGCGCTCCACGTTGGCACCCATCGGGGAGTGCACCGCCACACACGCCACGCACGCCACGAGGTACACCACGCCTCCGACCCATAGCAAGCGCTGTCCCTCCGGAAGCGCCACCAGGAACACCGCGACAACCGCCACCGTGGCCAGGAACGAGAGCAGCGGGTAAGGCTCCCATCCCCCCTCCCCAAACAACCCCGCCAACACCCCCACCACGACGACGGCCGGCGCCCCGAGCACCAACAGGCTGCGTGGGGAGCGACCGAAGCCGGGAGACACGCGCGAATCCCCCCATCGGCCGGCATCGCCGTTTCGGCCGGCGAGCGTGTGCGTGAGCCCCGCCAGCACCAGCAGCACGCCCGCCACCGGGCTGCACGCCGCGCACACCGCCGCCAGGATCGCCGCCGCCAGCACACGGCGGTGCATCAGCGCCAGTACCGCCCCCAGCGCAAAGCTCACGCCCAGGGCAAAAGTGATCCGCCCGCTCCATGCGTCCCCCAGCGCCGCCAGCGCAAACCACACCGCGGCCCACCGTGCGCCGCGCCCGTAGGCGCCCACCACAATTCCTTCGAACAGGGCGGCCGAGGCGAGCACCGCCGCGGCACCCACAACGCGCACCCCCATCAGCGCTCCCAGCGGTGGGAACACGAGGCTGTAGCCGGGTATGTCGTGCCCTCCATACCAGCGGCTATCCCACACCAGGAAGCCCGCTTCGCGGAAGAGGTTGGCGCGATACACCTGCCCCGCCAGGTCGGGGGTGCGGGGGTCCACGACCAGCCACACCGCCACGCCCACCGCCGCCGCCAGGACGCTGGCCGAAACGGGGATGCTTGCCCAAGGCAAGCGTCCCCCGGCTTCGGTTGGAGCGCGCGCCCACCTACCCTCGCCGCGCGCGCTCTCGACGTTGGCCCGGTGTCCCGCCGTGCGCGGGCCGGGCGGTGTGGCAACGTGAGTGCCCATCGAAGGTCCGAGTATGGCGCGCGCCCACGATGCAAGTCTCCGGCTCGGTAGGGCGACCCACGATGCGACTCCCAAGGAGGGCGCGTGTGGGAAGATCGACCGGGGTCCGGTGCGCTACCCCACCGGACCCCAGTCTCCCACGAGTTGAACCTCTGCCTGTCCCGCGGGATCTATGCCTCTCAAACAACCCAACTGCCCGAAAGTCGCGTGAACATCGCCCGCATCTTTGTGCCCACTGCCGCAGTGCTCGCCGCCGCGGTGCTCGCCGGCGGCTGCGCCACCAGTCAGCCCGCTCCGATCACCGTGCGGGAGCTCGCCGAAGCCCAGACCTTCCCCTTCTACCGGGTCTACTGGGTCGGCCCCCGCTTTGGCTCCTACCGCCTGGTCGCCGCCGACGGCCGCCAGAACTACGCCAGCAGCGTCGGCGACAGCGTGTATTACGGCAACTGCCTGCCTGGCAAGACCAGCGCGCTGGACGCCGGCGGCTGCGAACTGCCGCTGCGGGTCACCACACTGATCTACACGCGCCACGCCAATGCGTCGCTCGGCGCCCAGCGCAACACGATCCTGCGCGGCGTTCCGGCGGTCATCTACAACGGTGGCAACACGGTGGAGCTCTACAGCGGGCGCGTCGCGATCGACGTCTTCTCCGACGACCTCTCCGAAGCGCTGCGCGCGATCGATGCGCTGCGCCCGCTCAACGCATCCGGCAGCGCCGCTAGCCGAAACGGGGACCGATTGGGGAGACACTCGCTCCGCTCGCATCCCCAAATTGGCCAGCGCCGAAGGCGCGTGCCCCCCGGCTTCGGCGCACTGCCACCCCCCGTCTACTGCCCCGGGCTCTCCGGGCCACAACCGGCGGCCGTGCGGGCGGCGCTGCTCGACCTCCCGGGGCACGCCTGCCAGAAGGCCGCCGCCACGCTGAAGGTCGATCGGGCTCTGTTTGGCAAAGGCTGACGGCCTGCTCTGGATGAGACGTGGTGGGAGTCGAACGAGGGAGAGAGAAAGGAGGAGGGGCAGGATGGGGGCTCGCCTATGAGCTACCGGACGGCTGCGGGCGCAGTGGCTTGCCGATTTCCCCGCGCAGGCTCAGGAACGCGACCGTCCCGATCAGTGCCGGCACCCACAGTGAGATCGCGCGGTAGGTGACGACCGCCGCCAGCACCGTCGAGCCGGGGCGCACGCCGAACAGCAGCAGCATCCCCACGATGCCCCCTTCCACTGCGAAGAAGCCGCCGGGGATCGGGATCGAGTTGGCGAGCATCCCCACCAGGTAGGCCATCGCCACCGCCCAGAACGTCGGCGTGGAGCCGTACGCGGCGAGGCAGGCCAACAGGCACACGATGTCCCACACGCAGTACCCCACCGCTCCCATGAGGCGCCAGTCGTGGGCACGGATGAGGCCCACCGCATCCTCCACCCCGCCCCCGAGCGCGACCAGCGCCACCACTGCGCGACTGTGCTCGCCGCTGCGGCGCTCCGCCGCCCGGCGCGCCCAGCGCGCCGCCGCCAGCGTACCGATGATCGTCGCCAGCGCCGCCGCCGCCGGCAGCAGCGTCAGCAGCGGATTGCGCGAGCCCGGCAACAGCCCCAGCCACATCGGCAGCCCGATCACGACCACGGCGAACACGTTCACGGCGCTGGTCATCACGAACAACAGCACCGAGCGCTTGGCGATCCGCTCCACCGACACCCCCTTGGTGCTCAACACCCACGCGCCCAGCGCGATCCCACCCAGCCCACTCGCCGACACGACCGAGTTGACGGCCAGCTCCGCCAGCGAGAGGCGGCGGCTGAGGCTACGGCTCAGCCGTCCGAACACCAACCCGAACAGCACGACGTAGGAGATGCAGGAGAGCACCTCCAACCCCACGCCCACCGCCACCCAGCCCGGCTGCGCGTCCGTGATCTTCTCCCCGGCCGACCTGAGCCCCGGCACCGCCAACAACAGGCCCGCGACGATCGCGAAGAACACCACCAGGCTGATAATGCTGTTGCGCAGCCTGCGCGACTGTGCCGCCAGCCCCCGCGCCGTCTCCTCCTCGAGCCTGGGGGCATCCTCCACGCGGGCGCCCGCCGCCCCGTCCACCTTCAGTGCCTCTTCGCCCACGCTGCCGCCCACCGCGTCCACGGACCCACGCTCCCCCTCGGCCCTCTCCTCCGCCGCAACGGTGGCCCCCTCTTCATTGATTCTTCGATCTCTCTTCACCACAGTATTAGCCTGGTAGTTCGCAAAATGGTTTGGGAGGCCCCGTCGGGCTGCCTGGCCGCCCAACCCTCACCCCGCTCACTACCCATCATGGCCGAACACGCGCGCATCCTCGTCGTCGACGACGAGCCAGCCGTCCAGCAGGCGCTCACGCGGGCGCTCACGCTCGAACGCTACGACGTCGAGCAGGCGGCAGATGGCGCTCAGGCGCTGGAGCGTATCGGCGCCGATCCCTACGACGCCGTGGTGCTCGACGTCTCGATGCCCCGCGTCGACGGCTTGGAGGTTTGCCGGCGCATGCGCAGCGGCGGCGACCGCACGCCGGTGCTGATGCTCACCGCGCGCGGGGAGATCGACGACCGTGTCGCCGGGCTGGACGCGGGCGCCGACGACTACCTGGTGAAGCCGTTTGCGCTACGCGAGCTGATGGCCCGCCTGCGCGCGCTGCTGCGCCGCACGGGCGAGGATGAGCAGGAGCAGACGCTCGCCTGCGCCGACCTGCGCCTCGACCGCCTCGCGCACGAGGCCTTCCGCGGCGAGCGCCCGCTCCACCTGACCCGCACCGAGTTCCTGCTGCTGGAGCTGTTTCTGCGCCATCCCCGCCAGGTGCTCACGCGCTCGGTGATCTTCGAACACGTGTGGGGGTACGACTTCGGCGCCAGTTCCAACTCGCTCGGCGTGTACATGGGCTACCTACGCCGCAAGACCGAGGCCGAGGGAGAGCCGCGGCTGCTGCACACTGTGCGCGGCGTCGGCTACATCCTGCGGGCGTCATGACCGTCGCGGCGCACCCGATCGGCCCCGGAGCACCCCGTTCCCCGATGCGGAGCGCATCATGACCGTTGCGCGGCCCACCCGGCGGGTGTTGGGAATGCCGATCTCGCGGGCGCCGCGGGTGGCCGAGGAAGGCTCTAGGTGAGCTTCCGCCGGCGGATCGCGCTGCTGGCCGCCGCCGCGGTCGCGATCGCGGTGGTGCTGGCCTCCGCGCTCACCTACCTGCTGGTCGCCCACCAACTGCGCGCACAGGTCGACACGCAGCTGCGCGATCGCTCGCACAACGTGCTGTTCCGGATCCAACACGAGGCCGCCGCGGGACTCGTGCCCTTCCTGGAGGGAGGCGAAGCGCAGCGCAACAATCCCTTCGGCAACCTCCCCCCGCGCCCCAACCAAGTACAGGGCTACCAGCAGCTGGCGAGCTCCAGGGGGAGCGTGCTGTTCAAGCGGGGCGGCGTGACGCTGCCGGTGAGCGCCGCCACGCGCACGCTCGCGGCGAAGGGCAGAGGCTCGTCCTTGCAGAGCGCAAGCGTTGGCGGCACCCACCTGCGGATCCTCACCGAGGGCGTGCGACCAACCGCGGCGGGCAAGCCGGGTCTGGCGGTGCAGTTCGCTCAGCCGCTCACCGAAGACGACCATCTACTGCGCCGGCTGCGCCTGATTCTGCTGCTGATCGCGCTGGGCGGGATCGCGCTCGCCGCACTGCTCGGGCGGCTGGTCGCCGACGCCGTCGTAGCTCCCGTCGGGCGCCTCACGCGCGCCGCCGAGCACGTCGCGCGCACGCAGGACCTCTCCGAGCGGATCGACACCGACGGCGCCGAGGAGGTACCCCGCACCGATGAGATCGGGCGCCTCGCGGTGAGCTTCAATGCGATGCTCGACGCGCTGGAGCGCTCGATGGGCGCGCTCGACGCCTCCGTGCACGCCCAGCGCCAGCTCGTCGCCGACGCCTCACACGAGCTGCGCACGCCGATCACCAGCCTGCGCACCAACATCGAGATCCTGCAACAGGCCCCCAACATCGACCCCGCCGATCGCGAGCAGCTATTCGCGGAGGTGATCGAGCAGATCGAGGAGCTCACGCTGCTAGTCGGCGACCTGATCGATCTCGCGCGCGGCGAGGAGCCCCCCGCGGAGACCGAGGACGTGCGCCTCGACCAAGTCGTGCGCGAGGCCGCCGAGCGCGCCCGCCGGCTCGCGGGCTGGGTGGACTCCGACACGTCGTTGAGCCTCGAGCTCGAGCCGGTGGTGCTCCCCGGCGTCCCCACCCGCTTGGGGCGCGCGGTCAACAACCTGATCGACAACGCCGTCAAGTACAGCCCTGCCGGCGCGCCGGTGGAGATCCGTCTGGTGGGAACCGATGGCTACGGGGCGGAGCTCACCGTGCGCGACCACGGGCCGGGAATCGCCACGGAGGATCTCCCCCACATCTTCGACCGCTTCTACCGCGGCGCCGAGGCCCGCGGGCGGCCGGGGTCGGGGCTGGGCCTGGCGATCGTGCGCCAGGTGGTCGAACAGCACGGCGGCAGCATCGTCGCCGAAACCGCCCCGGGCGGGGGCACCTCGATGCGCGTGCGTCTCCCCCGCGCGGAGTGCGTCACGGTTGAGGAGCCCGCGGCCTACGCGGCTCAATGACCCGCTCTTCGCCGTCGGGGTAAACCAGAACCACCGCCCGTCCCGCGCGCGCCTTTTTCGCGAGGATCGCGCCCAGGCCGGGAAGATCCGCCCCGACGAAGGTGGCGCCAAATGGATACCGCGCCGGTCGTTCGGCGATCCCATCCTCGATCGCGGCGTCGAACCGCTGTGAGGCAAGCACGCTGCCCGGAGTCCGTGTCTTGCGTCTCACCGTCTCCATGATTCGATCATCTCCTCATAGCCGCTGCGTATCGCCTCGATCGCGCTTCGCATGGCCTCGCCCGCGGAACCCTGGTGGAACGTCTGCGCGGCCTGCTTGACGCCCTCCCGATTGTACCTGTGGATGTCGTGGTTTCCGTGGGCATTGTCGTAGACGCGTACCGCCCGGCGCTCCCCGCGTTCGACGCTCAGCAACACGACCGTGTAGCCGGTGACCTCCCTTCGGCGAGTCAGAAAGCGCACCGCAATCTCCGCCTCCTCGTCATCGTCCAACCAATCGCGGTAGGCCGTCTCACCCACGGCTCGCCACCCCGCGACGGCGTGCACGCTCGCGGAAGCGCCCCGGTGAGAGGCCGTAGCGGCGGTGGAAGGCGCGCGCGAAGTGCGAGCCGCCGCTGTAGCCGACCAGCCGCGCCACGTCGCGCACCGACAGCGGCTGCTCGGCCAGCAGTTCGGCCGCCGCCGTCATCCGCCGCTCGGTGAGGTCCTCCTGGAAGGTGGTGTCGCCGAACTGCGCGTAGGCGCGCTGTAGCTGGCGGGGCGAGCAGGAGAGCGCGCGTGCGACCGCGTTCAGCGTCAGCGACCGGCGGTAGTGTCGCTTGACCAACACTCGCGCCAGCATGTACAGGCGATGACGTTCGCTGTAGGTGTCGGCCCGCACACCTCTCTACTCCGACCACCCCCTAACACCGGGACCCGTCCGTCCTCATTTCGCCGAATGTCCAACGCCTCCCGTCAGGCGTAGTGACGGGCCACCCGTTCGGCCGCGCCGACGTAGCCACCGCCGAACAGCACAGCGTGCACGAGCAGCGGCAGCAGCTGCCACAGCTCCACGCGCTCCTCCCAGCCCTCGGCTAGGGGCTCGGTGTCGTCGTATGCCACGAAGATGAGCTCAGACGGGGCACCGAACAGGCGCAGCATCGCGAGATCCACCTCGCGGTGGCCGCCGTACGCGGAGGGGTCGATCAGCCACGGGCGGCCGTCGGCGTCGGCCATCGCGTTGCCGCTCCACAGGTCCCCGTGCAGCCGCGCGGGTGGCTCTGGTGGGCCCGCCAGCTCGGGCAAGCGCTCGCACACCGCCTCCACAGCGTGCGCTCCCCGCTCCGAGAGTGCACCACGCTCGCGGGCGATCCCCGCCAGCGGGAGCAGGCGGCGCTGGGCGTAGAAGGTCGGCCAGTCGGGGGTGGGGTCGTTGGAGAGTCGCAGCGAGCCGAAGCTCGATGCCGCGGCGTCCTCCCGGCCGCCCGTTTGGGGCTGCTCGCCGGCGGGAGTCGCACCGGGGACGCCAAACGGTGGGAGGCCGAAAGCGGGATCGCCGAAAGCGGGGGCGCCGGCGGCGTGCGTGAGCGCCAGGCCGCGGCCCAACTCCTCGGCACCCTCCGGGCTCAGGCTGCCCCGCTGCACCCACTCGAGCACGAGATAGTCACAGGCCACCTCCAGCACCCGCGGCGTGCGCAGCGCCCCGGGCTCGGCCAGCCATTGCAGGCCGCGAGCCTCCGTGGCGTACTCATCCGCGCCGGCGTCGGGGCGCGTCTTGACGAATGCCTCGCGTCCGTCGGCGAGGGTGACGCGCCACGCCTCGTTGATGTCCCCGCCGCCCACGCGCCGGGCGTTGGTGGCACCGGACGGGAGACTCACGCGGATTGCAGCTGCTGGAGCAGCGAGACGCAGGATGCCTGCACCAAGTCGAGCACCTCATCGAAGCCGCCTGGCCCGCCGTAGTAGGGGTCGGGCACGTCGAGGTCGCCGTCGGCGGTGGGGTCCCACTCACGCAGCAGCCTCACCTTCTGCCGTGCCTGCTCGTCAGGCGCCATCTGCCGCAGGTCGCGCAGGTTGCTGGCGTCCATCGCGAGGATCAGGTCGAACTCCTCGAAGTCGCCGAGCCGCACCTTCCTGGCGGCTCCTTCCAGCGCGATGCCCCGCCGCCCGGCGGCCTCCGTGGCGCGGGCGTCGGGAGAGTCTCCCACGTGCCATCCCCCCGTACCGGCGCTGTCCAGCTCGATGCGCTCCTGCAGTCCGGCTTCGCGCACGAGCGCGCGCATCACGCCCTCGGCCGTCGGCGAGCGGCAGATGTTGCCCAGGCACACGAACAGCACGCTCACGCACCCACGCTCTCTCGCGGCACCGTCGAAGCGCACTCCATCCGCGGCGTCACGAGTCACGAGCCCAATCCCCTCCCCCTCCCCCGGGCCCCCTCACTTCGACTCCTCGCTGAGCTCCAACACCGCCAGGAACGCCTCCTGGGGCACCTCCACGCGGCCGACCTGCTTCATCCGCTTCTTGCCCTCCTTCTGCTTCTCCAGCAGCTTTTTCTTGCGCGTTATGTCGCCCCCGTAGCACTTCGCGATCACGTCCTTGCGAAATGCCTTCACGGTCTCGCGGGCGATGATGTGCGAGCCCACCGCTGCCTGGATCGGCACGTCGTACTGCTGGCGGGGGATGCGCTTGCGCAGGCGCTCCGCCAGCGCCCGGCCGACCTCGTAGGCCTTGTCGCGGTGGACGACCATCGAGAGCGCGTCCACCGCGTCGCCGGCGAGCAGCACGTCGAGCTTGACGAGGTTCGAGGGCTTCATCCCGTCGAGCTCGTAGTCCAGCGAGGCATACCCTTTGGTGCGCGACTTCAGCTGGTCGAAGAAGTCGAGCACGATTTCCACCAGCGGCAGGTCGTAGGTCATCTGCACCCGCTCGGGCGAGAGGTAGTGCATCCCCGCGTGCACCCCGCGCCGTTCCTGGCAAAGCTCCATGATCGCACCCACGTGCTCGCGCGGGGCGATGATCTGCGCCTTGATGAACGGCTCCCTGATCTCCGCGATCGTGCCGGGGTCGGGCATGTCAGAGGGGTTGTGCACCTCCAGCTCCTCGCCGTTGGTCAGCGTCAGGTCGAACTCCACCGAGGGCATCGTCGCCATCAGCTCGAGGTCGTACTCGCGTTCCAGGCGCTCTTTCACGATGTCCATGTGCAGCAGCCCCAGGAATCCGCAGCGAAAGCCGAAGCCGAGCGCGTCGGAGGTCTCCGGTACCCACGAGAGGGCGGCGTCGTTGAGCGTCAGCTTTTCCAGCGCGTCGCGCAGGTCGGCATAGGCGTCGGAGTCGATCGGGAACAGGCCGCAGAACACCATCGGCTTCACCTCGCGGTAGCCGGGAAGCGCCTCGGTGGCCTCGGCGGCGGCGCGCCCGTGTCCTGCCCCCGAGCGGGTGGGCGAGCCGCCTGCCACGCCGGCGCGTGTGGTGAGCGTGTCTCCGACCCGCAGCTGCGTGACGTCCTTCACACCCGTGATCAGATACCCGACCTCGCCCGCGGCGAGCTGGTCGGTGGGCATCATCTGCGGCGAGAAGCAGCCGATGTCGTCGATGTCGGCGTGCAGCCCGCTCGCCATCGCTCTGATCGGCGCGCCCTTCTTGAACACTCCGTCGACCACGCGGATATAGGCGATCACGCCTCTGTACTGGTCGAACTCGGAGTCGAAGATCAGTGCGCGGGGCGGCGCCTCGGGGTCGCCGGCGGGCGGCGGGACGCGGGCAACCAGCTGCTCCAGCACCTCCACGACGCCCGCGCCTGTCTTGCCGGAGATGCGCAGTATCGTCTCCGGCGGCTCGCCGATCAGCTCCGCCACTTCGCCCGCCACCCGCTCGGGCTCGGCGCCGGGGAGGTCGAGCTTGTTCAGGCAGGGGATCAGCTCGAGGCCCGCATCCACCGCGAGGTAGGTGTTGGCGACGGTCTGCGCCTCCACCCCCTGGGAGGCGTCCACCACCAGCAGCGCGCCCTCGCAGGCGGCCAGCGAGCGCGACACCTCGTAGGTGAAGTCCACGTGCCCGGGGGTGTCGATCAAGTGCAGCTGGTAGGTCTGGCCGCCGGCGCTCTCGTAGAACACCCTCACCGCCTGCGCCTTGATCGTGATGCCGCGCTCGCGCTCGAGGTCCATCGAGTCCAGCACCTGCGCGCGCATCTCGCGTTGGTCCACGGTGTGCGTCAGCTCGAGGATCCTGTCCGCGAGCGTGGACTTGCCGTGGTCGATGTGCGCGATGATCGAGAAGTTGCGGATGTGCTGTTGGTCCATCTCGTGTCCTACGGGAACCCGCCCCCGGCAGGGGGCGGGGGGTTGTCGAGGTTGCGGATGCCCCTTCTCCCTATCGGGAACCCGCCCCCGGGAGGGGGCGGAGGGTTATCGAGGTGCTGTTGGTCCATGGAGATCAGACTCTAGATTGGCAGGCCCCGGGATGTGCCCTATCCTTGGAGGCCCGGCGGATCGCCTACTCGGCCGGAGTCGCAAGACTCAAGCCGGGCAACGCGTCAGCCTTCGGGCCGGCGGCCAGTCCTGGTGGCCGAGAGTGTCATGCCGCCCAGGCAATAAGACACGCAAGTCCTGGGACGTAGTAGTTCAGCGGCGATCTATGACCGGGTGCCTCCGGGCGGGCCTCACGGCCCGCCCGGTCGCATTAGGCCGTCATATATAAGTGCATTGGGCACACCTACCAGCAACTGGACCTCTCATGGCTGTCATCTAGCCACCGTCCACAGGTCCAGTCGGTTGTACCTCTTAGATTCCCTTATGCCCTCCCAAGCTGGGTTCGGATCAGGCGGCTCACCTGGTGGGCCTCGGGGATGCGCATCGCGAGCACCGCGCGCATGTACACCAACACGCCCGCCACGCCGGCGCCGCCGACGCTCACGATCTGCGCCGGCAGCGAGCCGCCGAGCAGCGAGTCGAGCGCGTACCACACCACCCACGCGACCCCCGCAAGCAGGGCAGAGGCGAGCAGGATACGGGCGGTGATCATCGTCGTTTGAGCCCCTTCGAGGCGTCCGTTGAAGCCGATCCGCAGGCGGTGCACCTGCAGCGCCGTCATCACGACGTTGGCTGCCACCGTGCCGATGATCAGCCCCGCGATCCCCAGCGGTTTGTAGAGCGAGAGCGAGACGATGATGTCCACGATCATGTTGAGCGCCGCCAGCCGGGTGGGGATCCAGGGGCGCTGCACCGCGAAGAAGGTGCGCGTCAGCAGCAGGTTGAGGCCCCCGAAGGGCAGCGAGAACGCGAACCAGAACAGCGCGATCGAGACGAGGTGGGTCGATTCGGCGTTGAAAGCCCCGCGTTCGAAGAGCAGCCGCACGATCGGGGTGCTGAGCACGATGATGAACGCCGCGGCGGGGATCAGCAGGAGGTTGATCTGGCGCATCCCCACCCCCACCGCGCGGCGCATCCCCCCGGGGTCGCGGCGCGAGGCCATGCGGCTGAGGGTGGGGAACAGCACGGTGGCCACCGCCACGCTGAAGATCCCCTGCGGGAGCATGTACACGCGGAACGCGTTTTCGATCGCCCGCGGGGCTTCTTTGCTGACGAGGGTGCCGAACGCCGCGTTGATGAACTGGTCGAGGTTGACGATCCCGAGGCCGATCGTCACGGGGAGCATCAGGATGAACACCTGGCGGATGCGGGGGTCGTGCCAGTCGATCGAGAACTGCAGGCGGAAGTCGATCCGCGTGAGCGCCCCAAGCGCCATCGCGAACTGCACCCCCGTGGCGATCAGGATGCCGATCGCGTAGGCGTAGAGCTGGTCTTTCCCGTGAAAGTCCGGGATCAGCAGCACGAGCGCGACAATGATCACCACGTTCCACACCGCCGGGGCGAGGGCGGGGATCGTGAAGTGTTCGTAGGACTGCAGGATCCCCACGAGCAGGCCGGTCAGCCCCAACAGGAGCACCACGGGAAACAGCACCTGCGAGAGCCCCACCGTGAGGGTGTCGAGCGCCGCGCCGAAGGTGGGGCCGGTGAACAGCGGCATGATCACCCCCGCGGCAATCTCGAAGAAGGCCGTGATCGCGGCGAGCGCGATCAGCATGATCCAGAAAAGCGTGGACGCGAGGCGGAACGCCTCGCGGCGGCGACCCTGCTGGAGCAGGTCGGTGAACACCGGCACGAACGCCGCCGACAGCGCCGCCTGGGCGAAGAGGTTGGAGATCAGGTTGGGGACGAGGTTGGCGAGCGTGAACGCGGAGGCGGGGCCACCGGTGCCGAAGTAGCTGGCCGCGAGGATTTCCCGGCCGAGGCCCGCCACGCGCGAGAAAGCGGTGAGGATCGAGAAGATCGCGGTGTTGCGCGCCACGCGTTCGCTGCCGCCTCGGGGACCGGCGCCAGCGGGGTCCCCGCCGGCCGCGGCGGCCTCGTGGCCCTCCCCCGCACCCCCTCTGCCTGCCACGGTTGCTCCCAGCCCATCCCCTGCACTCTCTCGCCGCGCCGCACCCTCGATGCTCAGCGACTCGGTGGGGGGCTCATCGGTGGCGGACAAGGCCGCTATAGTACGGCGCTCCCGCGATGGCAAACATTCATTCACAGAAGAAGCGGATCCTGCGCTCCGAGCGCGAGCGTTTGGAGAACCGCCTCCACACCTCCACGATCAAGACGCTCTTTCGGCGGCTGGAAGTGGCAGTGCAGGGCGGCGACGCGCAGACCGCCGAGACCGAGCACCGCGCGCTGATGAGCCGCATCGACACCGCCGTCAAGCGCGGTGCGCTGCATCGCAACACGGGCGATCGCAAGAAGAGCCGCGCCGCGCGCGTGCTCGCCGGCAAGTCCTGACCGGCGATCGTCGCAATCACCCCAAGCGTCCAACCGAGATCTTCGCGCGCGTCTAACTTGTGATCGCCGCGATCGCGCGCAGCGCGAGCGTGTCTTCGTGCAGGCCGGACATCCGCGAGCGTGCGGCGCGCAGCTCCGCTCCGCCGCGCGTGTCGAGTTCGAGGTCGGCGAGCACGCCGAGCGCGGCGCGCAGCCGCTCCGGATCCGCTATGCGGGCAACGTCGGCGACGAACCGCTCGGCCGCGCGCGAGGGCATCCGTAGGGTGCGCTTCACCTCGGCCGCCGACTCCCCCGCCTGCAGGCGCAACGCGACCGTGAGCGCCTCGCGCATGCGCGACGCCATCAGGTAGCCGAGGCCGCCGAGGCGCTCGCCCTGGCGGCGCAGGCGCAGGTAGGTGAGCGTCGCCTCGCGCGCGTCGCCGCCGACGAGCGCGTCGGCGAGCACGAACACGCGCCGCTCGGCGGAGTGCGCCGCGCGCTCCTCGATCAGTTGCGCGCTCACGCGGATCGGCTTGGCCGCCGTTGCGGCTGTGGCCGCTGTGGCAGTCGTTGTGCCTATCGAAGTCGACGTGTCGGCGGTGGCCGTTGTACCCGTGGCAACCGCCGTGTCGTTGGGCTCCACTGCACCTGCAAGTTCGAGCGCAAGCTTCTCCAACTCGCGCAGGATCCGCTGCTGTCGCTCCCCCACCTGCGCGACGAGCGCCTTCGCCGCCGCTTGGTCGAGCGCCAAACCCAGACGGGCCGCCTGCTCCCGCGCCCACTTGGGCAGCTCCCATGGCTTGACCGTGCCCTGCTCGACGATCTGGCCCTTCGCCGCCTTCACCGCCGCGTGCACCGCGACGGGTGCCTTCGTGCGCCCCTCCTCGCGCGCGAACAGCGCGACGGTCGTGTCGGGCGGCATCTCCTTCAACGCGGGCAGGAGGTGCTGCTCGACCTCCGCCTGCTTCCAGCGCTCCACGCCGTCGACGACGATCACCCGTCGCCCGATCGCAAACGTCATCGCCGCCAGCGCCTGTGCTACGCCGGCGGGAGTGGCGGCGTCGCCGGCAAGCGCTTCGACGCTGCCCGCATCCCCCTGCTTCAACGCCAGCGTCTGCAGCCCCGCGCGGCGCTCGGCGACCGCACCGTGGTCGTCGCCGTGGATCAGGTAGGCGGGCTTCAGCTCGGGCATCAGCGCACCACCAGATTGACGAGCTTGCCCGGCACCACTATCTCCTTGACGATCTTTTTGCCGTCGAGATGCGCTCGCACGTTGGGCGCGGCGCGGCACAGCTCCTTGAGCTGCTCGGGGGTGGCGTCGGCGGGGGCGGACACACGGTCACGCAGCTTGCCGTTGACCTGGCACACCAGCTCGTACTCCTCGCGCTCCAGCAGCGCGGGGTCGGCCTGCGGCCATGGCTGCTCCCACACGCGCTCCCCCGTCAGGCGCTCGTACACGTCGGCGCCCAGATGCGGCGCGAACGGGAACAGCAACGAGGCGGCGGTCGAGAGCGCAAAGCTCAGGGCTGCCGTCGATGCCTGCTCGCGTAGCCGCGAGCATTCGTTCAGCAGCTCCATCACCGCGGCGATCGCAGTGTTGAAGGCGAAGCGGCGCAGGTCGGTCGAAACCTTGTCGATCGCCCAGTGCGCCTTGCGCAGCAGCTCGAGATCATCCCCCTCCTCCCGCTCCTCCATCTCTCCCACCTCCGCCGCCAGTCGCCACAACCGGCTGAGAAAGCGGTGCACCCCCTCGACGCCGTCGTCCGACCAGTCGGCGTCCTGGTCGGGGGGCGCGATGAAGAGGATGTAGCAACGGGCCGTGTCCGCGCCGTAGCGCTCGACGATCGAGGCGGGCGAGACAACGTTGCCCCGAGACTTGCTCATCTTGGCGCCGTCCTTGGTGACCATCCCCTGCGTGAACAGCGCTTGGAAGGGCTCCTGGAAGTCGAGGTGGCCGAGGTCGGCGAGCGCCTTGGTGAAGAAGCGCGCGTACATCAGGTGCAGAATCGCGTGCTCCACGCCGCCGATGTACTGGTCAACGGGCATCCATCTGCGCAGCACCGCCGGGTCCCAGGCGGCCTCGTCGTTGGCGGCGTCGCAGTAGCGCAGGAAGTACCACGAGGAGTCCACGAAGGTGTCCATCGTGTCGGTCTCGCGGCGGG
Organism: uncultured Solirubrobacterales bacterium; assembly: GCA_963812955.1. Taxonomy (GTDB): domain Bacteria; phylum Actinomycetota; class Thermoleophilia; order Solirubrobacterales; family Solirubrobacteraceae; genus Palsa-744. The sequence goes on from CAWEXC010000001.1 coordinate 339,283, forward strand.
CCTCGCCGTCGCACGTCGGGCAGCGCGTCGTGATCCAGTCGGTGGCGGCCGCCAGCGGCGAGCGACCGCGCGGGGCGTAATCCTCAATCTCCGGCAGCACCACCGGGAGCTGCTCCTCGGGCACCGGCACCATCCCGCAGCGCTCGCAGTACACCACCGGGATCGGGCAGCCCCAGTAGCGCTGGCGCGAGACCAGCCAGTCGCGCAGGCGGTAGTTGACCGAGGCGTGGCCCTTGCCCTCGCGGTCCAGCCACTGCACGATCGCCGCCAGCGCCTCGCGGTTGCCCATGCCGTCGAAGTCGGGGTGCGAGTTCACGAGCGGGCCGTCGCCGGTGTAGGGCAGGCTGCGCTCGGAGCACACCCAGGCCGCGTGGATGGCGGCAGGATCGGTGTCGGGCCCGGAACTTGACCCGTCGGTGCCACCGCCTGGCTCCGGCGGGGAGAAGTCGGCCGGCGGGGGCTCGGAGGCCCCCTCGATCACCCGGCGGATCGGCAGCCCCTGGGCGCGCGCGAAGGCGTAGTCGCGCTCGTCGTGCGCCGGCACCGCCATGATCGCGCCGGTGCCGTACTCCATCAACACGTAATCGGCTACGTACATCGGGATCTGCTCGCCGTTGACGGGGTTGGTGACGGTGCGGCCCAGCGCCACGCCCGTCTTCGGCTTGTCGGCGGCGCCGCGATCCTCGTTGGACTCCGTGAGCGCGTGGTTGACGTACTCGCGCACCGCCTGCTCATGCTCGGTGCCCTCGGCGAGACGCAGCACGTCGGGGTGCTCGGGCGCCATCACGAAGAAGGTCGCGCCGAACAGCGTGTCGGGTCGGGTCGTGAAGACGGGGTAGTCGATCTGGGTCCCGCCCACCCGGGCGGGGCGGGCGGGACCCAGATCATCGCAGCGGAACATCACCTCCGCGCCCTCCGAGCGCCCGATCCAGTTGCGCTGCATCGTCTTCACGTGCTCCGGCCACTCGATCCCGTCGAGGTCGCCCAGCAGGCGCTCGGCGTAGTCGGTGATGCGCAGGAACCACTGCTCCAGCTGGCGGATTTCCACCTCCGCGCCGCAGCGCTCGCAGCAGCCGTCCACGACCTGCTCGTTGGCGAGCACCGTCTGGTCGTTGGGGCACCACTTCACCGCCGCCTCCTTGCGGTAGGCGAGCCCGGCGTGCAACAGCTGCAGGAAGATCCACTGCGTCCAGCGGTAGTAGCTCGGTTCGTGCGTGGCCAGCTCGCGCGACCAATCGATCGAGATCCCCCATTCGCGGAACTGGCGCTGGAAGGAGGCGATCGAGGCAGCGGTCGACTCGCGCGGGTTGACACCCGTATTGATCGCGTGGTTCTCCGCCGGCAGCCCGAAGGCGTCGTAGCCCATCGGGTGCAGCACGCGGTGGCCGAGGCGGCGGTGGAAGTGCGCGAGCGCGTCCCCGACCGAATACACCTTCAGGTGCCCGATGTGGGGCTCGCCGCTGGGGTAGGGCAGCATCTCGAGCACGTAGGACTTCGGGTGCGGGGGGTGCGCGCCGTTACCGGGCGAGGGGTGGTGAACTCCATTGCCCGGCGCGCCATTCGCGGCCGCGGGCTCGTTGGACACCTCCCACGTGCGCTCAGCCGCCCACACCGCCTGCCAGCGGGGCTCGATCTGCTGCGGGTCATAGCGTTGCTCACTCATCTCCGCCGGAGGTTATCGAGCACCCCCCGACGGAACACTCGCGCGGGGTCGGCACCGGCTCCAAACGCCCCCGCGAAGCGCCACTGGCCTCGGAGCGCCACTCTGCCCCAAAACGTGTGGGCCGAGGAGCGGGGGCTGGGGTTATGGCATTAAAGAATCGACCCCTACCCTTCAGAAAATGAAGTGGTAGGGGTCGGCGCTAAACCAGTTCCTCCGATACCGACTGGAAGCGGCTCATCGCTTCGCCGAGCGCCTGCCCGGTGGAGGCGTTGATCACACCCACGTTGTCGACGACGGTCGCGGCGCGCACCACGGCCCGCTCGAACTCTTCGCTCGTGCGGATCTCATCCAGCTTGCCGCGCTCGCCGCGCAACAGCACGAACCCGCCGAGATCGCCCCCGTGCGGCGCGATCAGCACCGGCTCGAAGCTGTCGATCTTTCCTTCCTGCTGCAGCCGACCGTAGTATTCGATGGTCTCCTGGAAGACCTTGAAAGCCGTCTGCTCGCGGCCCCTCACAACAGGGCCCCAACCCAGGAACAGCGCCTCACCAGCCATATATCTCACTCCTCCTTGTGTGTTGGGTTCATCGAGACTACTCCGACCAGCGCGATCGCGTCAGGTGGACACGGACTCAAACCGCGAGTAAGCGCGGACCGCCTCAACGATCGCAGCGGGCGCCTTGTGTGGCGAGCCGGCGTCGAACGGCGGCTGGGGGTCGTACTCGATGCCCAGCTGGATCGCCTGTGCAACCTGTTCGCCGGCGATCCTGGCCACGAGCGCGAGCGCCATGTCGATTCCCGCCGACACCCCGGCGGCGGTGACGAGCTTGCCGTCGAACACGACGCGCTCCTCCACTGTCTCCACTCCCAGCCGGCGCAGCTCCTCCAGCGCCTGCCAGTGGGTGGTGGCGCGCCGGCCTTCGAGGATGCCCGCGGCGGCGAGGATCAGTGAGCCGGTGCACACCGAGGTGGTCCACGTCGAGGTCTCGTGCGCCGCACGCAGCCACTCGTGCACGGGGCCGTCTTCCATCAGCTCCGCCTGGGCCGGCCCGCCGGGCACCAGCACGACGTCGGGGTGGGGAACCTCCGCCAGCGAGGCGTCGGCGAGCAGCGCGAGACGGCCGGTGTCGGTGCGCTTGGGCCCCGGCTCCTGCGCGACGAACGTCAGCTCGGCGCCGGGCAGGCGGCTGAGGACCTCGTAGGGGCCCACCGCGTCAAGTGCGGTGAGGCGGTCGTAGATGAGGATGGCGATTTGCATTGGTGCAGCTCCTTGGTGGTCGAAATGGCGGGGATCTTGGATGTGGATGGTTGGTTGGTCGCCGTGTCGGCGAGTGCGTCCGTACGCCCCGTCAAGCGGCAGCGGGTGGCACGGCAGCGCAGTGGAAACGGCGCCGGTACTCGGCAGGGCCGACTCCAAGCGCGCGCAGGAACGCCCGGCGCATCGTCTCGGCGGTGCCAAAGCCGCAGGCAAGCGCAACCGCCGCCACCGGCTCCTCGCTCTCCTCCAGCCGCCGCCGGGCCGCCTCCAGGCGCAGGCGCTCCACGTAGCGGGCGGGCGTGAGCCCTACCTCGGCGCGGAAGCTGCGCGCGAAGTGACGCGGGCTCATATGGGCGAGCTGCGCGAGTGCCTCAACCGTCAGGTCGGCGGCGAGGTTCTCCACGGCGTAGCGCTGCACCTCACGCAGGCCATGGCGCGCGGGCGCGCGCGTGGCGAGCGTGGCGCTGAACTGCGACTGGTTGCCGGGTCGGCGCAGGAACAGCACGAGATGGCGCGCGATCGTGAGCGCCGCGTCGCGATCGAGGTCCTCCTCGACCATCGCAAGCGCGAGGTCCATCCCGGCGGTGACGCCCGCCGAGGTCCACACGTGCCCGTCGCGTACGAAGATCGGCTCGGGGTCGACCGCGACCTGCGGGTAACGCCGCGCGAGCTCCGCCGCCGCCGCCCAGTGCGTGGTCGCGCGCCGCCCGTCCAGCAGGCCGGCCGCAGCGAGCAGGAATGCCCCTGTGCACACCGAGGCGATGCGGCGTGTGGTCTGCGCGCGGGCGGCAATCCACTCAATCAGCGCGGGGTCGGCACACGCCTGCTCCGCCCCGGCCCCGCCGGCTACAAGCAGCGTGTCGATCTTCGCGGGCGCGTGGTGGAGGTCTGTGTGGGCGACGATCGTCAGGCCGCTGGAGGTTGCCACCGGAGCGCCGTCGGGGCTGACGATGGTGGTGGTGTAGCCGCGGTCGATGACCCCACGGTTTGCCTTGGCTAGTGGCCGCCCGGCGGGCGCATGGCCGAGCCTCGAATCCAACAGCAGCTGCGCTCCGCTGAATACCTCCAGCGGCCCGGTCACGTCCAGGCTCTGGACGCCCGAGTAGACGAGGATCACGACGTTGCGCGGTGGGCCGGGGCGGATCATCGCTAGGGATCGTTACCTATCGAGCGTCTGTCCGCAAGGACGGATTCCCCACGATTCCTGCCAGATCTTTGAACCTGCGCCGGTCGGAGTCACCAACCTCTCGCGCGGTTGGCACCTACTCGGCCAACGAGGTCGACGCGATCGCCGTCTACTCCCCGGACACCGACAGGTGCTACTTGATCCCCGTCCGAGAGGTCGAGGGTTGCGCAGCGATCAGTCTACGGCTCGGGCCAACGCGGAACAACCAGTCCGTCAACGTTTACGATGGGCGAGCGACTATCAGCTGGAGACTTTAGATCGGCCGACCGTGGGCGTCATGCCAAGCAGAGATCGCCGCCTCAACGCCACTCGTAGCGAGCATCTCGGGGCGGTAAGATGAAGCGACTGGGGCTATAGCTCAGCTGGGAGAGCGCCGCCATGGCATGGCGGAGGTCGTCGGTTCGATCCCGACTAGCTCCATGTAACCGTAGTCAATGCGAACCGCCGGGACACGGAAGGTCGGTTCGATCTGATCGCGTGCATCCACGCGGATTCCGTCGATCATGGTTTGGAGCACGGCCTTGGTGCGCGCGGGTGTGCTGTCCCGTAGCGCTGCTTGGAGCGTGTCGCGTAGGGCGTCGAGTTCGGTGGTGTTCGCGCGCTCGGGTTGCTCGTCGTCCTCGGCCGCAGCGAGGTCGGCGGCGCGGCCTTCTAGGGCTTTGGTCTGCTCGCCGAGGCTTGCTATGCGTGGGGCGCAGGTGTCCTCGGGCATGGTGCCGGCCTCGAACGCGCGGAAGTAGCGGTCCATCGCGGCGCGTGTCTTTGCGAGCTTGTCCTGTATGGCTGCTAGCTCGGACTGCTGCTCGTCGTCGCGTTGCATCAGTCGCTCGTATGCCTGTGTGATTGCCTGGTCGATCAGGTCGTCGTCTTGGAGCACCTTCCACAGACGGCGTGTGACGGCCTGCTCTAGCTGCCCGGCCGGGAGACGGTCATTCGCGCAATGCTTGGTGCCGTAGCGTGCCCGCGTAAAGCAGGTGTAGTACGTGTACCGTCCCGAGCGCCCGTGTGCCGCTGTCCCTACATACGCTTGGCCGCAGCGCCCGCAACGTATCCGGCCGGTCAGCAGGTACTCGGCAGGGTTTGACGCTCGCCGTGAGCGGTCCTCGCAGCGCTCGGCGAGGATGGCCTGCGCACGCTCGAAAAGCTCTTGCGGGATCAGCGGCTCGTGCGCTGCGGGATACCAGTTGCCGCGATAGTAAATCTCGCCGAGGTAGGCGCGGTTGCGTAGCACGGTAATGACGCTCGCTGAACTCCACAACCTGCCGTTCTTGGTGCGGTAGCCCTGCTCGTTCAGCCAGCCCGCGAGCGCCGATGATCCGGCCTGTCGATTCACGTAGTGGTCGAACATCACCGGGACAAGGGGCGCCTCAGTGGTGTTGCGCTCTAGGCTGTCGCGGTCGGCGGCGATGTTGAGCCCGAACGGGCGCTGTCCGCCGCACCATCCGCCGCGTGCTGCCTTGCGCTCAAGGCCGGCGGTGATTCGCTCCACGATCAGCGCGCGCTCGAACTCAGCGAACACCCCAAGCATCTGCACCATCATTCGGCCTGCCGGGGTGCCCGTGTCAAATGGCTCGGTCGCCGATCGGAAGATCACGCCTGCTTGGTCAAGCTCGTCGATGATTTGCGCGAGCCCGCGTATCGAGCGCGCGAGCCGATCGACGCGGTAGACGAGCAGCACGTCAAAGCGCCCGCGCTTTGCGTCTCTGAGCATCCGCGTGAGTTCGGGCCGGTCTACCACCGTGCCGGTGAACTGCTCTTTGTAACGGCGCTCGATTCCCCATTCGGGCTGACTGCTCACGAATGACTCTAGGCGGACGCGCTGCGCCTCAAGCGAGTTGGGCTGGCGTTCCTCATCGGTGGAGATGCGGGTGTATGTCGCCACGCGCACCGGCCCGGCACTCGCGGCCGGGTCGGGCACGACGGCGAGGGATGCACGTCTACTCATGGCCGCTCCTTGACTCGGGAGCATCCATCTAGATCACATCCCCGGCCGGTTCTCAAGCTGGAAGGCAGCCGCTCGGGACGGGCTTCAATCCACTCGACTAGAAGCTCGGCCAGCGCGCGCACGAGCCCCTGTTCCTGCTCGCGGCTCATCGGCAGCGTGCGGCCCGGCAGCAGCCTTATCGGCGCCCCGCTGGCGGGTTGGGTCTGCGGCTGGGAGCCGCTCATGTGAGCAGCTCCCAGCGCAGCTTCTTGCCGGTCGGGTGTGTGTCGGCGGCTGGGCGACCGGGGCGGTTCCAGCGTCCGCCGCCTGCCTCGCCGACGAGCGTGAAGCCGCTCGCCTTGAGTGATGCGCCGCCCTCCTCGGGCAGGGTGTAGGTGATGACCTTGCGGTAGCCGAGCGCCTTGACTGCCCGCCACGCTGCCCGGTAGAGCATCGAGCAGGCGTTCGGCGCCCCATCGGTGCAGCAGCGACGGACTTCGGCGGTGAACCCGTCATCGAGTGCCCGTGCGATCGGCCGCCCGACCACGGCCACGCCACGCAGCCGCTCGCCATCGGAAACGCCAACGACGCTGATGCAGCCGGGTACGGGCCGGTTGTGGCGGTGGTACTGCGCGATGTAGGCGTTTGCGACCTTGAGCGTCGTCGGGACGATCGTCAGTCGCAGCGAGGCGCGCTCATGCGCGTATCTGTTCCTTTGCTTGTCATGTTCTTTCAATTGTCATAGTGCCGGCGGAAAGACCCTTACAACAGAAAAAAGGTCGTTTGGGGCGTCTGCGGGTACACGCGCCGCCCCGTAAAAGATTCGAGTTACACGCTCACGGCTGCGGGCCAGCGCCACCGTCTGCCGAGACAGTCCTCGACACGACGGCCCGGCTGGCGTGGCGCGGCGGGAAGCTGATCGAAGCGGCGTTGCTGATCGCGGGCGGGTAGCAGCTCGTAATGCTGGCCATCCGTGCTGCCCCATACCCAGGGTGGGCCGGACGGTGCGCAACGCGCCAGGTTCGCCAAGCGGCGCCGACCGTCGCAGACAAGCAAGACGTTCCCAAGCTCGCGGTGCGCGTCGGCTGCGAGCGCCTGCTTATAGGCGTCGAGCTTCGCCTTCACCCGCCGGGTGGGCTCGGTCGCGCGGTCTACCTCCAGGTAGAACGTAACCTCGCCGTCAGGCAGCAGGTAGCGGCCGTAACCGTCCGGGCGCACGCTCGCGCCCGTGCCCTGTTGTGCCTGCTGCTCGCCAAGCCAGCGATACAAACCTTCACCCGGCCCGGTGAGGCCGCGTTCGATCAGCGCGAGGAAAAACCGCGCGACCGCGCGGCGGTGCTCGAGGTCGGGAATCGAAAGGCCCGGCGGACGACGAGCCGGCGCACCGATCGCCCGCCGACCGGCCGGGGAGAGGAACCACAGCGCCTCGGAGCGTCCGCCTCTGTGCGAGCGCGCCGGGTACACACGCAACAGGAGATTGTGTGCCTCCAGCTTGACGAGTCGTTCACGACAGGTACGAACACCCGAGAAGAAAAGGAGACGAATCTCAGAGGTGGATAGGGGCTCGGATTGAGAGAGACGGTCAAGTAGCTCCCGGTCACGAATAGTCAAAGCAGCGAGAGCAAGTGTCATGGCCGCCCGCCACCAGGGAACAGGTGTTCATTGTCGGGGTTTGCCTCCGCGCCGGGATCGCTGTGCTGGCGCGGGGATACCGGCGGCGGGGGTCCTCCCTCAGTGGGAGCCCCGAACGGAGGACCGAACGGCGGAACCACAGCACTCCCCGGATCGACCCCTTGTTCATCAGCGTGGGCATGTCCTGGTGGCGGCTGCTCGATACGTCCGTAGCGCTGACCGATCGCCGCTTCCACCGCCCGGCGGTCGCTCGCATTGGCACGGGCGCGACCACGGACCACGCTCGCGGTATCGCCACGGGTGGACGGTGGCGGTGGCTCAGTGGTCGCGGTCGCGGCTGGTAGCTGGTGGTGCTCGTGAGCGACGCGGCAGGCGATCGTGTGCGCTGAAAGGTGCAGGAGGTCGTGCGCGTCCAAGCGCGGCTGGAAGTGAACGGCCATGCGTTTCGCGTCCGCGGCGCCGAGCCCGAAGCAGAGCTTGGTCTGACAGTTCGCGTCCACGGCCTCGGCGAGCTCGCTGTCTTTGAGCTGCGCGAGGTTCTGGTGGGCGAGCACCATCCCGACGCCGTAGCCGCGCGCCTGCGCGAGCGCTGTTGCCATGCCTTGCGGCATGTGGCAGAAGCGGTGGCACTCGTCCATCAGGCACAGGAAGGGTGGCCGGTCGCTGAGTGCGATCGGCCCGAGGCGTTGCGCGGCCTGCCACGCGCGATGCAACAGTACCGAGCCGATGAGGTCTGCGGCGTCCTCCCCGAGCGTTTGCGGGAGTGACACGAGCAGCCACCGGCCCGTGTTGATCTGCTCGGTGAGGTCCGGTGCGGTGGGCTGGCAGAGCATGTTGCGGAGTTGGCGGTTGCCGAGCAGCGCGCGCAGCTTGTTCGACAAGGGTGCGAGTGCCTGCACCCTGGCCTGCTCGCTGAGGGTCTGCCACTGGCGCCAGAACACGTCCAGCGCTACAGGGTCGCTCGCCCGATACCGGGTCCGCTCGCCAGGGTCAGACAAGAGCGTGAGCACGTCCGCCAACGTCGGTGCCGGCCCGGCCGGGTCACGTCCACACAACAAGGTTGTGAGCGCGGAGCGCAGGATGTCCTCTGTGCGTGGACCCCAGAACCGTGAGAACAGGCGGGCGAAGATGCCGCAGATCGCCTGCGCGTGCGCGTCACCGTCGCCGGGCGTGCTGGCGAGCAGGTTCAATGCTGGCGGGTGGCTCGTGTCGCCGAGGTCGAGTAGGTCAACGTCCTCGACTCGCTCGGCGGGGATGCGGGCGAGGGTCAGTGTGGTCAGCTCGCCGGTTGGGTCGAGCACTATCCCGCCCATGCCCGCGCGGATCGCCTCGACGGTCATGTTCAACAACAGCGTGCTCTTGCCGCGCCCGGTCGGGCCGAGCACGTGCGCGTGCTCAAGCAGCGCCTTCGGCTCAACGCGAATCTCGCGGTCAAACCCTGCGTGGTCGCTGCGGCCGAGCAAAAGCCCGTGTGACGGCGCGTGCGCAGCCGGCGCGATGCTGCGTGACGGTGCCTCCGAGAATGACAGCGGAGCGAGCGCGGTTTCCTCTGGCACCGCGATCAACGCCGCGGCCTCGCTGCCGCTCAACAGCAGTCGTGGTTTCACTGGCGGCAGGCAGAACGTCATCCGCCGTTTGCAGAATGGCTCGAAGCTCTTGTGTAGCCCGCCGAGGTCATGGAACTGCCCGAACGCCGCGAGCAGGCCGCCGAGCCGGCCGCCCGCGCGACGCCGCCCATCCGCCCATGCCCCAACACGGAGCGTCGCGGCGAGCAGCGGTTGTGCGGCCTTCGCCTCGATCGCCTTCGCGCGCTCAAGCGAGAACGGGTCCACCCGCCCCGCCTGCTGGCCTCCCGCCGGGGGCGAGCCCGGCAAGAACACGTCGATCAACTCAAGCAGCAGCCCACCGACAGCTTGAAGCGCGCGCAACGCCACGTCCGGTTGCAGGCCGCGCCCGGCGCGCAGCCGCCGCGCCTGCCCGCGCGCCCGGTTCGCCGCTGAGCGCGGCGGCGCCTGCAAGACAAGCTGGATCGCGCCACCCTCGCGCGGTTCGTGCGCGCGCAGCGCGGCCAACAACTGGCCGGCAGGATCAACACGATGATCGACCCGCAGCGGCAAAAACCGTGAGCCGCCGGGAGCGAGACTCGCCACCCGCATGTGCTCGCACATCTCGGCAGGCGGCCCGAGCCCGACCGTCTCGACCGTGACACCGCCGAGGCCCTGCTCGACAGCCGCGCGGACCTGCGCCACCGGCACACCACCCGAGACGAACAAGCCGCACGCCGCGCGATCCTCCGTCGATGACAACTCCAGCGCAACCCACGGCGCCGGCCCAAGCAACGGGCGCGGCAGCCCGCCCGCAACCGTGCTCATCAACGACTCGACCGCCGCCCGCGACACCTGCTCGCCGAGGCGAACCTCAAAGAAGCGACCCTCCGCCGCAAGACGACGGCGCCCCCACACCCGCCACACCAAGACCAGCAGGAGCACCGCGCACGCGAGCACGAGCAACGGCGTGAGCGTCCCGAACTCAGAGAACGAGTGGTGAGCAAACGACGAGCCCGCCTGGCGCAGCGGCCGGTCTGGTTCACGCATGAACCGCTCAGCAGCGCGAGACGGGCGAAGAAGATGCTGTGTGTCGTGATTTCTCATATCTGTTGGTTCTGTCTCCTTTCGTAAAGAGAGCGTCGATTACGGGACAGCCAGTGGCGGCGGCGAACTCCGACCCAGGAGCCCTCCCAATAGGAAAAGGTGCTTTCCGGGGCTCCTGCGGTACAGCCCCACGCGAAAACTTCGCTAGTGGGTGGGCATCTAGGAAAGGTCGATTCAGGCCCCTTAATGGGACAAGCTCGCCAAATCTTTATCTCCGCGAACACCCAAATAAGGCTCGATCCGAGCCCCTGCGGTACACGCAGCCCGCCGTGTCAGCGCTCTGCCAGTGATCTGTCAGCTACGTGCAAGCGATTTGCCAGCGCGCGAGAGCGCGGGAGTAGGCTCCTCAGCGATGACGACGATCCTGGCCTTGTACGGCGCGCTCATCTCCACCACGCTTGCGATCGGACGAATCATTGCGTGGCTGTCCGCTTCAAGAGCACGGCTCACTGTCCGCATCTTCATCTCGCCACTCGTGGTTGGCTCAGACGGACGTGTGAGGACGACAAACGAACATGGGCATCCGCCCGTTCAGGAGGGCGCAGCGCGCGAGGTGATCGTCGTCCGGGCACACAACCCCGGAAAGCGGGACGTGCAAGTGGCTCGCGTGGACCTCATCAGCACAGACACCGGCCACGCCGAGCACCTTTCTCATCTGCCGATGCCGAGAACCATGACACCCGACGCCGTTCAGTTCTGGTACACCGGCTTCAAGAAGCTCCCGAAAGACCTGTGCGCCCGGATCACGCTGGTCGGCGGCAAGGTCTTTGAGAGCCCTCGCTACTCCGAACTACGCGGCTACATGGACCCGCTCGACCCCATCGCCGGCCGCGCCGTAATCGGAGGCTGACACGCCAGAGCTTGTACCGAGCAAATGACTGATCCCTTCTCATATCTGGTCACTGACGCGCTCGCTGCCCTTCGCGGCCCGGCTGTTTCCGTGGCGAGGATCGACCCAGATCAGAGCAACAATCCCGGTCTATACGCCGTAGTCGGCTCGGCTTTGACGTGGAGAGAGTTGCGGCTGGGTGATCCGCCCGACGATCGGCCGCTTTACGTTGGCAAGGCGGAGAAAACCCTTGCCGCGCGCGACCTGCAAGGGCATTTTGGTGCTCGTCGGCGCGGTGTCCAATCCCCAACCGGAAACTCCACGCTGCGTCGCTCGCTCGCTGCCTTGCTTGCTGCTACGCGTGGTTATGAGGGGATGCCTCGTAATCCGAACAATCCGGGCTACTTCTCCAACTACGGCCTGTCGTTTGCGCATGACGATGATCTTTCAACATGGATGGCGCAACGGCTCCAACTTGTGCTGTGGCCACATACTGTTGACGACCTCGGCGCGATCGAGACGGCAGTCCTTGTAGAGCTTGCCTCTCCGTTGAATATCGAAAAGGTCGAGACGCCCTGGCGTAGACAGGTCAAGGCGGCGCGCCAGACGCTCGCACAAGAAGCTCGCGCCTGGCGGCCCCAGTAGAGCGGTCCAGCTAGCCTACGGCGCTCAGACTTGGTGCTCGCACCACCCTCGGGCTGCGGCCCACGCACGAGTCGTACTCTGGCGGTGGCTCGGCAAGGATTAGCTGGCTCTCCACGCCGTTGTGAGGCTCGGCACGACACGACTTCGCGCGAAACGCTGAGGGTGAAACGCCGTAGCGGCGCTGAAACGCGCGGGCGAAGTGCGACGTGTGGCAGTAGCCGACCCGGCGTGCCACGTCGCCTACCGGGATCGCGGGCTGTGAGAGCAGTTCGGCGGCAGCGTCCATCCGTCGGGCCGTGAGGTCTTCATGGAATGTGCTGTCGCTGAACTGAGCGTATGCCCGCTGGAGTTGCCTGGGGGAACTGGCAAGCGCCCTTGCTACCGCCGCGACCGTGAGGGGTCTGCGGTAGTGGCGCTGTATCGCTACGCGCGCCATGAGATAAAGGCGGTGGCGATCCTTGAGGGTGTGCGGACGCTGGCAAGTCGCCCGTGGCCGGTGGGCTTTCGCTGCGGGTGGTACTGCGTCCAGTCGGAAGTGCAAGCGAAGGAGCTGATGGACGCGCCCGCGACTGAGATTGAACCGCTCGGCAATCTCATCGAGGGAGAGCCCGACGACCGCGCGCAGGCGGAACATCTCAAGCTCGCGCTCGCCTTGGATGTGCCCTCCGGGGCGTGAGAACGTCAGGCCGCGACCGTGTAGCTCGCGGACGATTTCGTATAGCTCCGCGCCCTTGCTGAACTCGGGGCGCTGGATCAGCCGTCCCGTCCCGTGCTCAAGCAGCCGGTCAACCTCGTGAATGTCGGCTACCTCCAAGCAGAGACGAGCGGATGGGCTCAGGTCAAGCTCGGTTATGTGCATGATCCCTGGCCCCCTTTCAGAGCGTCAGTATGCGGTCGAGGTATTTGGCGACTTCGGAGGCGATCGACCGCCCGGCGCGGCGTTCGATCAACCCGGCGGCCTCCAAACGGTCCTGCGCGTCGATGATGGAGCCCTTCTGCTTCTTCTTCGCGCCGAAGGCGTGCCAAAGCTGCTCGACGGTGAGCGGTCCTTGGCCGTCGTTGCCCCGCACGATCAGGCTTTCGAGGACCGCGCTATCCCAGACGTGCTCGTGCCGAGAATTGGGGTCTGTGCGCTGCGTGATTTCGTGGTAGTAGACGGCGGCGTGCGATGCGGTTGCCAGGTCGTTCCAGCGGTGGATCAGGCCCCCTACGCGCAGGCGTTTGAGGCTCGCCGGGACGTGGCCGGGGGTGCTGACGATGCGCGCCAGCTCGGTTTCTGAGATGGGCCGCTGCCGCTCGTTGTCGAGCATGATCTGAAGCACCGCCTGGTCGAGATAGGCGTGCGCCTCAGATTCGAGTGAGCTACTTTGGTCGTGCATGGGAGCGTTATCTCCTGTGTCACGGTCTCGGGCGGGGCTGCAATCCCCGCGCCGGGGCCATATTTGCCTGTACGAACGGCAGCTATACGGGCAGCGCGGCGCCCTGTGGGCGCGGGACACGACCCTGACACGCAGCGGGTACGGTCAAGCAACGCGCGTCGCCGGTAGGACACGGAACGAAGCGGCGGCGAGGCGATAGCCGACGCCGCGCGTCGCGCACACCAGCCCGTCGGCGCCGGCCTCAGCGAGCTTGCGCCGCAGCCGCGATGCGTGAGAGTCCAGCGTCCGCGTGCTACCGGGCAACCGGAACCCCCATACCTCTCGCAGCAGCTCGTCCTTGGTGTAGACACGGCCGGGGTCGCGGGCGAGGTACACAAGTAGCGCGTACTCCAAACGGCGCAACTCCACGGGAGTCGGGCCGATCGTGACCTCGTGCGCGGCGGTGTCGATCCGAAGCTCCCCGTACTCGATCACGCAAGGACCCTCGGCGAGGTCGCGTCGCCCGAGCGCCTGCACGCGGGCGCGAAGCTCTGGATACGCGAAAGGTGCGCGCAACACGTCGTCGGCTCCCGCCTCGAATCCCCGCAACACGTCCCCAAGGTCGCCGTTCGGGGTCATCCAGAGCGTTCGTAGACCCCGCTTGGCCTCGGGCATGAACGCGCCCGCGCGGAGCTTGCGCAGCACGTCAAGGCCCGCGCCTCGGCGCGTCGCACGCCCGAAGATCACAAGCTCAACCTCCCACTCGCTGCATACGGCGCGCAGCTTCGCCGTGTCGCTGGCGCGACGGACCTCATAGCCGTCCAGCGCCAACTCGTCGGCAAGCGCGAGGTTCACGTGCTCCTCGCCGTAGAGAAGCAGCACAATCGGGTCATCGTTCAGGAGCGAGCGTCGCCCCGTGGCATCGGGCGCGTGCGCGGGCGGGGCGTGGTTCTCGGTGGGCGTAGCGGTCATCTGGCCTCCTTTTCGGCGCACCGAAGAAAGCCGCCAGCGAGCAGACGACCACACCGCAGACAGCTACGGTAGGCCCTGGGCATCGAAGGTGGTTGCTTCGGTGCTCGGGCCGGGCGGGTGGACAAGACCCGTCCGGCCGCATGAATGGTCAATTGACGCGGATGAGATAGCCACGCCGTCGGACAGACCCGATTCCCGCCACGAAGGCGGCGCCGAGCGGCGGTGGGCGACGAAGGCATCCGCGCCCTGAGAAGCCCTGTCGTCGCGGAGATGGACGAGAGCAGGACGGGTTCGCGTGAGAGTCCGCGTAGGCTGGTCGTCAAGAATGACGCAGAGCCAAAGAAAGAGTAGTTTCGCCAAGTTCGCCGGGTGGGCGTGGAAGCTGCTCGCGGGCGTTCTAGTAGTCGCAGGCGGCATCGGCACGGCGACATCGAAGAACTTCCGGCACGCCATCCGTGACGCTGCCGAATGGCTGTATCCCTTCTGGCTTGTGATTCTGCTCCTCGTCGTCGCGCTTGCGCTGCTGGTAGCACTCTTGCTGAGCCTTCGCCTCCTCCGGCGAGAACAGTCGGCGTTGTCTGTAATGTCGTCCGCCCAGAGCGAGGCGAACGCCCGTCTTACCGAGCTTGACGAACGCTCCGCTCCGGGGCGGGCAGAGCACGATGTTGGTGTGCTGCGAACGATCAGGCAGACGCTGCCTCGTACAGACATCGACTACTGGCGCGACGTTGACTTCGGCGGGATCTGGTACGGGCAGAAGACGCATCACCTCATGCAGATGCTTTACGACCACAATGCTGTTGAGGACCGCTTCCTCGATCGTGAGTTGGAGGGTTTGCGTACCGAGCTGATTAACGCCGTGGATGATCTTATGGGCAAATGCGCGCAGTACGGCGTCGCACACAAGACTGTGAAGGAAGCCTATGCACTGGCTGACGCCGAATGGCGGCGCGACAATCCGCCGGGGGGCGAGCGGTACGATCGCTTTGAGACGCGTCGTGAGGAGCTAAGCAATGCGGCCGACGAGCTGGTCGGCAAGTACGACGCACTCATGGTCACAGCCAAGCAGAAGCTGCCGGTAGCGTTTAGCCCGTCAGGCCGCGCGAGCGTCTAACCTCGATGTAATGGTCTGCATTTTCTGTGGACAAGACCGTAAGCGCAGCCGGGAGGACGTTTTCCCGAAATGGCTCCACCCGCTGTTCCCGTTGCTGGGCGAAACCGAATACCTGCGGCGTTTGGTGACGCACTCGTCCCATGACGAGCATCGACGCCCAGCGGGCGGCGTATTCGATGTCATCGTCCGCGATATCTGCACGGTCTGCAACAACGGCTGGATGTCGCAGCTAGAGGAACAAGTAAAGCCCGTCCTCACGCCGATGCTGCTCGACCAGTCGCGTACCCTTACCGCTCCCGAGCAGCATCTCCTAGCAACGTGGGCGACAAAGACGGCCCTTACGATGCAGGGCGCGAACATCGGCGGCAAGAGGTTCACTCCCGCCGCTGACTATCACTGGTTCCACGACCATCGTGCTCCGCTGCCGAACGCGCACATCTGGCTTTGCCGGTACGGCGGTCAGGGCAACTGGCCGCTATCCGTGCATCAGTGGGGTATGACCATGAGGCCCCCCGGCGCGCCTGTCCCGCAGCCAAACGACCCGGTGAACGGCTACAGCGTCGTCTACGCCATCGGCCCGGTCATCTTCTGGCTGTGGGGACACAGCCTTATCGGCGGGCCTTACATAGAAGCGCGCTCAGACGATGCCCACCAGCTCATTTGGCCAGCGCTCGGGGGCGACGTTCATTGGCCGCCCCACAGTACGCTCCAGGCCGAGGCCGAGCTACAGGAGCTATCCCATCGAACACCCACGGGTGTCGAGCCCCGCGGACTTGCCGAGATGGCCCCACGGCTACCTCAACTCACGCGCTAGCATCCGCGACAGCGCTATCCGCCCCCTAATCCGCTCCGTCAAGCGACATCCGCCTGCCTAGCGGTCGCGCCGAGCGGTTCGACTTGCCTGCCTGTAGACGCTCCCGCAGGTCACGACCGAGGTCGGAGGGACAATGGGCGGATGGCCCGCCACGACCCGATTGCGGAGATTGAACGCGACGCGCTCGATGATTCGACGCCTTTGGCGACCGCGCTCCGCAGGTGCGTCGTTCTGGGGGGCAAGAGCGGGTCGGAGGCGCTGCGGGACTGGGCGACGCGCGAGCTACAGGGATACCGCGGAGAGGATGACCTCCCGGAGTACCGCCGCATTCTCGCGCCCCTGATGGTGGATGGAGTCTCGGGCAACATTCAGGTGTCTCATCAGCAGATTCCGGCGTCGTCCATACCCGACTTCGCGCGGGACCGAATCTCCGAGAACTTGGACCTCCGTGATGGCGTCGGTGGCCTAGAAGCGCTCCTCAAGCAGCCGGAGATTCGACTACAGCCGCCGATGGCGAGCGATCTCGTGAGGCTCATAAATCACGAAGGCCAAGACCCGACCCAACACATGATTTCGCTTTATTGGTCGGTTTCTCCGGCCGCGATCAAGAGCGTCTTGGATCAGATCCGCACGGCCCTCACGCGACTGGTTGCCGAGCTGCGCGCAAATATGACTCGCGGGGAGGAGGTTCCCTCGACGCAGGCCGCGGATCAAGCCATTAGCGTCGTCGTGACCGGCAAGCGGTCCCGTGTGCAGGTAACCAACGCGCAGGCCTCCGGAGGCGGCTCTACGGCGAGCGCCACGGTCAATACAGGCGAGCCGCGCGGCTTCTGGACGCGCTGGCGTCGGGTCGGGGCCTTCGTCGTGGGCGCCGCGACAGTTGTTGGCGCGGTTGTCGCGGTCGTGGCGTTCGTTCACTAGCGAGCATGGCTTTCGACCACCATGCACTCCTCGCTGCGCTTGTGGAGCGTGAACAAAGCGAGCCGGCGACCGTGCTCGACGGCAGTTCGCTTATGCAGCGCTTCGGTCCGCTCGCGGAAGACAACGCGCGCGCGTGGGAAGTAATGGCGCGGGCGGCAGGTCAACTGAGGCGTCTCGGCTGGATTGACTGGCGCTACATGCTCTGGCCGACCGATGCAGGCCGCGAGCCCGATCCGCAGTTCATCAACCAGCAGAACATCCAGCAAGTGCAAGACATCATGGTCAATGAGAGGGGACTCGCGGCTTACGCATCCCGGAGGCAGACACAGATGGCAACCACGCAAATCAATGTCGTCAATTCGACAGTCGGGCAGCTCGCGCTAGGCGACATTCACAACGTCACGATGACGGCGATTCTCGACGCCGTGGATCGCGCGATCGACACGGTGGACGCTACGCCAGAGGCTAAGCAGGAAGCCCGGACGGTCGTACAACGGATGCGTGACGCCGCCGGGAGCGTGGTTAGCTCGACAGCATCTGGCGTACTAGAGGCGGCGCTGCGCCATAGCCTCGGGCTCGGCTAGGGCCGTCATTCGTCTAGCGAACTCCTCATAGACTCTGCGAGCTACACCAGGTCGCCCAACACCGGCGATCCCTAGTCCGTTTCGGCAAGCGACATCCGACCGCCCGATAGCCGCGCATAGCGGTTCGCATTGACTTCGGCTGGCTCCATTTCTGAGGAAGAAAGCAGCGCTAATCGAACCCATTTGGTCGCTGCATGTGCATCATCTGATCGGCCGCTGAACCTGTGTCGAATGGCTGGTCGCTGAGCGCAGGATCACGCGGCGAGGCGTCCGAACGGGTCTGTACCACTTGAAGGCATGGCGGACGC
Organism: uncultured Solirubrobacterales bacterium; assembly: GCA_963812955.1. Classification (GTDB taxonomy): domain Bacteria; phylum Actinomycetota; class Thermoleophilia; order Solirubrobacterales; family Solirubrobacteraceae; genus Palsa-744. Next base: position 357,142 of record CAWEXC010000001.1, read on the forward strand.
CGCGAACAAGGGAGCCAAGAAGACCTACCTGAGCCAAAGCGACGCGCCACGGTACGGGCTTCTAGAGTCGCTACGCGTTCCACGCGCTCTCGCTGACCAGTACGGAAAGCAGCCTGCCTCGCCGCTGGACGTTGCGGTCGCCCTCGACATGAAGCCAACCAGCGGCAACTTCCGGTACCTCTGCGGCTCGGCGTTGGCCTACGGCTTGACAGACGGTGGCCCCAAATCTCCTCAGATCGGGCTGACCGATCTCGGTCGCCGCATCGTCGCGCCGACGGAGGACGGCGATGACCAGTTGGCTATGCGCGAGGCGCTGCTACGGCCGCGCGTCGTCGGCGAGTTCTTGGGTCGCTACTCGGGAGCCCGGTTGCCGGCCGAGCATATCGGCCGAAACGTCCTTGAGACGATGGGTGTGCCGACAGACGCGACAGAGCGCACTTTCGATCTGATCGTGAGTAGCGCACGGGCTTTGGGCCTGTTGCGTGAGATCAAGGGTGACGAGTATGTGCACATTGACGCGGTTACGTCAGCCGACATAGTGGACCCTCCGGCACCAGATGAGGCGGACGAGCTTGAGGACCCGCCCGGCGATGAGCCACCGGTACCGCCAAGCGCGCATACCGCCGCTCCCCCGGCGGACGAACTCAAGACGAATCGCAAGGTCTTCATCACGCACGGAAAGAACAAGAAGATCGTTGAGCAGCTCAAGGAGCTTCTCGCCTTCGGTGAATTCGAGCCGGTCGTATCTGTCGAGCGCGACTCGGTCTCGAAGCCGGTTCCTACCAAGGTCCTTGACGACATGCGGTCCTGCTCGGCGGCCGTTATCCACGTCGGAATTGAGCAGCGACTCACTGACTCGAAAGGCGACGAGCACGCCGTCCTCAACTCGAATGTGTTGATTGAGATCGGCGCGGCGATGATGCGCTATGGCAACAACTTCGTGCTGCTCGTTGAGGACGGCACCACCTTGCCGTCCAATCTGCAAGGGCTTTACGAGGTCAGATATCAGGGCGATGAACTCGATAACCCGTCGACCATGAAGCTGCTCAAAGCCTTCAACGACTTCAAGGGCTAAGGGCGCGGGTCCGGAGCAGGGTCCCGGAGGCTGCAGGAGCGACCGAGACCCCGCGCCAGTTGGCGCTACGAGGCGCTGACCTCCGCCTTGCTAGGCACCCGATGCTGCGCCAGGGAACCGCTTTTCGTGGAGTTCCTTGATTTCGGCGCCCAGGGTGACGAGCAGGTCGGTCACGTTCGTGAACGGGCGCACGTTCTGGTTGCTGTTCAGATCCTCCAGGAACGGCACCCCTTCGCTGTTGAAGCGAAGGCTGAGGTCCAAAGCGAACCCCTTGAGGGACTTCGTGCTTTTCTTCCGCACGAAGCGTGGTTTGAGACGATTGTCTTCGTGATCCGCGGGGATCGGGGTCATAGGCGCTAGCTCCTTTGACGCTCGTATTTGTTTGGTTGTCGTCGGGATCATCCCGGTGCGTCGATTCTACCGCACCCGCCTGAGAGGGGACAAGCGAAGGTGACAACGGACGACGCGCGACCCGTCTGACGGTGGACCGCCGCCTGACCGCAGACAGCGCTCAATCAGTCGATCTGATCGCTGAGGCCACCGTCAGCGCATGGTTTGCGCCAGCACAGGCTGGCGACGCCTACCGTCGCAGCAGGCAGGTGGCCGAGATCGTCGTCTGCGATCAGCGGTGGACGAGGCGGGAGGCCGGCTCGAAGTCCCCGTGCAACACGAGTGGATCGAGATCGGCGCCGTTGGGCCAGACGACAGTGCCGAGCTCGTCGTCCACCCGCACCTGCGAGAAGAAGTCCGGATCGCCCAGCGGCTCGAAGATCGGGCCGTGCAGCTCTCCGGTGAGATCGACGTCGCGCCGGCTGCCGTCGCTGAAGCCGAGTCGGAGCCGGTAGTGGCCGAGCACCTCCACCGATGTCACGGTTACGAACACCATCGCTCCATCTTACGGCAACGGGTCGATCGGCTCGGGAACAGTTCCGCCGTGTACACGCTCCCAGTCGGCCTCGAGCTCCTCACGGTGGAGGGCTGTCCACTCCGCCACAAGCTTGAGCGCGCGGCCCGGCAGTCCGCCCACGAGCACCCTCGTGCCGTCAATCGCGATCACCGCGTGGTGCTCGGCGTATTGCGCATGGAAGTGGGGCGGCTGGTGGTCGTAGAAATACATCGTGATCACGATGCCGTAGAAGAAGCTGACGCGGGGCACGGCGCCATCATGAGGCGCAGCGCGGACGGGTGTCGCAGACGGGCGCACCCGCGGGCGCCCCGGCCCGGCCAACGAACCCTATGCCAGCACGTACCGTCCCCTCGATACCCGCACGAATCGACGCGAGGAACCCGAGACATTGGACGCCAGGGCCATCTTGACCGACGACCACGCCACCGGCTCCCCCAGCAACATCTCGACCGCTGTATGGATGTCCCTGGCTCGCATCGGCTCCGCTCGATCGCCCAGCACCTGAACGACAGCCTTCAGCACCCAGCCCGGTCGGCGAGGTCGCCGCCGGCAGGCCACAGCCTGCCTTCGAGGCTCGCCGTTGGTCCGCACGGCGGCCAGTTTCCCGGCCAGACGGCCCAACGACCCCTGTAGTTCGTGGTTCGATAGAACTCCGATTAGGTCCACCATCTTGACGAAGGTCGAAACGCCCCGGTCCCCGGTAAGGGGGTCGGGGTTTCGGCGTTGCAGGGCAGGGCGGAGCGGGTTCGGCGGCTGCTTGAGGCGCTGATGAGTGCTCGATGAGGGCTATTGGCCCGTCCTCTACGGCGCAGCGTCGGGGACAACGTTGGAACCCGAACAGCTTCCTTGAGGATCTCATGGAGCCGGTGGGGAGACAAGCCCGACGAAGGGCGCTGCGGGCGATCCGGCGGGCGGGGTAGCAACGATTCCGTGGCGGTCTGCGTCTGTGGCGCTACTCGTCACGGGTGTAGCCGTCGACGATCGTTGAGTCGTCAGGGCTGGTTGGGTAGTCGCCCTCAAGCACCGCCAGTAGTCGTCGAAGCCATTTGTCGGCGCCGATCTCCTCGATGAGCGTCTGATTGGCCTCAATCCAGCGTTCTTTCGAGACGATGGGCTCATGCTTGTCTACCAAGCCAGGGTCGATCGACACGGCGTAGAACGGGTTGATCAGCATGGCCATGACGTCGTCTTCGCTCCACACGGAAGTTTCCTCACTTAATGAGTGCGATTATATGCCCGTTTGTGGGGGCCGTCCAGCTTTGGCGTTCGCGTCCCGACCTCCGGGGAGCTCGGAAGCGTTGCGATGGCCCCGGCATTGTCTCGGCGAGCGGAACCGTTAGGCTATCCAACAACATAGGGCACGAGTGCCCGCCGCGACAAAGTAATTGGACGTCGTTCTGGAGGCTCCTCGTTGAGTGGGGCAAGCGGGGCGAGACACGAGCTATGGCGGTGCGCCGCTATTGGAAGGAGACCGTTATGACTACGCAGAAGACCCCCGACACCAAACCGCCGCGTATCTTCCCACCTCCGCCGAAGGAGTTCGACGCACTCGCTGCCACCGTGGAGGAACTGAAGAAGCACGGGCTGCCGAGACGGCCCGATCCTCACACCGAGCCAGGTCTGGCCGCGCTCTGGGAGCGACAGGCACGCCGCTATCACGGCTTTGACCACATCAAGCCGGAGATCGATGTCGCCACGTCGGGCGAGAACGCTTTGGGGCCATTCCTGGGCCTGGAACCCGTCGAATCGTGCGGCTATAGCCTCTTTAGCACGCAGTCAACATTCGGTGTCCTGTTTCTCACCTGGACCGTGCCCGACTTGGAGTACAGCCCCAGCCCGAGCGGCACCAACCAGTTCCATACATTCGTCGGTCTTGGCGGCCTAGACGTTCACGTCGAGATGACCGTTGACCCTGCAAACAACGTCACCAGCTATCTCTGGGTAGCGGGCGTCGGGAATATCAACCTGCCAGTCAAGCCGGGCGATCTGCTCAGCGGCACTCTATGCCTAGAGGCCAATCCGCAGGGCACCGCAGCCTACTTTCTGGCCAACGAGACTACCGGGCAAACGATTAACCTCTTCCTCGAAGAAACCGGGCTTCCCCCTGCCGTCACCGTCAACGCGGGTGTCGCTCGCCAAGGAGAGTCAGACCAGCCGCCAGACTTCAACTCTCTGCCTCGCTTCGGGGCTGTCTATTTCGACGAAATCAGCGTCTTTTCGTCGGGTGGTCCCAGGTTGCTCACATCGGGCCAGGCCACCACTATGGTGAACGAGAAAGGCTCCATCCTCGCCACACCCGTCAGGCTCAACGACTACGCCTTCAAGACCGTGTATGGAGTGGCCTGATCGCCTGCCGGCAAGACTGAGCGAAATCGCGCATGAGTAATATGACGCGCGCAGGTTGCGCGACGCTTGTGTTCGCATTCAGAAACCTATCTTTGAGCCTCCCTTTCGCTAGCGCCACGGACACGATCACTGCGGCTGCTGCAGTAGCGGGTGTCATCGTGGCAACCTCTGGGCTGATCTACGCAGGCAAACAGTTGGCTGCGGCAGCGATTGCGACCGAAGGCGCTCAGAAGGCAAGCGAAGGACAATTCTTGCTTGAGCTCGAAGATCAATTGCACCGCCATGTGGAGGTGCACACGGCTCTCATACCCGGTGGAAGATGGACTGTGCCAGGTGCTGGCCCTGAATCAGTTGCGGAGTGGGCACAAGTGGCGAGCTACTTGGGATTATTCGAGCGCATGAACGCGCTCCGTCGGAACGGAAGTCTCTCGCTCAGCGACATTAAGCCATTTTATAGCTATCGTCTGGTTAACCTTTGGACAAGCGAGCCAATCCGGAAAAAAATCGAAAAGTCTGCGTGGGGATGGAAGCATCTTATCGAGCTGAGCGCCGAGCTAGAAATCCCCGCCGCCGTAGCGCTGCAAAAGACTAAGCAGCAGGCCCCCGAAACTATAGATGCAAAAGATGGTTTCGCGGCAATGCCCTTGCCAGAAGCCACGGGGCCTGGTACGCGCGAAAGCTAATCGCGGAGTGCCGCAACCGCGTCGCACAAGCGGCATCAGCCGACCCGAGAGGGGGCTGGCTATGGCAAGGACCACCCTATCTGGCATGGCCGGGCGGGCGGTTTTTGCACAAGCGTGATGTCCGGTAGACTGCCTGCCATTGCATTCTTCTGACTAATGGGAGGTATCATGCCAGCGCAACATGAAGTCATCGCTGCTAACGCCGGCTTGACGGCCCTACTGTCCTACGATTCAGTTTGGACCGGTTACGCCCAGAATCCCGAGTTCGCGGCACGCAGTCCCTTCACGACTCTTGAGGTCGCACGCGCTTTTCGAGGTGCGATCGGAAAAGCGGTCAACCACGCCCAGGCAATCGCCACTGTTGCTAGCGACGGAGACTATGAAGCCATAGCTGAATCTTTGCGAGAGGCACTCTCTACCTATGAGTCTGGTCAGATTGCTCTTCAAGCGATCGATGAGCATAGCGGAAGTGTTGGGCAGCTCGCGCGTATCGGCCTTACCAACCTCGAAGAGTCCAAGACTGGAGAGGAAAAACAGCTCGAAGCCGATATCTCGAGCCTCTTTATGGGACGCGCCGCGGTCGGCAACTTTGGCGACAGATTCTTGTGCGGGCTCGCAAAGGCATCGATTGCCGCAGGTCTGATCACGGTGTGGGTGCCACCCCACGCTCACGCGGCGGCGGCGGTCGGCCTCGGCGCTGCGGCGTACAAGGCCGGCGGTTGCGCTCCCCCGGTACAAGAGCAAGCAAGAAGCAAGTCTAGGCCGAAGATCAAACGCTACAAAATGTAGTCAGCGGGCAGCCCACGCGGACGTCGCACAGTCGGCGTTGCGCGAGCTACAAGGCATTCGGCGTTACAGCAGTCGCCGTAGTTCGTTGCGGCTGATTTTGGCGTCCTTGAGTAGACGCGCCAGCGTCCCGATTGACATCGGGCGCCGGGCGACCGGCACGCTCAGCGTCCGCTGGGTGACCCGGTGGACGTAGATGTGATGGCTACCACGGCTCCGGTCCAGCTCCCAGCCCTTGCGCTCAAGCACGCGGATGAGCTCTTTGGCTGTGAGGCGGGGTAGCTTCTCGCTCACGCCGCCGGCGCGAGTTTGCGGTGCTCGACCTTCGGCAGCGCCCAACCACGCTCGTGACGAGACTCCAGATAGAGCGCCATCGCCTCTTGGATCATGGCGGTGGCTTCCTCAAGCGTCTCGCCCTCGCTGATGCAACCTGGTAGATCAGGCACATAGGCAGTAAAGCCGCCTTCCTCCTGCGGCTCGAAGACGACATCGTATTCGGGGTGTCGATCGTTGCTCATCGGCTCTGGTTCCTTCTGCATCTATTGTACTCGGCGAGCTACTGTGATGGCAAGGCAAGGCACACAACGGCGTTCTGCGTCCAAGTCGTCGGAAGCATTGCGGCTCGTGGTCGAACACCGGTAAGCTATTCGGCATGCCCTGCCCGAGGTGCGGATGCTCTGGCCGAACCTTCGTTAAGCCCGGTCGCTGGCGTTGTTCTGGCGGCTCTAGTTTTCCAATTCCGGCCGGGTGGAGCGGCGGCCCAGGTCTTACTAATCCGTTTGCCGGTCCAGGCGTCATTTACCACCCACCGAGTACAGGCTGGAGCTCGTGTGGGACGACCTACGACGTGGACTACGGCGATCTTGACGAGAACGAGCGATTGACTCACGACAAGGTTGTCGTCTCGGCAGATGTAGACGCGCAGCTTCCTGTGATAGCCGAGCCTGGACGACCGGGCAGTCTGCCGGTCGACGTTGACTACATTTGGCTTTCAGGGCTCACCGCCTATTGGATCGTCGGTACGCTGGTTCTTTGGGGCGTACTTGCGATTGCGCACGCGCAGCCTGCTAAAGCGCTCGCTATCGTAGTCGCGACCCTCGTATTTGCCGGCTACGTCGCTCACTGGTTCGACCATCACGCCAAACTGAAAGCCGCAAAACGGGACGAGTGGGTCAAATACGAAGTGCGCAGCCGTGAAGCGGTCGAACGCAAGGAGGCTCGTGAGGCACTACGCCAAGCTCTGTGGGCAACACGGAGTGCGAGACGCGACGCCGAGCATGGGTAGGCTCGCTCATGTCGCACAACCGGTAGTGGGCGACGGTCAACACGATGGCATTCGCTTCGGCCTCACTCACCGCAGATAGGGTTCTGGCGCTCGTCGAGGGGCTGGTTGGCTACTCGTACCGGTGTTTGATCGGTAGGTCAGTGAGCCCAGCCGGCGGCTCGCTGGGGGTGCGATAGCGCGAGGGCTTGGGCCGGGGATGACCAGGCCGCAGGACCAGGGGCGCTGCACATGGGGCGGATACTGAGGGTTCGGACGGTTGGCTGGGGTCGCACCGCATGATGTCCGCCCCGTCTGATAGAACGCTCGCCACTGATCCGCGCAGGACGAACAAGAGGGGTTCCGTGGACACCATGCGGTTAGGCAAGATGCGCTCAACAAGTGGGGGCCGGGGTCATCGTAGGGCGTCGACATGGAGGGTCGTCGGCGTCGCGGCATTGTTGCTCGCGGTGTTGGCAGCGAGCGTATCGTTGCTGGCGCTGCCAACGTCGGCCTATGCCCGTACACTCTCCGCTGAACCCGCTGGGGGTGGCTTCGTGGAAAACTCCGATCATACTTGGACGCTCTACGCCTATGGCCATGTGATCAAGGTGTACTCGGCCGCTGAAAAGGAAACCATCGACCGGGTCTGGCACGCCGAGGAATATGATCTCACTGGCAACGCTTTGGGGTCGGAGGTGACTGGTATCTCGCACGCTGAAGCTGAAGCAGCCGAAGGTCTCGTTAAGCGTCTGCGCACGGGTAAGCCTTACGCGACCAAGGGTGAAAGGGAAGTTGGTGAAGGGTTGATGCGGACCTCTGAAGAAAAGGGGATTATCAGCAAATCTGCCGAAACGTTGTTCGGTGGTATCGACGAAAAGACCATGTTCGCGGGTAGCCCTTATGCGGTCGCGATCAAGGTCTCGAGCGGCTTTGAACGGGAGTTCACGCTGCCGGCTTGGACTGTGGGAAGCCCGACAGGGAAAAAGGAATATGGTGAAGCGTATGGACACATAATCAGGCATTACTGGTCGTGGGTAGGGTCCTTCTTTACGTCTGGAAGACTTATACCCTGCTCGTCTATCACGTGGGCAACGGGTCTTAGCTCTAGCGAAACGTGCGTCTATGCCTGGCAACCGGTTCACCTAACCGAAGAATCCTGGAATCGTTTCACTGAAAAATATGAATCATACGAATATCTTAACCGTGGGGGAGACGAGTCGGGCTCGGGACCGGCACCGTTTGCCTGCCCTGGGGATGGTCCCTACCCGTCGTGCGAGGAAACCGGCACCGAAGCTGAACTGGACATCGGTGAGTGGGTCGACGTGACAACGCTCGAAGGCTTGGTCGGCGAAACCGGCTTCCCGGCTGCCGGTCTCGGCGGTTACGTGCCCAAAGGCTACGAAGAGTTGAGCGGCGAAAATACCTCCACGCCGGCATACAACTATGGCTCGTACGCCGAAGCGACGCCGCTATCAAATCCTCACGTCGCGCCGCTCGCGGATGAGCTAGAGATCGCCTACGCGTTGCAGTCCTCGCTTCTTCCTGGCCTGGAAGGCGAGGTCGTTCCGAGCCCGGGCGTACCCGGAGAAGTGCCGGTCGAAGCGGGGCAGACACGCTGCGGCACCGCCGACCCGGTTGCCTGCGCGACCGGTAACTACAGCGAGTCGCAGACCGACATGCAGATCGGTGGGCGCGGCGTTGGCCTTGATCTCACTCGCTACTACAGTGCTCAGGCTGCGGCAGCGGGCGTCAAAGGCATCTTCGGCTATGGCTGGTCGAGCTCCTTCAGCGACCATCTCGTCCTTGAACCGGCTGTCCATCTCGTGTTGCTCGTGACGGCCGAAGGGACGACTGTGCCGTTCACAGAAAGCGAAGGGTCCTTCAAAGCCCCGGCTGCGAGCCAGTATAAGCTCTCGGGCTCCACCGAAGCGGGTTACACGGTCACGCTGCCTGATCAGACTCTATACAAGTTTCAGGGGTCGAGCGGTCGCCTGGAAAGCGTCACCGACCGGGACGGCAACGAAACGAAGCTCGCCTACAGCACGTCGAGCGGTCTACTTGAAACGGTCACCGACCCGGCGGGCCGCGAGCTTACGTTCAAAGAGAACGCCGAAGGCTTCGTGGAATCGGTGAAGGACCCGATGGGCCACGAAGTCAAGTACACCTACGAAAACGAAACGCTCGCCAGTGTCACGCTGGCCGGGGAATCCTCGCCCCGGTGGAGCTTCAAGACCGAAGGCCCGCACGAGATCACAGAAATGACCGACGGCCGCGGCGGCAAGACGATCAACAAGTACAACGCCTACCACCAAGTCGAAGAACAGACCGACCCGATGAAACACACGATAGCGTTCTCCTACGAACCGTTGCAGACGAAGATCACGAACAAAGCAACCGAAGCTGTGACCCTGGAGCAGTTCACGCCCAACGGCGAGCCGTCCTCCGTCACCCACGGCTACGGCACCTCGCTCGCCACTACCGAATCATGGGAATACACCGAAGCTGGCTACGTCAAGAAGAAGACCGACGGCAACAAACACTCCATCGAATACGGCTACAACGAAGCCGGCGACAAGACGAGCGAGAAGAACGCCGATGGCGGCGAAACCAAATGGGAATACGACAAAGCCCACGACGTGATCTCGGTAACGACGCCCAAGGGCGAGACGACGACCATCAAACGCGAAGCCCACGGCAACCCGGAAGTCATCGAACGCCCCGCCCCCGGCAGCAAAACACAAACCACGAAATACAAATACACCACGCACGGCGAACTCGAAAGCGTCACGAACCCGCTCGAACACACCTGGAAATACGAATACGACAGCAAGGGTGATCGCACCGCCGAAATAGACCCCGAAGGCAACAAGCGGACGTGGGAATACAACGAAGACTCACAAGAGATCGCCACGGTCAGCCCGCGCGGCAACGTAACCGGCGGCAAACCCGCAGAATTCACGATCAAAATCGAACGCGATACCCAGGGCCGCCCGCTCACGGTCACCGACCCCCTCGGGCACACCACCAAATACAAATACGACGGAGATGGAAACGTCGAAACAGCTACCGACGGAAACAGCCACACCACGACCTACACATACAACGCCGACAACCAGCCTACCAAGGTCGAATATCCCAACAAAACTGTTACGGAAACAGAATACGACGGCGCCGGCCAGGTCACGGCACAGATCGACGGCAACAAACACAAGACCAAATACAAGCGCAACATTCTCGAGGAGGCCACCGAAGTCACCGACCCCCTCGGGCACGTGACCACCGAGGAATACGACAGCGCAGGAAACCTCACCAAACGCACCGACCCCGCGAAACGCACGACCACCTACACCTACGACCCCGCCAACCGTCTGACCGAAATCAGCTACTCCAGCGGCAAACCGTCAACAGTCAAATACGAATACGACAAAGACGGCGACCGCACGAAGATGACCGATGGGACGGGAACGACGACCTACACCTATGACCAGCTCGACCGGCTGACCGAAAGCGAAAACGGCCACAAAGAAGTCATCAAATACGAATACAACCTCGGCAACGAGCAGACCAAGACCACCTACCCCAACGGCAAAGCGGTAGAACGCGCCTACGACAAAGACGGCCGGCTTGAAAAGGTCACGGACTGGAATAAAAAGGAAACCAAATTCACCTACGACCAAGACTCCGACCTAAAACTGATCGCGTTCCCGAGCGAAACCAAAGACGAAGACACCTACGTGTACAACGACGCGGATCAGATGACCGAAGTCAAAATGAAGAAAAGCTCGGAAACGCTCGGGTCGCTCGTCTATACCCGCGACAACGACGGCCAGGTCAAAAAGACCACCGCCAAAGGGCTCCCCGGCACCGAAGTCACTGAAGTAACCTACGACGAAAACAACCGCCTGAGCAAATATGGCAACACAGAATACAAATACGACTCCGCCAACAACCCCACCAAAGAGGGTTCCAGCGAAAACACCTACAACGAAGGCAACGAGCTCGAAAAAGGCACCGGTGTCACGTATTCTTACGACGAACTCGGCGAGCGCACCAAAACAAACCCATCCACCGGTCCTGCCACTACCTACGGATACGACCAAGCGGGCGACCTGACGTCAGTCGAACGCCCCAAAGAAGGCGAAAAAACCGAAATCAAAGACAGCTACGAATACAACGGCGAAGGACTACGCACCAGCCAAACACTCAACAGCACCACCAGCTACCTCGCGTGGGACATGACCGAAGAACTCCCATTGATCCTCAGCGATGGCACCAACAGCTATATCAATGGCCCCGGTGGTTTGCCTGTCGAGCAAATCAACAACACCACCGGCACCGTGTCCTATCTGCATCACGACCAGCAGGGATCAACGCGGCTGCTCACGGGCTCGACGGGCACGGTCACGGGCAAATGCTCCTACTCGGCCTACGGGACGCCGACCTGCGAAGGGACCGCTACGACCCCGCTCGGCTGGGACGGGCAATACACGTCGTCGGACACGGGCCTCGTGTACCTGCGCAATCGCGTCTACGACCCGACGACTGCGCAGTTCCTGACGGTCGATCCGGCTGTTGCGCTCACGCGCGAGCCATACGCCTACGGGGGCGATAACCCCGTCAACCGCCGCGACCCCGACGGGCTCTCAGCCGAAGGACTCGAAGGCGTCCCGTGCTACTTCCCGTTCTGCGGCCCACCACCGCCGGCCGTCGAAGGAGTCCAGCACGGCATCGAAGGAATCACACACGGCATCGAAAGCGTGTGGAACTCGGTCAACGAAAACGAAGGACCGAACGACGAAGGCGAAGCCGCGCTCAAGGAAAAAGAAGCTCAGCGGGCGAAAGAGTGTGGTGAACCCAACCCCGGAAACCTTGAAAAAGTGGGCGATCGTGAAATCAAGCGAATCCTCGAAGAGGAGGGCACCGATCCGCACACCGATAAGGGCGAAACGGTTGGAGGAGAAGCCGGGCGTTACGACTACTACCGAGACAAGACCACGGGTGAAATCTATCTAGCGCCAAAGGGCGGCGGTGAGCCAATTCCGACGGGGCTGGGCGGATGAGCAGCGCGTCAAGAGACGCTCCGTTGGAGCGTGAAGCGACGGAGGTCCAATGCTCGTTGAACGTGTTTAGTCACAGTGTGAGTGCACGCGAGGTCACTGCACACGTCGGTATAGAGCCCACGGTTGAGCGCGTGAAGGGCGAAGCGCGACCGGGGCGCAACAGAGAGATGGTGGTTGCGAGTCATCAATGGGTTTGGAAGCCGGCTAGCTCAGTCGAGCACCTTTTGGACCCGCAGCTTGACGCGATCTGGAGTGTGCTTGGGCCATATGCGCAGGCGTTCTCAAGCCTTCCTGCTGAGGCAAAAGTGACGCTGAGCATGTGGATTGTTCACCACGGCACTGAACTCAGCCTTGGTTGGGTGCTCGATCGGCGTCATGTCGCCGCTGCTGCTGCCTTCGGCGCATCGCTCGACGTCGATGAGTATGACGACACCGAGTGACGCGATTCTCTCGCCACGCGACTGACTGAGGCCCACGGAGGGCGCGGCCGTCTATGCGGCGAGGCGTTTGGCCTCGTGGCTGAGGAGGAGGCCGTTGATGAAGCGTTTGACGAGTTCTCGGTCTTGGTCTGTGAGGCGTTGGGTGGCTTCTAGTTGCAGGCGCAGCTCCTCGTCCGAGTCTCGCTCGGCGTCGAAAACGAGCGTATCTGCGCTGACGGACAGAGCGATCGAGAGCTTGCGCAGCACGTCGAGGGTGGGTGAGGAGCTGCCGGCCTCATAGCGGCGGAGCTGTGAGACGTGGATGCCGACGTGCTCGGCGAGGGTGCCTTGGGTCATTCCGCGCTCGTTGCGCAGGGTGGCTAGGCGCTCGGGGAAGTCCATGGCCGGGACGATATGGCCGCCTTGTGGGAGCATTTGTCCGCGCACGCATATATGCTAGCGCACCGCTTCTACAATTTCGTCTTGACAGGGTGTGGCTGAGGAAGGCATGGCGCGGATTCCAGAGGAGGTCATCGAGCGGCTGAAGGAGGAGGTTTCCTTGCAGCGGCTGGTCGAGCTGGCGGGCGTGGAGCTGCGCCAGAAGGGCAAAGACCTTGTTGGGCTGTGCCCGTTTCACGAGGAGCGCACGGGCTCGCTGGTGGTCACGCCGGAGAAGAACCTGTGGCATTGCATGGGTGCGTGCCAGGCGGGCGGGTCGGTGATCGACTGGGTGATGCGCGCGGAGGGCGTGTCGTTTCGTCACGCGGTCGAGCTGCTGCGCGACGGTGTTGCCCCGTCGGCGCTGAGTGGGCCGCGGGTGACGCGCTCGACGGTGGCGAAGCTGCCTTCGCCGTTGCCGATCGGTGCTGGTGAGCGCGAGCTGTTGGAGCGGGTCGTCGGCTTCTACGCGCAGACGCTCAGGGAGTGCCCGGAGGCGTTGGCGGTGCTTGAGCGCCGCGGCCTTGACGATCCGGGGCTGATTGAGGAGTTCCGGCTGGGCTACGCCAACCGGACGCTCGGCTACCGGCTGCCGGCGAAAAACCGCAAGCCGGGCGCGGAGCTGCGCGGCAAGCTGCAAGAGCTGGGCGTGTTGCGCGCGACCGGCCACGAGCACTTGTCGGGGTCGCTGGTGATCCCGGTGGGTGACGTGAACGGCGAGGTCGTGCAGCTCTACGGGCGAAAGCTGCGCGATGACCTGAACCACAGGGGCTCCTCGCGCCATCTCTACCTGCCCGGCCCGCGCCGCGGCGTGTTCAACGCGAAGGCACTCCCCGCCGCAGGTGGCGAGCTGGTCGTGTGCGAGTCGTTGATCGACGCGCTCACATTCTGGCGCCACGGGCTACGGCACGTCACGGCGGCGTTCGGCGCGGACGGGTTCACCGACGAGCTGCACACGGCCTTGAAGGACGCGGGGATCGGGCGTGTGTTGATCGCGTTCGATCGTGACGAGGCGGGCGACCGCGGCGCCGCGGCGCTCTCGAAGCGGCTGGGTGAGGATGGGGTCGAGTGCTTCCGGGTGCTGTTCCCTGCCGGCCAGGACGCCAACAGCTTCGCGTGTGGTGTCAAGGAGCCGGCCGGGGCGCTCGCGCAGCTCTTGCGCGAGGCGGTGTGGATCGGCGCGGGCGAGCCCGCCGCACGGCCGGCGCCGGCACCTGATGAGTCTGAGCCTGCCGGCGATCCCCCGCCGCCTGCTCCGGTCGAGCCCGAGCAGGGCGGCGCTCAAGCGCAGCTCGAGCAGCACGGCGACACCGAGGACGAGCGCGAGCAGGGTGATCTTCCCTCAGCCGCCAAAGTCGCCCGTTCCGTCTCGCCGCCGCCGTCCTCGCCGGTGCCGCGCCCGCCGGGCGCGCAGCCAATCGTGAGGCTGGAAGCGGAGGGGGAGCTGCGCGTCGAGATCGAGGATCGCCGCTGGCGCATCCGCGGGCTGGGGAAAGCCAGCAGCTTCGAGCTGCTGAGAGTGAATGTCCTGGTCGCCAGGAGCCACCCTCGCCGCGGCGAGGTTTTCCACGTCGATTCGCTCGATCTGTACTCGGCGCGGGCGCGCGGCGTGTTCGCCCGGCAGGCCGGCGAGGAGCTGGGCGTCGCGGAGGAGCTGGTCGCGCGTGACCTGGGCCGGGTGCTGTTGACGTGTGAGGAGCACGCGGAGCGGGCGGTGCGCGAGGCGCAGGCACCAAGGGAGCCAGAGGTCCAGTTGAGCGAGCAGGAGCGCGAGCGGGCGCTGGGCCTGCTGAAAGACCCCGGCCTGGTGGCACGGATCGTGGCTGACTTCGAGCGGGTGGGGATGGTCGGCGAGCAGGACAACTGCCTGATCGGCTATCTGGCGGCGGTGTCGCGGAAGCTGGATCGGCCGTTGGCGGTGATCGTGCAATCCACGTCGGCGGCGGGCAAGTCGGCGCTACAGGAGGCGGTGCTGTCGATGGTGCCCGAGGAGGAGCGCGTGTCGTTCTCGGCGATGACGGGCCAGTCGCTTTTCTACATGGGCGAGACAGACCTGCAACACAAGGTGCTCGCGGTCGCCGAGGAGGAGGGCGCCGAGCGCGCCGCCTACGCGCTCAAGCTGTTGCAGTCCGAGGGTGAGCTGCGGATCGCCTCGACGGGCAAGGACGGGCAGACCGGGCGGCTGGTGACGCACACCTACACGGTGCGCGGGCCGGTGGCGATCATGCTGACCACGACGACGATCGACGTGGACGAGGAGCTGCTGAACCGCTGCGTCGTGCTCTCGGTGGATGAGGAGCGCGAGCAGACCAGGGCGATCCACGAGCGCCAGCGCGAGCGCGAGACACTGGACGGGCTGCTCGCCGACCACGAGCGCCAGGCGGTGGTCAAGCTCCACCAGGACGCCCAGCGTCTCCTTGAACCGCTGGCGGTGGTCAACCCCTATGCGCGGGCGCTGACGTTCTCGGATGCGCGCACGCGCACCCGCCGCGATCACATGAAGTACCTGACGCTGATCCGCGCGGTCGCGCTGCTGCACCAGCACCAGCGGCCACGCCGCACGGCGGCCACCGCGGACGGCGGCGAGCTTGTCTACATCGAGGCGACCAGGGAGGACATTCTCTTGGCGAACCAGCTCGCTCACGCGGTCCTTGGGCGCTCCCTGGATGAGCTGCCGCCCGGCACGCGGCGGCTGCTGTCGTTGATCGAGGCGCACGTCGAGCGCCAGGCCGCCGAGCAGGGCACGACGCGGAAGCGTGTTCGCTTCACCCGCCGCGAGCTGCGCCAAGCGCTCGGCTGGGGCGATACCCAGCTCAAGGTCCACCTGGGGCGACTCGCCTCGCTTGAGCTTTTGTGGTGCCAGCGCGGCCAGCACGGCGCGCACGTCTACGAGCTGGCGTGGGACGGCCAGCAGGAGAGCGAGGCGCGACTGCCCGGCCTGATCGACCCCGACGAGCTGGGCGCCGAGGGTGAGCAGGCGCACGGCTACGACCGCGAGCGGTCGGGGTCAGCGGGCGATCGGTCGGGGGTGAAAACGGATCGGTCGGGGGGCGGTCGGCCCCCCGGTCGGGGGCCGGTCGGGGCGTGGTCGGGCCGCGTTGAAAGCCGTCGCGGCGGGCTGAGGTGGGCGCCCGTGGCAAGCGTTCGCCGAGGGTGGTTCCGGGCAACCCGGACGACGGCCAGGGCTTCCCGATCATGGTGGTGGAGTTCTGCGAGCACTTGGCGATCCGGGGCTATGCGCCCACGTCGGTCAAGAACCAGCGCACTGGGCTCGCGCTGCTCGCGGAATGGTTGATCGAGCGTGGCGTGACGCGCCCGCGTGAAGTGACCAAGCCGATGCTCGATGCCTACCAGCGGGCGGTGTTCTACACGCGCAAGGCGGACGGGCAGCCGCTGTCGTTTGCTTCCCAAGGTGCGCGGCTGATGCCGATCCGCTCCTTCTTTCGCTGGCTTGTGCGGACGAACCGCATCCTCTACAACCCCGCCTCAGAGCTAGAGCTGCCGCGCGCCGAGCAGCGCCTACCCGCGGTCCTCTCAGCAGATGAGGCCGAGCGGGTGCTCGCGCTCGCGGACCTGGCCACCCCGCTCGGCCTACGGGACCGGGCGATGATGGAGCTGCTTTACGCGACCGGCATCCGCCGCGCCGAGCTCGCGGGCGTGTCGATCTTCGACCTGGACACCCCGCGGTGCACGCTGACGGTGCGCCAGGGCAAGGGCCGGCGTGACCGCATGATCCCCACGGGCGCGAGGGCGGCGGCGTGGTGCGCTCGCTATCTGGCGCAGGTGCGGCCGGGGTTGGCGACCCCGCCCGACGACGGGACGCTGTTCCTCGCCGTCGAGGGCGTGCCGCTGGGCCTGCAAACCCTGACCGCGATCATGGGCGACTACGTGCGCCAGATCGGCAAGCCCGGCGCCTGCCACATCTTCCGGCACACGATGGCCACGCTGATGCTCGACGGCGGCGCGGACATCCGCTACATCCAGCAGATGCTCGGCCACGCCAACATCACCAGCACCCAGCTCTACACCCAAGTCTCACTCCGCACGCTCGCCGCCGTGCACGCCGCGACGCACCCAGGCGCCACAAACCAACCCCGCCGCCACGGCCACGGCCACGGCGCGGTCCTGCGCCCCGCCAGCTCGGCGCCGGGTGCGGGGGACGACGGCGCCGAGGAGCTACGCAAGGCCCTCGACGCCGAAGCCCAAGCCGAGCAGCACGACCTACACAGGCCAGCCCGCCACAAGCGCCCCTGAGCCCTCCCACGACGGCCCTCGCACCCCTCGCCGCTGCCGTTCCAGGCGTCCGCAGCACCCCAGCCGCGACAGGCACCGCGAACGCCCACAGCAAGCACGCACACACTTGCACCAACGGGTGCCGAAACGCCCGGCGCCGGTCAGAGCAAGCTATACGGCTAGGTGCCCTAACCGTGCTGGCGGGGATCGCTGCGCTGGGCTCCAAGGCGCCTTTTCAGGCCCACTCGTCCGGGGGTGCTCCTGGCGTCCATGCCTTCGTGACGCCGCCGCCCTGCTGGGCCAGGCGCCGGCCGAACTCGGCGACGTTGAGCTGGAAGTCCAGCTCTTGGCGCGGGTCAGAGCCCGTATCGTCGAGCATGTCGCGCCACACGACCAGCGCGCACAGCGTCTCGACCTGCGAGGTGTCCTCCCACCAGCCCTGTTGCAGTCCGCGCAGCTCGTCGGGATAGCGGCCATACAGCGCGACGATCGCGCCCCACATCCGCCGCCGCCACTCCCGATCGCCGCCATATGGCTCAAGCCACGGCGGCCGCGCCGGGCTCTCGATCGACAGCACACGCGGGTCGCCGCTGGTGGGCCGGGACAGGCGCTCGCGGACCAGCCGCGCGGTGACACGCGCAACCGGCTCGCCCTCTGCGGCGGCCAGCTCCTCCAGTTGCTCGGCGATCTGCTCGGGGAGCGTGATCTTGATTCGGTTACTCATCAGGGAACCTCCGTCGTTGACACGGGCCTAGTTTGGCCCTTCATGGGTACTGACCGCGAGCACGACAAACCGGCCAACGAGTTGTCCCTAACGAGGGTCCGCACGGTCCCGTGCATCTACGGATGAAAAGTCAAGGGCTTGCACGAACTTTTCTTCGGGGTTGCTGAGGGCGCTGCTCCACGCTTGAGGGTGCGCTCCGCCGGCACAGTGATGGCACAGCGCCCGGAGGCGTGTGCATCTGGTCTATACGGCCGTTCTTGTTGCGCCGGGGCGTGTCGTGGCGCAGAGATCAGCGTCGACGGCTGGGGTCGCGTCGAGTGCTTGGGAGTGGGATGATTTGTTGTGGTGCGGGTGACTGACGTGAGCGAAGCGCAGGCGTCAGGGGCTTGTGGCCTGCCGCGCGGCTTTGCCCTTTACGGGCTTTTGAGATGCGCGCCCCGGTGTCGCGCCCGCACCACCCTTCGGTGCTGCTGTTGAGCGCCAATCATTGACCAGGCGCCGGTAGGCGAGCTCTGCCTGGGTTTGCAGCTCACGCTCCGCCGCGCGTTGAGCGGCTGTCGGCGAGACGGTTGCCCCGTCGTGGCGGCGTGGCCGGCGTGACGCGCCGGCGGTGAGTTCCAACCGGCGGGTCTTCTGGCGCGTCAGCGAGGGGCGGGCGAACGCGTAGTCCTCGTCCTTGGTGAGCAGATGCCAGCAGAGAACCACGAGCTTGCGTGCGACAGCGACTGCCGCGACCTGGGCGCCGCGGCGAGCACGGACGCGCTCGCCGAACGCCTTGAGCGGGCCGGGGCTGCGGATCGCGATCCATGCCGCCTCGACCAGCATCGAACGGGCCTGCGCGTTGCCGCGCTTTGAGATATGCCCGTAGCGAGCGGGCTCTGAGCCGGACTGACGGACCTTCGGGTCCAAGCCGAGATAGGCAACCAGCTGGCCAGGGCTCTGAAAGCGTGTGATGTCCCCGACGGCTGCGATCACTGCCGCCGCGGTGCCGATGTCCACCCCCGGGATCGTCAACAGCCTGCACAGCCCCGGCCACGCCAGGGCCTGCTCGGCGATCTTCTGGTCAAGCAGAGCGATCTCGCCATCCAGGAAGTCGATCTGGCGCAAACAGCCCGCCACCGTCTCGGCCTCCTCCTCCGGGAGTTGTTGCTTGGCCAGCCACACACGTCCCTTACGGCCGAAGAGATCGCTGACCGGTGGGCGGCCAAGCAGACAGCGCATCACGACGGCGTGCACCTCGTTCTTGATCCGGGTGCGTGCCCGCACCAAAGCTGAGCGCCGCGCGACCCGGCGGCGTAGCGCGAGCGTCGCCTCGTCCGGCACCCATACCTCGCTGAGCATCCCTGCTGAGAGCAGCCTGGCGAGCATCGCAGCGTCAAAGCGGTCGGACTTCACGCGCGCGTGAGAGATCGCGCGCGTCTGCGCCGCGTTAGAGACCACGACCCGCCCGACGTTGCTTTCCCGCAGGATCCTCGCGATCGCCATCACGCTGCCGCTGGCGTCCAAGACGACCTGATCCTCGCCGCCGAGACCACGCGCGAACTCCCTGATCGCCTCCGGTGTGCTCGCGATCCGCCCGACCTGCGAGACCTTGCCGCCCTCAGCGACCGCGACCTCGCAGAACTCCAAGTGAACATCAATACCGAAAAACCGCACTTTCCACTCCTTTCACCAGCCATCGAACTCTCAAACTGGAAGGCGCGGTGGGCAGCGACAAATACGGATTCGGGCTCTCAGCCCAACCAGGTGAGTCGCAGGGGCGGCCATATAGTCATTGACGGGCTCGCAGCCCAAATGCACGGCGGCCTGCCCCACCATTTGCGTCTTCCCACAAGAGCCCCTGTCCTGGTCAAACGACCCTACGAACACGACCGGACAGCAAGCCCACCCGGTATTTCATACCCGTAGTCTGTGCAGACTTCCAGGGGGCCAGCAGGCGTCGGCGGAGAACGCCAGCGGCGGCGCTGAGGATGGGCCGCGCACCGCTGGGTGCAACTGTGTGCGGCGACGCGAAGCGCAGCGAAAGCGGCGCCGCAGGGACGCCCTTGAGCGTGCGGGTCGTGGCCGCGCTCAGAGGGCGCGATCGTGGCGTCCGGCGGGTGCAGGGACTACCGTGTTGGGTGTGAGCGAGACGCTGAGCTTGACGATCGTCTATGAGGACGGCGGCGATGGCTGGATCGTCGCGTCGATCCCGGAGGTGCCCGGCGCGCACAGCCAGGGCCACACCCGCCAAGAGGCGCGCGAGAACGTGATCGACGCGCTGCACGGCATCCTCGAGCTGCGCTTCGGTGAGCACGCGCTCTCAGAGCCCGCCAGCGACAGCGAGCCGATCGAGCTGACGATCGCGGCGTGAAGCGCCGCGACCTGGAGCGCCACCTGCGCGAGCACGGCGCCAGGCCGCTGCGCGAGGGCGGACGCCACAGCTATTGGGGGTTTGACCCCGAGCGCTCCACGGCCATCCCGCGCCACCGCGAGATCGGTTGGCCGCTCGCGCGCAAGATCTGCAAGCAGCTCGGCATCCCCCCGCCCACCGGCCCACGCTGAGAGCCCTTCTCGCCCTTTGGTCCAGCCGCAGTTTCGAGCGCCGCTGCGGGCTTTATCGTCCACGTGGATGCTCGCCGATCTGGAACGTGCCCGCCATCCGGCATCTTCTCTCAGCCGCCTGAGCTGCCGCGGCCGGGATCGCCGTGAGCGCTCAGAATCGCGCCGGGGCCTTCAACACGGCTGCCGGGCACCGCGCCGGGGGTCGGAGTGCCGGAAGTCCCTGCAAGCGCCCGGCTTGCGTTGTGTTCGGGCGCGGGGTCGTGGCGGGCAAAACATTTTCGAGCAAGTCAACAACACCACCGGCACCGTGACGTACCTGCACCACGACCAGGCTGGGTCCACACGGCTCCTCACAGGATCAACCGGGACCGTCACCGGGAAATGCACCTACAGCGCCTACGGAACCCCCACCTGCGAAGGCACCACGACCACCCCGCTCGGGTACGATGGGCAATACACCAGCCCCGACACCGGGCTCATCTACCTCCGCAACCGCATCTATGACCCCGCGACCGCGCAGTTCCTCAGCGTCGACCCGGCGGAGGCGATCTCGGGCGAGCCCTACAGCTACGCGGGCGACAACCCGTTGAACTACGGCGATTCGGTTGGGCTTCTGTGGACGCCGTTGGCCGGCGGCGTCGGCGGTGCTGACGTAGCGTGCGGCGCCACCTTTGAGATTCCCGGCGTTGACGTCGGCACATGCGGAGCCGCAGCCGTAGCCACAGGCGCCGCAGCAGTCGGCGCAGCCATAGGAGTCGTTACAGCAGTCGCGGGCGAAGAAGGCGGCGACGAAGGCGAAGCGGAACTTAAGAAGAAAGAAGCCGAACGAGAGAACTGCGGCAACCCAGCCACGCCACCAGGATCGAAATTTGAATGGAAGGGCAAAGGGCCGGTGGGCAGCAGCGAAGGGTCGTGGTGGGACCCTGACAATGACGAAAGTTTGTACCCTCACTTGGGCGAGAACTCACACGGCCCTCACTACGACTACGATGGTCCAAACGGGAGATATCGCATCTACCCGGACGGCCGGATAGAACCCAAGTAGTCATGACTGACTCGCTTATATCCACTGAGGTGGATCAGAAGGTCGCGCTCGACTGGCTGCGTTACTCGCTGGGCCAGGGCGAGGTCATCTCGCCCGTGGCGCTCAAGTTCATCGAGGAGCGCGAGGGTCACTCATACACGCTCGCACCCGACACGGTTGATCCCGCGCGGTTGGCGACTCCTAGTGACGGAGGAGTCACTAAAACGGGGGATGCTCGGTCGGCTCTTGCCAAGGTGCTCGCTACGCTCGCCGAGCACGGTGCGGCTTGCGTGGTGGTCGAGGATGAGCTAAGGCAGAGAAAAGACCCGAAACCGAGTTTGGACGGGCTGCTGTTGACGGCGTTTGTTGGTGAACTAGCGCTTCACTGGGCGGACCTTGCAGACGGCACAGACGGGGCAATCCTCACTGTGGATCGCGGCTCTCATGGCTATCCCCTGAATGCTTTTGTCACATCGGCGTCGGCTGAGGAGCTGGGGCTGGTGGATGGCGCTGATCTCGAACAAAACGTTGCGGGTGGGGTTGTCGGGTCGCTTGTGGCGGTGATCGTGGCTGCCTACGACGCCGAGACGTACATCATCTGGGAACCGAGCTAGACGGGCGCTGGTCGTCAGAAGCTGCGCCATATCTATGTTTAGGGCCCATACAAAATGATTGTCGAGCAAATCAACAACACCACCGGCACCATCACATACCTCCACCACGACCAGCAAGGCTCAACCCGCCTCTTCACTGGCTCCACAGGGACCGTCACCGGCAAATGCACCTACGGCGCCTACGGAACCCCCGCCTGCGAAGGAACCACCACCACCCCACTCGGCTACGACGCCCAATACACCAGCACCGACACCGGGCTGATCTACCTCCGCAACCGCGTCTACGACCCCGCCACCGCACAATTCCTCAGCGTCGACCCGATGGTCGGGCAGACTCAGGCTCCCTACAACTACGCGGGCGACAACCCTCTCAACGAGGCTGATCCCACCGGCCTTGGGAACTGGCTAAACCTGGGTATCCCGTCTCCGGGCGAAGTGGTGGATACGCTCAACCCGGTCAAATACTACGAAGAAGAGATCGAATCCTACGAAAACGGGTGCGGGTACTTCTCGTCGGTGGCTCACGGTCTTGAGGGCGCCGTCGTCGGTGCGCTGGACGTCAGTGGTGTTGGCGAGGAGGAGCTAGGGGCCGAGGCTGCTGATCAAGGAATCGCGGGTGTGATCAAGGGATACACTCGGCACGGTCTTGAACAAGCGATTGAGCGGGACGCCGGTAGGGGAGTATCGCCAAGCGCTATCTTGGACGCTGTGAGGTCTCCGTTGTCGGAGACCGCCCAAGACGGTGGCGCCACTAAGTATGTGGGCCAAAATGCTGTGGTCGTCGTGAACAGCGATGGACAGGTCATTACGACATATGCGACGAACTCTGCCGGTCTTCGGGGGCAGCCATGACCGAACCGAGTCGATCTGGCTTGGCAGACAATATGTTGCTGCTTCTACAGCGGGCAGTCGAACGCCACGTACCCGAGTTGCTGCCGCTGACCGAATCTGTCGGGAAGGAGCCTCTCACCGAAACGGACCGGGAGGCACTCCGAAGCGCGGTCTTGGCTGAGTTCCTCAACAGCGGTCTCGATGGCGACGATGAGCCCACTCCATATGGCCTCGAACTCGAGGGCCTTATTGACGCCCTCGGTCATTGCTAGTTGTGATGAACCCCCACTCGGTTTGGGCGTGCAGCTACATCTACGGGCCGGGGGAACTACCGGTCGAGCAAATCTCAAGCGGCGGGACCGTCACCTACCTGCACCACGATCAAGCCGGCTCAACACGGCTGCTGACCGGTTCCACCGGCACCGTCACCGGCAAATGCACCTACAGCGCCTACGGAACCCCAACCTGCGAAGGAACCACCACCACGCCACTCGGGTACGACGCCCAATACACCAGCACCGACACCGGACTCATCTATATGCGCGCTCGGGTCTACGACACCGCCACCGCACAATTCCTCAGCGTCGACCCGCTGGAGGCGATCTCGGGCGAGCCTTACAGCTACGCTGGCGATAACCCGCTGAGCTACGGCGACTCACTTGGGCTTCTGTGGACGCCGCTGGCCGGCGGCGCCGCCGGCGCCGACGTAGCATGCGGCGCCACCTTTGAGATTCCTGGCGTTGACATCGGCACATGCGGAGCCGCTGCCGCAGCCACAGGCGCCGTAGCAGTCGGCGCAGCCATAGGGGCCGTCACAGCAGTCGCGGGCGAAGAAGGCGGCGACGAAGGCGAAGCCGAACTCAAGAAAAAAGAAGCCGAACGAGCGAGCTGCGGCAACCCAGCAGAGCCGCCCGGCGAAGGCTGGGAATGGAAGGGCAAAGGAGAGCCAGGCAGCAACGAAGGTTCGTGGTTCGACCCCGAGACGAGGGAAAGCTTGCATCCGGACCTGGGTCACGCAGAGCCGATCGGCCCGCACTACGATTACACCGCCCCGGACGGATCGGAGTATCGCATCTACCCGGACGGCCGGATAGAACCCAAGGTACCATGACCGACTCGGTTCTACCCACTGAGATAGATCAGACGATCGCGCAGGAATGGTTGCATCACTCGCTGGCCCAGGGAGAGGTGGAGGTGATCTCATCCCAGGCGCTCAAGATCATCGAGGAGCGCCGGGGTCATGCATACGCACTTGCACCGGTGACGGTTGATCCTGCTCGGCTGGCGACTCCTCGATGGGGAGGGGTGGCCGGGTCTGGCGGCGCGCAGGCGGCTCTCGCCAAGGTGCTCGAAACACTGACTGAGGGGGGCGCAGGTTGCGTGGTGGTCGAGGACGAGCTGAGCTTGAGGCGTCACCCGAAACCCAGCTTGGACGGACTGCTGCTGACAGCTTTCGTTGGTGAACAGGTCATTCACTGGGCGGGGCTTGAGGGCGGCCCGGAAGACGCGATCCTTGTGGTGCATCGCGGGTCGGGTGGCTACCCGACGAATGCCTTTGTCACGTCGGCGTCGGCTGAGGAGTTGGGGCTCATCGACGGCGCGGACCTCGATCCCGACATCGCCGGCCCTGTCGTCGGATCGCTCATGGCGGTGATCGTGGCTGCCTACGACGATGAGACGTACATCATCTGGGAACCCAGATAACCCTGTGGTGCGGTAAGCCCGAAATGATTGTCGAGCAAATCTCCAGCGGCGGGACAGTCACCTACCTCCACCCCGACCAGGCCGGCTCCACACGCCTCCTTACGGGATCGTCGGGGACCGTCACGGAGAAATGCACCTACAGCGCATACGGCACTCCGACTTCCGCCGAGCCGCGCGTTGCGCTGAAGCATCGCAATAGTGGTAGCGGGAAGTCATTTATATGGTCTGCAACGCGAGATGGGTGGCTGTATCTCGCAGACCTCACACAGCCCCTCTGTACAGACGGTGTCGGACATCACTATTTGACCGATGATGAGGACGACGACGCTCTAATCGAACTGTCGTTTGGTGAGCATGACCCTCAAAAGATCGCCAGGCTAACCAAGGACACGCAACATCGTTCTGGCTGAACCGGCCTGTTTGACTATTAGCTCAATGGCGCCAGCTACGTTTATGGCAATGGACTACAGTAGGAGAACGGGATGGAGGAAGTAGCAGCAGATGCAGCAGGAGTAACTATTCGTTTGGACAGGTCCGAGCTTGGCATAGTAAATAACGCGCTGAACGAGGTAGCTAACGGGGTGGATATCTCCGAGTCGGAGTTCAAGACGCGGTTGGGTAAGTCGCGGTCGGATGTGCGGCAACTTCTGACGGAGATCGGAGCCGTGTACCGGGCACTCGATAGCTAGATGTCCTCGCGTTGCCCGGGTAGCTCAAGTTGACTCCTCCCGCACCTGTTCGACGATGAGCGCTGCGGCCACCGGCCAGCAGAAAAGCGAAACTGGGGGAGTTGGTTGCCCGGGCTCTTAGGCGGAGCATCCTCATCGAAGCAGTCGCCAACCTGAACCCGGCCTCGAAGCGCCAAGCTGACACGCGGCGACCTGACGGATCAGCGAGCGAGGCAGGATACGCCAATGTGTATCGCCCCCGGGCGATCCGCACGAACCGACGCGACGATCCCGAGACGTTGGAGGCCAGGGCCGTCCTGATCGATGACCATTTGACCGGCTCGCCCACCAGCGCCTCGACGGCTGCATGGATGTCCGTGGCTCGCATTGGTTCGCCTCCGTCGGACAGCACTTGGACGACCGCCTTCAGGACCCAGCCGGGTCGGCGGGGTCGCTGCCGACGGCTCTCAGGCTGCCGTCGAGGCCCACCAGCGGCCCGCACAGCGGCCAGTTTCCCGGCCAACCGGGCCAACGACCCCTGTAGTTCGTGGTTCGATAGAACTCCGGTTAGGTCCATTGAACCTTGCTAATCGAACCGCGAGGCTGGTTCTCCGTGGGTTGGTGACCACCGCTCGACGGGAGTCGCGCTGAGCGCCTCGACCTCCTCACGAAACGTCGAGAGCGCGGCGATTGTTCGCACTTGGATCTGCTGCCAGGCGGCTCCCCAGTTGGAGGCGGGTGCAGGCAAGCCGGTGGATGCGGACCTCAAGTGGATGGGGCACCGACATCGAGACGATCCAGTAGAATCCTGACGACAGCTCCCCTCGGGACCTACGACCGAACGCCACGGCTTCCGTCTTAGGGGTCACGACTCAGTAGTTGAGGGAGCTACGGTGTAGTTCCACTCGCCGTGGAATGGGTTGCGGGTGATGTTGACGGCGGCGAGTTCTTGGTCTGTGACTTCGATTTCCTTGGGGTAGGGGCGGTCGTCGAGTTGGGCGTAGACCTTCAGCCCGGTGCTGGTCGTGGTGGCGGTGATCAGGTTGATGATTACCTCGTGGCTGATCAAGGGCTTTCCGCGCCAGTTGAGGCTCATGAAGCTGAACAGCCGGTGCTCGATCTTGTTCCACTTGGAGGTGCCGGGTGGGAAGTGACAGAGGGTGATCTTTAGACCGGTGGCGTCGGCGAGCTTTTGCAGCTCGACCTTCCATAGCCGGGTGCGGTAACTGTTGGAGCCTCCAGAGTCAGCGGTGATCGTCAGCTCGCTGGCATCCGGGTAGCGCTCCCTTCCGAGGGTTTCCCACCAGCCGCGAATGCTCGCGGCGGCGAACTGCGCGGTGTCGCGGTCCACGCCGACATTGACCCATCCCTCGTCACGGGTCAGGTCGAGCACACCGTAGGGGATCGCGTGCCCGAGGTCCTTGTCCTTGAAGTCATGCGTGCGCACCAGCGTCGGCTTGCCCTTCGGCTCAAGCTCACGGCCGACGGCCTTGAAATCCCCGATCAGCTCCCGCTTCTTGGTATCCACACTGATAACCGGCTGACGGCGCCCGATCGCGTCGGTGACCGTCTGGTTGATGTGCTGAAACTGCGCGTCACGATCGGGATGATCCGCGCCCTCGCGAGTCTTCTGATTGGCCTGGAGGCTGTACCCCAAACGTTTGAGCAGCCGCAGCACGGTGCGGTCGCTCACGTCATATCCGCGTTCACCCAGCGCCCGCGCGAGCTTCGCCGCGCTCTTGGAGGTCCACCGCAGCGCAGAGCACGGGTCTCCACGCGTCTGCGGCGAAACCAAACGCTCAAGCTCCTTCTCGATCCCCGGATGGGTCTCTGCGACCGGCTTCTTTCCCGCACCCGGACGACGCACACGGCCGTCTTGCAACACCTCGCCAGACTCAAGCTCACGCACACCACGACGGATCGTCTCTTCGTGAAGCCCCGTCGCCCGCGAGACCGCCCGGATCCCGCCCCACCCATACGAAGCAGCCACCGCAGCCGCCCACAGCCGCCGCGACCGCTCGTTGAGTACCTCGCTGCTACTCAACAGCCGGTAACGCTCCGCGATAGCCGCCTCATCAATCACACCACCAGATTCAACAACCCACCCACAACTCCTGCCCTAATTTGGTCGCGAGCCCTAAGTCCCGTCTGTGGGAGGCCCCCGACCTGAAAGCGGCCACGGCTGTAGCCCTCGTCGCTTCTAGGAGGACAATCGAATGAGTACAGCACCGAGCGTCGTTGACGCTGCCAAGTACACGCTGCCGATGGGCGTTGACAACATCGGCTTCCTGATCGACCGCTACGGCAAGGACTGCGCACCGCTGCAGTTCCTGCGCGAGCTGTAAGCGTTCATTGGGTCGGGGGGACATAATGGCGCGCTGTCGAATTTGGGGATGTGGAGCGCGCTGAGGCAGAAGCGATCTATGGCCAGGGCCGTGAGGTGGTGGTCGAGGTGTTGTTGCGGATGGATCGCCAGATCCAGCAGCTCTCCGAGCGGGTCACCAGGCAGGACGAGCGGATCGCGCAGCTTGAGCGCCGTTTGAGCCGCAGCTCGCGTAACAGCTCGCAGCCTCCGAGCGCCGATCCGCCGAGTGTGCCGCCGCGGCGGACGAAGGATTCCTCCGGTCGAGCGCAGGGCGCCCAGGGCGGACATGAGGGCAAGGGCCGGCCTTTGTTGCCGATATGGATGGTCGATGAGGTCGTCGAGCACTGGCCTGCCGATTGCGAGTGCGGGCATGTCTTTGCTGAGCATGAGCGCGTCGCGGTGGGCGAGCCGGTGCGCCACCAGGTCGAAGAGCTGCCGGCGATTCAGGTGAAGGTGATCGAGCATCGCTCTCAGCGGACGCGGTGTCCGGGCTGCGGGCGACGCCGGCGTGCTGAGCTGCCCGCCGAGGTCGCCGCGAGCGCGTTTGGCCCCAGGTTTCAGGGGGCGGTCGCGACGCTCTCGATCCGCAACCGCATCAGCCGCCGTGACGTTGTGGAGCTCTGCGAGCAGCTCTTCGCGGCCCGCATCAGCACCGGGACGGTCGATGCGATCCTCGCCCGTGCCGCCGAGGCGCTCCGCGAGCCCTACGCCGATCTGTTGGAGCAGGTACGTGGAGCCCCGGCGCTCAACATGGACGAGACGGGCTGGCGGCTGAAAGGCGCCCAGCGTGCACTGTGGGGCATGTTCACCGACACTCACGCCGTGCTGCATGTCGCCCCCGACCGCCACGAAGACCACGCCAAGGATCTGCTCGGCGGCACCCGGGCGGTCGTGACCTCGGATCGCTGGTGGGCCTACTCGCACCTCCCGCTCCCCCGCCGCCAAATCTGCTGGTCGCATCTGCAGCGCGACTTCATCGCGATGACTGACGGTCTCGCGGCCGAGAAAGAGCTCGGCGAGCACGGCCTCGCCCTCTGCGAGCGCGTCTTCTGGGCCTGGGAGTGCTACCAGAACACAAGCGACCGGCAAGCCCTGGAGCGACGTATCCGGGCGCTTCGCCGCCAGTACAAGCCGATCCTGCGCCGTTACGGCGCCAAGGCAGCGCGCTACCGCCTCACCCGACGGCGGGCACGCAACCTCCTGAAGGTCTGGCCAGCGCTCTGGACCTTCGCCTCACACCAGGGCGTAGAGCCGACCAACAACCACGCCGAGCGTGGCCTGAGAGGCGCGGTCATCCACCGCAAGATCAACCTCGGAAACCAATCCGAGGTAGGCGAGCAACGCACCGCCCGGCTGCTCTCCGCGCACACCACCTGCCGCCTACAGCGTCGCTCGCTCTTCCTCTACCTCACCGACGCAATCACCGCCCACGCCCGCGGCGACCCCGTTCCCCTGCTCACCTGAGAACACCGACCCACTGAACGCTTACCGCGAGCTGACGCAGAACTCGATCGAGGCCATCCAGGAGACAGGGGAGCCCGGCGAAGTCATCTGGGATGTCGACTGGAACCATTATGACCTTACAGGCGTCTTCAAGCTCGCCTGCATCGACACCGGCACCGGGATGACCGGGAGCGAGATGGTGCAGTACATCAACCACCTCTCGTCCTCGACCCACGAACAGGCGCATGACAAGAACTTCGGCGTCGGCGCGAAGGTCGCGGCGGCAACCCGAAACCACGCCGGGCTACTCTACCTCTCGTGGAAGGACAGCCAGGGTTGGATGACGCATCTATGGCGCGACCCCGGTACGGAGCAGTACGGCTTCAAGCGGGCACAGCGCAGCGACGGCAGCTTCCAAGACTTTGGCCGCATCTCGGAGCCGAGCGTGAAGCCCGATTGTGTTGAGGCCCACGGGACGATGGTCGTCCTCATGGGACACGACATGGACCAGGACACGATGGCGGCACCCGAGGGAGCCGCATCGCCGTCGGTGTGGGTCGCCCGTACCTGAACACCCGATACTTCCGATTCCCTGAGGGAATCACGGTGAAGGCTCGGCAGGGCTGGACCCCCTCTCTGCCAATGTCGTGTGAGACGCTCATGATCAAGGAATTACTGACCCTTGGGGGCGAGAACGGAGCACGACACGATGTTGGAGATGGAGCACGATGGAGCCGACGACCCCGGAGTGGAGGGAGCCGTAGGCGACCGGAACGGAGGGGCCGTCGGGCGCGCCGCGCCGGCGGGGGTCCCCGACCCTGAGCTGGTCGAGCAGGCTCGGCGGCGGCGGTTCACGGCTGAGTACAAGCTGGCGGTCCTGCGCGAGGCCGACGGGTGCGCGCAGCCGGGTCAGCTCGGGGCGCTGTTGCGCCGCGAGGGCTTGTATTCCTCGCATCTGGCGACGTGGCGTAAGCAGCGCGAGGCTGGATCGATCAAGGCGCTCTCTCGGCCGCGGGGACGCAAGCCCGGTGATCCGCGTGACGCGCAGATCGCGGCCCTGGAGCGGCGTGCGGAGCGCGCGGAGGCGGAGCTCGCGAAGGCGCGCAAGGTGATCGAGGTGCAGGGAAACGTCTCTGCGCTCTTGGGGGAGTTGCTCGAGCCCAGGGGCGCGACCGAGCACGGGAGCACCGAGCGATGATCGAGCAGACCGTGCAGGAACTCACCCCGATCGTCGGGACCCGCCCGGCGTGCCGCGCGCTCGGCGCGGCACCGGCGACGATCTACCGCCGGCGGCGTCCATCCGAGCCCAGGCCGGCGCGGGCGCGGGCCGTCCCGGCCAGGGCGCTATCAGAGGCCGAGCGCCAGGCCGTCCTCGCCGAGCTTCACTGCGAGCGGTTCGTCGACTGCTCCCCTGTGCAAGTCTGGGCGACGCTGCTGGACGAGGGCCGTTACCTGGCCTCGGAGCGCACGATGTACCGGCTGCTCGCCGCTCAAAATGGCGGGGTGAGGGAGCGACGCGACCAGCGCACGCACCCCGGTTACGCCAAGCCGGAGCTGCTCGCCGAGCACCCGAACGAGGTGTGGTCTTGGGACATCACGAAGTTGAAGGGTCCAGCGAAGTGGACGTACTTCTACCTCTACGTGATCCTCGACGTGTTCAGCCGCTACGCCGTCGCCTGGACCGTCCAGCACCGCGAGGGCGCACAGCTCGCCAAGGCGCTGATCGCCCAGGCCGCCGCGCAGCAGAAGATCCGGCGCGAGCAGCTGACCGTGCACGCCGACCGCGGCAGCTCGATGACCAGCAAGCCGGTCGCGTTCCTCCTGGCCGACCTCGGCGTGATCCGCTCGCACAACCGGCCCTACACCTCGACGGACAACCCCTACTCCGAGGCGCACTTCAAGACGCTGAAGTACCGGCCGGAGTTCCCCCGGCGCTTCGAGAACATCGAGGGAGCCCGCGCGTTCTGCCGCACGTTCTTCGACTGGTACAACCACCAGCACCGCCACTCCGGGATCGCCCTGATGACCCCCGCCGCGGTCCACCACGGCCGCGCCCAAGAACTCCACGACCAGCGCCAGCGCGTCCTCACCGCCGCCTACACCGCGACGCCCGAGCGGTTCGTCCGCCGCCCGCCCCAGCCACCAGCGCTACCGACCGCCGCCTGGATCAACAAGCCCACGACAGAGGAGGCCGCTCACTAAATTCGACGACCAAGTGTCTCATTCGACTTGACAGGCTCCGACCGCACCGCGCACTAACACCGACACCAACAACCTGCGGACGATCGAGGGGCAGGAGTCCTATCTCGCGAAGCACGCGCAGGATCGCGGGACCGTCCAACTGACGAGGGCGAGAGTCCACTGGTGGATCCTCCGCGACGAGCCGGCCCTGTCGCAGAACTCCGGGTATGTCGCCTCCAATGGCCACATGGCGGCGTTGTACCAGGACGAGCTGTACGAAATGGTCTCCGGGCGAGCGGGCGTTGCCCGGTTGCAGCTCTTCGGTGTCATCTTCGGCCACAACCGCGTCGTCCTCTACATCGAGCCGAACACCGATCAGGACTTGACTCCCAGCACCGCGCGCACCCAGCTGCTCCTCAACGAAGAGCCTCTGCCGTGGGCAGAGTGGGCGGCCGAGTTCCGTGCGCCGGAGAAGATGCCCGAGGCGATCAAGCAGCTTATGGAGGAGGTCACAGCGGGCGCCACGTCACATGACCACAAGCAGGCAATCAAGGACCGCCTGAAGGCAATCCGTGACCTCATGCGCGTGAGCCGCTACAAGCCCGCCCGCTCCGGCGACCTCAACGTGGCGGTCAACACTGCTGGCGGAAATCCTCGCGAACGCGACGACGACGTGAAGACCAAGCGTGGCGGCGGCAGCGGGACCCCCGGCGGACGCGCGGGCGGCATCTACGCTCTGTTCGTCGATGACGAAGGCGAGCCGGGCGATGAGGTGATAGCCGACACCGATCCCGAGGTGCAGTGGATCAGCGTCGAGGACGGGACACGCACCCGGGATCTGCTGGAGGATCGCGCCGCGAAGTACTTGGCCGACCAGAACATCCTCCAGATCAATGCCGACTTCCGGGTGTTCACCGACATGATCGATCGCTGGGTGAACCGCTATCTTGAAGTGCCGGGCGCGCAGGAGACCGTCCGCCAGACAGTCCAGGAGTGGTTCGAGCAGGCGCTTGTCGAGACCGTCGTCGGTGCCCAGGCGCTACAGGGATCACCGCAGTGGACGATCGAGGACGTCGCGCACCTCTGGTCGGAAGAGGCACTGACAGCCGCCATCCTGCAGCGGTACCACATCGACGTCAGCGTCAAGCGTTCGCTCGGCAACAAACTCGGCTCGATGAAGGACAAGGCAATCGCGTAGTGGCTTCTGTCGCGGGTATTTGCCCGGTGCTCCCAGTCGCCTGTAGAGGACCGAAGGCAGGGGGCCGCCGGGCGAGCCGTGCCTGTGGAGCCTTCGCCTCTCCGATGAGGTGCACAGCCGCGATTCGCGCGCATCACAGAGGACGGGACTGGCATCTTGCGAGGTGGCTCGGCGAGATACGAATGATACCGAGCGTACCGCTCTAGCCAGTTCCCAGGGCAATCCGGTCGGCCAGGTAGGCTCGAAGATAACTCGTGGTGTTGCCCAATCGACAGAGACGCGCATCTGCGGTATCTGGTGCACGGGTCGGCCGCCGATGAATGACCGCCCGATCCTTGCCGAGACGACGACGCCGGAGGGCCAGCGCGTCGTACTGTTCAGGGATACCTGGGAGCAGCACATCCTGAACCCCGATCACGGCCATGTCGAGCTGGAGCCGCATCTGGCGGCGGTTCTGTCGGCGATCAATGCGCCGGATCACCAGGCATCCGATGGCTGGCCCCATCGGGAGCGGTTCTTCAAGCACAACGTGGGGCCGAGCCAATGGTTGATGGTCGTCGTAGACTCTGAGCAGGAGCCAGCGCGGGTCGTGACGGCGCTGGGGTAGCGACACGGCCGCTCGCCCGATGGATGGATGCCATGAACATCAAGATCGATGACCTCGTATTCGACCGCGGCGACTACGACGCCGAAGGAGACGTGCTGTACCTCGCCCGCGGGGAGACGAGCTGCGCGTCCGACGCAGCGCTCACGCCCGAGGGGCATGGTGTGCGCTACGACGACAGCGGCGAAGTGATCGGCGTGACGATCATCGATGCCCGGCGGATCGTCGAGCGCGACGGCTATCTCACGATCACGCTGCCACATGCGGTGCGAGTGGAGGCGGACGAGTTGGCAGCCGCGCTCACCTGACGCACCGACTGCGCCACCCGGCGGAGTGTCAGCTATGAACGGGCTGGTCGCGGCCCAGCAGCCCGCGGCGTCCACGGCTATCGCTCGGTGTCAGTCAGTTGCTCGATGTGCGCGAGTGTGTCGCGATCCAGGCCGTCTGAGCCGCGCAGACGCTCGACGAGGGACCGCAGGCGTTCGGCGCCGCTCCTCCTGGCTCGGTGTCGGCTGCTCCGCAGTGGGTATCGTGCTCAGGACCGGTCAGGGTAACACGAGACCCTGGCGCTCACCCTTGACCAGCACGTAGCGCCCCCGCGCCACCCGGACCAGTCGCCCCGAGGAGCCCGCAACGTTCGAGGCGAGCGCGCCCTTGACCGAGGATCGCGGCACCGGCTCGCCCACCAGCACGTCCACGGCCGCATGGATGTCCTTGGCCCGCATCGGCTCCCCCCGGTCAGCGAGCACCTGGACGACCGCCTTGAGCACCCAGCCAGGCCGGCGGGTTCGCTGCCGGCAGGCCACGGGCCGCCGCCGAGGCCCGCCACTGCCCCGCACAGCGGCCAGCTTCCCGACCAGACGGCGCAACGACCCCTGTAGGTCATTGGTTCGAATAGTGCCCAAGCAGCTCCATTTCGCCGGAGATTCTGGTTCTTGTGTGAACCCACCCGCGGACCGAATCGATGCTCTAGCCCAACTGATGGATACTGGGTGCTACACCGAGGTGCTACTATCGACTTTATGCCGACTCGATTTGTCCGCATACCAGTCACCAAGGATCAAGCGCTAGCGGAGGCGCTGGACCGAGTGGCGCCCCTCGTCGAGCCTGATCGGCCGGCTGCGTCTCTCGTGCACGACCTCGCGATCCGGGGCGCCGAGGCAATGATCGCTGAGCGCCAGCTGGACACCGAGGGCATCGAGCGTCTGATCGCGCACTCGACCTCGAGCGATCCTGGGTTTGATGTTGACGTCGCGCGGCGCATCGACAAGCTTGCCTGGGGTAAGTAGCAATGGGAGACGAGACCCCGTTTGGGGGCAAGGTGCTGATCGCGGACACGTCCGCCCGGGCTCGCGCATCACACCCCCTTGTCCGCGATTTGTGGGCCACCTCGCTACGGGGCAGACAGATCGCGACCTGCTCGATCGTGACGCTTGAGCTGTTGTACTCGGCGCGCGATGCGCAGGAGTTTACGACCATCGAGGCGGAGCAAGCTCTTCTGCGCGACGTACCAGTCGCTGCCTCTGCGCAGCGAGCGGCAATCGGAGCGCTGCGAGACCTCGCCTCTGATGGCCCTGGGCAACACCGAGTTCCCCTCGCAGACGCGTTGATCGCAGCCGCAGCGCAAGAGGCTGGTGTTGACGTGCTGCACTACGACCACCACTACGAACGCCTTGCGCAGGTACTTCACTTCACAAGCGTCTGGATCGCACCCCCCGGTGTCCTCGAGAAATAAACACCCTTGGCCTGCCCATCTACACGAGCAAACGGCTGGCTCACCCCGACCCCTTGATATATCGGCCACCCAACGAGGGCTTGCCGCAAAGCCTCAACCGTGCTCGACGGTTTAGTCTTCGCCCGCCAGCGTCCATTCGACGTACAGCCCGGCGCTTAGCGCAGTCCCATTATTACGGAATCGAATGCCACCAGTGGCGAGCACGGCGCGGTCGATCCGCCTCCGAGACCCATTGGGCTCAGACAGCAACAACCTGCAATCCAGGGTGAGCCTGTGCGATCTCGCCATAGTCCTCGTCTTGGGTGATGACGGGGAGCCCGTGCTCGATCGCCGTCGCGGCAATCAGTGCGTCGGTGAGCTTGACCGTTCGATGGATGCCAGCGCGGCGGCAGTCGCTCACCAACCGTGCCCATGCGACCATCACCGCCTCACTGATCGGGATCGGGTCGGCAGCTCTGGCAAGCGCGAGCGTGTCAGCGCGGCGTGCCCTTGTGGCAGCATCATGGGCAGCCAGCACGCCAAGCTGAAGCTCCCCGATCGTGACCACCGACACAGCAACGTGCGCCGGGAGCTCGCCGAGTGGTCGTCCCGTCTCGCGCGCGATGAACACCGAAGTGTCCAAGAGCCCGCTGTCTGGCAGGCTCAAAGCTCGTCGAGGGTCTGGCCTACGAGCTCGTCCAGCTCGTGGCGGAGATCCGGATCGGCGGCGCGATCGACAAGCTGGCGGCTCAGGTCTGGTCCGGAGAGCCAGCGGGCGCGGCGACCATGGGGCACGATGTCGGCAACCGGCTCGCCGTGCACGGTGAGGGTCACTCGCTCGCCAGCCCTCACGGCGTCGATCACCCGGCCAGTCTGGTTACGCAGATCCCGCACCCCGATGTCCATGTGCGACATCGTAGCACCAAGCCTGTGGCGGGGTCCGTAGGTCTTCACACTTTCGCGATAGGTCCCTCGATCTGGAGTAGACGGGCGATCAGCATGTCGTTGTATTCAGCGCCGTCCTCGGCGTAATGCGCACGTCTATGACACGTCGGGCATAGAGCCATGACAGCGGCCGGATGATCAGGCCCTCCATCGGACAAGCGCCGCGTGTGGTGTGGCTCGAGGTAGGGACGACCAGCTCCGGTACGGAAGGGCGCGGGAGCGTGACATCCCTCGCAGATTCCGTTGGCACGTGCGAGCGTGTAAGCCCGGACCGCGGCGGAGCGGCGGTAGGCGTTGCGCTTGGCATCCGAGCGTCCCGCTGGGGCAGCGGGAGGTTGCAGGGCCGCCTCCCGTAGCTGCTGGAGCGACAGTCCGGCAATATCCGCGTCCGCAAGGTTTTCGTCGAGCTCATCTTCCTCAAGCGGTGCGAGTTCGAACGCGATCGCCCTACGAAGCGAGTTCTCAACATCCGGCACATTGTCAACGAACACGTACCCGGAACAGACGAACTGACCGAGGTAGCGCAGGTGAGCCGGTGGAGTCTGCTCGAAAAGGTGGAGGTCGCGGCCGTTTTGCGCATGATCGCGGATCGCACGATTGCCGCGGACAAACTCCATCGGCCCACGCTGACCTTCACCGTAGTAGAGAAATGACCCATCCGGGCGGGCTTCGTCCTGATAGCCGTAGGCCAGGCCAGCCTTTCCCGTGATCAGGAAAATCAGAGGATGGATGGCAGGCGTAACGATGCCACCCTGTGGCTGGCCCCCAAAACGCGCCCGCAGGTCGCTTCGGCGGTAGACCTTTCCCAACTCGAACACAGTCCGAGTCTTTCATAATTGGGGGGTATGTGCCGTCGTAACCTACGCTTGACTAGATCCGACGGCTAGTGGCAGATGCCCGGGTCGGTTATCCCCCTCGTCGCGCGCATCTTGCCTGCGACTTGAGAACTCCGCGGCCCTAGAAGCGCTCCCTACCACCGGTCCTTACGATTGCGCGGCGCTCTGGCGGCGCGGAACCTCGGGCCGGCCGGACAGGGTCTCGCCGGTCTCGAGCAGCGTCTTGAGGCTCGCAAGATCCGGGGCCAGCCGTTGCTGATGCTCTCCAGCATCGCGCTTCCAGTATCGAAGTCGTCATGGATGACGGTCAGCTTGACGCCGTCCCCGATCGGCTCGATGTCGAAGCTCACCTTGGATCGACGCTCGGCGGCGACCTTCGCGAAATACTCGTCGCTGAACCCGACCACCTTCGCGAACTGCGGCGTGACCGTCTGCCACGTATATGCCAACCTGCTGTAGGGCTCAGACTCCAACACCACCTGCGCGGGATCGGCGATCGTGACGCCACCGTACTCCCAGGTCATCGGTGAACCAGCCTCCCAATCTGATGTGAGGGTCGCCCCCCAGTAGCGTTGCGTAAATCTGAGATCGGTCAGCGCCTCCCAAAGCTGCTCGGGCGTGGTCTTGATGTAGGTCGTGTAGACAAACTCAGGCTTCTGCATCGGGGTTTCCTCCAGCGCTCTCTTGAGGTCGGCGAGCGCGCGCACGCGCTCGCGGTTGTATTGATTGATCCAGCGCTCGCTGATGGCGTTGATCGGCTCGGCGTTGAGGTAGTGGAGCTTCTCCCGGCCCCGCCAGACCGTGGTCACCAATTTGGCGTCTGCAAGCACTGCCAAATGCTTGCTGACCGACTGCCGCGTCATGTCGAGCTCGCCGCAAAGGTCCCGCAGGCTCTGCCCGTCGCACGCGTTCAAGCTGTCCAGCAGCCGGCGACGACCAGGGTCGGCCAGTGCCTTGAAGACCTCATTCATTTGCCATCCTCGTTATGCGAATTATGCAGCCGTCAGGCTGCCTATACTATATGCAGCTAGACGGCTGCCTGTCAAG
This sequence comes from uncultured Solirubrobacterales bacterium, assembly GCA_963812955.1. Taxonomy (GTDB): domain Bacteria; phylum Actinomycetota; class Thermoleophilia; order Solirubrobacterales; family Solirubrobacteraceae; genus Palsa-744. The sequence continues at coordinate 394,795 of CAWEXC010000001.1, forward strand.
CCCGATCGCCCTGCCACCCGCAAAATCCGTCTGCTGGCGTGCCTATGCCAAGATGCGCGCATGGACCAGCGGGTGAGCCTCATCACGCTCGGCGTCAGCGACCTCGCTCGCGCCCGCTCCTTTTACGAGCAGCTTGGCTGGCAAACCGGCGCGAAGCCTGACGCCGACGTCGTGTTCTTCCAAGCGGGCGGCCTCGTCCTCGCGCTGTGGGATCGCGGCAAGCTCGCACATGACAGCGGAGTGACAGAAGACAAGGGAGGTTGGGGCGGCGTCACGCTCGCATACTGTGTGGACTCGCCAGGCGCAGTGGACGCGGTGTTGGCCGAAGCGAGCGCTGCCGGCGCGGACATCACCCGTCCCGCCGGCGAGACGTTCTGGGGCGGATATTCGGGGATCTTCATCGACCCCGACGGCCATCCGTGGGAGGTCGCGCACAACCCGCACTGGACACTCCACGAGGACGGGTCCGTCACACTCGCCCCCTGACGCGCACTCCGCGACAGCGCAGTATCGTCGCGAGGATGCAGATCAACGAAGACGGCGACGAGCGCGCACTGGATTGGAACGCCCCCTCACCCCGGCTGCGGGTGCTGCGGCGCTACGAGGTGGCAGGCACAACCCTGGCTGCGCTGATCCTCGCCGCCGGCATCGCAATCGCCGTCGGTGCCACCACGGTCGCGGTGGTGGCCGCGCTCTGCGTGATCCTCGCCGGATCGATCGCCGACGTCGTGGCCGGACGACGGGTGCGGGCGTGGGGATACGCCGAGCGTGCCGAGGACCTGCTGGTCAGGCGCGGTGTGATGTTCCGGCGGATGTCGGTCATCCCGTACGGCCGGATGCAGTACGTCGAGGTCACCGCCGGGCCCTTCGAGCGGGCGTTTGGTTTGGCCACCGTGCAGATGCACACCGCCGCGGCCGCCAGCGACGCGCGCATCCCCGGGCTGCCCGCTGTCGAGGCAGCCCGCCTGCGCGACCAGCTGACCTCCCTGGGCGAGTCGCACGCGATGGGACTGTGAGCGCGCCAGCCGGCTCTGCACCGCCGGCGGATGGGCTCCCCGCGCCCGACCCGCATGTGGCTGCTGGTTTGGGAGGGGAGTGGCAGCGGCTGCATCCCCTCTCGCCACTGGTGAGGACCGGGCGAGGCGTGATCGCCATCCTTGTGGTTCTGTTTATTCCCGCGGCCGGCGGCAGCCAGCATGGATCGCTCGGCGGCGATCTTGCCCATATCGGCGTGCTCGTCGTGGTTTTCGCGCTCGGGCTAATCTCGTGGCTGGTCACCAGGTGGAGGATGGAGGGTGGGGTTCTGCGGGTGGAGAGCGGCCTGATCCGGCGGACCTCCGGACGCTTCCCACTGAGCCAGATCCAGGCGATCGACACCGTCCGCCCCGGTCTCGCGCGATTCTTCGGCCTGGCCGAGTTGCGGATCCGGTTGGCGAGCGGAAGCGGCAAAGCCGGCCGCCTGGCGTACCTGACCAACGCGGAGGCCGAAACGCTGCGGGCCCGTCTGCTGGCCCTGAGCCACGGCATGGCCGAGGAGACGCCGCCGCCGCCGGAGCAAGCGCTCCTGACCGTCCCTCCCGGCCGGCTGTTCGCCTCCATCCTGCTGACCGGCACCGGCCTGATGCTGGAGTTGGCGATCGTGGCGCTCGTCACGCTCGCGATCCTCGCGCCGGGCGCGGCGGCGGCCGCGCTCAGCATCGGGTTCGTGGGCCTGATCTCGCTGGCGGTGGGCCCGTTCCGGCGCTTCAACGGCGACTACCGCCTCACGGTGGCCGACGCCGCCGACGGGGTGCGGCTCCGTTCGGGCCTGGTGGAAACCTCAGCCGAGACGATCCCCCGGGGGCGAATCCAGGCGATCAGGATGATCGAGCCGCTGGCGTGGAGGCCATTCGGATGGTGCCGGCTGGAGGTGGACGTCGCCAGTCAGAAGTCCAAGGGCCGCCAGGACCGCAACCAGGCCAAATCCGCTCGCGCACTGCTCCCCGTGGGCAGCCACGCGCAGGCCGCCTCTCTGGTGGCAAGGGTCTTCCCCGGGCTACCCGAGGAGCGCCTCCGACCGCCGGCCCGCGTCCGCTGGAAGTCACCGCTGCGCTTCCGCCTCCTGTCGTGGGGGGCCAACGACCGCTACGCCGTCACTACCAGCGGTCGGCTGCGGCGAGTGACCGACTGGGTGCCGCTGGCCAAGGTGCAGAGCATTCGCCTCGTCGAGGGCCCTATCCAGCGCCGCCTGCGCCTCTCGAGCATTCATCTCGACACGGCAGGGCGCAGGGTGCACGCTGTCCTGCGCGACCGGGATCGGGGGGAGGCGGCGCAACTGCTGGAGGGACTACCCGACCGGTGTCGCCGAGCCAGGCAAGTAGAGGACAGCGGCGGAGGCACTCGTCCTCATTCTGCCGTTCCCTGAGCAGGCGCGGTCGAGCTGACACCCGAGCCCCTCGGGCGCAAGCCCGTCAGTCGAAGTCAGCGACCGAGTAGACCTCGCCCCGCTGCAGCACCGTCGGCGCCGTCGACTGGTCGGGCTCGTTTGGCACGTGGTGCACGGTGTAGGTGTCGCGGCCGAGCTGGAGGATCGCGGACACGGTCCGGCCGTCGATCGCATCGGGCTCGCCCACGCACAGAAGGTGGTCGAGGCCTTGGCGCCGGCATTCGATCTGGCGGATGCGGCGGTCGCGCGAGACGGATCCCGTGCACGCCTCCGCCTGCTCTCGCAACGAGCTGTAGTCGCGCTCGGCTGCTGCGTCGCCTGTCTGCGACGACGGTAGGAAGAAGCTCGTCATCAGCGCCGCTTGGAGCCGCTGCGCGGACGGCTGCCAGCCTCGCGCGGCGGATAGCGCTTGCGCTCGTCGGCGGTCATCTGCCTGATTACGAGCTTGCCTTGGGCGACCTGCTCGCGAATGTCCTCGAGCTTTTCTTCGTGCTTTTCCTGTTGACGGATCTGCTGGGGACCTGGCACGTGATCGCTCCTAAGGGCCCGTAACCCTGTGTTTGCTCGGGCGTCAGTAAGTGTGAATCTGCATTTACAGGTTAGCGCAACCATCCGCACATTCCGGCCGGCTGGTCGGATGGGCCCCCGGCTGCACCGCCCGGCCCGGCGGCCCGCGCCTGCTATAGCTTGGCGGCAGCGGCCGAGCCTTTGGCCGCGAGGCAGCTCGCTTGAGTCCCGCTGAGGAGTGCGGTTCGGGTAGGCCATAGCCTCCGAACCGTACGCGGCACAAGCGCCGCCAAAGGAGTCATTCATGGAAAAGCAGTCCTTCGCCGATCTCGGCGTCTCAAACACGGTCACCGCCGCGCTTGCGCGTCGCGGGATCCACGAGCCGTTCCCCGTCCAGCGCCTGGTCCTCGCCGACGTCCTCGCCGGGCGCGACGTGCTCGTCAAGTCGCCCACCGGCTCGGGCAAGACACTCGCCTTCGGGGTCCCGCTCGCCGAGCGCATCGGAGCCGATGAACATGTGCCTGCCCGCCCCGCCGCCCTCGTGTTGGCGCCCACCCGCGAGCTCGCCAGTCAGATCGTCGACGAGCTCGGCGACATCGTCCGCGCGTGCAACCTGCGTGTCACGGCCGTCTACGGTGGCGTGGGCCTCGCCAAGCAGGCGGCTCTGGCCGCGAAGTCGCACATCCTGGTCGCCACGCCAGGCCGTCTGGAGGACCTGTTGCAGCGCCGTGCCTTCACGCTCGCGGCGATTCGGATCCTCGTGCTCGACGAGGCCGACCGGATGCTCGACATGGGCTTCCGCCCGGCGATCGATCGCATCGTCGCCGCCTGCCCGGCGGAGCGCCAGACGCTGTTCTTCTCGGCAACCCTCGACGGCATCGCCGGCCGCGTCGCGGCGCGTTATACGAAGCGGCCGATCACCCACGAGCAAGGCGAGCCGGGCCGCTACGAGACAGCCGACATCGAGCACCGCTTCGTCGCGATCCGCGAGAACGCCCGCCTGCAGACGCTCGTGGACGAGCTCGGCTGCGAGCGCGACCGCGCGCTGGTGTTCGTACGCACCAAGCGGGGGGCCGACCGGCTCGTCAAACGGCTTGGCGACAGCGGCGTGGAAGCGCTCGCGATCCACGGCAACAAGTCCCAGGGCCAGCGCGAACGGGCGCTCGCCAGCTTCAGGTCGGGCCGCGTCGACACGCTGGTGGCCACCGACGTCGCCGCACGGGGCATCGATGTCGACGGCATCTCGCACGTGATCAACTTCGACCCGCCGGACGACCACGACACCTACGTCCATCGGATCGGGCGCACCGGGCGCGCCGGGCGCCAGGGGATCGGCATCACGCTCGTCGGCGCCGGCGAGCAGCACGAGATGCGCGAGCTCGCTCGTCGGCTCGGTCTCACCCATGGACTTGGGGGCAGCCACGAGCACTCGGGCCGGCCAGCTGGCTCGGCCTCTCGCCAGCAGCGCTCGCGCAGGAGAAGGCGGGCAGCTTCGGCCGCATCGTAGGGCCCGTACCGAAAGCGGGGGGCATGAATCCTTTCGCGGCGGCAGACCTCTTATCTGCGTACATTCACGCCGATCGAACAGGAGAATGCCACCGTGCCCACGCTCGTCTATCTCGCCATCGGAGCGGTCGCCGTCTGCGGCTGCCTCTTCTTCTTCACGCGGGCGCGCTCTCGTGACTGAGACGCACCCCTGGCCCACCGAGCGGGTCGTCAGCGCCGCCCAGCAGGGCGACCCGCGTGCGATCGCCTCGCTGGTGCGCGGGTCGCACGCGCATGTGCAGCGGTTTGCTCACACGCTCTGCTCGACGCCCGAGGATGCGGAGGACGCCGCGCAGGAGGCGTTGATCGTCCTCTACCGGAGGATCGGGACGCTGCGTGCTACCGCGGCGCTGGCGTCGTGGATCTTTCAAATCGTGCGGCACGAGTGCATCCGCAGATCGCGGCTCGCATTTCGCGGCCCTGTCTCTCCGGGTGTGACCGAGTCCTCCGCCGAAGACGCCGCCCTCGCCCGACTCGAGCTCGAGCGGATCGTCGGCTCGATCGCGGAGCTTCCCCCCGACCAGCGCGCCGTCCTCGTCCTGCGTGACATCCAAGGGCTATCGGGGGCGGCCACCGCTCACATGCTGGGGCTCAGCCGCGCAGCGATGAAGTCACGTCTGCACCGCGGACGCGAGACGCTCCGCTCGCAACTCGGCAGGCCCGAGCACATCGCAAGCCAAGGAGGCATCGGCAATGCCCAATCATGATCGGGGCTCTCTCGCCAGCACCTCGATCGCTCGTCATCTCGCGCGAGGCGCGATCGGATTTGGGCTGATCGGGCTGGGGCTCGCGCTAACGCCGAGCGTCGGTCCCGTTGCGCTGCTGCTGGCAGCGCCCGGCATGGTCGCGCTGCGCGGCTGTCCCACCTGCTGGATCGCCGGGCTGATCCAGACGATCTCCGCCAGCCGCCTGCAGCGCACCTGCAGCGACACCGGCTGCACGCTGCGCCGAGCCCCAGCCCGATCAGCGCTCAGCCAACGGCTACGCAGCTGATCGCAAACCGGGCGCGGCAGCTCTCACCGGGCGCCAGCAGACGCAGGTGATCCCCGCTGCGCAGCGCGTTGGCGGGCGCTGTCATCGGCTCGAAGCAGATGAACTCGCCGGGACGCGGGGCGTACACCTGCGCGCAGGGGTAGCCCTCGAGCAGCTCAAGCACAATCCGCCGGTCGGCGGTTTCGGCGGCAAAGCGAGCGTGCGCGGGCACCGCGTCGAAGCCGTCGTCGAATTCGCGCTCGGCAAGCTCGAACTCCTGGCTCGACAGCTCCTCGCCCGGTCCGGTGGGAATCTGGTGGTCGTCGAGCACGAGGGTGCGCATCGCCGGCAGCTCCACGCGCCAACGCTCGCGGGGGGTGCCCGGTAGGGAGAGGTAGGGGTGAAAGCCGAACGCCACCGGCACCGTGTCCTGCCCGCACGCGTGCACCGTCACCGCGATCTCCAGGCGTCCGCCCTCGAGGCGTGCCTCGTAGCGGAGATCGTGGCGGAACGGGAACACCTCGAACAGCTCGCCGCGCGACTCGCTCCAGCTGAGCAGCGCCGCGAGCGACCGGGTATCGGAGCCGGCCGGCGCGGCGGTCGGTACCTGCGACTCGCCGCCAGCCGGCGCCCCAGCCGGCGCCTGCTGGTGGCGCTCGGGCGCGCTGGTCGGCTCCCACGCCATCCGCCCGCCGATCACCCCGTGAATCGGCAGACCGCGGTCGTCGAGCGCAACGCGCGTGGTGTCGTGAGGCACCGTCACGCTGCGCCCCGCGACCGTGTAGTCGAAAGCCGCCAGCCGGTTGGCCCACGGGTAGAGCAGCGGGATGCCCATCGTCTTGCCGCGCTCGACATACGCCTCCACACCGCGGTTCTGCGCCAGCAGCTCCTCGCCGCGGTGGCGCAGCGAGCTGCACAGCATCCCCGCGCCCGGCAGGAACGTCGCCTCCAGCTGCGCCTGCTCGTCGCGCAGCGTCACCGCCGTTGACTCGGCCGCGCTCATGGCCACAACCCCACGCCGGTGACGCTCCGCGCGGACCCCACCACGCTCGGCTCGGAAGCTGCCCCGCTCATGCGTACCGCGGCTCCTCGCGCCCGGGGAACAGCTCGGGCAGGCCGTCGCTCACCCGGTCGGGGAAGTGCGGTGGGCGCTTCTCCAAAAATGAGGCGATCCCCTCGCGCGCGTCGGCAGAGCGGCCGCGCGCGAACATTGCACGCGAGTCGGCGCGGTGGGCCTCCATCGGGTGGGCGGCGCCCAGCCCGCTCCACAGCAGTCGCCGCGCGAGCGCCACCGACACCGGCGCGGTGTTCTGTGCGATCTCTTGCGCCAGCTCGCGCGCCACGTCGAGCAGCTCGCCCTCGGGGTGCACGCTGCGCACCAGACCGCCGGCGAGCGCCTCCCGAGCTGTGAACACCCGCCCGCTCGCGACCCACTCCATCGCCTGGCTGATCCCCACGACGCGGGGCAGGAACCAGCTCGAGCAGGCCTCGGGCACGATCCCCCGGCGCGTGAAGACGAAACCCATGCGCGCGCCCTCAGCCGCCAGGCGGATGTCCATCGGCAGCGTCATCGTGATCCCCACCCCGACGGCCGGCCCGTTGATCGCCGCGATCACCGGCTTGGTCATCTCGAAGATCCGCAGCACCACCCGGCCGCCGCCGTCGCGGGGGATCTCGCCCTCCGGGCGCTCGCCATAGTCGAAGGTGCTGCCGCCCTCACCAAGGTCCATACCGGCGCAGAATCCGCGACCCGCCCCGGTGACGACGATCGCGCGGACGTCGTCGTCGCGGTCGGCGCGCTCGAACGCCTCGATCAGTTCGGCGCCCATCGCTTCCGTGAACGCGTTCAAGCGCTCGGGCCGTTGCAGCGTGATCGTCAGCACGCCCTCCGCCACCTCGTAGCCGATGGTCTCGAACTCCATGGTGCTCCTCCCACCTCGATTTTGCCCGCCGGTCGCACAGACTATCCGCCCGACCGCGACTTCCCAGCCGATCGCAGGTAGATAATCACCGTCGAGTGATGCGAGAGTTCTGTCGATACCTACGGGGGTGGAGCGGCGCGGTCGCGCTGCTGGCAGGCTGCCTGATCGCGCCGAGCGCCCACGCCGTGACGATCTCGCCCCTCACTGGGACTCCGGATGCATCTCCGCACACCCAGATCAGCTTCCTCGGCGTTCCCGCCGGCGAGATCCACCAGATCTCGGTCGTGGGCTCGCGTACCGGCTCCCACCGCGGGCAGCTGCGCGGCTACGACAGCGCGCCAGGAGCGAGCTTCGTCCTCGATCAAGGGTTCAGCGAAGGCGAGAGCGTCCGCGTAAGCGCGCTCGTTGGCCCCTCCGGGCACCAACAGCGCGTCGGCAGCAGCTTCACGATCGCAGAGCTCGCGCACTACCACTTCACGCCGATGTCCACCAAGGCGCCGGCGGCGAAGCCGGGGACGGTGCAGAACTTCGTCTCCCAACCCAACCTGAAGCCGCCGACGGTGTCGGTCATCACCGACACCCCATCCGCCTCCCCGGACGACGTGTTCATCGCCGCCAACGGCAGCTATCCGCAACGGGGTCCGATGATCTTCAACCGCGCCGGGCAGCTGGTGTGGTTCAAGCCGATCCCCGCCGGCAAAGCGGCGATGGACCTCCAGGTCGAGCACTATGGCGGCGCACCGGTGCTGGTGTGGTGGCAGGGTTACATCGGGCTCGGCGTCGGCTTCGGCACCGACGAAATCTACGGCGAGAACTATCAGCGAATCGCTTCGGTGAATGCCGGCAACGGCTACCAGGCCGACCTCCACGACATCCAGATCACGCCGTCGGGCGCGGCCTTCATCACCGCCTACTCGATCGTCGAGGCCAACCTCTCCTCCGCCGGGGGCGCCACGCGGGGCGCGCTGCAGGACGCGATCGTGCAAGAGGTGGACATCAAGACCGGGCTGGTGATGTTCGAGTGGCACGCCTACGGGCACATCGCGCTCGACGACTCCTACTGGCCGCGCCCCGCCTCGCCCGCGACCCCGTGGGATTACTTCCACGTCAACTCGATCTCGCTCGACCCCTGGGGCGACGGCAACTTCCTGATCTCCGCGCGCAACACGTGGGCGGGGTATGAGATCGATCACGACACCGGCCAGACCCTGTGGCGGCTCGGTGGGCGCTACTCCAGCTTCAAGATGGACCCCGGCACGGGGACCGCTTGGCAGCACGACATCAGCTGGCAGCCCGACCACACCCTGACGCTGTTCGACAACGGCGACTCCCCGCAAGAGCACAAACAGACGCGTGTCGTCCACGAGCGGATCGACTGGAGCGACCGCACCGTGCAGCTGCTCTCCGAGGCGGTGCACACGCCCGCGCTGCTGGCCAACAGCCAGGGCGACGAGCAGCTGCTGCCGGACGGCAACTCGTTCGTCGGCTGGGGCGCCCTGCCCTACATGAGCGAATTCAGCCCCGCCGGCACGCTGGTGTTCGACGCCCGGATCGCCGCCCCGGGGGCTTCCTACCGCGCGTTCACATACCCGTGGACCGGCGCCCCAGCCGCTCCGCCGGCGCTTGCGCTGCGGAGCACCGGCGCGGAAACGCTCACCGCGTACGCCAGCTGGAACGGCGCCACCGACGTGAGCGCCTGGCAGCTGTTCGCAGGGCCCAGCCCCACCCAGCTCGCACCGATCGAGACGGCTCCGAGCTCCGGCTTCGAGACCGCGATCGCGGCCACCAGCGCGCAGCCCTACTTCGCCGTCGCCGCGCTCAACGCGGCCGGCCAGCCGCTCGCAACCTCAGCTACCGTGCGCCGCTGAGCTGCGCGCCGGCCGGTGACGATCACCCGCCCGCCGCGGGCCGGCACCAGCGTGATGTGGTGGACCTTCACCCGCTCGCTCTTTGCGCTCGGAGCACGTAGCGACACCCGCTCCAGCACCGTGCGCATGATCGCGCGCATCTCCATCATCGCGAAGCTGGCGCCCACGCAACGGCGCGCGCCACCGCCGAAGGGGATGAACGTGTACTGCGGAGCGCTCCCTTCCAGGAAGCGCTCCGGGCGGAACGCGCCCGCGTCCGCGAAGGCGTCGGAGTGCTGCACGATTTCGATCGAAGGCATCACCGTCGCCCCCGCCGGCAGCAGCCAGCCGGCGACTTCGACGGGCGCCGAGAGCTTGCGCCACACCGCGTCAATCACCGGGCGCACGCGCAGCGTCTCGTTGAGCACCGCATCCAGGTAGCGCTCCTCGGAGCCCTCGTCCACCTCGCGCTGCAGGCGTAGATGGGCAGCCGGGTGGCGCAGCAGCCGCTCGAAGCACCACGCGAGCGCGGTCGTCGTCGTCTCGTGGCCGGCGACCAGCAGCGTGATCAGGTGGTCGCGCAACTCCTCGTCGCTGAGCCCCTCTCCCTGCTCGTCGCGCGCCGCCAGCAGCAGCGCCAGCACGTCCTCCCGGCCGTCAGGATCGGCGCGGTGGGCAGCGATCTCCTCATACAGCAGCCTGTCCACCTCGGGCAGCAGCCGCAGCGTGGAGAAGCGTTTCACCGCGGGGTGGTCGATCAGGTGAGGGTAGGCCCACACGATCCACATCTCCACGACGCCCACCTGCGTGATCTTGCGCAGCAGCGTCCGCAGGCGCTCCAGGCGCCGCTCGTCGCTGACGCCGACCACCGTGCGCAGGATCACCTCCAGCGTGATCGCCTGCATGCGCGGGCGAATCGGGAACTCCTTGCCCACCGGCCAGCGATCGACCGCAGCCGCCGTGATCTCCGCGACCCGCTCGCCGTAGGTGCGCACCGCCTCGCCGTGGAACGGTGCGCTCACCAGCCGCCGGTGGCGAATGTGGCGCTCGCCGTCGAGCGTGAGCAGCGAGTGCTTGCCCACGATCGGGCCCATCACCGCGTTGGCCTCGCCGGCGCGCAGCACCTCGCGGTCGCCGGTGAACACTTCCCTGATCGCATCCGGCTGCGTGACCACCACCACGTCGCCGATGCCCAGCGGGCGCAACGTGAAAGTGGGGCCGTAGCGCCGCTTGCAGTAGCGCGAGAGCGCCCCCGGGTAGACCGCCCACAGGGCCGACTGCGCGAGGCGCGGCAGGCGCACGCCAGGGGGCAAACTCGGCTGGCGCGTCGTCACGGTGCTCAGCGCGGCCATCCGCACATCTTTGCAGAGGCGGAGATCACTTCACAAAATGAAGGGTTGGGGTCCCAAAAAATACACACACAACCCCGACGCCCGACCCCATCACAGACGTTCATCCACTCGCCCATACGGGCCACGAAGAGCTAGCCCACCAGCTCCAGCAGCGGTTCGCACAGCGTCGGCGGCGCGACGAGGATGCCCCAGGGGAGGTCTTCGTGCTCTGGCAGCTCCACCACCTCCAGACCCACCGCTTCGCACAGCAGGGTCCCCGCGGCGATGTCCCAGGGCTTCACAGTGCGCTCGAAGTAGGCGTCGTAGCGGCCCGCCGCGGTCCACGCGAGGTCGAGCGCGGCGCTGCCGAAGCGGCGGATGTCGCGCACGCGCGGGATGACCCGCGCGAGCACCTGCGCCTGCGCGGCGCGCACGCGCGCGTCGTAGGCGAAGCCGGTCGCGACCATCGCGCTCGCCAGGTCGCTCGCGCGGGGGCGCAATGCGTGGTCGTCCCCCAGCTCGGTCGTGCCCCCCGGCCCCGTCAGCGTCGCGCGGGCTTCCCCCAACTCGGTGGTTCCCGCCTGTCCCGTCGCGAGCGTCGCGCGAGCGCCCCGCGCTGCGCTGAACAACTGCCCGCGACTCGGGTCGTGGATCGCGCCCGCGAGGATCGTCCCCCGCGCGTCGCGCACCGCCACGCTCACGCACCACTGCGGGAGCCCGAACAGGAAGTTGACGGTGCCGTCGAGCGGGTCCACCACCCAGCTGAGGCCGCTGGTGCCCTCCACATGGTCGCCCTCCTCCCCGACGAAACCATCCTCCGGGCGCCGCGCGGCGAGCAGGTCGCGGATCGCCCGCTCGGAGGCAAGATCGGCCTCACTCACCAGATCGGTGGGGGTGCTCTTGCTACTCACCTCCCGCTCGGCCCCATCGCGAACGCGATCGGCCAGCAGCGCGCCTCCACATTTCGCCGCCTCGATCGCGACCTCCAGCAGCTCCTCGCTCACGAGAACCCGGGCGGGCGGTGCTGCTCCCACGGGCGCTCGGCCTCGACCTGTCCGGCGAGCGAGAGCAGCGTCGCCTCGTCGTCGGGCCGGCCGACCAGCTGCACGGCGAGCGGGAGGTGGTCGGCGTCGTCGGTGAAGCCCGTGGGGATCGACACCGCCGGCTGACCGGTGGCGTTCCAGGTGCCGAGGAAGGGGATCAGGCGCGTGCCGCCAAACATCGTCTGCACCATCCCGCGCCCCTCGAACTCGCCGATGCGCAGGGCGGGGCGGGCGGTGCAGGGGAGCAGCAGCGCGTCGCAGTCGGCGAGCACCCGCCCCACGCGCGCGTTCAGCGTCGCTTCGGAGGCAAGCGCGCGGGCGACGCCCTTTTCTCCGACCAGTTCGCCGCCGCGCACGATGTGGCGGCTGCGGCGCTCCATCCGCTCGACATGACCGATGTCGGTCGCCGACTCGTAGGCGCCGCGCAGGTAGCGCGCGATCAGATGGGGGCCCAGCCATGGGGGGTAGTCAGGGTCGCGCTCGACGAGCTCGTGGCCGAGCGAGCGCAGCAGCTCGACGGCCTGCTCGTGCGCGCGCAGCACACGCGCGTCGATCGGCTGCGGCAGGATCGGCTTCGTGGAGAACGCGATCCGCAGGGGATCAGGTGCCCGCCCACCCGCCCCCCCACCCCGCGCGGCGGCCTCGCCGAAGCTGCCCTGCACGGGCGGCGTCTGCGCGGTGAGATCGAGGAACAGCGCGGCGTCGCGGACGTTGCGCGCGATCGGCCCGTACACGGCGAGACCGTGCCAGCCGTACAGCTTCTCTGTGTGGGGGGCGAGCGAGATGCGGTGGCGCTGGGGCTTGATCCCGAACAGCCCGCAGAAGCTGGAGGGGATGCGGATCGAACCGAGGCCGTCGGAGCCGAGCGCGGCGCCGACCAGGCCGGCGGCGACCGCAGCGCCCGAGCCGCCTGAGGAGCCCCCCGGGGTGTGCTCGAGGTTCCAGGGGTTGCGCGTGATGCCAAAGGTGGGGGTCTCGGTGAACGGCCACAGCGTCAGCTCGGGCACGTTGGTCTTGCCGAGCACGATCGCGCCGGCCTCGCGCAGGCGACGCACGACCTCCTGATCGGCGCTCGCGACCCGCTCGGCGGCGCGCGTCCCGTAGGAGGTGACGTCACCGACCACGTCGGTGTCGTCCTTGATCGCGATCGGCACCCCCAGCAGCGGGCGCTCCCCCCCGGCCTTGCGGCGGGCGTCGGCCTGGTCGGCTTCAAGCAGGGCGCGTTCGGCGAACACCATCTTGTACGCGTTCAGCTGCCTGTCGTAACGCTCGATCCGATCGAGGTAGAGCTCGACGAGCTCGCGTGAGGAGATCTCCCCCGCGGCGATCAGCTCCGCCTGGCGGGCGATCCCAGCGAAGGCTAGGTCGGCAGCGTCCATCGGTGCATCCTAGACGGGGGTGATCGGGTTGTGCCGCGCCGGCCATGCGCGGCGGCGGGCGGACGCGAGCGCAAAGCGGCGGATCAGCTCAGAGCGCAGGTTGTCAGGCTCGATCACCGCATCCACGACCATTTCGGAGGCGAGGTGCAGGATGTCGATGTCGGCGGCGTACTCCGCCCGCAGGCGCTCGGTCTCGGCGGCGCGCTCGGCGTCGTCGGCGATCGCCTGCAGCTGGTTGTAGTAGACGGCGTTGATCGCCGCCTGCGGGCCCATCACCGCGATCGAGGCGCTCGGCAGCGCGAGGCAGCAGTCCGGATCGAACGCCGGCCCCGCCATCGCGTACAGCCCGGCGCCGTACGCCTTGCGCACGACGACCGAGATCTTCGGCACAGTCGCTTCGCTCACCGCGCTAATCATCTTCGCTCCATGGCGGATGATCCCCTGGCGCTCGACCTGCGTGCCAATCATGAAGCCGGGCACGTCGGCGAGGAACAGCAGCGGTACGTTGAAGGCGTTGCAGGTCCAGATGAAGCGGGCGGCCTTGTCGGCGGAGTCGACGAACAGCACACCCCCCTTCACCTTCGGCTGGTTGGCGACGATCCCGATCGCCCTCCCCTCCAGCCGTGCGAAGCCGACGATCAGCTCCTTCGCCCAGCGGGCGTGGATCTCCATGAACGAGCCGGCGTCCAGCAGCGCGTCGAGCAGCAGCTTCATGTCGAATGGCTTGTTCTCGTCGGCGGGGATCAGCTCGCCGATCGGGGTGTCGGAGGCCGGGGCGAGCACTAAGGCGTCGAGCCCGTTGGGGTTCTCGGTGTTTGAAGGGGAGGAGGGGGAGGGGCTGTTTGCCCCAGACCCGGCAGGATCGAGCGAGGGTGGGGGCTGTCCGCCAGACCCGAGCGAGGGTGGGGGCTGTCCATGCAATGGTGGGGCCTGCTCGAAGTTGCCCGGCAGGTAGGAGAGGTAGCGCACTGCGGCATCGATTCCCTCCTCGTCGCTCTTTACCAGCACGTGCCCGCAGCCGCTCACCGCCGTGTGCATCCGCGCGCCGCCCATCTCCTCGAGCGTGACGTCCTCGCCGATCACCATCTGCGCCATCCGCGGCGAGCCGAGGTACATCGAGGCGTTGCCGTCGCGCATGATCACGATGTCGCAGAACGCCGGAATGTAGGCGCCGCCGGCAGCGGAGGGGCCGAACAGCACGCACACCTGCGGCACGAGGCCGGAGAGCTTCACCTGGTTGTGGAAGATCCTCCCCGCCCCTCTGCGCCCCGGGAACATCTGCACCTGCTCGGTGATCCGCGCCCCCGCCGAGTCCACCAGGTACACCATCGGCACGCGCAACTCCAGCGCGCGTTCCTGCACGCGCAGGATCTTCTCGACCGTCTTCGGGCCCCACGAGCCGGCCTTCACGGTCGGGTCGTTGGCCATCAGCGCGACGGGGCGCCCGCCGATCCGCCCGAGGCCGGTCACCACGCCATCCGCCCCCAGCCCCTCCTCCTGCCAGTTGGCCAGCAGCGCCTCCTCGGCGAACGTGTCTGGGTCGAGCAGCCGCGCTACGCGCTCGCGCACCGGCAGCTTGCCCTGCTCCTTTGACTTCTCGTGGTGGCGCTCCGGGCCGCCCGCGAGAGCGCGCGCGGTGGCCTCGCCCAGCGCATCGCCGCTGTCGCCCGCAACCAGCTCGCCGGCGCCTGCGACCTCATTGTCGGCGCTGTCGTTGGAGGCGCGCGCGCCGGTTGGGGCGCTCACGGACGCGGCAGTCCCCGATACCGGTGCCGGCGGCGTCCGCGCGCGAGGTTGCGTTCGTGGCGCGCCTGCTGCCTTGCTTCGACCAGTTCGAGGTTGGAGGCGGGCCCGAACAGCCGCCAGGCGTCGCGCACCACCGGCAGCAGCGTAAAGCCGATCACCCACCCCGGCCAGAACTCGGCCGGTGGGCCGCTGGCCAGCCAGATGCCGACGCTCAGCGCCGACACGCTCAGCGAGCCGCCCGCCTCCTGCGCGAGGCGGCGGCGCAGGTGCGACTTGCGCTTGACCAGCGCGCGTTTCACCGAGGTCGAGCTGACCGGCAGGTCGGCGCGCAGCGCGTCGAGGTCGGCGCGCGTGGATGCCTTGTACGCCCCGCCGACGCGATCCTCCAGCTCCTCGGAGGTCAGCCGCCCCGCACCGGCGTGCTCGCGCAGCTCATCGATCAGCTGCTCACGCTCATCGTCGGCGACGCGCAGCTTCGACAGGTCGCTCATACCTTGAATGTAACCGACAACGTCCACTCGCGGATGATTCCTGCGGATTAATCAACGTTCCTGTTGATCAATCAATAGTCGTAGGAAAGAAACGTGCGGGGCGGCTCCTCCTCGCTACACGAGGGTTGATCGCCTCTTCGATTTAGGTGGGACGGCTCGTCGGGCATGACTGCCCTACAAAGCCGGATTGGGCTCGGGCTCCGCGCCGGCGTAGGTGTAGAAGCCCATCCCCGACTTGCGCCCCAACCAGCCGGCGGAGAGCATCTTGCGCAGCGTCGGCGGGCAGGCGAAGCGCCGTTCGCTGAACTCCTCCAGCAGCACGTCGCAGATCGCCCCCAGCGTGTCCAGGCCGACGAAGTCGGAGAGCAGCAGCGGCCCCATCGGGTGGCCGGCACCGGCCTTCATAGCGGCGTCGATCTCGACCACCGAGCCGACCTGCTCTTCCAGGGCGCGCATCGCGTCCAGCATGTAGGGGACCAGCAGACGATTGACGATGAACCCGGCTTTGTCGCGTGTGGGGATCGCGAGCTTTCCCTCCGAGCCGATGAACTCCAACGCGGTGTCGAGGGTCTGCTGGGAGGTGGTCACGCAGCGCACGACCTCCACCAGCTGCATCACCTGCGCCGGATTGAAGTAGTGCAGCCCCACGAACTGCTCGGCGCGAGAAGTCGCCGCCGCCTGGTCGATCACCGCCAGCGAGGAGGTGTTGGTGGCAAAGATCGCCTGTGCCTTGACGATCGAGTCCACCTCGCGCCACATCTCGAGCTTCAGCGGCAGACTCTCGGTGATCGCCTCGATCACGAGATCGCAGTCGGCCAGGTCGCCGTAGTCCACCGTGCCATGGATGCGCCCCCGCACGGCGTCGGCGTCAGCCTGCGAGCTCTTGCCCTTCTCAACCGCGCGCGCCAGCTGCTTCTCGATCTTGCCGATCCCCTTCGCGAGCGTCGCCTCGTCCACCTCGCGCAGCACCACCTCGTAGCCGGCCTGCGCGGCCACCTGGGCGATGCCGTGGCCCATCAGCCCTGCTCCGAGCACGCCCGCCTTCTCGATCTGCGCCATCGTCATCAACCTCCGCTCGCTCGCTCCAATTGTGAAGGAGCGGGAGCCTACCGGGAAGGGTCGGGTGCGAGTAAAGCACCCGGCGCCCAGGCGCACTATGGGGATCTCTCTCGGTGACCAGACGTTGGCTCCAACGGGTCAGACAGCTCGCACGCGGCCTGGGTCTCCCGGCTCGCGGCGAGGGTCAACATTTTTTTGCCAAACATTGGGAAGGTTTGGCCAGCTTTGGAGTCTCCTTCGGATAAAGCCCCGACCAGAGGAGGCATCTTTATGCCCAGCCGAAGGCACTTCTCAACCACGATCGCCACTGCGCTTGCCTGCGTGGCGCTCACTCCGGGGGCGGCCTCAGCGTTCGACCACCCCTTCATCGGACAGTTCCACTCGATCACCTCGATCGCCAGCACCGTGCCGGCCAACGGGGACGTGAATCCCTATGGGATCGTCACCGTTCCCGGCAGCACCGGCGCGCTGGTGCGCGGGAATACGCTCGTCAGCAACTTCAACAACGAAGAAAACCTCCAGGGAACCGGCACGACGATCGTGCAGATCACACCCGCGGGGGCGCTCTCCGTCTTCGCCAAGATCAAGCCCTCGGCGCTCCCCGGCCCCTGCCCCGGCGGCGTGGGCCTGACGACCGCGCTCGCGATCCTGCCGGGCGGGTATGTGGTCGTCGGCAGCCTGCCCACCAGCAACGGCCAGGCGGCCACCGCGGAAGCGGGCTGTCTGATCGTGCTCGACAGCTGGGGTCGCGTGGTGCAGACGATCTCCGGTCCGCCGATCAACGGTCCCTGGGACATGACGGCGGTCGACCAGGGCTATGGCGCCACGCTGTTTGTGACCAACGTGCTCAACGGCACGGTCGCCTCGGGCGAAACCCCCACCGACCAGGGCACCGTGGTGCGCATCCGCGTACAGCCCCGCTTTCACCGCGGATTGCGGGTGACGAGCGAGGAAGTGATCGCCGAAGGCTTCCCCGAGCGCACCGACCCCGCCGCGCTCGTGGTGGGCCCCACAGGAGTGGGGCTGGGTGAGGAAGGCACGCTGTACGTCGCCGACACCCAGGACAGCCGGATCGCCGCGGTCCCCGGCGCGCTCTACCGCCAGACGCCGCAGGGCGAAGGCGGGATCACGGTGGCCACCGGCGGCTACCTGAACAGCCCGCTGGGACTCACGATCACCCCCAACGACGACATCCTCACCGCCAACGGCGGGGACGGCAACTTCGTCGAGACCACGCCGGTGGGGGCCGAGTTCCAGCCCTTCGACACCGGCGCCGGCGGGGGCGGGCTGTTCGGACTCACCGTCGCACCCCACAACCAGGGCGTGCTGTTCGTCAACGACACCAATAACACGCTCGAACTGCTGCACTGAGCGGAGGGCTCGCGGCTGGGCGGGCCATTGCTTCGGCCCGTCCAGCTCGAGCGATGCTTGCCGCGCGCCCCGGCGGCTCGGAGTACGCTTCCAGGCATGCCCACCGAGCAGGACTTCGACCTCTCCGCCGCCGGTCTGCGCGCGGACGGTACCGACCTTCGGATCTCCGTCGAGGTGCTGGCGAGCAAGCTGGAGCAGTCGCTGCGGGGACGTATTCACGTCGAGCGGCGCGGCGGGGGTCTGCTCGGTCGTGGCGAGAAGCACGTGCGCCTCATACGGGTTGAGCTCGGTGGCAACTGCTACCAGCTGACGGTCGAGGGCGACCGCGTGGAGGGCTTTCGCGAACGGCAGGTGGGCGGCATCTCGATCAAGCGCGAGGCACTCGACCCCAGCGCGTGGGTGACAGCGCTGACCAGCGATCTGCAAGCGGAGGCCGAGCGCAGCACCGAGGCGCGCGCGGCGCTCGAGAGGCTGCTGGGATGAGCACTGAAGAGGATGAGCAGGAGGAGTCGCTCGCGCGGATCGAACGGGGCGGGATCACGGTCGCGGCCGAGCGGCGCCTCAGCGAGCTGCGCGAGCAGGGCGGCCTCTTCACCTCCGACCTCTCCGTCAACGGCTGGGCGCTCGCCCACCAGCTGGGGCTGCGCCCGCTCTCGCAGGTGATGGGCAGCTCGATCTACCAGATGGGCTACCAGGGCGCCGCCTGGGGCCAGGGCGAATGGAGCGGCATGGGCCAGACCTACATGGTCGAGCTCAACATGTTCTCGCGGGCGCTCAACGAGGTGCGCACGCGCGCGCTCGGGCGGATGGCCGAGGAGGCGATGCACGTCGGTGCGGACGCGGTCGTGGAAGTGGACACGCGCGCCGGCGAAAGCAGCTTGGAAACGGGGTCGGTGTCGCTCGAACACACCGTCTTCGGCACCGCCGTCAGGCGCGAGACCGGGCCGTCCAATACCGGCACACCCAAGAGCGACAGCGAGACGCACGGGAGCAGCCAGCACGGGAGCGGGAGACATGGAGGCGGGCGGCCGGTGCTCACCGAGCTGTCGGTCGCCGACTTCTCGAAGCTGGTGCGGGGCGGCTTCGAGCCGCTCGGGATCGTCGCCTGGAGCTCGGTCTTCTTCGCCAGCTACAACTACGGCCCCGGGATGGCCGGCGGGCGCATGTTGTCGGTGGGTGGGATGGAAAACTTCGAGCTGCGCGAGTTCACGCAGGCCTTTTATAACGCGCGCGAGAGCGTAATGGGCGAACTGAACGCGCAGGCCTCCACGATCGGCGCGTCCGGCATCGTCGGCGTGCGGATCGGCCACCGCGCGGTGCCCCACACGCTTGGGGGAGGCATGGGCGGCCGCGAGCGCAGCGGGCTGATGGTCACATTCAACGCGATCGGCACCGCGATCCGCCAGACCGGCGAGGCAACCCTCTACCCGCCCGAGACGACGATCGACCTGACAGCTTGAGCAGCCCTCGAAAACGACAACAACAGCCCCCCTCCCCCCTCCTCCTCTTTTTCTTTTCCCCCTCCCCACCACGACCTGACATCTCAACACGAGCCCCCGGGAGCCCCAAACGAATGAGTGATAGCGAGCAGCAGACAGAGACCTACGACCCCTCCTCACTGGAGGGCGTTCCCGAGGCCGGCCGCGCCCGCCTGCAGCAGAACCGCGCGGGCCTCTTCACCTCCGATCTCAGCGTCAACGAGTTCCTGCTGATCAAGCAGGCCGGCTTCGACCCCGTCGGGCTCGTGGTCGGCAGCTCGATCTACCACATCGGCATCCAGATGGCGGGTTGGAAGAAAAGCCAGGAGCTGACGGTGCTCTCGCAGGCGATGTACAGCGCGCGTCAGCTCGCGATGACGCGCATGGAGGAGGAGGCCGACCAGCTCGGCGCGGACGGCGTCGTCGGCGTGCGCCTGGACATCGGCCGCTACGAGTGGGGCCAGGACATGGCCGAGTTCATCGCGATCGGCACCGCCGTCAAGCACCGCTCGGGCGAGATGCACCGCGCCCCCAACGGCCGCCCTTTCACCAGCGATCTGTCGGGCCAGGACTTCTGGACGCTGCTGCGCACCGGGCACCGCCCCGTCGGGATGGTGATGGGCAGCTGCGTCTACCACGTCGCCCATCGTGGGATGCTCCAGTCGATGGCCCAGACGGGGCGTAACGTCGAGCTGCCCAACTTCACCCAGGCGCTGTACGACGCGCGCGAGCTCGCGATGGAGCGGATGCAGACCGAGGCGCAGGCGCTCACCGCGGAGGGGATCGTCGGTGTGAAACTGAACGAGACCAGCCACGGTTGGGGCAGCCACACGATCGAGTTCTTCGCCCTCGGCACCGCGATCGTGCCGCGCGAGGGCCACGACGAGGCGATCGAGCCGCCCACGCCGGTGCTCGACCTGAGCTGACAACGAGAGGGAGGACCGTCCCATGAGCATCGTCATCACCGAAGACCGAGGCGCCGTCCGCCATGTGATCCTCAACCGCCCGGAGAAGCGCAACGCGATGAGCCAGGAGCTGCTGCGCGCCCTCGCCGAGGCGCTGCGCGAGGCCGCGGCCGAGGATGCGGTCCACTGCGTGGTGCTGCGCGGCGAGGGGCCCGTGTTCTCCGCCGGCGTGGACCTCGTCGAGCTGGCCGCCTCCGCGGACACGCCCGGCCGCCTGCGCCCCTTCCGCGACACCTTCCTGGAGTGCGCCAACCTCTGCGAAGAGATGGCCAAGCCGGTCGTCTGCCAGATCCACCGCACCTGCGTCGGCGGCGCCCTCGAGGTCGCGCTCGGCTGCGATCTGCGCGTCGCCTCCGACGATGCCAAGCTCGGCCTGCCCGAGGTGAAGTTCGGGATCATCCCCGACGTCGGCGGCTCCAGCCGGCTGCCGGCGGTCGTCGGCCTCGGCCGCGCCAAGGAGCTGATCCTGACCGCGCGCACAATCGACGCCACCGAGGCCGAGCGGATCGGTCTGATCAACCGCGTCGTCGCACCCGAGCAGCTCGAGCAAGCCGTCGAGGCGCTGGTCGGAGAACTGCTCGCCAACTCGCACGTGGCCGTCGGCCGCGCCAAGCGCGTGATCGATGCCTCGGCCCGCCCCGCCCTCGCCGCGACGCTGGAGATGGAGGTTTCGGTTCAGGAGTACTGCGTGGCGGCTATGCGCGAGAGCGCGCGGGCCGGCGCCGAGACCCAGGAGGCGCTGGCCTAACCCGAGGTCGGATCCCACTCCACCGGCCCGGCCACCAGCGTGTGGCTGCCCAGCGGCCGGCCGAGGATCGCCTGCGCGCGGGCCGCACAGGCGATCAGCGCGGGCAGGTCGATGCCGGTCTCGTAGTCCATCTCGTGCAGCATCGAGACGAGGTCCTCGGTAGCGATGTTGCCGGTCGCGCCGGCGGGGACGGGGCAGCCGCCCAGCTCGCCGAAGCTCGACTCGAAGCTCGTGATGCCGGTCTGCAGTGCGGCGAGCGCGTTCGCGAGGCCGGCTCCGCGTGTGTTGTGGAAGTGCGCGGTCAGCTCGACGTCGTCGTCGCCCGTGCCGCCCTCGTCCATGCCCGCGCCTGAGCCATCGCTGCCGCCGGGCCCAAGACGCTCCCGCGCGAGCGCGAAGAACTCGCCCACCTGGCGGGGGTTGGCCATCCCCGTGGTGTCGCCGAAACCGATCTCCTGGGCGCCGGCGTCGCGCAGACGGGCCGCTATCTCCAGCACCCGCGCGGGGGGGACGTGGCCCTCGTAGGGGCAGCCGAACGAGGTCGAGATCACCCCCTCGCAGCGCAGGCCGGCCTCGCGCGCACGGGCCAGCACGACCTCCAGGCCGGCCAGTGACTCGGCGATCGAGCGGTTGACGTTCTTGCGGTTGTGCGTCTCGGAGGCGGAGAGGAAGACGTTGATCTCGTCGAACGCCGGCCGCTCGTGCCGCGTCCCCTCGCGCAGTGCGAGCGCTCGGTCGAGCCCCCGCTCGTTGGGGATCAGAACGCTCACCGCGACCCCCTCGGGAATGCTCACGCGCTCGAGCACCTTCTCGGCGTCGGCGAGCTGCGGGATCACATCCGCCCGCACGAAGCTTGTCACCTCAAGGCGCCGCAGACCGGTGCGCGCTAGCGCGTCGATCAGCTCGACCTTCAGCTCGGTCGGGATCGCCTTGCCGGGCTCGTTCTGAAAGCCGTCGCGCGGGCCAACCTCCCTGATCGAGACGGCCCTCACCACATCGAGAGGCCACCGCTCACGCCGAGCGTCTGGCCGGTCACGTACGAGGCGTCGTCGCAGGCGAGGAACGCGATCGCGGCCGCGACCTCCTCGGGCTCGCCGATGCGTTTGAGCTGCGTGGCGTCGACCATGCCCTGCTTGAGCCGCTCGCCGATCTCTCCATACACCTGCGGCGCGGCGTTCAGCAGCGGCGTCTCGATCGGCCCCGGCGCCACGGCGTTGACGCGCACGCGATAGCGCGCCGCCTCGCGCGCGATCGCCTTGGTGAAACCGATTACCCCGGCCTTCGCGGCGCTGTACACAGCCGAGCCCTGCGAGCCGACGCGCCCCGCCTCCGAGGAGACGTTGACGATCGCCCCCGCCCTGCGCTCCTGCATCCCCGGCAGCACCGCGTGGGTGACCGCGAGCACCCCGCGCAGGTTGACACCGAGCACGAAGTCCCACAGGCTGGGGTCCGATTTGACGAAGAACGAGAAGAGATCCGTGCCGGCATTGTTGACGAGCACGTCGATCGGCCCCAACCGCTCCTCGGCCGCCTGCACCGCCGCGGCGATCGAGTCGAGGTCGGTCACGTCCATCGCGAGGCCCACGCCGTCCAGTTCGCCGGCGACCGCCTTCGCCCCCGCCTCGTTGAGGTCCCCCACGGCCACGCGTGCGCCCTCGGCCGCCAGCCGCCGCGCGGTCGCGGCGCCAATGCCCGACGCGCCGCCGGTGATCAGTGCGATCTTGCCCTCCAGCCTCATGTCGTCATATTGTCAAAGCACGATGCACACTGCCGCGATCCTGCCCGTCAAGCGCTTCTCGGAGGCCAAGCAGCGCCTCGGGCAGAGCGTGGCCGACCCTTTGCGGCGAGATCTTGCCCGCGCGATGGTCGGGGATGTGCTGAGCGCGCTGCGCGACTGTGCCGCGATCGAGCGCACGATCGTCGTGACTTGCGAGGAGTCAGTCGCCGCCGCGGCCCGCTACCTCGGGGCGATCGTCGTGTCGGACGCCGCCGAGGAGGGTCAGAGCGCCGCGGTCGCGCGGGGGATCGAGCAGGCCGTGGCGGAGGGCTTTGCGCGGGCGCTGTGCATTCCCGGGGACTGCCCGGCGCTCGACCCGGGTGAGGTCGCCGCGCTGCTGGAGGCCCCGCCCGCCGGCCCGGCCGAGGTCGTGGTCGTGCCCGACCGCCACGGCACTGGCACCAACGGACTGCTGCTCACCCCGCCGGGTGCGATCCCGCCGAGCTTCGGGCCGGACAGCTGCGAGCGCCACGTCGGGCTCGCGCGGGCGGCCGGGGTGGCCTGCCGGGTCGAGCGGGTGCCCTCGCTGCTGCTCGACATCGACACCGGCGCGGACCTGGCCGCGCTGCGCGAGCGGCTGGCCGGCGAGCCAGGGGCCGGCGCACGGCGAACACGTAAGGTTCTGGGGGTGCCGATCCCCGTGTCCCACCGCGCCCCCATATGCCCCAGCAGGTAGAGGTCGTCGTCCTCGCCGGCGGCACCGGCGGCGCGAAGCTCGCCCGTGGGATGCAGGACGTGGTCGGGGCCGAGCGGCTGGCGGTGGTCGCCAATCCCGGCGATGACATCGAGATCTACGGGGCGTACGTCTCCCCCGACCCCGACCTGATCTCCTTCTGGCTGGCAGATCTGATCGACGCGCGCGGGTGGGGTTTGGAGGGCGACACGTTCAACGTGATGGACGGCCTGCGGGCGCTCGGAGTCGATGTCTGGTTCAACCTCGGCGACCGCGACCTCGCGTGGTGCGCGGAGCGCGCACGGCTGCTCGTCGAGGGCCTCTCTCCCACGGCGGCGCTGGGGCGGCTGAACACGGCGATCGGGGTAGGCGCGCGGGTGCTGCCCGCGAGCGACGACCCGGTGCGTACGTGGGTGCGCTCGACCGAGGGCTGGCGCTCCTTCCAGGACTTCATGATCCGCATGGGCGCCACCGGCCTCGTCGAGGGCCTGGAGTTCCGGGGGGCCGAGGAGGCCGTGCCGAGCGCCGCGGCGCTGGAGGCGATAGCCGGGGCGCGCGCGATCGTGATCGGCCCCTCCAACCCGCTCGCCTCGATCGGCCCGATCCTCGCGATCCCCGGCATCCGCGAGGCGCTGCTCGAGACCGACGCGCCGCTCGTCGCCGTCAGCCCGATCGTCGGCGGAGCGGTGCTGAAGGGCCCCACGGCCTCGTTCATGGCGTTCGCCGCGCTGGAGTGCAGCGCCAGCGGCGTCGCCGGCTTCTACGGTGAGATGCTCGACGGGATCGTCGCCGACGAGCCGGTCGAGGGCCTCGCGACGCTCGAGATCGACACCCGCATGGACGACGCCGCCGCCCGTGCGCGCGTGGCCGAGCAGACGCTCGCGTTCGCCGACTCGCTTGCGGGATGAGGGCCGGCCCCACGTCCGCCTTCTGAGCTCGCCCCATCTCGCCGGGCGAGCGCCGCCCGGCGGAGCCCCCTTGGGGGGCGGAGCCTCATCCTCTCGGCCAACGGCGCTCATATACTCGGCTCGGCGTGCCCACCCCCGAGCCATCCCCCGTCTGCATCATCGGCGCCTCCGGCGCGCTTGGCTTCGGGCTGGCGCTCCGCCTCGGCCGCGCGGGGGTGCCGATCGCGATCGGCTCACGCAGCGCCGAGCGTGCCAGTGAGACCGTCGAGCGCGCGCGGGCCGCGGTCCCGGATGGGTCGTTCGCCGGCTATGAGAACGCCGACGCGGTCTCCCGTGCGGAGACCGTGATCCTGAGTGTGCCGTTCCGCAACCAGTCGGAGATGCTCACCAACCTCAAGGGGGCGCTGCGCCCCGGCCAGCTACTGATCGACGCGACCGTGCCGCTCGCAGCCGCCCACAGTGGCAAGGCCACGCGCATGCTCGGCGTCTGGCAAGGCTCCGCCGCCCAGCAGGCCGGGGAGATGGCGCCCGAGGGCGTGCGCATCGTCTCCGCCCTGCACACCGTCAGCGCGGCCTCCCTGAGCGACCTCAACCACGAGCTCACCGAGGACGTGCTGGTCTGCGGCGACACCCGCGCGGACAAGCGCGAGGCCGCCGCGCTGATCGAGCGGATCGAGGGGCTGCGCTGCGTGGACTGCGGGCGCCTGGAGATGGCCCGCATCACCGAGTCACTCACGGCGCTGCTGATCGCGGTCAACGTCCGCTACAAGGTGCACGCGGGGATCCACCTCACCGGGCTGCCCGAGAAGCTCTGGGAGTAAGAAAGCACACCCATTCCACTCCTCCCCGACGGGCGAGCGAGCGTACCATCCCAAGCGCGGCGTACGTTGTTGGCGTGTACTTGACACCCGACACCGCACAGCCTCCCACGAGGCCACTTACGCCCATACCCGAGCCGAGCCCATATATACATCCGCTTGATGATATATACTGCCTGGATATGGCCAAGCACTTGGTGGACATAGACGAGCAGGCTCTGCGGAATGCACGGATCCAGCTGGGCGCCGACACGATCAAGGAGACGGTCAACCGCGCGCTGCGGCTAGCCGGCGGCGATCGTGAGGACGCGGTGAAGAGGCGTCTCGACGCGCTCGCCCACGCTGATCTGCTGCCCCGCGAGCAGGCATGGCGCTGACGCATCTCCTGGACACCAGCGTCCTCACCCGGCTGCGCGAGCCGGCGGTCCGCGAGGCGATCGAGCCCCGCGCACGCAGAGGCGAGCTCGCGCGCGCGGGGATCAGCGACCTGGAGATCGGCTTCTCAGCCCGCAACGCCGCGGAGTGGGATCGCCTGACCGACGCCGTCGAAGCCTTCGAGCTCCTCGAGACCGCGGCCGAGCACGTGCGTCGCGCAAGGCAGACGCAGCGGCTGCTCGCCTCTCGGCACCAGCGCGGGCGCAAGCTGCCCGACCTGCTCGTCGCAGCCGCCGCCGAGGCTCGCGGCCTGACCGTCCTGCACTACGACGCCGACTTCGACCTGATCGCGGAGGCCACCGGGCAGCCGTGCGAGTGGGTCGTCCCCGCCGGCTCGGTCGATTGAGCCTCAGCGCGATGTGAGAGCCGGGGCCGTCTGGATCAAGACGGGGCCGTCTGGATCAAGAATCTCTCCTGCTATCTTTATTCTTCCTATGCCGGTGAACATCAAGGATCCTCAGACCGACAGCCTCGTGCGTGAGCTCGCGCAGTCCACCGGCGAGACGATCACGCAAGCGGTGGAGGTGGCCGTGAGCGAACGCCTCGATCGGCTACGCGCGGGGCGTCCGTCCCAGCAGCTGGCCGACGAGCTCGATCGGATCGCTCTGCGCTGTGCGGCCCTGCCGTTGCTGGACACACGCCCCGACGACGAGATCCTCGGCTACGACGAGCACGGCCTGCCGAGCTGATGGTGCTCGACAGCTCCGCGGTCATCGCGATCCTCTTCGACGAGCCCGAGCGCCGGGCGTTCACGCTCGCGATCGAGCGCGACCCGCGACGGTTGATATCGGCCGGCAACCTGCTGGAGTGCGCACTGCTCACCGAGGCTCGACGAGGTGAGGCAGCCGGCCGGGAGCTCGATCTCTTGTTGCATCGCGCGGACGTGCACGCCGTTCCCGTGGACGCAGAGCAGGTGGAGTTGGCGCGATCAGCGTGGCGGCGCTTTGGCAAGGGTCGCCACTCCGCGGCGCTCAATCTCGGGGACTGCTTCGCCTACGCGCTGTCGGCAGCGACCGGAGAGCCCCTGCTCTTCAAGGGCGAGGACTTCGCACGCACCGACGTCGCGGTCGCTGGGCACGAGCCGGCGGCCGAGCAGACGCCTCAAGAGCCTGCCTGAGTCACAACGCGAGCAGAGATGAACGCGACCGCTCAGTGCGCGGCGGTCTCGGCTTGGCGGCTGATGGTTCGCTCGACGTCGCGGCCCTTTGGGGTGAGTTGCCAGGCGTTGGGTTCACCGCGGGCGTGGCCTTCCCCGACGTTCTCGATTAGGCCGAGGCGCTCGAGGCGCACGAGCAGCTTTGAGATCTGGCCCTGGTCGGCGACACCCGCGGCGTCTGAGACCTCACGGTTGCTGGGGTTCAGTCCCCGGTCGCCCGACGCGGCGATCGCGACCAGCACCCTGACCGTGCGATAGGTCAGGCGCATCTCCAGATCCCTGAGCGGATCCGCCACCGGCGCAACGGCCGGCTTACGCCTTGGGGCGCGGCGGGCGCTCTCACGCTCGGCGACCGTACGGCCCTGGTAGGGCAGCACGATCAACCCCATCAACGGGCCGAGCAGCCCGATCATCGGCCGCGGCTCCGGGTCGGTCAGGCGCGCGTGCAGGACCGCGAGGACCGCGCCGACGATCCCCTCCGCCGTGAACCGCTTCAACCCCCGAGTCACATGCGGCTCATGCCGCCCCCTGTCCACCGCATCGATCAGGACCCCCACCACACGGGCGCGGCGCTCCAACGCGATCGGGCCCGCGCCGAGGGCATCGACGACCGCCAACCTGCCCAGGCCCGGCTCGTCGTCGAGGAACTCGAGCAGCGCCCGCAACCCGGCGCGGATCTGCTCGAGCCACCCATCGGCCTCCTCGAACGCCGGGACCACCCGGGTCGCGGCGTGCTCGACGGCTTGGTCGAAGGCGGCCAGGAAGCAGTCCTCGCGGTCGCTGAACAGCTCGTAGAACGTGCGGCGCGAGACACCCGAGCGGGCGACTACGTGCGCGACCGTGGACCGCGCGACACCACGCTCGGCTACGACCTCGACCATCCCGGTGATGATCCTCGCCCGCTGCAGGCCCACCACGTCCCCACGGCCCTCCACCACCCCCAACATGGCGGCGGGGGCTGGGGCGGGGACGGGGACGGCTCGAACGCGCGCGGCCATCGCGATCACCCCTACCCCCGCTTCCCCTTATCCTTGCTCTTCTTCTTGGCCTTGGTCTTGTTGTGCGCCTGCTTGCGCTTGTGGCCTGCCTTCTTGCTCTTCGGGCAGCCCGTGACCGCGATCTTCGTCTTCTGGTTGATCACCAGCCCGTTCTGGCCGACCATTTCCGTCGGCATCAGCAGCGTCCCCTTGCAGAGGTTCCCATTCGCTGTCAGCGCCGGGTATTCCCTTTGTGGGAGAGTCAGTTCGAAATTGGAGAACGGCACATCCGGCACCGTCGCGAACGTCGCGCTCGTGATCCCCTGTTTGCTGATGAACGTTTCCCCGTGCACCTGCACTGTCACCCCGTTGGGGCCCGTCAGCACGAGGATCAGTTCGGGGTACTTCGCGCCGCCGTGCGAGACGAAATACGCCGTGCCCGTCAGACCACCGGGCAGCACCGGGGTTGAGACCTTCACCGTGCCGACCTGCGAAGCGACCGGGCAGCTCGCGGGGTTTTCCGCGAACACTTTTTCCAAACAGGCCTTCTGCAGGGTTTTCAACGGCGAGGGCAGCTGTTTGGGCAGCGACACCTTGACCCGCTGCACGTTCGCCTCGCTGCTCAACCCGCCTTCGTCCGGCAGCGTCAGTGTCGCGTGCAGGCTCGCGCCCTGTGTACGCGACGTCTTGGCACTGGTCGAGACCTTGAACGTCGGTTTGAACGTCAGGCTGCGGCACGAGCCGACCTGGAACGGGCTCGACAGCGCCGCCGTCGCGCCTTCCGTGCTGAACGCGGTCCCGCTGAACGACTGCGGATTGCAGTTGGTGGGGTTGAACATGAATTCCTTACGGTCGACCACCGCGTCGATCGTCCGCAGATCGGTCGGGACCCCGTCGAGGATCGTCGGCAGCGGATCGGTCGTGATCGTCAACTGCGAGGTCTGCGGATCCACTTCGATCCTCCCCCGCACCACCGTCGTACCGAGGTTGAACGGGCCCGCAATCACCGGCACCGCGATCACCAGACTGTACGGCGCACCCTCATAGGGGCCGCCGATATAGATCGGCGCTTCCGGCTTGCCCGCTTCGGGCACGAACAGCGGGTACGGGCCCGCCCCGGCGCCGACGACCGTATGTCCGATCTGGGAGCCCGCCGGGCATTCGCCCTTGGCGGCCTGCGGTTCTTCGCAGAGCGTCACGTGGCTGATCATCCCCAGCAGCCCCAGCGGCGTCTTGAACTGCAACTTGGAGATCCGCTGCTGCCCATCCCCCCGCGATAGGAGCATCGTGAAGTCGGTATACCCACCCGCCTGGTCGGTCGTCGCGCCCGCGACCATGCTCGGCGCGAACGGCAACGGCGACGCACACGCGCTCCCACCCGGGCCGCTCGCGATCTGAAACCCACTCGACGGGAACACATCTTCGACGAACGGCGAGCTCCACGGCGTAAAATCAGACGTTGTCGTATACACCCCACACCCCGACGGCGTGATCAACGCCGCCTGCGCACCACCACTGAAAGAGAGTTTGAAGTCCGTAAACGGGAACGCCGGAGCTTCCTCGAAAGTCGTCGTCAACCGGCCCGTCACCGGATCCAACCGCACATCACCGACGATCTTGAGATACACACCATCCCCCGATGGAGCGACCAGCAGCTTGATATCCGGCGGCGAGGATTCCAACAGATACACCCCCCCTTCCAGCCTGTCCGGCAACAGCGGCGTCGAGACCTGCGCCGTCCCGACCTGCGAAGCCGCCGGACACGACACCGGGCCTTCCCCTTCGAGCGCCGCCTGTTCCACCCGGCAGGTCTGCAGCCCCGTCGCGCGACCCGGGTTCAACACCAACCCTTCCGGCAATGCCACCGTCACATTCTTCAACGTCGAAGTCACCACCGTTTCCGGATTCGTCAACTGTTCCTGGGGCACTTTCACATCCGTCGTCAACCCCGCCGGTGTATCCCCCGAACTCGTATCCGGCGCAACCGACAACGACGTCCCAAACGACAGATGTTCACAGCCTTCGAAACCCACCGGCACTCCATTGCTGTCGTGCAGCGTGACACTCGTTTCCGCACTCGCGTCTTCGCTCTGCCACGTACTCAACGCACGCAGCTTGATCTGCTGCGGCCCCGCACACGACGCCGGCAACGTCAAAAACGGCTTCGCCACCACACCCGACGCACACCCCCCGCGGCAACCAACCGCGTTGCGTTCCCGATCATGGCTCGCTTCAGCCGGCACACCCCACAACACCAACGACGCATACGCAAGCGACAACTGCTGCGGAACATTGTCGATGTGCACGACAATATGACCACCATGACCGCTGTCCACCCCAGCAGCGGAGATCCCATGCTCGCCGATGACCGAGAAGGCGAACTCGTCGGGCACCCCCGGCGGCGGAACCATGTTATATACAGGCAAAGCCCCAGGGACAAACCCGGGTACCTTGATGCCTTTGAATACGCTGACTTCGATCAGGCCGATCTGGGTTTGTGCGGGGCATTCCTGGGCGTCCAGTTGACGACGGGTGCACTGCGGCACGGCACTCGGTTCCCCGAACATACCCGACGGCAGTTCTACTTCCAGATCTCTGACACTCCCGCCGGCAGGCACAAGGAAGCCTTCTTCTTTCGCCGTGTTGAAGTCCAAGGAAAAGGCTGCCTCATACGGGTGCGAGCCAGCCTGCGTATCGGGCGTGCCATTCGCGTTAGAGAACCATGCATCCCAGCCCGAGAACCCAAACCCCGCAGGGGTAGGATTCACCCTAATCGGGTCGGACACGCTCGCCGTTCCCGCCGCGCTACCCCCCGACACCGTTACCCGGTTGGGCAACGTCCCCCAGACACCAGAAGCAACATCCACCGGTATACCGATCTTGGTATCCACTTCCGTTTCCGATTCGCCGGATTCAGGCACATAGCCGGGCATCGTCGGAAAGAATTCCGGGTTGCTGGTACACGTCACGACTTCCACCCCGCTGCAATCCCAACGCGGCCCACCTGTTACATATTCCCCCGTTCGTTCAAATTCTTCGGACTGTAAATTTTTACCGATCATACCGCTGGCGCCAGGCGCAGCTGTCACACCAGGCGGTAGCATATCAGTGACGGTCACGCTGCCGCTGCTCTGCGTCGCACCGGTGTTGTAGAGATCGATCACGATCATCCCACTACCACCCGGGAGCAGATTCGTTGGATACGCCCGGCTGGTCGTCTCCCACCCGGTGGCTGCTACGGCCGCCGATGTCAACGCACTGGACACACCCACGGCACACACGGCAAGTACCGTCGCGACTGCACCCACACATCGCCCGCCGCGATGCCGCTTTGAAGATCCGCCGCTCATGACCGTCCTCCCTTTCCATGCGTAAGCCCGCCCGTGCCCCTGCGCGAACGCTTCGTGCTCTTACGCCGGCGCCTCTTACCACCCCTGCGGGCCTTCTTGGGTTTCTTCGTCTTGGTGCGTCCCTTCATGCCAGCCGGGGGCGCAGCCGCGAAGTTCCCGACACCCGCGAACGTCGCGCTCGCCGGCGTCGTGAAGAGCGGCGGCGACGCCGGAACACCCTGGCAACCCGAACCCGTGCACGCCGGTGCCGCGAGCGGCTGCACCCCACCGACACGGGCATCGTAAAGCTCATCGTCATCGCCCTGATCCTGCGCCACCAACTGCGCCCTCGACACCAGGAATACATCATCGCCACTCGTGCTCGCATCCACCAGATACGAGTTGTCGCGGCTCAATCCACCCGACAGCAGATACACGCAGCCCGTACTCAGCCGGCAATCACCCGACCCATCCCGCTCCCACTCATACACATCCACAAGCCCGTTCGTGTCATTCGGCACCAGCGGCTCGAAACTGTCGAAGAACACCCGACTCCCATCTGCGGAAATCACCCGCTGCTGATAGGTCGACTGCCAGCCGACGGGCAGGAACGCATCCCCGTAGTCTTCGTATCCCCCGCTAGACTGCCGAAGCTTCTCGATCGTCGGCGGTTCACCGCTGGGATTACACGAAACGCACGTAAGCCTCCCAAGTTCCGCGTCGTACACGAACACCTCGAACTGTTTTTGGACGACGCCTTCTATAGTTGCTTCATTGTCATAGCCGGTGAGGCTCTGATTCGACATGAAGACAAGGCTGTGACCGTCAGGTGTCACCTCCGCCGTACGCACCCCCAGATTTGCCTTCCAATCCCCGTCTTCGCGGGCGACATCGAGAAAGACGGGATGGTTGTCTTCCTGCGAAAGCGTCGCAACGAATGTAATGGCACCGCTGTGGGACAGATAGAGGTTGGGCTGGCCAGTAACTGCGTCTTCGGCAAGGACGCCGGTCGCCACGAAGTAGACGTATTGCCCATCTTCGCTCGCTCCGATCACACCCTGGACCCCAGCGTGCTCCCCCACATTCGTGTCCACCGAAAGATCAGTGAGCCCCCCCGATTTCACGTCATACTCGTACAGGTCGGGTTCCCCTGCCGCCGCCGTCGAATCGCTCGTCAACTGGCTTTCATCCGTGAAGAACACCATCGAGCCATCGCTGCTCGCCGCCCAGAACACCCCACCGCCACCGCTGCCCGAACCACCGTGCGAGACGTCCACCTGCACCGTGCACGCATCGCTCGGCACAAGGCATTCGCCTTTTTCACCGAGCGGGCTCTGCGGCGCCGCATCGTTCTCACGCACATAGAGGTCCCCAGTATTCAGATCCGTCCAGAAGACCCGCGACCCATCGGTCGAGATCACACGGCTCAAGGACCCAAATGTCCCCGCCGCTCCAAACGCCGCGTTCGGTTCCGTCTGACTATCCGGCAGCACGTTCACCAGATGCAGAGTCCCACCGACCGAGTCATACAGGTTGGCCTCTTTGGCACCGCCATCGACAGCCCCTTCCGTCAACGTGTCGTTGGCTTCGAACAGCACATGATTGAGGTTCGACGTGCCACCCGCATAGATCACTCCTTCTTCACCTCCGAACTCTTTGAGCCCAAATTCGGAAGGTTCCCGATGCGGAGGCTTCCCGCTGACGAGCGGCTGATAGCTAGTACCACCGCTCCGGTCAACATAGAGGTCGGAATAGCCACCTGGGGCCAGCGCCGACAGAGGTTCTTCGGAGCCCAAATGTCGAGACGACAGTATCCCCACAGTGAGGTCGCTCGAAAACGCCCAGTAACGCGGCCAGAGATGCCCAGGCGGCTGGATGTCCACCGATGTCCAGCCGCCCCCCGACGACCTCGTCGCGAGGAACTCATTTCCAAAGCTCTGGCCAATCGCCCCACTCCCACCCAACGACGGCGGTTCGCCTACATAGGCCACCGCTTCACCGTCGGACGCAGCCTCAAGCGGCCGTTCTGTTTTGATTCCGTATTCGGAGTTGCCGGAGATGCTCGATTTGGGTACGTACACCTCCCCGTCCTGCTGGGTCGCCGGGCTCACCAGTTCGTACACACGGCCATCCGGCAGCCCGGAGACTGCGGGTTCGACCGCCAGCGCCGCGGCGCTCCACAGGCACAGCGCGCCGGCAACGACACAGAGCACCGCCGCGGCCCGCGGATAGATCGCACGCGCGAGCGCACGGTGAACGAGAGACCTCATAGGCACATCCCCTCCTCGAGAGCTGAGGGGCCAACCCCTCGATCGGTGAACAACGACGCGCCGAGGGGCGCGAAGACACAAGCTTCGTAAGCGCCAGCGCACACGATCCGAGCCGCGTGCGGCGAGAACCAACCCCCAGCGGGAGCGAGGACAGGACCGCGCCAACTCGCGAGGCGCCCACCCCTCCCGTTTCCCCCTACGGGGGAACCCAGACGGCCCGTCAGGGCCGAACGGCGGGGGCTACTCGAGGCCGAAGAGAGAGAGAGAGAGAGAGAGATGCGACAGCGCCATGCTGGCGCATCTAGCATCAGTCTCCAGGTGGGGTGCAATGACCCGTATCACGTTGATCCCTCTCATACTCACGCGAAAACCAACTCCCTCACCGAAATGGCCCGGTCCCTCTCCCAAGAATCCCCAAATGCGCTTGATGCCGGCCACAGAGGCCAAGACCCAAACCCGATCCTATGTACGCCAGCGACCCTGTAGAGACGCCAAGACAAGACCACTGTACTCGGCAACCGCCGAACTGTCAAGCCCCCATCTGGAGACTGGCGATGAGCGCGAGGTCAAGGGCTCAGCTGGCGGCGGCAGCCTTGCTCTCATACCACCCATGCAGCGCGCCGATCGCGCCGCCGATCACGCGGTCGAAGAAGGTCTCGCGATCGTTCTCGTGCGGCAGCGGCTCGGATGGGACGTCGACCTCGAGGAACTCGCACAGCGGCTCCCACCCTTCGCCCACGTGCCAGACGAGCAGCCGCTCCGGCGGGACCGTGCGCTTGACCTCCTCGCTGTGGCGCTCGAACTGCTCGATCAGCTGCGCCGGCTCTTGCCAGCCGTCGGCGAACGTGCCTTCGGGCCCCCAGAACATCCGCTCGACGAGATCGAGGTAGCGCCGCCAGCGGGGGTCGATCTCGCCCCGAGCGCTCGCCAGCAGGCGCATCAGCTCCTCGCCGTAGCTGAGGCCGACGATCGTTTCGCGGAAGCTGGGCTCCCACGACTCGGGCTTGCGCGTGCTGAGCAGCACCTTGGCGTCGGGATAGACCTCGATCAGCTCCTTGTAGAAGTAGCCACCGGGCCAGTCCGCGGTCGCCTGGAAGCCGCCGAACACCTCATCCCACGGCCCCTCGCCGTCCATCGCGCGGTTCCACAGCTCGACCTGGTCGAGGTCGGCGAGCACGTTGACCCAGTGGTAGCAGGGCGCGAAGCCGAGCTGCTCGAGCGCCAGTTTCTGCGTGAGGGTGCCCGTCCGGGGCAGGCCCGCTCCGATCAGCTTCATATACTCATCCGCTCCTTGTGTCGAGGATCCGTCGGTCGTCGTCGGTTCTGCTGCAGCACGGCGTGCACAGCGCAACTGCGGCATGGCACGCCGCTTCTCACGATATTCTGTTGTCGTGTTGTGATTCCCAACGCGGCGTAACGCAACACTAACGTCCACCGCACCCACCACGGTAAGAGCTTGAGCGCAATCGACACCAGCACCCTACGCCCGGCGGCGGTCGCACGCCCCGCGGACGAGCCTGCAGCGGAAAGCGGGCCAGGCAGGCAACCGCTCAAGACCGGCCCGCGGATCTCCGGGCTGGCGGTCTCCGACGGCGACAGCGTCCTATCCCAGGATCAGGTCCTCGATCGGCTGGGCCTGCGCGGGGACGAGTTCGCCGAGGGCATCTTCGCCCGCTGCGGCGTCAAGCGGCGCCACCTCGAGCTGGACGACGACTTCCTGGGGCGCGACCTGCAGGGACGTGCGGCGGGGGTCGAGGCGCAGCTGATGCGCCACTCGATCCGTGCCGTGGACGCGCTCGGGCTGGACCCCGCGAAGATCGGCACTGTCCTTAGCTCGAGCCTCTACTCGCTCGGCCTGCCGACGATCGCCCACCGGCTGGTGGACCACTACGAGCTGGACCCAACCACCGACAAGTACCACATCACCGGAGTGGCGTGCGCGAGCGCGGTGCCGCTGATGCGGATGGCGGCGGGGATGCTGCACCAGCACCCCGGGCGCGACTGCCTGGTTGTGGGAGCGGAGAGCATGAGCAGCATCCTCACGCGCGCCACCGCGGAGGACCCCCGAGCCAAGACGGTCGGTGCCTCGATCTTCGGCGACGGCTGCGCCGCCGCGGTGCTCTCGGCCGATCCCGGCGCCGACGGGCCGATGATCCTCGCCACCCAGGTCCACCAGATCGGCGGCACGCTCGACGCCGTGAGCCTCGCGTTATCCGAGCGGGACACCTACCTGCACCTCGTGCGCGAGCTGCCAGACCTCGCCGGCGCGGGGCTGCCCGGGGTGGCTGAGAAATTCCTGCGCCGCAACGGCGTCAAGCACGCGGAGATCGACCATTGGATGGTGCACCCGGGCGGACGGCGGATCATCGAGAACATCCAAAGCGCCCTGCAGCTCTCCGACGAGCAGACCGCGACCAGCTGGGACGCGCTCGCCAACCACGGCAACGTTGGCACCCCCTCGATCTTCTACGTGCTCAAAGACACGATCGCGCGCTACCGCCCCCAGCCGGGTGAGCGCGGCCTCGCAGTGACGATCGGCCCCGGCGTGACCGTCGGGCTGATGCTGCTGCAGTGGTGAGCCTCACAGCCGTGGAGGCGCCCCCGTGGCTCGCCTTGCCGCCCGCGCTCTGAGCGGCCTGCCGGAGGTGTACGCCGGGGATGACCTGGCGGCACTGATCGTAGCGGCGCTCGATATGGAGGCGCCCGGCACCGACCTGCCGCTGCGCGACGGTGAGATCGTGGCGATCGCGCATAAGGTCGTCTCCAAGGCCGAGGGCGCGGTGGTCGCCCTCGCCGGGATCGCGCCATCCCCGAGGGCACACGAGATCGCTGGCGAACAGGGCAAGGACCCTCGCGCGGTGCAGGTCGTGCTCGACCAGTCCCGCGAGGTCCTGCGCGCGGCCAACGGCGTACTGATCTGCCGCACCCACCACGGCTTCGTCTGCGCCAACGCCGGCGTCGACACGTCCAACGCAGCCATTGCCGATGCTCTGATCGTGCTGCCGCCGGATCCCGACCTGTCCGCACGACGCCTGCGCGCCCGTCTACGCGAGCAGACCGGAGCGCGAGTCGCGGTGCTAATCGCCGACAGCTTCGGCCGCGCCTGGCGCCACGGGCAGTGCGACATCGCGATCGGCTGCGCCGGCATGGCGCCGCTCGACGACTGGCGTGGGCGCACCGACAGCGCCGGGATGGAGCTGCGCGCCACATGGCTGGCGGTCGCCGACGCGATCGCCGCAACCGCCGACCTTGCGCGTGCGAAGGACTCGCGGGAGCCCGTGGTGATCCTCGACGGGCTGGAGCGGTTCGTCACCGAGGAGGACGGTCCCGGCGCAGTCGCGCTACTGCGCCCGCTGGACGAGGACCTCTTCCGTTAATGTCGCTTTCGAGACCCAAACCCTTCATTTTGTGAAGTGGTAGGGGTGTTTGGGAATGCATATTCCCCACCCCCCCAATCCCAATCAGACAGCGACTGGCAACTCGTAGCGTCGCCGGATGTCATACAACGTCGTGCGCTCGGCCGCCGGCCTCCCCGCGGCGTGCGCGGCGGCAACCAGCTGCTCGGGCTCCAGGCGGGTGCCGTGGTAGGAGCCCGCGAGCCGGCTGATCGACTCCTCCATCAGCGTCCCGCCCAGGTCGTTGACGCCCCAGCGCAGCGACTCCGTCGCGGCATCCAGCCCCATCTTCACCCACGAGGCCTGCACGCTGCGCACGCTGCGCCCGAGCGCGAGGCGGAAGACGGCGGTGTGCTTGAGGTTCTCCTCGCGCGAAATCTCCTCGACCCCGTGCGTGCGGCCCAGCAGCGTCTGGAAGGGGATGAAGGAGAGCGGCACGAACTCGGTGATGCCGCCGGTGCGCTCCTGCAGCTCGCGCACCACGCGCATGTGCTCGGCCAGCTCCCACGGCTCCTCGATGTGCCCGAACATCACCGTCGCCGTCGAACGCAGCCCGGCGGCATGGGAGGCTTCGATGATCTGCACCCAGCGCGCCACGGGCAGCTTGTTGGGGCTGATCCGTTCGCGCACGCCGTCGTGCAGCACCTCCGCGGCGGTGCCCGGCGTGGAGCCGAGACCGGCGTCGCGCAGGCGCGCGAAGACCTCGTCGGGCGCCAGCGCGGAGATGTCGCACATGTGCGCGATCTCCATCGGGGAATAGGCGTGCAGGTGGATGTCCACCCCCTCGGCGGCGGCGGTGCGCTTGGCGAAGCGCAGCCAGCCGAGGTAGTCCTCGAGGCTCCAATCGGGATGGATGCCCGACTGAATGCAGAGCTCGGTGGCGCCGAACTCCACCGCGTCGCGCACCCGGCGAGCGAACTCCTGCTCGTCGTGCTCATACGCGTCCGGAGAGCGCTTGCCCTGGCCGAAGCCGCAGAAGGCGCACCCTACGGTGCAGACGTTGGAGACGTTGATGTTGCGGTTGACGACGAACGTGACCGTCTCCCCCGCGAGCTCCGCGCGCAGCTCGTCGGCGGCTGCGCGCAGCTCCTCGATCGCATCCGGGCGCGTCTCGGCGAACATCGCCGTCAGCTCCTCGGCGCTCAGTGCCAGCCCGTCGCGGGCGCGCTCGGTCGCCCCGGCGACCAGGTCGGGGCGGATCGGCGGGGCGCCGCTGGCGGCCGGGTCGGTGCGACCGGAGCCCCGCCGCGGGATGAAGCTCCAGTACTTGACCTTGATCGTGTCCATCACCGCCGGCGCCACCCATTCCGGGTCGATGTAGCGCGGGTAGACGCACAGCCGCTCCGTCAGCGCTACGCCGTCCTTCTGCAGCTCCTTGCGCACCCGATGGGGCGAGGGAAAGGGGTGCTCAGGTGAAATGTGGTCGCCGTTGGCCGACAGCCCGCCGAGGTCGGTCGCCCCCGCGGCCACCAGCTCCGGCCACCAGTCCGCGAGGTTGGGCGGCACCTGGATGCCGATGTCCGGCATCAGCCTCCGCGTCTCCGCGATCAAGCGCTTCATGTCCTCGATGCTCACCGGACAGGCCCACTCGGGCAGCGGCAGCCGCGGGTGCAGGGGCGCACGGTCGGGGCCGCCCTCGACCTGATCGCCGCCGGAGCCCTCCTGCACCTTGCCGACGCCCTCATCCACCCCTGTGCGCCAGTACAGCCGCGCGGCCTGCTCCGCGATCTGCGCCGGCTCCTGGCCGTAGTAGCGCTGGTGGGGGACGAAATTCTGCAGGATCACCTCCTGGAGGTGGCCGTGCTCGGCGTGCACCGCTGCGAGCGCTTCCAGCGAGGCGACCCGCTCCTCCTCGCTCTCGCCGATGCCGACCAGGATCCCCGAGGTGAACGGGATCCGCAGCTCGCCCGCCGCGCGGATCGACTCCAGGCGCCGGGCTGGGTGCTTCGTCGGCGAGCCCGCGTGCACGGTGTCCATCAGCCGCTCGGAGATCGACTCCAGCATCAACCCCTGCGAGGCGGTCACCTCGCGCAGCCGCCCCAGGTCCTTGCGCGAGAGGACGCCGAGGTTGGTGTGCGGCAGGATCCCCCGCTCCAGCGCCCGCTCGGACGCCCAGACGACATACGCCGTGAAGTCGGCGTGCCCGTACTCCCCCAGCCGCCGTGCAACCTCCGCGTTGACCTCGGGCCGCTCGCCGGTAAGCACCAGCAGCTCCTTGACCCCGCGCCGCGCGGCGCCGTCGATGATCGCGAGCACCTCATCGGGGGTGTACAGGTGCGCCGTGTGCGTCGCGAACGCGCAGTACTTGCAGTAGCACTGGCACGTGCGCGAAAGCGACAGCGTCAGGTTGCGCGAGTAGGTGACCCTCCGCCGCATGTCCCGAGTGTATGCACTCGCTCGCCGGTCCAAGGGATGACTGCCGATCCGTTCGTGGAGAAGCCGCCGCTAGGTCTGAGTGGGCGGCCGCCGATCTGCCCGGACGCAGCGACTGCCGATCCGTCCGACCCGGTTCGTAGCTTTTGCTCCATGTCCGAAGACGCCCTTCGCCGCGCCGTAGCCGAGATGGTCGGCGCCTTCACGCTCACCTTCATCGGCGCCGGCGCCGCGGCGGCCTCTGGAGTCATCGCCGACCCAACCCTGATCGGCGTGGCGATCGCCAACGGGCTGGCGATCGGCGTGATGGTGTGCGCGCTCGGGCACATCTCCGGCGGGCACTTCAACCCGGCGATCACGTTCGGCTTCCTGATCACCCGCAAAATCAAGCCCGCGCTCGCCGGCGTCTACTGGGTAGCGCAGTTCGGCGGCGCGGCGCTGGCGGCGCTGCTCGTCAAGCAGCTGCTGCCACGGGCGACCACCGAAGCGGTGAAGCTCGGCGTGCCGGCGCTCGGCCACGGCGTCGACGCGAGCTCCGGCTTCCTGCTTGAGGCGATCCTCACCTTCTTCCTCGTGTTCGTCGTGTTCGGCGCAGCGGTGGACACGCGCGGGCCATTCAACGCCGTCGCCGGACTGGCGATCGGCCTGACAATCTCGATCGACGTGCTTTTCGGAGGCCCGTTCACCGGCGCCGCGATGAACCCCTCGCGCGCTTTTGGGCCGCAGCTGGTCGGCGACCACTGGTCAAACGGCTGGGTGTGGTACGCGGGCCCGGTCCTCGGGGCGTCGGTCGCGGCGCTTCTCTACGCGTTCCTGTACCTGCGCAAGACGCCGACTCCGACTGCAACTCCGCCGCCGGCCGAGCCCGAGCCAGAGGCAGCCTGAGGACCAGGGCAGCCCCACGCCCCCGCAGGCCCCAGCGCCCTTCGCGATCTGGGCGGGGTTGGTCAGCGAGCAGCGGAGGGTCTCCAAGGGGGGTACAGCTATCCTCGGCCGTTGTGGCCCAACCACCGCGCATCTACCTCGCCCGCCACGGCCAGACCGCCTACAACGCCGAGGGCCGCTTCCAAGGCCAGGGCGCGGTGCCGCTCGACGCAACCGGTCGCGGCCAGGCGCAGACGCTGGCCGAGCAAGCCGCCACGTACGAGTTCGCTGTGCTGTGGTGCAGCCCGCTGCTGCGCGCCCGCGAAACCGCGGACACCGTCGCGCGGCGCATCGGCCTCGAACCGCGGGAGGATCCCCGCCTGATGGAGACCGACTCGGGCGATTGGACCGACCGCTCGTTCGCCGACGTGCAGGCCGAGGATCCCGAGGGGTTCGCGCGCTTCGCCGGCGGCGACCCCACCTTCGCGTTCCCCGGCGGCGAGTCGTTCGCCCAGCAGGGTGTGCGCGTGGCGGGCGCGTTCCACGACATCAAGCGCGCCGAGGTGCCCGCGCTGGTTGTATGCCACGGCGGGGTGATCAGGATCGCCCTCTTCCAGCGCACCAAAGACCGGGAGGCGCTTGCTGACCGCGTCCCCAACGCTCAGATCGTCCCGCTCGACCCGCGCGGATCGCGCCGCCTGCACCACGGCGACGAGGTCGGCGCCCCGATCTGACTACTGGGCGCGCAGGCGGCGAAACTCTTCGCGTGCCGACTGCGGGCGGCCCCACATCTGCGTGACCTCGGCGCGGCCCTCCCGCACCTCGCGCACCGCCAGCTCCCCCTCGATGCCGGCGTCGTCGAGCAGGCCGAGCGCGCAGTGCACCGCCGGCGCCGACGCCGCATGGCCGAAGCGGTGAGCGACCAGCAGGCGCCAGTGCCAGTCGTGCTTGGAGTAGGGGCTGGCGTTGCAAGTCACGAGGTACACCGCCGCTTCGACGTAGCGCGCCTCGTCAGCGACCCGCAGATCGAGCTCCAGGTCGGTCCAGTCGTCGGGGAGCGAATCGACGATCCCTTGGAAGGTGTCTGCTAAACCCATCGTCGCAAAAGCCTACCGGGCCTGGTCCTCGTATCCTCGATTCATGGCCACCACCGACACATTGCACGCCGAATACGAAGCGCTGACCCTGCATTGTGGGCTGGTGGACCGCTCCGAGCGCGGCAAGCTCGCGCTGACGGGCTCCGGCGCCGTGGAATTCCTCAACGGGCAGGTGACCAACGAGCTGGCCGATCTGCGCCCCGGTGAGGGTCGCTATGCGGCCTTTCTGACCAACAAGGGGAAGATGCTCGGCGACCTGCGGATCCTCGCCGTCGGGGGAGCATCGGGGACGGGGGAGCTCGACGCGGACGAACCCGCCGAACTGCTGCTCGACACCGAGCGGGTGGCGCTGCAGCCACTGTTCGACATGATCCGCCGCTACAAGATCGGCTACGAGGTGGAACTTCACAAGCGCACGCTGGAGTGCGGGCTGCTTTCGCTGATCGGCCCCGAGACGCGGGCGTGCGTCGAGCGTCTGGTGGGGGCCGAAAAAAATACATTCGACACCGAGGTCGAGCACGCCCACACACCCGCGAAGATCGGCGGGGCGGCGGGGCGCCTGATCGCAACGACCGACGGCATCGACGTGCTGTGCGAGGCCGCCGACCTTGAGACGGTACGAGGAGCCCTCGTCGATGCCGGCGCGACCCCCGTCAGCGAGGCGGCGGCAGAGACCGTGCGTGTCGAGCGCGGCAGGCCCCGCTACGGGAGGGACATGGATGAGAGCACGATCCCCCAAGAGGCCAGTCTCAACGAGCGCGCGGTGAGCTTCACGAAGGGCTGCTACGTCGGCCAGGAGACCGTGGCGCGGCTGTACTACCGGGGCAAGCCCAACCGCCACATACGCGGACTGCGATTTTTGGAGCTCCCCGATTCCGCCCCCCCGGCGCCCGGCGAAGAGCTGCGGCTGGGAGACCGTCCCGTGGGGCATCTGAGCAGCGTGGTCGCATCCCCGCGGCTGGGCACGATCGCCCTGGCGCTGGTGCGCCGCGAGGCCTCCCCGGGCGACACGCTCGCCATCGGTGAGCACGGCGCCACGGCAGAACTGGTCGAGCTGCCCTTCTAAGAAGCACTCACCAAATGAGAACGAGACTTGATCTCATTTGGTTAGGGTTCTAAGAGGAGCTTGACTGCCCGCCGCCGGGTCGGCGCTCGTGCAGATGCTTGCGGATCGCCGCCCTCAGCACCTTCAGCGCGTCGGGGCGCGGTGGGGTGTCGAAGGTGCTGGTGACGTTGGGCCCCCGCAGGTTGACTTTCGTGCGCCCCAGCCGCCTGCGCGGATCCTCGAAGGGATTTCGTTCAGTCATCATCACCATTGTCTTCGGTCGGAACTCCCGATTCCTGAGTGTACGCCTGCCACTGC
Source organism: uncultured Solirubrobacterales bacterium (assembly GCA_963812955.1). GTDB lineage: Bacteria > Actinomycetota > Thermoleophilia > Solirubrobacterales > Solirubrobacteraceae > Palsa-744. The sequence goes on from CAWEXC010000001.1 coordinate 437,059, forward strand.
TCATTCAGAAGGTCGACGAGCTGGCTGGCGAGCAGGGGCGAGAAGGAGACGCGCGAGACGACGATCCCCTGCTGCCCCTGAGGCCCGATGCGAAGGAAGTCGAGCGTGAACTCGTGCGGTGTGCGCGCGATCGAGGCGGCGTTGGCCCATTTGCCCGCGAACTCCTCCGGAGGCATGATGATGTTGGGCCCCTGCTGGGACTCCTCCGGAGGGTTCGGCTCGTCCACCGGTGGAGCGTAGCGCGGGAGGGGCGCCCGGTTGTAGGATTCGCTTCAGTCCCGTTCCCGACATGCGAGGTTGGAAGATCCCGTGGCAATCGACTTGAAGCAGATATCCGAGGTGGACGCCGAGCCGGGCGAGCTGCCCAAGACGATGGCAGCCTGGGTGATCCGCCAGGAGCGGGAGGGCGAACCGAAGGACGCCTTCCAGCTCGAGGAGATCGAGGTGCCGGAGCCGGGCGCGTTCGAGGTGATCGTGCGCGTGATGGCGGCGGGCGTCAACTACAACAACGTGTGGGCCGCGCTCGGCAAGCCGGTGGGCGTGTGGCGTTACGGCGACCACCCCGAGTTCGGCCACCACATCGGCGGCAGCGACGCGTCGGGCGTGGTGTGGAAGGTCGGCCCCGGCGTGACCCGCTGGAAGCCCGGCGACGAGGTCGTGGTGCACTGCAACCAGGCCTCCTACGAGGACCCCGAGGTGCACGGCCTCGACCCGATGGCCGCCCCCTCGCAGAAGATCTGGGGGTACGAGACGACGTGGGGCTCGTTTGCGCAGTTCACCAAAGTGCAGGCCCAGCAGCTGCTGCCCAAGCCCGCCGCGCTGACCTGGGAGGAGGCCGCCTCTTACGGCCTCGTGTACTTCACGGCGTACCGCATGCTGATCACCCGCTGCAACCTGCAGGCCGGGCAGAAGGTGCTGATCTGGGGCGCGGCCGGCGGTCTCGGCGTGTTCGCCACCCAGCTGTGCGCCGCCGCCGGCGCGCATTGCGTGGGCGTGGTGTCCTCCGCGGAGAAGGGCGCGCTGGTGAAGCGCCTCGGCGCCGTGGACTTCATCGACCGTGCCGAGTTCACCGGGATGATGCGCAAAGGCGGCGAGAGCCCCGAGGAGGAGAAGGCCCGCTTCGGGGTCTCCCGCGAATTCGCCAAGCGCGTCAAGGGGATCCTCGGCGACGCCCCCGACATCGTCTTCGAGCACGTGGGGCAGGCGACGTTCCCGACCTCGGTGTTCACCGTCAAGACGTTCGGCAAGGTCGTGATCTGCGCCGGCACGACCGGCTTCAACCTCGACTTCGACGTGCGCTACCTGTGGATGAAGCAGAAGGAGATCATCGGCAGCCACTTCGCCAACGCGTACGAGTGCACGAAGGCCAACGAGCTGATCGACTCCGGTCAGATCCGCCCCGTGCTGTGGCGCACGCTCGGCTTCGAGGGCGTCGCCGAAGCGCACCAGCTGATGCTCGAAAACAAGCACCTCGGGAAGATCTCGATCCTCGTCGGCGCCGACGCCGAGGGGCAGGGCAGGACCGCGGATGGTCCCGGAGCGATCCGCGCGGAGGTGGGCGGATGATGTCTGGCGGGCGCCCCACCACAGAGCCGAAACGGACGAGCGCAACCGGGAAGGTGGGTGGCTGAGATGGCTGGTCAGGGCAACGGCACCGTGATCGTCCCCTGGTACGCCACGGGCTTTCGCGCCGAGGGCTTCGGCGCCGCGCTGGAGCAGGTCGCGGCGATCGCGCTGCGCTACGGCGCCGACTCTTACGGGGTTTACCGCTCGCGGGACGACCGCTACCGCTACCAGCAGCTGGCGCACTTCGAGCGCTACTCCGACTGGGAGCGCTACTGGGAAAGCCCCGAGATGATCGACTTCCGCGCGCGTCACTCCTCGTGGTACCAGGTCCCGGTTCTCTACGGCTGGTGGGACCTCACCGCCGCGGGGTCGGTCTCCGAGGAGACCGAGTGGGCTGCACCGCCGCCGGAGCCGCCCGAGCCCGAGCCCGAGGGCAATGGCCATGCCGGCAACGGCGCCCCGCGCGTGCGCACCGTCTGAACTTCAGCCCTTCTCCAAGGGGGCCATCGTGAGCCCCGCCCCCTTCAGCTGCTCCCAGTAGTGCTCGGCCGGCTCGCGGTGGCCGTTGTAGACGACGGCCTGACCGCTGTTGTGAATCTGGTTGGCGTACTGGTGGCCCTGCTCCAGCGTCACGCCAGGGATGAAGCGCGCCAGCGTGCGGGCGACGTGGTCGAAGGTGTTGTGGTCGTCGTTGCGCACGATCACCCGCCAGGAGCCGTCCATCCCCGTGTGCGGCCCGCCCGTCTTCGGTAGCTCAATGGTCTCTGTCATGGACGCGAAGAATACCCGGCCTCCGCACAGCCCCGCACAGCGCTGGACCACGGTCTTACAATTGCGGCATGAACCAAGATCAGCCCCACCGCCTGCCCGAGCGCGACCGCCCGTGGATGATGCGCACCTACGCGGGGCACTCGACGGCGAAGGCCTCCAACGAGCTGTACCGGCGCAACCTCGAGAAGGGCCAGACGGGACTGTCCGTGGCGTTCGACCTGCCGACGCAGACCGGGTACGACCCCGACGACGAGCTGGCCCGCGGGGAGGTCGGCAAGGTGGGGGTGCCGATCGCCCACCGCGGCGACATGGAAGCGCTGATGGCGGGCATCCCGCTCGGCGAGATGAACACCTCGATGACGATCAACGCGACCGCCGCGTGGCTGCTGGCGCTGTACATCGTCGCCGCCGAGGCCCAGGGCGTGCCCCAGGCGCAACTGCAGGGCACGACGCAGAACGACATCATCAAGGAGTTCCTGGCGCGCGGCACCTACGCCTTCCCGCCCGCGCCCTCGATGCGGCTGATCGCCGACACGATCGCCTACACCGTCGAGCATGTGCCGAAGTGGAACCCGATCAACATCTGCTCCTACCACCTGCAGGAGGCGGGCGCGACCCCGGTACAGGAGATCGCGTACGCGATGTCCAACGCGATCGCCGTGCTGGACGCGGTGAAGGACAGGATGGGGACGGGCACCCCGCCCAGGGGGGCGGGTGCCGGGGGGGGCTCGCACGGCGCCCCCGGCCGTATCGCGGGGGATTCCGCTGACCCCACGCCGATCGCACATGACTCCGCCGGAACATCCCCCGGCGATCCCGACCGCATCGCGCAGGTGTTCGGCAGGATCTCGTTCTTCGTCAACGCCGGCGTGCGCTTCGTCGAGGAGCACGCGAAGCTGCGCGCGATGGGGATCCTGTGGGAGGAGCTGGGCAGGGAGCGCTACGGCGTCACCGACCCGAAGCTGCTGCGGCTGCGCTATGGGGTGCAGGTCAACTCGCTCGGCCTCACCGAGGCGCAGCCGGAGAACAACGTGCAGCGGATCGTGCTGGAGGCACTGGCGGTGACGATCGGTCGCGACGCCCGCGCACGGGCGATCCAGCTGCCGGCGTGGAACGAGGCGCTGGGCCTGCCGCGCCCGTGGGATCAGCAGTGGTCGCTGCGCATCCAGCAGGTGCTGGCGTACGAGACCGACATCCTCGAGTATCCCGACATCTTCGAGGGCTCGAAGGTGATGGAGGGCCTGGTGGAGGAGCTGCTGGAGGGCGCCCGCGCGGAGATGGCGGTCGTCGCCGAGCACGGCGGCGCGGTGGAGGCCGTCCCCTACATGAAGGCGGCGCTGGTGGACTCCCACCGCGAGCGCCTGCGCCGGATCGAGGCGCTCGAGCAGACGGTGGTCGGCCAGAACCGCTTCACCGGGAGCGAGGAGTCGCCGCTGACGGCCGACGCGGAGGGCGGCATCCTGGTGGTGGACCCCGCCGTGGAAGCCGAACAGATCGAGGCGGTGCGCCGCTGGCGCTCGCAGCGAGACCAGGCGAAGGTGGACGCCGCGCTCGCCGAGCTGGCGCGCGCCGCGGGCGAGGGGTCGGGCACCGCAGGCGAGGGGTCGCGGGCCTCAGGCGAACGGGCGGGCGCCGGTGCCGACACAAATTTGATGGAGCCCACGATCGCCGCCGCCCGCGCCGGCGCCACCACCGGCGAGTGGTCGGCCACGCTGCGCGAGGTGTTCGGCAGCTACCGCGCCCCAACAGGCGTCGGCGAGGCGAGCAGCGCCCCCACGGAGGACCTCGACGCCGCCGGCCCCGGCGCCCCGGGCGCCGACGGCGGCGAGGCAGCGCGTGAGCTGGCACGGCTGCGCGAGCAGGTCGCCACGCTCGCCGAGCAGCTCGGTCGCCGCCCGAAGATCCTGGTCGGCAAGCCCGGCCTCGACGGTCACTCCAACGGCGCCGAGCAGATCGCGGTGCGCGCACGCGACGCCGGCATGGACGTGGTGTACGAGGGGATCCGCCTCACCCCCGCGCAGATCGCCGCCTCGGCGCTGCAGGAGGGCGTGCACGTGATCGGCCTCTCGATCCTCTCGGGCTCCCACCGCGAGCTGATCCCCGCGGTGCTCGACGCGCTGCGCGAGGCCGGCGTCAGCGCCCCGGTGGTCGTCGGCGGGATCATCCCCGACCAGGACGTGGCCCCGCTGAAGCAGGCGGGCGTGGCCGCCGTGTACACGCCGAAGGACTTCGATCTGACGCGCATCATCGGCGACATCGTGGAGCTGGTCGGCGAGCGCAACGGCGTCGTCGCCACGGTGTAGTGGACGGTGCGCAACTCGGGGCACGGCTGCGCGCACGCGACCTGAGCGCGGCGCCGGCGACGCTCAACCTGCTGGAGAGCACTACCGCCGCCGACCGCGAGCAGGCAAAGGCGCTGCTGCGCGAGGTCTCCCCCGCGGCACTCGGAGGCGAGGCGCAGGGACACATAATCGGTGTCACGGGTCCCCCCGGCGCGGGGAAGTCGACGCTGCTCTCCGCGCTGCTGCACGAGTGGCGGAGCACCTCTCACGTCCTCGCTCCGGCAGCCCCCACGGCGGGCGCCAATGAGGGCGGACGGGGTTGCACGGTGGCAATGCTCGCGGTGGACCCCTCATCGCGCCGCTCCGGGGGCTCGCTGCTCGGCGACCGCGCGCGGATCGAGTTCGACCCCGCCGACCGCGGCGTCTTTATCCGCTCGACCGCCGCCGGCGAGCGGCTGGGCGGCCTCGCGTGGGGAACCCGCGCGGCGGCGCAGGCGCTGGCCGCCGCCTTCGACGTGGTCGTCGTCGAGACGGTGGGCGTGGGCCAGGCGGAGACCGAGGTGGCGGAGGTCGCCGACACCGTCGCGGTCGTCGTACAGCCGGGCAGCGGCGACGTGCTGCAGTTCTTGAAGTCGGGGATCATGGAGATCCCCGACGTGCTGGTCGTGACCAAGGCGGACCTCGGCCAGGTGGCGACCAGCGCCCGGCGCGACCTGTCCGCCGCCCTGCGCTCGCTCGGCAGGCGCTCCACCGCGGTCGCGGCGGTCTCCGCGCTCCCCCCGCCCACTGGGATTGACGAGCTGCGCGGCCTCCTCGACGAGCATTGGTCACTCCTCACCGCCAACGGGAACCGCGAGCTAGCGGCCCGGCGCCTGCGCGCGCGGCGCGCGGGGGCCCTCACCGACTTCGCCGTGGAGCACGGCCAGCGCGGTGTGCGCGCGCTCGGCGGACGGCGCACGGCCGAGCGGTGGCTGGCCGAACAGGATCCGGCGCTGGACGAGGCGGCGCTCGCGGCGGCGCTGGCAGGCAAGATATCGGGCTAATGGCACGCGATCTGGCAACGATGCTCGGAGCGTTCGTGGCCGCCAGCGCGCTGGCGGGGGCGCTCGGCGCGGTCAACCTCGGCACAGCGCTGGCGTTCGGGCAGATCGGGTTTGCGATCGCCCTCGTATACGTGATCCTTCGCCGCTGACGGGTTGTATTTCATTTTGGCCCTATAACCACCAACTGGACCTGTGGGGCAGCAACCAATGACAGCTATGAGAGGTCCAGTAGCTGGTAGGTCGCCAAAAATGCAATATGTAGCGGCACCGGGCCAAGGGGCCGCACGCTCAATCCACGCGGGGCGGTTATGCTCCCCGCGTGGGAACGGGCTGCTTCATCTCGCCAGGCAAGACGATCGACGGGGCAATCGAGCGCGTGAAGCTCGCCGAGTCCCTGGGCTACGAGTCGGTGTACGTGACGCACATCGCCGGCTGGGAGTCGCTGACGGTGCTGAGCGCCTACGCGATGGCCACCAGCAAGATCCGGGTGGGCACGGGCGTGGTGCCGATCTACACGCGCACACCGGCCACGATGGCGCAGACGGCGGCGACGATCAACGAGATCTCCGGCGGGCGCCTGACGCTCGGCCTCGGCGTCTCGCATCGCCCCGTGGTCGAGGGCTGGCACGGACAGAGCATCGACCGCCCCGCACACGAGATGCGCGAATACCTGGCGATCGTGCGCGCGATCCTGTGCGGCGAGGACCCCCCGGCCGGCGAGAAGTGGCAGACCGGCTTCCACCTCTTCGGCCTCGATACATGCCCGCAGCTACCGATCTACGTAGCCGCCCTCTCCCCCGCGATGCTGCGGCTCGCCGGCGAGCTGGCCGACGGCGTGCTGCTGTGGCTGTGCTGCCCCGACTACATCCGCAACGTGGTGATCCCCGAGGTGACCGCAGGCCGCGAACGGGCCGGCAAGACGCTGGAGGGCTTCGACGTAGTCCCAGCAGTGCCAACCGCGCTCGTGGACGACACCGCCGCCCCATACGCGGCGATGCGCCGCGACCTGCTCCCCTACTTCGGCCTGCCCTTCTACCGCGCGATGCTCGAGCGCTCCGGCTTTGGCGCGGAGATCGAGGCGTTCGACGCCTCCGGCGGCGACGTAGCGACGATGCAGGCCGCGATCTCCGAGCGCTTCCTCGATCAGCTCACCGCGGTCGGCGACAAGGCGGCAGTAAACGCAGGCCTGAACCGCTACCGAGATGCGGGCGCCACCACGCCGTGCGTGGGACCGATCCCCGGCACCGATTTCGAGGCCACACTGCGAGCGGGGATCGCGTAGCGGCGCAGAGGTGGGCGGGCCGGCTCGCGTCCTGGAGGCAGAGGAGGGCAGCCCGGGCTCGGGTGGCGGTGAAGGCGCTTTTGTCAACCTGATGCCGTACCATTCCGGGCTCCGGAGGCGTCGATAGGAAGCATCGATGATGAGCGCAGGCGAGCAAGTTTGGGGGATCGGCTGGTGGGGAAGGAGCCTCGCCCTGATCGGGATGTCAGTGCTAGCGCTGGCAATCTCGCTGGTGGTGTCGGCCACGCGCGCGGGCGCAACGGTGCCCAAAGAAACCGACATCATGATCATCTTCGACACGAGCGCGTCGATGCAGGGAGTGCTCGAAGAAGCGAGAGAAGAAATCAAGACGCTCGTAGCCAACACCCGAGCCGGCCTCCCCAACGTCGAGTTCGGTGTCGCCAACGTCGAAGACATCCCTGGGTACTTCGCCCCCACGCTGGAGCCTGTCTTGAACGAAAAGACGAAGAAGTGTCCAAACTGACCGAAACCGAATACGAAAAAGATCCCGAAAAACCGTGGCATCTGTGGCAGTCACTGACCTCGAATGAAGAAGAAGTCGAAAAGGCAATCAACAAGCTCTCCCTGTTCTCCGGCGAAGAAGGGCCGGAGCATGGCGGCGGGGATGGTCCGGAAGCTTACGGTCGTGCTCTCTATGAGACTGCGACCAACTCGATGATCGGCTGGCGACCCGGTGCACGTCATGAGATCATCCTGATCGCGGACAATGTGCCGCACACCCCAAACGTCAACGAAAACATACCGTCCGAATTCTGGTTGGAGAATCCATTCGACACCAGCGAAGAACTATCCGGCGCGTGGGGCATACCAGGCACAACCTGGAAGGAACCCGAATCGCTGGAGTTCCACCATACCCTCCACAAGCTGGACGAAGAAGAAAAGCCGCTGGCGATGGTCGACTACTACCACACGAATGGGTTTGAGTCGGAAAGCGAAAACTATATCCACTACTGGGAATATTGGGCGGCCGAAGCAGGTGGACAGGCGGTCACCGTTGACGAAGGCTCCAAATCGCTCGACGCAAAGCTGACCGAAATCATCAAAGAAAGCTCGGAAGGCATCCCGCCATGCCCTCCTGGCACCGAACGCGTAGGCGCGACGCCGTGCAAAAAGAAGCCGGTCGTTGCTCCCGTCTCGAAACCGACGCCCCCGCCACCGGCACCCAACAGCGGCTTCACGATCCAGAGCATCGTCTCGAACTCCAACGGGACGGTCACGATCACGTTCGTCCCCGTCCAGGGGGGCACCGCGACGGTCGTGGTGACGGTGCCCACGGCGTCGATCGCCAGTACCTCCACCGTGGCCACCACGGCGAAGAAGTCGAAGAAGTGCAAGAAGGGCCAAGTCAAGATCAAAGGCAAGTGTCGTCCGTCCACGACGGTGGCCGGAACGACCACCGCCAGCGGGACGGCCGGGGTGCCACTGAAGCTGACGGTCAACCTCTCCAGCAAGATCAAATCGCTGCTGAAGAAAGGCAAGACCGTCCATCTGGTCGCGACCCTGACCTACACCTCATCGCTCGGCGGAACACCCACCGTGAACACCCAAAGCATCACGATCAAAGGCAAGCGGTCGCACCGCCACCACAAGTAGCGCGGTAATCGCGGACGGGCGCCCCCGGGCGCCCGTCCGAGTGCCGAGGGGGAGCGCCGCGTAACGCAATCCGAGTTCGGCAGACTGCAGGCTATGGTCATCCTGCTTGGCTTCGCCGTGCTCGCGGGCGCCGGCACCGCGCTCTCCCCCTGCGTGCTGCCGGTCCTGCCCGCGCTGCTCGCCTCCGGGGGGGCGGGCGGACGGCGCCGGCCGCTGGGCGTGGTGCTGGGACTGAGCCTGACCTTCGCGATCACGATCGTCGGGATCGCGAAGGTCGCCGACGGCGTCGGCCTCGGCTCGGACCCGCTGCGCGCGGTCGCGGTGGTGGTGCTGCTCGGCGCCGGCGCGATCCTGCTCGTGCCTCGCCTTGGCGAGCGCGTAGAGGCGCGCATGTCGCGCCTGGCGGCGTTCGGGCCGCGCTCGCGAGGGGACGGCTTTCGCTCGGGCCTGCTGGTGGGAGCCGCGCTCGGGTTCGTCTACACCCCCTGCGCCGGGCCGATCCTCGCCGCGGTGATCTCCGTGGGGGCCGCCACCGGGCGAACCGTCGCCGTGGGGATCGCCTACACGCTCGGCTCCGCTGTGGTGCTGCTCGCGCTGACGCTCGGCGGCCGCACGCTGTTCGAGCGGGTGCGCGCCGCCGGCCGCGGGCCCGCACTGCAGCGCACGCTCGGGGCGATCATGGTGCTAACAGCGCTCCTCATCATCACGGGCGAGGACGTGCGCTTCGACCAGTACATCGCCCAGCACATCCCCAACGTCAACCTCACCGCGTCGCTCGAGAAATCGCACACGGTCGAAAGCCGCCTGCACGAGATCACCGGGCGCAAGGTGAGTGTCACCGCCAGCGTCGGCACCCCCGTCGCCGCGCACGACGCCAGCCAGGCGACGCTGCTGGCGGACGCACGACAGCTACCGGCGCGCTTCACCGCGCCGGAATTCAAAGAAACCGAGGATTGGTTCAACACTGGGGTGGGCGGGCATTCAAACAAGCCGCTGACGCTCGCGGGGCTGCGCGGGCGGGTGGTGCTGGTCGACTTCTGGACCTACACCTGCATCAACTGCATCCGCACGCTCCCCTACCTGAAGGCGTGGTACGCCGCCTACCACAACGAGGGCCTGACGATCGTCGGCGTCGAGACGCCCGAGTTCGCCTTCGAGCACGACGCCGCCAACGTGGCGAGCGCAATCTCGACGTTCGGGATCAAGTACCCCGTGGCGCAGGACAACGAATACGGCACCTGGGACGCCTACAACAACGAGTACTGGCCGGCCGACTACCTGATCGACGCCCAAGGCCAGGTGCGCTACGTGTCCTTCGGCGAGGGCGACTACGACAAGACCGAATCGGCGATCCGCGCGCTGCTCGCCGAAGCGGGCGACCACGTTGGCGGCAAGGGCCACCCGACCAGTGTGATCGTGCCCAGCGACGAAGCGTCGCCCGAGACCTACCTCGGCACTGCCCGCGCGCAAGGGTGGGTGAACGGACCGATCGGTGGCGAACACAACTACGGCTCGGGCACGCACTCCAACCTCGAACTGGACACCTTCGCCTACAGCGGCACCTGGAACATCTCCGAACAGCCCGCCGTCGCGGTCGCAAACGCTGGCATCGAAGCAAACGTGGAGGGCAAGCACGTCTACCTCGTGCTGAGCTCCGCCGGCAAAGTGCCCCGCCACGTCGAAGTGCTGCTGGAAGGCCGGCGGATTTCCGCGGCCGACGCCGGCGCGGACGTCCACAACGGCATCGTCACGGTTCGCGGCGAACGCCTCTACACGCTCGTGTCGCTGCCGCACGACGAACACCACCACCTGACGCTGCGCTTCGAACCAGGCGTGACCGGCTACTCATTCACGTTCGGGTAGGTGGCGTGCATACAATGGGTCCCATGGAGAGTTCCGCCTCGGAGACGACCGCGCGCAGCTGGCTGCGCTGCTACCGCTGCTGGTCGCAGGAGCTGGAGGTGCAGGTCCACTACGAGGGGATCCACAAGATCGACCCCGACACCGGCGAGCGCTCGGAAGTCGTGGACGAGCTGCAGGAGGCGGTGGTGCAGTGCCTGGACTGCATGCACGACCAGCCCCATCTCGGCTTCAACAACGGCCGCGTCGAGCCGATCGAGGACCGCTGGGAACGGATGATCGCGGGCACCCCGTGGGTCGCCTCGTGCACCGTGACGGTCGACGCCGAAGACGTCGAGACCTGCTCGGGACCGGAGGCGGGCGACGCCCTCTCCTACGCCGCCTTCGGCGACCACGGCGTGCGGGAGTTCTTCACGCACGTGCGCTTCCACAAGCACGAAGACGACGCGCGCATCATCGTGCACCTGCTCGTCGAGCTGTACGCGCGCTCGCTGGAGGAGGCCACCGAAGTGCTCGAGCAGGCCGCACGCGGCCTGCTGACGATCACCTCACTGGCCGAGGAGTCCCGCCCTCCGGCGTCAACGGACGGCGAGGCTCACTCCCACGATTAAGTCCCACCCGCTGAGAGCCCATCCGCTCCGGCTGCGAGCCGCCCCCGCTGCACGAAGTCGAGAAACAGGCGCGTGATCCGCGGGTCGAATTGACTGCCGGCACACCGCCGCAACTCGGCACATGCTTGCTGCTCGGTCATCGCATCCCAATAGCCGCGGTTGCTAGTCATCGCCTGGTAGGCGTCGCAGATCGCGATGATCCGCGCGGCGAGGGGGATCTGCTCGCCGGACAACCCATCTGGGTAGCCGCGCCCGTCGTAGCGCTCGTGCGTGGCGCGCACGAGCGTGGCGATCGGTCGCAGTGAGGGAGCCGACGCGATGATCCGCTCGCCGATGATCGTGTGACGCTCGATGAACGCCCGCTCCTCGCGATCGAGCGCCTCCGGCTTGTCGAGGATCGCGTCTGGGATCGCCGCCTTGCCGATGTCGTGCAGCTCCGCCGCGGCCACCAGGTCCGCGAGGTCCCCGGCCGCCAGGCCGAGCCGCTCGCCGATGCCACGAGCGAGCGCGGCCACCTCCTGCACGTGCGTGTCGAGCTCGGGGTTGCGTTCTCGCAGCAGCCCGAGCAGCACGTCGCGCCACTCGCGGCTCGCGGGCGGTCGGGCGGAGTGCAGCTTCTGCGCATAAAGACGCTGATCGGCGATGCGCAGCGCCTCCTCCGCGCTGTGCGCCTCCTGTCCGAGCAGCACCTCGCCGTAGCACGCCCCGATCGTGAAGTGCTCGCCGCTCTCCAGCAGCGCGCCGGCGAGGTCGGCGGCAAGCTCCGCCGGGTCGCCCGTCACCTGCAGTAGCGAGCAGAACTCGTCCCCGCCGAGTCGGTAGGTGAGCCCGCCGGGCCCAGCCTGCTGATCAAGCCTGCAGCCAAGGCGCTGCAGCAGGGCGTCCCCGGCCGGGTGCCCGAACGTGTCGTTGTAGTGCTTGAAGCCGTTGAGATCGAACAGCAGGAAGAGCCTCGGTTTCGACGCCGTAGCCTCCGCAACCGCCAGCCGGAGCTCCTCGAACAGCGCCCGGCGATTGCCGAGGCCGGTGAGCGCGTCGCGGTTGGCAAGCTCGCTGCTGGAGGCGATCAGACGGATGTTCTCGGCCGAGGTGACCAGCAGCCGCAGCAGGACCGCCACGAGCGCAGCCACGGCCAGCCAGATCGACACGCCCGCGGCCCCCTCCGCGGCCCCTTCCACGCCCCCCTCCACCAGCACCCCGATCGCGACCGCCCCCGCCACCACCGGCGCGGCCGTGACGGCCACCAGGGTGTACCGCTCGCGCACCCGCCCGCTGTCCGGCTGCCACGCGGCACACGCCAGGATCAGGGCTCCCAGCAGCCACAACGTGTCCAGCGGGGTGCCCGCCATGTAGCCTCCGTGCGCTTCCATGTAGAGGAAGGAGCCGTCGGCAACCGCCGTCACCGCAAACCCCAGGGCGATCAGGGCGAACGGGCGGTCCACCTGCCAGCCGACGACGATCAACATCCCTACGACCACCGCGACCAGCAGCACATCCGCGAGTGGATAGGCGAGGTTGAACGCCGCCTCGACCGAGCCGCCGTGTGTCGCCGCCAGCACCGGGGCGAATAGCGCACTGCAGCCAAGCGCGCCCACCGCGAGCATGCCGCCGAGCCCGTCCAGCCACAGGCTGGCCCGCGGATGGCTGAGGCGCCGGCGCCCAAGCTGCACGATCGCTACATACGCGCCCAGATAGAAGCCGAGATAGAGCCCGCGCTGCACGTTCGGCTCCAGCGATTCGCTGATCGAGGACATCACTTCCCCGGCGGCGTCGCAGGAGAGGCTGAGCCCAAGCGCCAGCCAGGCGACCCTCGCCGTGGCGACCGTCAGCGCGCGCGCGAGGCAAACGGCCGCGCAGCCCACCATCACCGCGTCGTACAGCCAATCGTCGAACAGCCGGTCGCTCGCCCCCCAGCCGAGCACGAGCACGCTGTGCGCGAGATGCGCGAGCACCATGCAGGCGAGCACGGCAAGTGCGCCCCTGATCCAAGCGGGCGTGTCAGGGCGCGGCAGCACCTGCCTCAGATAGCTCACTCATCGAGTATCGGCCTGCGAGCGAATCCGATTGAGGCGAAGCGCCCCGCGAGGCTCAGGCCAGCCGCGCTTCGAGCGCCTTCAGCTGCTCACGCAGCTCCGGGGGGAGCCGCTCGAACTTGCCGAAGTGCTCGTGAAAGTGGGGCAGCTGCGACCGCCACTCCGCGACGTCCACTCGCAGTAGCTCGGCGATGTCCGCTTCGGAAACGGCCACGCCGCGTGTGTCGATGCCCTCGACTCCCACGGGCGGAACCAGGCCGATCGGGGTCTCCCTGGCGGCGCCGTGGCCGGCACAGCGCGCGAACACCCACGAGAGCACGCGCGAGTTCTCGCCGAAGCCCGGCCACAGGAAGCGGCCGGTCTCGTCCTTGCGGAACCAGTTGACGTAGAAGATCTTCGGCAGCTTCGCCCCCGGGGTACGGCCGATCTCCAGCCAGTGCGCGAAGTAGTCGGCCATGTTGTAGCCGCAGAACGGCAGCATCGCGAACGGGTCGAAGCGCAGTTCGCCGACCTTGCCGGCTGCCGCCGCCGTCTTCTCCGAACTCATCGTCGAGCCGAGGAACACGCCGTGCTCCCAGTCGAGCGCCTCGGTCACCAGCGGCACCACCGTCGAGCGCCGCCCGCCGAACAGCATCGCGTCGATCGGCACGCCGGCGGGGTCCTCCCACTCGGGCGCGATCGCCGGGGTCTGGTCGGCCTTGACGGTGAAGCGCGCGTTGGGGTGCGCCGCGGGCGTGCCGCTGGCGGGCGTCCACTCGTTGCCGTGCCAGTCGGTGAGGTGCGCGGGCGGATCGGGCGTCATGCCCTCCCACCACACGTCGCCGTCGTCGGTGAGCGCGCAGTTGGTGAAGACCGTGTCGTGCGCCACCATCTTGATCGCGTTGGGGTTGGTGTGCTCGCCCGTGCCGGGAGCCACGCCAAAGAAGCCGGCCTCCGGGTTGATCGCGTACAGGCGGCCGTCCTCGCCGAACTTCATCCAGGCGATGTCGTCGCCGATCGTCTCCACCGTCCAACCCTCGAGCGTCGGGATCAGCATCGCGAGGTTGGTCTTGCCGCAGGCCGAGGGGAACGCGGCGGCGATGTACTTGACCTCGCCCTCGGGCGAGGTCAGCTTGAGGATCAGCATGTGCTCAGCCATCCAGCCCTCATCGCGCGCCATCACCGAGGCGATCCGCAGCGCGAAGCACTTCTTGCCGAGCAGCGCGTTGCCGCCGTAACCCGAGCCGTATGACCAGATCTCGCGCGTCTCGGGGTAATGCACGATGTACTTGTTCTCGGCGTTGCACGGCCAAGGCACATCCACGTCGCCTTCACCGAGCGGCATGCCGACGGAGTGCAGGCAGGGCACGAAGCGCCCGTCGTCGCCGAGCACGTCAAGCGCCCGCTGGCCCATGCGTGTCATGACCCGCATGCTCACGGCCACGTAGGCGGAGTCGGTGAGCTGGACGCCAATGTGGCTCTTGTCCGAGCCAAGCGGGCCCATCGAGAAGGGCACCACGTACATCGTGCGGCCCCGCATCGAGCCCGCGAACAGCTCGGCGAGCTCTTCGCGCATCTCATCCGGGTCGCGCCAGTTGTTAGTGGGACCGGCCTGCTCCTCGGTGGCGGAGCAGATAAACGTGCGGTCCTCCACGCGCGCCACATCGCCGGGGTCGGAGAAGGCCAGGTAGGAGCTCGGACGCTTGGCGTCGGAGAGGCGGCGGAAGGTGCCAGCCTGGACGAGCTGGGCGCAGAGGGCGTTGTACTCCTCGGCGGATCCGTCGCACCAGTGAATCGCCTGCGGTTCGGTCAGGGACGCGACTTCCTCGACCCAAGCCAGCAAGGGCTTGTTTTCGGTGGGAGCATCTGGGATTGCTGTGGTTTCCATCACGGCAGCCTATCGTGACTCGGGCCGCCGCGGCACGAGCACCAGCCGCAAGACTTCGTCCGGGAAGGGTGCAGGCCCCCCTCCCGACCACCCCCCAATCATTGGCCTGGACTCCTGCGCGGGACCAGCACCAGCCGCTTGAACTCCGCCACCAGCACCCCGTCCTGGTTGAGCACGCGAGTGTGCACCCTGACCGTGCCGCGGTCGGGCTTGGACTGCGACTCGCGCTTCTCCAGCACCTCCGACTCGCAGAACAGCGTGTCGCCGTGGAACACGGGCGCGGGGTGCTTGAGCTCTTCGGTGGCGAGGTTGGCGATCGCCTTGCCGCTCACATCGCTGACTGACATCCCAAGCGCCAGCGAGTACACCAGCGGGCCAACCACGACGTTGCGCCCCTGCTGAGATTTGTGCGCGTACACATCGTTGATGTGCAGCGGGTGGTGGTTCATCGTGATCAGGCAGAAGAGGTGGTCGTCGGCCTCGGTCACGGTCTTCGCCGGCCAATGCTTGTAGACGGCGCCGACCTCGAACTCCTCCAGGTAGCGGCCATAGGGGTGGGCGCCGCTGGCCTCACGGGCGGCCTGGTCGGTCTCGAAGGTGGAGGTCTCGCCGGGCGTGGTGGCGGTCTCTTCGCTGGGTGCGGTGGCGGTCTCGCTCATGGGTGTCGGTGGTCTCCCTTGGACGCTTTCTCGGTGGTGTATGGCCCCGGAACTCTATTGAGCAAGGCCGAGCCGGTACCGTTCAGGATAGGGGCGTGTGCCGGATCCGCCGGACACAGCCCGAGCAGGACGGCAGGCCTGCCGGTGTCAACCAGACGCCACCACACAAGAACGAAACCCAGGAGAACCCACTTGCGCAACCCCCGCGACTTCTTCAAGCCCCTCGCGATCGACGCGCCCGAGCCGGCGCGCGAGATCCCCTTCAAGCCCTCCCGGATGATCCACTTCCTGGACTTCTCCAACGAGAAGATGGTGGCGAAGGTGCCCGACATCGCACCCACCGTGGACATCCTGCTCGGCAACCTCGAGGACGCCGTGCCGCTGGATCGCAAGGAGGCGGCCCGCGCCGGGCTGATCAAGGTCGGCAAGGAAATGGACCTCGGCGACACCGCGCTGTGGACACGCGTCAACGAGCTGGCCTCCCCCTACTTCCTCGATGACATCACGCAGATCGTGGGCGAGATCGGCGAGAAGATCGAGGTGGTGATGATCCCGAAGGTCGAGGGCCCGTGGGACATCCACTACGCCGACCGCCTGCTCGCCCAGCTGGAGGCGAAAGCCGGCCTCACGCGCCCGATCCTCATCCACTGCGTGCTGGAGACCCACCTCGGCGTCGCCAACCTGGAGGAGATCGCGGCCGCCTCGCCGCGCATCCAGGGCATGTCCTTCGGCCCCGCCGACCTCGCGGCCTCACGGCGCATGAAGACCACCCGCGTCGGCGGCGGGCACCCCGGCTACCGCACGATCGCCGACCCCGACCCTGAGCACCCCGACGCCCCGCGGCCCAGCTACCAGCAGGACCCGTGGCACTACTCGATCGCCCGCATGGTCGACGCCTGCACCGCCGTGGGCGCGCTGCCCTTCTACGGCCCCTACGGCGACATCAAGGACGTGGAGGGCTGCGAAACCCAGTTCCGCGCCTCCTTCCTGCTCGGCTGCGTCGGCGCCTGGTCGCTGCACCCAGTGCAGATCGGCATCGCCAAGAAGGTCTACTCGCCCGATCCGGCCGAGGTCGCGTTCGCCAAAAAGGTGATCGAGGCGATCCCCGACGGCCGCGGCGTGCACATGATCGACGGCAAGATGCAGGACGACGCCACCTGGAAGCAGTGCCAGGTGATGGTCAACCTCGCGGAAATGCTCGCCCGCAAGGACCCCGAACTGGCGGAGGCGTACGGGCTCCAGCCGGCGGCGGTGTAGGGCCAAGCGACGGGCGGCGTGTAGCTGATGCCAGCGCGCATGATCAGCGCTTTGCATTGCATTTTGCTATGCTCTACGCATGACGCAGGTCGTAACCCGTCTCGACGACAAGCTGGTCGCCGATCTCGACGACCTGGTGGCAGAGGGCTTCGTCGCCAGTCGCTCGGAGGGTGTGCGCGTCGCGCTCGAGAAGCTGCTGGATGAGCAGCGAAGGCGCCGGATAGGAGCTGAAATCGTCGCGGGGTACGAACGTTATCCCGAGACCGATGAGGAGCTTGCACAAGCTGAGCAGGCGACCCGCACACTGATAGAAGAAGAGCCTTGGTGAGCGTCCCGCAGCAAGGGGACATCTGGTGGGCGGAGACTGAAGACAAGCGGCGACCCGTGCTGGTGATTACGCGATCGCACGCAATACCTGTGCTGAAGCGCGTTGTGGTGGCTCCGGTCAGTCGCACGGTACGTGGAATCCCAACCGAGATCGGCCTCGGGCCGAACGAGGGCCTCCCAAGCGAATGTGCCGCCTCGTTCGACAACCTTCAGACGATGCTGCGATCGGCGCTGACTGAACGAACCGGCTCGCTCGGTCCCAGAAGCCGCGAGATCTGCGAGACGTTGCGAGCCCTCGCCGACTGCTGAGCGTGTAGGCTTCCGCGCCGCATGAGGTTCTTCGAGTTCGAGGCGCGCGAGATCGTCAAGCGCGCCGGCATTCCCGTCACCGACTACGGCTTCACGACCGACCCCGAGCAGGCGCGCCAGATCGCCGAGCGGATCGGGGGCTCGACGGTGATCAAGTCGCAGGTGCTCACCGGGGGGCGGATGAAGGCGGGCGGCGTCAAGTTCGCCGACACGCCCGCCGAAGCCGAAGCGCACGCGCGCGACATCCTCGCGCTAGAGATCAACGGGCACATGCCGCGCGGGGTACTGGTCGATCCCAAGGCGGAGGTCGAGCAGGAGTACTACGCCGGGGTCGTCTGGGACGGCACCGCCAAGCAGCCGCTGATGCTGTTCAGCGACATGGGCGGCATCGACATCGAGCAGGTCGCCGAGGAGCACCCCGATCACGTCGGCCGCGGCCACTTCTCCACGATCGCGCCGTTCTCCGACTTCCAAGCCAAGCAGGTGATCGCCGCCGCCGGCGTCACCGGCAAGGCCCTGCAGCGCGCCACTCCGGTGCTCGCTCGCCTGGCGCAGCTGTTCCTCGATAACGACATGACGCTCGCCGAGATCAACCCGCTGGCGCAGCTGAAAGACGGCTCGTTCGTCGCGCTCGATGCGCACATGGAGATGGAGAACGAGGGCATGCCGCGTCAGAAGGGCCTGCTCAAGGCGCTGGGCATCGGCGCGGAGGAGGGCACCCGCGAGGACCACACGCCGACTGCGTTCGAAGAGGCCGTCAAGGCGATCGACGCCGCCGATCATCGGGGCGTCATCCAGGGCAAGGACACCGGCTTCAACGGCAACATCGGCCTCGTGATCGGCGCGGGGGGCGGCTCGCTGACGCTCACCGACGCGGTGCGCCAGCAGGGCGGCAAGCCCGCCAACTACTCCGAGATCGGCGGCAATCCGTCCGTCGCCAAGGCCTGCGGCCTGGCCAAGGAGGTCCTCCAGAAAGACGGCGTGGAGAAGATCGCCGTGATGATGTCGATCGTCTCCAACACGCGCGTCGACATCGTTGCGCGCGGCGTGATCAAGGCCTGCCTGGAGCTCGGCAGGGACCCCGGCGAGACGATCGCGATCTTCCGCATCCCCGGCGCCTGGGAGGAGGAGGGCTTCAAAATTCTCGACAGGTACGGGATCGAGTACTGCGACCGCTCCGTCTCGTTGTGGGAGGCCGCTGGTCGGGCGGTCGCGAAGATCCAAGGGGCGGCCGCATGAGGACGCGTACGTGGCGGGGTAGGATGCCCCGCCCCCGCGCGGCTGTTACCCCAACCCGGCACGTGGACGATCCCCCTTCCCCCCTGCCCTCACTGCCATGAGCATCCTCATCAACCAGGACACGACCTTCATCATCCAGGGCATCACCGGGCGCGAGGCCGTCAACCTCACACGCGAGTGCCTGGACTACGGCTCGAAGATCGTCGGCGGCGTCACTCCCGGCCGCAAGGGTCGCGAGGTCCACGGGGTGCCGGTGTTCGACACCGTCGAGCAAGTTGTCGAGCACAACGGTGGCGTCGTGCCCGACGGCTCGGTCGTCACCGTTCCCCCCGCGGGCACGCGCGACGCCGTGTTCGAGGCGCTGCACGCCGGCATCAAGACAATCGTGATCGTCACCGAGCGGATCCCGCGCCGCGACGTCGCGATGATGGTCGAGCTAGCCGACGCCAAGGGCGCGCGGATCATCGGGCCCAACTGCCTCGGCGTGATCGTCCCGGGCGTCGCCAAGATGGGCGGTATCGGCGGCCCGGCACGTAACGCCGCCGTCGCCTACCAGCCCGGCGCGGTTGGCGTGATGAGCCGCTCCGGCGGCATGACCACGGAGATCTCCTCCACGCTTACCGCCGCGGGGCTCGGGGTCTCAACGGCGGTGTCGATCGGCGGCGATGCGATCATCGGCTCGACCTACGCCGAGCTGATGCCGTACTTCGAGGCCGACGAGCAAACCCAGGCGATCGTGATCTACACCGAGCCCGGCGGGCGCATGGAGGCGCAGCTGGCGCAGTGGGTCAGGGACAACAACTCGCGCCTGCCGATCATCGCCTTCATGGCCGGCAAGTTCATGGACGACGAGGAGATGCAGGGCATGTCCTTCGGGCACGCCGGCACGATCGTCGAGGGCAAGGAGGACAGCGCAACGGAGAAGATCGCCCGTCTGGAAGCGGCCGGCATCCCCGTGGTGCAGCGGATCGACGAGATCCCCGACCTGGTCAAGGCGAAGATCGCGGAGCGGAGTAGCGGGGCATGAGGCGAGACGGGATCTTCATCGCGGTCGAGGTGGACGACCGGGCAGTCGCCGACACCGAGCTGGCGCGCCGACTGACCGAGGCCTGCCCAGTTGACATCTTTGCCCAGAAGCCCGACGGCAGCGTGGAGATCGTCGAGAAGAACCTCGACGAGTGCGTGCTCTGCCGTCTCTGTCTCGACGCCTCGGGTGGGCGTGGCTCGGATCAACCGGTCAAGGTGATCAAGTTGTACGACGACGGTGCATTACTAGCCTAGGCGTAGACCCCGACGGCGCCATCCACTATCGTAGGGGGACGCCATGAATGAAAACGTCTCCCTGATCGTCATGTGCTTCTTCCTGGTCGCCTCGATCGTGTTCTTGGCCGACCAGATTCTGTCGTATCACTGACCGGGTTACTGTCGCGCTCGGCGGGTTCGTTGACGCTCCTGCTGGCGCTCCACCACGTTGGTGATCAGCTTCAGGAACTGCTCTGGGCCGGACGCCTTCGCCTGGCCGTACGTGAACGCCTCGATCCAGTCCGCGACTTTCGCTTCGCGCGCCATCACGTTGAAGAACTCCCGGCGCATGTCGACGCGCAGGCGCGCGTCGCCCGCCGGACCCTTCGTCACCTTGATCTCGGGCATCTCCAGCCGGAAGTGCTGCACGTCGCCGCGCCCGCGCAGTTCGACCCCCACCACCAGCTTGATCGGCTCAAGCGCCGGTACCTCGCGGATGAACCTGCGCACCGCGAGTTCAATCAACCCCTTGGCGTCTTCTGCCATACATACTCCTCCTGTCCGCCGCTCCCGCTGCGCATAGCCTACACGCCTACCAAATATCTTCACGATTGCACTCCTCCTTACCCGGAGGGGCACGGTTGCAGACATGACACTTCGCACGCCCCACGCGGCGCGACCTGGACGGACTACCGATGCGTTGCGCGGGCCGGAAGGCCAACGTGGGCCGGGCCGGCACCCGCACTACAGCTTGTGGCGCTGCAGCAGCTTGCGGCCGATCACCATGCGCTGGATCTCCGAGGTGCCCTCGCCGATCAGCAGCAGCGGCGCGTCGCGGTAGAGGCGCTCGATCTCGTACTCCTTGGAGTACCCATACCCCCCGTGGATCCGCAGCGACTCCTCCACGCAGAAGCGCCCCGCCTCGGAGGCGAACAGCTTCGCCATCCCCGCCTCCAGATCCGAGCGCTCGCCCGCGTCCTTCAGCCGCGCCGCGCGCAGCGTCAGCAAGCGCGCCGCGTCCACCTGCGTCGCCATGTCGGCGAGCTTGAACTGGATCGCCTGGTGCTCGGCAATCGGCTTGCCGAAGGTCTTGCGCTCCTGGGAGTATTTCAGCGCCAGCTCCATCGCCCGCTGCGCGATCCCCACGCCGCGCGCCGCGACGTTCACGCGGCCGACCTCCAGCGCGTCCATCATCTGGGAGAAGCCCTTGTTCAGGCCCGCCTCCTCCCCACCGAGCACGTTCTCCGCCGGGCAGCGATACCCGTCGAACACCAGCTCGGTGGACTCCACGCCCTTGTAGCCCATCTTCTTGATCTTCGGCGGCACCGTCAGGCCGGCGTACTCGCCCGAGTTCTCGCCGGCGCCGGGCTCTTTTTCGGCGATGAAGCACGTGAAGCCTTTGTGGCGGGGCTGTGCCTCGGGGTCGGTCTTCACCAGCACGAACACCAGCGCCGAGCGCAACCCGTTGGTTACCCACATCTTCTGGCCGTTGATCTCGTACTTGCCGTCCTCGCCCTTCTTGGCGGAGGTCTTGATCGCCTGCACGTCGCTGCCCAGCTCTGGCTCCGACAGCGAGAAGGCCGCCCGGATCTCGCCCGTCGCCATCCGCGGCAGGTACTTCCGGCGCTGCTCCTCGTTGCCGAACTTCATCAGCAGGTAGCTACCGATGAAGTGCGTGTTGACGACCCCCGAGATCGAGATCCACCCGCGCGAGAGCTCCTCCACGATCATCGCGTACGTCGTCAGGTCCAGCCCCATCCCGCCGTACTCCTCCGGGATCGTCACCCCGAACAGACCCAGCTCCTTCATCTGCTCCACGATCGGCTCGGGGAAGGAGTCCTCGTGGTCGTAGTGCTCGGCGTTGGGGATGATCTGCTCGTCGGCGAACTGGCGCACCATCTCGGTGATCGCCTTCTGCTCGTCGGTCTTCTCCGTGTACGGCGAGGGGGCTACAGCCATGTCGGCAACACACTCCGGGGTCGGGGAATCAGGGTCCGCGCCGAGACTCGACGCGGGCCACCGCGCGGCGCGGGTGGCGCTTGCGCGACGGCTACAGGGAGAATACCGGCGTGAACTTCGCTGTGGACGTGCTCGACCGCCTGCCCCCCCACCAGCTGGCACTGGTGGAGCTGGCCCGCGACGGCGCGCGCCGCGAGTGGAGCTTCGGCGAGGTCTCCGATCGCAGCGCCCGCCTCGCCGGCGCGCTTGCCCACCGCGGCGTGGGGCGCGGGGACGTCGTGATGACGCTGATCGGCAACCGCCCCGAGTGGGTGCTGACGATGCTCGCCTGTTTTCGCCTCGGCGCCGTCGTGCTGCCCTGCACCGAGCAGCTGCGCGCCAAGGACCTGCGCCTGCGGCTCGCCGTCGCACGGCCGCGGCTGGTGCTCGCCGACGAGCGCAACCGGGTCGAGCTGGAGGCTGCACTGCGACAAAACAGCCACGTCGAGGTGGTGCTCGTGCCGGACGAGTCTCTTTTCGACGCCCAACCAGCTCCAGTCGCCGAGCTGGCGCCCGAGGACCCCTGCCTGATCACCTTCACCAGCGGCACCGCCGGCGAGCCCAAGGCGGTGCTGCATGGGCAGCGCTACCTGCTCGGCCAGCGCCTGCAGGCCGTCCACTGGCTGGGGGCGCACACCGGCGAGCTGGTGTGGTGCACCGCGGCCTCGGGCTGGTCGAAGTCGGCGCGCAACGTGTTCATCGCCCCCTGGCTGGGGGGTGCCGCCGCACTGTTGCACGACGCACGCTTTGACCCCTCGGAGCGCCTTGAACTGCTGGCGAGGGAGCGCGTCAACGTGCTGTGCATGGCGCCGACCGAGTACCGCGTGATCGCCAAGCGCGCCACCCTGACACCGCTGCCCCACCTGCGCGGGATGGTCGCCGCTGGGGAGGCGCTCAACCCCGAGATACTGCGTGTCTGGCGCGAGGCCACCGGCCTCGGCATCCGCGACGGGTACGGGCAGACCGAGACGGGACAGCTCACCGGGATGCCGCTGGAGGAGGAGCCCAGACCCGGGTCGATGGGACGCGCGCTGCCGGGGGTGCGGCTGGACGTGGTGGACGGCGAGCTGGTCGCCGACCCTTCGAGCGTGCCGACGTTCTTCCTCGGCTACCTCGGCGAGCACGCACGGCGCGATGCGGATGGCACGTGGAAGATCGAGGACCGGGGCGCAGCCGGCGAGCCGTGGCACACCGGAGACCGAGTGCGCAGAGACGACGAGAGCTACCTCTACTTCGAGGGTCGCACCGACGACGTGATCGTCTCCGCCGGCTATCGCATCGGGCCCTTCGAGGTGGAGTCGGCGCTCGTCGCTCACCCCGCGGTCGCGGAGGCCGCCGCCGTATCGGCTCCCGACGAGGAGCGCGGCGCGGTGGTGCGCGCGGTGGTGGTGTTGCGCAACGGCTATCTGCCATCTCCGCGGCTGGCGGTGGAGCTGCAAGAGCACGTCAAGCGCCTCACCGCCCCATACAAGTACCCCCGCATCGTCGAGTTCGCGCCGGAGCTGCCGAAGACCGCCAGCGGCAAGATCAAGCGGGCGCATCTGCGCGATGACCGGGGCGGCGCCTCCGGTTCAGGCGCGCCACACTGAGCTGTGGTCAGGCCCGCGCGGGCACGGCTGCGGGGTCGAGGTCCAGCGCATTGTCGATGAACGGCCCCAGCAGCTCGCCGATCGAGGAGGCGGTCATCCCCGCCGGGGCGACCGGCAGCGTGGCGTAGCTGATCGCCAAACGCACCACGCACTCCGCGAGCAGCGCCACGTCGTGCTCGGCCGCCTGCGGCCAGCGCGTGGCGATCGCCCAGCGCAGACGCTCGGCGGCGCCCTCCACGAGGGTCTGGCCCTGGGTGGTGACGAACGGCAGCATCTCCCCCGAGCCGCGGATCGCAGCGCGGATCAGCGGGTCCTCGGCGGCGGCCGTCAGGAATAGCCCGAATGCCGCCGTGAGCGCCGCCCGCGGGTCCTGCAGGTGCGCGTCCAGCGCGCCCTCCACCGCGCCGATGAAGCCGTCGGCTTCGCGCAGCACGAACGCCTGCGCGAACTCATCGCGCGAGCCAAACTCCTTGTAGAGCGTCTGCCGGCTGACGCCCGCCGCGGCGGCCACGTCCGCCATCGTCACGTCGCTCCAGGCGCGCTGCTCGAGCTCGTGGCGGGCTGCGTCGAAGAGCGTGTCGCGCAGCAGCTCGCGGGCGGCCACCGCGTAGGGCGTGCGCGCGCTCACCGCCCCACCTCCTCGCCGTCTATGCCCTCTCGATGGCCGGCGGTCTCCTCCTCGAAGTCCACCTTGTCGCGCACGCCACAGTCCGGACAGGCCCACTCGTCGGGCACCTCGCTCCACGGCGTGCCCGCCGGAAAGCCCTCGCGCGGATGGCCGTGCTGCTCGTCGTAGATGTATCCGCAGCTCGGGCAGCGCCAGCGGCTCATGGCGTCGCACCGTACCGCGCGAGGATGCGCGAGCGCTTGCGCGGAGCGATGTTCGCGAGCGAGACGTCGCCCCCGTAGTGCGCCAGCAGCCGCCGGTCCATCACCCGCCGCCACAGCGGGGGGAAGGCGGCGAGCACGATCATCCCCGCATACCCGGTCGGCAGCTGCGGCGCCTCCTCGACGTGTCGCAGCGCCTGGTAGCGGCGGATCGGGTTGGCGTGGTGGTCGGAGTGGCGCTGCAGGTGGTAGAGCAGCACGTTGGAGGCCACGCTGTTGCTGTTCCAGCTGTGCTCCGGGCGGGTGCGCTCGTAGCGGCCGTCCTCCTCGCGCCGCTGCCGGCGCAGGCCGTAGTGCTCGAGGTAGTTGACCACCTCCAGCAGGCAGAAGCCGAGCGCCGCCTGCACCAGCAGGTAGGGCAGCACCACCACGCCGAAGATCGCCGTGAGCGCGGCGAACAGCACGACGGTCATCGCCCACGCGCCGAGGATGTCGTTGCCGGGCGTCCACGGCGAATGGCCGCCGCGCGCCAGGCGTGTGCGCTCGAGCTCCCACGCCGAGCGTCAGGCTGCCGGCCACGGTGCGGGGCAGAAACGCGTAGAAGCTCTCCCCCAGCCGCGCGCTCGCCGGATCCTCGGGCGTGGCCACGCGCACGTGGTGGCCGCGGTTGTGCTCGATGAAGAAGTGCCCGTACGCGCTCTGCGCGAGCGCCACCTTGCTCAGCCACCGCTCCATGCTCGCGCGCTTGTGGCCGAGCTCGTGCGCGGTGTTGATCGCGATCCCGCTGACCACCCCCACGGTCAGCATCAGCCCGATGTCATCGAACGTCGAGAGTTTGCCGCTCGACCACAGCCAGCAGGCGAACACCAGCCCGGCGTACTGGATCGGCAGGAACGCGTACGTGCACCAGCGGTAGTAGCGATCCTGTTCCAGCCACTTGATCACGCTGTCGGGCGGGTTGGTCGCGTCCATCCCGATCAGCAGGTCGAGCACCGGGAAGAGCACGAACACCAGGAACGGGCCGTAGAACCAGAAGATGCCCAGCCCAGTCGCCTGCACCAGGCCGTACGCCAGGAACGGCAGGGTCGGCACGATCAGGCCCAGCAGCCACGCGTAGCGCTTGGGGTCGTGCCACCGCGCCGGAGTAAGGGATCCGGTCTCGGCAGTAGCGGAACCGCCCGCCCCCACGCCAGCCGGATCATCCTTCGTCGCGGCGGGAACTTCGTTCAACGGCGCCGGTACAGCTGACATGGAGCCTGTCTCCTTCGTGGTCGGGCTAGCCAAGATTGTCAGACCAGTTTACAGATCACGCCAACTTTGTCCAGTCGCCCAACGCAAAGCCTCTTCGGTGTCCCGATTTGAGCATCTCGACCCCATCCATCGGCCACTTCCATACTCTCTTTCGAGCCCCCACCAATAAGACATGCCCTCTTTTGCGAGCCCCACCAAATAAGAATGAGACTCGATCTCATTTAGTAGGGCCCGAAAAAGAAGTGTTCGTAGAAGCCCCCGGCAGGACTCGAACCTGCGACCCTCGGATTAGAAGTCCGATGCTCTATCCAGCTGAGCTACGGAGGCGATGTTTCCAACTCCACTCCATAGTGTGGCGATCATCGCCGCGACACGCCGGCCGGGTCTGACCTGCAGCTGAGCCCCGCCCGATCGCCCGGCGAGCTGCGCGCGATCTCCGACCAAGCCGCCCGCGAGAATAGCTTTAGGCAAGCCGAGGGGAACGCCTTAAGCAAACTTGATCCAGAACCGGTAAAAGTTGATCCCATGACTCCCGCATCGGGCACCGATCCCGACCTCACACGCAAGGAGCGCCGCGAGCAGGCGCGCACCGAACGCAAAGCCATGGAGGCCGCCGCTGCCCAGTCGGCGCAGCGCAAACGCATGATCCAGCTCGGCGGCGTGATCGGCGTCGTGGTCGTGATCATCGTCGTGATCGTGATCGCGACCAGCGGTGGGGGCAGCAGCGGCGGGAGCGGGCTGGCCAAAGGCAGCGAAGTCAACGCGAACGTCACGACGGTGGACTCGGTGATCAAGGGCATCCCCCAGTCGGGCAACGTCCTCGGCAACCCCAACGCGCCCGTGACGCTGCAGTACTTCGGCGACCTGGAGTGCCCGATCTGCAGGGAGTTCACGCTCGGCGCGCTGCCCAAGGTCATCCAGAAGTACGTACGCACCGGGAAGGTGAAGATCGAATACAACTCGCTGCAGACCGCCACGCCCGAACAGGAAACATTCCGCGATCAGCAGGTCGCAGCCTATGCCGCCGGCAAGCAGAACCTCGCGTGGTACTTCATCGAGCTCTTCTACCACGAGCAGGGCCAGGAGAAAACGGGCTACGTCACCGAAAGCTACCTGCAGGGTCTCGCCCAGCAGGTGCCGGGCCTCAATCTCCCCAACTGGAGCGCCGCGCGCAACGACCCGGCGTACGTCGAACAGGTCACACACGACGCGCAGGTCGCCAACGCGGAAGGCTTCACCGGCACGCCGTCCTTCCTGATCGGCAAGAGCGGCCAGCACATGGAAAAGCTCGAAAACCCCAACCTCGAAGAACCCTCGAGCTTCGAAGCGGCGATCAACAAGCTGCTTTGATACAGAGGCGTGCGGTGATGGCGATGACACAGCCCCTCCCCCCTCCTCCCCCCTCCCCCGGCACCGCCGATCGGCCATGAGCGATCGCGCGCTCCGCACCACGATGATCGTGCTCGCCACGATCGGGTTGGGGGTCGCCAGCTACCTGACCTACGTCCACTACTCAGGCCTCCCGCCGCTGTGCAGCACCACGCACAACACCTGCCTGAAAGTGCAGACCTCGATCTACTCGAAGCTCGCCGGCGTGCCGGTTGCGCTGATCGGCCTGATCGGCTACGTGACGATCCTCGGCTCACTGCTCGTCCCACAGCGCGAAGAGACACGCTTCGCCACGATGGCATTCGTGCTGATCGGCTTCGGCTTCTCCGCCTACCTCACCTCACGCGAGCTGTTCTCGCTGCATGAGATCTGCGAGTGGTGCGTGTCGAGCGCGATCATCATGACGGTGCTCGCCCCGCTGTCGGTGTGGCGCTTCCTGCGAGGCGACGTGCCACCCGCCAGCGCCCCCTCGGCAACCGCCGCGGAGCCCGATCCCGGGACACCGCTCGCCGCGGGCTCTTGATCCTGGCAGCCTCCGGGCTGGGTTGGTAAGCCCGGCCCCGCCGCTCGCCGCGGTCTCTTGATCCTGGCAGCCTCCGAGCTGGGTTGGTAAGCCCGACCCCGCCGCTCGCCGCGGTTCTCTCGATCCACGGCGTCGGTAGTCCGTTCCTGCGCGGCGTTGTATGGTCGCGCCCATGCAACACCCGCGTACTCGACCGGCCGAGCCCTTCGCACAAGGCGCAATCCAGCAGAGCGCCACTCGGCGCCACAAGCGCGCCGCCGCTGTGGCCGCTGCGGAGCTGGTGCTCCCCGGCTCGCGCGTCGGACTGGGGACGGGATCGACCGTCGCCCACCTGCTGCCGGCGCTCGCCGCGCGCGGGCTGGAGGGGTTGCGCTGCGTCGCCACCTCCCCCGCCACCGCCCGGGCCGCCCGGGCGCTTGGCCTGGAGATCGTGGAGCTCGACGAGCTGGGCGTGCTCGACATCGCGATCGATGGCGCCGATCAGATCGATCCGCAGGGCTGGTTGATCAAGGGCGGCGGCGCGGCACACACACGCGAGAAGATCGTTGCGGCCGCCGCCAGGCGCTTCGTGGTGATCGCCTCCTCAGAGAAGGTCGTCGCTGAGCTCACGCCACCGGTGCCCGTGGAGATCCTCCATTTCGCCCCCCACACCACGCTGGAGGCGATCGCCCCGGCGAGGCTGCGCAAAGTGCCTCTCAGCCCCGACGGCAACCTGATCGCCGACTACCTCGGCGCGATCGACGACCCGGCACAGCTCGCCGCCAAGCTATCCGGCACCGCCGGCGTCGTCGAGCACGGGTTGTTCGCACCGAGCCTCGTCAGCGACATCCTGATCGCGCGCGATAGCGGCATCGAGCATCGCCGCGGGGGCAAGGCGTGAGTCCACGGTTCAGATGCTGATCAGCTCGAGCTCGTCCAGCCGCCGCGCGGCGCGGGATGCCCACACCGAGCTCTCCTCGCGGTGCAGCACGCCGTCGCGCTCCAACCGCGCGAGCGCCTCTTCGAGCACCGCCGGCTCGAAGTCCGGGATCTCCTGCGCCAACTCCGCTTGTGCCCAGCGCTCGTCGTGATCGTCCCTCAGAATCTGCAACACGATCGCGCGCTCGACCATCCACAGATCCCTGCTGTGCTGCCGTTCGTCTGCCGGTCCCTGCATGGGACTCACCTCCTGGTCTGCCACGTCGCCCGCGACCTTCCGGGTGCTGGGGCCACTTGATTTTTCGGATCGCCATCCGAAGGTACTCAGCGCTTGAGACGGGAGACTCGCTCGGGGGGTACCTTTGGCTCGTGACTCCCCGCACACGCCTGCTCGCGTTTGGGTTCGCCCTGGCGCTCGTCCTCGCCGGCGGCGCTTGTGCCGCCTTCGTCAGCGGCGTGACCGGTCAGGTGCTCACGATCGTGCTGATCGCCGCCGGCGTGGCCGGAGCGGTGCTGCTGGTGTTCCTGGAAGTTGGCTTCAGCGAAGATCGCGAGCTCGCGCGAGACGAGGAGCGCAGCCGCGGCCGGGCGCTGCGGATGCTGAGCGCCCGGCGCGGGCGCTGGGTGACTCGCCGGCCGCGGCGGCCCGACCGCTGATAGCGTAAGGCGATGTCGTACGGGTGGTCGACGGTGTCCTACGAGCAGTGGAGCGCGACCTGCGACACGCTCCACGCGCACACCCAGGTTCTCGGCAAGCTCGCAGTGGCGCTTGCCCCAGCTGAGCCACAGCTCCAGCACGCGGCCCTGCGTCTGAGTGCCCGTGGCTGGGAAACCGCTCCGCTGCCCGCGCCCGACGGCTCGGGGGCGCTCGTGGTGGTGCTCGACCTACGAACGCACGAGGCGCTCGTCGAGCACAGCGGGGGCGGCGTGCGACGCGTCCCGCTCACCCCGCACCGGCCGGTGGGCGAGGTCACGCGCGAGCTGCTGCAGGCTGTCAGCGAGCTGGCGGGCGACGTCAAGATCGACCCCACCCCGCAGGAGGTGGCGTGGAACGTGCCGCTCGACGAGGACGACGAGCACCACAGCTACGACCCCTCCCAGGTCGCCTCCTACTTCGCCGCCGCGACCCACGCCGCGCTCGTGCTCGCCGCCTTCCGCGCCCCGTATCGCGGGCGCTCGACGCCGGTCAACGCGTGGTGGGGCTCGTTCGACCTCGCGGTCAACCTCTTCTCCGGCCTGCCCGCCGACCCCCCGTCAGGGGACTTCATCATGCGTAACGCGATGGACGTCCAGGAGGTCGCCGTCGGCTGGTGGCCGGGCGATGCGCGCTACGCCAAAGCGGCTTTCTACGCCTACGCCCACCCCGCGCCTGACGGGTTCGCCTCCGCCACGCTCTCGCCCGCCACGGCGCGTTGGGATGCGACGCTCGGCGAGTACATCCTCGACTGCGACGATCTCCGCTCCAGCCCCACCCCGCACGCGGACGCGCTGCAGTTCGCACGCTCGGCGTTCCGCCACGCGTGCGTGGTGTGCGAATGGGATCCGGCGCTTCCCGCCAGCATCGATGGGACGCCGCCGCCCGTCGTGTGAGAGGCGAGGCGCCTGCGAGCAGGCGGAGCTAAAGCGGCGGGACCTGGTTGTTGACCTGCGGTCCGTGATACAGGTGGTCGTGGTCCTTGCAGGCGGCCGGGAAGAAGAATTGAACGCTGTCGCTGCGCACGCCGTTGTAGCTTGCGAACAGGGTCGCGCGACCGAGGGTACCTACCTTGCACAGTGAGTCGGTGCTGCTCTTCACACGAACGATGATCTTCATGATGTTCCCGGGATAGCCCCACATCACCGCGGTGTGGGAGTGGTAGACCAGGTGGTGCTCGACCGTCATGATGATCAGGCGGTCGGGCTGATTGGGGACACGGTCGACCTGGCAGAGGATCCCGGAGACGGTGTTGGCGGCCAGGTCGATGTCACCGTGGCCACGGGCGTAGCTGCCGCTCGCCCCCGTGATCGGAGCGCCCGTGTGGAAGCCCCATGGCGGAATCCCGCCGACGATGGGAATCTGGGCACAGAATTGAATCGAGTAGCCGCCCGCCGAGCCGGCCATGCCGATCAGCGCCAACAGCGGCGTCAACACCAAAACTGCGAGTCCAACGCGCCGCGTGATGTGGGTCCCCCGCATCGGAGCCGATCATAGCCTCACGTCGGCGGTCTTTGTCGGCCGCGCCTGCCCTAGAGGGCCATACCTAAACGTATATACTGCTGGGATGGAGGTCGCGACGACGATCCGGGGGGCGCGCTTGGCCGCCGGCATCACACAGCAGGAGCTCGCCAATCGCGCACACACCGCGCAGCCCGCGGTCGCGGCATACGAGTCGGGCGCCCGGACCCCCAACCTCGCAACGCTGGAGCGGCTGCTCAACGCTTGCGAATACGAGATGGAGGTGCTTGCCAGCCCCCGGGTGCGCCGCGGGGCGGCATCGCTGGCTGAGCTCGCGCAGACGATCAGGGAGGACCTGGATCACGGGCAAGAGCGCGACGCACTGCGGCTGCTGTTTGGGTTCGCTGACGATTTCAGGGCCTCCTCCCGTCCAGGGCGGACTGCGCTCCTTCAAGAGGAGCCTCCGCCGACCGGCGACGCGCGTTTCGATGCTGCGCTCGCGGGCGTCGCGGAGTTGTTTGCGGCCGAGGGCGCGATTCCCGCGCCGGCGTGGGTCGAGGAGCCGCAGCGGTTCGTCGAGCCCTGGTGGTTCGTTGCGAGCCGCCCCGCCTTCCACGCCTACACACTGGCCAACACGCCGGCCGTAGTCGCGCGTCACGGGGTGTTCATGGCACGCGAGGTGTTCGACCGTGCCTGAGCGCCACTTCACCCAAGCCAAGATCCTGGCGGCACTCCAAGCCCTCGGCGATGAGCTAACGCGCCAGGGGGTGCGTGGGCAGATCTTCATCGTCGGCGGTGCCGCGATGGCGCTCGCCTACTCCACGCGCCGGGTCACGAAGGACATCGACGCGGTGTTCGAGCCGAAGAGCGTCATCTATGAGGCTGCCGCAACGGTGGCAGACGAGCTCGGGCTGCCGGAGGACTGGTTGAACGACGCCGCCAAGGGCTACATGCCAGGCAATGATGAGCACCCCCGCCCGGTCGCCGACATCCACGGGATCGAAGTCACAACGGCCTCTCCCAGATACCTCTTAGCCATGAAGCTCATGGCAATGCGCTTCGGCGAGGACGACGAGGACATCGCGATCCTGTTGCAGGAGTGCGGCATGCACAGCGCGGAGGAGGCGATCGACCTGCTCAAGCAGATGTACCCGCTTGGCGACCCGCCGCCGAAGACGCGATTCTTTCTCGAAGAGTTGTTCGACTCGAAAGACCGGCCGTAGGTACAGACACAGCCAGCGCTGGAACGCTGGCGAGCGCGTCGTGGCTGCGGCGGGGAGGCTCGCTACGCGGGAAACGTCCTTTCCTGCTTCGCGGCAAACTACGGCTTTGCTGCCCGGCGGCTGCATTCGTCGAATGCGTAAGACAGGATCATGCGTCCGCGAGCGCCTGAACGGCAGTTTCGAGAGCAGGCTGTCCGGTACCGGTCGTTGCGCTCAGCGTGTCACCGGGCCGATCTGGGTGATGTGCCGTCGCCTGCTTCCGCGCGTCCCTCTTGGCCTGCTTGTCCAGCCGACGCTCACGGAGCCTGCTTTCACGGGTGAGCTTTGCCATCGTGGTCTTCTTCTTGCCGCTTGAGGCCATGTCTGTCCCGTCCCTTGTTGTGGAGTTCCGAGCGCGTCGATGCCGGGGGTCACCCGGCGTGATGAATCCGAAGCCCTGGTCGTCGTTGAACCACCTCACGGTCCTTGTGGCCGTCTCTGTCTCCCTCCGGGTATATGTGTGTGCAGCACTGCGAGACGCGGAGGGTGCTGCGAGGCAACGACTACGAAAACGCTCGGCACTGCTGGTTGAGCGGATGCTCGACCAGCAGGACCACTCTAGCGCCTGGCCGCCGCAGGTTGGCCCGGGTGCCCGCAGTGGTGGCGCAAGCACCGATCACGCGGCCGCGACATCCTTGGAGGCGAGTTACCACCTCGGTTACCACCCCAGCTCGATCCGGCCCCTGTGCCGCGCCCCAAGAAACGCAGAACCCGCACGCCCACACGGGTTCTACGAAGGGTGAGCGACGGGATTCGAACCCGCGACCGCCGGGACCACAACTGGAAAACCCTGGGTCATGTCAGATGAGATTTGGCTTGTATAAAGGATTTCCGTGATCTCAGGTTAGGTCAAATTCGCTCACTTTGGTACCCTGTTGGTACCCTGGACGTCCGGAGCATGGGGTAGGATTGCTTCATGGAGTCCCCTCCCCCACCCGCCAAATCCGCCTCTCCCGCCTCTCCTTCGCGGCGACCCCGCGGCACCGGTGCGCTGCTCGTCAAACGCGACTCCGCCGGACGGGAGACGTGGTACGGCAAGTGGTGGGTCGGCACGACACAGGTCAAGCGCCGAGTCGGCCCCAAGCGGGTTCCCTCGACGCGCGAGGGCCTGACCCGCACCCAGGCCGAGGCCGAGTTGCGGCGGCTGATCGGCTCGGTCGAGCCCACCGTCGCGCAGCGCGAGCGGGTGACGGTCGAGAAGGCCGGTGAGCTGCTCATCGCCGGCCTGCGAGCGAAGGGGCGCAAGCGGGCCACGATCGAGACCTACAGCTCCGTCGTCCGCGTCCAGCTGGCTCCCTTCTTCGGCGCCCGCACGCTCGAGCGGATCGGGCGACGAGAGATCGAGGCCTTCATCGCCCACATGACCCGCAGCGGACGGGCAGCCAAGACGACACTGAACGCGCTCGGAGTTCTGCACTCGATCTTCGAGTACGCACGCCGCGAGGAATGGGTCCAGTCCAATCCCTGCACCCTCGTCGACAAGCCCCGTGCGCCTGATGGGGACCCCGACATCCGCTTCCTTGAACCCGAGGAAGTCGAGGCGCTGCTCCGAGGCGCGCCCGACGACGACCTTGGCCGAGTCGAGCGGCGGATGTACC
Organism: uncultured Solirubrobacterales bacterium; assembly: GCA_963812955.1. GTDB lineage: Bacteria > Actinomycetota > Thermoleophilia > Solirubrobacterales > Solirubrobacteraceae > Palsa-744. The sequence goes on from CAWEXC010000001.1 coordinate 470,532, forward strand.
TCGCCGCGGCGATGACCGGAATGCGCCAGGGCGAGCTGCTCGCGCTGCGCTGGCAAGACATCGACTGGCCCGCCCAGCGCGTGCGCATCCGCCGTAGCTTCGTCCGCGGCGAGTTCGGCACGCCCAAGTCAAAGCGCTCCTCCCGCAGCGTCCCCCTCGCGGACCGGCTCGCAGGCGAGCTCGACCGCCTGCACCAGGAGACCCCCTACCGGCACGACCACGACCTCGTCTTCGCCCACCCCCACACCGGCAAGCCGATCGACCGCTCACGGCTGCTCAAGCGCTTCAAGGCCGCGCTGCAACGGGGCGGCGTCCGTCCCGTCCGCTTTCACGACCTCCGCCACACCTTCGGTACGCGCATGGCCGCCCAGGGCGTCCCCATGCGCGCCCTGCAGGAGATGATGGGGCATCGCGACTTCAAGACTACGCTGATCTACGCTGACTACGCACCTAGCGCGCGCGAGGCGGAGTGGGTCGAGGCAGCATTCCGTCCGACGAGCAACGGCCTCGACGCCGCCGCAACCGTACCGGCAGGCGGAAGCTAGTGCCGAGAATCAGTTCCTTCTACGGGATCATCATTCGGATGTACTGGGACGAGCGCGACCACCCCGTTGCGCATTTCCACGCCGAGTACGCCGGCAAATACGCGTCCATCGCCTTGGACGGCACCCTGCTCGCCGGATCGCTCCCCGCGAGGGCGCTTCGTCTCATCCAGGATTGGGTACCCCTCCACCGGGACGAGTTGCTGGCCAACTGGGAACACGCCCGCAACCACCGACCGCTGGAGAAGATCGACCCACTCCCCTAACATTGGTCCCATGGTCGATCTACCTCCACTCGTTCACGTCACCGACGTTGAGGTCATCAGCGCGTACGAGCTCCGTCTGACCTTCGAGGACGGCACCGTGGGCGACGTCAGCTTCGACGATCGTGAGTGGACAGGCGTGTTCGAGCCGCTGCGAGACCCGCAGCGCTTCGCGCGAGTCTCGGTCGAAGCCGGCACGATCGTCTGGCCCGACGACGGCCTCGACATGGCGCCCGAGCCGCTCTACTCGGAGGCCCGCCGACACCTCGTGTCCCGCCCGGCGGTGAGCGCGTAGCGCGGCCGGGCGATCCAAGCTGGTTTGGTGACGTCACGCACCCCGACCGGCCCCGTCGCCGGAGCGGGTCTCCTGCAGCCACAACTTCAGGTCATCGGCGCTGAAGCGCACATAGTGGCCGAGGCGGTGGTGAGGGATACGCCCGGCCCGGGCCTGAGCGAGTAGCCACGTGTGGGGAACCCCCAACAGTCGCCCGGCCGCCTTGGCATCGATGAGCGGCGCGAAGGGCGCAGCAGCCTCATGGATGCCGCGGGCGCGGTACCGGGACAGTATCGGCGCGGCCCCTCGACGCATGTGGCGCTGCCGTGCCGCACCGGTTGGGAGAGTGCGCATTGAAACCTCCGTTCATCGTTCGTGGTGAGTGCCCGTCCAGAGCATGAGGTGCTCTCATATCGGGGCTGCCTTCCAAGAATGCGTGTTGGCCTGGCTCCGGCAGGCTCCAGCCTGCCGGAGACTGGTGCCCCTCAGCGGAGGGGTCGGGTTCTGTCAAGGGCGGGCCGTCAGGCCCCGCCGAAGGCGGCCCCGAAGGGGCGCCCTTGACAGGTTCCGACCCCGGAGCTACGCGCCGGGTCCCCCGCGAGGCGTGTTCGATCTCGGCCGCGACGGCCGGGATCGTGTGCTGTGAGCCCGTCACGCCCGACCTCGCCGGCGTCCCTCGACCTTGGTGGCGTGCTCGTCGCTGTCGCGTAGGTGCCATCCGTCGGGGCGGTTCACAAACCTTGTGTGTTTTCCACGGTATAGGTGTGAGGAGACCCTTGCCAGCGGCACACCGAGCGCCTTCGCGATCTCCCCCGCGCGTGAGCCGGGGTGCCCTGCCAGGTACTCCGCTACGTCCCCCTGTGTGATCTGCCCCGGTGTGTGTGACTCCCCCAGGAGGGCGGACCGGGCGGCCTGTAGACGCTCACGCTCGGATAGAAGCTTCTGGTAGCGCGCAAGCTCTCCATCCAAGGCGGCGAGCTTTCGGTCTATCTCGGCGACCACGCCACGAGACGCGACACCAAGCCCACGGGCACGATCAGCCATTAAGCACCCCCTGGAGATAGATCAACACACAAAAGCATCACAGGCAACACGTTAGCACATCACTGGGCATGTCGCTGTCTAACATCGCGCCTCGCGGGGTTTGGGGCGTAGGCCGACGAGCGCAAGCGACGTCGGCCGGAGCCCCACAGACAAGACAACCACCCATGTGCCACCCCACGCCACCCTGCTTTCCACCATCTATCTCCATCTTTCTCTCCATCTCTCTGGTCACCCATCCTTGGTCACCCAATCACTCTGGTCCCCCACCGCCACCACACCATCACCCTGTCTTCCATCCCACGTTCAGGATCCCGGTCCTTGACCACCCGAACTCGAAGTTGTGGGCGGGTGGTCAAGGACGCCAAGCGCAGCGCAGGCGAGGGATCCGGCACCACACAACCCCAGTGATAGAGCCACAAACCGCGGTGGGGGACCTGTCGCACAACCCGCCGTTGGCGCGACACTCCCTGCGACGGGCAGAACGACACACCAGCGAGGGCTGCGAGCGCCCGTGAAGGCCCCCTTAGGGCTTGTAGATAAATAACGTTTCATTACGGCGTGCTGATGGATGCTGGTCTTCACCCGCGGGGCACGATCGTGTAGTTCCACTCGGGGTGGAAGTCTTGACCGTGAATGTTGACGGTCTGCAGCTCGGCGTCTGTGACGCGGATCTTGTCGGGGTAGGTGCCTTGATCGAGACGGGCGTAGACCTCAAGCCCGCTGCTGGTCGTGGTCGCGCCGATCAGGTTGATGATCGTCTCCAAGGAGGTCAGCGGCTTGCCGCGCCAGTTCATGGTGATGAAGCTGAACAGGCGGTGCTCGATCCGGTTCCACTTGCTAGTGCCGGGCGGGAAATGGCAGACAGCGATCTCAAGGCCGATCTCGTCTGCGAGCTTTCCCAGCTCGACCTTCCACAGCTTCGTCCGGTTGCCGTTGGAGCCGCCGCAGTCGGCGGTGATCTGCAGCTGCGTGGCGTGCGGGTAGCGCTCGGCTCCGAGGTGCTCCCACCAGCTGCGGATCGAGTTCGCGGCGAACTGGGCGGTGTCGTGGTCGATGCCGACGTTGACGTAGCCCTCGTCCAGGCGCAGGTCATAGACGCCGTAAGGGATCGCCTTGCCCAGCTGCTTGTCCTTGAAGTCGTGCACGCGCACCAGCTCGGGCTTGCCCTTCAGATGCCACTCACGCCCTGCGTTCTTGAAGTCTCCGACCAGCTCCTTCTTCTTCGTGTCTACGCTGATCACCGGCCAGCCCGCGGCCACGGCCGCCTTCGCGGCCTGGTTGATGTGGCGGAACTGCAGATCGCGGTCGGGGTGCTGGCGGCCCTCCCTCGTCTTGACGTTCGCTTGCAGGCTGTACCCGAGGGAGCGCAGGAGCGTCGCCACAGAAGTGAAGTGAACCTCGTGCCCCATCTCACGCAGCCCCTCGGCCAGGTTGCGCACGCTCTTGGAGGTCCAACACAAAAGTGACTCCGGATCACCACGCGAACTCTCCTCCACGAGCCGCTCGAGATCACCAGCCAGCGTCAGGTCAACCTCAGTCAGTGCCTTGCGGCCACCGCCCCGCCGTCTGACACGCCCACGCTCCAGATGCTCGCCGAACTCCAGTTCCGCAATCCCCTTGCGAATCGTCGGTACGCTCACCCCGGTCTGCCGCGAGACCGTTGCGACACCACCCCGTCCCGCCGCTCGCGCCTCGGCCGCCACAAACAGGCGGCGCTGACGCTCATTCAGCTCACCCGCCAGCGCCCTAAACCGCTCGCCAATCGCATCCTCATAGACCACGCCTCACTGTTCCACACACGTGACACGCATCCTGCAACGTTATTTATCTACAAGCCCTAAGCGAGCGACGAGAGCAGCGCGCGCGCTGGGCGCAATCATCGTGCGCAGGGTTATGAGTTTGCCCAGGGGGGGTCGGTTTGGGTCGGGGTCGATGGGGTTGGATCGGGTTCGTCGAGGTCGGATTCGCTCAAAACAGGACGTTGAACGAACTCTTGGGGCAAGCTTGCTTCCGGCGGGGTGGGCACAAACCGATCAGCCATGTCGCCGTCCGATGCGCTACCGCTTGTGAGCCTAGGCAGCATCCTGTCGGCAGGTGTCAGAGGTAGGAGGTCCGGCGGCGACGGAGGCTCACTGCCATCGGCATCAGGCACCGCCTCGGTGCGGATTTGCGGAGGGCGTACCTGCCAAGCCTTGAGGTTCTGGACGAGATCGCGATAGAACGTAACCGTCTGTTCGCGCGTCTCGCGTACGAATGAGCCCTCGGCCCGGCCTCGCTTCTGTCCCATCGGTCGGCTGAGCGTCACCGTGAAGGAGCGTGGATCACGCTTGATGTCTGCTTGGCAGAGCAGGCCCTCTGGCTGCGCACGTGCCTGCTCCAGTGTCGCGGCGGCGCTCTCCCGGACATAGGGGTACCAAACCTCGATGCGCAGATCCGGCCACGCCTCGGGGAGCTGGCGCAGCAACCAGCTGATACGGGACTTGGGTCGTCCTTCCGTTGGTGCCATGATGTCCACGCTGAGGGACGTCTGGCGCGACTTGAGGTCGGCGCGTATCTGCAAGTCGCCGATGGCATCCGGGACATGGATCGTCGTCTGGAGGGTGCCGCCGCCCGTCAGCGACTTCTCCAACTCGTCGAGCCGCGCGCTGGTGGTCTGTTTGCGTGGTCGAAGCGAGACGACACTGCGTCCCAATTCCTGAGACAAGCTGAGACACAGGTACTCGGTGAACTGCTCCCACCGCTCCGCGACCTGGCGAGCACGGACGTCTCCCTGGCGCAGGGTCCCATCGTGAGCGGCCGTGCGCACCGAGACCCAGTCCTTCCCCATGTCCTCGAAGCCCGCGACTCCGGAAGCTTCGCCGCTGAGATAGTGGATCAGCTCTCGGAGGACCCAGGCTTGGTCGGGATCGGACACCCCTCGGTAGCGGCTCTGCACGACCGCCTCAGTCAGGATTCGCCACCATGACAGGTGCCAGAGCTTTGTTTTACGGAGCTTCTGGCCACTCACGGACACCGGCGACTCCGACGCGGTGTGGGTGATCTGGTTCGAGATCGTAAGGACACTGTCGAAGCCCTGTTCGCGTGCGATGACGACGTACCTCTCGACCTGGTCGTCCTTCAGGGCAGCGGTACCAGTCTTGACCTCGACGAGACAGGTCCAGCGTTTGCCACCACGCTCACACACGATCGCCCCATCAGGGATGTCCACCTTGCCTTCCGCGTTCTTGAAGCGAACCTCGGCAAACGTGTCGATGGTTGGCGACCTTGGTGCCCCCAGCTCTCGCAGGAGCGAATGCCCGAACTCGGGGACACCGTGCATCACGGCAAGAAGACACGAAGTAGCGCGCTTCTCCTGCTCCTCTTGGCTGCGTATGCCATAAGTAGGGATCAGGCGAGCATGCAGCCAGCCATCGGACCCCGATCCGGCTCGTCCACCGTCGCTGACAGTTGCCATAGCGGAAACTTATCGAGAAAGCACGATCGACGATGGCCCCCTCACGAGCCAGACCCCACCGTCCCTGCACCAGCACTCGAGCAGGCGCGTCCAGCAGCCAGTCCACCCGCCCGCTCGAAGCGCATTGGGCCAATGTGCGCTTGCGGAGTCATTCGCTTCTCGACGAGCTGGATCGTCCTCCCCACCGACCGGCTAGTGCGCAGAAGTGCTCCCCATAGTTTGGTACCCCATTGGTACCCTGGCTAGCTTGTGTCGGGACGTTACAAACTCAAAACATGCTACTTTGCAGGTACTTTATAGGGGTGAGCGACGGGATTCGAACCCGCGACCGCCGGGACCACAACCCGGAGCTCTACCAGCTGAGCTACGCCCACCAGGCCGGGGAGGAAGTGTAGCGGCGGGTCTGCGCCGGCCTGGGTGCGGCGCTCCGGACCCTCAGTCCCTGCGCGGCGCCCCGGCTGCTGCCAGCAGCTGGTCTGTCACGTCCGCGCCATGGCGCTTGGCGGTACTCCAGCCGCGGCCCATCGTGAGCTGATCCGGTGGGATCCGCGGGCCCTCGAGTATTGTTAGGCGCGCCTGGCGGGGGTCCCAGCGGAGGTCTCCCAGGTCGAACATGCGGTCGGCCGCCCACGGCTCCAGAATCGCGCTCTGTAGTTCCGCGGCGCCCATGTTGAAGTGGCAGAGGTTGCGCGGGAAGTGGCGCAGCTCGACATGGTAGACGTGCGCAGGGTCTGACAGCGTGGGCAGCGAGGCAGCGGCCGGTGGTGAGGCCGACGCCGGTGGTGGGACCGACGCCGCGGCCGGTGGTGGGACCGGCGCCGCCGGCCTAACCAGCATGGGTGGCTCGCTCGGCACCGGGCCCCCAGACGAGTTGGACCCCAGCGCGACCACCGCGTCGATCTCGACCTGCGCCCCGCGCGGCAGGCCCGCCACCCCGATCGTCACCCGCGCCGGGGGGTCGTCCGGGAAGAGCTCGGCGCACACCTCGTTGACTTCGGCGAACTGCCCCAGGTTGGTCATGTAGATCGTGACCCGCACCGCCTGGTCGAGCGTGGTGCCGGCCGCGGCGCACACCGCGCTCAGGTTCTCCAGGCAGCGGCGCGCCTGTTCACCCGCGCTCACTCCGACCAGCTCGCCGCTTGCCGGGTCGAGGGGGATCTGCCCGGAGCAGAACAGCAGCTCGCCGGCGGCCCTCACCGCGTGGCTGTAGGGGCCGATCGCGGCAGGCGCTCCGGGGGCCGTGACGGTGTGGCGGCGCTCGCTCATACGCTGCCCTCTCCGGGCTCCACCGGCCGGCGAAGGCCAGTTTTCGCGGCGCACATGCGCTGACCCTACAACGCCCACCCAACGCGCGCCACACACGGAACCGGCGCATCGTCCTGTCCGATCAGGTAGATTCCAACTGGTGCGACCATCCGCCAGGAAGCTTGCCGTCGCGTTCCTGGCGGCCCCGATCGCTGCCGCGTGCGTCGCGGCGGGCGCGCTGCCCGCCTCGGCCGGGGCGGGCGGGGTCCAAATCCCCTTCATGCCGTGCAAGGAAAGCAACGAACTGGCGTGCGCGCACCTGACCGTGCCGCTCGACCCCAGCGGGGTCGTGCCCGGAACGATCACGCTGGCGCTCCGCCGCCGCCTGGCGCCTGTCGGCGAAGCCCATTCGGCAGTGATTGCGCTTGCCGGCGGGCCGGGGCAGTCGGCGATCCCGTTCGCCGAAACCTTCACCGAGCTGCTCGGGCCGATCCTCGACACGCGCGACTTGATCGTGTTCGATCAGCGCGGCACCGGCTACTCGCACCCGCTCTCCTGCCACGGCTTCGAACAGCCCGGCGCCTTCCGCAGCGGCGGGCAGCTGATCAAATCGTGCGCCGAACAGATCGGCCCCGAACGGGCCTTCTACACGAGCCTCGACTCGGTCGCCGACATCGAGGCGCTGCGCAGGGCGCTGGGCTACGAAAAGCTCGTGTTGTGGGGCACCTCCTACGGCACCAAGGTGGCGGAGGAGTACGCCCAGGAGTATCCCCAGCACGTGGAAGCGCTGGTGCTCGACTCCGTGGTGCCACCGACTGGCCCCGACCCGCTCGACCGCACGACCTTCGAAGCGATCCCACGCATCCTGCGCCAGCTGTGCGCCTACCGCCAGTGCGCCCAAATAACCCCCAATCCCGTCGGCGACCTCGGGCGGCTCGTGAAGCGCATGGGCGGCGGGATCGTGCGCGGGCGCTACGTGGGTCCGCACGGCCACCCCAACCCCGTCGCCATCTCCGCTAACGAGCTGCTCGACATCCTGCTCGCCGGCGACTTCGACCCACTGCTGCGGGCGGAATTCCCGGCCGCGGTGAGGGCCGCCGCCGGCGGCGACAACGCCCCGCTCGCGCGGCTGCTGGTGCACGCCTTCGGCGGCGAAGGCGAAGAAGGCGAAGGGATCGACTCGCCGCTCTACTTCACTACAACCTGCGAAGAGGAGGACTTCCCGTGGAGCCGCAGCGCCAGCCCCGCTGCACGAGTGGCGCAGGCTAGGACGCAGATCGGCGCCCTCCCGACGAGCGCGTTCGCGCCCTTCACGTCCACCAACGTGCTCGACTTCGACGAGCTCCGCGCGTGCGCCTACTGGCCCTCCGCGACGCCCGCGCCGCCGGCTGTGACGGAAGCGATGCCGAATGTCCCCACGTTGGTCCTCAGCGGCGCCGACGACCTGCGCACCCCCACCGCCAACGCGCGCGCGGTCGCCGCGCAGATCCCCGACGCACACCTGCTGGTGGTGCCCAACACCGGGCATGCCGTGCTCGAGGACGAGCCCACCTCGTGCGCGCGCAAGGGGCTGCAGGCGATGTTCAGCAACGGGGTGGGCGTGCATCCGATCGCCCCCTGCGCCGCCGGACCGCCCACTTCGCCGCTGCTGATTCCCACCCCCCTAGCGCCGGCGCGACTCGCCGACGTGGCTCCGGCGCACGGCTACCACGGCCGCGCCGGGCGGACGCTGCAGGCAGTGGCACTCACGATCGTCGACTTCGACCGTCAGCTCACGATCCAGCTGCTGGCAGCGAGCGACTCCACCAGCCTCACCTCGCTGAGCAGCGGCGGGTTGCGCGCCGGCTGGGCCAAGCTCTCCAAGGGCGGGCTGAGCTTCCACGGCTACTCCTACGTGCCCGGCGTGACCGTGTCCGGCACGGTGAAGTCCGAAAAGATCACGCTGCGGATCGGCGGCAAGGCCGCCGCTCGCGGCACGCTGCACCTCGGCCCGCACAAGGCGCTGGTGGGCGAGCTCGGGGAACAGCGGGTGAGTACCGGCGCAAGCCCCACCGCCACTGCCGCTATTGTCGGTTCCGATGCGCAGACGAGCACCCTCTTCGCTCTTCGTGGCGCTGCTGTCCGCGCTGCTGCTCACAGGCTTGCCAGCCTCCTCGGCTGGCTCCCCTGGCACTAGCCTCAGCCTCAGCTTCGCCCCCTGCGCCCACGAAGCCAGCTTCGCCTGCACCACCGTCGCCGTGCCGCTCGACCGCGCGGGCACCGTCCCCGGCACGATCGACCTCAGCGTGGAGCGCCTGCAAGCTGGCCTCGCCCCGAGCTCCAGCGCCGTGCTGGCGCTTGCGGGCGGCCCCGGCCAAGCGGCCGACCCGCTCGCGAGCTTCGTCACCAAGGCGATCGCGCCCGCGCTGCGCGGCCGCGACCTGATCGTCTACGACCAGCGCGGCACCGGACGCTCGGATCCACTCAACTGCCACAACTCGCCCGCGCTCGAACAAGCGCACAGCGAAGCGCAGCTCGCCGAACAGTGCGCTTTGCAGCTCGGGCCGGCCCGCGGGGCATTCACGAGCGAGGAATCGGTGGCGGACATCGAGGCGATCCGCGAAGCGATGGGCTACGAAAAGCTTGTGCTGTACGGAACCTCCTACGGCACCAAGGTCGCACTCGAGTACGCCGAACGCTACCCCGAACACGTGGAAGCGCTGGTGCTCGACTCGGTGGTGCTCCCTGAAGGACCCGAACCCTTCTCGCTCTCCTCGATCCAGGCGCTGAAGCCGATGCTCGAAGAGCTCTGCTCGGAAGGGGCGTGCACCCACATCACCTCCAACCCGCTCGGCGACATCGCCACGCTGGCGGTACGGCTGCGCAAGCATGCGCTCAGCGGCTCGGTGTACGACGGGACGGGGCACCGCCACTCCGCCACGATCGGGGAAGCCGACCTCTTCAACGTCCTGCTCGCGGGCGATCTCAACCCCGCGCTGCGCGCGCTGCTGCCGGCCGCCGTGCAGTCCGCGCTGCACGGCAACCCCGACCCGCTGCTGCGCCTGAAGGCGCTCTCGGAAGGGCTGATCCCCAACGTGCCGCTGCAGCCGAAGGGCTCCCGTGCCGAACGGGAAGCCAACGAAGAAGAAGACAACGCGCTGTTCCTCGCGACCTCCTGCGAAGAGAAGCCCTTCCCCTGGCAGCGCGCGGCCACGCCCGCGGCGCGCGAAGCCGAAGCGCGCGCCGCGCTGCACGGGCTGCCGAGCGGCGACCTCTACCCGTTCGACGCAGCCACCGCGTGGGCGGACAGCCTCGTGCCCGTGTGCGTGGACTGGCCCAACGCCTCCCCCGCGCCGCCCGCCGCCGGCCCGCTGCCGAACGTGCCGACGCTGCTCCTCTCCGGAGAGCAGGACCTGCGCACCCCAACCTCGAACGCGCGGCGGATCGTCGCGGAGATCCCCGACGCCCAGCTGCTCGTCGTCCCCTACACCGGCCACTCCGTCGTTGGCAGCGACTTCGGCGACTGTGCCTCGCTGGCGGTGGAAGCCTTCTTCGGGGGGACTCCTGTGCAGCCGTGCAAGCCCGAACCCAACCCCTTCGGCCCCACCCCGATCACCCCCACGAAGCTCGCCCGCGTACAGCCCGTACCCGGCCTCGGCGGCAACCGCGGGCGCACCCTCACCGCTGTGCTCGACACGATCGTGGACCTCGAGCGCCAGCTGATCGGGGCAACCCTGCAGGTCCAGCAGAAGCTGCCGAATGGGTCGAGCTTCGGCGGGCTGCACGGCGGCTACGCCAAGCTCAGCGCCTCCGCGGTGCGCCTGCACGACCTTACGTTCGTGCCCGGGGTGGCGCTCAGCGGCACGCTCCCAGCCAAGGAAGGCAAGCTGCTGAGCATCACGATCCATGTCAGCGGCGGGGCCGCCACACACGGCACGATCACGCTCGGTGACGGCAATCGCGCGACCGGCACGCTCGCCGGAGAGCGCTTCAACGTGAGCACGGCCAAGGCCCAGCTCTCACGGGTGGGGACGGCCGCGCCCGAATCGCTGGCGGGCGGACTGCCGCCTTCGCTGAACTTCCCGCTGCCGGCGCTGGTGGGGTTCGCGACGAAGTAGATGGCGGGATCGGGGTGGTCGATTCGGGGATGGGATGCGACGCACGCGAGCGCAGCCGTGCTGGTAGCACGGCGAGCACCGCGGGTGGCGCAGACCGCCCCGAAGCGACCGCACCGGACCGTCAGATACTTTGTCGCGGACCCCTAAGAGCCGGCGCCGTCGGGCTACCCTGAACACGTGCCCAACGCGCTCGCGAGCCAGACCTCGCCCTACCTGCGCCAGCACGCGCAGAATCCCGTGGACTGGTTGCCGTGGGGCCCCGAGGCGCTGGCGGCAGCGCGCGCACGCGATGTGCCGCTGGTCGTGTCGATCGGCTACTCCTCCTGCCACTGGTGCCACGTGATGGAGCACGAGTCCTTCGAAGACCCCGGCGTGGCGGCCCTGATGAACGAGGAGTTCGTGTGCGTGAAGGTCGATCGGGAGGAGCGGCCCGACGTCGATGCGCTCTACATGGAGGCCGTCCAGGGGATGACCGGCCACGGGGGGTGGCCGCTGAACGTGTTCCTCACACCCGAGCAGACGCCCTTCTATGGCGGCACCTACTTCCCGCCCGAGCCCCGCCACGGGATGCCCTCGTGGAGCCAAGTGCTGCTGGCGATCGCGGAGACGTGGCGCGAGAACGCCGCCGAGATCCGCGCCGGCGGCGAGCGGATCCGCGAGCAGCTCTCCCGCGCGGCACGGATGGAGCCCTCCACCGAGCCCTTCAACACGGGGGCGCTCGACGCCGCGGTGGCAGTGCTGCGGGGCTCGTTCGACACAGTCAACGGCGGCTTCGGCGGCGCCCCCAAGTTCCCGCAGACCCCAGTGATCGAGTTCCTGCTGCGCCACGGCGAGCGCGAGATGTCGCTCGCGACGCTGCGCGCGATGGCGGCCGGAGGCATCCACGACCAGCTCGGCGGGGGCTTTCACCGCTACTCGGTGGACGCCTCCTGGACGGTGCCGCACTTCGAGAAGATGCTCTACGACAACGCGCTGCTCGCGCGCGCCTACCTGCATGGGCACCGGCTCGTGGAAGAGAAGGGGGAGGAGGAGGGGGAGGGGTTCGCTCACGTGACCCGCGCAATACTCGACTGGACACTGCGCGAGATGCGCGGGCCGGAGGGCGGCTTCTACTCCGCGCTAGACGCCGACTCCGAGGGCGTCGAGGGCCGCTTCTATGTGTGGCGAGTGGGCGAGCTGCGAGCAGTCCTCGGCGAGGACGCCGACGCCGCGATCCGCTGGTTGGGGGCCAGCGAGGAGGGCAACTTCGTCGACCCCCACCACCCCGAACCGGGGCTCAATGTGCTCACCGACAGAAGCGGGGGCCCACAAACCGACGGGACGGGTCGGCCCGACGGCGTTGGCCGGCCGGACGCCGCCACCCGTGAGCGTATCCGCGCGCGGCTGTTGGAGGCCCGCGCAGGCCGCACCCGGCCGGGCCTCGACGACAAGCGCCTGACCAGCTGGAATGCGTTGATGATTGCCGCGCTCGCCGACGCGGGGTCGGTGCTCGATGAGCCGCGCTACCTCGACGCCGCGGAGCAGTGCGCGGAGTTCATCCTCCGCGAGCTGCGCGAGTCCTCAACCGCGGGCGAGACCGGGCAGCACGAGCCGACCGCCCTGGGCGAGGCCAAGCCGCGGCGCCTGCTGCGCACTTACTCCGAGGGTCGTGCGCACATCGGCGGCTACTTGGAGGACTACGCCTTCCTGCTGGAGGCGCTGATCGTGCTCTTCGAAGCGACCTGCGAGGAGCGCTGGCTGACCGCAGCACGCGTGCTCGCCGAGCAGACGATCGAGCGCTTCGCCGACCCCGAGCGCGGCGGCTTCTTCTCGACACCCACCGACGGCGAGGAGCTGATCGCGCGGCGCAAGGAGCTCGACGACTCCCCGATCCCCTCCGGCGCCTCATCGGCCGCGCTCGGGCTGCTGCGGCTCGCGCAGATCACCGGCGAGGAGTCATACGTTCGCCATGCGCTCGGCGTGCTGCGGCTGCTGCACGAGATCGCCCCGCAGCACCCCTCCTCGTTCGGGCACCTGCTGCAGGCACTGGAGCTGCATCTCTCGCCGTCCGCGGCACTCGCATGCGCCGTGCCTCCCGCACGTTCCGCCGCCGGCGCTCCGCGGACAATCGCGAACGAGTAGCCCATCAACGGCCGCGGCCGGGCGCGCCACGAGGCCCTTCCCGCATCCGCCATCGGCAGCCAGCCACGCCCGGAACGTCACCACTGCCCCACCGCCGCAGCCGCTTTAGCGGCGGAGGCCCCTCCTACAAAATCGACAGGTAGCGGTCGAGCTCCCACTGGGTCACCTGCACCCGGTAGTCCTCCCACTCCTGGCGCTTGATCTCCACGTAGCGGTTGAACATGTGCTCGCCCAGCGTGCGCAGCACCAGCTCCGATTGGGCGGTCAGCTCGATCGCGTCGCCGAGCGTCTCCGGCAGCTGCTCCACGCCCAGCCGCGAGCGCTCCTTGCCCGAGAGGTGGTAGAGATTCTGCTCCATCGGCTCGGGTAGCTCATACCCCTTCTCGATCCCCTCCAGACCAGCCTGCAAGAGCACCGCGAACGTGAGGTAGGGATTGCACGCCGGGTCGGGGCAGCGCAGCTCCATCCGCGTCGCCTTCTCGCTGCCGGGGTGGTAGAGCGGCACGCGTACCAATGCAGAGCGGTTGCGACGCGACCAGGCGACGTAGGTGGGCGCCTCGAAGCCGGGCACGAGGCGCTTGTAGGAGTTGACCCACTGCGCGAAGATCGAGCAGATCTCGCGCGCGTGGCGCAGCTGGCCGGCGATGAACGCCTTGCCGACGTCGGAGAGGAAGTAGGGGTCATCGGCGTCGAAGAAGGCGTTGCGGCCCTCCCTGAACAGCGACTGGTGGGTGTGCATCCCCGAGCCGTTCTCGCCGAACAGCGGCTTCGGCATGAACGTCGCATGCCAGCCGTACTTCATCGCGTACTCCTTCACGGTGATGCGGTATGTCATGCAGTCGTCGGCCATCTTCATCGCGTCGGCGTAACGCATGTCGATCTCGTGTTGGGAGGGCCCGACCTCGTGGTGGGTGTACTCCACGTGGATCCCCAGCTGCTCCAGCGCCAGCACCGTCTCGCGGCGCACGTCGCTGCCGGCGTCGAGTGTGGTCAGGTCGAAGTACCCGCCGTGGTCGAGCGGCTCGGTCGTGCGCGAGTCGCGGAACAGGAAGTACTCGAGCTCCGGCCCCACGTTGAAGGTGTCGAAGCCCATCCCCTGCGCGCGCTCCACTGCGCGGCGCAGCACGTGCCGGGGATCGCCCTCGTAAGGGGTGCGCTCGGGGGTGATGATGTCGCAGAACATCCTCCCCACCCCCTGCTCCTCGGGGCGCCACGGCAGCACCGCGAACGTGCTCGGGTCGGGCAGCGCGATCATGTCCGACTCCTCGATCGCGTTGAAGCCGGTGATCGAGCTGCCGTCGAAGCCCATCCCCGCCTCGAACGCGTCCTGCAGCTCGGCGGCGTTGATCGAGAACGACTTCAGCTGGCCGAGGATGTCGGTGAACCAGAAGCGGATGAACCTGATCTTGCGCTCCTCCACGAGCGCGCTCACGTCCGCGGCGGTCTTCGGCATGGCGGCGTCGGCCATGCTGGCGTTCGGCATGTCCGGCTGCTCTGCCATCTCGCCGGACCTTAGTCGATGGCCGGCGCGGCCGGTATCGACGGGTGGCCAAAACCGGCGTGCGCTACATCAGTTCATTTTCGCGCCCCAACCAGCAACTGGACCTCTCATCTGGTCGCTGCCCACAGGTCCAGTTGGTGGTTATACGCCGAAAATGAACACCACCTTCCGCGGGTCGCTAGCCACCTCCCGCCGGAATCGAAGCACCACCTCTCCCACTGGGACTGCTACCCGTGCGCGCTGAGCAGCGCCGCCAGCACCAGCGCGAAGCCCATCACCACCGCCCACCCGGCGATCCGATCGGGATGCGGGCCCACCCACTCAGTCGGCGTACGGCGCGGCCTGCGTCGGTGACGCAAGGTCCTCTCGACCATGCGCATGATGCTGACAGTGCGTTCGGACGGCACGAATGCCGGTTGGGGAGTGGGACCCGCGCGGCGTCAGTGCCGGGGCGTGACCATGACCGTCGGCGACGTCAGTGCCCGGGCGTGACCATGACCGTCGGCGACGTCAGTGCCCGGGCGTGACCATGACCGTCAGCGACGTCAGTGCCCGGGCGTGACCATGACCGTCGGCGACCGTCAGTGCCCGGCGATCGCCGCCACGAAGGAGGCCACGTCTTCGGCTTCGGCGCCCTGGAAAAGCAGTCTCGGCATCTGGCCTTTGCCGCGTGCGCGACCTTCGAGGATCGCGCTCAGGATGAACGCCTTGCGAGCGGCGTACTGCGCCTTTTCAGGCAGCGTCGAACCCACTGTCGGGATCAGCACGTCGAGGTCGGGGCCAGTGCGGCCCACCGCGGCGGCGCCGGCGAGCGTGTGGCAGAGGTTGCACGAGTGCGAGAAGAGTTCCCGGCCCTTCTGCTGCTGGGCATCCAGGTGCACGCCGCCGACGCCCACGCTGGCCTTGTGCGCGCTGTTGAAGGCCAGCACCAGGCCGGGCACCACCAGGCCGAAGGCGCACACGAGCACGAGGCCCGCTGTCAGCCCCCGCTGGGCGGCCTTCGATTCAGCGGGCGTCGATCCCTCGGGAGTCCCGCTGGGGCGGCGCATCGCCAGCAGGAACACCCCGAAGCCGAGCGCGAGAATGCCGACGGTGACTAGCAGCGGGATCGCAGCGATTGCGAGTGGGAGGGACATGCCGGCCGGCACGATATACGTTGGCGAAGATGAGAGCTTCCCCATCAACTCCTTCAGGATCTCTTGATCTATCGCGCTAGCCTCTCATTGAGACCTTGATCGCATCTCCACGCGACCTGCATCGCAACCCGAGGCACCAGCCATGAGCTACTTCCTGCGCCGCCTACCGCTCTCCCGCCTGCTGCTCCTGTGCGGCGTGCTGATCGGTGTGGGCATCGGCGCGACGGCGCTCGCCACGGCGCTCGGCGTGGGGCCCACACCCCCGCCCAAGCCGCTGGCCGACGCCGTCCACGACGCGCTCACCGCGGGGGCGGGTGGGAATCGAATCCAAGGCGTGAGCGCCCAGATCCGGCTCACCAACCACCTGCTCGAAGGCGCCAACCTCGCCAGCGGCGGCGGCGAAGCCAGCCAGCTTACCTCCAGCCCGCTGCTCTCCGGCGCCTCCGGGCGACTGTGGATCTCAAAGGAAGGCCGCGTGCGTCTGGAGCTGCAGGCCGAAAAGGGAGACACCCAGATCTACTACGACGGGCACACCCTGTCGATGTACGACGCCTCTTCCAACACGCTCTACCGCTACACGCCCCCCGTGCAGGAAGAACAGACATCGACGAAGACCCACGAAGTCCCCAGTGTGGCCAAGATCGAAGAAGCGATCGCGCATCTGAGCAACCACGCCGACGTCTCCGGCGCGACACCCACCGACGTAGCCGGCCAGGCCGCCTACACCGTGCGGGTGTCCCCCAAGGAAGGCGGCAGCCTGCTGGCCGGCGCCGAGCTCTCCTGGGATGCCGTGAACGGCGTCCCACTGCGCGCCGCGGTCTACTCCACCGAGAGCTCCGCGCCCGTGCTCGAACTGGCCGCCACCTCGATCTCCTACGGGCCCATCGAACCGTCTGTGTTTGTATTCACGCCGCCCGCCAACGCCAAGGTCGAAGAAGTCGTGTTGCCCAAGCCCGGCGAACATCAGGGCAGCTCCGCACCCGGCGGCGAACATGAACACCCGAACGTCACCACGCACGGCAGCGGGCCCGGAACGATCGCGGTGCTCGAAGGCAAGGCCAAGGCCGGCTCCTCCTCTCAGACCTCGGCGCTGCCCGAAGGGCTGCAGCAGGTCAAGGTCAACGGCGCCGTCGCCAGCGAGCTGCCGACCGAGCTTGGCACGCTGCTGACCTTCGAGCGCTCCGGCGTGCGCTACCTGATCGCCGGCGCGGTCCCCCCCGCCGCGGTCGAAGCGGTGGCCAAGGGCCTGTAACCGTGGGCGACGCGCCGCCTGTATACCGACCTGAGAACAGAACTCAGCGGGCACCGGCGAGTGACTCGTCGTTCCTGGCAAGGACGCAAGGAGCGTGGCGTGCTTCGCACGCGAGCGACTGAGGACGCAGCCAGGGGCGACGAGGCGCAGCCGGTTCGCGCGCGGGGGCTGGTCAAGCGCTACAAGGAGGTTCTGGCGGTCGATCACATCGACCTGAACGTCCACGCGGGCGATGTGTACGGGTTCCTGGGGCCCAACGGCGCTGGCAAGACCACCACGCTCCGTATGGCGCTCGGCCTGATCATGCCGACGGAGGGCACCGTCGAGCTGTTCGGCCGCAACCCGATCCGCGAGGGCGCGAGGGCGCTGGAGGGTGTCGCAGGGTTCGTGGAGGCGCCGAAGTTCTACCCCTACCTGAGCGCGCGCAAGAACCTCGAACTGCTTGGAGCGCTCGATGGCGGCGGCGCGCGGGAGCGCATTCCCGAGGTGCTCGAGACCGTCGAGCTGAGCCCGCGCGCCGAGCACCGTGTGGGCGGCTACTCCCACGGCATGCGCCAGCGCCTCGGCATCGCCGCCGCGCTGCTGCGCCGCCCGCGCCTGTTGATCCTCGACGAGCCCGCCACCGGCCTCGACCCGGCGGGGATGCGCGACATGCGCGAGCTGATCCGCCGGCTGGCCGACCAGGGGATCACCGTCCTGCTCTCCAGCCACCAGTTGCCTGAGGTGCAGGAACTGTGCGATCGCGTGGCGATCGTCGACTCCGGGCGCGTCGTCTACGAGGGCGCGCTCGCCGACCTGCGCCGCCAGGGCGGGGCCGGCTACCGGCTGCGCTCCACCGACGACACCCGCGCGCTCGCGGTGCTGCGCGCGCAGCCCGGCATTGAGCATGTGGCCAATGCCCACCCACCCGAGCACGGCCTCTCCTTCCAGGCGCAGGAGCGAGACGTGGGCGCTCTCACGCTCGCGCTGGGGGCGGCGGGAGTCGGCATCCTCGCGCTGACGCCGGAGCTGGCGACGCTCGAGGACCTCTTCTTCCGCCTTACCGAGGGCGACGGGGCACAGAGGGCCACTGCGATCTCTGTGGGAAACGGCAGTCCAGCCGACGACGGAACAACATCCGCGAGCGGCGCGGACGCGGCGGGTACCGGGACCCCGGGGAGCGACGGAACCCTCGCGCAGGGGCAGGTCCATGAGCACGCTTGAAGCCTCCTCGGCGCTGACTCCCGCCGGCGCCTCGCATGTCAGGCGCCCCTCCACGCTGACCGCCTACCGCTGGGAGCTGCGCAAGCTGGTCTCGCAGAAGCGCACCTACCTCGGCCTCGGACTCGCAGCGATCCTGCCGATCATCTTCGTGATCGCTCAGAACCTGCGCAGCGATCACGGCCACGACCAAGGCAACATCTTCGCCTCGCACATCACCCAATCCGGCCTCGCCACGCCCGTGCTGATGCTGCTGTTCCTGTCGGTGTTCATGCTGCCGCTGATCGCCGCCCTGGTCGCTGGCGACATCGTCGCCGCCGAGGACGGCAACGGCACACTGAAGACGATCCTCACGCGTTCGGTCGATCGCGGGCAGGTGTTCGCCGCCAAGGCGCTCGCGGCGATGACATACGGGGCCATCGCGGTCTTCCTATCGGCGGCCGTGGCGACCGTCGCCGGCGTGGCCTCGTGGGGCTTCCACCACGTCGTCACATTCTCCGGCAGCGTGGTGTCCGCGCCCGAAGGGCTGCTGCTGGTGTTCGCTTCGAACGCCGTGTACCTGATCCCGCTGCTGAGCGTGGTGTGCATCGGAGTGCTGCTCTCCACCGCCACCCGCAACAGCGCCGGAGCCGTCGTCGGTACCGTGGGCTTCACGATCCTGCTGTTCATCGTCGGTCAGATCCCCGGCCTGGAAGGACTCAAGCCCTACCTGCTCACCGAACAGTACGAGAACTGGCACGGCCTCCTGCGCACCCCGACCGACTGGGCGCCGATCGGCCACTCCGCGTGGGTGTGTGCGCTGTACGCGGTGCCAGCGTTGTTTGCTGCCTACCTTGTGTTTCTGCGGCGGGATGTGGCGGGGGGGTGAAACAAGCACTCAGCCCTCCACCCGGGCGCGGTAATGCTTCAGTTTGAGAGCACAACCACCAACTGGACCTGTGGGGCTGCCACCAATTGACAGCTATGGAGGTCCAGTAGGTGGTTGGTCTGGAAAAATAACATCAACAACCGCGCGAGCAACGATCGCGATCTCAGCCCTTCGCGGCAGCCGGCAGCTCCACCGGCTCCAGCTCCACCTCATGCTCCAGGCGGTGCACCTCGCGGCGCTCGATCAGACCCGCGCCGAGGCGCCCGGTGGACTCCGCGCCACAGGCGACGCCAAAGCGCAGGCACTCCGCGGGGGAGCTGCCGGCGTAGCGCGCAGCCACATAGCCGGCGAGAAAGGCGTCGCCAGAGCCCCGTTTGGCGACCGGCTCGCGCAGATCGATGCGGGCCCGCAGAAGCGTGGGCTGGCCGTCGATCTGCACCTGCGCGAAGCAGCCATCGGGGAGCGTCATGATCGCTTCGCGCGCCCCCAGCGCGACCAGCTCGCCGACCGCCAGCGAGCGCTCCTGCTCGTCGGCGAACTCGTGGCCGACCAGCTCCTCGGCCTCCAGCACGTTGGGCGACACCACGTCCGGCTCGGCGCGCACCGCGTGACGCAGAGGGTCGCCGTCGGTGTCGATCACGGTCGTGACCCCGGTGCGCTGCAGCTCGCGGATCAGGCCCGCGTATACGTCGCTCTCCACGCCGCGCGGGATCGAGCCCGCGAACACCACGATCGCCGCGCCCCGCGCGAGGTAGAGGAGCTTGTCGCGAAACAGCTCCACCTCGCGCTCGCTCACCTTCGGCCCGCGCTCGTTGATCTCGGTCTGCTCGCCGCTGGTCGGATCGAGCACCGAGGTGTTGGTGCGCGACTCCTCGCGGATGCGCACGAAGTCGTTGAGGATCGCCTCCTCGGTGAGCTGCTCGACGATGTGCGTCCCCGTGGGGCCGCCCGCCATCCCGGTCGCGATCACCGGTTGCCCCAGCGCCTTCAGGGCACGGGCGATGTTGACGCCCTTGCCGCCCGCCATCGTGCGCTGCTCGACGGTGCGGTGCCGCCGCCCCAAGCGGAAGTTGGGCACCGAGAGCGACTTATCGATAGCCGCGTTGAGCGTGACCGTGATGATCATCCCGAATGCCTCATCCACGTCTGCGCCGCACGGCGCCGGATGGCGCCGCTGCGAGCACGCCTAGCGTAGCCGACCTCACCACAACGTGGCCTAAAAATTCGTCCGATCGGTCATGCCCCCAGTGACCATGCGGTTTCCCGCAGGCGCTCTGCCTCCGCGCGGGCCGCTTCCGCCGGGTCGCCGCCCGTGGCGAGGTGCGCACCGACGATGCTGCGCGAGGCGGTGACCAGGCCGCCCGCCCGGCCGGGGAGGAAAGCCGGAGCCAGATCCTCCACGCGGCCCCCCTGCGCCCCCACACCCGGCAGCAGCAGCACCGCATGGGGCATCAACTCGCGCGCCCGCTCGAGATGTTGTGGCTGTGTGGCCCCCACCACCGCACCGACGTCGCTGAGGCCGGACTCGCCGATTCCCGCCGCTCCCTGCTCGGCCACGAACCCCGCCAGGCGCTCCCACACCAGGCCGCCCGCCGCCAGCTCCAGATCCTGCACGTCGGCGGCACCGGGGTTGGAGGTGCGCACCAGCAGCAACACGCCGGCCCCAGCCGCGCGGGCACCCGTCACGAACGGCTCGATCGCATCCCCACCCAGCAACGGATTGACCGTCGCCAGATCGACCCGCAGGCGCTCGAACAGCGCCTGCGCGTAGGCGCGCGCGCTGAGCGCGATGTCGCCGCGCTTGCCGTCGGCGATCACCAGCAGGCCGCGCTGATGCGCGTGTTCGATCACGGCTTCCAGGGCGTCCCACCCGGGCGCCCCCAGCCGCTCGAAGCAGGCCAGCTGGGGCTTCACCGCCACGCACGCCGACCCCGCGGCGTCGATCAGGGCGCAGCAATGTACACGGGTCGCGACAGCCGTGCGCCACGTTGGCGAGCGGTCGGTGCGCCACGTCGATGAGTGATCCGCGCGCCCAGACGGCGAGCTGTCCGGACGCGCGGTGACCGCGGCGTCGTGCGCTCCCGGCCACAGCGCCTCGGGGTCGGGGTCGAGGCCGAGCACGATCTGCGATTCGCGCTCCGCCACGCGTGCCGCCAGAATGTCGCCGAAGCCGGATCCCATCTCCGTGCGAGAATACCCTCGCCGATGGACCTCCCCCACGTCGCCTGGATCGTAACCGTGCTGATCGCCCTGCTGACGGCTGCACTGCTGCTGCTCGCCGGCTACACCGGCTACGCCGTGCTGTCCGCCGCGGTGGGAGCCTCAGCGGCGATCAATCTTTTCTGAGGTGGCGCAGCCGGCCACAGGCCGGCGAGCCGAGCCCCTCATCTTTCAGTCAAAAGCCATCCCTCCAGCCCCCGTGCGGCACGCCCGCGGTGGCTGATCGCGTCCTTCTGCCCGGCGGTGAGCTCGGCCATCGTCAACTCTGGGGGACCGTCATCGGGTAGAAAGGCGGGGTCATAGCCGAAGCCCCCCTCCCCCCGCGGTTGGGTGGCGAGGCGACCGGTGCAGCGCTCCTCGAACAGCCGCTCAATCCCCGCCGCGGGGTCCACGTAGGCGAGCGCACAAACGTACGCCAGCGCACTGCCCGCCGGCGCCTCGCGCAGCAGCTTGTCGAGGTTCTGCTGATCGGTCGCGTGCTCCCCGGCGTAGCGCGCCGAGCGCACCCCGGGGGCGCCGCCGAGCGCGGCCGCTTCGATCCCCGAGTCGTCGGCGATCGTCACCTCGCCGGTGGCCGCGGCGGCGGCACGGGCCTTGCCCAGCGCGTTCTCGGCGAATGTCTCTCCGTCCTCGGGGGGAAGCTGCACCGCATCGGGCAGCAGCGCGATCTCGTGGTCGGGCAGCAGGCGCCCCAACTCGCGGCGCTTGTGCTCGTTGTGAGTGGCCAGCAGCAGCCTCACGGCGTCGCGATCGCCCGCTCCTGCGCAGCGCGCAGCTGCTCGATCCCGCCCGCGGCCAGAGCCAGCAGCTCATCGAGCGAGGCACGCGAGAGTGGGGTGCGCTCGGCGGTGGCCTGCACCTCCAGGAGGTCGCCCTCGCCGGTCATCACCACGTTGGCGTCGACCTCCGCGTTTGAATCCTCTGAGTAGTCGAGGTCGAGCAGCGCGACGCCATCGACCATCCCGCAGGAGACCGCCGCCACCGTGCCGGTCAACGGAGGGCGCTCGAACGCCTCCTTGGTCGCCAGGCGGGAGCAGGCCAGCGAGAGCGCGACGTAGGCGCCGGTGATCGAGGCGCAGCGCGTGCCTCCGTCGGCCTGCAGCACGTCGCAGTCGAGGTAGATCGTGCGTTCCCCCAACGCCTTGAAGTCGATCACGCCGCGCAGCGCGCGCCCGATCAGCCGCTGGATCTCGACCGAGCGCCCGTCCAGGCGCCCGCGCGTCGCATCGCGCTGCTTGCGCTCGCCCGTGGAGGCGGGCAGCATCCCGTACTCCGCCGTCACCCACCCGCGGCCCTTGCCGGCCATCCACCGCGGCACGTTCTCCTGCGCGGAAGCGGTGCAGATCACGCGCGTCTCCCCGATCGAGATCAGTGCCGAGCCCGTGGCGGTACGCATGAAGCCCGGCTCGATCGTCACCGGGCGCAGACCGTCGGGCGCGCGGTCATAGCTACGCGCGCCGCTCACGCCATCGCCTCCGCCGCCAGGCGCACCTGCTCGACCGGGCCGAGCGGCATCTGCAGGAAGCGCGTGCTCTGCTCCCTGAACGTCTCCACATCGCCGGTGCAGAGGAAGCTGTAGTCGCCCTCGCCAGCACGAGGATTGAGCAGGTCGCGCGTGGAAAGCGCATGCTCGACCTGACGCGCGAGCGCCGCCCCAGAGGTGATCAGCGTCACCGCCGGGCCAAGCATTCGCTGCAGCATCGGC
Organism: uncultured Solirubrobacterales bacterium; assembly: GCA_963812955.1. Taxonomy (GTDB): domain Bacteria; phylum Actinomycetota; class Thermoleophilia; order Solirubrobacterales; family Solirubrobacteraceae; genus Palsa-744. The sequence goes on from CAWEXC010000001.1 coordinate 493,454, forward strand.
GCGATCAGCGGGTAGTGGGTGCAGCCGAGGATCACGGTGTCCACCTCGGCAGCCTTCAACGGGGCGCACGCCTCGCGCACGCTCTGCACGACACGCTCGTCGAACTGCTCGCCGGCTTGGATGATCGGTGCGAGCGTCGGGCACGCCACCGCCGTGAGCGTGACGTGTGGATCCACCGCCTGCACCGCGCGCTCGTACGCGCCGCTGGCGACCGTGGTGGGCGTCGCCAGCAGGCCGATCCGCCCGTTGCGGGTCGCCGCCACCGCCTGCACGGCCTCGGGGCGCACGACGCCGAGCACGTCCACGCCCATGGTCGTGTCCATCATCCGCTGCTGGAGCGCCCCCAACGCCGCGGACGTCGCCGAGTTGCAAGCCACCACGAGCAGCTTCACCCGGCGACTCAAGAGCTCCTCGGCGATCTCCACCGAGAAGTGCTCGAGCTCCTCGCGGGAGCGTTCGCCGTAGGGGAAGCGTGCGGTGTCTCCGAGGTAGAGGAAGTCCTCCCGCGGCAGCGCCACCAGCAGCTCGTGCAGCACGGTGAGACCGCCGATGCCGGAATCGAACACCCCGATGGGTCGCACACGGTTGCCTGCCGAGAGGTTGGCCATGCGGTTCATCATCCCAGAGCGCTACCGTCGCGGGTCGTGCGGGCGCTGGTCGTGTCCAACATGCTTCCCGACGCCCGCCACCCAGAGCGGGGTCGCTTCGTGCGCGATCAGGTGGATGCGCTGCGCCGGCTGCCCGACGTGGAGGTTGAGCTGTACGAGTTCCCCCCCGGCGGCGCCGCGTTGATCGAGGCCGCCCGCTGGCTGCACCGCCATCACAGCGGGCGACGGCAGCGCGCGGGGCGTATCGATGTGGTGCACGCCCACTTCGGCCTCACCGCCTGGCCGGCGCTGGCGGCGCGCGCGCACGTCAGGGGGCTGACCGTACACGGCACCGACGTGCGCCACCCCCGCACCCGTGTGGCCACCCGTGCGGTGCTCCCGCTGATGGACCTGGTCGCCGCCCCCACCCCGGAGCTCGCGCGTGAGCTGCCCGCACGAGCGGGGAGGCGGCGACGGGTGCAGGTGCTGCCGTGCGGCGTGGACATGGGGCGCTTCCACCCGATCCCGCGAGCGAACGCCCGCGCCGAGCTGGGCTTGGACCCGCGCGCCCCCTGCCTACTGTTCCCAGCAGATCCCGCACGTCTAGGCAAGCGCTTCGACCATGCGGTGGCACTCGTCCACGCCCTGCGTGCTGCTCACGAGCATCCCCCAGCCGGAGACCGGTATGGGTCGGGGGCGCAGCCGCCGCATCGTGGGATGGTGCAACTGCACACCCTCGGCGGCGTTGCCCCCGAGCAGGTGCCGCTGTGGGTCAACGCAGCCAACGCCGTGGTGGTGCCCTCGGAGGCGGAGGGCTTCGGACTGGCGGTGCTGGAGGCGCTGGCGTGCGACGTGCCGGTGCTCGCGACTCCCGTGGGAGTGCACCAGCAGGCGCTCGACGGCGTGGCGGGAGCGCTGTGCGAGCCCTTCGACGTGGCGCGTTGGCGGGCGGCAGCGGCACCGCACCTCGACGACCCAGACCCCCGGATCGCGGGCCGGGCGCACGCCGAGCCGTACTCCGCGACGCGGATGGCGGCGCGTCTCGCGGACACCTGGAGAGAACTGCTTCAGCGAGGCACCGAGTGACACCGGGAGCCCGATGAGTAGGATGGAGTGGTCGATGAGCGCTCCAGCCACGAGTCCGCCCGAGGCCCCTGCCAGCACGGAGCCGCCCGCGGGGATCGAGCTGCCTCCCGCGCAGCCGCGTCCCCCGGGCTTCCGCGAGCGCGGGCGCATGCGCAGGCGGGTGCGATTCTTGCGTAAGGCGCGGGAGCTCGCCTACCGCGACCTCGGAGGGTTGGTGTTCGAGATGCAGCGCCTGAGCCAGCGCAACGACGAGCTGGTCGCGGCGAAGCTGGGCGTGCTGGCGAGCTTCGATACGGAGCTGCACGCGCTGGAGAGCGCGCTCGACGAGCGCCGCCCGGTGACGGTGCTGCGCGAGGCCGGCATCGCGGCGTGCCCGCGGTGCGCCGCGATCCATGGCAGCGACGACCGCTTCTGCCCGATGTGCGGGATGCCGATGGGCCGCCCGGCGGAGAGCCCGATCGCGGGAGCTCCCATGGTCACCCCCGGCGCTCCCCCACCGCTTGCCGCGGCCTCGGTGGCAGCCGCCTCCAGCGTCACCCCCGGCCAGCTGCCGCTTAGCGCGGCCGCCGGGCAGACTCAACCGGCTGCGACTCAGGCGCCGGCGAACCCACCGGCACCGACAGTCCCCGCGAACCCACCGGCACCGACAGTCTCCGCGCCCCCACCGACATCCGCACACCCGCCGGCAGCGCCCTCGCCGGCAGCGCCCCCGCTCCGCACCAGCCCACCGGTGCCGGCGCACCCCACCACCGAGGCTCCAACGGGCGCACCGCTGCCACGTGCTCCCACGCCCCCACCGAAACCCCAAGAAGAGGACCGCCCCACGGAAATCATCCGCCCGCGGGACGAGTCGGGGTGAGCGTCGCAACCCCTCCACCGCCCGCAACCCCACCGCAAGAGCCGGTGGAGGAGCGCTGCCCACTGTGCGGAGGGCCGTTGGGGAACGAGCAGGAGTGGTGCCTACGGTGCGGTGCCGCAGCGCGCACGCGCCTGGCGGCGACCCCACGGTGGCGACCGCCGGTGATCGCGCTGACGACCGTGATCGTGCTCTCGCTGGGAGCGCTGACCGCAGCGCTGGTGTCGCTGGCGGGCTCGAGCGGCACAGGAGGCACAGTCGCGGTGACACGGACCGTGACGGCGCCGGCGGCAGGCGCAACCACGACGCCGGGCGCAGCCGCGGGGGCCGCTGGGGCCGCGGGCACCACGACTGGCGTGCCCGGGGCGAGCACCGCAGGGACGACGACGGCCGGGGCAAGCACCGCGGGCGCGCCGGGGACCACAGTGCCGAAAACGGGGGCCACCACGACCGCGCCCGCAAACGGGAGCGGTGGAGCGGGCTCCACAACCACCGGGCCGGGCGCGACCAGCACCAGCAAGAGCACCGGCACCTCCACAGCCGGCAGCTCGGGCAGCTCGGGCTCCTCCACGACCGGCGCCTCCACCACGGGCGCCGCGGGCGCTGGGTCGACGACGACCACGAAAGCCAAAAACCCGCTGGAAAAAGTGATCCAGGCGTACGAACGCCGCCATGGTTAGAGCGCGTTTTTTAGCAATAGACAACAGACCCCATCTGGGCGTTCATGCCTCACGGGGTATGGTCTCCAGGTGCGCTACCAAGCGGGACGACGAGCCGCAACGACCGTGAACTAGCGTGCAGGCAACGCGGGGGGGCGTGGACCTGGAGGTGGACGTCGCGGTGGTGGGCGCCGGCGCCGCGGGCCTGTATGCGGCGCTGTGCGCGGCACGGGAGGGCGCGCGGGTGGCCCTGGTGTCGGCCGCCCCGCTGGCGCAGACCGCGAGCTACTGGGCGCAGGGCGGGCTGGCGGCGGCACTGGCGGAGGACGACAGCCCAGAGCTGCACCTGCGCGACACCGAGCGCGCGGGACGGGGCGCGATGCGCACAGCGGCGGCGGAGGTGCTCGTCAAAGAGGCGCCGGGGTGCGTGGCCGACCTGCAGGCGCTGGGGGTGCGCTTCGACGCTGACCGCTTCGGGCGCCTGGCGCTGGGCCTGGAGGGTGGCCATTCGGTGCGCCGGGTGGTGCACGCCGGCGGCAGCGCGACCGGCAGGCGACTGCTGCGCGCACTGGCGGCGCTGGCGGTGGAGGAGCCGCGGATCGCGGTGCTGGAGAACGTGCGCGCAAGGGCCCTGTGGCCGCGGGGAGAAACTGTCACACACGACCAGGCCGGCTCGGGCGCCAGAGGTGGTGCGGTGTACGAACAAGAGAACACACCGGCCGGGGCAGCACACGCGGGAGGGTCAGCGATCGCAAGCGCCGCGGAGCAGCCTGCGGGGGTGCGCTGCGGCGGGCTGGTGTGCGAGGACGGCCGCACGATCGCCGCAAGGGCAGTCGTACTGAGCACCGGCGGCGCGGCGGCGCTATGGGCACGCACGACCAACCCCCCTGGCTCGCAGGGGGTCGGCCTGCTGCTGGCGAAAGCAGTGGGCGCAAAGCTGGCGGATCTGGAGTTCGTGCAGTTCCACCCCACCGCCGTGAAGGGGGTGGGCGGACGCGAGGCATTCCTGATCACCGAGGCGATCAGAGGCGAGGGAGCGACGCTGCACGACGCCACCGGGGAGCGCTTCGTCGACGAGCTGGCCCCGCGCGACGAGGTGGCGCGCGCGATTTGGGGGCGGATGCGGGAGACGGGAACGGAGTCGGTCGGCCTCGACATGCGCGCGATCGACCCCGCACTGTTCCCCAACGTGGTGGGGGCGCTGCGCGAGGCGGGCGTGGACCCAACGCGCGAGCTGGTGCCCGTGGCGCCGGCGGCGCACTACACGATGGGCGGGATCGTCACCGATCTGCACGCGCGCTCCACCGTCGCCGGGTTGTACGCCGTCGGGGAGACCTCGTGCACCGGCCTGCATGGGGCCAACCGGCTGGCGTCGAACTCGCTGAGCGAGTGCTTCGTATTCGGGCGTCGCGCCGCCCATAGCGCGCTGGACGAGCCCGCCCGGGCGACTCCCGGACAGGCGAACCCGGAGGAGTTGGAGAGGCTGGCGCACCAGCAACCACCCCCGCCCGTGAGCGCTGCCACGCGCGAGGCACTGTGGCGGGACGCCGGCATTGAGCGCTCCGCGGAGGGGTTGGCACGCCTGGCGGAGGATCCCCACCCGCTGGCGCGCACGATCGCGGCGTGCGCCCTGCGAGCGCCAGGAGAGCCGGGGCGCGCACCGGCGTGTGGAGTACCCTCAGACCGACCCGGCGCTCGAGCACCGTCACATCGCCGTGAGCGCGGAGGAGAGGCTCACATGGGAGACATGGGAGTGACGTATTAACCAGCCTTTACCCGCCCTTCTCCTGGGCTTTATCTGAATGGCAGATACTCGGCGCCTTCCTAAAGAGACGTGAAGATTTATGAAGATCTTCGGTCCTTTGGGGCTAGAGACGTGTTGAATCAGGGTGAAAGGTCTTAGGAGCTACGGGAGTCCTGGAGATCGGCGGAGGTGCGCGGCGAAGGTCGCATAGCAGAGCCTGGTCGATACGGAGAGAGAGAAGGAGGCGAGGGGTCGCCATGTATCAGTTCAGTCGAGCGATCTACAGGGAGTTGGCCCCATACATCGCCGCTCCCGGGCGGGCGGGATCCAATTCCGCCGCCGCGGCGGCGGGTAAGAGGAACCACGAGCAGGTGCTGCGCGCATGCGAGTCGGCGATCGAGCGGTTGGCAACAGACCGCCACTACTTCGCCAGGCCGGAAAGGACCCTGTTCTGGGACATCCGGATGCACTTCCCGATGAGCCAGCAGGCGCGCGTGCACCGCGTGGTCGTCCGCTACATGGCACTCGCGCAGCGCTACCTGGCGGAGAACCCGCACGCGGCGCACGCGTCGGTGAGCGACGAGCCGCTGCAGTGCCGCGCAACGACCCGCAAGGGCGCGGCGTGCCAGCGGACACCGCTGCCGCACAACGGGTACTGCCCCTCCCACCAGCATCTCGCGGATACCGAGAACCGCGAGCAGCTGGCCGCCTGAAGCGCGAGCAGCTGGCCGCCTGAGCGCTAGCGGCTGGCCGCCTGAAGCGCTAGCGAGCAGCTCCCAAGCGGCGATCGTCGTGCGCGCCAGGGCCTCGGCGCGCACGTACGTCAACGGCCGACAACCGCGCACCGCACGTCTCGCAGATGCGATGCGAGTCGACCGCGCCGCCGCAGCCACGGTGTTCGAGCAGCACCGGCGGGCCGTCAGGCGCGGCGTGGCGATCGCCCCAGTGCATCAGCGACACCACCGTGGGCCACAGGTCGAGGCCCTTCTCAGTGAGCCGGTATTCCCAGCGCACCGGGCGCTCCTGGTAGGGATGCTTCTCCAGCACACCCTGCTCGAGGAGCTTGGTGAGGCGGGTGTGCAACACGTTGCGCGCGATGCCGAGGTCGGCCTGGATCTCGTCGAAGCGGCGCAGGCCGATGAAGATGTCGCGCACGATCAGCAGCGACCAGCGCTCGCCGATGACATCGAGCGTGGCCGCGATGCTGCAGATCTGGCTGTCGTAGGAGTTTCCGAGCATGGCTAAGAACGTCTTCGCAATAGACGGCGCAACCGTGGCGATCCAGCGCAGCTGGCCGATCTTGATCGGCAGGGACGCATCCGGGCGTGCCGCTCGTTTTGAAAGCCGTTCCAAGCTCAGCTTAGCCGGTCCATTGCATGACGCAACTTATGTGCTAGGGTCCGTTTCATCATGCAACGCAAATGGCGCGTCTCACTTGTGGTGTGCACCGGGGTGTTCATGTCGAGCCTCGACCTGTTCATCGTCAACATCGCGTTCCCCGCGATCGCCAAGCACTTTGGCGGCGCGTCGCTCAGCTCGCTGTCGTGGGTACTGAGCGCCTACGCGATCGTGTTCGCCGCGCTGCTCGTGCCGGCCGGCCGCTGGGCGGATGCGTTTGGGCGCAAGCGCACGTTCCTGCTCGGCCTCGGCGTGTTCGTGCTCGCCAGCACCGCTTGCGCGGTGGCGCCGTCGGTGGGTGCGCTGATCGCGGCCCGCGTCGTGCAGGCGGTGGGCGGCGCCCTGATGCTGCCGACCTCGCTCGGCTTGATGTTGCCGGAGTTTGGCCCGCAGGAGCGCCACATGGCGATCGGCGTGTGGGCAGCCACCGGCGGGATCGCCGCGGCGGCGGGGCCGCCCCTCGGCGGCGTGCTGGTGCAGGCCGACTGGCGGTGGGTGTTTCTGGTGAACGTCCCGATCGGAGTCGCCGGGTTGGCGTTCGGCGTGCGCACGCTGACCGAGCGCCGCGAGCGCGGCGGGCAACGCCCGGACGTGCTCGGCGCCGTCGCGCTGATCCTCGCAATCGGTTCGCTCGTCGTGGCGATCGTCCAGGGGCATGAATGGGGCTGGACCTCGCCGGCGATCCTCGCCCTGCTTGCCGCCACCGCGGTGCTGCTGCCGGCAATCTGGCTGCGCTCGGAGCACCAGGCCGCGCCGGTCGTCGATCCGGCGATGTTGCGCGTGCGCAGCTTCGGCCTGGCGGTGGGGGCATCGCTGCTGTTCTTCGCCGGCTTTGCGGCGATGCTGCTGGCGGGGGTGCTGTTCCTCACGGGCGTATGGCACGAGAGCGTGCTGCACGCCGGCCTGATGCTGTTCCCCGGCCCGGCGATGGCGACCGCGTTCAGCGTGCCTTCGGCACGGCTGGGCGCACGCGTGGGCTACCGGATCCCCGGGATGGTCGGCGCGGCGCTGTTCGGGTGCGGAGCGCTGTGGTGGATCACCCAGATCGGGGATACGCCCGCCTATCTCTCCGAGTTCCTGCCCGGGATGGTGATCGGTGGGGCGGGCGTGGGCCTGGTGATTCCGACGCTGACCGGTGCCGGGGCGTCCTCGCTGCCGCCAGAGCGCTTCGCGACGGGCGCCGCGGTGCTCACGATGGGCCGCCAGATCGGCTCGGCGCTGGGCGTGGCGGTGCTAGTGGCAGTGCTCGGTACAGCAAGCACCACCGCATCGGACTTCCAGGCGGCCTGGCTGATCACCGCCGCCGGCGCGCTTGGCGCCGGGATCGCGTTCGCGGCGCTCGGCCGGCCCGCGCACAGCCAGCTCGCCGTGGCAGCGTTGCGGGCCCCGGTGGTGGCTGACGCGTCGGCGATTGCGGAGCCACAGATCATCTCGGGGCGAGCCGCGTAACACCGTCGGCCGCCTCCCCCTAGGCTGGCGGTGTGCTTCTTGGAGTGGACGTCGGAGGGACCTTCACCGACGCGGTGCTGATCGTCGAGCAGCCTGCACCCGCGGTGCCCGCCGCCCAAGCGTCGGGAGACCCCGGTGCGAGCGGAGAGACCGGGGCGATATACACCGCGAAGGTTCCCACCACCCCCGACGACCAGGCACGCGGAGTGATCGAGGCAGTGCGCACGGTGCTCGCCCGCGCGAGTGCAGAGCCCGATCAGGTCGAGCGCTTCGCGCACGGGATGACAGTGGCAACCAATGCACTACTCGAGGGAAAGGGCGCGCGCACGGCGTTGATCGCCACCGAGGGCTTCACCGACATCGTGGAGCTGGGACGCCAGACACGGGCGCACCTGTACCGGCTGTGTGAGGCCGGGCCCACGCCGCTGGCCCCACCAGAGCTGCGCTTCGGGGCACCCGAGCGCATGACCCCCGACGGTCCCCTGCGGGCGCTCGACCCGCGCGCGGCCGGGGAGCTGGTCGAGCAGATCGCGCAGGCAGGGCGGGGCGGACGGACTGGCATCGAATCCGTAGCGGTGACACTGCTGCACTCCTACGCGCACCCCGAGCACGAGCGGCTGTTGGGGGAGCTGCTCGCCGCGCACCTGCCGACCGTGCACGTCTCGCTCTCGCACGAGCTGGTGGGCACCTTCCGCGAGTACGAGCGCGCCGCCACCACCGAGGTCGACGCCGCCCTCTCCCCCTTGCTGGGGGCCTACCTGCGCCGCCTCAGCGAGCAGGCCGACGCGCTGGGGTTGACCCGGCCCGCCGTGATGCAGTCCTCGGGCGGCCTCACCGACGCGGAGGGGGCCGCCGGGCACGCTGCGCTGACGGCGCTCTCCGGCCCCGCCGGCGGGGTACGTGGTGCCCTGGCGTTGGCAGCGCTGGCGGGAGAGCGCGACGTGCTGTGCTTTGACATGGGCGGCACCTCGTGCGACGTGTGCCTGATCGCGGGCGGCCGCGTGGCGGAAACGGCGGATGGTGTCGTGGCGGGCAGGCCGCTGGCGCTGGCGATGCTCGATATCCACACCGTGGGCGCCGGCGGTGGCTCGATCGCGTGGCGCGACCCGGGCGGCGCGCTGCGCGTGGGCTCGCACTCGGCGGGCGCCGACCCCGGCCCGGCGTGCTACGGGCGCGGTGGGGAGCACCCGACGGTGACCGACGCCAACCTGCTGCTCGGACGCCTGCCCGCAGACGCCCCGCTGGCGGGCGGCCTGCGGCTCGACCGCGACGCCGCCGAGCGTACGGTTGCCGCCCTCGCTGACACGCTTGGGCTTTCGACCCAGTGCTGCGCTGAGGGGATTGTGCGCGTCGCCGAGGCGGAGATGCTGGGCGCACTGCGCGCGATCACCGTCGAGCGCGGGATCGACCCCCGCGACTTCGCGCTGATGCCGTTCGGCGGCGCCGGCCCCCTGCACGCGGCGGCGCTCGCACGCGAGCTGGGGATGCGGCAGATCCTCTGCCCACACGCCTCGGGAGTACTGTGCGCGCTCGGCCTCGCCGTGGCGGCCCCCCGGCGCGACGCGGCGCGCACGGTGATGCTCGCCGGGGAGACTTTCAATGCCGAACGCCTGGCGGGGGAGCGCGAGGCGCTCGTGGCAAGGGCGTGCGCGGAGCTCGGCGAGGCGCCCGCGCGCGTCGCCGTTCGCTACGAACTGCGCTACCGCGGGCAGTCGTTCGAGCTGGCGGTGGTGGAGGAGGAGGATATGGAGGCAAGGGGAAGCCAGCCGCCTGATCCGGACGCCCTGCACAAGGACTTCATGCAAGCCGACGATGGCACCCCGCCCGGCCCAGACGTCCTGCGCGAGGCGTTCGCCCAAGCCCATCAGCAGCGCTACGGCTATCGCGACGACGGCATCGAGATGGAGCTGGTGACGATCCGCGTCTCCGCATGGGGTGCCGCCCCGCGCCTGCGGTTGGCAGCTGTGGAGGGCGAGCCTGGGCCCGGCACAGCGATCGAGGGGCCGACGGTTTGCTCCCTGCCGGGCTCCACCCTGTACGTGCCCGACGGCTGGCGTGGCGCGGTCGATGACTACGGCACCTTGCACCTGCATGACGAAGGAGCTGGCGCATGAGCCTCGACCCAATCGAGCTGCAGGTGCTCACCGGCGCGCTGCACGCCGCCTGCGAGGAGATGGGTGCCGCGCTGATCCGCTCCGCGCACTCGCCCAACATCAAGGAGCGCCGCGACTGCTCCACGGCGCTGTTCGATGCGCGGGGGCAGATGGTGATGCAGGCCGAGCACATCCCCGTGCACCTTGGCTCGATGCCCGCGGCCGTCGCAGCCGTGCTCGGCGAGAATCACTCCGCGGGCCGCTCGTGGGTGCTCAACGACCCCTTCGCCGGGGGCACCCACCTGCCCGACATCACGCTCATCACCCCCGTGCTCGTCGGCGGTCCCGCCGCCGGTCCCGCCGCAGACGACGACCGTTCGGTAGGCGGGGAGCGGCAGGATCGCGCGGACGGGCGCGGCGCCGGTCACGCCGCAGACAACGACCGTTCGGTAGGCGGGGAGCGGCGGGATCGCGCGGACGGGCGCGGCGGTGGTGGCGCCGGCGCAGGGCGTCAGCTGATCGGGTTCGCGGTCTCCCGCGCCCACCACGCCGACGTGGGCGGGCGCGTCCCTGGGTCGATGCCCGCCGACTCGCGCACGCTCGCGGAGGAGGGCGTCGTCATCTCCCCCTGCCCTGCCACGCCGGAGGAGATCGAGCGGCTCGTCGCGCGCATGCGCCAACCGGATGAGCGCCGCGCCGATCTGCGCGCACAGCTTGCCGCCAACCGCATCGGCGTGCAGCGTCTGCGCGAGCTGGCACAGCGCGCAGGGGTCACACAGCTGCGCGAGGGCTTCGACGCGGTACTCGACTACGCCGAGCGACGCACCCGCGCCTGCTTGGCGGCACTCCCCGACGGGGTGCATGTGGCCGAGGACGTGCTGGAGGCGATCGAGGGCGACCTCGTGCTGTGCCTGCGCGCCACCGTGGATGGCGAGCGGCTGCTGCTCGACTTCTCCGGCTCCGCCCCCCAGCACACCGGCAACCTCAACTGCCCGCTCGCCGTGACGCACTCGGCGTGTTACTTCGCCGTGCGCGTGCTCACCGATCCCGACATCCCGCCCTCCGCCGGGGCCTACCGGCCGGTGGAGATCCGCGTCCCGGAGGGGTGTTTGCTGAATGCGCGGGCGGGCGGGGCGGGCAGGGCGGGCGAGGCCCCCGCGGTGGCCGCCGGCAACGTCGAGACCTCCTCGCGCGTCGCCGACCTCGTGCTGGGCGCCTTCGGTAGGGCGCTCGGCCAGGGCACGATGAACAACCTCACCCTCGGCGACGAGCGCTTCAGCTACTACGAGACGCTCGGCGGCGGCCAGGGCGCCTGCCCCGATGCAGACGGGCCGTCGGGGGTGCACGTGGCGATGAGCAACACGCTCAACACCCCCGTCGAGGCGCTCGAGCGCGAGCTGCCCCTGCGGGTCACGCGATACGCCCTGCGGCGCGGCTCCGGCGGGGCGGGCGCCCACCGCGGGGGCGACGGAGTGGTGCGCGAGCTGGAGGCTCTGCGCGAGATGACCTTCTCGCTGATCACCGAGCGTCGTCGTCACCCTCCCCCGGGCGCGCGCGGCGGGCAGCCAGGGGCGCGTGGGCGCAATCTCCTCCCAGAGGGCGGCGCAGCCGGCCAATCGCCTGCAAGCTGGGGCGAGCGGAATCCTCTTCTTCAACCAGACCTCCGCGCGCTGCCCGGCAAGGTCACCGGCGTGCTGCGCCCCGGGCAGCGTCTGCGCCTCGAAACACCCGGCGGTGGCGGCTACGGACCGCCCAAAGCAGGCCCCAGATAACCTCCCGCTCCGAAAAAGTCCGCAAAAAAGGCGGCGATTTGCAGGCGATTTGGGATTTCCGCTAGGATTTCGTATCTTAAGAAGGCAAGTCGCACCACGGCTACCCGCCCCTCGGAGCGCCGTTGCGAGCAGTACGAAGCCGGAATCATTCTCTAGAGAACCCTCGTCCCCCTCACATTTGCTATGCCAATTGCTTTGAAGGAATGGGCGGTCACCGTCCGCGCGCTCGCCGAAGGCGAGCAACTTGTCACGCTGCGTAAGGGCGGCATCCGGGAGGCCGACAGGCACTTCCAGCTCGAGCACGAGCGCTTCTTCCTCTACCCCACCTTCGACCACCAGCGCAACGACCTCGTGCGCGAGTCCCACCAACCCGAGTTGCGCCGTGCGCTCGAGGAGGGCGTGTGGAGCGAGGGCGAGCCCTCGCTGCAGGCGCTTGCCGCCGACGGCGGCCTGCATCAACCCGACCGCGTGCGCATCCGCGCGTGGGCCGAAGTCGCCGGGCACTTCACGATCACCGACCCCCGCTGCGTGGACGCGCTCTCCCCCTTCTACGTGTGGCGCAGCGACTACGCCGCCAAGCGCCTCGCGTGGAAGCCGCGTCACCCGCTGCACGTGCTGCTGCTGCGTACCTACCGCATCCCCAGACCCGTCACCGTGAAGGTCCGCGAGGAGTACCTCGGCTGCCACTCGTGGCTGGAGCTCCAGCGCGAGCTGCCCTTCGAGGGTACCCCCGTGCTCTCCGACGACGAGTTCGAGCGCGCCTCCGAGGAAATCGAGACGATCACCCGCGAGGTCGGCGCCCCGCAGCCCGTATTGGCGTAGCCCTCGCCCCCTCCCCCACGACCCGGCCTTGGCCTACGTGCCGCGGGGCCGTGCTCGCATATACGTCGGGCTTCAGGGGTGCAGGTACGCGAAGACTGCCAGCAGCGCCAGACCCACCAGCAAGAACGCCGCCACCCGCCACGCAGTGGGGCCCCACGGCAGCGCCACCTGCGTCGTGGGAAGCAGTTCGCTCTGTAGCAACACGTCGCGCGCCGCCGGGACGCCCGAGGCGGGGACGAGGATCTCGCGCGGGCCGGCCGCCAGGAAGTCAGGCACGTCGAAGCCGCGTGCCCGGCGCTGCATCGAGGGAATGCCCTCCTCCAGCAGCAGGTTCTGGATGAAGTCCGCCTCAACCTGATTGCGGGCACCCACCACCCGTGTTAGGTCACCTTCGGAGTACTGCGGCTTGATCCTCCGCGCCCGCTGCCACAGCTCGCCCAGCGGGTGGGGCTCATCGGCCGTGGCACCCTCGGCGCCGGCGGGGTACACCAGCGGCATGCCACAGCGCGCGCAGAAGCGGTCAGTCGGAGGATGGGAGTCCCCACAGGACGGGCAGAGGAGCGCTTCTTCGGTCATCACCGTACCTCGTACTGATCCTCGCCCGTCATCGGCGACACCCCGAGCAGATCCCCGCCGACCATCAGCGCACCTCGCCCGCCGCCGACACCGCCTGGAGCAGATCCCCGACAGCCATCACCCCACCTCGATCGGTACCTCCCTGACCTCGCCCTCCTCGATCAGGTAGCAGCGGACCTCCGGCTGCTCCCCGGCGAGCCCGACGATCAGCCACTCCACGCCCGGCCAGTTGCGGGCGAAGTTGATGTCGGTCTGTGAGGGGTAGGGGGCTGTGTGTGTGTGTGAGTGGTAGATCGCGCCCATCTCCCAGCCCGCGTCGTCGAACTCGTTGATCGCCCGCAGGACATCCTTGCCGTCGATCTCGAAGCGCTTGCGCGCCGATCCTCCGTCGGTCGCATGGATGTTCTTCGCCCGATGAACCCGCATCGCCCTCGACACGTCGGCCGGATCTCCCGACCCGTAGGCGATCATCCCGCAGCACTCAGCGTCGTACTCCTCACGCGCGTGCGCGATCACGTCGTCCAGGAGGGCAGGAGCAATAACCATCGCTGCAAGCGGTGGGTCGGCTACCACCACACGGTGGAGTCGAGGTTCTCGATCTCGTCCACCGGCAGCGTGTAGATGCCGCTGGAGAGGTACTTCCAGCCGTCGTCGGCGACGATGAACACGACGTTGCCCTCGTCCAGCTCGCCCGCGATCCGCACCGCCACACGTGCAATCGCGCCGCTCGAGACCCCCGCGAACACGCTCTCCTCGTCGAGCAGCTTGCGCGTCCACAGGATCGCGTCGCGATTGGTGACGAAGATCTTGCGGTCCAGCAGGGACAAATCGATGATCGGCGGGATGAAGCCGTCGTCGAGCGAGCGCAAACCCTGCACCGGCTCGCCCTGCATCGGCTCGGCCGCCACGATCTTCACGGCGTCGCCGAAGGTCTCCTTCAGGCGCCTGCCGTTGCCCATCAGCGTGCCACCCGTGCCGAGCCCCGCCACGAATGCCGCGACCTCGTCGAGCTCCTCAAGGATCTCCAGGGCGGTGCCGTTGTAGTGGGCGTTCGGGTTGGCGGGGTTACCGTACTGGTAGGGCATGTAGTAAGAGGAGTCGGCCTGCGCCATGTCGAGCGCCTTCTCCACGGCGCCGTTGGAGCCCTTGGAGCCCTCCGAGTAGACAATCTGCGCGCCATACATCTTCAACAGTTGCGTGCGCTCGGGGGTCACGTTCTCGGGCATCACGACCTTCAGGCGGTAGCCCTTGCGCGAGCAGATCATCGCCAGCGAGATCCCCGTGTTGCCCGAGGTCGGCTCGAGGATCGTCTGCCCGGGCGACAGCGCCCCTCGGGTCTCCGCATCTTCGATCAGCGCCCGCGCCACACGGTCCTTCACCGAGCCGGTGGGGTTGCGCGACTCGAGCTTCGCCCACACCCGCACCCCCAGCTTGGGGGAGAGGCGGGGCAGCTCAATCAGCGGCGTGTTGCCGATCGACTGCACGACGTCGCCATAGCGACCCCCGCAGGGCTTGTTGCGCAGACCCTCAGCAGCCATTACTTCACGGAATATAGCGAGGCGTCGGCCCGGCCCGCACGCCTCCCACGGGCTGGAGGGATGTATATCTACTTTTTTGGCCTAGAACCCTTCATTTTGTAAAGTGGGTGGACGCGATGGTAGTGCCTCAGTTTGGTCGGGACCCGCAGACCCGGCGAGACGCCATATAAGTGCATTTGGGCGAACCAACCAGCTACTGGACCTCTCATAACTGTCATCTGGTGCTTCTCCACAGGTCCAGTCGGTGGTTATATCCCCAAACTGAGGACACCACCGGCGCGATTGGATGCTTTGTTTTGGGTCCCAAACCCTTCATTTTGTGAAGTGGTTCTAGCCCGATTTTAAAGACACTCACCCCCACCCCCCGTCGATCGCCCAACTTGCAATGCCGCCGGTTTTCGCGACCTAACCTGGGCACCCGGAGACAGCCCAACCTAACCGCCGAAGACACTCCCCGCCCGCCGATCGCCCTTGGGGCATAGTTTGGCCGACCGGCCAGTAGGATGCACGGGGATGAGTCGCGACTACGACTACGACTGGATGGTTATCGGCTCGGGCTTCGGCGGCAGCGTCAGCGCCCTGCGCCTCTCCGAAAAGGGCCACCGCGTGGGGGTGCTTGAGTGCGGGCGGCGCTTCGCCGATCACGAGTTCCCCAAGAACACCGCCGATGTGCGTCGCTACTCCTGGCGCCCGTACCTGGGGATGAAGGGGATCTTTCGCCTGACGCTCTTCCGCGACGTCGCCGTCGTCTCCGGCTGCGGCGTGGGCGGCGGCAGCCTCGGCTACGCCTGCACCCTGTACGTCCCTCCAGGGCAGTTCTTCGCCGACCGCCAGTGGGCCGAGATGGCCGACTGGGAGAGCGAGCTGGCCCCCCACTACGTCGAGGCGCAGCGGATGCTGGGGGTCGTGCAGAACCCCCACGACGATCCCGCCGATCAGCTGCTGCGCGAGTTCGGCGATCACCTCGGCGTCTCCGACACCTACCAAAAGACCCCCGTCGGAATCTACTTCGGCGAGGAGGGCCAGGCCGGCAAGACCGTACCCGACCCCTTCTTCGACGGCGAAGGCCCCGAACGGACGGCCTGCCGACTGTGCGGGCGCTGCATGGTTGGCTGCCCCCACGGCGCCAAGAACACGCTCGTCAAGAACTACCTTCACCTCGCCGAACGCCGCGGCGCGCAGGTGATGCCCGAACGGACCGTGATCGACGTCCGCCCGCTCGGCTCCGGCGACGGCAGCGAGGGGTATGAGGTCGAAAGCGTGCGCTCCGGCGCATGGGTGCGCAAGGAACGCCGAGTGCAACGCGCCCGTGGCGTGGTATTCGCCGCGGGGCCGCTTGGCACCAACACGCTGCTCCAGCGCTGCCGCCTCGGCGGCTCGCTTCCCCGCATCTCAAACCGCCTGGGGGAGCTCGTGCGCACCAACAGCGAGGCGATCCTCACCGTGACTGTCCCCGAGGAGCAGGCCGCAGGCTTCACCAAGCGCGTGGCGATCACCTCGAGCATCTACCCCGATCCCAACACCCACATCGAGACCGTCTCCTACGGCGAGGACGGCGACTCGATGCGGATGTTCTACACGCTGCTCGTCGGCGACGGCACCCGCCTGACGCGCCCGCTGAAGCTGCTCGGGCAGATCCTGATACACCCCGGGCGCTTCGCCAAGGTGCTGCTCGCCAAGCGCTGGTCGCGGCGCACGATCATCCTGCTCGTAATGCAGACGCTCGACAACGCGATCGCGCTGCGCCCCCGCAAAGGCCCTTTCGGCACGCTGTGGCTACGCACCGAACAGGACCCCGAGCGCCCCAACCCCACCTTCATCCCAGTCGCCAACCAAGCAGCGGAATGGATCGCCAAGCGCACCGGCGGGATCGCCCAGAGCTCGGTGATGGAGGCGCTCTTCAACGTCCCCACCACCGCCCACATCCTCGGCGGCGCGGTGATCGCCCCCGACCCCGCCCGTGGCGTGATCGACGCCCGCCAGCGCGTGTTCGGCTACGAGAACCTGCTCGTCTGCGACGGCTCCGCGATCCCCGCCAACGTCGGGGTCAACCCCTCGCTTACGATCACTGCGCTGGCCGAGCGCGCGATGAGCTTCGTGCCGGCGGCCGGCGAGGACGTTACGCGATCGCGGCGGACTACGACGGCGGTGTAGCTTCGACCGTGGCGGTGACCGTCGTCGTACTGACCACGGTTGCCGGCGGTAGCGTCACCGTCCGGTAGGCCGGCAGCGTCACGGTCGTGGTCGTCGTTACGGTTTGGCCGTTGATGGTGACGGTCACCGGGACCCGAGTGCTCACCGCAGCTGGAATCGTCCGCGCGTCGACACTGCTGTTGCTGTTTGCGATCGCGTAGCTGGTAACACCGCCGGCCGTGGCGACGACGATCAAGCCCAATGTCCACGACGCTATGCGCGCAGGACCGGCGCTTTTGACTCGACGCAGGAGCAGTTGGAGCCAGTGCCGCAGTTCGTCGGCTTCGCGCTGGTACATCCGCGCCGCGGAGGCATTCCCCGCGATCAGCGACGCTGCGGCGAACTGTTGCAGTATCCAAACCTCTGATCGCCTGTCGCCGAGCGCGTGTGCCGCCTGGCGGCCGCGATCAAGGAGCGTGAACCACTGCTCGATACGGCTCGCGATCCCAAAGCCCGCCTGCAGCGTCTTCACCAGCTCGAGCAGCCCCTCCCACCGTTGCCACTCGGCCGCCCACTCGGTGAGGCCGAGAATCGCCTCAGCGTCATCCAGCAGCCGCTCAGGTGTCAACTTGCCACCCTTGGCCAACGTGGTCATGTACTGCAGCAGGCTTTCGCCGGTTGAAAGAGCATCGTCGGTTTTACGGATCTCCTCACCGAGGTGGCCCAGAGCACAGCGCTGCTTCTCGTCGCGCGTGACCAGTCCCCGCCGTTCGAGATCGGCGACCAGCGACGCGATCTCCGCGACCTCGGTGAGCTCAGCCAGCTCGTCGGCCGACAGCGACGCGCGACCGACGACCGCCAGCGCGGCCAGGACTCGACGCTCAGCCAGTGGCAGCGCCGCGACCTGATTGGTCATTCCACCAACACGCCGAAAACCATAACCGATCGATGTCTTCGAATCAGTATATGCGGACTTTCGTCCTCGATCACAGACGGCTCTGAACCCGCGGCACCGGCGCTGAAGCGCCGATCAGCCCCCCGCCGGCCACACGCAGAGTGATGGCGCCGCGAAGCGGGATCAATGCATTGAGCACACCCGAGCTGCCCGCCCGTAGACGGGCGATCGTCCGCCACCCGCCGCCCCGCGCATGGCGCTGCAGCAGGACATGCTGACCGGGGTGCATCAGCAGCGCCCACACACGCACGTGCCCACGGTCCACGCGCAGCGGGTCGAACGGGAAAGTGAAGCCCCGCAGGAACGGCTTGGGACGCGCATCGGCAGGTTCGGGGCGGCCATCTACCACCCCGGCGCTGTAAAGGCCCGCCGGCCGGGGAACGTAGACGACGCCGCCCGTCGAGGTCGCGAGCGGCACGCCCGGGTAGGGGTCGATCAGGAACTGCCACTCGGCCATGCTCACGCCGGCGATCCACAGCCGGTGCAGCGCGCGCGAGATCCACAGCGCCTGCAGGCGCCCGGGCACGCCGTGCGCGGTTTGAGGAGCGCTTTCCCAATTGAGCTCGGTCACCCACACCGGCTTGTGCGTCCGCGGTAGGGCGGTGCCGGTGCGTTCGGCCCGCGCTAGCAGGTCGGTCACCTTGGCAATGTCTGCGATTGCCACATCCTGCGAGGATGCCGCCGAGCGGTCGGGGCTTTCGAAGGAGAGCGGGTGGAAGGCGAGCACGTCGAAGTGCGGGGGATCGGGACAGGCGGCGCGTCCGCCCCCTTCCAAGCACAGCATCTCCCGCAGGAACCGCACCGGAGTCATCCGCCCCACGCCAGCCGGTTCGCCGTTGGGCGCCACGCCGGTGGCGATCACGGTATCGCTTGGCTCGACCGCCTTGACGGCGGCGTAGAACGCGTTCAGCAACTGCCGGTAGAGCAGCGGCGAGAAGGCCCGCCAGCGCCCGCCCTCGGCGACCCACTGCGGCTCCAGGTAGCGGGCGAGGTTGGGCTCGTTCCACGCTTCCAACAGCCGCACGCGCGGGAGCGTGCGGCCCGACTCCAGCGGATCGGGGAAGGAGCCGTCGTAACGGCGCGCCACGGCAGTCGCGAATTCTCCAAAGGCGGCCGGCTTGGGAGCCCAGCTGCCCGGGTAGGCGTATGACCAGCGGTGGGGAGCTTCCGCGAACGCCGGGGCGCGAGTCACGACCAGCAGCGGCGCCATCCCGGCGGCAGCCGTGTCGCGCACGGCGGCGTCGACCGTGGCGAAGTCGTAGGCGGAACTGGCAGGATCGCTCGCGTCGAACCCGGCGGGCGGGTCGCCGCTGACGATGTAGCGCCATTCGACCGGGATCCGCACCACGCTTGCACCTGTGGCGCGAATGCGCGCCAGCGCCTGTTCGCGCACGGCCGCGTCGGGGCTCATGATCAGCGTCGCATCAGAGATGCCCCTGGTGAGCCCGCCTTTTGGGAAGGGGCCGTAGAGCAGCGCGTGGTTCTGGGCTTGCGGGAAGCGTGGGCTGGTGGGCGGCGGCGAGACCCCGGGGGGTGGTTCGGCGCCATACGACCGGGGCGGCCCTTCCGGGCCGTTGGCCGACGGGATCGGCAGAACCGCTGGGGGTTGCAGCCAGGCGGCCGCGGTCAGAGCGAGTGCGAGCGCCGATCTAACGATCGAGCGTGACCGTGCGCGTCTGAATGTTCAGCTTGGCGCCAGAGCTGGCCTTCAGTGTCGTGACCAACTCGGCTCGCATCTTGTGGCTGTGACTGAGGGCGTGCCGGCCCTTCCCAGTGACGCGCAGTCGGACGGTCACGGTGCCCGCGGCGGCAGCCGCTGCCGACCCGCGCGCCAGCAGCAGCGCCGGCGGCCTGTGCCTATGCCGCTTCTTGTGCGCCGCCGACGCGGTAGCGGGCACCGCGCCTCCCACCTGGTAGAGGTCTTGGATCACAGTGCCCGGCTGGTTGATCGTCACCTGATCGGTCCAGCCTGACTTCAGCAGCTTCTTGATGGTGGTGCCAACGAGTTTGAAGATCGAGCCCTGCAGAGCCGGCGGTGGCGGTGGCGGCGGCGGCGCGGGCGGCAGCGGACAGGCACCCACGGGACGCTGCGTTTCGCTGGTGTAGGTGTAGGTTTCCCCGCCGGCGAGCGACGTCTTCAGATGCTCCCGGGCGCGGACGGTCTCACCGAGCGCCAGCGGTTTCAGGAAGTCGCCTGCGAAGGACGAGCCGGAGAGCGATGTGATCTGCGCTTCGCCACCGAGACGATGCGCGGTGTAGGAGGAATGGGGCACCACCGTAATGAAGCTGCCTTCGACTTCCTCGTTTTCCGAGCGCTGACCGGAGAAGTTCGTGGAGCCGGCGCACACCGTGGGGTCCATCGACGGCAGGCCGTCGTAGACGTCCGAGGCCACGATGTGACCGACCGGAGATTCGAGGTAGACGACATCCCCCACCTGCGGCACCTGAGAGAGCCAATCGCCTTCTTCGTAGCCTTTGCCTTCTTCTGTGTTTTCTGCCACGGTCAGGCCGTCGTGTTCGATCCGCAACCTGACCTGCACTCCTTTGGCATGCGGTGTGCGAACCAAGCCACTGGTGGAGAGGATCGATTCTTCGGGGTGCGTCGTCTCACCCTCAACCACCGTGATGAAGTATTCGGGCACTTTGGGTTCTTCCCACGCGGCGGCAACACTGGGAGCGACGGCCCCCACGCCAACCGCCAGCAGCACGGCGCACGAAGCACGCCCAAGCATGCGCTTGCAGGCACTGAATCCAGGGATGGGAACGCGGCTGGCTCTCACGGGCACGAGAGGGATCGTTCGGTAAGCCGAGACGATTGAGTCTTGAAAGAAATCTTGGACGCGGAGCGTAGAGCCGGGTGCGGCGGAAAACCTACGCGCGCCTTACCGCACACCCGCCAGCGCAGCTGGCAAAGCGATGGTGGCCCGTCTAGCCGCCGGCCATCGCCGGCAGGATGACCAATGTATCCCCGCCGCCCACCGCGGTGTCCAACCCATCCAGCACCCGCACGTCCTCGTCGTTGAGGTAGACGTTGACGTAGCGGTTGAGCTCGCCATCGGCCGAGAAGAGCTGGCTCTGGGTGGCGGGATGTGTGGCGGCGAGGTCGCGCAGCACCTCGCCGACGTTCTCACCAGAGGCGGAGACCTCCTTCTCGCCGCCGACCGAAGCGCGCAGAACCGGGGGAATCTTGATCGTCGCCATCGGCGTGCAGCCTACCCGGCGGCGGCGCAGAATGCCTCGTAGTCAGGAAAGACGCCCATCTCATCGTCGCGGATCTCGTCGGGGTCGCGTGAGCAGATCGGGCACTCGGGGTCGCGGTGGACTTTGACCTCGGTGAGCGTCGCCCCCAGCGCGTCGTAGAGCAACAGGCGCCCGATCGCGGGGTCGCCGATATCGAGAATCAGCTTCACGACCTCGGTCGCCTGCAGCAGCCCCATCGTGCCCGGCAGCACGCCGAGCACCCCGTTGGCGCCGCAGGAGGGCGCGAGCTCCGCCGGCGGCGGCTCGCGGAAGAGGCAGCGGTAGCAGGGGCCGTCGTAGGGCTTGAACACCGACAGCTGCCCGTCGAAACCGAGGATCGAGGCGGAGACGACGGGGATCCGCAGGCGCACGCTGGCGTCGTTGAGCAGGTAGCGGGTGGGGAAGTTGTCGACCCCGTCGACGATCACGTCGTAGCCGTCGATGATCTCCATGATGTTGGACGCGTCGATGCGCGTCTGGTACTTGACGACGTTCACGTCGGGGTTGAGCGCGTGGATCGACTCCTCGGCGGAGTCCACCTTGGGGATGCCCACGCGCTGGGTGGAGTGGATCACCTGGCGCTGGAGGTTCGACAGGTCGACGACGTCGTCGTCGACGATCCCGAGCGTGCCGACGCCGGCCGCGGCGAGGTACAGCGCCGTTGGGGAGCCCAACCCGCCGGCACCGAGCAGCAGCACCTTGGCGTCGAGCAGCCGCTGCTGGCCCTCCGCGCCGATCTCCGGGATCAGCAGGTGGCGCGAGTAGCGATCGCGCTGCTCGGCGGTGAGCGTGCGCGGGATCTCGACCTCGTAGCCACGGTCCTTCCACAGTGTGATCCCGCCGGTCATCGAGCGCACGCGCTCGTAGCCCATGTCCTCGATCATCGTGCGCGCCGCGTAGGCGGAGCGGATGCCGGAGGCGCAGTAGAGGATCACCTCGGCGGAGCGGTCCGGTACGGCGCTCTCGATCCGCGACTCCAGATGGCCGCGGGGAATGCTCTTTGCGCCCGGGAGGTGACCGGTGGCGAACTCTTCGCTGCCTCGCACATCGACGATCGCCACCCCCTCCCCAATCAGCTCCTTGACCTCGGAGGGGTCGACCTCATCGATTTTGCTCTTGATCTGGCGGAGCAGCTCCGCCGAGGAAACGCTCATCTCGAAACTCCCGAACGGCGGTCGGATTTCATGGACTTCAGAAAGTATAGCGGGTGTGCAAGCCACCCAGGGGGTGTTGGGACATCATCAAATATCGGCCCTAACCACTTTACAAAATGAAGGGTTGGGGCCCGAAAAGTTCATTTACAATCCCGCCCCCCCCCGGACAAACAAGACCGAGTCTCGTTGGTTTAGGGCTCAAAAGTTTGTACACAACCCCTGCGTGCCAGCCACGAACAAGACTAAGTCCCATTTGGTTGGAGGACCGCCGGGCCTACCCCCACCGCTGCCGACGCCCGCCTAACCAGGTCTCGATCACCCGCAGCTCGTGCAGCCGTTCGGGCGCCACTTTACGCGGGTCACGGTCGAGCACCACCAGGTCGGCGAGCATCCCTGGCCGCAGCACGCCGACGCGATCGCCGAGCAGAACCTGATGCGCGGGGTTGACGGTGAGCGTGCGCAGCGCCTCGTCGAGCGTCAACTGCTGGAAGGGCCCGAGCACGTCATCGCTGTCGCGCATCAGGCGGGTGGTGGCAGTGCGCAGCGCCAGGCAGGGACCGACCTGGGCGGCGGGGACGGGGACATCTCCACTCACGGCGGGAGCGTCGCCACTGTGGCAGGAGCTGAGGACGCCGTGCTGGAGGTCGCGCCGCAGCGAGTGGATGTGCGCGGCGCGCTCGCGCCCGAGGACCTGATCGCGCAGGCGTTCCCCGCAGTAGTAGACCTGGTTGATCGCGTGGCTGACCGACAGGCCGAGCGCCGCGGCTCTGGCGATCTGCTCGTCGCTGACGACCGCGAAGCGCTCGATGCGGTGGAGGACCGCGGAGCGCTCGCCGCCAACGTGCCCCCCGCTCTCCACGGCAGCGCCCCCGCCCACCGGGGGTAGCTCGCCAGCCCGGGCCGGGAGCCACGCCGCCCTCGGTTGGTCCGAGAGGATCGCCTCGAAGCAGCGCAGCACCTGCTCGGTGGCGAGGTCGCCCTCGGAGTGCACGACCAGCTGCCACCCCGCGTCGCACCAGCTGCGCATCGCCTCGCGCAGCTCTGCCTCCTCATGCGTGAGCACGCCGCTGGGGTGACCGTTTAGGTAGGGCTCTCCAAGCGCAGCGCCGAAGTCCTCAATCGAGCCATCAGCCCGGTAGGAAATCCCGACCACGTCGTAGCACTCATCGCCGGCTCCAGGCATCGCGCCGAGTGCAGTGGCGAGCTCGGGGGTGAATGCCCCGCGCAGGCGCACGGGGCAGTCGGGCGCTCGGGCGAGCGCGCCCAGCAGCCGATGCTCGGCCGCACCCGCGAGCTGGCCGATCCCGGTGTCGTACACCGTGGTGCAGCCGCGCATCGCGAGCTCGCGCAACGCGCAGGCGCCGAGCTCCGCGACACGCTCGGGATTCTGCTCGCACAGCCCGGCCGCCGCATCCGCCGCAATCCCGGCGGCGGCCAGTGCCTTCTCCAACACGCGCACGTGAGGCTCAACGAACCCCGGCAGCACCGCATGCCCTGCGAGATCGATGATTTCGGTGCCAGGCGTGTAGTGGCGTTTGACCTCGGTGAGGGAGCCCACGCCGAGGATCGTGGAGCCGCGAATCGCAAGCGCCTCCCCGACCGGGTGGGCGTCGTCCATCGTGAGGATCGTCCCGCCGCGCAGGATCACCGCCCGCTCGGGCTCGGCATCGTCCTGCGGTGCGCCGCCGGGAGAAGCTGCCGTCGGTGCGAATGCGGGGATAGTGAGGTTGCCCAGCACCCCCCGCGCAAGCGCAGCGATGCCGGGGCAGCTTGCGAGGAACACCGGTGGAGCACCTCTTCCGTGAGCCAGGTCTGCCAGGGGCTCAAAACGATACCGCACAATGGATTACACAACCTAGCCCGCGGGAGGTGACGCGCGGTCTCATACGTTTCTCTTACATTCCTGTACCGACGTGCCCGTTTCGCCCCTGACGCGCCACCTCGGTCGATCCTGCTCTGCCCGATGTCCAGCCCAGCCCAAATACACTTCGCTTCGCCCTCGAGCCCCACACCCCGAGAGCACTTCGCTTCGCCCTCGAGCCCCACACCCCGAGAGCACTTCGCTTTACCCTCGAGGCCCACACCCCGAAAGCACTTCGCTTCGCCCTCAAGGCCCACGCCCCGAGGGCACTTGGCTGTCGCCATCGCAGCACTCGCGCTCGCGCTCACAGCCCTGGCTGGGTGCGCGGGCGGGTCGAGTGGCAGCGCGGGCACGGCATCCACGGCGGCTGCCGTGGCGGGCGCGCCGTCAGAGACCGGGTACGACGGAGCGCTGCTGCCGGCGACCCTACGCCCGCGCGGGTTCACGCTCACCGACCAGAACGGGAGGCGCGTTTCGCTGAGCGACTTCAAAGGGAAGGTGACAATCCTCACGTTCCTGTACACCACCTCGAAAACGACCGCCCCGCTGATCGCCCAGCAGATCCGGGGCGCACTGGAAGAACTCCCAAAGGGCACTCCGGCGCTGGCGATCAGCCTCGACCCAGCCGGGGACACGCCGGCTCGCGTGCGGGCGTTCCTGCACGCCGCATCGCTGACGGGGCGGACGGAGTACCTGACCGGCGGCGCCACGCAACTGCGTCCGGTGTGGCGCGCCTACGCCGTGGCGCCGGCAAGCGCGGGCGCAGTAGCGTACGAACGTGGTGCGTTTGTGCTGCTGCTAGACAGGCAGGGCGCCCCGCGCGTGGAGTTCCCGGTCGAAGAACTGACCCCGGAAGCGCTCGCGCACGATGTCCGCAAGCTGGAGCGGGAATAACCCCTGATATCCTACCCACCAGGTAGGTATTCAAGCGATGATGATCTGAGCGGGAGGTGGGCAGGCCCCCCTCCCGACCTCCCCCCAAAGGCATTTCAAGATGATGTTCTCAACCAAGGCGGAGTACGGCGTGCGCGTGATGGTCGCCCTAGCGCGGCGAGCTCAGGCGTGCCCGGCCGACGAGGAGCCAGTGGTGCCGCTGGCGGAGATCGCCGAGCACGACGGGCTGCCGCTGGCGTACCTCGAGCACCTCGTGGCGAGGCTGCGCAAGGCCGGGCTGATCGAGAGCCGCCGGGGCTCGCGGGGCGGGTACATGCTGGCGCGGGCGCCGAAAGAGATCACGATGGCGGAGGTGGTGGAGGCGCTGGAGGGCGCAATTGCCCCGATCGAGTGCATCTCCGAGAACGCCGACGGAAGCATCGTGTGCTCGCGCGAGCAGGATCCTGACCACGTGTGCCCCACGAAGCTGCTGTGGACACGCGTGCGCTTCGCGATCGTGAGCACGCTGATGGACACGTCGCTCGCCGACCTGCTGCCGGCGCCCGCGCCGGCAAGAGAACTACCGCTTGCCCCCTCGACGAAGCGCATCCCGGCGGGCGCCGGCAGCGCAGCCAAGCGGGCACTGCCAACACCGACAATCGTCTGACCCGAAGGAGAATATGGCTGACCTGGAGATACGCAACCTGCACGTGCGCATCGAGGAGCGCGAGATCCTCAGAGGCGTCGACCTGACGATTGACCGTGGCGAGGTGCACGCGCTGATGGGCCCGAACGGGTCGGGCAAGTCGACGCTCGCGAACACCCTGCTGGGGCACCCCGCCTACGAGGTGACGGAGGGCTCGATCCGCTTCAAGGGCGAGGAGCTGAGCGAGGCCGAGCCGCACGAGCGGGCGAAGGCGGGGCTGTTCCTCGCCTTCCAGTACCCGGTGGCGATCCCGGGGGTGTCGGTGGCGAACTTCCTGCGCATGGCCATCAACGCTAAGCGCGAGGAGCCGATCAACGTCAAAGAGTTCCGTACCGAGCTGCAGCACGCGATCGAGCTGCTGGACGTGGACCGCTCGTTCACCTCGCGCCACCTCAACGACGGCTTCTCCGGCGGCGAGAAGAAGCGCGCGGAGATCCTGCAGATGGCGATGCTCAAACCGGACGTCGCAATCCTCGACGAGACCGACTCGGGCCTCGACATCGACGCGCTGCGCACTGTGGCGGAGGGCGTCGAGAAGCTGCACTCCGAGCAGGGCCTCGGCGCGCTGATCATCACCCACTACCAGCGCATCCTGCATTACATCAAGCCCCAGTTCGTGCACATCATGCTCGACGGGCGGATCGTGCTGGAGGGCGGCGTGGAGCTGGTGGAGCGGTTGGAGCGCGAGGGGTACGACCAGATCCGCCAGGAGTTCGGCGCGCATGTCTGAGGTCGCCGTCAAGCCGGGGCGCCACCGCGAGTCGACGCTCTACCACGCGCTGCACGGCGCCGGAGCGGGCGACGGCCGCACGCTCGAGCAGCTGCGCGAAGCGGCGCTGAAGGTGTACGACTCGCAGGAGCTGCCGGTGTGGCGGCGCTCGGGTTTCTGGACGACAAGCTTCGAGGGGCTCGACCTCGACAGGCTGCAGGTGCGCCACCACAGCCCGCACGCACCCGAGGGCACCTCCGCGACAGGCAACGATGACGACGCCCTACGCGCGCGCACACGTAGGGTCGCTTCAAAGAACAACAACACAACCGCCGACCCCATGCCCGCAATCGTGCGCGACACCCTCCCCGAGCGCGCCCGCGCTGGGCGAATCGTGCAGCGCGACGGAACCGTGGTGCACGTCGAGCTCGACCCCGAGCTGAGGCGGCGCGGCGTGATCCTCTGCTCGCTGGAGGAGGCCGCGCGCGAGTACACGGAGCTGTTCACCC
Source organism: uncultured Solirubrobacterales bacterium (assembly GCA_963812955.1). GTDB lineage: Bacteria > Actinomycetota > Thermoleophilia > Solirubrobacterales > Solirubrobacteraceae > Palsa-744. The sequence continues at coordinate 520,174 of CAWEXC010000001.1, forward strand.
AGTGGTACTCCAAGCGCCTGACGTACGACCGCCACAAGCTGGAGGCGGCGAACGCCGCGCTGTGGACGGGCGGCGCCTTCCTGCACATCCCCGCGGGCCTGCACGTGGAGCAGCCGTTCGAGATCGTGTACGCGATCGACGGGCCGGGCACGGTGCAATACGGGCGCACGCTGATCGTGGGCGAGCGCGGAGCGCAGTTCCGCGTGCACGAGTACGACCTCGCCTCAAGCTTCGCGAGACCGGACACCGCCACCGGCGGCGCCCGGGATTCTGGGGGAGGCGGGGTGGAGCCGGACACCGCCGCGGACGGCGCCCAGGATGCAAACGGAGGCAGCGGACAAGCGCTGCACGCAGGGGCGTTCGAGATGTACCTGAACGACGGTGCGCGCTGCCACCTCGCGCAGGTGCAGGACTGGGGTGATGGCGAAGTGTTCGACGCCTCCACGCGCTTCGTCGGTGTCGGCAGGGACGCCTACTGTCACTGGCTGCCCGCGCTGCTCGGCGGCCACCTCGTGCGCCAGCACCTCGAGCTGGCGGTGAGCGAGCCGGGCGGGGACATGGCATTCCGCGGCGTGTTCTTCGCACAGGAGCAAGAGCTGCTGGACGTGTTTGCGGTGGACCTGCACGAGACCGGCCCCTCCGGCGGAGACGTGCACTGGCGGGGGGCTGCCACCGGCGAGAGCCGCGCGAGCTTCGAGGGCCTGATCCAGATCGACCCTGGCGCGCAACAAACCCACACCTACCTGCAGATCCACACGATGATGCTCTCGCACAAGGCGCGCCTTGACGCAATCCCCTCGGTGCTGGTGAGCGCCGACGACGTGTCGGCCTCGCACGGCGGCACCGTGGGCGAGCTGGATGAGGACGCGATCTTCTACATGCAAACCCGCGGCCTCGACCGCGCGAGCGCCGTCAGGGTGATCGTCGAGGGCTTCTTCGAGCCGCTGATCTCCCAGCTGGATGACGAGCCGCTGGAAGAGGTCGTGCGCACGAAGATCGCCGCGAAGCTGGCGGCGGCGCGCGAGGACATCGAGGCCTACGCGGCGAGCAGGTAGAGCGACGATGGCGGGTACGGCCACAGCCACGGAGACGGAGACGCAAGGCGGCGCCATGGCACTCGACGTGCGCGGGGACTTCCCGATCCTGACGCGCCAGTTCGACGGCAACCCGCTGGTGTACCTCGACTCGGCCTCCACCGCGCAGAAGCCGCAAGTGGTGATCGACGCGCTCGCCGAGCACCTGCGCGCGCACAACGCCAACGTGCACCGCGGCGTGTACGCGCTCGCGCAGGAGGCCGACGCCGCGTATGAGCAGGCCCGCGCGCGGGTGGCCGCGTTCACTGGCGCGGAGGCGAAGACGACGATCTTCACGAAGAACGTAACCGAGGCGATCAACCTCGTCGCGTACGCGTGGGGCCGCCCGAACGTGGGCGCAGGCGACGCGGTTCTCATCACCCAGATGGAGCACCACGCCAACATCGTGCCGTGGCAGCAGCTGTGCAAAGAGCGCGGCGCGCGGCTGCGCTACCTGGAGGTGGACGATACCGGGCTGCTCGACCCAAAGCAGCTCGACAGAGAGCTCGAACGGGGCGACGTGAAGCTGGTGGCGTTCACCCACGTCTCCAACGTGCTCGGCACGATCAACCCCGTGGCGCAGATGACCGCGCGCGTGCGCGCCGCCGGCGCGGTGTCGTTGGTGGACGGAGCGCAGGCGGTACCGCACATGCCGGTGGACGTGCAGACGGTGGGAGCCGACTTCTACGCGTGGACCGGCCACAAGGCGATGGGCCCCACCGGGATCGGCGTGCTGCACGGCCGCGCCGAGCTGCTGCAGGAGATGCCCCCGTTCCTGACGGGCGGCGACATGATCGCCTCGGTGGAGCTCGACGGGGCGACCTGGAACGAGCTGCCGTACAAGTTCGAGGCCGGCACCCCGCCGATCGCCGAGGCGGTCGGGCTGGGCGTGGCGGTCGAGTACCTGCGTGCACTGGGAATGGAGCGCGTGCGCGGGCACGAGGAAGCGCTCACCGCGCACCTGCTGACCCGCCTCGCGGAAGTGCCCGGCCTGCGCGTCGCCGGCCCCGCGCGCGCGGAGGAACGGGGCGGCATCGCGTCGTTCACGATCGAGGGGATGCACCCCCACGACGTCGCCGAGATCGCCAACCGCGGCGGCGTGTGCATCCGCGCCGGCCACCACTGCGCGCAACCGTTGATGCGCTGCCTGCACGTGTCGGCGACCGCCCGGGCGAGCGTGGGGATCTACAACACCCCCGCGGAGATCGACACGCTACTCGACACGCTACTCGCCGGCCGCGAGGTGTTCGGCCTTTGAGCCGCCTGTCCTCCTGCTGCTGTTCCGGGGGGCGCATGCGCCCCCCGGCCTGCCCGCGCATGCGCGGGCAGGGACCGCGCCGCATGCGGCGCGGTCTTCCCAAAGTGGTGGGAGGGGGATCGACACCCTGATGGACGACCTCTACCGCGACTACATCCTCGACCACTACAAGCGCCCCCGCAACTTCGGCGCGCTCGAGCCGCACGACCTGGAGGGCGAGGAGCACAACCCGCTCTGCGGGGACGAGCTCAGCGTGCAGATCCGCGTCAAGGACGGCCGCATCGAGGACCTGCGCTTCGACGGCCACGGCTGCGCGATCTCCCAGGCGTCCGCCTCGATCGCCTCCGAGGAGCTGATGGGCATGGAGCTGGAGGAGGTCGGCAAACTGGGCGCCGACTGGATGCTCGACCTGCTCGGCATCCCCGTCTCCGCGACCCGGCGCAAGTGCGCGCTCTTGAACCTCAAGGTCGTGCGCGGGGCGGTCAGCGGCGATCACGACTGGCCGGTCTGAGCGACCGAGCGGTCAGCCGCAACCACGACCTGCCGACCCGAGCGACCGAGCGGTCAGCCGCAACCACGACCTGCCGACCCGAGCGACCGCAGGGTCAGCCGCAACCACCACCGGCCTGCCCGAGCGACCGCGGGGCAGTGCCGACGCCCGGCTTGCACGATGACCCGGCATGGGCCAGCCTCGCCGGGCCCGGCTTCCGCGCGGGCTCGGGGGACCTCTGAACTGACCGTGACAGCCGAAAAGGGATGCTCCTCCTCTTCGTCCCTAACCAAACGGTGATTTGCTACGCTACCCTAAACCAAATGATCGTTTGGTAATAATTGAGCTGAAAGGGGTTTCGATGACAGGGAGCGAACGATGGGACGCGATCGTCGTCGGCGCGGGAGCGGGCGGGACGACCGCGGCCGCCTACCTTGCGGCCGCCGGCAAGCGGACACTGCTGTTGGAGCAGTACGACGTGGTGGGAGGCTGCTCGCACGTGTTTCGTCGCAAGGGGAAGTGGGAGTTCGATGTCGGCATGCACTACCTCGGCGACTGCGGCCCAGGCGGCCAGCTCCCCACGCTGCTGCGCGGCCTTGCGCTCGACGACCGGATCGAGTTCCTGCCGATGGACCGCGCCGGCTTTGACACGGTGATCCGCCCCGGCGTGCAGGTGCGCGTCCCCGTCGGCTGGGATCGCTACCTGGAGGAGCTGATCGGCGCCTTCCCCGCGGACGAGCGCGGCCTGCGACGCCTGTTCGGAGTGCTGTCCAAGCTGGGCGGGGCGATCGACCGCGGCAGCACCCCAGCTTCGATGCGGGGCAGCCTGCGCATGGCGCGCGACGCGGGCGGAGCCGTGCGCTGGGCGATGCGCCCGCTCAGCTCGCTGTTCGACGCCTGCGGGCTGAGCGCACCGGCGACCGCCACGCTCTCGGCGCACTGCGGCGCCTACGGCTGCCCGCCCGAACGGGCGCCGGTGGCGCTTCACGCAAGCTTCCTGGAGGACTACGTCGGCAGGGGCGCCTGGTTCCCCCGCGGCGGAGGCCAGGTCCTCGCGGCCCACCTCGTCGATGTGATCCACGGGCACGGCGGGGTCGTGCGCACCCGGGCGGCGGTCGAGAAGATCCTCGTCGAGGGCGGCCGTGTGACGGGCGTGCGCCTGGAGAACGGGGAGACGATCCGCGCCGACGCCGTCGTCTCGGGCGCCGACGTCAAGCGCACCTACCTGCAGATGGTTGGCCGCGAGCACCTGCGCCGCTTCACTGCGCGCCGCGTCCGGCGCTGGACGATGACCCCGCCGTTCGTCAACCTCTACCTTGGGGTCGAGGTCGATCTGCGCGAGCACATCCCCAACACCAACTACTACTACTCCCCCACCACGTGCCCCATCAAGCGCGTCTTCGGCGAGATCGTGGACGGGGGCACGCGGCCACGCTCGGAGTGGCTCGCCGACATGGTCCGCGATATGCCCGCCTTCGTCCACTGCTCGACGGTCAAGGATCCCGACAACCCGCGTATCGCCCCGCCCGGATGCTCTTCGCTCGAGGTGATGACCGCGGTGCCGGGCATCCGCAGGCTGTGGTCGCACCGGAACGCAGCCGATGACTACCGGCGGGACCCTGAGTACCTGGATCTCAAGGAGCAGCTCGCCGCGATGCTGGTCGAACGAGCCGAGGGCGCGATCCCCGCGATCAAGGGCAAGGTCGTTTGGCGGGAGGTCTCCACGCCCCTCACGCACGAGCGCTACACCCGCAGCACCCACGGTGCCGCGTACGGGCTGGAGCCCAACGTGCGCCAGTTCGGCCCCCTGCGCCCCGGCTGCCGCACCGAGATCGGCGGTCTCTTCCTGGCCGGAGCCTCGCTCGCTTGGGGGCCGGGCATCACGGGCTCGATGCTCAGCGGGATGTACGCGGCCGCGGCGGTGCTGAACCGCGACCTCGCGCGCGAGGTCCGCGCCGGGGGAGTGATCGCCGACCCTTCGCGTCTGAGCGAGCCCGGCCCCGACTGGGATCCGCTGATGGCATCCAAGCGACTCGCCGCCAAGCCCCCGCTCGTCGCGGCGTGAGCTCGCGGGCAGAGGATCGGCCCCATTGCAGGTGAGCCGGCGGGCAGAGGATCGGCCCATTGCGGGTGAGCCGGCGGGCAGAGGATCGCCCCTTTAGCGGCTGCCGAAGTCACCGGCTCACCGCCCGCTGATCGCGGAGCTCGATCGAAGGCGTCGTGTACGAACGAGCGTTTGCTAGACCTACGTGCATGCCGCCCGACACAGCCAAGAAGACGCGCCGCCGTTTGAGCGCCGAGCAGCGGCGCGAGCGAATTCTGAACGCGGCGATGCAGCTGTTCGCCGAGCGCGGCTACCCGGAGACTTCCATGGGTCAGATCGCGCGGAAGGCAGGGATCACTCCCGCGGTGATCTACGATCACTTCTCGTCCAAGGCAGCGCTGCAGATCGAGCTGTTGGAGCGCCAAACGGCTGAGCTGATCGCCTATGTCGCCTCGGCTCTGCAGGAATCCCCGCCGGAGATGTCCGAGCGCCTGCGGGCGGGCGTGGACGCCTTCTTCCGGTTCGTGGAGGAGCACGGCTTCGCCTGGCGGATGCTCTTTCGCGACCCCCCCAGCGACCCCGAGGTGGCCGCCGCCTACCGGCGCCTCAGCCGACAGGCCACCGAGGGAATCGCGGGGTTCGTCGAGGCCGCCGCCGAGGGCGTGTTGGACGACTATCCCGACCCGAACAGGACGGCCGAGATGTTCGCCGAGCTGATCCGCAGCTCGCAGAACGGCCTGGTCGCGTGGTGGTACGAGCACAGAGATGTGGCCCGTGAGACGATCGTCGAGCGGATGCTCGAGTTCTGCTGGATCGGGTTGGAGCGCGTGGCGCGCGGAGAGCGGGTGCGGCTCGGCCGTATCCCCGCCGGCTGATCGCGACGGGGACGGCCTTTACGTTTTTCTGTGGTGCTTGTTCTTTTGTTTGGTGTGCTTGGGCTTGTGCTTGGTGGATTGCTGCTTTGGCTTCTTGTGCGCGTGCCCGTGGGGTGTGTGCGGGGTGAGTTGATGTTCGGTGGTTTGGCTGGTGAGTGGAGTGATTTCTTGGATGGTCGATGGTGGGTAGCCGCCGGTCGTGAAGGTTTGGTCGGGGCCGTAGGTGGTGCCTCCTTCGTTGGTGGCGAGGAGCCGGTAGTGGTAGAGCGTTTCGGGCTGCAGGCCTTCGAGGTAGATCGAGATCTGCTGCGCGCCGCTGAGCGCGCCGAGCGTGATCGGCAGCGTCGGCCATTGCTGCCCGTAAGCGCTTGTCGTGCCGTACTGGAAGAGATAGCTCGTTTCCCAGCCGTGCGGGTCGACGGAGCCGCTCAGCGTGACCGTGCGCTCACCGGCGCTGCTCGCGCCGCCGGTGAGGACGCTCGGCGCGGGGACGCTCTGCGTCGTGAACGTCTCGTCGGGCCCGGTCACCTCGCTGCCGCCGGGGCTCGAGGCGACCAACGCGAAGTGGTAGGTCGTGCCTGGTAGCAGCCCGGTGATCGCCTGGGACACGGCGTCGTCTTCGTCGTTGAGAGCGACGTAGGAGTCCGGCTGTGGCGCGATTGACCCGTACGCGCTCGTGGTTCCGTAGACGAAGTGCCAGCTCGCCTGCGCGTTGCGGGGGTTCACGGTGCCCTGCAGCGTCGCGGAGGATTGCCCGATGCTCACCGCGCGCGCCGGGGCGGCGTCCACGACCGGCGTGACCAGCGCGCTCGTGAGCGTCGCGTCGCTCGATGCGCTCGACCCGTACTGGTTTTCCACTAGCAGCCGGTAGTGGTAGGTCGTGTGCGGCACGAGCCCAACGACACCGGCTTGGACTGTGACCGGGGCCGTCCCGGAGCCGATTGGGGAGCACTGCGCGCTCGCGCCTTCGGCGTATGGATCCGCGGCGTGCGCCGCGACGGCGGCCTGGTAGCCGGCTTCGTCGATGTACTCAAACCGGCAGGCGCTCACGGGCAGCCCGTCGGGGTTGACGGTCCCGTTCAGCGTCGCGGTGGTGCCCTGCACCCCGGAGGGCGCCGTCATGCTGACGTCGGGCAGCGTCACCCGCGTGAACACTTCGACGCTGCTCGTTTCCACGTTGCCGACCAGCACCGCGCCCGACGCGCCGACCGCGACGCCGAACGGCGCGAACGGCGCGGGTCCTGCGAACGCCTCTCCGAACACACCCGAAGCTTCGAACGCATCCACGACGCTGTTGGCGATGTCTCCGACATACAGCTCGTGCGTGCCCGCTTCCACTGCGAGGCCGCGCATGCCGAACGATCCCGCCGGCGTCGCGCCACCGCTGAGCTGCGAGACGAATCCCCCGCTGGGATCGAACTCGTCCACGACACCGTTCGCGAAGTCCCCCACATACACGTTCCCGTTGGACGGGTCGACCGCGAGGCTCGTAACGAAGCCGAACCCGCCGCTGACCGGTGCGCTCGGCGGCGTGCCCGTCAGCTGCCGCACGTACGTGTAGCCACCTGAGGCGTTCGCTTCGAACTCGTCAACCGCGCCGCTGCCCAAATCGGCCACGTAGACCGTGCCGCTGGGTCCGGCCGCGACTGCCCACGGCGACATCGACCCGCCGGGCGTTTCGCTGCCGCCGATCTGCGTGAGGTATTCCCCAGTGGTGTTGAACACGTCCACCACGCCCAGTTCGTAGTCCGCGACGAGCACCGCGCCATCGCTCGGGTCGACAGCGACCCCTTTCACGCTCCCGAACGCGCCGCTCACCGGCGCGCTCGGCGGCGTGCCCGTCAGCTGCCGCATATACACATATTCACCCGACGCTTCTTCGAACACATCCACCACGTTGTTTTCGACGTCAGCGACATACACGTCGCCGTTGGCGGCGGCGGCGAGCGACCACGGCGTCATGCTCCCGGCCGGGGTTTCCCCGCCCGCGAACGAGCCCGCGAGTCGGTGCGCCACCCGCGCCTGCGCACCAACGCCACCGAGCACCAGCAACGCCCCCACCGCCAGCAGCCCCGCCGGCCAAAGCCGCGCACACACCATCCGGACCCTCATCGCCTCGACTCGCCCGCACACCATCCGGACCCTCATCGCCTCGACTCGCGCGCTCACCGTCCACCCCTCCCGTGCCGTGAGCGATCGCCGGCGGGCACATCTGCCCTGCGGCCCCTCGCTCGCTTTGACCCACCCCGCGCATGCCTTGACTTCGCCTTGCGGGGACCCTTGGCTTTGCGGTGCGCGCCCGTCGCCTTGCGGCCTGTGGAGGTGACCGTCGCTTCTTCGGGGAACGCCACCGCCGGGGGCGCAAGCAACACCGCGGCGCCGGATCCCGCCGGCAGCCCGCTCGGGAACCCGGGCGTCGTGAACGTGCGATCCGCCCCGTAGCTCACGCCATAGGCGTTGCTCGCTGCCAGCCGGTAATGGTAGGTCGTGCCCGGCGTCAGACCCGCAAGGCTCACGCTCACCGCTTCCGCAGTGGTGCTCGACCCCACGACCCCGAAGACCCGCGTCCCATAGCTCGTATCCGTGCCGAGATCCACCTCATAGCTCGCGGGCACGCCTTCCGGGTCCACCGTCCCTGCGATCGTCGCGCCTTCCTGCCACACCCCGCTCGCTTCACCGCTGCCGACCACCGGCGCCAAGCCCGCCCGGGTCGTGAACGCCTCGTCCGGCCCCGCAGTGCCCTGAGCCGGCGAGGTCGCGTTCACCGCCACCACACGATAATGGTAGGTCACCCCCGGCTGAAGCCCCGCGACCGCGCCGCTCACCGCGACCGCGCCGAAACCTGCTCCCACCACACCCCCGGCTTCGCCGAGCGCCACACTCGAACCATAAGCCGCTGTCGGGCCGTATTCGAACCGGTAGCTCGTCACCTCGTTGTTCGGGTTCACCAACGCCCCCAACACCGCCGAGGTCTGCGTCACCGCCGACGCCGACTCCCCACCGACGCCAGGTGGCGCCGGTGGCGTTGTGAACGTCGCGTTTTCGCCTTCATTCACACCATTCCCATTCACCCCATCCAGCCGATAGTCATACGTGCTGTTGGGCTCCAAGCCCGATACCGTCGCTTCGACCGGCACCGACGCGCTGCCAGACCCCACATCCGAAGAGCCCGGGGCAAGCCCGCCGGCTCCCTGCACCGCCACAACACCCTCCCCGTACGCCGACGTCAGACCGACCTCGAAGCGCGCGCTCGCGTCGATGCCATCCGGATCGACCGAGCCCGACAACACCGCCGACGTCGACGACACGCCCGCCACAGGCGCCACGCTCACATCGGGCAACGTAACCACTTTGAAACCAACAACCTGTTGAATAGGATATTCAGGGTCGGTATGCTGGCCGGTGCCCCTGGAGTACACCTCACCCGTGGCATCGTTGACACCCAACGCCGTGCTGATAGGAGTTCGACCTCCCCCGCTGAATTTAGTGATATTCGAGCCGTAGCACGCCGGGATTTCATATACGAGTTCGACCACGCCCGCGCCCAAAGGCCTATAGTTGAAGATCGTCGCGCGATTGTCGACAAAGAGATCGCCCGTCCTCGCGTCCACCGCGACGTCGGTAGCTCCCCCCCTGCCATACACTCCCCTCGTGGCGGCTATTGCCACCGGCGGTTGAAAGCCACCCGACGGATCGGCTTCCATTTCAAATACTAGAGATTCACCTCCTTCAACATGTCCCACCACATACAGGCTGTTGGCGGAGGCGACCATGGCCGCCGGAGAAAAGGAGACTTCGGTCTTCGAGACGTCTTCCCCGGTCGGGCCGTACTCGTATATCATCTCGCGCGCTTCCGATTCGGCCGCGACGTACACGTCGCCGTTCGCGTCGACGGCCAGCGTGAAGGTCGTCCCGAATGGTTCCGGCGGCATCTTTTCAAGCGTGGGCTCGTTCTTCAAGCAGGCATTACCGACGAGCCCGTAGCCCGTGAGCTGACACGCATATTCATATTCGTGCCTTTCGTTGAGCTGAAACTCATCCACGACATGATGCTGATCGTCCGCCACGTACAGCGTGTGATTGGCGGGGTTGACGGCCAGCCCCTCCGGTTCGTTGTTTCCCGGCCTCAATTCTTTGGCGGGTGTTTCGACACCTGTGAGGAGGGGTGGGATCCCGTCCAGCGGCGCGCCTCCCTGCGGACCACTGATCAGAATCTGCCCACTTTGGCCGATCACGTACACGTTGCCGAGGGATTGGTCGACCGCCAGGGCCTCGGATTCGCTAGTGCCGGTGCCCGTGAGCGGGAATACGAGGTTCTGCCGGTAGCCGGTGAAGGCATGCGCGGGCGTGCCGGCCACGATGACGATGGCGAGCGTGAGCGTCGTGGTGAGCGCTGCGAGCAGTGGTCGGTGGGCGGTCATCGGCTCTTCCTCCTAGTGCGCCGCGTGGGGTTGGCGTGGCGGTGGTTGGCATCTCGCGCCTGTGCGCCGCGAGATCGGGTGGAGCGTTTCGCGGTGCGCTTGGCGCACCCGGTTACGTTGATCTTGGTGCTCTGTTTTAGCTGGGCGCCGTTTTGCGCAACATAGCTCGTCGGCATCCGCAGAGAGGTGGTGCAGAGGTTGACGTTGGCGGTGAGCGCGGAGTAGGGCCCGGATGGGAGATACAGCTCGAAGCTCGAGACCGGGACGTCGGGCGCCGCCTTGATCGTGGTGCTGGTGATGCCCTGTTTGGAGATGAAGGTGGAGCCGATGACATCGACGCGGACCCCGTAGCCCTGGAGCACAATCACGAGATCGGGGTAGGCTTCACCGCCATGGGAGACGAAGTAGACCGGTCCCAGGAGCGTGACGGGCAGCAGCGGGCTGCGCGCCTTCGCGATCCCGATGATCGACGCGCTGGGGCACGCGCCGGGGTTCGTTTCGAACGTTCGAGCGAGGCAGGCTTTGCGCAGCGTCGAGAGCCTCGAGGGCAGCTGCCCTGGCAGTTCCACCTTGAAGGAATGGATGTTCGCCTGTGTGCCTTGGGAGCCGGCTGGGAAGGAGAGCTTCGCGTCCAGGCTCGCACCGTTGATGCGGGAGGTCTTGGCGGAGGTCGTGACCGTGAACTTGGGTGTGAACTTCAAGCCATCGCACCCAGCGACCGCGAATGGCGCCGAAACGCTCGCCTGGGCGCCCTGGGCGCCGTAGATACTCGCGGTGATGTGCTGCTGCGCGCAGTTGGTCGGGTTAAAGATGAACCCGGGCCGGTCGATCGTGACGTTCGCGGTACGCAACCGCAGGGGTATCCCGTCGATGATCTGCGGAAACGGGTCGCTGGTGACCGTCAACGCCGTACTTAACGGGTCCACTTCGATCCGCGCGCGCACCACCACGTTCCCCAGGTTAAACGGGCCAGCGACCGTCGGCACGACGATGCTCAACCCAAACGGCGCGCCCTCATACGGGCCCGTCAGGTAGATCGACCCCTGCTCATAGAACGGGTGCGCGCCGGGGCCCGCCGCGACCGTCATCGTCCCAATCCTCGACGCCGCACCACAGGTCCCGAGCGAGGCCTGCGGCTGCCCGCACAGCGGGACACCGGCGATCACACCGGAGAGCCCGGGCGGCATCCGGACCTGGATCCCGGCGAGGTCCTGTTCGCGGTCCTGGCGCCCAAACGTCAAAGTGAACGGGCTGAACTGCCCCGCGTCCGGGTTCGATGTCCCCGCGCTGAACGACGGCGCCAACCCCAGGCTCGCCGGGCACGCCCCACCACGCCCATCCCAATCGATCGGAAACGACGAGGACGGCGTCGCGTCCGGGGTGACCGGGGTGCTCCACGGCGTGAAATCGCTCGTCGCGGTGAACGTCCCACACGACTGCGGCGTCGCCAACGGCGCGCGCAGCCCGCTCTTCAGCTGCAACGCCAGTTCGCTGAACGGCAGCTGCGGGTTATCCAAAAAGCTCGCCGTGACCCGCCCCGTCGCCGGATTCACATACACCGTCCCCGGCTGCTTGACCACCACCCCTTCACCCGTGATTTCGACGAACAACCGAAACATGTTGCCATCCGCCGCATCCGCGTTCGAACAGGGATCACACCCCGGCTCCTCGAGATACATATGACCTTCCAACGGCGACGCCAGCAACGGCGTGCTAACCCTGACCGTTCCCAGCGTCGAGGCTTCCGGGCACGACCCCGGCAACGCCGACCCGAACCCGATCTGCGCCGCCGTGCACGCCTGCAACCCGTCCGCCGCCGACGGCGAGAGCGAGAACCCTTCCGGGAACGTCACCGAGATATTCTTCACCGTCGGCGTCGCGAGATCGGGCGAAAACTGCGACGCCTGCGGAACCTGCAACACCACGCCCAATCCCGACGGCTCATCCGCCTGCGAAGTACTCGGCGACAACACGATCCCCGGTGAGAACCCGAGCAGATCACACCCCCCAAGCGACGGATACACCACCGCGCCGCTCACCGACCACGCCGGATCGCTCAGATCCGGCGACCCATCCTGCAAGTAAGACCCCGGATCCTGCCACGTGTCAGCCATCGCCGTCGAGCTCACCGGACCCGACGCGCACCCCACCGGATTCGTCAAAAACGCCACCGGACCCGTGCCGCTTTCAACCGGCACCTGCACACCACGCGCCAGGTTCTTCAACCGAAACGGCGTATGCGCCGGTTCCCCCGGCACACCCCAGAACGTGACCGACGCATTCCCCATTTCAAGCCCATACGGGATGCCACGCGTAGCGATCTGCAACACATAACCATGCGATGAGGGCACCACCGACGCATACAAGATCACGGCCGTGTTCTCATACATGAATCCAAACTCCGCCGGGTAGCCCCGCTCCGGCACCAGATTATAGATCGGCGAAATCGAGTTTGCAGTCGGCGATCCCGAGCTGAACGCCGTGAACTGCCCTTCGATCTGGGCCATCCCCACCGTGCTGTCCGGAGGACACGCAGTTTGCCGATTGTCCAGGTCTCCCCCCGAGAGAACCGACGCCTGCAGCTGGCGCTCGGTGCACCTGGCGACCGCCTGCGTATCCCCGACAAAGCCGGGCGGCAGATCCACGATCACGTCCTTCACTTCCCCCGCCGGCACCTCCGGCGTAGCAGACGACGTAGCGCCATGAACGATATCACTCGCTTCCTCAGGTCCGCCTTCATGACCGTTTGTGAAGCGCCTGAGACGGGTGGCGAAATCGGTGGTGGCCGTCACCTCGAACGGGTGGCCGCCGGCCTGACCGTCAAAGCCACCGTCGACACCCGCGATTTCCAGACGATAAAGATCCAGGCCGGTAGCCGCCGGTCCCGAGTTCACCATGTTCTCAGTGTTTTCAACGACCGGCTCCGGCGCACCCCCACCCGTGACCGCGACCGTGTTGGTCACCTCCCCGCCGGGCAACGACGGCACCGCGACCCACACCTGTATCTCGACCGACTCGTCGACCCCCAGCACACCCGAGTACGTACACCGCGCCACGGGTTGCGCCGCACAAGCGATCCCGTTGCTGGTGGTGGTCGCGAGTTCGAGGCCGTAGATCCCGTCGATCGTAAAGCCCGACGGCGGCGTATCCTCGATCGTCACCGGGCCACTCGTCGGCCGGCTACCCGAGTTCGTCACACGAATCAAATAGCTGTCACACGAGAGTTTTCCGCACAGCGCGCTCTCCGCCGAGGAGAACGTGCTCGGCTCCGGGATCGTCAGCACCCTGTAATCCGGGCCCGTGACCACCGCCAGCGCCGCCGAGACATCAACACACCCAACCACCGCCATACACACCGCCGCCAACGCCAGCCACAGACCCACACGACGCCTCATCGCCCGCCCCCTCTCTGTCCCCGCGCACGCACCCCGACGCGACTCGCGCGGCCACGGCGCCTGCGCCGTTTCCCACGAGCAGCCTTCCTCGCGGGCCTCTTGCTCGTAGGCTTCGCCGCCGTCGGCGCCACCGGCGCTTCGCCGGCCACCACGCCACCCCCCTGCTGCAGTTCGCTGCCGGGCGAGAGCAACGCCGGTGTCCCAGCGAGCGCACCCTGACACGCATCGGCCACACACGACTGCGCCGCCGACGGCAACGGAAAGCCACCGTCGACGCGCGCATCATAGATATCTTCCTGCGTATCACCATCCTGGGGCAACAACTGATCAAGCGTCGTAAAGAGCACATCCGCACCCGAAGGATCGATATCGGCCAATTCCGAGCCGCTCGTATCCGTCCCATCCGAGATCAGGTAAACACCACCTTCCCGATACTCATATACATTCGACGCGCCGCTGACCGCCTGGGGCACCAACGGGCCGACACTGCTGAAGAACGCCGCGCCGTCATCCGCGACCATCAGGCTGATGTTGCCTTCCCCCCCTTCGGGCGAGGTCAGGTTCCCGTTGTCGTCGTAGCCGTTCTCGCCGATCGAGACACGCACCAGCGCGCCGCTCTGCGCGTCGTACTCAAACGCCTGCGGCAACACACTCATATCATCCGGCGTCAGATCGGAGCTGCTCACGAATCCAAGGAAGCGTCCATTCGCCGACACGCTCGCCAACCTTTCCACCGCCGTCGCCGTTGCCGTTATGATCGAATGCAAGGACGCTGTGACAATGAACGCAATGTGACCAGCCGGGTATTGCGCGTCGCGCTCGTACAGGTAAAGGTTGCTCGCACCACCCCGCGCGAGCTGCCCCATACTGTTCGGGGTAGCCGTCAACACGCCCGTCGCAGTGAAGTAAACGTGCGACCCGTCGTCGCTGACGGCGACCACGCTCTGCACGTTGGCGACAGGCTCGGACACCGTCGCGTCCCCGGCGGAGACCCGCACGACCCTCGCGCCCGCCGGCGCGTCGAAGTCATACTCATAGATGTTCCTGCTCGTATCCCTCCCCAAGAGCGCCTGGGTGGTCGTGAAGAACACCTTTGAGCCATCCACCGATACCGCCACGAATTCGGCGTTCTCGAGCACCCCCGGCTCAATGTCGCATGCACCGCAATCTTCCCTGGAAGGCTCAGAGATCGCAACCGTATGCGCATCCGCCAACCCATTGTCAACTCGCGCATACACTTCATCGACCGCGGGAGCGGCACCGGCGGGACACACACCCGGAGTCGCGAAGGACCTCCCGTGAAGGGATTCTTCCACGTGATAATTCTGATAGCCAGCTTCACCGATCGCCGTAAATGGCACGATCGCGCCGTCGGCGGGAAGTTTCGGGATGCCCCCGGTCGACCAGTTGCCGGTGTCACTCACCGTCCCGCAGCGGCTGATCACTTCCCTGCTCCCCCGGCCACCGCGCACCGCGAGCAGCGACGGCGCCGCGTCGCCAGTCCCACTATATTCGTACAACGACCCGACACCACGCAACGTGGGATCCCCCGGCCAGTAGAAGCCGTGGTAAGTCAACACCACGTGCCCGAGATCTTCTGACACGCCGGCGACACCCCACCCCGGATGCGATGTCGCGATGCTAAACGGATCGGTGCCTGGGGGATACAACGGGCCAACTTCCGCGACGGTGCCATTCGCGCCACGCGCATACAAGCTGCCCGGCCCGCCATCGAACGGGCTTCCTTCGACCTGCGCCGCCGTCTGCCCAAACCACAGGCTCCCACCGAGCCCGGCGTCCGCGGTGATGAACACCTCCGCGGGATAGAGCGTCGGCAGGCCAAGCCCCCGAGCCGACCACCCCGAAGCCCCTCGCGACAGGACATAGATCCCTGCCTCACCTTCCGTTTCGCCTTCGCCGGCGCCCTGAAGCAGGCTGGACCTCACCCCTGGCGCGAACACGCCATAGCTTTCACCCAGGGCGCTCGACCCGTCCACCGAGACTCGTTTGAAATGAACAGGGAACCCCTCCTTATAAGGAGGGGTGACCATCTCATACGCGCGGCAGTCGGGCAACGCCGCCGAGGCTCCGACCCGAAACGCCGCGTTGGGGCACGCCTGGGCCCCCGCGAGCGAAGGCGCCCCGAGCGGCAACGCGACCGCGCTCCCACAGACCGCTATACCCGCGAAAAGCGAGCGCGCGATCGAGGACCGGCGTCCTCTGAGCACTGACGCAGCCGCGCTCAGAACAGCCCACACCTGGCGATTCATTGTCCTCATCACACTCAACCCTCCCCGGGCGCCCCCATACAGGGCCCCGATCGATGAACTCGACTCCACGCCGCGTCCCGCTCGTATTGGCAGGCATGGCATTACTACGGGCGCCCGGCGCGGCAACATCACCCACCGCTCCCCTCGACCACACTGTGCGCGCGAATGCTCCGCGTGACCTGCTCGCCCTTGCCGGTCAACCGCCACGCGTTGGGCTCACCCCGCAAATGCCCGCCATCAGCGCCATTGACGACCAGCCCCAGGCGCTCCAAGCGCGCCAGCAGCTTTGAGACCTGCCCCGGATCGTGGATCCCCGCAAGCTCCGCCACCTGTCGGTTGCTGGGATGAGATCCCCGCCCACCCAGCTCGGCGATCCCCTCGAGCGCCTTCGCCGTGCGATAGGTCAGACGCATCGACACCCCGCCGAGCGGGTCGCACACACCCTCCACCCGGGTGCTCGCGGCGCCAGCCCCGCACCGGAGCGGCACGCTCGGCGCGCGGCGCGTGCGCTCCCGCCGCGCGGGCACCGCCCCCAGGTAGGGCAGCACGATCATCTCCATCAGCTCCCCCAGCAACTCCACCAACGGCTCACGCGAACCCCGCAACAACCGCGCGTACACGATCGAAAACGCAGCGCCCACCACGCCCTCGGCCATCAACCCCGTATGGCGCTCCGCGCGCGGGCCGACCCGCCGGCCCTCATCCACGACCGCCGCCAAGCCCGCGAGAACCCGCTCACGACGCTCCAAAACCCGCGGGCCACCGCGCAACGCCTGCACCACGCACACGCGCGCCAGCACCGGCTCACGGTCAAAGAACGACAGGATCACAAACAGGCCTGACCGCACCCGCTCGCGCCACCCAAGACGCCCCACCCCAGCCGCCTCCAGCTCGCGCGCAAGCGCATCGAGCGCGTCCTCCAACGCCGCCGCCAGGCACGCTTCGCGGTCGGGGAACAACTCATAGAACGTCCGCCGCGACACCCGCGCACGCGCGGTGATGTCCGCCACCGAGACATCCGAATACCCCAGCTCATCGAGCGCACGGACCGCCGCCGACAAAAGTCGCGAGCGCTGGATCCCCGCGAACCGATGTGACTGCACCACCTGCGTCGCCCGCGCGACGCCACCGGCACGCGTAAGCGCGACAGCGCTCACGACACTGCCCCCACAGCTACGAGCGACCCACCCCCGCGCCGCTGCGCGGGAAACGACCCCGAAGCTAGGCGACCAGCGCGCTCAACCCCGGATTGCCAGAGGCAAGAGAGAGAGAGAGAGAGAGAGATGCGACAGCGCCAAGCTGGCGCATCTAGCATCACCTCGGAAGCGATGCGCAACGACTCCTGTCACGTTTCTCCCTCTCGAAACCACGCTAATCAATGCTCCCTCTTAAGCCCACGACCCGGTCCCTCTCCCAATCAGCGCCCCACGAGCGCTCCAACGAAGGTCAACCACAGACGGCGATCGACCCAACCCGATCCTCTATGTCTTGACTCGATGAACCGACTGCGGCACATCAAGACAACTGCACTATACCCACACTGGCGACTTTTTGTCAAGTCCCCTGCGCGCCAAGTCCCCCGCGCGTCACCCTCCACGCGTCAGCCAGTCCCCCGCGCCAAGTCCTCACGCGTCAAGTCCCCCCGCGCGACATCGTGCCGGGCGAGGCCCGCGCGCCGCACGTCCCGGCCGCGGACCCAGGCGGCCCGACGCCTCGCCGAGGCGCCCCGCCCCGACCTGCCCGCGGACTCGATAGAATCCCTACTTCAGAGCACGGGATTCAAGCGAAGGAGCACCAAAATGGCCGCAATCGACACAGTCAGGATCGCCAAGCCCAGCCCGATCGTCGAGGACGAGCAGGGGCAGCTGCGGGCGCGCCAGGGGATCTCGCGGGAGGTCGTGCAGGAGCTCTCCAAGATCAAGGGCGAGCCCGATTGGATGGCCGACAAACGGATCAAGGCGCTGGAGATCTTCGAACGCAAGCCGATGCCGACGTGGAGCATCGATCTGTCGGGGCTGAACCTCGATGACCTCGTGCTCTACTCGCCCCCCACCGCCGGGCGCTATGACTCCTGGGACGACGTCCCCGCGGAGATGAAGCAGACCTACGAGGACCTCGGCATCCCCCAGGCTGAGCGCGAGCATCTCGCCGGCGTCGTGGGCGTGTGGCGCCAGGAGCCCGTGTATGAGGGGCTCAAGGAGGAGTACTCCAAGCAGGGGATCCTCTTCTGCTCGATGGACACCGCCGTCACCGAGTACCCCGAGTTGGTCGAGAAATACTTCATGAACAAGTGCGTCCCCGCCCAGGACAACAAGTTCTCGGCGCTCCATGGCGCCGTGTGGTCGGGCGGGGCCTTCTGCTACATCCCCAAGGGCGTCAAGTGCGACCTGCCGCTGCAGTCCTACTTCCGCATGGAGGGGGCCGGTGAGGGCACCTTCGAGCACACTTTGATCGTCGCTGATGAGGGCTCGGAGGTCAACTACATCGAGGGTTGCACCGCGCAGACGTACAGCGTCAACTCGATGCACTCCGCCGTGGTGGAGATCTTCGTGCACGAAGGCGCCAAGGCCCGCTACACCACCGTGCAGAACTGGTCAAAGGACGTCTACAACCTCAACACCAAGCGCGCCGTGGTCGACGCCGGCGGCACGGTCGAGTGGGTGGGCGGCTCGATGGGCGCCAAGTACGTGATGCTCTACCCCGGCTCCTACCTGATGGGCGAGGGCGCGCGCGCCGACCACCTCAACGTCGGCGTGGCTTCCGGCGGCGTGCACAAGGACACCGGCGCGAAGGTCGTCCACCTCGCGCCCAACACCACCTCCAACATCCTCGCCAAGTCGATCTCCAAGGACGGCGGCATCATGGGCTACCGCGGCCTCGTACGGATGGGCCCGAAGTCTCAGGGCTCCAAAGCCCGCGTGCAGTGCGACGGGCTGATGATGGACGGGATCTCCCGCTCGGACACCTGGCCGGACATCCAGATCCAGAACCCCAACGTCGCCGTCGCCCACGAGGCCACGGTCGGGCGGATCTCCGACGACCAGCTCTTCTACATGGGCTCGCGCGGCTTCACCGAGGACGAGGCGGCGGCGATGATCGTCAACGGCTTCATCGAGCCGGTCACCAAGGAGCTGCCGATGGAGTACGCGGTCGAGCTCAACCGGCTCATCCAGCTGGAGATGGTCGGTTCCATTGGCTGAGGAGACCGTCACCGTCGAGATGGAGGACGTGATGGACGCGCTCTCCAACGTGATCGACCCCGAGCTCGGCCTCGACTTCGTCGAGTTGGGCCTGGTCTACGGCGTGGAGGTGAACGCCGGGGACGTACACATCACGTTCACGCTCACCACCCCCGCCTGCCCGATCGGCCCGCAGGTGACCGAACAGATGGAGGAGTTCGTGGGCGAGCTCGAAGGCGTGACGTCGGTCGAGTGCGAGATGGTGTTCGTCCCGCCGTGGTCACCCGAGCGGATGACCGAGGACGCAAAGTTCGCTCTGGGTTTTTGAGCCTCACACAGCCTGCAGCGCGGTGACCTTGCGCGCGAGCGCCACCAAGGTGGCGAGTTCGGTGGCGATGCTCTCTGCGAACTCGTCGATGTCGTCCATCGCGTCGAGGTCGCCCAGCAGGCCGAAGTTCATCTGGCCGTTGTAGGACATGATCGCGATCGCCAGCGCGTGGTGTTGTGGCAGGAACGCAACGGGGTAGGCCTCCAGCATCTTGCGGCCCAGCACATACAGCGGGAACTGCGGACCGGGGACGTTGGTGACGAGCAGGTTGAACAGGCGCGTGGAGAAGTTCAGGCGCGAGGCCTGCGCGAGGATCGTGGGCGGCGCGAAGTTCTGCACGCCCGCAATCACCTCCGCACCGAGCGCCTGCTTTGACTCCTTCAACCCGTCCATCTCGCGTTTGACGAACAGCAGCCGCTGCACCGGGTCGGGAATGTAGACAGGCAGCGGCCCGCGCATCGCCACGATGCGGTTGCCCAACTGCTGGTGCTCGTCTTCGGCACGCACCGACACCGGCACCAGCGCCCGCATCTCCAGGCCCTCGGTGCGTACTCCGCGCGCGATCATGAAGTCGCGCAGCGCGCCCGCGACCACCGCCAGCACGACGTCGTTGACGGTGCACCCGAATGCGTTCTTGACGATCTTGAAGTCCTCCAGCGCCGAGCCCACCCCGGCGAAGCGCCGATGCGGCCCGATGTCCACGTTCAGCGGCGTCGCCGGCGCGGGGTTGAGCACCGCCCACACGATCTCCCCCACGCCCTCCGCCGCCTCGCGCGCCGTGGCGAGCGCGCGGTCGGGGTGCGCCAGCGCGTCGGCCGCGCCCGCCGCCAGCTCCACCCCCGCGCGCAGCGCCCCCTTCGCACCCGCCGCCAGCAGCTCCAGCGTGCCCGGTTCGCGGTGGGGCCGCCACGCTTTGCCGGAGTGGCGCACCGGTGGCGGCTCGGGCGAGAGGTCGAACAGCACGGTCGCGAGGTCCACCCCGGCGATCCCGTCGATCAGCGAGTGGTGGGTCTTGGAGATCAGCGCGCAACGATCGTCCTTCAAACCCTCGATCAGCCACATCTCCCACAGCGGCTTGGAGCGGTCGAGCTGCTGGGAGAAGATGCGCGCGGTGAGGCCGCACAGCTGCTCCCAATCCCCCGGCGCCGGCAGCGCGGTGTGGCGCACGTGGTACTCGAGGTTGAAGCTCGGATCGTCCACCCACACGGGGCGCCCGCTGTCGAGCGCCGTGTGTGTGTGGGCCAGCTTGTGGCGGTAGCGCGGCACCAGATGCAGGCGCTTGCGGATCTGTTCGAGGAACTCCTCCAGCGGCGGCGGCGGCCCCTCCAGCAGCGTGAGCCCGCCCACGTGCATGTGCGAGCTCGGCCCCTCCTGGTGCAGGAAGGAGGCGTCCACCGCGGTGAGCCTGTCGAGATGACGCTGGGGCATGACTGCCCAGGGTACTTCGAACGCGGCCGTACAATAAGTCTGGTGGCCAACACGGTGGAGAAGATCTTGCTGGCGGCCCCGCGCGGCTACTGCGCGGGCGTCGATCGCGCGGTGCAAACTGTGGAACGCGCCCTCGAGCTGCACGGGCCTCCGGTGTATGTGCGCAAGGAGATCGTGCACAACAAGCACGTCGTGGCGCAGCTGCGCGCGCGGGGGGCGATCTTCGTCGATCAGGAGACCGAGGTGCCCGAGGGTGCGGTGACAGTCTTCTCCGCGCACGGCGTGGCGCCCAGCGTGCGCGCCAACGCGCAGGCTCGGCACCTGCAGACGATCGATGCCACCTGCCCGTTGGTGACGAAGGTGCACGTCGAGGCACGGCGCTTCGCCGAGCAGGGCTACACGATCGTGCTCGTCGGCCACGCCGACCACGAGGAGGTCGAAGGCACGATGGGCGAGGCGCCCGAGCGGATCGTGCTAGTGGAGAACGAGCACGATGTCGATGCGCTCCAGGTGGAGGATCCCGAGCGCATCGCCTACATCACCCAAACGACCCTCTCGATCGACGAGACCGCGGCGATCGTTGCGCGTCTGCGCGAGCGCTTCCCGAGCATCGCCGGCCCCCGCACCGATGACATCTGCTACGCGACAACCAACCGCCAGGCCGCCGTCAAGCAGATGGCCGGCGAGTGCGACCTCGTGCTGGTGATCGGCTCGCGCAACTCCTCCAACTCGGTGCGCCTCGTGGAGGTGGCGCGCGACTGCGGCACCGACGCCCACCTGATCGACAACAGTGGCGAAGTGCGCGAGGAGTGGCTGCAGGACAGGCGCGTGGTGGGGGTCTCCTCGGGCGCCAGCGCTCCCGATGAGCTCGTGCAGGACCTGCTCGACCTGTTCCGCACCCGGGGGGTGCGCGACGAGGACATCTCCGAGTTCCATGTGGTGCGCGAGGATGTCCGCTTCATGCTCCCCAAGCCGATCCGCGAGGCCATCGCGGCGGGCAAGGCCTCGTAGGGCTTGCTGATGGTGTCCCAGTTTTGGGGGTATAACCACCGACTGGACCTGTGGGGCAACGACCAGATGACAGCTATGAGAGGTCCAGTAGCTGGTTGGTGTGCCCAATGCACTCATATATGGCGTCTCGCCGGGCGTGCGGGTCCCGACCAAACTCAGGCACTACCGGCTTGCGCACCCTGATCGTCTCCGACCTCCACCTCGGAGGCGCGGCGGGGGTAGACCTGCTGCGACGCCCCGAGCTGCGCGCGCAGCTGCTGGAGGCACTGGCGGACGTCGATCGCCTGGTGCTGCTCGGCGACCTGCTCGAGTTGCGCCATGGGCCCCGCCGCCAGGCGCTGGCCGCGGCGCGCCCGTTCTTCGAGGAGCTCGGTCGGGCGTTCGCCGGGCGCGAGATCGTGGCCGTCGCGGGCAACCACGACCACGCCCTGATCGAGACGTGGCTGGAGCATCGCAGCGAACTGCCGGCGCCGCCGCCGCTCGGCGTCGAGCAGCGGATCAAGACTGGCGCCGCCTCATCGATGATGGCGCTGCTCGCCGAGTGGTCGGCCCCAGCACAGCTCACTGTTGCCTACCCCGGTCTGTGGGTGCGCCCCGACGTGTACGCCACCCACGGCCACTACCTCGACTGCCACCTCACGATCCCCACCCTGGAGCGTCTCGGGATCGGCGCGATGGGCCGCCTCATGCGCCGCCCCACGCGCGCCTTCATCGGGCCCGACGACTACGAGGCGGTGACGGTGCCCGTATTCGCCTGGATCGACGCGGTCGCCCGTCAGGCCCCCACCGGGGACGCCCTCAACGGCGGCATGACGGTGCGCGCCTGGCGTGCACTGGGAGGCGCTCCGCGGCCGACATCCAGCCAAGCGGCCACCAACGGAAGCGGGCCCGACGGATGGGCTCATCGCAACGGCACGCGCGGCAGCATCCGGCAGCTGAGCCGCGCACGCAGCCGGGCGCTGGCCCGCACGCTGCGCAACCGGGCGCTCGCCGGCGCCTTCCCGCTTGGCGTGGCGGCGCTCAACCGCGCCGGCCTCGGCCCCTTCAACGCCGACCTCTCCAGCGAAGAGCTGCGCCGCGCGGGTTTGCGCGCGATGGGCGAGGTGGCCGCGCGCCTTGGTGTGGGCGACGCCCATGTGGTGTTCGGCCACACCCACCGTGCGGGGCCGCTGCCCGGCGACAACCCAGCCGAGTGGCGCGGCCCCGGCGGAGCCCGCCTGATCAACACCGGCTGCTGGACCTACGACGCCTACTTTCTCACTCCCACGCCTGGCGAGAGCCCCTACTGGCCGGGCAGCTGCGTACTGGTGGAGGACGACGGCCCGCCCGTGCTGCGACGCCTGCTCGAGGCACGCACGCACGCGGAGCTCATGCCAGCCCCGGCGTGAAGCAGGTCGCCAGGCACTGCACGCCAGGCCCCACCTCGAACGCCAGCACCCCGGCGATGTGGCGCTCGTGCTCGACCAGCGGGTACGCCCCCGGGTGTGTGACCGCCAGCTCACTGCCGTTGACGCGCACGGTGCCCTCACCGTCCAGCACCCCCCACACGCCGCCGGCCTCGTAGGGACCGCTGTAGGCACCCTCCCGATCCTCGCTCTGCGGCTCCAGGCGCGCATCCGGCGCATCCTCAGGGCGCAGCGGCGCGAGCGGCTCACGCTCGATCCCCAACAGCTCCTGGATCGCGAGCTCGGTCTCTTCGTAGGCGCCCTCGCCGTAGTGGTAATCGAACAGCACGCCCCTGCCGTCGAACAGGTAGCGCGCCGGCCACCCCTCGTTCTCGTACTCCCGCCACATCTCCAGGTCGGGGTCGAGCAGCACCGGGTGGGCAATCCCGAGGCGCTTCACGGCCGCCTCGACGGCGTGGCGCTCGCGCGCCGGCTCGAAGCCCGGGGAGTGGATCCCGACCACGACCAGCCCGTCGGTCTCGTAGCGCTCGTGCCAGGCATTCATGTAGGGAAGGGTCCGCATCGAGTTGGGGCGGCAGAAGTCCCAGAACTCGATCAGCACCGGTTTTCCATGCTGCTGGCCCATGCGCAGCGACTTCACGTTCACCCAGCGCAGGTGCGTCAGGAAGGCGGGGGCGAGGATCGTGTCTACGGGAGCGCGCATGCCACACAGCATCGCAAGGCGACGCTCAGCAATGCTAGTTATCGCAGCCTAAGCGGTCCCACATGTACAGCTGGATGCACTCGTTGGCGAGCTCTTCGGCGCGCCCACGGGAGAGGCGGGGGAGCACCGCATCCAGCGCCTGGTCCTCGGCGACGCCCTCCTGGAGGGCCTCCTCGCCGCGGAAGCCCGCGGCGATCTTCAGCGCCTCGCGGCGGTTGTCACCGAGACTATGGAAGACGCCCTGCAGGAATGCAGTGTTGGCGATCGGCTGCCCCACCTCCAGCGAGGCATGCCACGCCGCCAGCAGCTGCAGGTCCTCATCGTCGAGGTCGGCGATCGTTTTGGCGTAGTGCACCGAGAGCTCCTGGTCGGGGATGTCGTCGACCCACGCTCTCACGACCTCGCCGACGAGCTGCCGGCGCGCCTCGCGGCCGATCGACTCGGCGATCACCCGGATCGCGTCTTGAGGCTCGATGAAACAGAGCGGCATCGACGCAGACTGTAAGCACCGGTGTGGACGGCATTTTCGCCCTCAGAGATCCAACGCCTCGCGCGCGCGCTCCAGCGAATGCTGGTCGAGCACCTCCGGCGCCACGCCCAGCGTGGCGCGCTCCCCCACCCCCCAGTTGGCCAGCGCCAGGTCGAACGCTTCCATCGGCATCGTCATGGCTTTCGCCAGCTCGTGCGCCCGGTGCTCCAGGTGCATCTGATCACCGATCCCAAACACGCGCTTCGCGGCCAGCGTGGCGAGGTCGTCGTGGGCAGCGCCAGGTGCGTTAGTGAAGCACAAGGTCTCGGCGCGCAACTCGCACAGCCCGATGCGGCCCAGGGTAACCAGCAGCTCGTAGCGGCCCATCCTCGCCAGGCCAGGCAGCGCGAGTCGTTCGAAGATCCGTTCGAAACGCCTCGCCGGAGTCCAGGCGGGGTCGCCCGTGCATCCCAGTGCCTGCGAGCCTGCGTGCTCGGCCCACTGCAGGTAGGCGCGCAGCGTGGCGTCGCCTCTGGCGGGGTCGTGAGAGGTGCGGGGGCCGAGCGGTATCCCATCGAGCGCCGGCAGTTCGCCGGCGCGCCAGTCGGCCTGCAGCGCCTTCCTGATCCCGGCGAACGGGTCGGGGCCCTCCAGCGGTGAGAGATAGGCACTCAGGAAGCACATCCACATCGCCTGCTCCGGGTCCTCCTGCTCGCGCATCTCCCCGTAGAGGTCGGGCGGCGCGGTTCTGAGCGCCAGCAGCCTCCCCTCCGCGAACCCGATCTCCTGCGCCAGGCGCTCCGCGTCCGCGGAGGCGCGCAGGCCGGTCGCCAGCGGCGAGCGGTAGCCATCGTCCTCGGCGCGCTGTTCTTGGATTACGTGCAGCCCCGCGCGGCGGCGGCCCTGTGGCGAGGCGCGGCGCGCGCCGCCTGCCCCGGTGCTACGCCCATGGCCCTCCTTGGTCCCCTCTGCGGTGCGCGTACGCGAGCGGCGCCCCTGCCCCTCGGCCGGCGCCATTCCCGGCACGGTCTCGCGGCAGATCGGGCAGCGCTCGATGAAACGGTTGTGACGGCAAAACCTCTGCATACCAGCCAGTTTAGTTATCTCATGCCTGCTTCCTGGCGATCACCCGCGGCAGCGAGCGCGATGAGGCTGGGCGGGATCGAGGTGAGGAGGGCGGGGTGTATCCATTTTTGGCGGAGCGGAGTGTATAGCGATGGTTACACACGTCGTGAATTTGAATACACTTTGGGCTCAAACCCCAAATCCGGCTCGTTGGGCCGACTTCTCAAACTGACCCACTACCGCGTCGTTGGTGGTGTCTCAGTTTGGGGACATAACCACCGACTGGACCTGTGGGCATCAACCAGATGAAAGCTACGAGAGGTCCAGTAGCTGGTTGGTTCGCCCAAACGCACTTATATGTCCCTCGCCGGGCCTCTCTCCGCAGACCCCGACCAAACTGAGGCACTACCGCGTCGTTTGGGAGACATCACCACCCCCCACCCCCTCCCGATCCGCTGCTCAAATTTCGGGCTCAAACCCTTCATTTTGTGAAGTGGTGTGCGTCCTTTTGAGATGATCACCACCCACCGCTCCCGATCTCTCTACTGCTCAAGCAACTGCTTCGAGGGCGTGCGCGGGCAACGGGGGCGCAAAGCCCTGCGCGCGCGCTCGCTCGACCCCCGCGCGGCGCTCGTCGTCAAGCTCGACCACATAGTTTGAGAAGTCCACCTGGATCGTGTGTCGCTTGGAGGCCTGGTAGCGGCGGCTCTGGCGGCGCATCATCGCCTCCATGTCCTGCCGCATCTGCAGAGGCGAAGGCAACGCATAGTCGCCGATCAAATGCTCCGCCACCAGCCGGCTCTGCAGCTCGGCGATCGGCATGATCGCCCCCCACGGCTGGACGAAGCCGATGAAGTACAGCCCCGGGTGCTCGGGCGAGAAGACCCGCTTGTACAGCACAAGGCGATTCTCTGGCGCGGCGATCAGCTGCTCATCGAGGAACGGGAAGCTGATCTTGTAGCCGGTGCAGTACACGATCAGGTCGGCCTGCTCCTCGCTGCCGTCGGCGTAGCGCACACACTCGCCGGCCAACTCGGCGATCTCGGGCTTGACCGCGATCGCGCCGTGGGCGAGGCGGTCGAGGATGCGCGAGGAGACGGTCGGGTGCGCCTGCCCGAGGCGGTGGTCGGGCCGCGGCAGCCCGTAGCGATCCATCGGCCCCACCGTCACGCGCGTGACGAGCTCGATCCCGCGCAGCAGCCACTGGAACGGCACGCGGCTGGGCCTCACCCCCGCATCCAGCGGGCGCCCAAGGATGTACTTGGGCACCACATGCACGCCGCGGCGAGCGACCAGCGTGGTCGAGAGCGCGTGGTAGGAGGCATCGACGGCGATGTCCATCGCCGAGTTGCCCATCCCCACCACGACCACCCGCCGTCCGGCGAGCTGACTCGGTTCCTTGTAGTCGTGCGCATGGATCTGCTCCCCGTCGAAGCTCCCGGGGATCGGCGGTTCAGGCCAGCGCGGGTTCCAGTGGTGGCCGTTGGCCACAAGCAGCACGTCGTAGTGGCGAACCTCGCGGCCACCCGCGGCACCTATCCCCCTGCTTGCCTCGCTTTCGCCCCCCTTGCCTTGACTCCCACCATCGCCACCGCCTCGCCCACCATCGCCACCGCTCGCCCCCTTCCCGACGATCGTCACCTCCCACCCGCCGCCCTCGCGCGGGCGGGCGTGCTCAACGCCGGTGTTGAAGGTGATCCGCTCGCGCAACCCGAAGTGCTCGACGTAGTCGTCGAAGTAGCGCGCGATCTGGTCGTGGCGCGGGAAGTCGGGGTAGGAGACGGGCATCGGGTAGTCGGCATACTCCATCCTCTCGCGCGAGGTGTTGATGTGCAGCGTGGAGTACGACGAGGACATCCCGTTGCGGTTGCCGAACACCCAGTTGCCGCCCACCCTGTCGGACGTCTCAAAGCAGTCGAAGGGGATGCCCCGATCGGCCAGCGCCTTCGCCGCAGTGATCCCCGAGGAGCCCGCGCCGATGATGCACACGCGGGGTGGGGCGGGCATGGCGACGAGCCTTGGCTGGCCCTCAATCGGCTGATCCCCGTTGGGCTCCGGCTGCATCATCGCGATTTCACTCTCCACCGGGCGCGTCCTACGGCCAGTCGAGCCGCTCGGCCAGCTCCGCGGGCCCCAGCTCGATCAGCACGCTGCGCTCCACCGGCTCGTACTCGCCGTCCCGGAGCGCAAACCAGTGCACCCGGCGCTCTTTGTGATCGATGATCAACACCTCATCCACGTCGTGGGCGGCGTAGAAGGCGAACTTCTTCCACGACTCGTCCCCCGGCGAGACGACCTCGATCACGAGCGCGGCGGTGCTCTGATAGACACCCCGAGGCAGCGCGCGGTGCAGGCCGCCGCCGGGCACCCGGAAGTTGCTTTTGCCCTGCCGCCCGAGCCCGAACTTGTTGACGAGCGGAACGAGACTGGCACGGCGCGCCAGCGGGTCAAGCAATACTGCGAGTTGCTGAAGTATATACTGGTGTTCGCCGGTGGGTATGGGGTTCATGTGCAGCACACCATCCCACACCTCGTCCCAGTGGTCGAGGTCGTGCCGTTCGCGATATTCGCGCAGCTCCTGAAGCTCGACGGGCTCGGGGTCGCGGACGAACGTTGCCATCTTCTAAAGCGTAGCCCTTAGAGCAGCTTTCAAGAAGACCGGAACGCCGGATACGTCCCACCGTCGACTTTGAAGACGTTCTTCGCCTCGACGATCCCGAGAATCCCACACCTCGGCGATCCCGAGAATCACACCGACGACGCACACGCGCGGGAGGGGGTTATTCGACGCTGACCCCGCCGCTGACGTGCGACGGCGGACCCTCGGGCCCTTCGTCGGCGTCGGCGTGGCCCGGCAACGCGCCATCCTCGGGGAGCACGCCGGTCGCCTCGGCCCTGCCGTTGCGCTGGCCCGCGAGGAAGCGGTCCACCATGCGGGCACACTGACGGCCCTCGTTGATCGCCCACACGATCAGCGACTGCCCGCGGCGGGCGTCACCGGCAGCGAAGACCCCCTCAACGGAGGTGGTGTAGGGCGTGACGGCCTTCACGTTGCCACGCGGGTCCTTCTCCACACCGAGCTGATCGAGCAGCTCCTGTTCGGGGTGCAGGAAGCCCATCGCGAGCAGCACCAGCTGGGCGGGCAGCTCACGCTCGGTGCCCTCCACCGGCGCGAACGGCGGCGCGGGCTCGGCCTGGGCGACGTGCAGAGCGGCCACGCAGCCCCCGGCATCGCCGCTGAAGCGTGTGGTCGTCACCGCGTAGTCCTGCTCCCCTACCCCCTCCTCGCGCGCCTCCTCCATCGCGTAGCTGAGGCGGTACTTCAGCGGCCACTCCGGCCACGGAGTGCGATCGTCGGGCCGGTGCACCGGGGGCTCGGGTAGCAGCTCCAGCTGCACGATCGAGGCGGCGCCCTCGCGCAGCGCGTTGCCGACGCAATCCGCGCCGGTGTCCCCCCCGCCGATCACCACCACGTGCTTGCCGGCGGCGGTGATGCGCTCCGTCCCATTCGCCGGATCGGCGGCGTCAGACTCGACGGCCATGGCGGCGAGGGTCGCGGACGGCGGAACCGCTCTGTCCACGATGGCTCGTCCCCCACCGTCAGATTCGAGCTCCCGCGCGACGAAGCGGTTGCGCTGGTAGAGGTAGTCCATCGCGAAGTGGATCCCCCGCAGCTCGCGGCCCGGGACGGACAAGTCGCGCGGCACGCGCGAGCCGGTGGCGAGCACCACCGCGTCGAAGCTCGCGCGCAGCTCCTGCACGGTGAGGTCGCGCCCGACGTCCACCCCGCAACGCAGCTCCACGCCCTCTTCGACCAGCTGCTGCACGCGACGCTCCACGACGCGCTTCTCGATCTTGAAGTCGGGCACGCCAAAGCGCACCAGCCCCCCGGCGGCCTCGTCGCGCTCGAGCAGCGTCACACGTGCCCCGCGCGGCGCAGCTGCTGCGCGGCGGCCATCCCCGCCGGGCCCGTGCCGACGACGGCGACGGACTGGCCGGTTTGATGGCGCGGCGAGGGCGGCTCGGCTTTGATCCAACCCTCCGCGAAGGCGCGCTCGACGATCGCGTGCTCGATCTGTTTGATCGTCACCGCGTCGCCCTCGCGGATCTCCAGCACGCACGCCGCCTCGCACGGGGCGGGGCAGAGGCGTCCGGTGAAGTCGGGGAAGTTGTTGGTCGCGTGCAGCTGCACGATCGCCTCGCGCCAGCGGTCACGGTAGACGAGGTCGTTCCAGTCGGGGATCAGGTTGCCCAGCGGGCAGCCGTTGTGGCAGAAGGGCACCCCGCAGTCCATGCAGCGGGCGCCCTGCTCGCGCAGCTCCGGCTCGGGGCGCACGACCATGAACTCGCGGTAGTCGCGCGCGCGCTCGTGCGCGTCGCGGTAGGGCACGCCGCGACGCTCGATCTGCAGGAAGCCGCCGAGCTTGCCCATCAGGCCGCCGCCACTCCCTCGGCCTGCTCCTCTTCCTCGGCGAGCTCCGCCAGCACACGCTTGTAGTCGCGGGGCATCACCTTCACGAACGCCCCTCGTGCTAGTAGCTCCTCCCACTCTGCCAGCACGCGCCTCGCCACCGGGGAGTCGGTGCGCTGCTCGTGCTCGGCGATCATCGCGCGCAGCTCCGCGGCATCGGTGGGGGCGAGCGCTTCGAAGTCGACCATGCCCATGTTGCAGCGCTTCGCGAAGTCGCCCTGCTCGTCGAGCACGTATGCGACCCCACCGCTCATGCCGGCGGCGAAGTTGCGACCGGTGGGGCCCAGCACGACCACGCGGCCGCCGGTCATGTACTCGCAGCCGTGGTCGCCGACGCCCTCCACCACCGCCCACGCGCCGGAGTTGCGCACCGCGAAGCGCTCCCCGGCGAGACCGCGGAAGAAGGCCTTGCCGGCGGTCGCCCCATAGAGCACGGTGTTGCCCACGATCACGTTGTGCTCGGCGACAAAATCCCCGTTCATCCCCTCGCGGGGGCGTACCGCGATCACCCCGCCGGAGAGGCCCTTGCCGGCATAGTCGTTGGCGTCCCCGCGCAGCGTGAACCTCACGCCCGGCGCCAGCCAGCCGCCGAAGCTCTGGCCGGCCGAGCCCTCGAAGTCGACCACGATCGAGTCAGCCGCGAGCCCCTCGGCGCCGTGCGCGCGCGCGATGTGACTGGAGAGGATGCCTCCCACGCAGCGGTTGACGTTGCGAATCGGCAGCTGCACCGACACACGCTCGCCCCGTTCGATCGCCGGCCCGGCACGCTCCACCAGCTGCCAGTCGAGCGCGTCCTCGAGCACCTCCGGCGGGGGCTGCACGCGCCGGCGGGGTTCGCCGTCGGGCAGCTCGACGTGGGTCAGGATGTGGGTGAGGTCCACGCCGCGCGCCTTCCAGTGGTCGATCGCGGGGCCGGCCTCCAGCAGGTCCACGCGGCCGATCGCCTCGTCGAGCGAGCGCAGCCCCAAAGCGGCGAGCAGCTCGCGCACTTCCTCGGCGACGTAGAAGAAGAAGTTGACGACCTGCTCGGGCGTCCCCTGGAAGCGCTTGCGCAGCTCAGGATCCTGGGTGGCGATCCCCACCGGGCAGGTGTTCAGGTGGCAGGCGCGCATCATGATGCACCCGGTGGCGATCAACGGGGCGGTGGAGAAGCCCATCTCATCGGCCCCCAGCAGCGCCGCGATCAGCACGTCGCGGCCGGTCTTCAGCTGGCCATCGGTCTGCACCACGATCCGCGAGCGCAGCTCGTTGAGCAGCAGCGTCTGCTGGGTCTCGGCGAGGCCGATCTCCCACGGCACGCCCGCGGCCTGGATCGAGGAGAGCGGGGAGGCGCCGGTGCCGCCGTCGTGGCCGGCGATCAGCACGCGGTCGGCATTGGCCTTGGAGACGCCCGCCGCCACGGTGCCGACCCCGACCTCGGAGACGAGCTTCACCGACACTTGCGCCTGGGGGTTGGAGCAGCGCAGGTCGTAGATCAGCTGCTTGAGATCCTCGATCGAGTAGATGTCGTGGTGGGGCGGGGGCGAGATCAGACCGACACCGGGGGTGGTGTGGCGGATCGAGCCGATGTACTTGTCCACCTTATGGCCCGGCAGCTGCCCGCCCTCGCCGGGCTTGGCGCCCTGCGCCATCTTGATCTGCAGCTCGTCGGCGTTGACGAGGTAGTGGATCGTCACCCCGAAGCGCCCCGAAGCGACCTGCTTGATCGCCGAGCGCCGCCGGTCGCCGTTGGGGTCGGGCGTGAAGCGCGTGGGGTCCTCGCCACCCTCGCCAGTGTTGGAGCGCCCGCCGAGCCGGTTCATCGCGATCGCCAGCGTCTCGTGCGCCTCGCGCGAAATCGAGCCGAGGCTCATCGCGCCGGTGCAGAAGCGCCGCACGATCTCCTTCGCCGGCTCGACCTGCTCCAGCGCGATCGGCTCACGACCGGCCCTCCTGAACTCCAGCAGCCCGCGCAGCGTGGCACGCCGTGCGGCGTCCTCGTTGACGGCGCGCGCGTACTCGCGGTACCTGGAGTAGGCGGAGCTCTCGCGCACCGACTCGTGCGCCTGTGCATCCCCCGCGAGCGCGGCGCCCACCTGCGCATCGTCGGTCGCCCGCACGGCGTGCTGCACGAGCGCGATCGTCTCGGGGTTCCAGATGTGGCGCTCCCCATCGCGCCGCCACGCATACACCCCGCCCACCGGAAGGATGTCGTCGTGCGGCGCCGGATAGGCGCGCGCGTGGCGCTCCAGCGCCTCCGTGGCGAGCTCGGGCAGGCCGACGCCGCCGATCCGCGAGGCGGTGCCGGTGAAATGGCGGTCGATCAGCTCACGGGAAAGGCCCACCGCCTCGAAGATCTGCGCGCTGCGGTAGGACTGGATCGTGGAGATGCCCATCTTGGAGATCGTCTTGAGCAGCCCTTTGCCGATCGCCTTGACGACATTCTGCGAAGCCTCCTCGGAGCTGAACGTGGTCGCCGCGGATCCGTTCGCCAGGCGCTCGATCATGCCCCGATAGGCGAGCTCGTCGAGCGTCTCCAGCATCAGGTAGGGGTTGATCGCGCTCACTCCATACCCGATCAGGGTGGCGAAGTGGTGCACCTCGCGGGGCTCCCCCGACTCCAGCACGATCCCGGCGCGCAGGCGGGTGCCTTCACGCACGAGGTGGTGGTGCACGGTGGATACCGCCAGCAGCGAGGGAATCGGCGCGCGCAGCGGCCCGATCGAGCGGTCGGAGAGGATCAGGATGTTGACGCCCTCGGCGATCGCCTCCTGCGAGTGCGCACAGAGGCGATCGAGCGCTCGCTCCATGCCCGCGGCGCCCTCGGCGATCGGCCAGGTGATGTCGAGCGTGCGCGCGGAGAACTCGTCGTGGGCGACGTGGCGTAGCGTCTCCAGCTCCCGGTTGAGCAGGATCGGTTGGCGCAGGATCAGCTTGTGGGCGTGCTCGGGTGTCTCGTCGAAGAGGTTGCGCTCAGTGCCGAGCGAGGTCGCGAGGCTCATCACGATCTCCTCGCGGATCGGGTCGATCGGCGGGTTGGTCACCTGCGCGAACAGCTGCTTGAAGTACGAGAACAGCGGCGGCGCCTGGTCGGAGAGCACCGCGAGCGCGAGGTCGTTGCCCATCGAGCCGACCGGCTCGACTCCGTCTCGCGCCATCGGGGTGAGCAGTACGCGCAGGTCCTCCTGGGTGTAGCCGAAGGCGCGCTGGCGGGCGTGCAGCGGCTGGTCGGAGATCGTCACCGCCTCCGATGGGGGGAGGTCATCGAAGTGCACCGAGTTGCGCACAAACCACTCGCCGTAGGGCCGGCGCGTGGAGATCGCACGCTTGACCTCGCCGTCCTCGACGATGCAACCCCGCTCGAGGTCCACGAGGAACAGCTTGCCGGGCTGTAGGCGCCCGAGGCGCCTGACGCGCTCCGGCGGAATATCGAGCAGGCCGATCTCCGAGCCGAGCACGACGAGGCCGTCGACGGTCTCCACCCACCGCCCCGGCCGCAGGCCGTTGCGGTCAAGCGTGGCGCCGATCACGCGCCCGTCGGTGAACGCCACCGACGCCGGCCCGTCCCACGGCTCCATCAGGCAGGAGTGGAAGGCGTAGAAGCCCTTCAGCTCCTGCGGCAGATCCTCGCGTTCGCGGTAGGCCTCGGGGATCATCATCATCACCGCGTGCGGGAGCGAGCGCCCGGCGAGCAGCAGCAGCTCGAGCACGCGGTCGAAGGTCGCGGAGTCCGAATCGCCGGCCTTGACGATGGGCAGGATCTTGTGCAGGTCCTCCCCGAACAGCTCGCTCTGAAGCTCCGACTCACGGGCGCGCATCCAGCTGACGTTGCCCATCACGGTGTTGAACTCGCCGTTGTGGCAGACCACCCGATAGGGGTGGGCAAGCTCCCAGCTGGGGAAGGTGTTGGTGGAGAAGCGCGAGTGCACCAGCGCCATCGAGCTCTTGGCGCGCTCGTCACGCAGGTCGGGGTAGAAGCCGGCGAGCTGGTTGGAAATCAGCATCCCCTTGTAGTTGATCGTGCGTGACGAGCTCGAGGTCACGTACAGCCCGTCCTCGCCGGAGAGCTCGCAGACGCGGCGGATCACGTAGAGCTTGCGCTCGAAGGCGTCCTGGTCGAAGTCCGCTGCACCCGATCCCCCCCTCGCCTCTTTGCTCGCCTCGACCCCGACACGAATCGCCTCGAACCCAGCCGCGGGAGCCGACGCGAACGGGGCAGCGGGCAGATCGCCCGCCCCCACGAACAGCTGCCAGACCGCCGGACGACAAGCCCCGGCGGTGCGACCGACGTGGGCAGGATCGACGGGCACCTCACGCCAGCCGAGCACACGC
This sequence comes from uncultured Solirubrobacterales bacterium, assembly GCA_963812955.1. Taxonomy (GTDB): domain Bacteria; phylum Actinomycetota; class Thermoleophilia; order Solirubrobacterales; family Solirubrobacteraceae; genus Palsa-744. The sequence continues at coordinate 554,371 of CAWEXC010000001.1, forward strand.
TGACCCTCCGCGCGCACGGTGCGCTCGAGCAGCTCGCGCAGACGTGCGCACTCATCCTCCTCCAGCGGGAGGAAGCACATCAGCACCCCGTAGCGGCCCGGCGCGGGCAGCTCGAAGCCAACGACGGCCCGCAGCAGCTCGTGGGGCATCTGCATGAGGATCCCCGCGCCATCCCCCGTCGTGGGGTCGGCTCCGGAGGCACCACGGTGCTCGAGGTTCTCCAGTGCCTCGATCGCCTGCGCGATCACCTCGTGGGAGGGCAGGTTGTCCAGGCGCGCGACCATGCCCACCCCGCACGCATCGTGCTCGAAGCGGGGGTCGTAGAGGCCAACGGCCTTGGGCGGCTGCTTGGTGTGCGAAGTCATGGCAGTGCTCCTGGGAGGGCCGTGCCTCCCGCACAGACGGGCCTCTGCCCGTGCCGGCGGTGAGGGCACCTGAGGCGGAGGCTGAAGCGTAGCAGTGGATTGGCGGTATGAGAGGGGAGCGGGCTGGGCTGGGGGACGCCCCAACCGGTCGTGCAAGCTGGGCCCTGGTGGGGTGGCGGCGGGCTTCTAAACCAGTCGTGCGTCCAGCCCTCCAGGCGTCCGCCCGGCGGCTCGCGTATCCTCACTTGCGACAGCGTCCATCGGTGGCTTCTAGCGCAGCGCAGGGCCGTGGCGAAGAAGTACTCGACGTGTGAAAACTGCGCCAGCAGGGCACCATCACCCAAGACAGGGATCCGCGCCGCACCACATTGGGAGACGCACACACATAATGACCCCGGATATGCAGATCGCCCTCCCAGCGCGTGCGGAGAACATCGCGATTGTGCGCCACGCCTTTGGGGCGTTGGAGGATGCCTACGCGCTGGACGCCCAAACCCTTTCGGACATCCGCCTGGCGGTAACGGAGGCGTGTACGAACGTGGTGGTCCACGCCTACCCCGACGGTAGGGAGGGGCCGATGGAGGTGTTTGCCACGCTGCTGGGCGACGAGCTGACGGTGGTGGTCAGAGACGAAGGCACGGGCATCGGCCCACGGCCGGACAGCCCCGGTTTGGGCCTCGGTCTGCCGCTGATCGCCTCACTCACCGAGAGCGTGCAGCTGGGGCGCGACGAGGAGGAGCGCACCGAGGTGCGTATGACGTTCTCCCTCTCCGACGCCCCCCACCACTACGACGACGCGCCTTCGCCGACCGCGTTCGACGACGACACGCCTTCGCAGACTATGTCGGGCGCGGCCGACTCCCCGGGAGCCCGATGAGCGAGGAGCTGTACCCCGAGCACGGCGTGCAGCTGGAGCGCGAGGAGCCTCCTTATGAGAGCTCGGCGTCGCTGCGTCTGGCCAAGGGCCCGCTGGTGGGGCCGGTGTTGTGCAGGGTGGTATCGATCGTGCTCGCGCGGGCCAACTGCCCGATGGACCGGATGGATGACGCGATGCTGATCTGCGATGCGCTCAGCGCCCACGCCCCTACCCATGCCGCCGATGGCCATCTCGCCTTCGCTGTGAGCGCCCGCGGCGGGCAGTTCGAGCTGCGTGTCGGCGAGCTTGCCGCGCAGGCCGCGAGCAGGTTGGTGAGGGATGCGGTGTTGCCCGGAGTGGGCAGCGTGCTGGAGCGTATGACCGACGATCTGCGGATCGAGCCTGCCACCGACAGCGCCGGTGAGGAGCTGGTTCTGGGGCTAGTTTTTTAGCTGCGGGGTCTACTTCGTGCTGCGCTGAGGCTGTTTCGTGCTGCGCGGGGGCTGCTTGGTCTTGCTTTTCGCCGGTGCCTTGGCGCGTTTGCCGGCAGGTGCGCCGTCCACGTCGAGGACCTCCTCTTCGCGCGCACGACGGGCACGCACCTGTTCGATGCTGGCCTCCAGCGCACTCATCAAATCGGGCGCTTCCAGGGGTTGATCGCGCGAAGGCGGTTCGAGCACCACCTGCTCGCCGCTGGCCTTGCGATCGATCAGGTCGAGTAGTGCCTCACGGTAGGTGTCGCGATAGTTGGTCGGGTCGAACGGCCGGGCGATCGAGTCGACGAGCCGGTGGGCGATCTCCAGCTCGTTGTCGCTGAGCTCGACCTTATCTTCGTGCAGCTCGTGCAGTTCGGAGGTCGGCACCACTTCGTCGCCGAAGTTCATCGTGGTCATCACCAGGGCGTCATCGCGTGGATGGATCGCGACGAGCTGCTGGCGCGAGCGCAGCACCACGCGCCCGATCGCGACCTTGTCGGTGTCGCGCATCGCCTGTAGCAGCAGCCGGTAGGAGCGCGCACCGCCGCGATTGGGCACAAGGTAGTAGGGACGATCGAAGAGGATCGGGTCGATCTCCTCCATCTGCACGAAATCCTCGATCTCGATCGCGCGCGTGAACGCCGGTTCGAGCGCGGCGAACTCCTCGGCCTCGATCACCACATGGCGCCCCGGGGCGATCTCGTAGCCTTTGACGACCTCGCTGAAGGGCACCTCCTCCTCCTCGGCAGCGCAGAAGCGCTTTTGGACGATGCGCGCGTGATCGGTGGCGTGTAGCTGGTGGAAGCGCACGCTGCGCTCGCTCACGGCGGTGTAAAGCTTGACCGGCACGCTCACCAAGCCGAAGGTCAGCGTTCCTTTCCACATCGAACGGGCCATACCCACAGTGTGCCCGTTATGCGATCGATGTCAAGCGGTGTCAGCGATCCTGCGTCCTACTCGCCATCGGCCCCAGCGCGCATGCGCACGAGCGCCTGGCGAATGAGGCGGGAGACCTGCATCTGCGAGACGCCAATGCGTTCGCCAATCTCGGCCTGCGTGAGATCCTCCGCAAAGCGCAGCTGCAACACGAGGCGCTCGCGGGGGGTGACGCGCGCCAGCAGCGGCTCAAGGATGGCGTGCTCCTCTGCGCGCCGGAAGCCACCCTCCTCCACACCGAGTGTGTTGGCGAGGCTCTCCCCGACCTCCTCCCCCCCGACCGCGGCGCGCGGCGCGTCGAGCGAGGCAGCGCGATAGGCAGCGGCGGCCTCCAGCGCGTCGAGCACCTGCTCCTCCGAGGCATCCACCGCGCGTGCGATCTCGCTCACCGAGGGCGAGCGGCGCTCGCCCACCGAGAGACGCGTAACCGCACGATCGACGCGCAGTGCGAGCTCCTGCAGGTCGCGGGGGACGCGCACCGACCAGGTGCGGTCACGGAAGTGGCGCTTGAGCTCACCGAGGATGGTGGGGACGGCGTAGCTGGAGAAGACCACCTCGCGTTCCACATCGAAGCGGTCGATCGCCTTGATGAGACCCAGCGACGCCACCTGCACGAGGTCTTCCAGCGGCTCCTCGGAGTGCTGGTAGCGGCGAGCAAGACGGCGGACGAGCGGGAGATAGCGTTCGATCAGCAGCTCGCGGGCGTGCCCATCGCCATGTTGGCGCGCACGCGCGAACAACTCGGCGTCGGAGACATTGGCGCGCGTACCCTCGGCGGTTGCGGGCGGGTCAGCCGAGCCGGCCGCCAATCCCTGACCGCTCACGGAGGGCGTCGGCCTCATCCCACGAGGATAGCCACGCTCAGAGACCCATCCTGCAGCACACTTCCGACGGTGGTGGGGCTGTTCAGCCAGCAGCGAGCTCTCGCGCCGTCCCCGCCCGTGAAAGGGAGATCGGCCACGGGATGCTCGAGCGTGCCGGCGAGCGCTGGAAGCTCTGGCACCAGCGCGGGGGCCAGCCAATTGATTGGTGCACCACCAGACCAGCGCCGGAAATCGCAGGATCCGCTCAGCAGCAGACGCTCACGGGCGCGGGTCATGGCGACGTAGAGGATCCGATCCTCCTCGGCCGTCTCAGCGCGGCGGCGCTCCTCGCACAGCTCCTCATAGCGCAGGCAGGCCACCGATGCCGACCCATCGAGGCGCGCCAGGCGCAGACCGACACGCTCGCCGTCCACCAGCAGGTCGGGGGGCGTGCCGTTGCTTATGCGGCCGAGGTCGGCGAGGCACACGACCGGGAACTCCAGGCCCTTGGCGGCATGAATCGTCATCAGGCGCACCGCGTCTGGCTCGGAGCCGGTGGGAGCGTGGGACTCGGAGTTCTCAGCATGGGCACGGCGCTGCGCGACGTGGTCGAGAAAACCCCGCAGGTTGCGTCCCTCCGCGGCCTCGAAGCGGCGTGCGAGGCGCAGCAGCTTGTGAATGTTCGCCAACCGCCGCTCACCCCAGGGGAGCGAGAGCACGTGCCGTTCGTAGCCACTGTGGGCGATCGCGCGCAGCAGCAGCTCGGCGGCACCAAGTGTTGGCGCCGCGCTGCGCTCGGTGGTGAAGCGCTCGGCGAAGCCCTTCAGGCGCTCGCGGTCGGTGGCGGAGAGGTCGAGGTGGAGGTCGCCCTCGGCGACCGCCTCGCCCGTCTCCCCCACGCGGACACCCTCCCCACCAACGGCTTGGCCCGCCGCCAGTGCGATCGTCGTCCACGCGCCGGCCCCTTCCGCCCGGGCCCGCAGCGCCACCAGCGCGAGGCCGTCGCTGGAGATCCCCACCAGCGGGGAGGCGAGCGCGGAATAGAGCGCAAGCTCGTCCAGGGGGTTGGCAAGCGCGCGCAGCCACGCCAGCAGGTCGCCGACCTGCTGGTGGCCCCAGAAGCTGCCGACGGCCGCAAGCGTGCGCAGGCCGCGCTCCTCGAGCGCCCGCTCGTACAGCGGCAGATCGGTTGCGGCGCGTAGCAGCACCGCCACGTCCCCGGCCGCCGCCTGCCCGCCGGTGACGAGTTCGGCGACGCGCTGGGCCAGCAGGCGTGCTTCGGCCTGACGCCAGAGGGTCGCGGGCGGCAGTGTCCCGGCGATGCGTTGGGCATGAGGGGACTCCGCCCAGCCGTTCTTGTCGGTGAGCAGCAGCTCGATCACGGGCGTGTCTTCGTGGCTCTCGTCGCGTGCCGCGATCAACGGCGTGTAGGCATCGCCGAAGCGCTCGCCGAAGACGCCGTTGATCGCAGCGATCAGCGGGGGGCGACTGCGGAAGTTGTGAGCCAATGCAATCGCGGCTCCCTCGGCGTGCAACTGGCGGCGACGCTCGCGGAAGATCTCGACCTCGGCGTGACGGAAGCCGTAGATCGATTGCAGCTCGTCGCCGACCGTGAAGAGGTTGTCGCACTCCAGCAGCTCCAGCAGCGCGAGCTGGCGGCGGTTGGTGTCCTGGAACTCGTCCACCATCAACAGCTCGATGCGCTCCGACCACCCGCGGCGCATCCCCTCGTGGCGCTCCAACAAATCGCGCGCGCACAGCTCGAGGTCGTCGAAGTCGAGCGCCGCGCGAGCTTGCTTGAGTGCCGCGTAGCCATCCCCGTACTCCACCAGGATCTTCCCCAGCAGCACACATGCTTGGATCGCCTCCAACTCCAGCGGGTCCTTTGCCACCGGCTCTCCATGGGGCAGCGGCTCGACTTCGAACAGCGAGGGCTGAATCTGAGATGGCGTGGGCTCCGAGAGTTCCAACGCCAGCGAGTCGGGCAGTGCTGGCCGGCTCACCCCGCGACTGCGCTGCTCGGCGTATACGCCCAGCACCATCCGCTGCACACGGTCGGCACCATAGGCGGCGAGCAGCTCGACGGCGTCCTGGCGGCGCTCGCCGACCGAAGCCGGGAGATACCCGCCTCTGGCTCGCATCCCCGTTTCGACCGAAGCCGGGAGACACTCGCCTTCGGCTCGCATCCCCGTTTCGACCGAAGCCGGGAGACACTCGCCTTCGGCTCGCATCCCCGTTTCGGCCAGCAGCGTGGCGAGCGCGCGGCGAAAGGCGAGCTGGCGCAGCCGTCCGGCGCCGACCTCCTCCAGGATCGCGAACTCGGGGTCGAGTCCCGCGGTGAGGGCGTGGACGCGCAGCAGCCGTGCACAGAAGCCGTGGAAGGTGCCGATCGGGGCGCCCTCGGTGTCGCGCGCAGCCTCGCGCTCGCCCAGCTCCAGCAGGCGCGCGCGCACCCGCTCGCGCAGCTCCGCGGCAGCGCGCTCGGTAAAGGTGATCGCCAGGATCCGCCCCGGGGCGATGCCGTCCTCGCGCACCGCCCGCACGAAGCGCTCGACCAGCACCGAGGTCTTGCCGCTGCCGGCCCCCGCGGCGAGCAGCAGCGGACCGCGGCGGCGCGCCGCCGCCTGCTCCTGTTCGGCCGTAAAGGTCGAGGCGGCGGGGATCTCGATGCTCAGCGGTCGCACCGGCAGATCGACGGGTACATGCATCCGCTGCCACCGAACCCGCAGGTGGCAGGCCGCGCCTCCAGCTGCCCCGCGCGTGCCTGGGCGACGGCGGTGCGGGCCGCGGCGACGATCTCATCCAGCAGTTCCCGCACCTCCGACACCGGGCGGGCGTCGCCCCGCACGCACTCGAGCACCACGCCCTCTTCCACCGCGAGCACACCCCGTGCGCGCAGGTCGCGGCCGGAGAGCGACTGGTAGAAGCCTCCCACCACGCGCGCGCCCAGCTGCTGCTCCACGGCGCGCATGTAAAGGGCAATCTGGAAGTTGCGCTCGCCGAGCCACCTGTCGGGAGGAGCGGGAAGGCTGCTCTTGTAGTCATACACGACCGCCTCTCCCCCAGGCGCAATGTCCACGCGGTCGATGAAGCCCCGCACCAGTACGCCCTCGCCGAGGTTTAGCGGGGGCAGCCCCCCAGAGGTTTCCCCTGACTCCTGCAGCGCCGACACCCCCTCGCCGAGGTCTAGCGGGGGAGCCCCCGCTGACGAATCGGGGGCGCTGCCCGGAGGCTCGGACGCCCGGTTGGGAAAGCCGAACGGCAGCTCGAGATAGGTCGGCTCCAGCTGGCTCGGGGAGTCTTCCTGCGCCAGCTCGAGCTGGCCGGCGTCTGCGCGGTCGCCGCACTCCGCGGCATGCTCGAGGTAGCGCTCCAGGTCGGCCTCCAGACGCCGGCGGATCCCGGGCACGCGCTCGGGGACGGTGGAGAGCGGGTGCTCGCGCTCGTGCTCTTGAAGCGCGGCGCGCAGCAGCTCCTGCGCGTGGGGTAGCCGCTCCGAGGTGAGGCGGGCAGAGCCGGTGTCCTCTCGTAGGCGCTCTAGCGTCTGACGCAGCGCCGCGTGTGCGAGACCCCCGCGCGCGAGCGGCTCGGCCTCGGGCTCGAGGTCACGCGCGCCCAACATACGCTCCACGAACCACTGCACCGGGCAGCCCGCCCACGATTGCAAACCGGAAGCCGACCACAACCGCTGCCCGCCTAGATCGGCCAGCACGCGCGGATCGTGCAGGGGCCGGATCCCCTCCTCCGGCCAGACACCGGGCTCGGTGGGGGCGCGCGGAGACACCTCACCCAGTGCCCGCCGGGCACACGTCTCGTGCTGGCCGAAAGGGGGATGCGAGCCGAAGGCGAGTGTCTCCCCGCTTCGGTCTCCTGCGAAGAGGTCGCAGACGTCGTCCACGAACAGCGAACGGGCGGCGGGCAGGCCATCGTCGTCTGATGTGTGCCAGCTCAGCACCAACAGCTCCCACGGGCGTGAGATGGCCGCATACAGCAGGTAGCGCTCCGCCTCCAGTGAATCCCCCGGCCGCCCCAGACGCAACCCCGAGGCTTCCGCGAGCCCGCGGCGCTCCTCCTCGGATAGGTAGGGCTCGGGTCGCGCGGGCGCGGGGAAGACGCCCTCCTGCAGGCCGCACAGGAACAGCGCGCGCACGCGGCGAGCACGCAGCGCAAGCGGATCGAGCACCGCCACCGCCTCCGGAATCCCCGAGGGCTCGTCCCCCGCGACCAGCTCCAGCCCACGTAGCAGCGCGATCAGCTCGTGCGCGTCCGGCGCCAGCTCGGGCGCCGAGCGGGACAGCTCGCGCAGCTCCTCCAGGGCCTCCTGTCCGACCGCCAGTGCGCGCGCCTCGTGCTGCTCAGAGGGCGTTGGTGCCTCGACCGCGTCTGCGGGCGCGGGCATCTGCGGGGCGAAGCCCAGCCGTCCGAGCTCCACCGCCGTGCGCTCGATCAGCGCCGCGGGGCTCCGCTGCGCCGCCTCTTGCAGCTCCTCGAGCGTCTCCAGCGGCCAGTGCTCGGCCTCCCACAGCTCACGTGCCCGCGCCGCGCTCCTCACGCCGGCACGTCGCGCCCGCCACTCCAACTCGTCCACCAACTCCGAGCTGCGCAGCACTCCTGGGGCACGCAGCCACGCCAGCAAATCGCCGAGGCCGCCGTCGTCGGCTGCATCGGGGAAGGTCGCTTTCAGCACGCCCAGCAGCGCGTGGCCGGTGGCGGTGTGCGCGAATGAGAACCGCCGCCGCAAAGCGAAGGGGATGCGGTGGGCACGGAAGACCTCCCCCAGCAGCTCCGCGACGGTCTCCGGGGAGCGGTGAGCGACGGCGATCTCCCCCGGCTGCACCCCGCGATCCAGGAGCCCGCGGATCTCCTCCGCCACCAGCTCCAGCTCGGCGCGCTCCCCGCCGCCCTCCAGCAGCCGCAGCGCCTCTCCCGCGGACACGGGCGCAGGGGCGTCGGGCTCGAAGATGTGGCGCTCCAGGTGGTGCAGCGCCGTCGCGGCGCCGGGCGCATAGTGCTCGGCGCGGGGCGGCAGAGAGAGATGCTCGACAGCGAGCGGCAGCAGGCGTTGGAAGGTGTCGCCGCGGCTGGCGAATGCCGCGCGGCCGGGCTCGTAGGTGAGCGAGACCGTCACCGGCGCCCCAACCACGGCGCCCAGCGTCTCGATCGCGTCCAGCTGCAACCGCGTGAAGTCGTCGAAGCCATACAGCAGCACCGGCGTGGAGCCCCACAGCGCGGGGGTCCGGCGCAGCGCGTCGAGCGCGCGGGTCGCCTGCCGCTCGGGGCTGACACGGGCTCCTCGCATCCGCTCCAGGCCGTGGCGGTACCCCTCGAACAGCTCCCCCAGCTGGCGTGCGTGGGGGGCGTGCCCCGAGTCCGCCGCGGCCCATGCGTCGAGCGCCCCGCGCAGTCGTGTGGGCGTCACCCGCTCCACCTCCAGCTCTCCCACCAGCGCCGTGAGGGAGCGCACCACACCCGCGGTGGGAGGCGCTTGCGGGGCCGTGCGCTTGCCGGTGCCGGAACGCCCACTGGTGCCGGAACGCCCACCGGTGCCGGCACGCTCTTCGCCTGCATTGCGCAGCGCCGCGGCGAGCGCCCGTTCGCGCGCCAGCCGGCCGAGGGGGCGCTCGGTGGAGCCGGCACGGCGGAGCGTCTCAGCGAGCAGGCCTTGAAAGCGCACCACGCGGGCTCGCGGCCCCAGGGTGGCCCCCACGCCAGCCCCCGCGCCGACCCGGGCAACCCCCTCAGAGGCGAGCTCGTGCCCGCACAGCTCCAGCTGATAGCGCTCCACGTCGGCGTGGGTGGGCACGACCAGCAGCGGCCGCTCCCCACGCGCGCGGTGGGCAGTGAGAGCGTCCATCACCACTCCGGCCTTCCCAGCGTTGGCGGGTCCAGTGATCAGCGTGATCGGCATGGCCGCCTATGGTGGCGCACCAGCCCGACACCACCAGACCATCGATCCCGTCCCACCGGAGCGCGGGTTGTTCTTTCCTTTTTCAACGCCCTAACCAAACAAGAACGAGACTCAATCTTATTTGGTTAGAGGCCCAAATCTTTGTTCTTCTCCCACCACCACACACGAACGAGACTCGATCTTATTTGGTAGGGGCCCAAATCTTTGTTCTTCTCCCAGCCCTTACCACGCAAGAATGAGACTTGATCTTATTGGGTTGGGGGCCAAATCTTTGTTCTTCTTCCAGCCCATACCACACAAGAATAAGACTTGATCTTATTTGGTTAGAGCCAAAACAGAGAACATAGCCACCCTCACTCCGCCAACCCCCAGCGTAATAACAGACCGATCAGCTCTCGGCTACTGCGGCGACTGCCTCAGCCTCGGCCGCCACCTGCTCGGGCGCCTCCGCGGCGGGCTCGCCGGCGACCGTCTCGTGGTCAGGCGGCTTGGCCCCGGCCTTCGCCCAGGCCTCGTTGAACTCCACGCGCCATTTGCCGTCGGGCATCTGCTGGAGCGCGAGATGGGAGCGGAAGGAGCGCCCGGAGCGCCCCTTGAAGCCGCTGACGGGACGGGCGGTGTAGCCGGTACGGATCAGCTCGCGGGCGACCGCGAGCGGCAGTGTCTTGCCCGCTTTGGACTTCCAGATCACGAAGCCGCAGCCGGGGTCGTTGCGCGCCCAGCAGGAGTAGCCCTTGCGGTTTTCGACGATCGGGTGCCCGCAGATCGGGCAGGGGCCGAGGTTGGCTTTGGGGATGCGGACGTCTTTGAGCGCCTCGTCGAGCATTTTCACCGTCTCCCCGGCGAAGCCGGCGATGTCCTTCATGAAGTGCTCGCGCGAGTCCTCGCCGCGCTCGATCGCGTCGAGGCGGTGCTCCCACCGGCCCGTCAGTTCGGGTGAGGTGAGGGGGTGGCGGCCGAGCAGGCGCACGACGTTGAGGCCCTTCTCGGTGGCGACCAGCGAGCGCCCGTCGCGCTCGATGTAGCCGACGGTGATCAGCCGCTCGATGATCGCGGCGCGCGTGGCGGGGGTGCCGATCCCGGACTCCTTCATCGCCTCGCGCAGCTCGTCGTCGTCGACCAGCTTGCCGGCGGTCTCCATCGCGCCGAGCAGCGAGGCGTCGGAGTAGCGGCGGGGTGGCTTGGTTTCCTTGGCGAGGCTCTTAATCTCGCGCGTCTGTACATGCTCGTCTTCAATCAGGCGTGGGAGCAGCTGGTCGGTGCCCTCGTCTTCCTCTCCCATACGCTGCTCGCCACCGACGACACCCTGGCCGTAGACGCCGCGCCAGCCGGGCACGATCAGCAGCTTGCCGCGGGTGCGGAAGACGTACTTGCCGGCGCGCTCGCCGCCGGCGGCGGGGATCGTCGTCTCCACGCGAGTGTTCTCGAACACCGCCTCGGGGTGGAAGACGGCGAGGAAGCGGCGCACCGCGAGGTCATACACACGGCGGTCGTCGTCGGACATGCGATCGACTTTGTGCTCGGTGCGGGTGGGGATGATCGCGTGGTGGTCGGTGACCTTGGCGTCGTTGACCACGCGCCCCAGCGGCAGCACGTCGAGCGAGGTGACGTAAGCAGCGCCGGCGGCGTAATCCTTGTTGGCGCCTAGCAGCTCGGCGGTGGGCTTGATCTCGGGGATCATGTCTTTGGTCAGGTAGCGCGAGTTGGTGCGGGGGTAGGTGAGCGCCTTGTGCTCCTCGTACAGCCGCTGGGCGGCGCCGAGCGTGCGCCGCGCGGAGAAGCCAAAGCGGGTGTTGGCGTCGCGCTGCAGCGAGGTGAGGTCGTACAGCATCGGCGCTCGCTCGCGCTGTTCTTTGACGTCGATCTTGGTGATCGTCGCGGTTTTGCCCTCGCACGCCTCGACGATCGCGATCGCTTCCTCCTCGGTCGCCAGGCGCGGTTTGGCGCCCGCGTGGAAGCGGCCGGTATACACGCGCTCGCCGGGAAGGCCAGCCTCGCCGTCCTGGCCCGACCCGACGTCCTCAACCCCCCCCTCCTCCTCCTTATCCCCCTCCCCCTCCAGCGGAGGGGCGGCGAAGATCGCGTCGACCAGCCAGTAGGGCTCGGGCACGAACGCTTTGATCTCCTCCTCGCGGCGGGTGACGATCGCCAGCGTCGGGGTCTGCACGCGTCCCAGCGAGACGGCCCCGTCGAAGGAGGTGCGCAGGCGGATCGTGGCGGCGCGCGTGGCGTTCATGCCCACGATCCAGTCGGACTCCGAGCGCGAGCGGGCGGCCTGCTCGAGCAGCGCCAGCTCCGAGGCGGGGCGCAGCGAGGCGAACGCCGATTTCATCGCGGAGTTGGTCATCGAGTTCAGCCACAGCCGCCGCACCGGCAGGGTCGAGCCGGCCTTCTCGTAGATGTAGGCGAAGATCAGCTCGCCCTCGCGGCCGGCATCGCAGGCGTTGATGACCTCGCCGACATCCTCGCGGGAGAGCTGGCGGGTGACGACCGACATCTGCTTGCGCGAGCGCTCGTCGCGCACGACCAGCTTGAACTGCTCGGGGACGATCGGCAGGTCCTCGATGCGCCAGCGCTTGAATTTGGGGTCGTATTCGTCGGGTTCGGCGAGCTGCACGAGGTGGCCGACGGCCCACGTAACGATGTACTCCTCAGCTTCCAGCCAGCCCTCTTCCTTCTTGAAGGTGCCGGGCAGCACGCGCGCAAGGTCGCGCCCGACGGAGGGCTTCTCGGCGATCACGAGGGTCTTCGGCATCGGGGCTCAGAGTAGCGGGTGGACATTGGGGGTATCAGGTGGGGATCGTCCGCGTGCCGCGGGGCAGGTGCCAACCGCCCGGGCGCGGGGGCCTCCATGCCCCGCGACGAGCGTGGGGGAGCCGGGGTAGTCGGGCGTCAATCGGGGTCGCATTGCCCGGTGCTCACGGGCGCGCCGGCGTGTTCGAGCTCATGCGCGACGGTCGCGTTGGCGACGCCGTACCCACCGGGCGGTCCGACTCCCGTGGTGCCCGCGAACACGGTGGTGAGCACCGTCCCCGCATCGTCCACCACCGGCCCCCCAGAGTTGCCGGGGCGCACCAGCCCGCGCAGCGGCGTGAGCAGGCGCGACACCGAACCCTGGCCGTAGGCGTTCTGGGTGAGCACTTGCTCGGTGGAGCCAATGCGCGCCGACTGCACGTCGAAGGGCCCGTTTTCGGGATACCCGAGGATCGCCCCGGGGGTGCCGGTGGCGGGGCTGGGGGAAAGGCTCAGCGTGGGGAGGTCGAGGCCGGGCACGCGCAGCACCGCGAGGTCGTAGGTCGGGTCGAACGCGATCGCCTGCGCCGGCAGCCCGGGTGGGCGGCCTTCGACCTCGACGGTGGTGTCGCTCTCCCCCGCGACGACGTGCGCGTTGGTAAGTACCTCTCCGGGCCGCGCGACCCACCCCGAGCCCTCGATCGCCAGACCGCAGGCGGTGCCGAGCACGCGCACCACGCTGTGCGAGGCGGCGAGCACCAAGGGGTTGTGGGCAACCTGAGGCGGGGGCGCGGTGAGCGCCGGCAACGGGCCGGGCAGCGAGGGGATCGGGTCCAGACGCGCGAGCGCGTTGAGGATCGGGCCAGAGGGGGGCAGCAGCACGTTGAGCTCGCCGAGGATCACCGAGCGCTGGATGTCAGCACGCAGTTGCGTGGCGGTCGGGATCTGGGCGGCGACGGCGGCCACGATCCACACCACCCCGAGGCCGACCGCGGCGCTCAGCAGCGCACCGAGCGTTCGGTCGAGCAGGCCGACGCCGGGCACCAGCAGGGTGGTGCGGCGCAGCCGCCAGCCAACCCCCTCCAGGCCGGTGGCCAGGATCGCCCCGGCGAGCAGCGCCCCCACCAGCCCGAACGCAGGAGCGTAGGGCGAAGCAGAGCCCTGGGGCAGCAGCAGCGGGCCGAGGCGGGTGCCGATGAACGCGCCGATCGCAAACCCCCCGAAGGAGAGCACGCCCACGATGAAGCCCTGGCGCAGGCCGAACAGGCCGAGGATCAGCACGAACAGCAGGATCAGCCAGTCGAGTGTCGTCATTCCCATGTTCTACCGTTCTGCGTCGTGGGAATCCGCACTGGAGACCGGCATTGACTGCCACAACGGTCTCCAATCGCGGGCGGCGAGCCCGGCCGCTGATCGCGCTGGCGGCGGTGGCGTTCGTGGTGGGGGCAATCGTGGGGGCCGGGCACTCCTCCGCATCGCCCGCGCCGGGCGTGGCGGCACACTTCGCCACAGCCTGGGCGAAGGGCGACTACGCGAGCATGTACAACGAGCTCGCCCCCGCTTCGCGGCGGGCGGTGTCGCCAAGCGAATTCGCCCAGGAATACAGGGAAGCGCTGATGACGGCCACCGCCACGAGCGAGCGCGTGGTGGGAGCGCCGCAGGGTGCAGCCGACGGCGTGGAGGTGGTCGCGACGAGGGTGCACACGCGCCTGTTCGGCACCCTCTCCGAGCGCTTCCGCCTGCCGATCGTGCCAGGCCCCCGCGAAGGCGAAGCGCGCGTGCGGTGGTCGCGCTCGCTCGCCTTCCCCGGCCTGCACGAAGGCGAGCTGCTGAGCAGACGCACGGCGCTGCCCCCGCGCGCGGCGCTGCTGGCGCGCGAAGGCTCGGTGCTGGCGCAGGGCCCCGCCACCGCCGCCGGGGCGCGCTCCTCGCCGCTGGGGGCGGCGGCGAGCGCGATCGTGGGCGAAGTGGGGCCGATCCCCGCCAGCCACCTGCAGGCGCTGGAGGCGGAAGGGGTGCCCGCGAACGCGATCGTGGGAGTGAGCGGACTGGAGCTGGCGGCGGACGCGCGCCTGCGCGGCACCCCGGGGGGCGAACTGCTCGCGGTGACGAGTACGGGCGCCACGAGCGGCGGGGCCACAGGCGCGGGGACCACGAGCGGCGGGTCCACAAGTGCGGGGACCACAAGTACGGGGGCCACAAGCGGCGGCAGGGTGCTGGCGCGCGCGAGCGCCCACGCGGGTAGCGCGGTGCGCACCACGATCTCCCCGGCACTGCAAACCGCGGCGGTGACCGCGCTGGGCGGCCAGTATGGTGGGGTGATCGCGATGGAACCCGCCAGCGGACAGGTGCTGGGGGTGGCCGGCATCGGACTGGACGCACTGCAGCCGCCCGGGTCGACCTTCAAGATGATCACAGTGAGCGGGGTGCTGGAAGCGGGGATCGCGCGCCCCACCAGCACCTTCCCCTATGCGACTGCGGCGACGCTCGATGGGGTGCTGCTGCACAACGCGGGCGGCGAGGAATGCGGCGGCACGCTGGTCGAGGCGTTCGCGGTGTCGTGCAACTCCGTGTTCTCCCCGCTGGGCGTGAAGCTGGGCGCAACGCGGCTGGTGGCGATGGCGGAACGGTATGGCTTCAATCACCCCCCCGGGATCGAAGGAGCCGCCGAAAGCACGCTCCCACCGGCCAGCCGAATCCAGGGCGAACTGGCGGTCGGCTCGACCGCGATCGGCCAAGACCAGGTGCTGGCCAGCCCTTTGGAGATGGCGACGGTCGCGGCGACGATCGCCGACGGCGGGCGCCACCCGACGACGAGCCTCATCAGAGCGTCGGGCGCCGACGGGCAGGGCGAAAGCGCCGGCGGGCAGGGCAACGGTGCCGGCGGGCAAGGCGACGGCGGGCAGGGCAACGGCGGGCAAAGCGACGGCGGGCAAAGCGACGGCGACGGCGGTGAGTCGGCGGCGACTGGCAGTGCGGGCGCCACTGGCACGCGGGCGATCAGCGCCGCCACGGCCCGCACGGTGCGGGGCATGATGCTCGACGTGGTGCGCTTTGGCACCGGCACCGCCGCGGCGATCCCCGGGGTGGAAGTGGCGGGCAAGACGGGCACCGCTGAATTGGGCACCCCCGCCGCCTGCCCCGCGAGCTCCGAACAGAAGCCCGCCGCAGGCGAAGAACACTCATCCTCCTCTGAACACACCTCCGAATCGAGCAGCTGCGCGGCCGAACAGAACAACCCCAAGAACACCGACGCGTGGTTTGCGGCGTTCGCCCCGGCACTGCACCCGAAGATCGCGGTGGGGGTGCTGATGGTGCGCGACGGCGCGGGCGGGGAAAGCGCGGCGCCGGTGGCACGACAGGTGATCGAAGCGGCGCTGCAGGCTGGCAGCTGACCGCGAAAAGAGAGTCCCGGCTCGCCGGCACATAATGCATTGTTTTGGAGACCTACCAGCTACTGGACCTCTCACAGCCTCCATCTGATGGCCGCCCCACAGGTCCAGTTGGTGGTTTGGCCCTCAAAAGCCAGTTGTGGTTAGGCCCCCAAAACTGAGGTACTACTACCTAGACGTCCAGTTCCGCGGAGGCCGTCTTCGTGGGATCGCGCGGGTCGACGATCTTAAACGTAAACGGCCGGTTGTCGAGCGATTCGACTTTGATCTTGTACAGCAGCAACTCGCCCTGCGTGGGCCCCTCGGCCGCGACGGTGTTGAGCGGGGGGATCTGGTTGTTGGCGGGCACGATCCCGCCGCGGTAAGCAAACAGGTTGGCGGGGCCGGGGATGATCGGGTGGTAGATGTTGCCCTGGGTGTCGGCGACCGTGAAGTCGGTGGCAGCGGGATGCGGGACTGTGCTTTCGTTGTAGACCTGCATGAACACCCCAAACCACTCTTCGCCGGGTTTCAACGCGCTCTGGGCAGGCGTCAGCCCGAGCAGGTAGGAGGAGTCTTCGGTGTTGTAGGGGTTGAGCTGGCGCGCGATCTGCACCTGGTAGACCAGCGGCCCGACGTTGAGGTAGGGCGCGTTCTTGCCGGAGGAGCCGGCGTAGGTGCCGGTCGTGACCCGCGTGTGCGATTCCCCGCAGGCCCCGAGCGCCAGCGCCGCGAGCACAGGCGAACAGGGCAACGAACGGGGTCTTGCGCGGGAGGCGATGCATGCGACGCGGCAGTTTACCCGCCGGCGACCGTGACGCGCTGACCGCGCCCCTCGCCGCTCTCGATGATCGAACGTAGGCGGCGCATCGCCTTCATGTTCTTGCGCCGCAGCCATCCACGCGCCCCGAAGGACTCCATCAGGCGGTCGGAGAGCGTGGAGGGCTGGGTCTCCAGCGTGTACCGCACGCGCGTGGTGTTGCCCGCGCCCTGAGCAAGCTCGTACACCCCGAGAGTGCGGATGCGATTGGTCTTGCCGCCGCGGCCGACCTCGACGATGCGGTGCGGAGCCTCGACCTCTGCGAACGTCACGTCGCCCCAGCTGAAGCGATTGCCCGGGGCGGCCACGCGAAAGCGCGCGCCCGCCCCCCGGCCGACGGAGTTCTCGCGCGTGAGGTGCCAGTCACGCAGGTAGTGGTCGGTGAACTCGGGGTGGTTGGCGATGTCCTGCAGGTAGTCGAACACCCGCTCGCGGGGGGCGTCGATCAGGATCGAGACGGTCAGCGGGTCCATCGCGCCCGCCAGTTTATAGGGCCGATCGGGACGAAAGCTACGCCGCGCGCGCCATCAGGCGCACGCCGTTGCCGTGCGGCGAGTGGCGCACCGTCTCGGTGGCCGCGGGATGGTCACGGCGCAGCGGCCGGCAGAGCTCGCAGACGATGCCCCCATCGCGCTCTTCGTAGAGGTGCACGCGCTCGCCCACCAGCGGGGTCCGCCCGCAGTCGGCACAGTGATTGCGGTCGGACGTCAGCACGCCCACGCTGCGGCGCAGCAGGACGCGCTCGAACTGCTCGATGTCGGTGACGGTGGCGGAGGCCATGCCACGGGATTTCGCCGCCCGGGGGCCATCTCCTCCCGGCCCCGCCGACCCGTTTGCAGGAGGCCGCGGCGGGGTAGAAAGACCCGGCTACCCCAAGTTCCCCCACTCTCTGCCCAAAGCACGCCTCGAGACTCTCCCAACGAGTCTCCAGAAAATTACAAGCCTTTTAGACCTCGGCGGGAAAAGTGCGGTTATGATTCCCGCAGGGTCTGCCGGCAGACGAGCGCCGGGATGTATCCCAACAGGAGAAGAGGAGCTGTGAGATGGTGGAGTCACTGACCTCGGGCACGATGGCGGGAGCGGGATCCTTTCGTTGCCAGCGCTGCGGCTATGTACTTACGCTAGCCGCCTCCGACACGTTGAGCGACTGCCCTGGCTGCGGAGGTGCGAGCTTCGTGCGCGCCTCGCTGTTCAGCGTGGGGCGTCTCGCGCAGAGCGGGGCACCCGACCTCGCCGCTGGTGCAGGCGCCCACCCGTTCGAGAGCGCGAACGAAGAGAGCGACCTGGAGTGGCTGGCGCAGGCGAAAGACCAGATCGAGCGACCGGGCGAGTATCTCGCCTACGAAGAGGACGGCGAGACCGTGCTGGTGGCGCTGACCCAGGAGTGGACGCGGGTGGGGCGCAGCCTGGCGGCAGATGTGCGCTTCGACGACCCCACCGTCTCGCGCCGGCACGCCCTGCTGGTGCGCCAGCCCGACGGGGTGAGGGTGCTCGACGATCGCAGTCTCAACGGCGTGTTCGTCAACGGCGAGCGGATCGAGTGGCGAATGCTCGAGGACGGCGATGAGATCGTGGTGGGGCGCTACCGGCTGCGCTTCCTCAGCGTGCTCGGAGAGCGCGCTGATCGAGAGGCGGCTGGTGGCGAAGACGAGCCGATCCCCCGGCGAGCGACGATCACCGGACTCGCCTGAGCGGGGGCTCCCTTGACAAAATGCGGCTGCCCTTGACAACGGCATAGCCGCGGGTCTACTCTCTAAGGGAGTAGGAGAGGGATCACCCACAGTCCGGGATTCAGCGCCTGGAAAACGCGGCGCGCGATCGCTCCGCCGATCGGCCGTCACGCTCCTCCACCCGCTCCTTCACCGGGCAGGGAGGGAGGAAAGATGTTGCACAGCAGCCACTCCGGCGCCCGGCAACAACCTGCCGGCTCTCGTGTTTGCGCCACACACCGAGCTCGCGACCCGCGCGTACGCATGCTCGACGCGATGATCGCCACCGCCTCCTACCGCGGCTACGACCGCACCACGGTGGAGCGCGTACTGCAGACGGCAAAGGTTGCACCCGCGGTTTTCGACGAGCACTTCGCCGACAAGGAAGAGTGCTTCCTGCGGGCGCTCGATGCGCTGATCGCCCGCATCGAGGCCAGAGTGCTCGAGCGCGTGGAGCGCGTTGTGCCGTGGCCCGAGCGCGTCCGTGGGGGCCTGGAAGCCCTGCTGAGCGCACTCGCGGAGGACCCCGACGGAGCGCGTGTGGTGCTGGTCGAGAGTCTCTGCGCCTGTCCCACCGCAGGCGAGCGCCACCATGCGCTACTGCGCCTCTTCCCACCGTTGCTGGAGGAGGGTCGCTTCCACTGCGCCAACCCCGACCTTTTGCCCCCCTACATCTCGGAGGCGATGGTCGGCGGGATCGCCTCGATCCTGCACCGCCGGGCGCTGGAGGACCGCACCGGCGAACTGCCCCGCCTGCGCGGCGACCTCGCCTACTTCGCGATGCTCCCCTACCTTGGCCACCACCGCGCGATCGTGGCGGCGTTTGCGAAGGCGCCAGCTCCGCAGCGCGGCTGAGCTAGAACCACCGCCGGCCGCACCCTTCGAAACTTGAGGCTATTTCGCGCTGGTCACGCGCGGGAACTGGCTGGTGGCGCCTTCCCACGTGAAGGGCGGCTGCTGGGTGCAGGCGGGCGCGCCGACTTTGTTGGTCGTGCTACCGGCTTTGTTGACGACGTTATCTTCGATCAACTGCTTGAGGATGCTTTCCGGCACCGTTTCGTTCGCGGTTTTCGGGTCGACCGACGGCGCGGAGTCGGCACAGTTCGCGGTGCTGAACACCTGCAACCCGCCGCTGCCCAGCAGCCGGAAGGCGCCCGGCTGGAAGTAGGGGTTGCCGCGGTTGGTGCCGATCCGCTGGCTGTAGACCGCGAGACCTTCCGGATTGATCGTTTGCAGAGCGCGCAGATAGTGCTGTATCTGGCCGTTGGTGGTGTCCCCGTTTTTGTCGTGCGCCTGGCTCGCGGCGGTGGCGTTGGCGAACAGCGCCTGCAGCTCGGGGACGTACTCGCCCGTGAACTTCAGGAAGGGCTCGAAGTTACGCAGCGGCGGCGTGACGTTGCCAAGCACCGGGGTGAGCTCGCTCAGCACGCGTTCGAACGCCGGCAGGCCCTTCTTGGAGGCGCTGTTGAACGGGCCGAGGTTGGTGAGCAGGTTGTTGAAGTCGGGCGTGAACGCCTGCACCCCTTCCAGCAGCGGCGTCAGCTCGCGCTCCCACGCCTTCGACTCTTCGAGCACGGGACCCGCCACCCTGGCGAGGTCGTCGAATTCGCGCAGCGTCGCCGTCGCGCCGCGCTCGAAGGCCGGCAGCTGGCGGAAGGCGTTGGCCCACTGAGCGCTGCTGGCGCTCAGTGCGTGGAAGGTGCGCTCACCGTTGACGACGAACCCACGGAACTGATCGTCGCGTTCGGTGAGCGCGTCGAACAGCACGCCGGTGTTGTGCACGACCGCGGTCACCGCGCCTTCCTGCGAGGCGAGGATCCCCACCAGCTTGTTGGCGTTTTCCACGAACGGTTCGAGCTCGGCGATGTTCGCGTTGATCTGTTCTCCGCGCCCGTTGAGAGCGGCGGCCTGCGACTGCTGCCAGATTTTGAAGGCCCTCTGCACATGCGGGTCGAGCGCGGCGAGGATGTCGTCGAGCGTCACCACCGGGTCGACCTGGCTGGTCGCCAGGTGCCCGCCGTCGGGGACTGGATGGCCGCTCACCACGTCTGCGTCGCGCTGCCCTCCGGCACCCCCCGGCGACTGACCCTGCCTTTCGGTGATTTCCTGCCCAGAGGTGCCCGGCGGGAACAGTTCGATGTAGGTCTCCCCCAGGAGCGTCTTCTGGCGCAGCATCATGTGATCGGCGGAGGAGATCGGAGCGTACTGATGGTCCATTTCGACGGTCACGTCGGTCGTCCCATTGGCGTGCGTCGCCAGACCGACGACGTGGCCGACGTCGACGCCCCTGATGCGCACGTCGGACTCTTCCGCCAGCGCCAGCGTGCGTGAGAGCTCGACGGTGAAGCGGTAGCCCTTCGGCTTCAGCGGTATCGGGCCGCCGAAGGAGTCCCACAGGAACAGCAGCAGGCCGAAGCAGCTCAGTGCGAACAACACGATCACGAGGATGTTGGCGAGCGTCGGCGCGCGCTTCTGCATCAGTGCCCGCCTCCCAGCGCCGCGGTCGGTGTCAGCGCGGTGGCGTCGGGGCCCTGGCCGAAGACACGATCGGCGGTCAGTGCGTCGGGGCTGACCCCGGTGCGCAGGCTCGCCGCTTTGGCCGCCGTCGAGCTGGGCGCCAGTGCCGCCTTGCACTGTGCCGTGGTGGGCGGGTTGAGCAGGCCGAGGATCAGATTTGCGGTCTTGTCGGCTCCCGCCGCACCCTTCAGGATATTGACCGGATACAGCTGTGCGCAGTTGAAGTACACCAGCGCCTGGCCCTCCGCCCCATTTGCATCGCCCTGCGCGACGACGCTGTTAAGGTCGTGGTTGGCCCAATCCAGGTAGAACAGGAAGCCACCCTGATTTGGCCCGGGGTTGTAGGCGAGCTCGTTGAAGAGTTCGTTGATCACGGTGAAGCCCGTTGTCAGCTGCGGTGAGGCCTGCGTGAAGTCCTTCAGCGAGGGCTCAAGCTGCTGGAGCACCGGCAGGATCTGGCGCAAGAGCGGGCGCACTTCGTTCTTGAGGATCGGCGTGGTCGCCTTGAAGGACGCCCGCACCTGCTTCTGCGCCGGCGCGAGCGCGGTGGCGAAGGGCTCGAGCGAGTGCAGCGTGCTGCCGGTCAAGCGGGTGGCGGTGGCGAGCTTGCCGAAGCCGTGGTTGGCCTGTTTGAGCACGCCGGGCAGTTCATGCAGGGTTTCCTGCACCTGGCGGTCCTCCTGCGAGAAGGTTGCGAACACCGCGTTGCCGTACTCGACCGACTGGGCGAGCTTGGTGTCTTTGCTGCCGAGCGCTTCCATCAGCAGGCGGAAGTTGTGGATCCCGTGTTCGACGTAGTACTGGCGCTTGGCAACTTCGTTGCCGATCTCGGTGAGCTCGTGGCCAAGCGGGGCGAAGCGCTTGAAGGTCGCCGAGAGGTTGGCGGAGTTGCCGTTCAGCCCCTCGCCGACCCCCGCGAGCAGCTCCTGCAGGAGGGCGCGCGTTTCGGCGTCGAAGGAGCTGAGGAATTCGTCGAGGTTGCCGTCGGGAGAGGTCTGCGTGACTGGGATCGTGTAGCCGCCGGACACGCGCCCGGAGGATGGGTTGCCGGGGGAGATCTCGACCGTCTCGTCCTTCAGCCCGGTCTTAGGGCGCAGCAGCGCCGTCGCGTCGCGATAGATGTAGCCGGCGTACTTGGGCGTCAGGTTCATGCTCACCAGCGCCCTGCCGTCGTGCAGTTGCACGGTGGAGATTTCGCCGATCTTCGCGCCCGCGATCGTGACCGACTGACCCTGGCCGGGCGTGACCGCCTGGGCGGTCGAGAATTCGCCCTTCAACACGAACGATTCGCGGCCGATGACCGGCACCCAGGCGGGCACCGACAGGCGCTCGTGGGCCAGGATGTAGCCGGCGGTTCCGGCGGCGATCACGATCATCGTCACGACCGCGATGAACGCCGTGCGGTAGCGCTCGATCTGATCGCGGATCCCGCGCCCGCCCTCGTTCGGGTCGTGCGCCGCTCCCCCATTCGTCTCAGCCGCCATCATCCACCCCCATCCGCGGGGCCATGTGACAGTGGACCGTTGAATTCGGGCAGCTTCTGCTTGTAGCACGGCACCAGCGGCTTGTACGGCGGCTCGATGCCGGTGAAGCGCGGGCTGGTGCCTTCGGGGGCTTGGCGCGTCTGGGCGATCAGCGTGCTGCCGGTCGTGGGCGCACCCGGCTTGGCGACGGTCGCCGGCGGCGAGAGCAGCGTGCTGCCAGCGCCACCCGCGATGAAGCGCGGGGCCGCACCGTTGCCGTTGAAGTTCTGGCTGAGGCCCGCCACCCCCGTCAGCGCATACCAGAATTCATCTTCGGCGGTACCCCCAGAGGTGTTGGCGCCATCCTGGAGCTTGGTCGAGCCAGCCGGGTAGAGCACTTTGCTCAGGCACTTGCTGAAGTTGGTGAGCTGCGGCTGGAAGGCGACCTGCCCAGCGGTGACCGAGGCGATCTCAGGCGCCGCGGTGCGCAGCGCCGAGGCGACGCCGCCGAGCTCGCTCGGCTTCAGCGCCGCCCGAATCTGTTCGATCCAGGGGAAGGCGGCGGCGTCTGTGGCGGGGATCTGTTCCACGCCGGGGATCAGATCGAGCGCGAAGGTCCTGATCGACGGCGCAGCACGCTGCAGTTCGGTGAAGCCATGTTCGGTGCCGCGCAGCGCGCTGGGCAGTTCAGCGACCGCCGTGCGCACGCTCGAGCTCTGTGCGGCGAAGATGTGCAGGAAGGTGTTGAAGTGGCCGACCAGTTCGCCGAGCGCCTGCTCGTGCACGTCCAGTTCGGCGCTGACTTTTTCGATGCTGCTAAACAGCTGCGAGAGGTCATGGGTTTCCGTGCCGCCAAACGCCTGGTTGACGATCGTGCCTTTGCGCAGCGCTTCCGGCCCCAGCCGGTAGGCCTTGTTGAGCGCCTGCGCCATGTTCAGGCCGTGCACTTCCGGGGACTGTTCGGCGTTCTCCGCGGGCGTCGGCTTGGCGGTGAGCGCCGCCCCGTATTCGACCAGGAAGGTCTGCAGGTTGGCGCGCGTGTCGGTGTTGAGCGCGTCGAGCACCTGGTCGAGCTGCACCGGCTCGGATGTCTGCGTGACCGGGATCGTGGCGCCCGATGAAAGCTGCGGGGCGGAGGGGCTGCCGGGTTGCAGTTCGACAAACCAGTTGCCTTCCAGGAAGATCTTCGGGCGGATCTTGAGCGTCGCGTCGGAGTGGATCGGCAGCCCTTTGCCTTCGATTTCCATGGTCACGAGCGCCGCGTGGCTGCTCTCCAGATGCGTTGAGGTAACAGTTCCCACGGACACTCCCGCGATCCGCACCGGCGACTTGGGACGCACGTTGACCGAGGAGCTGAACACCGCGTTGAGGCGGTAGCCGTGTTTGAACGGGATGTGTTTGGTGAAGCCGAAGTACACGCCCACCACGATCACGATCAGGAAGATGATCCCGGTGCGCACCGGGTTGGAGCGCTTCTGCAGCTCGGAGACCGCGGTCTCCTGACGTCGGCGCCACCAGCGCGTGCCGCTCATGACTGCTTCCCCTTGCTCTTGGACGAGCTTTCCTTGGGGAAGTCCTTCTGCTGGGAGGCTGAATAGGGTTCCCCAAACAGGCTTTGGTTGCGCTTGGTTTCTTCGGTCGTACCCTGCGCGGTCGGGGTGTTGCCGATCACGGTCTTTTCCGGGATGAACCGCATGTTGCCGGCTTCGCACTCTTTCGGCTGACCGGGCCCGCCGACGTACGGGTAGGGGTTGTAATGCAGGTGGTTATCTTCGATTCTCGTTTTTGTAGTGACGTTTTGATCTTCCGAGATCCCGTTGGCGGGCGCGGAGGCCGGCAGCCCCTCGTTGTTTTCCCCGGAGGGGCTGAGGATCGGCACCACGCGCGCGAGCGTGCCGTTGCCGACGCTCTCGGAGAGCGAGTTGGCGAGGTTGCGGAACGCCAGCGTGATGTAGTTGCAGTTGGTCTGCGCGGGTGCGAGACCCGCAAACAGCGGCGTGCCGAGTTCGGCCGTGCGGGTGAGTTCTTCGAAGCCGACCAGCACCAGCGGGTTCTTGGCGAAGAGTTCGAGCGCCTGCAGCGAGCTGGCCAGCTGCGCGTTCAGAGCAGCGGCGGCGCGCACGTTGACGGTGCCGACCGCGAAGGCGTGGCCGAGCGGCGCCGCGACCTTCGTCAGGATCTTCGCGCTCGGGCGCAGCAGGCTCACGAATTCGGTCGCTTTGTCGATGAACGGCTGCTCGTACGGGAGCGAATGGATCGCCTGGTGCAGCGCCGCCGGGCCCCCTTCGATCGTCCGTTCCAGCGAGGGCGAGGCGCCGGCGAAGGCCGTGAAGAAGATGTCGAGCTCCCGGAAGAACGACGCCTGCGTCTCGGCCACCGGCGCGACCTGTTGGGCGATTTTGTCGAGCGCGACGAACAGCTGGCCGAAGCCGGTCTGCGGCGAGGCGAGATTGTGCAGCACCGGCACCGAGTTTTCCGCGAGCGGGCGCAACGTGTGGATCGTGTTGTTGAGGCCCACGCCGCGCCCGGCGAAGCCGTCGCCGAAGGCGTTCGTGTTCTGCTGGATCGCGATCCGCGTCTTCTTATCGAAGATGTTGAAGAAGTCCTGAATCTGCACCGGTTCGCGGGCGTGCGAGACGG
This sequence comes from uncultured Solirubrobacterales bacterium, assembly GCA_963812955.1. GTDB lineage: Bacteria > Actinomycetota > Thermoleophilia > Solirubrobacterales > Solirubrobacteraceae > Palsa-744. The sequence goes on from CAWEXC010000001.1 coordinate 578,968, forward strand.
GGATCGTCGCCCCCTCCGGAATTTTCCGCTGCGAGTTCCCACGCTTCAATTCCAGGTACTTCAGGCCGATCGTCGAAACCGATTCGACCTCCATCGTCGTGTCGGCTGGTAGCGGCCCCGCATGCTTTTCGAGCTTCAGGCTGACGAGCGCGGTGATCTTGCCAGTGCTGGGATCCTGGTGGGGAACGATCCCGCTCACGATCCCGATGCGCCGGCCAAACAGCCGCACCTGATTGCCCTTTTCAAGGCCGGAGGCTTCCGGAAGTTCGGCCTTGATGTCGTAGGTCGGCGTGAACGGCAGCCCGTTGTTGGCGCCGTAGGAGACGTACACCGCCACGCTCGCGATCAGCACGGTGAGCGCCCCGATCAGGAGCGGGCTTGCGGCGAGGGAGTTGCGGCGGCGGGGGTTCATCACGGCACCTGCGTGGGGTCGCAGCCGAGCTTGCCTTCGTCGGTGAAGGGCGCCGAGCCGTCGGCCGGCGACGGCGTCGCGCCGGCGCCGGGGCAGCGGCGCAGTTCATGGGTGTGCAGGCCCTGCAGGCCTTCCTGCGCGGTGGTCGGAGTCAGCGTGTTGTTGGCGCCAACTTTGAAGTCGTTGAACACGGGGTTGAGGCGTGCATACTGCCCGTTGGCGTCGTAGTAGCCGGCGCTCGTCCCGAAGGTGCGCACGAAACCCTGAAGGTCGGGGGAGTAGGGCCCGAAGAAGGCGGTCACGGGCACCGATTCCTGCAGCGCTTTGACGTCGCTGGGCGAGCCGCTGACGAGCTCCTGCGCAAGCGTGGGCAGCGCCAGCGCGCTGTCGGTGAGGTCGTTGCTCGGCCCCGGCTTGCTGAGCGCGAGGCTGAGGTTATGCAGCACCGGTCCCGCTTCCTGCACGAGCGGCGTCAGCTTTTCGAACAGCGGCGCGAGCGTCTTGGTGTCGGGGCCCGCAACCGTCGCCAGCTTGCGCAGCGCCGCGAACGTGGAGGGCAGCTGCGCGAATGCGTGGTTGCCCTGCTCCAGCGTGGAGGGCAGTTGCGCGACCCCCTGCCGCAGGCTGGCCTGTTCGGCGCCGAGCGCTTCCAGGCCGCGATCGCCGTTGCTCACCAGGTTCGTCAGTTCTTCGCGGTGGGCGCCGAGCGTGGTGAGCGCCTTGGCGGAGTACACGAGGAAGTTGGTGAACGTCCGCTGGTCTTTGCTGAGCTCGGCGAAGATGTGATTGGCCGAGGACAGGAAGGGGCCGAAGTATTCGACGTCCGTGCCGAGCTCCTGACTGGCTCCTACGTACGCTTCGGATTCGCCCACGAAGTACTGCTGCAAACCTTTGCGCGTGCGCGGGTTGAGCGTGTCGAACAGCTGGTCGAGGTCGGTGGTGCCTTTCGCCGCGCCAGCGGGCAGCGTCGAGCCTGCCGGGAGCGCCGGCGCGCTGTTGGGGCCCGGGGAGAGCGACACGTAGCGCCCCGCGACCGTTGTCAGCGAGGGCACGCGCACCTGTGCGGTCGTGCCCTGGTGCAGCGGCACGAGCGAGCCTTCGATGTGGATCGTGATCAGCGCCGCGTGGTAGTTGTGGGTGAGCGTGATGGCGGTGACGCTTCCCACCGGCACGCCGCCAACCTGCACCTGGTCGCCGAGCACGAGCTGGCTGTCGTTTTCCAGTTCGAACTTGTAGGTGGCTCCGCCGCCGCCCAAGAACACGATGTAGGCAACGGCCGCTACCACCAGCACGAGCGCGCCGGCCGCCACCCAGCGGCTCACGCTCCGCGGCGGCGGGGAGACCGGCCGCGGTGGCCCAGCAGGCCCGCCCGGAGACGGCAGCGGGCCGCGCACGGGGGGAGGTGGGGGCGTGGTGGTCGCCACTCTCATTCACCGCCTGTGCCGTTGGAGGAGGAGCTCACGCTGGGCTGCGTGGGCCCTTCGGCGCTCGCGCCGGCGCCGGTAGAAGCGGTGCCGGTGCCGAGATCAGGGATCGCGGCCGCGGAGGGCTTGCTGGAGACGTTCGGCTCGGGGATCTCGCCAAGCTGCGAGATCAACTGCAGCCACTGGCTGGGGGTTAGCGGCGAGCCAGAGACAGCGGCGGCGCGGGCGCCGCGCGAAGTGCGCAGCGCGCCCGGCGAGGCGAACGCGACGTGGATCACGCCACGGTCGCCGGGCAGCGTCAGCGTGTTGTCGGTCCCTGGATAGCTGATCGCGCTGACGATCTGCGCCGGCTTCATCGTGCCCTGCAGCCGCAGCAGCCGGCGCACCGCGATGTCGGTTACCGATCCCTGCCCTTCGTGGCCGGCGATCGGGGTGCCGTCGATCGCCGAGATGTCGACCGCGTCACCCGCGGCGGCGGCAATCGTGTTGCGCGCGCCGGTAACGCCCGCTGCGTGGGCGCAGCCCGCCGCGGAGATCGTCGGGCTCAAGCCGGAGACCGAGAGGAACTCGAGTGCCGCCAGTACGCGCCGATCGACCTCGCCGGCGCGCACCGCCCCGCGCTCGCATGCCGGCAGATGCACGCCGGGGTCGCGCAGCAACAGCTGCTCGAGCTGTGGCTTGGACGCCAGCAGCACCTGCCCGACGGTGGGCGAGGTCGCCAGGAAGGGGTTCTCGCCCTTGGCTCTGAACACCGACGTCTCTTCCAAGCGCACCCAGCCGTCGAGGATCGGCTTGGGATCGATCACCGGCGCGCCTGCACCCGCGGGGCGGATCTGGAAGAGCATTTGCCCCTCGGCCGCTGTCGCCGCGGTTTGCCCCGCCGCGGAGGATGGCGCCGCGGATTCTGCTTCGTCTCCAGTGCCGATGTGCCCGAGCACGGTGCCGGCCAGCACCTGCACGCCGGGGTGTAGCGGGTTGAGGTAGACCTCGTTGGGACCGGAGCGGAAGGCGTGCGGCGTCGAGGTCTCCCCACCAGTTCCCGAAGCAGCTGGGAGCACCGGCGGCGGCGAGGCCGGCTTGGGTGCGGGGGGCGTTTCCAGAGCGTTGGCGGCCCCCATCGCCAGGCCAGTGGTGACCGCGGCCTGCGAAAGGGGTGAGTGCGGCTGCACGCCGGCGCTCGCCGGCGCGCTGGGGCTTGGACCGGCGCCGCTGCCGCTCGGGTGGGAGATCCGCGCGCTGACGGCCGTGTCCACGCGCGGTTCGAGCACCGGGTAGAGCGGGGCGACGCTGCCCAGCTGCGCGTAGGTGTAGGTGTTGCCGTAGGCATCGCGCAGCGAGACATAACGCCCGAGCGCCGGCGATTCGCCGACGGCGGTCACTTCGCCATCCTGGACGGCGATCACAGGCGCCCCCGCCTGCGCGTAGATTACGGTCCCTGCGAGCGTCTTGGCGGGCCCTGCAGGCGCGGCGGGGAAGCCGTCGCTGAAGTGCGCTTCGGCGTGCACGGGGAAGCGCGATTCTGTGAGGCCGGTGATCGCACTCAGCAGTTCGGGGGGTGTGCCGCCGAGCAGCTGTGCACGCAGCATCACCGCTTCGACGTAGGCGGCGGAGTGGTTGTAGGAGAGCACGGCGGCGCGAATGTGCTGCTTCCCGCCGGCGGCGGCGAGGTAGCGCGCGGCGGCGAAGATTGCGTCGGCGGGGTTGTAGGGGTCCTCATAGCCCGAGCCGGTGGCGTCCACCCCGTAGAGCGCCCACGAGGAGGGCAGGAACTGCATCCAGCCCTCGGCGCCGGCGCTGGAGACGTTGAGGTCGCGGCCGTAGTCGGTCTCGACCTCGTTGATCGCCGCCAGCACCTGCCAGGGGATGTCGTACGCGGTGCCTGCGGCCTGGTAGATCGGCAGCAGGAACGGGGGGACGCGGAAGCTTTCGATGAAGAAGTCGGGGATCCCCCCGATTGCCTCGCCTAGCGCGCCAGGCAACGGCGGGGTGAGCGTCGAGGGCGGTGGCGCGGGCGCATTCGCGGGCTTCCCGGTCGAAGTCTTCCCGGCGGTGGACTTACCCTTGCCGGCTGTCCCGCCCGCGCCGGTCTGCCGATGGGTGTGGCCACCGGTGCGTTCGGCAGGCCTGCCGGCTTCGCCAGGTGCGCTCTGTGTCTGGGGAGTCTGGCTCTGCACTTCGGGGGCGGGGGTCGTGGGTGTCGTGGTCGTTTCCGTGGAGCCGGACGCCGCTTCGGGGGCCGGCGCGGTTTCGGTTTCCGCGGCCGGTTCGCCCACCTGCCCGTGCACGCCCACCGGCGCTTCAGGGGCCGGCACGGTCGTGGTCGTGGTGCTGGTGCTGGGGGCGGTTTCGACCGAAGCCGGGAGACCGTCGCCTGTGACCGAGAGACGCTCGCCTGTGGCTCGCATCCCCGTTTCGGCCAGCGCCACAGAAGCGCCCCCAACGAGCAGCATCAGCGCGAACGCGACGACGAGAGCCGGGAAACGATGGCTGTGGCGTGAAGGAGTCATCGATCAGTTGCCGAGCAGGTAGTTGAGCAGCATCCCGCCGGCTTCAGAGCTTTCGCTCGGCGGCGTGTAGTAGGTGGTGCCGGCGCTCGCGCCTCCAACCGGCTGAGCAACGGCAGACGGGACGCTCGCGCCGACGCCACCACCGGCGGGACTCGCGGCTGCTTCCGAGCCCGGGTAGTCGGCCATCGCCTGCGCCAGGGTGGCACCTTTGAGCATCGCTTCGACGCGCGCCATCGCAAGCGTGGTGTCGCTCGCCTTCGCGTTGGCGTTCGCCGCCTGCGCGCTCGTGCTCGAAGTGCTCGTTTCGGCGGAGAAGTTCGCGCGGCATTCTGGGAATTGCGCGATTTTGTAGCCGACGCAGGACTTCGCCACCGCAACCGCGCGGGCGAAGTGGCCGAGCGAGTCGTAGCCGTTGATCGAGCCGGCGCCCATGAAGATGAAGTCGAGCAGGCGCTCGACGCCGCCGGTCGAGCGCAGGTTGGCGAAGAGTTCGGAGAAGCTCTTGGCGAACGGCTTGGCCGCGCTGCCCAGCGACTCGACGCGTGTGAGCAGCGGCTGGGTGCCGACGAGCGCTGTGCCGATCTTCTTCGAGGAGGAGCCGAGGCTTTTGAAGAACTGCGTGGTGCTCGCTGAGAAGGGCCCGATGTTCTTGAACGTGCGGTTGATGCCGGGCGCCGCGACACCGAGATCGGTGAAGGTCGGGATCGACTGTTCGGCGAACGCTTCGAGGTGCTTGAGGTAGGGGCGCAGCTCGCGCACGAAGGTCGGGAATTCGTGCAGGTTGGTGGCGAGTTCGGCGCGGTGGCGGGTGGTTGCTTCCGCGACGGTGCTGCTCTGAGCGAAGAATTCGGAGAACTGCTTACGTTCGCGCACAAGCGGCACCAGCGCCCGGTTGCCTTCCACGGCGAGGTTGCCGAGCACCTTGTTCTCCGAGGCGAGGATCCCGAGCAGCTTTTCCAGTTCCCGCAGCGCCGGGTTGGAGCGATGCAGGACCGCGTTGAGGTCGCTGCCGCGCGCGGCAAGGCCGGTGCCGAGTTCGTTGAGGATGATCGCCAGGCGCTGGTTCTCGGACAGATGGCCGATGTCGCTGAGCAGGTCCACGCCGACCGGGCTGGAGGTGTTGGTCACCGGCAGCAGATAGTCGCCCGCGCCTTCCCGCCCAGCCGGGATCCGGGGCAGCGGCGGGGGCAGCTGCGCCCCTTCCGCACGCGCCTGGGTGGGCAGGCAGTTGACGAACTTCTCGCCGATCAGCGCCTGCGGTTCGATCCTGCAGGTGGCGTCGGTGCGGAAGTCCTGGAAGCCGGGGTTTTCGATTTTCAGCGTGACTGCGGCCCTACCGTTTGGGGTCGGCGTGACCGAGCCGACCGCGCCGACCTTGACGCCGTCGATCTTGACGTTCTCGCTGTTGACGAGGTTGCCGGCGTCGTCGAAGATCGCGCGCACCGTATAGCCGCCGCTGGAGCCGCCTGCGGCCGTGGCGAGCAGCACCGCAACGATCGCCACGGCGACGCACAAGCCGCCGGCGATTGCCGCTGCCGCTCCGCTCCTACTGCTCGCCCCAACAGCCCGCTTCCTCACAGCTGCCCCAATCTCCTTGTCCAAACAGCCAGCTGGCGCCCCACCCGAAGGGGTCGCCCGCTCGCCGCCGCTCCGGTCGAGCGCCCGCCTCGCTGGCGGGCGCTCATCGCTTGCGGTCTACCTGTTCGCCACCTTCCCCGTAGACCTACCGCTCTACTTCTTCTTTTTCGGGCACGGTGCTTTGTATTCGGACACGACCGTTTCGCCGCTCTCGAACTTCATTTCGGCCTTCAACGGGAAGCCACCCTTGGGGCACTTGCTGGGCAGCGTGATGTAGGAGACGGTCTTGCCGTGCTTTTTGTACGAGGAGCCGACCTTGAGGTCGATCGCTTCGGTCGAGACGGCCGCCGCACCGGGCACCGATTCGATCAGCGGGACTTCGGTCTCGAACTCGTAGGCGAAGGGCGGGCTCGCCGGATGGATCGTCCCGCCGACGTAGACCTGCGCCGAGATCGGCGAGGGGGCGTTGGCGTAGAAGATCAATTCGCCTTTGGGTGCGAAGAAGGCCTGTACGGTGGCCTTCTCTTTGATCGCTTCCCCACCGATCGTGTCCGAGGCTTCCCCGGATCCCAGCGCACTGGCCTGCGACTTCTTCGGGCAGGCTTCGGGGCCCTTCAATTCGAGCGTGCTCAGGGTGCAGGTCACAAACCCGGCGCTGTGCAGTTTCACGCCGGACGGCGCCCACACGTTGACGCCCCGCAGCTGCGAGGGCGCGTCGCCGGTCACTTCGGTGCCCCGGATCGTGAATTCGAATTCGACCGCCGCGGGAGCGCCAAGGATGTTCCCGCTACCCGGAACGCCCTTGAGTGGGACCGGCACGGCTTTGAGCGTAACTTTGGGCGCCGCTGAGGCGACGGCTGGCGAAATGGCCAGTACTCCGGCGACAGCGACGGCAAGGCCGAGCAGCGCCCTGCGGGTGGATGCCATGCGCATCATCAGCTTCTCTCTCCTCTGTACGTTTATGTAGACAAGTCGCCTCGATCCGGGTAGCTCCGGACCATTGCGGGCCCGGCGACATCGAGATCCCCGCAGCCTCGCGACTCGGAGAACGTGGCGATTCTTACAGCAACTCTACCCATCGCGGCCGATGGCTTCAAGTTCGAGCGAACGGATACAGCTATCGCCCCGCTTTTTGGTCACCGTTGAAAATCCGCATGCGACCGGGGCTTGTCCCCACAGTCCGAACTCCCATCGCATCGTGAGCAAGTCTCAGGCTGAGGTGGAGCCTTAGATTTGGCCTGCCATATGCCCCGCGGCCGGCGGGTTGGTTTCATACATGGTTCCATTCCCTTCAGGAGGAGACCGATGGACTTCCAGCCCAGCGCCCGCTGCCTCGACTTCGAAGCGCGCCTCACAGCCTTCATGGAGGAGCAAATCCTCCCGGCCGAGCCCGTGTACGAGCACCAGTTGCGCGAGTCTGGCGGGGCGGGCGGGATCCATATCCAGCCTCCGATCATGGAGGAGCTCAAGGCCCGCGCGCGAGAGCGGGGGCTGTGGAACATGTTCCTACCGGACCCCGAGCACGGCGCCGGCCTCTCCAACGGCGACTACGCCCCGCTCGCCGAGATCCTCGGGCGCAGCCACATCGCCTCGGAGGCGTGCAACTGCTCGGCGCCCGACACCGGCAACATGGAGGTGCTGCACCTGTTCGCGACCGAGGAGCAGCGCGAACAGTGGCTGCACCCGCTGCTGGCAGGGGAGATCCGCTCGGCGTTCGCGATGACCGAGCCCGACGTCGCCTCCTCGGACGCGACCAACATCGCATTGCGGATCGAGCGCGACGGCGATCAGTATGTGCTCAACGGGCGCAAGTGGTGGATCTCCGGCGTGCTGCACCCCCACTGCAAGGTCATGATCGTGATGGGCAAGACGCGGGTTGAAGGACCGCGGCACGCCCAGCAGAGCATGATCCTCGTGCCGCTCGACACCCCCGGCGTGCAGGTCGTGCGCGGGCTGCCCGTGTTTGGCTATCTCGACCACGAGGGCCACGCCGAAATCCTCTTCGAGGACGTGCGCGTCCCGGCCGCAAACTTGATCGCCGGCGAGGGCGAGGGCTTCATGATCGCCCAGGCGCGTCTTGGGCCGGGGCGCATCCACCACTGCATGCGTTCGCTTGGCGCCGCCGAGCGAGCGCTTGAGGCGATGTGCGCCCGCGCGGTGGCGCGCGTCACCTTCGGGGAGCCGCTCGCCGCCCGCGCCAACATCCAGGACTGGATCGCCGAGTCGCGGATCGAGATCGAGATGGCGCGCCTGCTCACGCTCAAGGCCGCCTGGCTGATGGACACCGTCGGCAACCGCCAGGCGCGCACCGAGATCGCCGCGATCAAGGTCGCCGCGCCCAACATCGCCCTGAAGGTGATCGACCGCGCGATCCAGGTGCACGGCGGCGGCGGCGTCAGCGACGACTTCCCGCTCGCGTGGATGTACGCCCACCTGCGCACGCTGCGCCTCGCCGACGGCCCCGATGAGGTCCACAAGCGCTCGATCGCCCGCCACGAGCTGGCCCCGCACATGCCGCAGGGGTGATGCGACCGACGACCTCGGCATGTATATGTGTTTTTCAGCCCCCAAACCCTTTACAAAATGAAGTGGTGGGGGCGGAAAAGAAAGACATCTCCCCACCCCCACCGGCACATCGGCCGGAGCGCCGCCGCCAACGTGCAGCATGGTCGTGGGGCGCCGCACCGAGACGCCTCGTCACCTGGTGGGGCGCCGCATCGAGACGCCTCGCCACCTGGTGGGGCGCCGCACCGAGACGCTTTGCGGCCTGGCTGCGCGCCTCGCTGCCAGGCGCCGTCGCCCGGCTGGGGAACGGCCTGCTGACGCTCGCCGCCGGGCTGGCCGCCGCGATCCCGGTGATCAGCGCCACCGTGAAGGCCGTGCAGGCCGGCTGGGTGCCGGTGGCCGACCGCGGGATCATCGCCACCCGCGCCCACGACGTCTTCACCTCGCACGCGCCGCTCGTCGGGCAGTACTCGCTCGCCGGCGAAGTCACCGGCCGCGTGACCCACAGCTTCGGGCCGATGCTCTTCTGGCTGCTCGCCCCCACCGCCTACAACGGCAGCGACGTGGGCATGACGGTGACGATGGGCGCGCTCAACACGCTCTGCATCGTCGGCTGCGTCGCGCTCGCCCGCCGGCGCGGGGGCCGCATGCTGATGGTGATGACCGCTGTCGCGATCGCGCTGATGTGCCAGTCGCTGGCGGCGGAGACCTTCCACGACGTGTGGAACCCCTCCGCCGGGCTGTTCCCCTTCACGCTGCTGATCTTCCTCTGCTGGTCGCTCGCCTGCGGGGAGTACCGGCTGCTGCCGTTGACGGTGCTGGTTGCGAGCTTCACGGTGCAGACCCACCTCACCTACCTACCCCCCACGCTCGGGCTGCTCGCCGTCGGGCTCGGTGGCCTCGCGGTAGGGGCAATCGCGCAGCGGAGGCGCGGATCTCCCGCCCTACGACGACGCTCCCTGCTCGGGTGGGGCTTCGCCACCCTGCTCGTCGCGGCGTTCTGCTGGAGCGCGACGATCGACGGGCAGCTCACCGAACACCCGGGCAACCTCACACTCGTGGTCGAAAGCGCGACCAAGCCCAAGGCCACGCTCGGCGACGAAGTGGGTTGGCACGCCGTGGTGCACGCGGTGGGCATCGTCCCGTGGTGGCTGCAGACTCCCAAGAGCCGCTGGCAGCGCAAGTATGAAGTCCGCTCCACCCCCTCCGCGCTCGCTACCAACTCCACGATCGCGATGCTCGCCGCGCTCGTGCTGGTGGCGGCGGTGGCGTTGGTGAGACGCCGCCGCGACGTGGCGACGCTGGCGCTGACCGCGCTCGTGCTGTGCCCCGCATTGGGATCGGTCGCAGCCTCCACCCCCACCCCGCGGCGGCTGTCGGCCACGCTCGGCTACACGATGTGGTGGGGCTCGCAGGCGGGCATGGTTGTGTGGTTGGCGCTCGCGTGGGTGCTGCTGCTCGTGCTCGCATGGGCAGCGCACAGGGTGGTGCGTGGAATACCCCACCCCTCCGGTCGCCTCGTCGCGCTCGGCTCGGCGCTCGTCACACTCGCCGGGATCGGCACCGCTGCAGCCGTGGGCAACGCGGTCGCAGCACAGGCCACCCCCGACGAACACGCCACTCTCTACAAGCCGATCAAAGCGATCGACGCGCGCCTCGCGCGGCTGGTGCCCCGCGGCGGCAGCGTGGTGCTGGAGGGTCTATTGGACGGCGCCACCGAACCGCTCAAACCGTCGATGCGCTACTTCCTCGTCGCCCGCGGCACCCGCGTGCTGGCGCCCGGCTCCTACCTGCGGCTGGGCACGTGGTACGAGCTCTACCACCGCCCCTACCGCGAAGCGATCTACCTCAGCGACGCCCCCCGCCCGCCGGTCAAGCGCGTGCCGCTGGCGTTCGACATCAGCTTCCGCGAAGGAGCGAAGGTGAACACGGTGTATGTGTGGATCTCGCATCGCCGGGGCGGTGAATCACCGCCAGCCAAACGGTGAATCTCCACGAGCCGGGGCGGTGAATCACAGCCAACTCGAAGCTTTGGTCCACTGCGAAGGGCCGGGGCCGATGCAGCCCGTTTGCGCCAACTTCGCCGAGCAACGAGATGGCCATCCGAGCGCTACGCTATGGCGAATGCGCGCACTGGTACTGGATCCTCCCACGGCAGGGCTCGAGGAGATACTCGAGCGCAGGCGCCGCTCCGGTTTGGATCGCCTGGACGAGGTGTGGGACGGTGTGCTGCACATGGTTCCAGCGCCCAACTACGGACACGCTTCGATCGAAGCTCAGCTGATCGTTATCTTGAGTCCCGCGGCCCGAGCCGCGGGCCTGGAGGTCATTGGCCAGTCCAACCTCGGCGAGGGCGAACACAACTTTCGCGTACCCGATAGCGCTCTGCACCGGCCTGGCGCCCACGGCACATGGCACTCGACCGCCGCGCTCCTGATCGAGGTTGTTTCCCCCAACGACGAGTCGTGGGACAAGCTCCCCTTCTACGCCGACCACGACGTGGACGAGGTGCTGATCGTCGACCCAGCCAAGCGCTCGATCCACTGGCTGGCACTGCGCGACGGCGAGTACCAGCCGGTCGAGCGCAGCGGGCTGATCGACCTTGGACCGCGTCAGCTAGCCGAACAGCTCAACTGGCCATCGGCCTCATAGAGGTCGGCACCGAATCACAAGGTCAGCTGCCGCGCATAAGGCCCCCGGCCAGTGAGGCACACAGCCCCGCAACGCGCCGCCAACGCGAGCGCGTCGGGCACCGGGAGACCTGCACACAAGCCGTAGGTAAGCCCCGCCGCGAAGGAGTCGCCGCAGCCATAGGAGTCCACCAGCGCGCCGGGCGGCGGGACGGCCTCCCACGTGCCCGACCCGCCCGAGCGCTCCCGGTAGGACCCGCCGTGCGCGCCCTCGGTGAGCACAACCAGCTCGGCATCCGCCTGCGCGCGGGTGGCCTCCTCGCGCTCGATCGCATCCTCGCCGCTGAGCACCAGCGCGTCGAGCGGGACGCCATGCCCAAGCGCGTGCAGCGCGCGCGGGCTGGCAACCAGCACCCGTGCCGCGCGCGCGGCACGCAGCGCGCTCAGGTCGCCCGCGGTGAAATACACCGCGTCGATCTCCGCGAGCGCAAGCCACGGAACCTGCGCGTCCTCCCCCACCGGCTCCAGGCGTGTTCCGAAGGTGGTGATCGTGCGCTCCCCGGAGTCGTCCACCAACGTCACGGCGTTCCTGGTGGGGTCCTCACGCGATGCGGCCAGCACGTGCACCCCAAGCTCGCTCAGACGCACCACCGAGCGGCGACCGTGCTCGTCCTCGCCGAGCGCGGTGAAGAGCGTCGCCTCGCCCGCCAGCCGCGCCAATTGCACCGCCGCGACCGCGCCGCCGCCCGCGGGCTCCTCGAAGGGATCGCGGGCGTGCACCACCTCGCCGGCAAGAGGTATGTGGGACACACGCGCGAAACGCACCCACTCGACGTGTCCCACCACCGCCACCCGCAGCACATGTGCTTGCATGCGCCGCAGTCTTCCATAGACCCTGCGCCTCCATGTGCCACGAACTCCGCCAACTCGCTACTCCCGCGCCAGCGCCAGCGCCAAGAGCTTGGTGACAGTGTTCCAGTTGCGCGCGGTCGCGACCACCCCGAAGCGTTTCTCGAAGAAGGCGTAGGAGAGCTTGATCGTGCGCACCCCTTCGGGGCACCACACGTAGATCTCGCGCTCGCCGAAGCCGAAGAGGTCGGGCTCGAAGTCAACCGGATCGAGTTCCCGCAACTGCTCGGGGTCGGGCGGCGCCGAGAGGAAGGTGACGAGCAGCCGCGAGGGCTCGGCGACCGCCTCGGTCAGCGGGTTGGCGCTGACCACCTGCGCAAGCTCCTCGGCGGTGCGCACCAGCACGCGCACGCCCAAACCGAGCGATCGCGCAAGCTGGCCTTCGATCTCCTGCGCCGCCTGCTCCGGTGGCGTACCGGCGGCGGTGAACACGGCGTTGCCGCTCTGCAGGAGGGTGCGCACGTCCTTGTAGCCGAGCTCCTGCATCAGCTCACGCAGGTGGGCCATCGGCACCTTGTTGTTGCCCCCCACGTTGACGCCGCGCAGCAGCGCGATCTGGCGGGGCGCCCGCTCGCCGTGGGCCTCGCTCGCGCACATGACGACACCGTAGCGACCTCGGTCGCGGACCGGCCGCCGCGACAGTCCACGGCGAGGCCCAGCACGCCCGGCACACCGGGGAACCCCACACGCCCGGCACATCAGGGAACCCCACGCCCCCGGCACCCAATCGGGCAGGCGCGGAGGCAAAGACCCCATACACTCCCAAACACGTGAATCTGTGGATTCCGGATCGTCCGGGTCACGAGGCCATCGGCGAGCTGCCAGAGGGCGTCGCACTCAACCTCACCCCCCGCGAAGGGAAGCTGCCACGCGCGGCGGTCGACGCGGAGTTCCTGGTGCCGGGCGCTCGCGACGCCCGCATTCCCGAGCTGCTGCCACGGATGCAGACACTGCGCGTGATCCAGACGCTGTCGGCGGGCGTGGACTGGTTGCTGCCGATCCTCCCTGCCGGCGTGACGCTGTGCGACGCCGCCGGTACACGTAACGCGGCGGTCGCAGAGTGGGTGGTGGCGGTGATCCTCGCGTCAACGAAGCGACTGCCGGAGCTGCGCGACAGTCAGCGCGAGCATCGCTGGGAGTGGCAGGGATCCCACGAGCTGGCGGGCAGCACCGTGTTGATCCTTGGGTATGGCGCGATCGGCGCGGCGACGGAGCGACGGCTGGCCCCGTTCGACGTCGAGCTGATTCGCGTGGCGCGGCGTGCGCGTGCGGGGGTGCACGCGGTGAAGGATCTCGGCGAGCTGCTACCGCTTGCCGACGTGGTGGTCGTGCTGCTGCCGCTCACGCCCGAAACGACCGGGCTGCTCGATGCCGACCTGCTCGCACGTTTGCGCCCCGGCGCGCTGCTGGTGAACGCCGCGCGCGGGCCGATCCTCGACACGCAGGCGCTGCGGCAGCTACTGCGCGCCGGACGCATCAGAGCCGCGCTGGACGTGACCGACCCGGAACCGTTGCCGTCGGGTGATCCCATGTGGGACGCGCCAGGGGTGCTGATCACCCCCCACCTCGCCGGAGACACGCTCGCTGCGGACCGGCGCGCCTTTGCGCTGGTAGGTGAGCAGGTGCGTCGCTACCTACACGGAGAGCCGCTGGCGAATGTCGTCAAGCACGGCTACTGAGCCACCCAGCCCTCGACCATCCACGCCACGACCGCTGAGGCCGCAGCGTACAAGCGGAATCGCGAGTCAGCCGCTTACGGAAAGCTCAGCCAAAAGCGCGCCGACGGCGCACTCGTCCAGCTGGGCACCCGCAACCCGGCGCAGCTCGGCACCCGCCTCTTCGGGCGTGCGCGCGGGACGGTAGGGGCGCGTGGTCACAATCGCGTCGTAGGTGTCGCACGCCGAGATAATGCGCGCCGCGAGCGGAATCTGCTCGCCGGCGAGGCCGTCGGGGTAGCCGCCTCCGTCCCAGCGCTCGTGGGATGCGCGCACGGCGGGGGCAAGATGTGCGAATGCGTCGATGCGGCCGACCAGTTCGCCGCCGACGGCGGCGTGGCTGCGCATCACCGCCCACTCATCGTCGGTGAGCGGGCCGGGCTTCAACAGGATCTCGGAGGGCACGGCGATCTTGCCGATGTCGTGCAGCATCGCCGCGTAGCGCACATCGCGCGCCTGCGCGCGCGAAAGACCGATGCGCAGCGCGACGCGCTCCGCGAGGTCGGCGACGTCCTCGCCATGACAGGCGGTGTAGTCGTCCTTCGCTTCCACGGTGGAGGTGAGCGCCGCCAAAGTGGTGGTGAAGGTGCGCTCGAGGTCGGCGACCAGTCCGGCACGGTGCACGGCGGCACCGAGGGCAGCAGCGACCGCCTCGACGAGCACCGCGTCGGCCTGGCCGAAAGCGGAGGGGGCAACCGCCTCGATGTTGAGCACCCCCCACACGGTGCCGTCGACGAAGATCGGGGCGCTCAGCTCCGAGCGGGGATCGGTGCCCGGATCGCGCGCGATGTAGTCGGGGTCCATGCCGGTGTCATGCACGAGCGCGGTGCTGCCCGAGCGCGCGACGCGCCCATTGACGCCCTCGTGCACCGACTGCTCGACGAGCAGGAACTCTGTCATCACCTCCGCGAGCGGCCCGGCGCTGGCGATCAACCGCAGCATCCCGTCGCGGTCGAGGCGCTGGATCGCGGCGAGGTAGAAGGCGAACGTGCAGTGCAGCTCATCCACCACCAGGTGCGCCATCTCCTCGATCTCCTGCGTGGCGGCGAGCCGCGCGGTGAGCTGCGAGGCGACCCGCAGCTGCGCGCGCAGGTAGGCGAGCTCGCCGGCGCCGGCCAGCTTCTGCACGCGCTCATCGGCGCGTTGGCGACGCAGCGCCTCGGCGCGGCGCTCGCGCTCGCGCGTGCCGGCGGCGCCGGAGGAGCGCCGCTCCGGGGATTCTACGGAAAGCTCGGGCATCGCGGAGGCATCGGCCGCAAAAGCCCTGCGCTTGAGCGATATTGGCGACTTTCACGGACGCGCGCGCGAGGCGTACGGGCGACGCTTTGCGACAGTTGAGCAGCCGCAACCCCTTCGATTGCTCCATCCGTCGAAGGCCGCGACACAGGGCGCGCGGGAGAATCCCCGTGGTGAGCTCAGCGCTGAGCACGCCGGCTGCCGCCGGCTACCGCCCGCGGGCGCCGTTCCTGGACGAGCTGTTCGAGGTCGATGGGACGCCGCGGCCGGCGGCGGCCGCGCTGGTGCGCGAGCTCGAGCGCCTCGGGCCCGAGGGCCTGCTGGAGGCGGGCAGGCGCCGCGACGCGGTGTTCATGCAGCAGGGGATCACGTTCGAGACCGGGGGCGAGAGCGACCCCGGATCCGGCCCCACCGGATCCGGCCCCACCAGATCCAGCCCCACCAGGTTCGGCCCCACCCACCCGGAACGGCCATTTCCGCTGGATCTCGTCCCGCGCGTACTGAGTGGCGAGGAATGGCGCGAAATCAAGCGCGGCCTCGCGCAGCGCATCCGCGCGCTCAACCACTTCGTCGACGACGTCTACCACGCCCGCGAGATCGTGCGCGAGGGCCTCGTGCCGTGGCGGCTGGTGGCGGGCTGCCCGCACTTCGCGCGCGCCGTGCACGGCATCAGGCCGCCGGGCGGCGTGTACACGCACGTGGCGGGTTGCGACCTGGTGCGCCACAGCGACGGCGCGTGGAAGGTGATCGAGGACAACGTTCGGATCCCCTCGGGGATCTCCTACGTGTTGGAGAACCGCGCCGCGATGGCGCAGCTGGTGCCCGAGCTGTTCGCCTCCTACCGCGTGCGCCCGGTCGACCACTACCCGCAGCTGCTGCTGAGCGCGCTGCGCTCGGTGGCGCCGTCGGCGGAGAGCGAGGCGACGGTCGTCGTGTGGACGCCGGGGCCCGCCAACCCCGCCTACTTCGAGCACGCCTTCCTCGCCCGGCAGATGGGCGTCGAGTTGGTCGAGGCCTCCGATCTCGTGGTGCGCGACGACGTGCTGTACATGCGCACCACCCGCGGTCTCGAGCGCGTGCACGCGGTGTACCGGCGCCTGGACGACGACTTCGTCGACCCGCTGGAGTTCCGCCCCGACTCGCTGCTGGGGGTGCCCGGGCTGGTGCGGGCCTACCGCGCCGGCAGCGTCGCGATCGCCAACGCGTTCGGCACCGGGGTGGCGGACGACAAGGCGATCTACTGCTTCGTCCCTGAGATGATCCGCTTCTACCTGGCGGAGGAGCCGATCCTCGAGAACGTGCGTACCTACCTGCTGTCAGACCCGGAAGTGCTGGAGCACGTGCTCGGCCGCATCGAGCAGCTGGTGGTGAAGCCGACCGGCGAGTCGGGGGGCCGCGGCGTGCTGATCGGCCCGCACGCCGAGGAGCAGGAGCTGGAGCGGATGAAGGAGGTGATCCGCGCGCACCCCGAACGGTGGATCGCCCAGGACCTCGTGCGCCTCTCGACCGTCCCGACCGTTGACGGCGAGGGCGGGCTGCGGCCCTGCCACGTCGATCTGCGGCCGTTCGCCGTGTTCGGCGAGCACATCGATATCGTCCCCGGCGGCCTCACGCGCGTGGCGCTGGAGGAGGGGTCGATGATCGTCAACTCCTCGCGCGGCGGCGGCTCGAAGGACACGTGGGTGTTGCAGGACGGCGACGACGCCGACCAGGCGGGGCCGACGATCGCCGACACGCAGCCGCCGGCGCTGCCCGACCTGCGCTACGGCGCGTGGACCGGCCAGCAGCAACAGCAGCAGCAAGATCGCGGCGGGAGCTCGACGATCGCCGACACGACGCCGCCGGCGCTGCCCGACCTGCGCTACGGCGCGTGGACCGGCCAGCAGCAACAGCAGCAGCAGGGGCCCCGCGCGAGCCCCTCCCCCTCCCCCCTCCAGAACACGGCCCCGCGGACGAGCGGTCTTGCCGTCACGACGCGGCCCTCGCCGCCGACCGAGCCCACCCCCAGCTGGGCAGGGTGTGAGCCGATGCTGGCGCGGATCGCCCACGAGCTGTATTGGCTGGGCCGCAACCTGGCGCGCGCCGAGTTCACCGCGCGCGCGGTCGAGGCGGTGTTTCAAGCCGAGCTGCAGGGCACCTCCGACCGCGTGCCTGGCGTCAGCTTCGGCTCGCACGGGCTGCTGGCGATGCTGGGCGACACGGAGCTCGACGGCGGGGTGGGCGGCCCCGCGCTCGGTGGCCTGACGCTCGACGCGCGGCGGCCGGGCTCGATGCTGGCGAGCATCGAGCGCGCGCGCGAGGGGGCGCGCACCGTGCGCGATGTGATCAGCGCGGAGATGTGGGAGGCGATCAACACGACCGCGCTCGGGTTGCGCGGCGGCGGGACTGATTGGGGCCCGCCCACCCGGGCAGCCCCGGCCGGCCCCTACCTCGCCTCGCAGTACGTCAAGCAGCGCACGGCGCTGATCTGGGGCGTGGCCGACCGCTCGATGCTGCGCGACGAAGCGAAGTGCTTCCTCGACGCGGGGGGCATGATCGAGGTCGCGGACATGGTGCTGCGGATGCTGCGGATCGCGCTGCCAACCACTTCCTCCGCCGACGGTGCCCGCGAGGCGCCCCCCGCCGACGGGCACGCGCTGATCCTGCTGCAGGCGGTGGGGGGCTTCCACGCCTACCTGCGCGCGGTGACCGCGCCGCCCAACGCCCAGCCAGTGGCCCGCTTCCTGCTGTTCGAGCGTGCCTACCCCGACAGCGTGGCGGCATGCGTGGACACGCTGCACGAGGTTTTCACCGCCGCCGACGCGGGGCCGCACAACTCCAAGCCGGTGCTGCGCGTCAGCCGTCTGGCGGCCGACCTGGACTTCCAGCGCCGCGCGCTGCCCGCAGGAGCGGAGCTCACCGGGATCTGCGAGCGCACCCAGCAGGAGCTCGCCCGCCTCGACCAGGACGTGGCCGAGCGCTACTTCGCCGGGGCGACCCCGGCGGGGAGCGGAGGTGAAGGAGCGGTGCGCTTCGCGATCCGCCGCTCCTCCAGAGCCCCCAGCAATGTGGACGGGCGTCAGGAGAGGTGAACGGGACTTGCACTTCGCGATCCGCTACCTGACCGAGTACCGCTACGGCGGCTCGGTCACCGACAACCTCAACGCGCTGCGGGTACGCCCGGCGACGACCTCCTCGCAGCGCTGCGACGAGTTCCACACACGCATCGACCCCGAGGCGCGCGTCAGCCGCCACCTCGACTACTTCGGCACTGAGGTGCTGGAGTTCGGCGTCCCCACCGATCACGACCGGCTGACGATCGACGTGCGCGCGCGGGTGGTGACCTCCGAGCCCTCCACCCCGCCGGCGGGCTCGTGGACGAGCCTGCAGAGCGGCTCCTACCAGGATGCCGCGGGCGAGTTCGCGCTGCCGTGGCAAGACCAGCCCGCGATCGAGGGCCTCGCGGAGCTCGACGAGCAACTCGACGCCGACAGCCCGCTGCAGGTGGTGGAACAGCTGTGCCAGCTGGTGCCCGACCGCTTCGAGTATCGCCCCGGCGTCACCTACGTGGGTTCGACGATCGACGACCTGCTGCAGGCCGGCGCGGGGGTGTGCCAGGACTTCGTGCACCTCTCGCTGGTGCTGCTGCGCCGGCGCGGGATCGCAGCGCGCTACGTGTCGGGCTACCTGTGGGCCGTGCCGGCGGATGGGAGCAGCGATTCCGTGGAGGTGGACACCCACGCCTGGCTGGAGGTGCTGCTCCCCGGGGACTCCAACCCGGCGGCCCACGGCGAGCCGGTATGGGTGGGAGCCGACCCCACCAACCGGCGCCTCGCGGGAGAGACCCACGTGAAGATCGGACACGGGCGCTTCTACGCGGACGTACCACCGGTGAAGGGCCTCTACCTCGGCGGGGCCACCTCGCAGCTGAATGTCGCGGTGAGCATGTCGCGTCTCGACCCGCAAGCGGGCGCGCGGGCTTGAGGGGACCGCGAGGCCGGCCTCAACACCGACGCCGCACTCGGCCTGGATCTCATCACCTCGCCCGCCAACCCCGGACGGGGAGCGCAATGTAGCCCCGAACGGTGGGTAACCTTGAAGTCGATGCAAGCGCTAGCTGACGTAACACTGACGAACGACCAGCGACTGCTGATCGACGCCCTCGTCCCGCGCCTATGCGAGGAACTTCGTGCCCAGTCGGTCTGGTTGTACGGCTCGCGCGCGCGGGCCGAACCACCGTCACCCGATTCGGACGTCGATCTGCTGGTGGTCGCACCAGGCGAGCGATGGGAGAATCTACTTCGTGCCGACAAGCTCCTGTATGACATAGCCAAAGAGATAGGGGCAGATCCAGTGCCCTTTTCAATCCAGGTCTGGGATCGAGCGTGGCTGAACCGTCGGCGCGAGATCAGGTCGTTCTTCATTCAAGAGGTGGATCGCGACAAGATCGTGCTGGCGGGAGAGCCGTGAGCCCTCGCTCAACGGAGTTCATGACAGAGGCACGTGAGAAGCTTGCCGCCGGTCGCGCGCTGTTGAGCAGCGAGTTTCCGGGGCAGGCGGTGGTATTTGCCTACTACGCGATGCTCTATGCAGCCCGAGCGGCACTGAGCGAGTCGGATCGCTCAGCGAAGACTCACCGCGGCGTGTGGAACCTCTTCCAGCAGTCGTATGTCGATGCGGGGCGTTTCGATCAAGAGCTGTTGCGCGAAGCCCGGGCCAGCCAGCGAGCACGGGAGGCGACCGACTATGACGCCGGTCACTTCTCCACCGAGGAGGCAACAAAGCTCATGGAGCTCAGCGAGCGCTTTGTCAGAGCCGTTGAAGAGATGCTCGCGGAAGACCCGCCCACCACGTAGTACGTGCCAGAGGGGGCCGGGCACCGAAGCACCGCTGGGCCACGAGTGACGTGGCAACCCCGCGGCACAGCGCAAAAGATGGATTGAGCCGAGCACGTTCTCTTCGTGCAGGCGCGCCAGGACGCGGCCTCACTCAACCGTGACACGGAGGTTTTCATGAGGGCAGTCAAGTGGATTATGGGACTCGCCGTGGCGGCGCTCCTGACGACGGCGGCGCCGGCGGTCGCGGACATCCTGCCGGTGGGTGACTGGGCGTTCAACGAAGGCAAGGGCACCGTTGCCCGCGACTACTCCGGGCATCGCAACGACGGCTCTCTCCAAGGGCTCGCCACATGGACGCAGGGACGCTTTCAGGGTGGGCTCGCCTTCGACGGCAACGCCGCGGCGGTGACGGTACCCGACAGCCCCTCGCTGGAACCCGCGTCAGTGAGTGTCAGCGCATGGGTTAAGAGCGCCGCCAGCCCCGGCAACTACCGCTACGTCGCCGCCAAGGGTGCGAATGGCTGCTTCGCCGCCTCCTACGGCCTCTACACCGGCGCCAACGGCGGCCTCGAGTTCTACGTGTCGGCAGGCGGTGGGCTGTCGTGGACGCTCTCGCCGGACGCCGGCCAGAGCGTGTGGAACGGGCAGTGGCACAACGTCGTGGGTACCTACGACGGCTCCACTGTGCGCCTCTACCTCGACGGGCGCCAGGTCGGCTCGGGAATGCCCGACACGACCCCGATCGCCTATGGGCTGCCCACGTCCAACGAATTCGCGATCGGCAACTACCCCTGGTGTCCGGGATCGGGCTTCAGCGGGAGCATCGACGAAGTGAAGCTCTTCAACCGGGCGCTGGGCTCGCAGGGAGTCGGGCTGGCGTATCAAATCTCGCGGCTGCTGCCGAGCAGCTTCCCCTTCGACCTGATGCTCTGAGCCCCGAGCGGAGCCCGCAACCGCCAGCTCGAATATGAGCGCCATCCGCCGCGTCCTTGCGGCTGTGCACACCGCACTCGACCGGCCGCGGCTGTGGCGCGTCAGCGCCGCGCTCGCCGCACTGCTGCTGTGTGGACTGCTGCTCGCCTCCGCGCAGGGCTCGCTCACCGTCTTGACCCACCGGCCGCCGGCTGCGGGGCGAGGCGCCGCCGCGCTGCCCGCGTGGGCGGGCCGGTGCACGACGGGCCATCCCCGCGAGGACCGCAAACGGTTGGCGTACTGCGCACGAATCGAAGGACGTGTGATCGACGCGACCCACGGACCGGGACCGCGCGAGACGCACGTGGCGGTGGTGGGCGGTTTTCACATCGTACTCGTGCGCCTGCCCGAAGGTGCGCCAACGCCGAGCTGGGGCACGCACATCGTGGCGATCGGGCCGCTGTTCCACGCGCGCGACGGCCAGCGTGAGGTGCAGGCATTCTGGCTGGAGCCGAGATGATGGCTGGGCATAACCCTCGGCCTGAGGCCGACATGAGATGGCTGGGCGTAACCCTCGGGCTGCTGTGCGCGTGCGTCTGCCTGTTCGCCTGGATATATCTACGCGACCGGGACACCTCCAGCTGGCGTCTGCCGGAACGTCAGATCGCAACAGCCGACGCGGCCCGCACGCTCACCGCATTCGGAGGCGCCGATTGCGGTCGGCGCTGTGCGGTGAAGCTGGTGGGCCGCGTCGACTCACACCATTGGCTGGTGCGCATCACCGTCCAAGGACGGTCGCAGTGCCTGCAGCTCGACCTCGCCACGTTCGCCACCGATCAGCGCCACGGCCTGGCGGGGGTTCAGCCGAGCGGCTGCAGTGGGGCCGATCCCACCAGCCGCCGCCTCACGGGAGAAACCCACGTGAGACATCAGTAGTTTTACCCTGTCCGTATGCAGTACGGTTGGTGCTGTGACTCTCCTTAACCCTCGCGGCATCGGCGGATCACGCCGCGGGCCAAGAGCTGGAGGACGATCCGCGCCGGTGGCGCGAGCAGCTCGCCCCCTACGCCCGAGCCAACCACCCGCGGGCTCTGCTGTGCCTCGCCACATCGGTCGCGCCGTATCTCGGCCTGTCGGTCGCGATGTACCTGCTGCTTGGCGTGTCCTACCTGCTGACGCTGGCCCTGATCGTCCCGACCGCGGTTTTCCTGGTGCGCACGTTCATCGTCTTCCACGACTGCACGCACGGGTCCTTTCTGCAGTCGCGGCGCGCCAACGCGTGGCTTGGCATCGCCACGGGCCTGTTGCTGTACTCGCCCTTCGTCCGCTGGCGCCACGACCATGCGGTCCACCACGCGAGCGCCGGCGACCTCGATCGCCGCGGCACCGGGGACGTCCGCACGCTGACCGTCACGGAATACCGGGCGCTGCCGTGGCGTGGCCGGCTCGGCTACCGCCTGCTGCGCAACCCGCTCATCATGTTCGGCCTCGGGCCGATCGTCGCGATGATCATCGGGCCGCGCATCGTCGCGCGTAACGCCCGCCCGCGCATGCGCCGCAGCGTGCTCGCCACCGATGTGGCGCTCGCCGCGATCGTGGGCCTCCTCTGCGTGGCAATCGGCTGGCGTGACTACCTGCTCGTGTGCGGCCCCCCCGCGCTGCTCGCCGGCTCGATCGGCATCTGGCTGTTCTACGTCCAGCACCAGTTCGAGGACGCCTACTGGGAGAGCGGCGAGGAGTGGAACTACCAGGACGCAGCACTACGGGGCAGCTCGTATCTGAAGCTTTCGGCGCCGCTGCGCTTCTGCACGGGGAGCATCGGCTACCACCACGTCCATCATCTGAATGCGCGCATCCCCAACTACAACCTGCGACGGGCGCACGATGAGAACGCGATCTTCCAGGATGTGCCCACGCTCCGCCTCTGGGATGCCCTACGCGCAGTCGCGCTCAAGCTCTGGGACGAGGATCGCGGGCGCCTCGTGACGTTCGCCGAGGCGCGCAGGTGCGACGCGGCGATCGAGGCACCCTCGGTGCAGTCGGCCTAAGCTGCCACGCCCGCCTACGGAATCGGCATGGCGTCGAGCGTGTGCGGCGAATGCAGAGGCAAGCTGCCTGCGATGCCCAGGCTTTGCAATCGCCGGAAGGTGCGGGAGGGCTCGCGGCGATACGACCAACTGCCGGCTCTCGGCCTCAGTGCCGACTGCGCGAGGCGGTTGAACGTCTCCTGGGCCTCCAGCCGGGCGAGACCGGCGCCCACACAGAAGTGCGGGCCGTTGCCGAAGGCGAGGTGGGGCGGCCCGGTGCGGGTCAGGTCCAGGCGATCTGGATCGGGGTGGCGCGCCGGATCACGGTTGGCGGCGCCGAGCACGACAAGCGCCTGCTGTCCCTTGCGCACTTTGACTCCCCCGAGCACGAGATCGTCGAGAGCCACACGAGATGCAACCTGGGCGGGGCTGTCGTAGCGCAGGAGCTCGTTGACCGCCTGGGGGCAGAGGTCGGGATGTCGCGTGAGCCAGTCGAGCTGCTCAGGGTGCTCGAACAGAGCGAGCGTGCCGTTACCGATCAGGTTCGAGGTCGTCTCGTGGCCGGCGGCGAGCAGCAGCAGGCACATCGTGATGATCTCGTCGGTCTCGAGCGCGACGCCGCCGTCAGGGGGATGGATCAGCGCGCTCAAGAGGTCCTCGCCCGGATCTTGCTGGCGCTCGGCGACGATCGGGACGAGAAACAGCATCACCGCCATCGCCGCTGTGCCGATCGCCTCGAGCTCCGCGGGCGTGGGGTCGAGCTCCAGCATCCTCGCCAGCGTCGGCGTCTCCGCGCGAATCACTTCCGCGCCCTCGAGGCCGACGTCGAACAGCTCCGCGATCACCGCGAGCGGAATCGGGTAGGCGAGCTCGCTCATCAGCTCGATCGACTCGCCTTCGGCGAGTGGTGCGAACGCGGTGTCGACGATCGCGGCGACGCGCTCGCGGATCCGCTGTACCGCCCGTGGGGTGAAGAAGCGGTTGACGGCGCTCCTCAGCCGCGTGTGGGTCGGCGGGTCGCTCATCAGCAGCGAGTCGCTCCACAGCTCAGAGCCTGGTCCCGGCCCACCGAGGGAGGCGAGCAGCTGGGGGCTGTTGCGCGGGTCAGAGCTCCATTCGGGGCCGCGCAATACGGTTGCGGCGTGCTCGTGCGAGAGCACAAGGTGCGCGCCGAGTCGCTCGTTCCACTGCACTGGTGCCCGTGCCCGCGCCTCGTGGTAGGCGGAGTAGGGATCATCGCTCGGGAACGGCCATGCTGTCCAGTCAGGCATGGCTTCCCGCCGCCTGACGATCCGCAAAGAATGCGTGGTCGAGCTTGCCCATCGCGGTGAACGGGGCCGCGCCTTCAAAGAACTCGGCCGCGATCGATCCCCAGTAGTTGGTGGCACCCAGCTCGGCAATCAAGGATGCCGCGGCGATCTCGATCCGGCTCATGATCGTGTAGTTGGGCGACGCGGTGATGTATCGAAAAGCGTTGGCAGAGGGACCGGTCGGCGAAAACTTGCGTTCGATCCACCTCGCCACATACTCCGGGGTCACTGTGAATGGCTGCTCCCCCCACCACATTTCCCACGGCGCGTGCCAGTAGGTGAACACCTCCCCGGGGGTAACCGGATCCGAGGATCGCCAGAACCCGCCCTCGACGCTCGCCCGCCAGGTCCCGAGCACGTCGCCCCTGAAGCATTCGCGCGCGACCGCGTTCATCATTTCGCTCTGCTCGCGCTCGAAACGCTTCACGCAGCCGAAGTCCATGAAGCTCACACCCCCATCGTCGTGGAACAGATAGTTACCGGGGTGCGGATCGGCGTTGAATATACGGAAGCGGCGATGGGTGGCATAGATGAAGCGCCAGATCGCCTCCGCCCATTGCTCGCGCAGCTCCTGCGGGGAGCTGAGGGCATCGCTCCAGGATTTGCCCTGCACGAGCTCCTGGGTCAGTA
Source organism: uncultured Solirubrobacterales bacterium (assembly GCA_963812955.1). Lineage (GTDB taxonomy): Bacteria > Actinomycetota > Thermoleophilia > Solirubrobacterales > Solirubrobacteraceae > Palsa-744. The sequence goes on from CAWEXC010000001.1 coordinate 603,580, forward strand.
TGCGATCGGTGCACAGCTCACCGATCACCTCCGGCACGTGGATGAAGGGATGTCCACGGTAGATGTCGGCGAACTCGCTCTGGTTGGCCGCCTCCAAGCGGTAATCGAGCTCCTCGGTGATGCGATCGCTCATCTCGCGCGCCGCGCCACGCAGGTCGAAACTGATTTTCCTCGGGGACAAACCGAACATCAATCCGAGAAAAGTGGAAAGCAGCTCGGTGTTCTTCAGGTCGGCCTCGATCGCGCCCGCCACTCCGGGGTATTGGATCTTCACCGCGACAGCGCGCCCGTCGTGCAGCCGCGCGGCGTGGACCTCGCCGATCGAGGCCGCCGCCAAGGGCTCCCACTCGAACTGCGCAAACACGCTCTCGGTTGGCCGGCCGAGCTCGCGCTCCAGCACGGCGCGCGCAAGCTCGGGCGCCATCGGCGGCGCTCCGTCGCGCAGCCGCATCAAAGCCGCCTGATAGATCGATTGGAACTCTGCCGGAATCGCAGGGCTGGCCGAGACGAACGACAGCATCTGCCCGGCCTTCATCAGCGCGCCCTTGGAGCGACCGAGCAACTCGGCGTAGCGCTCCGCGGTGCGAACGTGGAACTCGGTGGTGTCGGCGCCGGTCAGCTTGCTGCGCAACCCCACCACGACCGCCTCACCGGCGGTGCGGGCGGTGAGGCCCACCAGTGGCGCGGTGCGCCGCATACGCCCACGGGGGAGGCCATCGCCTTTCGGCTTTGCGTCAGGTGCATCTGGGGGGAACCTGGCGTCGGACATCACACGTCTCCTTCTCTATCTGCTGGCTTACCTCTACCTATCGACCTCCACCACCCCTATCCCACCACCAAACCTGTCCCCACTCCCAAAACCCCAGCTATGACTGACCTCAGCTAAGTGTATACTTAGCCGGGCCAATGTCAAGCACAACAGGCAAAAACTTGGACAAGCCCGCGTCGAGCGGCACCCGCGAACGCATCGTCGACGAAGCGATGCGCCTGTTCAGCGAACACGGCTACACCGCCACCAGCATCGCCAAGATCGAAGCTGCCGCCGGGCTCACACCCGGCGCCGGTGGCATCTACCACCACTTCGCCAGCAAGGAAGCGTTGCTCGCTGCCGGCATCGAGCGCCAGCTCGCGCGACTCGGGGCGCTGCGCGAGATCCGGCACGTGCTCGGATCGTTGGGAGACCTCAAAGCCGAACTGACGCTGACCGCTCGCTACATCCTCGCCGAGCTCGACAGCGAGTCCGAGCTGCTGCGCATCCTCGCCTCCGAAGCGCGCCACCAGCCGCAGCTGTTGAAAACCGCCGTCGACCAGCTGGTGAGCTCCACATTCGAGGGCTTCGCCACCTGGATCGCCGAACGCGCGGCGCGTCCGATTGCGGACGAGGAGGCCACGGCAATCGCCGCTCTCGGGCTCGGGTCGCTGCTCTCCTCCCGCCTGCTGCGCGACGTTCTCGGCATCCCCGCCCAGGTGGATGACGAAATGCTTGTCGACACCTGGGTGGGGCTGATGATGCTCGCGCTGGGTATCTGATCGTCAACTTATAAGTTGGCAAATCCTTTAGCTTTATCAACCTATAGGTTGCATTCTATTTTACATATGCTAACCTATATGTATGCAACGCCCACAGAGAGCCGCCCAAGCTCGACGCGAGCTGGACCGCAAGTTCAGCGCCGCCCACCTCGAGCCCATAGAAGCACGCCCCCACGCGGGCTGGATACGCGCGATCCGAGGCGCACTCGGGATGAGCCAAGCCGTGCTCGCTGAGCGCCTCGGCGTGTCGCGCGCCGCGGTCAACAAACTGGAGCGCGCTGAGCTCCACGGAGGCATCACCGTTGGCAAGCTGTCAGAAGTGGCGAGCGCCCTTGACTGTACCCTCGTCTACGCCCTCGTACCAAATTCCACACTGGAGCGAACAGTCATGGCACGGGCTCAAACGGTGGCGGAGCAGCTCCTTGGGTATGCCGCCCGGACCATGGCCCTGGAGGCCCAGGACATCGACGACGACCGGCAGAACGAGGCTGTTGCGCGGTACGCACAGGACCTTGTGGCTGGAGGCAATCCCTGGCGTGCAGCAGGAAGCCAGTTGCCACGCGAGCAGTGACCACCGTCCCGCCTGATGAGCCACCGCTCCCGACGTTCAACATGCGAACCATCGGTCCAGAACCTTCCGGGACCACGCCGATCGAGGAGGAGGATCTGCAGGGTCTCATGCCCGACTTCGTGGCAACCCGCGCAGACCTCAACCAGGTGGAGTTCGAGAACATCACGAAGGCACTTCCGTGGGCGCAACGGCAGGCACATACACTTGGGCCAGAAGGCATACTCGACTACGGATTTTTGTTGACGCTCCACCACCAGATGTTCGGCGATGTGTGGACATGGGCCGGAAAGCAACGGTGGCGCGTCACCAACATCGGGGTAGAGCCGTACCTGATCACGACTCAATCTCGACTGCTACTCGACGACGCCAAGTTCTGGCACGCCCAGAGCGTGTTCGAGCCCGACAACTTGGCGTCCAGAATCCACTGCCGCCTGGTCAGCATCCATCCATTCCCAAATGGGAATGGCCGCTGTACCCGGATGATGGCCGACCTGTACCTCGCCTCTATCGGAGCTGAGGCATTCACCTGGGGCGGAGCGAACCTCGACGTTGACGGCGCGGGCCGAGCAAGGTACATAGCAGCGTTGATCAAGGCCGCCGACACCGGAGAATACGCCGACCTCATCCAATTTGCCCGAGGACAGGCCACCAGCTGACGCACTCGGCGCGAAGTCCAGCCGCGCCTCAGCGCAGGGTATCCCTCACCCTGACCCACTCTCCTCGGCGATTGCATCGCGAAGCGCCTGCGCGAAGGTCGAGGGTTGGAAGTCGAACAGTGCCATTCCCGACGGGTCGGTGACGGTTGTGTCGGTGGAGAGTCCCTCGATCAACGGCCTTGCGACGCCCGCGTCGACCGGCGTGATGAGCCCGATCCAGTGCGAGGAGAGCCATGGGGTCAGCAGCGGCACAGGGATACGCGGGCGATGGCGCAGTCCCAGCGCGTCGGCCATCTGGTCCAGCATCTCACCGTATGTGAGGATCTCCGCCGACCCGATCTGGATTTCGCGCGAGCGCGTGGCGGGTAGGCGAGGAGCCCCGACCAGGTAGCGCAGCACATCGCCGATGCCGATCGCCTGCGTGGGCGTGGCCAGCCACGAGGGCGCAAGCATCACCGGCAGGCGCTCGACCAGCGAGCGAAGCGTTCGGTAGCTCTCCGAACCGGCCCCCACCACCATGCCGGCACGAAACCACGTCAGCGCAGGCCCCTCGTCGCGCAGGATCTCGCCGACGCGCAGGCGCGAGCGCAGATGCGGGGATGCGGGGCGGTCGCCGAGGCCGCCGAGATAGACGATCCGCTCGACCCCGGCGGCTGTGGCAAAGCTGGCGAAGTTGGAGGCGGCACTCGCGTCACGCTGCTCATAGTCGGAGTCGCCGCCGCGCCCCATCGAGTGAACGAGGTAGTAGGCCGTCGTGTAGCCGGCGCCGATCGCGCTCAGCGAGTTCGGGTCGAGCAGGTCGGCACGGTGCACGGCCACGGCTGGATCGAAGTTGACCCGGGTGGGGTCGCGCACGACACACCCGACCGGCTCGCCGAGCGCTCGCAGCTCGTGCACGAGGCGGCTGCCCACGTAACCGGAGGCTCCGGTGACGAGCGCGCGAACGGTGGTGGATTCAGTCGTCAGCTCCTCCTACGAGGCACGACCGCGCACGACAACGCGCGCGCCGCGGGCGGGGATCATCGTGACGTTGCGGTGCTGGGCGTGCTCGGGCTCGGGCCGGTCGGCTTCGAGGTCGAGCTGCTGGGCGATCGCGCGCAGCACGATCCGCTGCTCGGCCATCGCGAGCGCGGCGCCGAGGCAGCGACGGGCGCCGCCGCCGAAGGGCAACCACTCATACGTTCCGGGCTTCTGGCCGAGCCAGCGCTCGGGACGGAAGGAGAAGGGATCGGAGTAGATGTCCTCGCGGTGGTGGACCAGCAGGATGCTGACGCTGAGCGCCGTCCCCGCCGGCAGGACGTACTCCCCGAGCCGCCACGGCACGGTGACGCGGCGGCCGACGATCGGAATCACCGGACGGCAGCGCATACCCTCGACGATCGCCGCCTCGACCTGCTCTGCCGACTGCTCGTCGCGGCGCACGGCGTTGCGCAGACACTCATACGCCGCGGGTGTGCGCACCAGCCGCTCCCACGTCCACGCCAGCGAGTTGGCGGTCGTCTCGAAGCCCGCGAGCACGAGCGTGAGCAGCTCGTCGCGCAGCTCCCGGTCGGAGAGCAGCTCGCCATCCTCGGTGCGAGCGGCGAGCAGCAGCGAGAGGATGTCCCCCCGCTCGGCGAGATCCTCGGCGCGCCGGCGCGCGGCGATGATCGGGTAGGTGGCGCGGTCGAGCAGCGCGATGCCGCTGCGCATCAGTCCGACGGGCTCGGCGCTGCCCATGTTGGTGAGTTCGCCGATCTTCGCGAGCGGCGACGTGGAGGCTCGGGTGAGGTACTTGATGGTGGAGCGCAGGCGGTGCTCGGGGGTGCCGCGGGCGGGCCGCTCCTCGATGCCGAAGATGCCGGACATGATCACGTCGAGCGTGATCGCCTGCATCCGCGGCGCGAGCGCGAACGGACGGCCGATTGGCCAGCGCTCGAGCTCGCGGTCGGTCGCCTCTCCGATCATCTGCCGGTAACGCTCGATCGCATCGCCGTGGAAGGGAGGGAGCAGCAGTTTGCGCTGGCGCAGATGACGCGGGCCGTTGGCGGTCAGCACCGATCCCGACCCGACGATCGGGCGCAGCGGGGACTCCGCCGTCAGCGACGGCACGTGCTCGGGCCGCGCGGTGAACAGCGAGCGGGCGTGGTCGGGATGGCTGCTCACGACCGTTCCGCCCGCGATCCCCGCCTGCATCTGGAAGACCTCGCCGTGCTTGCGCCGCGCGCGGAACACGAACTCGATCTGGCGCTGGCTGAAGCGCAGGATCTGCGCCCTACGCGCGAGCGCGATCGCCGGCGGATGGCGAAGCGCGTCCTCTGCCTCGGCGGGACCCGCCGGCGAGGGTGGCGCCGCGCTCATGTACATGAAGCGAGTACCGGTGAGCGGGGTTCGTGCTCGGCCATCACAAAAGTACGCTACCGCACTCTTGGTCGCACCTTGCCGGCGCACATTGCACGGCCGCCACGAGATCAGAGCGCCGGCAGCGTAAGCCGATGCGAGCGGCCGATCCGCTCAGCCATCTGCTCGTCGACCCCAACCTCCTCGGCGACCTCCCGCCAGCCCGCGACCACGGCGGCCACCTCCGCGAGGATCGCCTCGGCACGGCCGCGCTTGAGGCCCGCCACGCGCGCGACCGCGCGCAGATCGGAGACAGTGAAGCCGTCGCGCTTGCCGTTGATCGACATCTGGTGGCTGTCCAGCCACAGGTTGCCGGGCTGCCAGGCCCAGATCACGTCGTAGGCGGGAGCCAGCGACCACGCGCCCGCGCGGTCCATGAGGAACGCGATGTTCTTGACGTGGTCGTCTTGGTTGCGCGCGACAACGTTGAACACCATGCGCCGGAACTGCTGCTCGACGACGGGCGTCCCGAGGTCGAGCCGGCGGATCAGCAACAGCACCTGCTCGTAGCTGTAGGTGCCCGGCTCGTTGTAGCTGACGTGCTCGAGCGCCCCCACCGTCTGCATGTGCAGCTTGCCCCCTCCGTCGGGGCGATCGAAGCGGCGGGTCATGAAGTGCCGGCGACCGTTCTCCTCCAGCAGCCGGCACTCGGTCATCTCGATGCCCGCCGAACGTGCCATTTTCGAGTAGGTGTACTCGACCGCGCCCCAGCCCTGGGGGTCGGCGAGGCCGTGGTCGCCGGCGCGCGAAACCCCGTCGAACTTCAACAGCCAGTGCCGGAAGCCCTCGCCGACCTGCACCTGACCCGAGCGGACCTGACCGGTGGCATCGTTGTAAGCGATGAACGCCTTCGGGCGCGCGCCCCCGGCGGAGCTGCCAACGGCAAGGATCGCCTTCATCGCCTCCTCGTCGGGGTGCGCGCTCAGCTCGGCCACGAACTCCGCGCGCTCGGCGAGCACCTCGCTGGCGAGACGCACGAGCGCCTCGACCTGGAGATCCGCGCCGCTGGCGACGTCAGGCTGAGTGGAGGGCTGGAACTCCAACGCCCCCACACCGCGGGTGCCCACGTAGCAAAGCCGTTGCACGACGTCGAAGCTCGCCTCCTCGCGCCCCTGCGAGGCCAGCCAGGCGTTGACCAGCGCCGTCCCCCAGCGGTCGGGGAGTGAGTCGGCCAGCAGCCCGGGGAGCCCGCTGAACGCGTCGGCCGGCAGGCCGGGGAAGCTGTAGGGCTGTGTGCGCAGCGGCATCCGGACGGGTGCGAGCTCGATGCCGCTGCGCACGAACGCCGGGTCGTACTGGAACGTCGCGTAGCGCGCGCCCTCAGCGATCGACACCGCCGCGATCCTCGTCCCCCAGAGCCTCACCGCCGCGACGGTCATGCGGCCGCGTCCGGCTCGTCTCCCCACGTCCACGGCTGGTCGCTGGGCTCGGCCGATGCGGCCGGTGGATGGCCCCGACCGCCAGCAAGGGGATCGCGGTGCCCACCGGCGGGTGGCCGGCCGCGACCGCCGGCAGACGGATCGCCCCCACCGCCGACAGACGGCTGTCCCCGACCGCCGGCGCGTGGCCGGCCGCGGCCGCTGGCGCGCCGTCGGATCCTGCGCTGCTGGCGTTCCAGCTGGGCGATCGGGAGGTCGATCGACTCGGGGATGGCGGCGTCGAGACCCCCAAGCAGTCCCAGCGTGCGCAGCAGCTTGAGCATCGAGGTCATCTGCACCGACTCCCCCCGCTCCGCGCGCTGCACGGTCGCCTGCCCGACTCCCGCCTCGGCCGCAAGCTCGGCCTGAGTCCAGTTGCGCTCGAGCCGGTGGCGCGTCAACCGACGGCCGAGCTCGGCGAGAACGGCGGCGTCGGTCATAAGCTCATCAAGGTGCATCGATTTTGATGTTATATAGAGATTTGTAACGAATATCCATCAAATCTGATGCAGAGCATAGCACACAGATGATGCCTTGATCAATCACTTATGATTGATTATCAGCGCTATCTTATATAAGACATCATTACTGATGTCTAGCAAACACTGCCGGCTGAAACCAGCTGCCGGCGGTTCCTAGAACCACGCTGCCGGCTGTCACACCCCAGCGTGAGACCGAGTCCGCCCCAGCGCGCCATGCCACCCGGCGATCAGACACGCCCGCTCGCCCTCCGACATACGAGGCTCGAACCGAGCGCGGACGCGCCACCCTCCACGAACATCGCTGAGCGTCCACAGCCCTGCGCCGACACCCGCGAGCAGCGCGGCGCCGAACGCCGTGGTCTCCGCGACCTCGGGCACGAGCACCGGCACCCCGAGGATGTCGGCCTGGAACTGCATCAGCCAGCGGTTGGCGGTCGCCCCACCGTCGGCGCGCAGCTCGCTCAGCTGCACGCTCGCACCGACCTCCATCGCGCGCACGGCGTCCACCGTTTGGTAGCCGATCGCCTCCAGGGCAGCGCGCGCGAAGTGCGCCCGCGTGGAGCCGCGCGTGAGGCCGACGATCGTCCCCCGCGCGTGGGGGTCCCAGTGCGGCGAGCCGAGCCCGGTCAACGCGGGCACGAAGTAGACCTGCTCATTCGAGGAGAGCGAGGCCGCGAGCGCCTCTGACTCGGCCGCGTCGGCGATGATCCCGAGGCCGTCGCGCAGCCACTGCACGGCCGCACCGGTGACGAAGATCGACGCCTCCAGGGCGTAGGTGAGCGAGTGGGCGGGTGACTGCCCGGGCGGGGCGTCCCCAGACGGAGCGCCGACCCCCCACGCGACCGTGCTCAGCAAACCGGGCGCCGGCGAAGGCGCCCGAAACCCGGCGTTGAGCAGCACGAACGAGCCGGTGCCATAGGTGTTCTTGCCCATCCCCGGATCGACGCAGGCCTGCCCGAAGAGCGCGGCCTGCTGGTCGCCGGCGATGCCCGTGACCGGCACCGCGTGTCCGTGCAGCGCGTCGGGGAGCGTGACGCCGAACAGCCCAGCGCTCGGGCGCACCTCCGGCAGCGAGCGCTCCGGCACCCCGAACAGCTCAAGCAGCTCCGGATCCCAGCGCCCGGCCGCAATGTCATAAAGCATCGTGCGCGAAGCGTTGGAGGCATCGGTCAAATGCAGCCCCGTGAGCTTGAACAACAGCCACGAATCGACCGTCCCAAAGACCGCCCGCCCGGAAAGCGCGCGCTCGCGCAGCCCCTCGACGTGCTCGAGCAGCCACTCGATCTTGGTCGCCGAGAAGTAGGGGTCGAGCACCAGGCCGGTGCGCGCCCGAACCAGCTCCTCGAACCCCTCCTCGCGCAGCCGCGCGCAACGCTCTGATGTACGCCGGTCCTGCCAGACAATCGCCCGGTGCAGCGGCAGGCCCGTGGAGGGATCCCAAACACAGACGGTCTCGCGCTGGCAGGTGATCCCCACCGCGACAAGCTCGCCGGGCCGCACTCCGGCATCCGCGAGCGCCGCGCCCACGACCGCCCGCGTCAGCTCCCAGATCTCCCCCGCATCGTGCTCTACCCAGCCCGGCTGGGGAAAGTGCTGCGCAAGCTCACCGTAAGCACGGCCGACCGGCTCGGCACGCTCGTCGAAGACGATGCACGTGCAGCCGGTGGTACCGGAGTCGATCGCGAGGACCATCCTTGCGGAGAGTACCGGCAGTCATAGGGTGCGCATCCGCGCGCGGGACCGCAGGTCCCGACCGCCCAGGCGTGGGGCATCCGTGCCCCACGACCGGCGTACGCCGGCAGCCACCAGGCCCCGGCCCCTTGACCGCACCGGGAACTCCGACGTGATGAGAGCCCTACCGCTTCTTCCTGTTCTTGCCGTGCGCTTTGTGCTTGGTGGCCTTCTTCTTCTTCGCCTTCTTATGCGCCGTCTTGGGACAGCCCGTGACCGTGATCTTCGTGTTCTGCTGGATTACGAGGCCGTTCTGGCCGACCATTTCGGTCGGCATGATCAGCGTGCCCTTGCAGAGGTTCCCGTTCGCGGTCAACGCTGGGAATTCCCTTTGCGGGAGCGTCAGTTCGAAGTTCGAGAACGGCACATCCGGCACCGTCGCGAACGTCGCGGTCGTGATCCCCGCTTTACTGATGAACGTTTCGCCATGCACCTGCACCGTCACACCGTTCTGGCCGGTGAGGACAAGGATCAGTTCGGGGTACTTCGCGCCACCATGGGAGACGAAGTACGCCGTCCCCGTCAGGCCACCCGGCAGGACCGGTGTTGAGACCTTCACCGTGCCGACCTGCGAGGCGACCGGGCAGCCCGCGGGGTTTTCCGCGAACACCTTTTCCAAGCACGCCTTCTGCAGCGTTTTCAGCGGGGAGGGCAGCTGTTTGGGCAGCGACACCTTGACCCGCTGAACGTTCGCGATACTGCTCAGGCCGCCTTCGTCGGGGAGCGTGAGGCTCACGTGCAGGCTGGCGCCCTGCGTACGCGAGGTCTTCGCGGACGTCGAAACCTTGAACGTCGGCTTGAACCCCAGGCTGCGACACGACCCGACCTGGAACGGGCTCGACAGCGCCGCCGTGGCCCCTTCCGTGCTGGTCGCGGTCCCCGAGAAGGACTGCGGGTTGCAGTTGGTCGGGTTGAACACGAATTCCTTGCGGTCGATCACCGCGTCGATCGTGCGCGTGTCGACCGGCACTCCGTCGAGGATCGTCGGCAGGGGGTCGGTCGTGATCGTCAACTGCGAGGTCTGCGGGTCCACTTCGATCCTCCCGCGCACCACCGTCGTCCCCAGGTTGAACGGGCCCGCGATCACAGGCACAGCGATCGACAGCCCATACGGGGCACCGTGATAGGAGCCAGTCACGTAGATCGGCGCTTCGGGCTCCCCCGCCTCCGGCACATACAACGGATCCGGGCCCGGACCAGCCCCAACAACCGTATGCCCAATCTGCGAGCTCACGGGGCATTCCCCCTGCGACGCCTGCGGTTCCCCACACAACGTCACATGGCTGATCATCCCCAGCAAACCGGGTGGAGTCTTGAACTGCAACCGCGAGATCCGCTGCTGCCCATCCGCCCGCTGCAACAGCATCGTGAAACTCGTATACCCACCGGCCTGGTCAGTCGTTGCACCCGCCGTCATCGACGGCGAGAACGGCAACGGCGACGCACACGCGCTCCCATTCGCGCCAGTCGTGATCTGGAAACTGCTCGACGGGAACACGTCTTCCAAAAACGGCGAGGCCCACGGCGTGAAGTCCGAGGTGCTCGTGAACACCCCACAACCCGTCGGGGTGCTTAGAGCGGCCTGCGAGCCCCCGCTGAAGGACAGCTTGAAGTCCGTGAACGGCAACGCCGGCGCTTCATCGAACGTCGTCGTCAACCGCCCCGTCACCGGATCCAATTTCACATCCCCAACCAGCTTGATGTACACCCCATCACCAAAGGGCGCCACCAGCAGCTTAATGTCCGGCGGCTCAGACTGCAACAGGTACACCCCGCCTTCCAACCGGTCCGGCAACAGCGGTGTCGAGACCTGCGCAGTCCCAACCTGCGAGGCCGCCGGACACGACACCGGGCCTTCCGCTTCGAGCGCCGCCGATTCGACCTGGCAGGTCTGCAGCCCGGTCGCGCGACCCGGGTTGATCACCACACCTTCCGGTAGCGTGACCGTCACATTCTTCAGCGTCGAGGCCGACAGCCCTTCAGGGTTCGTGAGCTGTTCCTGCGGAACGCTCACCTCGCTGGTCAACCCCGCCGGAGTGTCCGCCGTGCTCGTATCCGGCGCGATCGCCAGCGACGGGCCAAACGTCAAACGTTCACAACCCGTGAACCCCAACGGCATGCCGCTGTTGTCATGCGGGACGACACTGGTTTCCGCCGTGGTGTTTTCGTCTTCCCACGTGCTAAGCGCGCGGATACCGATCTGCTGCGGGCCCGCGCACGACGCCGGCAGCGTCAGAAATGGCTTCGGAATGATCCCCGACGCACACCCGTCACGGCAGCCTTCGGCGTTGCGTTCCCCGTCATGGCTTGCTTCCGCTGGGACACCCCACAGGACAACAGACGCGTACGCGAGCCCTATCTGTGGAAGGTTGTCAATGTGCACCACGACGTGGTCGCCGTCACCGTTGCGCACCCCGGCGTCGAAGAACGCGTGTTTACCGAAGATCGAGAAGGCGAACTCGTCAGGCACTCCCGGCGGGGGAACCATGTTATACAGCGGGAAGCTCCCCACGAAATCAGGCATCTTACGCCCCTGGATATTGGGTTCGATGACGCCGATCTGAGACTGGGCGGGACAGTCCTGGGCATCCAACTGCTGACGGGTGCACTGCGGCACCGCTTTGGGTTCCCCGACAAAACCAGACGGCAGCTGCACTTCCAAGTTCCTGACTTCTCCACCAGCTGGGTTGCCCTTTTCGACCGTGTTGAGATCCAAGCTAAAGGTCGCCTCGTAGGGGTGCGATCCGGCTTGTGTGTCCGGTGTCCCGTCAGCGTTTGAGAACCACGAGTCCCAGCCCGCAAACCCAAACGTCGCCGGCGAGGAGTCGATCGTCACCGGATCGGACACGCTCGCCACGCTCGCCGCGCCGCCACCCGCGACCGTGACCAGGTTGGGAAACGTCCCTTCCGCTTTCGGCGCGACTTCGACTTCCATAACGATCTTGCTCAACTGCCGGAATTCGTTACCCCGGAGAAATGGCAACTGAGGCATGAATGCAGGGTTGCTCGTGCACGTCACAACACGTCCGGCTCCACATTCCCACAGCGGGCCACCATATTCGTATTCGCCATAGTTTTCAAATTCTTCAAATTCGACGCCATACTTGCCGCTACCGCTTGCAATCGTGGCAGTCACCCCGGGCGGCAGCGTGTCGGTCACGATCACGCTACCGCTGCTCGGGGCCGCCCCGGTGTTGTAGACATCGAGCACGATCCTGCCCTTGCCGCCCGGAGGCAGATGCGTCGGATACGCCCGACTCGTAGCCTCCCACCCCGGCCGCGCGATGACAGCCGACGCCGACCCGACCAACCCACCCATCGCGCACACGGCAAGCAGCGAGAGCACAACCGCCATCCACACACCCGACCGACTCGTGCGCCTGAGAAAACCGCCGCTCATGACCGCCCCGCCTTTCCACGCATGTGGCTATGACCACTCGCCCGCTTCGCACGAGCACGCTTACGCCGCTTGCCCCTCTTCCTAGACCGCTTCGGCTTCAGTTTCGCCTTCGCCTTCGTGCTCGAGGGAGCCGCGAAGTTCCCCACACCCGCGAACGTCGCGCTCGCCGGCGTCGCGAAGAACGGCGCCGCCGCAGGCACCCCCTGGCAACCCGAGCCCGTACACACCGGGGCGCTCAGCGGCTGCACCCCACGGACACGCACGTCATACATGTCGTCATCGCCATTCTGATCCCGCGCGACCAGTTGCGCACGCGTGACGATGAACACATCATCACCGCTTTCGCTCGCACCAATCAGGTAGGAGTTGTCGGTGCTCGTCCCGCCCGACAACAGGTAGACACAGCCCGAGCTGCGCTGGCAGCTGCCCGCGCCCTCCTGCTCCCACTCATATACGTCGACCTTTCCGTTGGTATCGTTCGAAACCAACGGCTCCAGGCTGTCGAAGAACACGCGACTGCCATCCTTCGAGAGCAACCGCGGCTGATAGGTCGCTTTCCAACTGACTGGCAGGAACGCCCCAAGCCGAAGGTTTGTAGACAATAGGAACAATGTTGTGGCCGGCGGAGCCTCCCCACTCGGGTCGCACGAGACACACGTGAGGAGTCCCTGTTCGGCGTTGTAATCGAACACCTCGTACAGCCCTCCGCTGTCATAGCCGGTGAGGCTGAGGTTCGACATGAAGACCACGCTGCGCCCGTCGGGTGCCACCTCCGCGGTACGCTGCCCGATTTCCGCGCGCCAGTCACCGGTAGCAGCTGCACCGCTGAGGTTATACGGTTCAACCTCTTCATCTGCCGAGGAGAGCGCGGCGATTTCAGCCGTGACGCCGGCGTGCCAGAGCTTGAGGTGATCGCCCGTGTCGACGTAGTAGACGTATTCCCCGTCTTCGCTCGCGCCGATCACACCTGCGACTTCGACGCCGGGGCTCAGATCTGTCGTCCGCCCGCTCTGGAGGTCGTACTCGTACAGTTCGCCGTTCGTGAAGAAGACCTTCGACCCATCCGCGCTCGCCGTCCAGAACTGACCCGCCGTGGCGACCAGGACCGTGCACGCATCGGTGGGCACGGTGCACCGGCCTTCCGCGATCGGGCTCTGCGGCTGGGTGTCGTTCTCGCGCACATACAGAGCGCCGGTGTTCATATCGCTCCAGACGATCCGCGACCCATCTGCCGAGATCACCCGGTCCAAGCCGGTCGACCCGAACGATGCGCCCGCTTCGGTTTCGCCATCCGGCAACACGTTGACCAAGTGCAGAACCCCGCCGGACAGGTCATACAGGTTGTAACGCCCGCTGCCGCCATCGACAGCGCCCGTACCCCCCAACGCGTCGTTGGCCGCGAACAGCACTTGGCCGAAATCCGCGGACCCAGCCGCATAGACGACTTTGAATTCGTTGGGAGTCCGGTTCGGGATCGCGCCGGCAAACGGCTGATAGCCTCCGCCTGCGATCGAATGCGCATAGAGAAGGCCGTAGGAACTCGGCGCCTGCGTCGAAAGTGGCTGAAACGATTCGAGGATCCCCACCGAAAGATCGCTCGAGAAAGCTAAGTACACCGGCGTTCCATAGCCGGCAGGCTGAACATCGGTAGCCGTCCAGCCGCCCACCGGCGAGCGCGTCGCCACAAACTCATTGCCGTCGCTTTGGCCGATGCTGCCGTTTCCACCCGAGGTCGGCGGGTCGCCCGGGTAGGCCACAGCATTACCGCTAGGCGCAACATCGAAAGGTCGCTCGGTCGGGACCCCGGCTTCCGAATTGCCGGTCGCCAATACCGCGTAGGGCACGTAGACGTTTCCGTCTTGGTTTGTCGCCGGGCTGACCATTTCAAAGATGCGACCATCCGGCAGCCCGACGAGCGGCGACGGGAATGTCCTGAACGTGAGGTCTTCACCCCGGATCGTTCCTTCTTCGTTGATCGCCACCGCCCGGAAGTGGTATTCGGTTTCGGGTGCCAGGCCGCTCAAGTCCGCGAGCGCGCCAGCAGGTTCGCTCCCCGCGCCTGCGCCCGCCACCGTCGTCGTCGAGCCATACGCCGCGCTCGTGCCGTATTCGAACTCGTACGTGGTCACCAACCCGCCGGGGTTGACCTGCGCGCTCAACGTCGCGCTTGCCGAGCCGACACTGGAGAAGGACTCGCTAGAGACTTCAGGGGCCACGGCCAGCGCCGAGGCGCTGCACCACAGAGCGCTAGTCACCACGGCGCACAGCGCCACCGCCAGCCGCGACGCGATCGCGCCGTGAACGGGAACGGGAAACCTCATAGACACATCTCCTCCTCAATCGCTGAGGGGAGAGCCCCTCGATCGGTGAACAACGACGCGCCGAGCGGCGCGGGACAACAAAACGTGAGACCGGCGAGAACGTAAATAGGCATCACGCTGCCTCGCCTTCGAAGCGACTGTGCGTCCTGATGCTCTGCGAGACCAACTCACCCTTGCCGGTCAACCGCCACGCATTCGGCTCACCCTTCAGATGGCCCGGGCCACCATTCGCAAGCAACCCCAGACGCTCCAGACGCCGCAAAAGCTTCGAGACCTGCCCCGGATCGTCGATCCCCGCGTAATCGGCAACCTCACGATTACTCGGACCCGAACCACGCCCCGCCAACTCGGCCACACCCTCCAACACCCGCGATGTGCGATAAGTCAGCCGCATCGGCACGCTCTCCAACGGGTCAGCCGCAGCGTGCACAGCGCCGGCGGCATCCCGAGCGACCTGCGTGGACACAGCGCCCACGGAGACATCCGGGGCAGGACGGGACAGCTCACGCCGCGCCGCCGCTGGCCCCAAATAGGGCAGGACAATCATCCCCATCAACTCACCCAAAAGGCCGGTGAGCGGACCGCGCTCACCCCGCAACAGCCGCGCATACACAATCCCAAACGCCGCCCCGACCAAGCCCTCAGCCGTCAACGGCGTGCACTCTTCACCACGCGCACCCTCCGCGCGGCCCTCATCCACCACCGCCGCCAGGTCCGAGAGGATCGCCTCGCGGCGCTCCAACACCCGTGGGCCGCCACGCAGCGCCTGCACTACACAGACACGCGCCAACACAGGCTCACGATCGAAGAACCCGAGGATCGTGCACAGGCCCTTACGCACCCGCTCCCGCCACACCAAGCTCACAAGACCCGCCTCGGCAAGCTCACCCAGCACCACGCCGAGCGCATCCTCCAACGCCGCCGCCAGGCACGCTTCGCGATCCGGGAACTGCTCATAGAACGTGCGCCGCGATACCCGCGCACGCGAGGTTATGTCCGCCACCGAGGTATCGGAATACCCCAGCTCATCCATCGCGCGGATCGCCGCCGAGAGCAGCCGCGAGCGCTGAATCCCCGCAAACTGCCCCTGCTGGCCGACCTGCGAGCGCTCACCCCCACGCGAACGCGACACCGAAGCACGCCGCCGCGTCGGGCGCGTCTGCGGGGGCGTCACGCCACCCCCCCAAAGACCGCAAAAAGCCCTCGCCCGCGCGGCGGGTTAGGGCGGCTCGCCAAGGGCCCACAAGAACACAGCCATCCCCTTCCCCCTCCGGGGGAATCCGGGCGGCCCGCTAGGGCCGACCGATGGGCGCTCTCGCGAAGCTCAGCCTTGGGTGCCCTAGGCGAAGAGAGAGAGAGAGAGAGAGAGATGCGACAGCGCCAAGCTGGCGCATCTAGCATCACCCTCACGGCGACGCGCAACGACTCCCGTCACGTATCTCCCTCTAGAAACCACGCTAATCACAACTCCCTCTAAATCCCACGACCCGGTCCCTCTCCCAATCCGCGCCCAAAGAGCGCTCCAACAAAGGTCAACCACAGACGGTGATCCACCCAACCAGATCCTCTATGTCTTGACTCGATGATCCATACGCGGAACATCAAGACAACACGACTATAACCACACCGGCAACCAGTTGTCAAGTCCCACGCCGCAGGCGACCGGCTCGAACTCAAGCTTCGAGCATGTCCTGGGCAGAGAACGCGAGCACACCGTCGCGTGCGACGCCCTCCTCCGCGCCGGTGCGCCCCCACAGGAGCAGCAGCGGTTTGTCGACCGGCCGGGGGACCCGTGCGAGCTTTCCCTCCAGCCGTATGAGATCGCGACGGCCCAACGGTCGAGCCTGCCAGCGGGCCTCGCCGAGCAGCGCGCTCTGCGCACCGCGCAGCCCGAGCACGTCGACCTCGCACGGCTCTCCGCGGGCCGCCCACCAGCGGCCCACCACCAAATCCTCCGGCAGCTCACCCCGGGCCACAAGCCGCCGCGCGTGCGCTCTCGCGGTCTCCTCGAACACCGCGCCGAGGTGACGCTGCCACTCAGGCGCGCGCCTGCGCATGACGGCCCGCCCCTGACCGGCTTCGATCTGGGGTATTTCCGAGTACAGCACCCCAAACCAGAACGCGAGGTAGGGGTCGGCCAGCTCGTAGCTCGCCCGCGCGCCTCGGGGCCCCCCGACCGGCAGCGTCTTGGCGAGCAGACCGGCACGGATCAGGATCTCGATGGGCCGCTCCACCCGCTGATCGCTCTCGGCGGCGATCTCCCCGAAGTGCGTCCTGCCGCGGCCGACGGCAGCCAGGATCCGCGCGTACCCGCCGGCGTGCGGCAGCTCCTCGGCGAGCATCCCCGAGGCGTCCTCGAGCAGGATCCCACCCGGCGTGCCCGCCAGGCGAACGAGGTTGCTCTCCGTGCCGGCATGCTCATCCCACCCACGCAGATGCAGCGGATAGCCCCCGCACGCCGCATACGCTTCAAAGAAGGCCGCGGGCTCCAAGCGAGGCAGAAACGCGCGCGCCTCCCACGGGTCCAGCGGGCCGAGCCTGAGCGTCAGCGTCGCGCGGCCCCGCAGAGCCCCACCAGCGCCGACCATCGCCTCCATCATCGCGACCGCCGAGCCGGTCAGCACCACCATCAGCTTCGTGCCCTCCGGAATGTGATCCCAGACAGCCTGGACGACGCTTGCAAAGCCGGCGGTGGAGTTGACAAGATAGGGAACCTCGTCGAGCACCACCGCCAGCGGCTCATCCACGGCCAGCGCCGCAAAGAAGCGTAGAGCCGCCTCCCAACTGGCGAAACGTCCTCCCACAAGATCGGCGGCCCGATCGCCCAGATCGCGCCGCACCGAGTCCGCGAGGCGCGCAAGCTCGATGCCCTCAGCCTGCTGAGTGGCGCCGAAGAACACAGCCCGCCGCTCCTGCACGAAGTGCGACAGCAGAAAGGTCTTCCCGACGCGCCGCCTGCCCCACACAACAACAAGCTGAGGGCGCCCAGCAGCCGCCTGCCCCCACGCTCGCTTGAGGCTCGCAAGCTCCTGTTCACGGTCGATCAGCTTTGCGAGCGCCACGAGGCGAGTGTACTACAAAGGCATTGTACTACAAGACCCTTGTAGTCTCCCGCGGCGCCGGGCAGGTCCCACGGCGTCGCCGCCTGAGCCTGGGAACGTCAGCCCCCCCGCGTCCCCACCACCACCCGCTCGACACCACCAAGGTCGACTTCAACACAAACCGTGGGAAAACCAGCTGAGCGCATCAACTCGCTGACCTCCTGCGCCTGACCGGCGCCGACCTCCAGCGCCGCGAGGCGCACGCGCTCACGGGTGGCCAGCTGGGTCAGCAGCACGCGAATCGTGTCCAGGCCGTCGGCGCCCGCGAACAGCGCTCCGGGGGGCTCGTGGCGGAGGATCTCCGGGGCGAGCGTGGCCCGCTCCGACTCCGCCACGTACGGGGGGTTGCACAGCAGGGCGTCGAACTCTTCGGGCATCCCCTCCAGCAGGTCGGCGTGCATCCACGTGACCTTCAGCCGCAGCTTGGCGGCGTTGGCGCGGGCCAGCTCGAGCGCCTGCCCGCTCATGTCGCTGCCCGTGACCCGCAGGTCGGGGCGCTCGTCCTTCAGCGCGAGCGCCACGGCGCCGCTGCCGGTGCCGACGTCGAGCACGCTTGCGCCCTGCGGCAGCCCGAGGCCGACTTCGACCAGCAGCTCGGTCTCCGGGCGCGGGATCAGCGCGCGGGGGTCCACGTCTAGCTCCAGGCGGCGAAAGCCGCGCACTCCCGTGATGTAGGTGACCGGCTCGCGCTGCACCGCGCGGCGGCGCACCGCCTCCTGGTAGGGCCTCACATCGGGGCCAGTGACGGTCAGGTCGTCGTCGGTGAGCAGACGGGCACGGTCCACGCCGAGAATGTGCGCGAGCAACACTTCGGCGTCGAGGCGTGGGGTTTCCACGCCGGCCGCAGTGAAGGCCGTGATCGCACCGTCAAGCGCGTCCTTGGCGCTCACCGCCCGTCTCGGCGGGGCGCGCCGGAAGTAAGCCCCGCTCTCTGAATGAGTTGCGAGCACCACCCCCCAGCCCAATCGGTTAGGACCCGCCCACCCCGCCCATCCCAACCCCCCTTGCGCGCGGCTCATTGCGGCGCCGCCGTCTGCGCCTCCAGCCTGCGGCGCTTCTCGTCGGACTGCAGCGCCTGGGTGAACTCGTCCAGCTCGCCTTCCAGCACCGCGTCGAGGTTGTGCGTGGTGAGCTTGATGCGGTGGTCGGTGACGCGCCGCTCGCCGTAGTTGTAGGTGCGGATCTTCTCCGCGCGGTCGCCCGTGCCGACCTGCGCGCGGCGGTCAGCCGCCAGCTCCGCCTGCTGCTCGGCCAGCGCCCGCTCGTACAGGCGCGCGCGCAGCACCCGCAGCGCCTTCTCGCGGTTCTGCAGCTGGGACTTCTCGTCCTGCATCGCGACCACGATGCCCGATGGCTTGTGCGTGATACGCACCGCCGAGTCGGTCGTGTTGACCGACTGGCCGCCCGGGCCGGTCGAGCGGTAGACGTCGATCTGCAGGTCGTTCTGGTCGATCTCGACCTCGACCTCCTCGACCTCCGGCAGCACCGCCACGGTCGCCGTCGAGGTGTGGATGCGGCCCTGGGACTCGGTCGCGGGCACGCGCTGCACGCGGTGGGTGCCGCCCTCGAACTTCAGCACCGAGTAGGCGCCCGCGGCCGCCCCGGGTGGGTGGGCTCCGGATCCCGCGCCGGGTTGACGGGCTCCGGACGGGTGGGCCTTGATCGCGAACGTGTACTTGCCCTCCCCCACCTCCAGCGGTTCGACCTGCAGGCCACGACGCTCGGCATAGCGAGTCAGCATCCGGTAGAGGTCGCCCGCCCACAGCCCCGCCTCCTCGCCGCCGGCGCCACCCTGGATTTCGACGATCACGTTCTTCTCGTCGTTGGGGTCCTCCTCGACCATCGCCAGGCGGATCTCCTCTTCGAGCCCCTCGCTGCGTGCGCGGGCGCTCGTGAGCAGCTCGCGCACCTCCGCGTCCTCGCCGTCCTCGCTGAGCAGCTCCTCTGCCCCTGCTGCGTCGTCTTGCGCGCGGCGCCACTCGGCGGCCAGCTTCGCCGCCGGCTCCAGCTGGCTGTACGCGCGCCCCGCCTGCGCATAGCGCGCGCGGTCGCCGATCACCGCGGGGTCCGTCAGCTGCGCGCCGAGCTCGGCAAAGCGCGTCTCGATCTGCTCGACGAGGTCTTCGATCATCCCGCTCAGTCTATGGGGGCCGCGTCGGGCAGCCCTTTACGCCGGGGCCTGGCTACCTACCGGCGCGCTCGGCGAGTCGCTTGAGCGTGGCGATTCCTTCCTCGGCCTGCTTGCGTAGTGCAGGCAGTTCGCGCCTGGCCTGTTCGAGGATTTCCCGACGACGCACTCCCTCCGGGGTGATCTTCTCGACGGGGACCGTAGAACTGGAATTCTTGGCAAAGCGTAGAGTCATGATGCTTATTGTATGCGTTTCCGCGGCTGCTCCAGGGGAAGGTAGCCTTCGATCAGTTTGAGCCGCCGCTCGTGCGCTTCGACCGTCACTGCCGACGCCGCCAACTCATCCTCATACTCGACGTGGCCGAATTTGATCGGGAAGCGCCCATGTAGAGCGCGCCAGCCGACAAGCCACACAGCGCCCAAGACCGCCAGTACAGCACTCGCGCGCTCCACGTGCAGCAGCAGCGTCCACCCCAGCGCCGCGCCCGGCAGCTTGGCCGGACTGCCATACACAACGCTGCCGGCAAATGCCAGCCCGAAGACAATTACGGGCACTATCGCCTTGGTCTTGTAGCCCATACCCCAAAGCTACTCAACGCTTGCGACGAAACGCTCGCGCGTGCCGAGCTCTGCTCGACCAGCCGATCTTCTTTACGCCACGACCTCCACGCCCACCAGGTCGGCAGCGCTCAGCTCGCCCGGGGTCTCGTGCGCTAGCACGGCGTTCAGGGCTGCGATCGCGACCGCCAGCTGGTGGAGGTCGGGCTCGCGGGTGGTGAGCAGCTGCAGCTTCAGACCCGGCCACATCAGCGCCTGCACCCAGCGGCGGCGGCGGTTGCGCCCGGCGAACTTGATGATCTCGAAGGAGATGCCGGCGATGATCGGCACGCCGAGGATGCGCGTCAGCACCAGCCAATACCACGCGGGCAGGCCGATCGGGGCGAACACGAAGATCGCCACGATCATTACGACCAGCAGGAAGCTCGTGCCGCAGCGGGGGTGCAGGCGCGAGAAGCGCTGCGCGTTTGTGGGCGTCAGCTCCAGCTGGGCCTCGTAGCAGGAGATCGTCTTGTGCTCGGCGCCGTGGTACTCGAACACGCGGCGCAGGTCTTTCAGGCGTGAGAGCAGCAGCATGTAGCCGAGGAAGATCGCCGTGCGCACCAGCCCCTCGATCAGCCAGAACAGCACCGAGGAGTCGCCGAGCTGGCCCTTGATCAGGCTGGTGATGCCGACCGGCACGAGGAAGAAGAGGCCGATCGCGAACACCACCGCAACGACCACGGTCCCCGCCCACACCGCGCCGGGGATCTCCTGGGCCTCGGCCTCCGCGCCGTCCTGCCCATCGCCGTCGCCCTCGCCCATGCTCTCGGCCGGGGGCAGCTGCGCGTTGGCGGAGACGCTCAGCGCGCGGAAGCCGATCGCCAGCGACTCCCCCAGCGCGACCACGCCGCGCACGATCGGCAGGCGCAGGATGCGATGGCGGCGCAGCGGGGAACTCAGCTGGAAGCTTGAGACCTCGATCTCGCCCAGGGGCTCGTCGGGCTCCGTGGGCCCGTGGCCATTTTCGCCAGCCGGGGTCTCGACCTGACCGTTGGATGACATCGACGGGGCGGGCCCGTTGGGCGACCCCGACGGGACGGCCGATCCCTCGAGGACCGGCTTGCGCACGGCCACCGCCCAGTTGGAGACCCCGCGCATCATCACGCCCTCGAGCACCGCCTGACCGCCGAGCGGCGCGTCGCGCTGGGCGACCAGCTGGCCGTCAGGATCGGGTCCCACCCGCCCGGCCGCCGCCTGCTCTGGAGCGACGGCGGTGGCCATCGGCTACTCCGGCTGTTTCTGGCCCGCCGCCGCGGCGGCGCTCTGCGCCTGGCGCACGCGGGCCTTCGCCACACGGCGCTGGAAACGCTCGACGCGCCCGCCGGTGTCCACCAGCTTCTGGCGGCCGGTGTAGAACGGGTGGCAGTTGGAGCACACCTCGACGTGGAGCTCATCGCGCGTGGCGCGCGTCGTGAACTCGTTGCCGCAGGTGCAGCGCACGTGTGCCTGCGTGTAGGTGGGATGGATCGAGGTCTTCATGCTCAGTGCATTGTAGCGAGGCGCGCCACTCAGGTTTTGGCCGGGGCCCTTCCGGCCTTGGCGCGTTCGCCGGGCTGCTTGCAAATCGGGGTGTGCCGCTCGTCGCGCCTGATCACCTGGCCCTTTTCGTTCAGCCAGCGGTAGCGCACGATCGCGCGGAAGACGGCGGGGGCGGGGAGGTCGGTGACCGCCTGGCGCACCTTGTAGATCTTGACCCCCGCTTCGGAGCGTTGCCAGGAGCCGAGGCCCGCGGTGGTGAGCGTGTGGAAGCCTTCTTCTTCGGGGGTGCGCTCCTGCACCTCGATCTCGATCGCCATCTTGTGTGCGCCCGCGACTGTTTCCATCTGCCCCGTGAACGTCACCGAACGGCCGGCCTGGGGGCCCGTCGTCACGCACTGTTCCACGCCTGCGCTCAGCGCCGGAGTCGGACCCGTCGTGCCCGTCCCGGTCGTTCCCGTGCTCACGCCGGCGCCCGACGCCGGGAGTGCCAAGGCGAGCGCTAGTAGGGAAACCGCGCTCAGGGACGTGAAGAACCTCGATCTCGACATCGCTCCCCCCTAACACTCCAAGGGACGCCTTGGTTGCGCAGGCGCACGCATCGCATTGACTTTTCCAGACGAACCAGTACATCCCCGCATGGCCCGGAGGTTCTGATGGGGCCGTCAGAGTATCTGGTAGAGAGGCCCGTCGCCCCCCTCGGGCGTTGTCAAACGTCCGCCCTTGGCAGTGATCGCGCCGCACTGCACGCAGTTGGTGTAATTGACGATCACGTCCACCATGCCGGATTCGTCCCCACCCTCCCCATCGTCGGGGATCTCGTACACGCCCGCCGGGCACATCCAGCGCCACGTCTCGGCCACCTCGCGGGGCACGCGCTTCTGCACGCGAATGTGGTTGGGGGCGTCGTCGCGGGTCGCATTGCCGGTGATGAACACCGAGGAGAGCTTGTCGAAGGTGTATTTGCCGTCGGGCTTGGGGTAGGAGTCCTTGGTGTTGCCGATGAACATCGGCTCGGCGTCGTCGGGGTGCCACGCCTGCCGGCCCGGGGGAACCTTGCCTTTGGACATGATCGACGGGCCCGCCAGCAGGCTGCCGACGAGGAAGCCCTTCTGGAATGCCTGCCTTGTGTTGCGCACCTGGTAGAGCTCGGTCCCGATCGTGGATTTCTCGACCATCTCCTCGTAATCGGACAGGTCGCTGCTGCCGCGCTTGAGCGCCGCGTAAATCGACTCGGCCGCCAGCATCCCGGACCGGATGCAGTGGTGGATGCCCTTCAGCGCCGCCGTATCGACCATCCCGCCGGCATCGCCGACGAGCACCGCGCCGGGCATCGAGAGCTTGGGCATCGACCAGTAGCCGCCGCCCGGAAGCGCCTTCGCGCCCCACGCGATCCGCTCGCCGCCCTCGAGGATGCCCTTGACGAGCGGATGCGTCTTGAACGTCTGCAGCAGGTCGTGCGCCGAGGTCGTCGCGTCACGGTAGTTGAGGTCGACGACGAACCCGATCGAGACGAGGTCCTCGCCCGTCTTCTCGTCCTTCATCGGATACAGCCAGGTGCCGCCGAGCTGACCATACTTGGCCGCAACCTTCAGCGGCCATGGCTGCACGAACGTGTGGATCACCCGGTCGAGCGGCTTCTTGACCTTCCACACCTCCTTCACGCCGAGCTCCCACACCTGCGGCTCGCGGCCCTCGGCGAGGTCGAACTCTTTGATCGCGGCGCCGGTGAGGTGACCCCAGCAGCCCTCCGCGAGCACGGTCGCCTGAGCCTTAATGTCGGTGCCGGGCTCGAAGTTGCCGAGCGGCTCGCCGTCCTTGCCGCGGCCCTTGTCGCCCGAGCGCACGCCGACGACCTTGCCGTCCTGCACGATCAGCTGCGTCGCCGAGGTCTCGGTGAGGATGTACGCGCCGGCCTCCTCCGCCACGCGCTGCTGGTAGCGCGCCATCGCGGAGACCGACACCACCTCGTTGCCGTGGTTCTTGAAGTTCGGCACCGCCGGGATCGGGACCGGGAGCTTGGACTTCGGGCCAGTGAGCATGTACACCGACTCCTTCTTGACTTCGCCGAACGCGAAGCCCTCCTGGCGCCACTGCTCGCGCGTCAGCTCCGGAAAGAGCTCCTGCAGCGGCCCGGGGCGCATCACCGCGCCTGAGAGGTTGTGCCCGCCGCAGGTCTTGGCCTTCTCGATCACCGCGACCGGCACTTCGCCGAGGCGCTCCATCGTCTCCGGATCGTCTCCCAGCAGCTGCAGCAGGCGGTTGGCGCAGGCGAGACCGGCAGTGCCGCCGCCGACGATCGCCACGCCCACCTCGATCAGCTCGTCCTCGGGGTCGAGGCCGCGCTTGACGAATTCCTTCTTGGAGTCCACCGGCGGCGGGTAAGCCGCGGGGACGACACGCCCGTTGCTGGAACCGTTATGAGACATCGCTGATCACGCTCCTTGTCGTTCGCGCTGGAGCACCCTCATCCGCCCCGTCCCCTCAACCGGCCTTCTTCGCCTTCACCGCATCGGTCAGCTTCGGCAGGATCTTGTTGAGATCGCCGACGATGCCGAGGTCGGAGAACTCGAAGATCGGGGCGTTGGAGTCCTTGTTGATCGCCACGATGTTCTCCGAGGCCTGCATCCCGACCTTGTGCTGAATCGCCCCGGAGATACCGGCGGCGAGGTAGAGCTTCGGCGCGACCGTCTTGCCGGTCTGGCCAATCTGCGCCGCGTAGGGGTACCAGCCGGCGTCCACGACGGCGCGCGTGGCGGCGACGGCGGTGTTGCCGCCGAAGGCCGCGGCGAGGTCTTCGCAGAGCTGAAAGCCCTCGGCCTTGCCGAGGCCGCGCCCGCCGGCGACGAGGATCGAGGCCCCCTCAATGTCGACGTCCGCGCCGCGCTGTTCGCCACGGGTGAGCATCTTCGCCTGCGACGCGTGGGCCGACAGCTCGAAGCTCAGCTGCTCCACCGGCGCGTCGGCACCGCTGGCGTCGTTGATCTCAAACGCGTTGAGGCGGCCGATGATGATCCCGACGGGCGAGCGGTATTTGATCTCGGAGATTGCGGAGTCGCCGAGGATCGGACGCTCGGCGATCAGCTCGCCACCCTCGGCGCGCACGCCAGTGACCTCCATCGCGACGCCGGCGCCGAGGCGCGCAGCTAGGCCGGCGCCGATCTCGAAGCCGAGCAGGCCGCCCCCGAACAGCGCGTACTTGTAGTCGCCGCCCGAGATCGCCGCGGCCATCGCGTCGACCAGTGGCTGCGCGAGTCCTTCGGGGCCCTCGGCGACGAGTACCTTCTTGGCGCCGTACTTGCCGAGCGTGGCCGCCAGCTCATGCGAGACGTTCTCGCCCAACAGGATCGCGTGCGCCTCGCCGCCGAGCTCCGCGGCCAGCTTTGCGCCCTCGGAGACGGCACCGAGCGAGTTCTTGTTGATCGCGCCTTCGTAGTGCAGCGCGTAGACCAGGATGTTTGCCATTTCAGTTCCTTTCCGCCGAGCGCCGCGGGGTATTGCACATGAACTTTTCGGACCCCAACCCTTCATTTTGTGAAGTGGTTCTAGGCGATTTAAAGGACAACATCTCCCGACTGCTCATCAGATCAGCTTCCTCTCGTCGAGCCAGGCGACGATCTTTTCGACCGTCTCGCCGGTGTCTTCGTCCTCGATGATCTCTCCGGCGGCCTTCGCGGGCGGCGCCTTGGCGGCGACCCACTGTGCGGCGGAATTGTCGCCGCCGACCTTGGATGCATCGATGCCGACGTCGCCGACACCAACGGTGTCAAGCGGCTTCTTCTTGGCACCCATGATCGCCTTCAGCGAGGGGTAGCGCGGCTCGTTGATCGCGTCACCCACGGAGATCACCGCGGGCAGGCCGACCTGCACGGTGTCGTAGCCGTACTCGGCCTGGCGCTCGCAGCGCAGCGCGCCGTCGGCGACGTCCATCTTGATCACCTGCGTGAGCGAGGGCATGCCGAGGTGCTCAGCGACGACGGCGCCGATCGTGTAGCACTCGCCGTCGTCAGACTGCTGGCCGAGCAGCACCAGGTCGGGGCTCTCGCGCTCGAGCGTCTTGGCAAGCGCGTAGCCGGTGGCGGCGACATCGGAGCCGGCGACCGCGGGGTCGGTCAAATGTACGGAGCGGTCGGCGCCGAGCGAGACGGCCTTGTGCAAAGCGCGCACAGCGCTCTCCGGCCCCATCGTGACGGCGACGACCTCCTCCACAGGCACCGCGCCACCCTCCTTGATCTGCATGGCGGCCTCAATGGCGTGGGTGTCATAGGGGTTGAGGTTCTTCTCCCCGCTGCGGTCCATGCGCCCCGTCGAGGGGTCGATGCGCTTCTCGACGGCGGCGTCCGGGACCTCCTTGACAAGGACGCAAATCTTCATTCTCTGCCTATCTCCTTAGGTGTCGGGACGTAATCATCCTACCGGTTCAGGCGGTTGACTGACGAGTCAATCAATCTTTGGGGCCACTCACGCCCAGTGGCCATCCTCACGGCGCCTGGCCGCCGCGCCCCGCTGACCGCCACCGATCTCAATCCTCCGCAACCCCAGCGCGGATGAAGTCGACGATCGCTTGCGTGGGCGCACCGGGCGTGAAGACCTCAGCCACCCCCAAACGCTTGAGCTCGGGGATGTCTTCCGCAGGGATCGTCCCGCCGACGGTCACAAGCACGTCGTCGACCCCCTGCTCGCGCAGCAGCGCGACGACGCGCGGCACCAGCGTCATGTGCGCGCCGGAGAGGATCGATAGCCCGACGGCGTCGGCGTCCTCCTGGATCACGGTCTCGACGATCTGCTCGGGCGTCTGGTGGAGGCCGGTGTAGATCACCTCCATGCCCGCGTCGCGCAAGGCGCGCGCGATGATCTTGGCGCCGCGGTCGTGGCCGTCGAGGCCGGGCTTGGCGACGACGACGCGGATCTTGCCGTGGGTGGGGGTGGATGACATGGTTGGGATCGGGGGTGGGTGAGGAGCGAAAAGGAGGGTGGGATCTGGGGTGGCAGTTGGGGAGGCAAAAGACGGCGCGGCGTCGGCCTGCGATCGAGGCAGGTAAGCGGGATTATGCCCGCGCTTGCTCGCGCTCGCCTGCACGCCCCCGCACGACCCCGCCGAGACCGGCGAGCGTGGCGCCCGCGGAGAGCGCGACGGCGATCTTCAAACGCCGCCCGAGGCGGTCGAGACGCAGGACCTCCCAGCCCTCCGCGGCGGCGATGCGGGAAAGCTCGGGGTCGGGGTTGACGACCACCGGGTGTCCGACGGCGCGCAGCATCGGCAGGTCGGACTCGGAGTCGGAGTAGGCAAAGGAGGCGGCGAGGTCGATCCCATCCCGCGAAGCAAGCTCGCGCAGCGAGAGCACCTTGCCCTCGCGGTAGTTGAAGGGACCATCGGCGCGGCCGGTGTAACGGCCGTCGCGCACCTCCAGGCGCGAGCCGACACCGCCGTCGAAGACGAGCACGTGGGCGAGCAGGTCAGCCATCTCCTGGGAGGCGGCGGTGACGATGTAGACGGGCCGCCCCGCATCCTGGTGGGCGTAGGCGCGCTCGAGCATCTGCGGGTACAGCCGCGGCAGCACCCCGGCGAGCACGCGCGGAGACATGCGCTGCAGGTCGCGCACCGCCACCCCGGCGAGCATCTCCCCGACGCGCCGGCGCACCTCGTCGGCCCAGTCGTCGGTCGAGCCGCGCAGGCGAAAGCGGAGGTTCTGGTAGAGGTCGCCCAGCAGCCGCCCGCGCGTGATCATCCCCGCCTCGTAGGCCGCGCGCGCGAAGAAGATGCCGGAAGAACCGGCCATCAACGTGCGGTCGAGGTCGAAGAACGCCGCGGCGCGCAAACCGTTCTCGCTCAGGGGGTGCGCATCCGCGCGCGGCACCTCCTCCACAGCGGGCTGGGGGCGGGACATCGTGTCCCGCCGCCCGCCGTGCGGCTCAGACGCAGGCGCCCCCATCCGCGAGTCAGACGCGGACGATCACCGCGTCGCCCTGCCCGCCCCCGGAGCAGATCGCCGCGCAGCCGAGACCGCCGCCGCGGCGGCGCAGCTCGAGCACGAGCGAGCCGAGAATGCGCGCGCCGGAGGCGCCGATCGGGTGGCCGAGCGCGACCGCGCCGCCGTTGACGTTGACGCGCTCCTCGTCGATGCCGAGCATCCGGATCGAGTTGAGCGTGACCGAGGCGAAGGCCTCGTTGATCTCCCACACGTCGATGTCCTGCGCGCTCAAACCGGCTTTCTGCAGCGCCTTGGTCGCGGCCGAGGCGGGAGTGCGTGCAAGGTAGGCGAAGTCGTCGCCGCTCTGCGCGTGGGTGACGATCTCGCCGAGCACCTCCCTGCCGTTGGCGGAGGCCCACTCCTCAGAGGAGACCACCAGCGCGCCGGCGGCATCGTTGACGCCGGGGGAGTTGCCCGCGGTGTGCGAACCCTCCTTGCCGACCAGGCCCGGCAGCGCGGCGAGCTTCTCCAGCGACGTGTCGCGACGGGGACCCTCGTCGATCTCCACGACGGTGTCCCCCTTCTTACCCTTGACGGTGACCGCCACGATCTCCTCGGACAGGCGCCCCTCATCGGTCGCCTTCAGCGCGAGCTCGTGCGAGCGCAGCGCCCAGCGGTCGAGGTCGGCACGCGTGATCTCGAGCTCGTCGGCGACGGCGGTCGCCTCGACGAACATCTGCTTGCCGGAGAAGGGGTTGGTGAGGCCGTCGTGGACCATCGCGTCGAGCGCCTTTACGTCACCCATGCGAAAGCCGAAGCGCGCACCGGGCAGCAGGTAGGGCGCCCGCGACATCGACTCCATGCCGCCGCCCACGCCAATCTGCACGTCGCCGGCGCGGATCGCCTGGTCGAGCATCACGGTCGCGCGCAGCCCGGAGGCGCACACCTTGTTGATCGTCTCCGAGGAGACCTCCTTGGGGATCCCGGCTTTGATCTGCGCCTGACGCGAGGGGATCTGCCCCTGGCCGGCCTGCAGCACCTGACCCATCACGACGTGCTCGACCTGCTCGGGCTCGACCCCGGCGCGCTCCAGCGCGGCCTCGATCGCGATCGCCCCGAGCTCGGTGGCATCCAGCGTTGACAGGCCGCCTCCCATCTTGCCGATCGGCGTGCGCGCGGCGCCGAGGATCACGGTCTTGGACATTGGATCAAGCTCTCCTAGGGTCGATGACGAACGGTGAATGCCGGCACCATGCTAGTGGAGGCACGGCACAACCCTCCACCAGCGCAACAGATATCGTGCGGGATCGTGAACATCTCAGCAACTACCCAACCAGGCGCAAGCACCAATGCGGACACCGTTGCGGTGGGGATCTTCGACGGCGAGGATGCACCGGGCAGGCTGCCTGACGCGGCGACGCAGCTGATCGCCTCAGGCGAGGCGAGACCCACCCCGAAGGCGCTCGCGCTCGCTCACGCCGACGGCAAGCGATGGCTGCTGGTGGGGCTCGGCAAGCGTAAGGACTTCACGCCCGAGCGCGCGCGCTCGGCGGCAGCCGGCGCGCACGCACGGGCGCTGGAGCTCTCGACCCGCACGCTCTGCTGGCAGGCGCCCAGCGAGGACCTCGCGGCGTGCGCGGCGCTGGTCGAGGGCACCGCGCTGGCGGACTACCGCTTCGACAGCCACCGCTCCCCCCCGCCCGCGGGCGAGGACGCCGCCCCCAAGCACCTGCAAGCGCTGATCGTCTCCCACGCGACAGGGCAGAGCCCCCCGCCAGAGGACGCGCGGGGGAGCGAGACCGGCGGATCGTCCGCGCAAGACCTGGAGCGCGCCATCGCCGAGGCGGCGATCGTGGCGGCGGCGGTCAACGCCGCGCGGGACCTGCAGAACCGGCCCGCCAACGACCTCACCCCGACCGCGCTGGCCGAGCACGCGCGCTCGCTGGCGCAGGAGGTCGAGGGGCTCACGGTGGAGACGGAGGGACGCGAGGAGATCCTCGCGCGGGGCATGGGCGCTTTCGCGGCCGTGGCGCAGGGCTCGGCGCAGGAGCCGGCGCTGATCGTGATGCGCTACGAGCATCCCGAGGCGAGTGGCCCGCTGCTGGGCATGGTCGGCAAGGCGGTGACGTTCGACAGCGGCGGCATCTCGCTGAAGCCGGGGGCGAAGATGGCGGAGATGAAGTTCGACATGTCCGGCGGCGCCGCCGTGGTCGAGGCGGTCGCGGCGATCGCGCGCCTGCAGCTGCCGGTGAAGCTCGTCGGGGTCGTCGGCGCGACCGAGAACCTGCCGAGCGACCGCTCGGTGAAGCCCGGGGACATCGTGACGGCGGCGAATGGGAAAACGATCGAGGTCAACAACACCGACGCCGAGGGCCGCCTCGTGCTGGCGGACTGCCTGCACCACGCCGTGTCGCTGGGGGCCGAACGGGTGGTCGACCTGGCGACGCTCACCGGCGCGGTGATCATCGCGCTCGGTTCGACCCACGCGGGGCTGATCGGCAACGACGATGAGCTCGCCGAGCGGATCGCCGCAGCGGGCAGGCAGACGGGTGAGATCGTGTGGCGGCTGCCGCTGCACGAGGAGTACGACGAGCTGATCAAAGGCACCTACGGCGACCTCGACAACGCTCCGGAAGGGCGCAAGGCCGGCACGATCGTGGGCGCCGCGTTCCTCTCCAACTTCGTGGGCGAGACCCCCTGGGCGCACCTCGACATCGCCGGCTCCGCTTGGGATCTCGGCCGCGCCTACGCCCCCAAAGGCGCCTCGGGCTACGGCGTGCGACTGCTCGTCGAGCTCGCGCGCTCGTATGCCTGATGGACTTCGACCTCTCCCCCGACCACGAGCTGATCCGCAGGACCGTGCGGGAATTCGCCGAGGGCGAGGTCGCCCCCGTGGCGGAGGAGCTCGACCGCTGCAAGGCGTTTCCCTACGAGATCGTCGCGCAGCTGGGCAAGCTCAACCTGATGGGGATTCCCTTCCCTGAGGAGTACGGCGGCGGCGGCGGGGACTCGCTGGCGTACGCGCTCGCGGTGGAGGAGCTCGCCCGCGTGGACTCCTCGGTCGCGATCACGCTTTGCGCACACACCTCGCTGGGCACCCAGCCGATCTACCTGTTCGGCTCGGAGCAGCAGAAGCGCGAGTGGCTGCCGCAGCTGTGTGCGGGGGAGAAGCTCGGGGCGTTCGGGCTGACCGAGCCGGAGGCGGGGTCCGACGCGGGCAACACCCGCACCCGCGCGCGCCTGCAGGATGGCGAGTGGGCGATCGACGGGGCCAAGCAGTTCATCACCAATGCCGGCACCGAGATCTCGGGTGTGGTGTGCATCACGGCTGTCACCGGCGACAGCAGTGACGTAGGCGGCGCAAACGGCGGCGAGAGCGGCACGGGCGGGAAGAAAGCGGGCGGTGAAACCGATCCCGCCCACCCGGGAGCCGGCAACGCAGGCGCGAGCAAGGAGATCTCCAACATCATCGTGCCCAACGGCACGCCCGGCTACGAGCAGGGCGAGCCCTACCGCAAGATGGGCTGGAACGCCTCCGACACACGGCCGCTGAGCTTCGCTGACTGCCGCGTGCCGCAGGAGAACCTGCTGGGCCCCCGCGGACAGGGCTTCAAGCAGTTCCTACACGTGCTCGACATCGGGCGCATCGGCGTGGCGGCGATGGGCGTGGGTCTCGCGCAGGGAGCGCTCGACGAGGCGCTCAAGTACGCCAAGGAGCG
The DNA here is from genome assembly GCA_963812955.1 of uncultured Solirubrobacterales bacterium. Lineage (GTDB taxonomy): Bacteria > Actinomycetota > Thermoleophilia > Solirubrobacterales > Solirubrobacteraceae > Palsa-744. The sequence continues at coordinate 635,004 of CAWEXC010000001.1, forward strand.
CAGGGCGTTCGGCAAGCCGATCTCGAAGTTCCAGGCGATTCAGGGCAAGCTGGCGGACATGTCAACCGAGATCGCCGCGGCCCGCCTGCTCGTGCACAAGGCAGCACGCGAGAAGGACGAGGGGCGCAACTTCACGCTCACCGCCGCTCAGGCCAAGCTCAAGACGGGTCGCCTGGCAGTGCGCTGCGCCGAGGAGGCGGTGCAGATCCACGGCGGGTATGGCTTCATCGAGGAGTACCCCGTGTGCCGCTTCTACCGCGACGCGAAGATCCTCACGATTGGGGAGGGCACCGACGAGGTACAACAGATGGTGATCGCGCGAGCCCTCGGCGCCTAGGTCCCACGCCCCGAGGGCCAACCAACGGGTTTTTGGACGGTCTCCTGGGCCCCACGCCACGCGAGCTCTTGATCACAAGTCTGGTCGGTCGCGGTCGCACACCGAGGAGCGGGCAGGCCGGCAGCACACGAGCGAGGCAGACGACGGTTCGTCGCGACAGCTCGTCATCGACGCGATGCCAGCGCGCCTGACGCAGGCGCCGGGCGAGGTAGTTGGAGGCGCCGCTCATGCCAGCCCCGCCGCGATCCGCTGAGCCGTGGCCTGGGCGCTCACGCCAACGCCGCCGCGATCCGCTGGGCCGTGGCCGTGACTTTGGGCCCAAACTGGGCGAGCAGCTCCTCGCGGCTGCAGGCCTGCACGGGCACCGCCAGCTCGACCGCGGCGACCGCGTGGCCGTCCTTGTCCAGCACCGCGGCGGCGACGGCGCGCCGGCCCGCGAGCAGCTCCTCATCCTCGATCGCCACCCCCTGTTCGGCGATCTGCTCGAGCTCGGCCCGCAGTGCCGTCTTGGTGGTGATCGTCTTGGGTCCGCGCCGCCCCACCCGCAGCCCGGAGATCAAGCTCCGCTGCTCCGCCTCGGGCAAGCGCGCCAGGAGCGCCTTACCCGCGGCGGTGCAGTGGATGGGCAACCGCGTGCCCAGCCCGATGCCCTCATCGACCGCATACTGCCCTTGGCGAGACCCCTGCCAGCGATCGATGTAGGCAACCTCGGTGCCCCCCAGGACCCCCAGGCTTGAGGTGCGGCCGGTCCGCGCGCGCAGCTCGCGCAGGTATTCACGCGCGACTCGACGCACCACCATCGAGTCGAGCAGCGAGAGCCCGAAATCGGATACCCGCGAGGAGAGCCGGTACTTACGCGATGGCCCCTGCTCGAGATATCCGAGCGTCACCAGCGTGGTCGCATAGCGGTGCGTGGTGGAGCGGCCCAAATCGAGTTCCTCAGCCATGTCGGCAATCCCCCGCACTGGGTGCTCGGCGGTGAAGCATGTGAGCATCGCCAGGCCCGCCACCAACGAGGAGGAGAACCTGCCGGGGTGCTCGGGATCCAATGGTTTTGACATAGCTGAAGGATTGGGAAATGACAATTGGGGGTATGGGAGATTCAGGGATGTGGCGATGTTGTGGGGATAGAGGGATGTGGCGATGTCGATGTTGTGGGTATGGCGAGTTCAGGGATGTGGCGATGCGGATCCATCTGGTTACGTGGAACCGGCGGCGGAACCCGGAAGGCGCGCCAACCGCAGGACCATCACATCATGACTAACACCCCGGCGGACGAAAAGTCGCAACAAGAATGGTCGCATTGCGAGTAATTAATGCCCATCGCGACGGTCCGCCTACCCACTATACAAAGTCATTTTTATTGTTTCTGATTCGCGGTGTCTTGGCACCGCGATCCAGGCGCGGATGATCAGCGTCCCAGAGCCTGACGGGCGCCCATCACGAGCATCGTGGGAGCCGCCAGCCCACCGATGGCCGCCAGCACCGACCGGGTCGCAAGCCGGGCCTCCGCTTGCACGGCGACGGGCATCGACAGATAGTGACCCGCCATGCCGGCAAGCAACAGCGCGTGCTGGCGTCCACAGGGGAGCGCCCGAATCCTGCGCATCGACTCGGCCGCGATCAGGCCCAGGCGAGCGGCAGCCTCCTCTGGTGAGGAGTAGTAGGCGAGCAGACTGGGTTGACCAGCCACACGATCCTCTTGTTGATCGACCAGACTGTCGAGCAGCAGATGCAGAGAGCCAACCCAGGGGAAGTACGCCTCCTCGATGGCAGTCGCCTCCTCCGCGCGGACAGCATGCCTGGCTGCCATCGCGATCAGCATGTAGACACCGAGCGACGAGCCCGCGGAGGCTGCCGTCTCCCACCATCTGAGATCGGAGCTTGCGGGTGTCTGCGTATATGCCCAGCGCGCCAGCGCCGCGTGATCGCCCTGTGCTTCATTGAGATTCAGGCTTTGATAGGACACCATTCTTCTGGCAGCTCTGCGCATCGGCTCCGCCACCGAGGCGTAGGAGGGAAGCTCGCGCAGCGCGGCACGGCAGGTCTCGACTATGCACTGGAGATAGCCGGCGTCATCCTTTTGGGGATGGTGCGCGTAGTAGTCGATCCGCGGACCGGTTGGATCGAGCGCCGCGCCGAGCACTTTGTGCAGCTGATCGCCGTTGCGAATCGGATCCCGGCACGGTTGCTCGGCAAGCGTGTCGACATAGTCGTAAGCGGCTTGGATGGCCACCTGAGCCCGCACCACCGCGGGGCGATAGGCATCCGGGACGAACGCGGCAAAGGCGGCGGCGCCATCGAGGTTCAAGCGCTCCATCCGCAGATTGGCCAAGGCCGCCCGACGCAGCACCGGGTCGGGGATCTCCTCCGCCCGGCTGCGCCAGCGAATTGCCTCACGCCGAACGTTGGGGAAGATCCGCAGCCAATACCGTTTTGCGGCGCCCACGAACTCGGCCGGGAGCCACGCAGCCAGCGATCCACCCTCCTCGATAAACGCACCCATACGAACAGCTTTACGCGTCGGGGGGACGTCATGCGAAATATCTGTCCAGACGGCGTGAGCTTTCGCCAATCCGAGGCACGACCAAATCTTTGGGGCAAGTCGATCGGCTTGAGAGTTTCCTACTCCTGCAGGCCCAGGCTGGCCGGCACCTTGGCCGCCTTCAGGCCGGGCACGGCGATTACGACAATCGCCATCCCGGCAACCAGCAGGAAGGTCTCCAGAATCTGCAGCCCCGCGAGTGAGAACGGAGCGGAGAAGCCCGTTGTGAGCTCCAGCCAGCGGCTTGCCAGCGCGTGACCGTAGATTCCCAGCAGCACGCCATCGAGGCTGCCGATGCTCAGCAGGATCAAGCTCTCGAGCAGCAGCGCCCGCCACAGTTGGCGATAGTCGAAGCCCTGGATGCGCAGCGACGCAAGCTTGGCGCGCCGCTGCCAGATGACCGCGCCGAGCGCCGACGCAACCGACAGCGCCGCCGCGATCAGCAGCAGCGTCGCGATCTCCCCGAGCGTTCGCAGCCCCTGGCGAGCGCTGGCCTCGCTTTCGGCGGTCCGTTCGCTGCTCGTGCGCACCAGCAATCCCGGGCGATCGCCGAGTGCACCTTCGATCGCGTGTTTCACCGCCGCAACAGCAACACCCCCCTTGATATCAACCTCCAGCGCCGACGGGTCTGTCGTGTGCCAGTAGCGACTGTAATCGTTGGTGTTGATGGTGATCGCGCCCGGAGGCCAGCCCGAGTTGGTCATGATCGCGGCGACGCCAAAGCGCACCGAGCCCGACGGTGTGGGCAGCGATAGGGAGCTGCCAACCCGCAGATGGTGTTCGTCGGCAAGCTCGCTGGAGATCGCCGCCCAGCCCCCTCGCCGCAGCAGCTCGGTGGCTCGCGCGAGGTTGCCGCTCACGAGCTGGCCGGCTTCGAGCATCGCCGGATCGTTCGGGTCTCTCGCGCGCACCCACAGCCTGCGCACACCGATGTTGAGCAGCCCCCCCTGGTAGGTGCGCACCGCCGTGACATCGGGTATGCGCGCGATCTTCGCCGCGGTGTCGCCGGCCGTGAAGCTGTTGGTGTTGAAGATGTCATCGCCGTTGACCACCCAGATGTCCGCGGTACTGAAGTAGTGGGAGATCGCGCCGTCGATGCCATTCAGGAGGTCTGCGCGAGCTCCCCCGATCGCCACGCTGCCGTAGACGGCCAGCGCCGCCACGCCCGCCAGGGCGATCGAGCGCGTGGCGGTCGATCGCAGCTCGGTCACGGCAATCACCAACATGCTGCCGGGTATGCGCTCGCCGATGCGGGCGAGCACACCAACCACGGTCACGAACACCGCCGGGATCAGGCAGATGGCCACCAGTGCCAGCGCCACGCCGCCCAGCACCGTCAGCCGGGGAATGCTCAACACGAGCACGGTCAGAGCCACGAGGGTGACGAGACCGACGGCTCCCAACCAGAGCACAGCGCGTCTGGAGATGCCAGCCTCGTCGCGGATTTCGCGAAACACCGCATCGGCCGGCCGGCCGGGGCGCAGATCGATCAACGGAGGCAGCGAGGCGATCAGCGTGGCGAGCACCCCGGCGCCGATCGCGAACAGCACCGTGCTCAGGTGGATCAGCTGCGCGGAGCTGAGCGGGAAGGCGACCGCCAGGTAGAGGGGAACGCGGTGGAAGAGCGTGTGCGAGAGCACGTCGCCAAGCGCGACCCCCACGATCGAGGCGCCGATCCCGAGCAGCAGCGCTTGAAAACCCAGAATCAACAGCACCTGGTGGGAGTCGAAGCCCTGCATCCGCAGATCGGCGATGAAGCGCCGGCGCTCGGGCACCGTGAGCAGCATCGCGTTGAGCGCCAGCAGGAAGCCCACCATCCCACCGATCGCGGCGAACAGCGAGGTCGACTGGTTGGTCGGCTTCTCCGCGCTGCCCAGCTGGCGCAGTTCCTCCTGCACCGGCTCCACGTCAAGGCGCCCCGCGGCCAGCCGTCGAAGCTCGCCGGCGACGAGCGCTTCGGCGCCGGGCGCCGGCTTGACGAGCACCTGCGTTACCCGTTCGAGTTTGCCCGTGAGCGTCTGCGCGAGCGGCAGCAGCGCGATCGCCACGGTCCCATTCCTGGTCGCGTTGGCAAGCGCTCCGGAGAGCACGAGACGAACGGAGACCGGGTGCGCTTCGCCGTTGGCATCGAGCATCACCCGATGCCCCTGGCCGGCGCCGATCGTACTCGCCACTTCAGCCGGCAAACCCAGTCCGCCGGCGAGCAGCAGCTCGGAGGAGACCGGTTCCCGCTGGGTCAGAACCCCAAGCTGGATGATGTTGGGGTCGATGCCGATCAGCTGGACCGACTCGCGCCCTTTGGGCCCGAGCACCGTGACCTCCTCACGCAGCAGCCCGGCCGCCGCCTGCACTCCCGGCAGCCCGCGGATCTTGGTTGCCAGCCCCTCGTCGAAACCGTCGCTGGAGCGCGCCACCACCTGCAGGCGTGCCGTGCCGACCAGCCCATGCAGCAGGTTCCCCGCGGAGCTCATCAGGCTGCTGTTGGCCACCAGCACTCCGAATACCAGCGCCACTCCCACGGCGATGCCACCTCCGGCCAACAGCTCTTGCGCGGTGTGGCGGCGCAGGCGCCAGACGTAGAAGCGGCACAGCATGCTCAAGCGCACGCCGAGGATCGTCGGATTCAGCGAGGGCCGGCTCATCGTCGGCTAATCAGGCGAGGCTCATCGCCAGCTCTGCATCGAGGCCCTCCTGGAGGTGCCCGTCGCGCAGCGTGTGCACCCGATCCACGAACGCCCGCGCCTGGGGGTCGTGGGTGACGAGCAGGCCGGGGATGCCGCGCTCGCGGCAGAGTTCGCGCAGCAGCGCCAGCACCTCCCGGCTGCGCTTGGAATCGAGGTTGCCGGTGGGCTCGTCGGTGAGCAGCAGGCGCGGCTCGCCGGCGAGCGCCCGCGCGATCGCCACCCGCTGGCGCTCGCCCATCGAAAGCTTGTCGGGCGTGTGCTCGACGCGCTCGCCCAACCCCACGCGTTCGAGCCACGGACGCGCCACCCGGCGCGCGTCGCGCAGCGTCCAGCCATCCCCGAGCAGCTTCAGCGCAGCGTTGTCGAGCGCCGTGGCGCCGGCCATCAGGTGGAAGGATTGAAACACGAAGCCCACTTCGCGGCGGCGGAAGCGAGCGGCGTCGACGGCTGGCAGACCGCTCACCTCGCGCTGATCGAACCACACGCTGCCCCGGTCCGGCGTGAGCAGGCCGGCAGTCAGCAGCAGCAGCGTAGTCTTGCCCGAGCCGCTGGGCCCGTACAGCGCCACGAGCTCGCCGGGCGCGACCGTCAGCGAGACTCCATCCACCGCGCGCACGACCTCGGCGTCGCTGACGTAGTGCTTGACGAGCTCGCGCAGCTCCAGCCCTGCGCTTGGACTCACGACCCCGAGCGCTCCATCCCACCGGTCTGCCGGGGCGCGTGCCGCGGCACGAGCGGTACCACCACCCCGATTGACCGCCGGCCTGCAGCAGCTCACCGCCACCGATCTCCATCAGCAGATCGGTTTCGCGCGTCGCGCTTGAATCCTCGGAGGCGATCACAAGCGCAGCCTTGTGCTCGCGCGCGCCTCTGCGCAGCAGCTCGTACAGATCTTCACGCTCGCTGGGGCTGGGCACGGCGGCCGGCTCGTCGACCAGCAGCAGGCGTGGTTTGCGCACCAGCGCCCGCGCAAGCATCACCCGCATACGCTCTCCAACCGCGAGCGAAACGGCCAGCTCGTCGGCAAACTTGGTCGCACCCGCCCAGTGCAACGTCTGCCGCGCCCGGCGCCGGGCCTCGTGCATCGTGGCCCCGTCGCTCACCAGTGGCAGCGCCACATGATCGACCACCCGCTCGCCCTTCGCGGGGCGCCAGTCGTCGCTCGCCAGCAGCCCAATCCGATCACGCAGCAGCCGGTCGCGTTGCAGCGCCGGCATCTTGGCCAGATCGCGCCCTTCGAAGGCGATCCAGCCATCGTCCGGGGCCTCGATGCCCGCCGCCAGACGCAGCAGTGTCGACTTACCCGCCCGCCGCGGGCCGAAGATGCCGACGTGCTCACCGTCGTGGATCTCGAAGGACACTTGCTCGAACACCGAAATCCGCTGGCACCCATCAGGGTAGGACTTGCTGACCTGCTCGAAGCGGAGCAGCGGCGCAGCGCCGACGGGGCTACTGGGAGCGGGCGGCATGCTCCTCGATACGCCGTGCGTGTGTGTTTGGCCCACTCGATCTCGGCCCGCAGCTGGCGGTCTGAGGCGTCGCGCACAATGTCCATCACCAACCCCATCCACGAACGTACCGACAGCGGCGGCCCCGAGCTCTGGCGCAGCAGCTCCAGGCACTCGCGCTCATACTGGAGCAGCGCCTGGCGCAGCTGGGGCACGTCCTGCTCGCGCGCGGCCGCCACCTTCGCCTGGATTTCCACGCGTGTGGGCTCGCGCGGGGCGAGCGTTTCCAGCCACATCCGCAGCGCGCCGGGGGCGAGCTCGGTGGCGCTGTAGACGGTGCGCTGCAGGCGGGGGTTATCGGGATCGCTCTCCACCGTGCCCGAGATCAGGCTTGCCCGCTCGAGCTGGTCGAGCATCCGGTAGAGACGCTTGGGATCGATCGCCCACGAAGGCCCGAGGCGGGCGCGCAGACGGGCGCCGAGGTCGTAGCCGTGCCCGGGGCGCTCCAGCACGAGCCCGAGGATCGCGCCCTTCAGCGGCGAGGAGCCCCGCATCCAAGTTCGGTCGCCGGCAGCGCCCGAGCCATTGGCGGACTTGTCATGGACAGCTCTCGATCTCTCTGCTGACATCTCTAGGTCTCCCGGTCGTCCCTCCGACCACCGCTCTGCTTGCTTCCAGCACGTTACACCAAACCGTTCCCAAGTGCAGCGAACTTAAGAACCTTTCAAATAAAATGATGCCTACGTTTCTACTGCCGGAAAGTTTTGCCAGCCCGGATTTCAGGATGTGTCGGCCGGAGCCAGAGCTTCCTCGCCCAGGCCGACCCGCTCGAGTAGCGCCGCCGCCGCGCTGGCCGGATCCAGGCGACGCTCCACGACCTCCTCCAGCAGGCGCTCGAGCTCGGCGTCGCCGTGCAGGCGGGCTTCCAAGCGACGGCGCATGCGGGCGCTCGCCAGCGCCAGCACCTCGCCGCGCAGGTTGCGCCTGCGTCGCTCGGCGAGCTGACCGGCGGCGAGGATGTGCGCACGATGCTCCTCCAGACGCTCGACCAGCTCCTCGACCCCGCGGCCGTGCGCGGCCTCGGTCTTGACGATCGGTACCCGCCAGCGCTGCAGCGGCGTCGCGATCGAGGCTGGCGAGCGACAGCACCCCGCGGATCTCGCGCACCATCGTGTCGGTGAGCGGATGGTCGGCCTTGTTGATCACGATCACGTCGGGGATCTCCATCACCCCCGCCTTCAGCGCCTGGATCGAGTCGCCCGAGCCGGGCATCAGCACGAGCACCACGGTGTCGGCGTGGTCGATGATGTCCACCTCCGCCTGCCCCACCCCGACGGTCTCCACGAACACGTCCTGGCGGCCGGCGGCGTCGAGCAGCAGCGCGGCCTGCAGCGCCGCCTCGGAGAGGCCCCCCAGGGCGCCGCGGTTGGCCATCGAGCGGATGAACACGCCGGGGTCCAGGAAGTGCTCGCCGAGGCGGATGCGATCGCCGAGCAGCGCGCCGTGGGTAAAGGGCGAGGAGGGGTCGATCGAGAGCACCCCGACGGTACGGCCCGCGTCGCGGCGCACGCGGGTGAGCGCGCCGATCAGCGTCGACTTGCCGACGCCGGGAGGCCCGGTGAAGCCGACCACAGCCGCGGCGCCGGTGTGGGGGTAGATCTCCCGCACCAGCTGCCATCCCTCCGCGCGGTTGTCCTCGACCAGCGAGATTCCCCGCGCCAGGGCGCGGCGGTCGCCGGCGAGCAGGCGTTGGGCGAGGGTGGAGGACATGAGCGAAGTATCTAGGATGCCCGCTCGTGACACGGACCCGGGACTACCTGCGCACGTGGCGGTGGATGCGCGCCAACAACATGATCAGCCGCCACTACGCGCTGCTCGCGGCGCGGTGGCTGTGGCTGAAGCTGCGCTGGCGTGGGCGCCTGCAAACCGACGGCATCTGCTTCATCTGCCCGGGTGTGCAGTTCGAGATCGGCAAGCACGCCAAGCTGCACATCGGCCGCTGGGCGTGGGTGGGGCACGGCACCAAGCTGCGCGTGCACGAGGGCGAAGTGCGGATCGGTGCGAAGACGGTTATGGGACAGGAGTGCACGATCTCCGCCTTCCAGCACGTCTCGATCGGGTGCGAGTGCATCGTCGCCGACCGCGTGATGCTGATCGACTTCGACCACGGCATCGTCGAGGTCGAGCGCCCGATCCGCCTGCAGGGCATCTACAAGCGCGACGTGCGCGTCGGGCACAACGTGTGGATCGGCTACGGCGCCTGCGTCCTGCGCGGGGTGACGGTGGGTGACAACAGCGTGATCGGCACTAGCGCGGTCGTCACCAAAGAGGTTCCCGCCAACGCGATCGTCGGCGGCGTCCCCGCGCGCGTGATCCGCATGCGTGACGCCCCCCAATCGCTGCGATGGGAGTGAGCCTCTGCCCGCGTGGGTAGCGTCTCAGTTTGGTCGGGACCCGCAGGCCGGCGAGACCATATAAGTACTTTTTTGCCCCCTACCAGCTACTGGACCTCTCATAGCTGTCATCTGGTCGCTGCCTCACAGGTCCAGTTGGTGGTTATACCTCCAAACTAAAGACACACAACTCGTGGCGATGTCAGCCGCCAACCATCACGCCTCCAGCAGCGTTCGAGTTGCCGCATACACCGCGAGGTTGCGCAGCGCGCCGGGATCGGCGTCCGCACCTGCCGCGAGCGCCCGCTCGACGCCGCGGCGGTGGGCATCGAAGCGCTCATGCGCGTAGGGCACCGCGAGGCCGCGCGACACCATGAAGGCCCAGTCGCTCGACTGCAGCGCCAGCAGCTCTCTCACCGCCGCCCCGCCTGCCCGATGGCCGGCGCGCACCACCTCTAACTCCACCGCGCGGGTGGCGAAGGCGATCTCCGCCACCGCCGGGCCCGACCAGGTCGAGAGGTCGCCGCCCGCGCCCCAGGTGCTCACGTCCCACTCCTGGACATCGTCCAACGGCGCCGGCTCGTGGCGCTCCAGCGCGTCGTCGTGGCGCTCCAGCGCGTCGTCGTGGCACTCCAGCGCGTCGTCGAGGCGCACCAGCGGGAGGTCCTGGCGGGCGCACTCCTCGACCACCGCCGCCAGCCACGCGAGGCCCTCATACCACCAGTGGCCGAGCAGCTCGGTGTCGAGCGCGCACACGACCAGACCGCCACCCGGCAGCCCGCTCCCGTCGCGCTGCAACCGCTCGCGGACGCCCGCCACAAAGTCTTTCGCGTGCGCGCGCGCAAGGCCCAGTGCGTGCTCGTGGTCGTAGGCGCCGCCGTCGTTGGCCCACGGGTTGTGGTGGTGGATCGTGTGGTGGTGGTAGTCGCGGTAGCGACCATGCGCGGGGTACCCCTCGTCGCTCCACACGCGCGCGATCGTGGCGCGGTCGATCGGCACCAGCACCACGCCCGACGCTCCCACCGACGGGCGCAGGTGCGCGGGTGCGCCCAGACCGAAGCGGCCGGTCAGCTCCACGCACACGGCGTGCACCCCCGCGTCCGCCAGCGCCGGCTCCAGGTAGCCGGAGTGCGCGCACTCCGGCAGCCAGAAGCCCCCCCGCCACGCCCCCGCGCCGAAGCGGGCGCGGTGAGACTCCACGCCGCCGCGCACCTGCAGCGCCAGCCCCGCGTCGCTCGCAAGCAGCGGGAGCACCGCGTGGGTCGCTGCGGAGGTCCACTGCGCGTAGGGGGCGAACGCGCGCAGGATCTCCCCGTCGCGACGCTCGAAGCTCTCCAGGGCCCGCTCGTAGTCCCTCCAGGAGCGCTCGACCTCGGACGCCAGGGTGTCGTGTCCCCCCGCGCGCAGCCCCTGCGCATCCTCGGCGTGGGTGTAGCGACGGGTGTCGCCCACAAACCGCGCGAAGCGCTCACCGACCCCCGGGGCTTCGAGCTGGTCGCACAGCACAGGGGTGAGTGACACCGTCAGCGGCGCCCCGCGCTCCAGCAGCTCCAGCAGCGGCAGGTAGCACGTGGCGAGCGCCTCCCACAGCCACTCCTCCCCGAACGGCCACGTCCCGAAGCCCTCCACGTAGGGCATGTGGGTGTGCAGGACGATCGCCAGCTCGCCTCGGGTGCCCCCACGATGCCGGCGGCTACCAACGGAGCCCCGCTCGCTGCCCGCAGGCGGTTGGTTGGAGTCGCTCACGAAGGCGCGCCACCAGCCGCGGGACAGATCACGCCCGGCACACCGCCACGAAGTCGAGCGCCCGGTCGAGATCGGCCTGCCCGCGGGGACGCAGCGCAAAGTCGGCTGTAGCGATCGCCGGGGTGAACCAGTTGTAGAAGCGCTCGGTGAGACCCAGCCGCGGGTGCACGCTGTCCCAGCCGGCGCGCAGGGCAAGCTCGTGCGCGCGCAACTTGCGGGCGTGGAAGAGGCCGAACAGCGCCACCGAGGCGAAGTGCTCGCTGCACAGCCGCTCGAACTCGTGCGCGCGGTACTCGTGCACGTGCCACGGGTTGTCCGAGCGCGGCGCCCCCTTCGGCGCGAGCGTGAGCACGTTGGGCGTCGAGAGGTACACCACACCGCCGTCGCCGACCAGCTCGCGGAAGTGATCGAGGGCCGAGCCCGGGTTCTGCAGATGCTCGATCGTCTGCAGGAACACCACGGCGTCGGCGGGCGCCGGAGAAGGTTTCGATCAGATCGCGCTCAAAGCGCAGGTTGGGGCGCTGGTAGCGCATGCGTGCGTGCTCGTGCGCCTGGGGATTGGCGTCCACTCCGACGACGCTCGCCGCGCTGGCGGCGAGCACGTCCGAGCCATACCCCTCCCCACACGCCATGTCGATCGCCCGCAGGCCGCCAACACGCGCGGCGATCCACTGGTAGACGACCAAGTGACGGCGATACCAGTAGTTCTCCTCGGGCACATCCGGCAGCGTGCGCTCCCCCGTCAGCGCGAGCGGAGGCACCCCCTCGGGCTGGTTGCGCTGCACATATAGAGACGCCGACACCGCGCGCGAGTATATGGTCCCGGTGCATGACGCCCACAATCATTAAAGAAGAGGGGCCCGGCTCGCCGGCCTTCGGCCGACTGCGCCACCCTCTAAGCGCCGAGGAGATCCGCGACGTCAACACGCGCTACCACGACGTGGCGGCCGACCACTACGACGCCAAGTGGGGGATCGACTTCGGGGAGATCGGCCTCGAGCAGGTGGGCGCCAAGGTGCGCAAGGCGATCGGCGATCGGCCCGGCCATCTACGAGCGGTCGCTGGAGATCGGCTCGGGGACGGGGTACTTCACGCTCAACATGATGCGCGCCGGGCTGATCGGGAAGGCCACCTGCAGCGACATCTCCCCCGGGATGCTCGCCACGCTCGACGCCAACGCCGAGCGGCTGGGGCTGAAGGTGAAGACCGTGAGCGCCGACGCCGAGCGGCTGCCGTTCAAGGACGGAAGCTTCGATCTCGTGTTTGGGCACGCCGTGCTGCACCACATCCCCGACCTCCCCACCGCCTTCGGCGAGCTCGCGCGGGTGCTGGCGCCCGGCGGCACGCTGCTGTTCGCGGGCGAGCCCTCGCGCGCCGGCGACCGCCTCGCGAACGTGCCCAAGCGCTTTGCCGGCACGGTTGCGCCGCTGTGGCGGGCGGCGCTGCGCGCGCGTCCAGCCGGGTGGGCGAACAACGGATCTGGGGGCGTACCCGATGAGGCGCTGGAGAGCGTCGTCGACGTGCATGCCTTCGTCCCCGGCGAACTGCGCGAACTCGCCCGCGGCGCGGGTCTGGAGCGGGTGCGTGTGAGCGGCGAGGAGCTGCTAGCCAACTGGTTTGGCTGGACCAACCGCACCCTGGAGGCGACCGCCGAGCCGGCCGACGTGCCATGGGCGTGGCGCCAGTACGCCTACCGCGGCTACCTTGCGCTGCAGGAGCTCGACCGCCGCCTGCTGGAGCCGCGGCTGCCCGCCGCGATCTTCTACAACCTGATGCTCTCCGCGCGCAAGGGGGGCTGAGCGGTCCACCGCGCCGGTGGTACCGATCGTTACAACATCGCCCGAGGTTCGCAGGCAGCTGACGGTTCACCCCCTTAGACTCTGGCTATGTCGGAGAGCCTGCACCGCGACTTCCCGCTGTTCCCGCTCGGCATCGTGGCGCTGCCGACCGAGAACGTGCCGCTACACATCTTCGAGGACCGCTACCGCACGATGATCGAGGAGTGCCTCGAGGAGCAGCGCGAGTTCGGGATCCTGTGGATGGCCGAGGACGAGCTCAAGCCGATCGGCTGCGCCTGCACCGTCGAGACGGTGCTGGAGCGCCTGGAGGACGGGCGCATGAACATCCTCGCGCGCGGCACCCGTCCCTTTCGCCTAGTTGAGCGCCAGGACGATCTGCCCTACCCCGCGGGCGTGGTGGAGTTCCTCGACGAGCACGAGGAGCCGGCCGACCCCGAGGTCGTGAGCGCCACCCGCCAGCTGTACGCCGAGCTGGTGGAGCAGGCCACCGACAACGCCCTCTCCGAGGAGGAGATCGAGGCGCTGAACGCCTATCGCATGGCCGCCACCGTCGAGTTTGGCACCGACGCCAAGCAGGAGCTATTGGAGCTGCGCTCGGAGAACGCCCGCCTGCGCCTATTGACGATGCTGTTCCGGGCCGCGATCAAGCGGATGGAGCTCGTCGAGCGCGCCCAGGCGCACGCGCGCTCCAACGGGAAGGTGCGCTTCGGGTAGGACACCACCCGACCATGACACGGGCGCAGATACCGGGTTGAGGGCGGCTCACCCCGGCAGTCCGCACACCCGCTGCGCCACTTCCAGCACCAGGTACTGCAGGTGGTGCAGGGCGGAGGGCTGGTGGGCGGAGTTGTCGGCAAAGCTAACCCTGCCTTCGGCGTCGCGCACCTTGTAGCGGAACACCGATCCCGGGCGTGGGGGCAGCGAGAGGTGCTTGGAGGAGGGGGTCTGCAGTTCTTCGGTGACGCCCCGCGCCTGTATCAGCTGGGGGTCGCTCAGCTGGTGGGCAGGACCGCCGTTGCAACGCACCGCGCCGCCTTCGTTGATTAGCACCGTCAGCTTTTCCCCGCCGCCGGTGCGGGTGACCACGAACAGGTCGGGAAGTTCGACGCTCTCGCCGCAGCCTGCGAGCGCCGCCACCCCCATGAGTGCCGCCACCACAAGCGCCGCCACCACTGCGCTCCTCACCCCCATGCGAGCCCCCACCCCTCCCCCTCCCTACTCCTCCTCCTCACGCCCACACCGCCACTCCGCCGCGGCGAGGGTCACCCGCGCCGAGCAGCTCGCCGTTGCGGCGCTGGACGGCCTGGACGCCGCCGAAGAAGAGGTTGAGGGCGTGGAAGGCGACCACCTCGCGGCCCGGCGCCGCCAGCGCCTGCAGCGGGATCCCCGGCTCGGCGTACACAGCCCCCTCCTCGTAGTGCACGCGCGGCGCGCCGACCGCCTCCGCGGCGCTCATGCCGTGGTCGACGACCCCGACGATCGTCTGCAACAGCGCCGAGCGGATGCGGTTGGAGCCGGCGCTGCCCAGCACCAGCTCCACCTCTCCCGCGGCACCCCCGATCACCACGGAGGGGGCCATCATGCTCGGCATCCGCCGGCCCGCCGGGTGGCGGTGGAAGCCCAGCGGGTTGAGGTCTTGCTCGCCCATGATGTTGTTGACGTGGATGCCGGTTCCCGGCACCACCACGCCCGAGCCCTCGCCGTTGGTGCAGGTGACGCTGCAAGCGCGGCCCTCGCCGTCGAGCACGGAGATGTGCGTGGTCGCACCCAGGTGGCCACCAGCGCCCCCCGCGCGACCGGCCGTGCCCCCCGCTCCGCCGGCCCCTAGACGCTCGGTGAGGAACCGCTCCAGGAAGCCCTCCTCGCCGAGACCATCGACGAACTCGGGCGTGCGCTCGCCCTGGGCGGCGGCCATCGCCGCCACGATCTCACCGAGCGCGGGTGGGCCGGGGCTCCGGTCGAGCAGGCCGAGCGCATAAGCCAGCAACGTGCCCCCCGCCGAGGGCGGCGGGTTGGTCAGCACTTCGCGGTCGCGGTAGCCGACGCGCACCGGTGCGCGCAACTGCGCCCGGTAGGCCGCCAGAGCCGCGGCGGTGATCGAGCCGCCGCGCTCGCCCAGCCAGCCGCTCACCGCCGCGGCGATGTCACCGCCGTAGAACGGCAACGCGCCCTCGCTGCCAAGGCGCTGCAGCGCATCACCGAGCTCCGGGTTGCACAGCACCTCGCCCTCGCGCAGCACGTGCCCGGCGGGCGCCCACAGCGCGGCGCACTCCGCCGTGGAAAGCAACAGCTCGGCGAGGATCTCCGCGATGTAGGCCTGCCCAGAGTTGAGCGCCACACCGGCGCGCGCCAGCTCCGCCGCGGGGGCAGCCAGCTCCGCAAGCGGCACCGTGCCCCACCGCTCGATCGCCTCGCAGGCCCCCGCGGGCGTCCCGTACACCCCGCAGGAGGCGGGTCCGATGTGGAACACCTGCGCGGCGTCACCGAAGGAGACGTCGATCGCCCGCAGCTCGGCGGCCGATCCGTCCGTGGCACGCGCGGGCGCCTCCACGAAGAAGTCGAGCAGCGCCGGCTGCCACCCACCTCCGGCGACCATCAGGTAGCCACCAGCCCCCAGGCCTGTCAGCAGCGGCTCGGCCACGAACGACGTGAGCATCGCCCCAACCGCCGCGTCCACTGCGTTGCCCCCTTCGCGCAGCACGCGCGCGCCCGCCTCCGCCGTCAGCGGGTGGCCCGCGGCGACGACTCCTCTCTCGCCCGTGTGCATCCGCGAAGCGTAGAGCGAGGCCGGCGTCCCTAGATCCATGGCCTGTCGCCCGCGCGCCTTGGGGCCGCGTCTCACCGTGCAGAAGACGCGCGCAGGTCGATCCGCTTCACCGGGACCTCGAGCGCGAGGATCTCAGGATCGCCCGTGTACAGCGGAACGTTGTGGCGTTGGGCGGTCTGCCGACCCTTGCCAAAAACCGCTGCTCGCTGATCGCGAGCAGTTCTGCTCTATAATCGCGAGCATGAACCCGTTTCGCTACAGCGAGCCCGTTCCCGTCCAGGACCTGATCAACCGCAACCCGGAGGCGAGGGAGTTGCTGGAGCGGGCCGACGAGGGCAACAACAGCCGGCTGGTCGCGCCACGACGGTACGGGAAGACCTCGCTCCTGCGGCGCGTGATGCATGACGCCGAGCAGGAGGGGTGGGCGACCGTCTACGTGGACTTCTTCGGCGTGCTCACGCTGGCTGACATCTCCCAGCGAATCGAGCGCGCCTACGCCGAGCAGCTGCAGGGACGCCTCGCGAGCTGGTTTGCGGGCGCAAGACGGATGCTGCGCCCCACCTTCCGCGTCGGCGGCGGCCCGCTGCCGGCCGGGGTCGAGGTCACCGTCGACGCGCAGGCCGAGCCGCCGCTACTCGACCGGCTCGCGCTGCCGCGCCGCCTGCACGAGCGCCATGGGACCCGCACGCTCGTCGTCTTCGACGAGTTCCAGGACGTGCTCACCGCAACCGAGCGGGTGGATGCCGTGATCCGCTCGGAGATCCAGCACCACGGCGACGCCGCCGGCTACATCTTCGCCGGCTCGCACGTCGGCATGATGCGCGAGCTGTTCGCCGACCGCCGCCGCGCCTTCTACGGCCAGGCCGGGCCCGTCGAGCTGCCACCGCTCCCGCCCGAAGAGGTTGCAGACTACATCGCCACCCGCTTCACGCGGACCGGACGCGACATCGGTCACGCACTCGAGCCGCTGCTCGCACTCGCCAGGGGCCACCCGCAGCGCACGATGCTCCTCGCTCACACCGTGTGGGAGCTCACACCCGACGGCGCCGCCGCAACCGAGGAGACCTGGGAGGCCGCCCGCACGCGCGCCATGCGCCAGGTGGGCGACGAGCTGCGCACCGTCTGGAGCGGCCTATCTCCAAGCCACCGCCGTGCACTCACCGCGGTCGCCGAGAACACCGAAGCCCTCTATGCCGCCGGCCGCCGCCACGGCGGCTCACGCGGCGGCGCCATCCACACCGCGGTCAAAGTGCTTGAGGACCGCGGCGAGATCGCCAGAGACCCCAGCGCCCGAACCGGCCTCCGCCTCACCGACCCACTCCTCGCCGCCTGGATCACCGACGGACCCGCGGGGCGAAGCACGTAACGCAGCGATCGAACTATCACCTCTTCTTCTTCGCCGGCTCTGGTCTTTGCCTCATTACAGTATCTCTGTTAGGATCATCGATCATTACGAGACCACTGTAATGACTGACACTTCGGGCAAGAACCCCTACAGGCCGGGCGTCGGCGTGCGCCCGCTGTATCTCGCGGGCCGCGACGCGCCGTTGCGGCGCTTCGACGCGATGCTCCGAGCGGCGCCCGAGCAGCAGGCCAACATGAGGGTCACGGGCCTGCGCGGCGTGGGCAAGACCGTGTTGCTGGAGACATTCGCAGAACGCGCGCGGGAGCACGAGTGGGAGCCGGCATTCATGGAGCTGCAGCCCGCGCACAACACCGACACGGCAATCGTGACGGCGATCGGATCGCTGCTGGGGCGCACCCGCGAGCGGCTCTCGCGCAGGGCGCGCCTGCGATCCGCGGCCGGCAGGGCACTGCGCTCGACGAACCTGTCGGTGAGCTGGGAGGAGGTTTCGTTGTCGGTCTCGTTCGGCTCCGAGCGCGAGGAGGATCTCGCGCGCGAGCTGTTCGCCACCGTGCAGCTCGCCCTCGCCAAGGGGCGCAGCGGCATTGTGCTGCTCCTCGACGAGGCGCAACTGGTGCACGACGAGCGCGGCCGCCACGGTCGAGCACCCCCTCTCGCTGCTGCTCGCCCCGATCGTGGCACTGCAACGCCGGGAGCTTCCGCTTGGGCTGGTCCTGTGCGGTCTGCCGACGCTTGCGGGCAACCTGCAGAAGGCGCGCTCCTACAGCGAGCGGCTGTTCCGCGGCGAGGAGATCGACTCGCTAGCGCCCGAACAGGCGCTGGAGGCATTCACGAGGCCGCTCGAGCAGACGGCCCGCAGCGCCTCCCCCGCGCTCGCCACGACCGTCGCCGCCGAAGTCGAGGGCTACCCGTACTTCCTGCAGCTGTGGGGATCGGAGCTGTGGGACGCCGCCGACCTCGCCGACGTGAAGCGCCTTACACCAAGGCTGCTCGAGGCGACCCGCCCCGACATCTACAACCGCCTCGACCGCGACTTCTACGAGCCGCGCCTCGCGACGCTGACCCCGGCCGAGCAGGACCTCCTGCTGGCCTCCGCCCAATGCCCCTACCCACCCCTGCGCTCCTCCGACCTCGGCAGCGCCTCCGCAAAGACCCCCGGCAACGTCAACGTCCTGCTCGGCCGCCTCGTCGACGCCGGCGCGCTCTACCGCACCCGCAAGGGCGAGTACGCCTACACCGCGCCCAGGTTCCGCGACTACCTCCAGCGGAGGGCCGGCAGGTAAAGGCGCGCTTGCTGCGGCGATGGCCGCACTACAACGTGCGACAGATAGGTGGGGATCGTCCGCGCGCCTGGGTTGGTGTACGGGCGCGGTTGGGGGCGGAGCATCCATGCCCCGCCACGGCCCGCGGTGCCGCTACTACTACTTCTTCTTCTTCTTTGCCGGACCGTATTTGGCGCGGGCCTGCTTCTCGCACTGGGCGCGCTTCTGTTTGGGCTGGCGGTGGCACTGCTTCAGCGCGTTCTGGAGCTTCTGCGCCCTGGTCTTGGGCTTGGCCTTGGGTTTCGTGGTCTTCGGTGTGGCGGACCCTTCGACTTCGGTCGGGAACGCGGTCACCGGGGTCGCGATCTGCGGCGGGGAGACCTGTGCCGCCAGCAGGCTCGGGAACCCAGGCGTGGTAAACGTCTCCGGTTCGCCCTGCGCGGTCCCGTCGGCGTTGCTCGCCATCACCCGGTAGTAGTAGGTCGTGCCCGGCTGCAATTCCACCAACGCCACCGAGACCACTTCCGTGCTCGCACCACCAACGCTCCCGAGACCGGTCGCCGGGCCATAGTCTCCTGCTTCGGTTCCGATTTCGAACCCGTAGCTGGTTTGCAGCCCGTTGGTGGTGACCGTCCCGGAGATCGTCGCCCCGTTCTGGCTGACACCGCTCGCACCAGTGGTCGTGGCTACCGGTGGCGTGGGTGCCTGCGTTGTGAACGTCGCGTCGTGGCCGACGGTGACACCGACGGTGTTTTCGGCGATGAGCGCGTAGTGGTAGGTCGTGCCCGGTAGCAGCCCGGCGGCCTGCAACGGACCAACCGCCTGCGGTTCTTCGCTCGAGCCCGCGTTGAGCGGCGCTGTCGCTTCGCCTTCGGCATAAGGGTTCGCGGCGTGCGCGGCGAGCGCGGCCTGGTAGCCCGCTTCGCTGATATACGCGAAGCGGTAGGTCGTTTCCGCGCCTTCAGGGTTGACGGTGCCCGCGAGCGTCGCGCTGGTCTGCGTCATGTTCTGCGCTGCTCCGGTGGTGACGAGCGGGACACCGGCTGCGAACGCCGCCGAGCCCCCGAGCAGTAACCCCACACATGCGATACCGAGCGTCGTAAGCCCAGCCGTGAGCAGCCTGCGTGCGCGTGTCATGACTTCCTCCCCCGGTCGTGGCTGGACTTTCGCGCCCTCCTGGCATCCCGGGCCTTACTGACCCTGCGGGCCCTCTTCGCCTTCGCCCTGCGGGCCCTGCTCGCCTTCGCCCTGTGGGCCTTGCTCGCCTTCGCCTTGCTGGCCTTCGCCTTTGCCTTTGCTTTCCCGCAGCCAGTAACGGCGATCTTGACGCTCTCGTGGATTTCCGCGCCGTCCTGCGCGATCAGCGTCGTCGGCATCACCGGGCTGCTCTTACACAACACCCCGTCCGTCGTCAACGCCGAGGTCGGGCCCTCCGGGAGATACAGCTCGAAGCTGGTCACCGGCACATCCGGAACCGTCTTGAGCGTCGTGCTCGTCACACCCGCTTTGGAGATGAACGTCGAACCGACCAGATCGACACGCACGCCTTCGCCCTGCAGCACCATGATCAGCGACGGGAACGCTTCTCCACCATGCGAGACGAAATACACCGGGCCCGAAAGCGAAGACTTCAGGATCGGCGTGGATGCCTTCACGATCCCGACCACCGACGCCGCCGGGCAATCCGCCGGGTTCGCTTCGAACACCGCCGCCGTACACGCTTTCTGCAACGTCGGCAGCCGCGACGGCAGCTGTTTCGGGAGTTCGACCTTGACCTGCGCGATGTTCGTCTCCCCATCAGTTCTGCTGGTAGGTCAACCTCGCGTCAAGGCTCGCTCCGTCCACCCGCGAGGTTTTACCCGAGGTCGAGACCGTGAACTTCGGCTGGAATTTCAGTGCGCCGCAGTTGGTGACCTGGAACGGCGAGGACACATTCACGCTCGCTGCCTGCGTGCTCGTCAGCGTCGCGGCGATCGCGAGCTTGTTGCAGTTCGTCGGGTTGAACGTGAACCCGGGCCGGTCGATCGTGACGTTCACCTGGCGCAGCTGCAACGGGATCCCATCCAGGATCGTCGGCAGCGGATCCGCCGTGATCGTCAACGCCGACGTCGTCGGATCCACACTGATCGCCGCCCGCACGACCACCGTACCTTTCCCAGTCGTCCCCGCGAGGGTATACGGCCCAGCCTGCGCCGGCACCACGATCGACAGGCCGTACGGCGCGCCCTTGTAGGGGCCGGTGATGAAGACCTGCCCACCGTTCACAACGAACGGGTCAGCGCCCGGTCCCGTCTCTACGCTCACGTGCCCGATCAGGCTTTCCGCACCACACGCACCTTCCGCCGCCTGCGGTTCCCCACACAGCGAAACCTTCGACAGCACCCCAAGCAGGCCCGGCGGGAGCTTGATCTGCAAACCGTTGAGGAACTCATCGGAGTCAGAGCGCCCGAACGCCAACGTGAACGGGCTCGCTTCCCCCGCCTGGTTGTTCGTCGTGCCCGCCGTGAACGACGGGTTGAACTGCGGACCGAAGCAGTTTTCGTCCACGTTGAACGAGCTGGTCGGTGTCGCGTCCGGCGTGAACGGGGTGCTCCACGGCGTCAGGTCCGCAACCGTGCTCACCGTCCCGCATGTCCTCGGGTTCGCGAGGACCGCTCGCTCCCCGCCACCCAGCGTCAGCTTCAGTTCGCTGAACGGCAGCTGGAAGTCGTTTTCGAAGACCGCCGTCAACTGACCCGTCTGCTGGTTTATCAGGCCCCGGCCTTCGTCCTTCACTACGATCCCCGATTCGCCTTCCCCGGCGACCTGCAGGAACAGACGCACCATCCGCCCATCCTGCGCGTCTTCCGGGGTGCATGGGTCGCATTCCGGCGCGGCCAGATACACCGCGCCCGTAAGCGGTTCGGGGAGCGCCGGGGTCTTCACCACCACCGTCCCGACCCGCGAGTCCCGCGGGCATTCCCCCGGCTTCGCCGGCGCCTCTTCCCGCGGACCCGACCCAAAGAACTGCACACTCGAGCAATCCCCCAGGCCGTCCGCCGCCGACGGTGAGATCACCGTCCCCAACGGCAGCGTCGCGACGACCTTCTTCACATCCGGGGTCGCCAACCCTTCCGGTTCATTGTTCTGCGGCACCCCGAGATCCATCGAGTAGCCCGCGGGGGCGCCCGCTTCAAGCGTATCCGGCAGCATCGACAGCGACGCACCAAACGACAACTGGCCGCAGCCCCTACCGGCACCCATCGACACCGGGCCAGACGACGCGAACACACCCGGGTTCACCCACGAGTCCGTTGACATTTCGCCCGACAGCGCCCCAGCGCACTGCCCCGGGTTCGTCAACAACGCGACCCTCGTCTGCCCCGGGTTCGGGCCACCGAACGAGCTGCCACCGTAGAGAGTCGCCAGCGAGATGTCTTCTCCCGGGCCGCTGTGTTCGGCCGGCACACCCCAGATCGTGATCGAAGCCCCCAGCGTCGACGCCGCCTGCGCTACGCCCGCCACCGCGACCCGCACACCGTAGTCGCCATCCGAGAGCACACTCGTATCCAACCGCACCGGCACGACGATCGCGTCGAACGCGAACGCCGCCGGCTCCCCCGGCGCCGGCGCAATGTTATACACAGGAACAACCCTCGTGCCAAAACCACCACCAGCACCGGCCTGTGTGTTGAGCGTCACCGTGGCCATGCCAACCAGCGTGTCGCTCGGACACGCGTCAGGTGCGCTCTCCAGCTCGAGAACCTTGGCCATCGTGCACTGCGGCATGCCCACCGTGCTGCCGACGAGACCCGGCGGAAGATCGAAGCGCACGTCCTTCGCCTGCGCCGGCAAAGCATCGGGTTCACTCGCCGCCAGCGTAAACGCCGCCGTGACATTCGCATGCGCCCCAGCCTGATCCGTGGACATCGCCGCAACGACACCCCCCGGCGCCGGACCAAAGACCACTGGCGTATCCCCAATCGCGACCGGCGCGCTCAACGACGCCGCAGGGGCACCACCACCGGAGATCGACACATCGTTGACCACCGGCACAAGCGGTTCCCCTCCCGCGACATCCACCGGGATCGTCACGACCAGCATGTCACCCGGCGTCACCTTCCCTGAGTAGGTGCAGCTCAACGTCGGCGGCGCCGAGCAGCTCATCGCCCCGCGGCCTCCACCATCGAACGCGACCGCACTCGCATACGCGTCATAGCCGACCAGTTCCCTCGCGGTCAAAGCGGACGGCAACACGTCATTCAGCGTGATCGTGCTCCCATCGGTCGCCGCGCCCCCCACATTGGTCGCCGTCACCGTCAAATACGGGACGAACGCCCCACGGACCGCCTCCGTCACACTCGCGGCGCCTTCCAAGTGGGCACCGTTCGCTTCCATGAGTCGCACCGGCTGGTCAGCATCGCTCGTGCCAAGGAACGTCACGACATACGGACTCGTACCGCCCGGTTCACGGGTGACCATGACGCCGCCGGAGCCGACAATGCATTCTACCGCTTCAAGCGCCGACTGGACTTCTGTCGCTTCCGCATCCCACGAGATCGGCGCGGTGGACGACGGGACTCCGACGTTACATTCGTTGCGGGAGACGCTGAGCGTGAAAGTGCCACCGGTGGCGTGGACCGTTACATCCTGAACCTCGTCCCTGGGAGTGTTCGGCGCCAGGTTCGCCGGGCTCGACGTCGAGGTGATCTCCCACCTCGGAGCTTCAGCCGCCGCCGACGACGCGGCCACCCCGAAGAGCGCCACGAGCGCCACCACCACCGTCAGGAATCCGCGCACCCTCATTTGCTCCTCCTGTCGCTGTTCACACCACTGGGCACAGCGCCATAGCGCCTGCGCGCCTGCTTCACGCACGACTTCCGCCTGCGCCTGGGCTCCCTCGCGCAGGCCTTGAGCGCACTCGCAAGCTTTTGCGCTCGACTCACCGGCCCGGCCTTCTTCGGGCTCGCCTTCGGGCTCGCTGCGGGCACCGGGGGAACATTGCCGAGCCCACTGAACGTCGCGCTCGACGGCGCACCCAGCTGCACAGGCACACTGGGGGGACCCTGGCAGACATCGCCTTCGCACGGCACCGCTGACGACGGAGGACGATCCCCCGGCCGCGGAACCCGCGCGTCATACACATCCGCGGAGCCATCCGTGTCACCGGGCACCAGGCCCGCCGACGTCTCGAAGAAGACATCGCCGCCACTCGCGCTGGAATCCAACACATATGAGTTTTCATCGTTCGTACCCGAGGAGACCAGATACACATGCCCGTTCTCCCACTCATACACATCGCGCGCCCCGTTCGTAGCCTGCGGAACCAGCGGCGTGGGCGTATCGAAGAACACCTGGCTACCATCCGCGGACACCACGCGCGTATCCAGCGTCGTCAACGGTTCTGCAGTTTCGTTGTCGTGAGACACTTCTGCGTCGCCCGAAGGCGCCACGCTCGCCGGGGCGCACGAGACACACGCCAATTCATGCGCGCCGACGGCGTAGCAATACACCTCCTCAAACCCCCCGCCGTCGTTGAAGCCCGCCAGCGGCGAGCTCGTCCCGAACACGAACACCGACCCATCCGCGCTCGACCTCGCCCCACTGACATCAATCGCTCCACCCAGGGACGCAGGCAGCTGCGTGATCGGCGTGACCTGCCCGCCACCCGGCCCGCTGGACCACAGATCCAGCTCGGCCGGTGCGGTCGCGGTGTTCTCGAAGATGAAGTCCGACCCGTCAGGCGAGGCGGCCGCGATCGAACCGGTGACCCCCGGCAGGTAGGTCAGCGAGCCCGTTTCGAGATCGTAGTCATACTCCTTGACCGAGCCATTCGCCGGCGCCGCGCTCGTCAACCGATCGGTGCTCGCGAAGAACGCCTGCGAGCCATCGGGCGAAGCATACACATAGCCGGCGCCCGCGTTCGGGCCGTCCGGCGCCGGTTCGCCCTCATGTCCGGGAAGCTGGGACTGGGAGACCAGCATGGTGCTCTTCACCCCATCGGCAGCGGTTTCGCGCACGTACAGCTCCGGCGGAGTAGGCGCTGCGGTTTCGGGTTCGGGACTGACGAAGAAGACACGCGACCCGTCGGTCGAGATCTCGTTGTCCAACGTCTGGGGTGCTAGAGAGCTTGAGGCGAATGCACGCTCAAAATGCGAGACGCCTGCAATCGCCGCCGGCACGGCGCCGAACGGGTCGAGCGATCCATCGGGGAGCACCCCCGCCTCGGCGAGCTTCCCGCCGCTCCATTCATAGAATCCCCAGCCGCCCTGCCGCGAGGCGTCCTGCGGGAGCAGGGTGCCCGAGAACGTGAAGAATACGGTGCTGAAATCGGGCGTGCCGCCGACAATGAAATAGTTGCGAATTCCATTGCTCCCAGGGGAAAGGATCGGATCAGGATTTGCGACCGCCGGCTGCGCGACCCATGTCGCTTCGACAGTCGGATCTTCCGAGAGGTATATGTTCGCGCCAACCCCTTCGCCAGGCGGCTCAGCTGAGACGTAGGAACCGAACGTGGTGAACAGAAAGCTGGAGAAGGAGGATGACGGAACAAGCGTGAGAGGCCTCCCCCCGTCGACGTTGACTTCGCCCGGCTGTCGCGGCCTCGTGGAGCTCGTCACCCAACCCGACCGCGAGCGCCTGGAGACGAACACTTCGGTCAGACCGCCGGTGGCGGCGCCCATCGCGCCCGTGCCGACGAAGACGACGGCTTCGCCATCTTCCGCCGCGAGACCCATCGATGCGGGCGGCTCACGGACTACATTCCCGTCCTTGTCCGCCGGAGAGACCTGTTCGTAGACACGGCCGTCGGGGAGACCGGAGGCGGAGGGGAAGATCGGCGGCGGCGCGATCGTGGCGTACGCGCCCGCGCTCGCCGGCAGCACGACGCCGAGCGCAGCGATGGCCCCGGTGAAGGTGAGCGCCGCGAGCAGCGCGCGAACGGTGAAACGAGCCGGCGTACAGATCATGACAACAATGCCTCCCTGAACGAGCCCCGGACCCCGGGGCGTATGTGATTGATCCGCCGGTGAAGCGGGACAAGGTTGGTTCCTGCCGCAAGGCGCTCGCGCATCACGCTGCCTGCCTTTCACCACGAGCGCTCATGTTCAACCGCTGCGCGACCCGTGCGCCCAGCGGTGTGAGTTTCCAAGCGTTAGGCTCGCCCTTGGCGTGCCCCTCACCCGTGTTGGACGTGAGACCCAGACGCGCAAGGCGCGCGAGCAGCTTCGAAACCTGACCCTGGTCGGAGATCCCCGCACGCTCAGCCACCTGACGGTTACTGACCCCCGGCTGCGCCGCAATGCACTCCAACACCCGCGCCGTGCGATACGTCAGGCGCATCGGCACCTCCTGCAACGGGTCGATCTGCAGCCCCGGACGCCCCGCGGACCTACGAGCCACCGGCTTGGAGACAGGCGCGTGGCGAGTGCGCTCGCGGCGCGCGGCCGCGGCGCCGAGATAGGGCAGCACGATCAACCCCATCAACTCACCCAGGAGACCCACGAGCGGCTCATGTGGCTCGCGCGTCTCGCGCAAAAGGCGCCCGTGAACGATCGCGAACGCCGCACCGACCAGCCCCTCCGCCGTCAACGCCGTGCAATCCCCACCCCGCGCACTCTCCCCACGACCCTCATCCACCACCCCAGCCAAACGCGCCAGCACCTCCTCACGACGCCCCAACACCTCCCCACCACCCCGCAACACCTGCACCACACACACCCGCGCCAACGCAGGCTCACGATCAAAGAACGACAGGATCACCCACAAGCCGCCACGCACCCGCTCACACCAACCCAAACCACCCAAGTCAGCCGCAACAAGCTCCCCCTCGATCACCCCCAGCACATCGTCGAACAGCGCCCGCAGACACGCCTCACGGTTCTCGAACAACTCATAGAACGTGCGCCGCGACACCCGCGCACGCGAGGTGATGTGCTCCACCGTCGTGTTGGCGTACCCCAGCTCCTCGATCGCGCCGACCGCACCCGCCAACAACCGCGAGCGCTGAATCTCCACCAGCTGGCCCGCCGAGACCCCCTCACACGACCCCGCCACCGCCTGGCGCCGCGACTCACCGACACCCGCACGAGCCGGGGACTTCACGCGTGTGCGCACGCCCGGCACTACACGGCCCTCCCATACACAGCCGGCCAGCCGGCCTGAGACAGAGAACCCCTCGCCCCCACGGAAAGAGGGCCAATGCGCCGCCGCGGCGCCGGACGATGAGGTCTGTCGGCTAGCGCTCTAGCCGAAGAGAGAGAGAGAGAGAGAGAGATGCGACAGCGCCAAGCTGGCGCATCTAGCATCAGCCCAACCTATAGCCCCATACATCCCTAACACGTTTCTCCCTCTAGAAACCACGCTAAACAAGCTCCCTCATCGAAACGACCCAGTCCCTCTCCCAAACAATTTCCCCTGCTGCGCAGTTGCAAGGCCAACCCAAAGGCGACCCCAACCAGACCTATGTTCATTGCCCGACAACCACCCTGGGCTGCCGTGAGCGCCATTATAGACACACTCTCTACAACTTGTCAATACCCAAGCGTGCATCGGCGAAGTCGAGACCGATCGGCCTTCCCGTCGCCGGTGGGCACGGACCGCCCGAGCGTCCCGTCCCAAGCAGCGCCTACGGTGGGCCCTCGTGAACTGGACCGGCCAGGCCGACCGCATCGCCAACGTCAGAACCGTCTGGTCATTCGACCACCCAGGTCATCCTCCGCGACTTGTCAACGCCTACCCGAAGCCTTAGACTGAAGGAGCCATGGCCACCGTCAAGCAGGCAATCGGAGAAGTCGACGTCGTCGCCTTCATGCAACCCGTCGACAAGGTCGACGGAGTCGGCAAGTGGCCGACCGGAACCAGCGGCACCGTCCTCAGCGACTACGGGGATCACAAGGAAGTCGAGATCTCCAACGACCGAGGCGAAGCGCTGGACTACGTCATCGTTCCGGTCGAGCAGCTCCAGCTGATCGCCAAATACAGCTGAGCTAGCGTGCGAGGAACAGCGTGAGCTCGACCCAGTCGGCCTGCCGCGGGCGGGCGGACAGCTCGCGGGCGACCGCGTCGAGAATCGCCCCGAACTCACCGTGGTCGATGCCGACGACGATCGCGCAGCCCGCGTGCGCCCGTCCCGCCTCGGCCCAGCGGCGCGCGATCACCGGGAAGTCCTTGACGTCGAATGTGACGAAGATCCGCCCCTCACTGGCGGCGATCGACAGCAGCTCCTCGTCGGCGAGGCCGTCCAGCGTCCGCTCCTCGTCGGCGGCGCGAACGTCGTGGCCGCGCTCACGCAGAGCGGTCGCGATCCGCGGCCCCGAGATGTGAGCGTCGAGGAAGAGCTTCACCGAAGGTCAGACGCCCGCGCGGCTGACGGCAATAAACGGGAACTCCCCTTCGAGCCGCTCGATCGGCTGCCTGTTCTCGGCGATGGCCGCATCGATCTCCTCCGGAAACAGCTCGTAGTAGTCGAGCGCAAGCCGGATCTGACGCTGGTTGGCGGAGCCGCCCGCGGCCATGCTCTCGATCGACCCGATGTCACGATGGGCATCGACGACCTGCCACACGTCGAGCGCGGTTCCGATCACCCACGCACGCCGCTCCCAGTCCACACCACGAAAGGCGATCCCCGGAAACAGCCTCATCCGCAACGCCTCCTCGGCAAGCGCCTCCACAATCGCGCCCCTGCTGCGTCCGGTACGCCTGGCCTCCTGGTCGACAAGCGCCTCCATCCGCTTGGACAGGCGCATACTAAACGGAGCCGACTTCGTGGCCACTTCTTCACCGTAGCACAGAAATTACGACGTACTACAGGATGGGCAGGGGATCGTCCGCGCGCGTGGGTTGGTGTCCGGGCGCCGTTGGGGGCGGAGCATCCATGCCCCGCCACGGGCCGCGCTGCCCTACTACTTCTTCCTTTTCTTCTTCGCCGGCCCGTATGTGGCGCGGGCCCGTTTTTCGCATTGGGCGCGCTTCTGCCTGGGCTGGCGGTGGCACTGCTTCAGTGCGTTCTTGAGTTTCTGTGCCCTGGTTTTGGGCTTGGTCTTGGTCTTGGTGTTGGGTGTTGCGGATCCTTCGACGTCGGTTGGGAACGCGGTCGCTGGGGTCGCGATCTGCGGCGGGGAGACCTGCGCCGCCAGCAGGCTCGGGAACCCGGGCGTGGTGAACGTCTCCGGTTCGCCCTGCCCGGTCCCGTCAGCGTTGCTCGCCATCACCCGGTAGTAGTAGGTCGTACCCGGCTGCAATTCCACCAACGCCACCGAGACCGCTTCCGTGCTCGCACCACCAACGCTCCCGAGACCGGTCGCGGGGCCGTAGGCTCCTGCTTCGGTGCCGATTTCGAACCCGTAGTTGGTCTGTAGCCCGTTGGTGGTGACCGTCCCGGAGATCGTCGCCCCGTTCTGGCTGACACCGCTCGCACCGGTGGTCGTGGCTACTGGTGGCGTGGGTGCCAGCGTTGTGAACGTCGCGTCGTGGCCGACGGTGACACCGATGGTGTTTTCGGCGATGAGCGCGTAGTGGTAGGTCGTGCCCGGTAGCAGCCCGGCGGCCTGCAGCGGACCGACCGCCTGCGGTTCTTCACTGGAGCCCCCGCTGAGCGGCGCCGTCGCTTCGCCTTCGGCATAAGGGTTCGCGGCGTGCGCGGCGAGCGCGGCCTGGTAGCCCGCTTCGCTGATGTACGCGAAGCGATAGGTCGTTTCCGCACCCTCAGGGTTGACAGTGCCCGCGAGCGTCGCGCTGGTCTGCGTCATATTCTGCGCTGCACCGGTGCTGACGAGCGGGACGCCCGCCGCGAACGCCGCCGAGCCCCCGAGCAGCAGCCCCACACATGCGATACCGAGCGCCATCAGCCCAGCCGTGAGCAGCCTGCGTACGCGTGTCATGACTTCCTCCCCCCGTCGTGGCTGGACCTTCGCGCCCTACGAGCATCCCCGGCCCTAACGGCCTCGCGGGCCCTCCTCGTCCTCGCCCTACTCGCCTTCGCCCTGTGGACCCTGCTGGCCTTCGCCTTCGTTTTCTTCCCGCAGCCGGTGACGGCGATCTTGACGCTCTCTTGGGTTTCCGCGCCGTTCTGCGCGACGAACGTGGTGGGCATCACCGGGCTGCTCTTACACAACACCCCATCCGTCGTCAACGCCGACGTCGGACCCTCCGGGAGATACAACTCGAAGCCACTCACCGGAACATCCGGGACCGTTTTCAACGTCGTACTCGTCACCCCCTTTGAGATGAACGTCGAGCCGACCAGATCGACACGGACGCCTTCGCCTTGCAGCACCATGATCAGCGACGGGAACGCTTCCCCACCATGCGACACGAAATACACGGGTCCGGACAGCGGGGACGCCAGGATCGGCGTGGACGCCTTCACGACCCCCACCACCGACGCCGCGGGACAGTTGGCGGGGTTCGCTTCGAACACCGCCGCCGTACACGCTTTCTGCAACGTCGGCAACCGCGACGGCAGCTGTTTCGGCAACTGAACCTTGACCTGCGCGACATTCGCCTCCCTTTCCCCCTGCGGGAACACCAGCCTCGCGTCAAGGCTCGCGCCGTCCACCCTCGACGTCTTCCCCGACGTCGAAACCGTGAACTTCGGTTTGAACCCGAGCGTCCCACAGTTGGTCACCTGAAACGGCGAAGAGACCCCCACGCTCGCCGCCTGCGTACTCGTCAACGTTCCCGTGATCGCGAGCCTCCCGCAGTCCGTCGGGTTGAACGTAAACCCAGGACGATCAATCGTGACATCCACCCGACGCAACTGCAACGGAATCCCATCCAAAATCGTCGGCAACGGATCCGCCGTAATCGTCAACGCCGACGTCGACGGGTCCACGCTGATCGCCGCCCGCACCACCACCGTGCCTTTACCCGTTGTCCCCGCGAGCGTATACGGGCCCGCCTTCGCCGGCACTACGATCGACAGGCCATACGGGGCACCCTTATACGGGCCCGTGATGAACACCTGCCCACCATTCACAACGAACGGGTCAGCACCCGGGCCAGTCTCCACACTCACATGCCCAATCAGGCTTTCCCCGCCACACACGCCTTCCGCGGCCTGCGGTTCTCCGCACAACGAGACCTTCGAGAGCGCCCCCAACAACCCAGGCGGCATCTTCAATTGCAACCCGTTGAGGAACTCGTCTGCGTCTGAGCGCCCGAACGCCAACGTGAACGGGCTCGATTCCCCCGCCTGATTGTTCGTCGTACCCGCCGTCAACGATGGCGCGAACTGCGGACCAAAGCAGTTTTCATCCACGTCGAACGAGCTCGTCGGTGTCGCGTCCGGGGTGTATGGCGTACTCCACGGCGTCAAATCCACAGTCGTGCTCACCGGCCCGCACGTCCTCGGGTTCGCCAGTACCGCGCGCTCCCCACCACCCAACGTCAGTTTCAGATCACTGAACGGCAGCTGAAAATCGTTTTCGAAGACCGTCGTCAGCTGGCCGGTCTGCTGGTTGATCAAACCCCGCCCTTCCGTCTTCACGACGATCCCCGATTCGCCTTCCCCGACGAACTGCAACAACAGGCGCACCATCCGACCGTCCGCTGCATCCCCCGGGGTGCATGGGTCGCATTCCGGTTCGGCTAGATACACCGCGCCATCAAGCGGTTCCGACAGCGCCGGCGTGTGCACTTCCACCGTCCCGACCTGCGAATCACGCGGGCATTCCCCCGGCACACCCGAATGCAAACCGAACTGTGCACTCGAGCACGCCCCCAAACCATCCGCCGCCGACGGCGAGATCACCGTACCCAGCGGCAGCGTCGCCACGACCTTCTTCACATCTGGCGTCGCCAACCCTTCGGGTTCGTTGTTCTGTGGCACCCCCAGATCCAGCGAGTAGCCCGCCGGGGCGCCCGCTTCCAGCGTGTCGGGCAGCATCGACAGCGAGGCACCAAACGACAACTGGCCGCAGCCGGTAAGCGTGCCCATCGACACGGGCCCAGACGACACAAAGACACCCGGGTTCACCCACGAGTCGGCCGACATCGCAGCCGAAAGCCGTTCAGAGCATTGCTGGGAGTTGGTCAACAGCGGGACCCTCGTCTGCGAAGGATTCGGGCCTCCAAACGACCCGCCATCACCAAACAAATTAACGATCGACTCATCTTCTCCAGGTCCACTGTGGTCAGCTGGAACTCCCCAGATCGTGATCGCCGCCGCCAGAACTGAGAGCGTCTCCGTCAGGCTTGGCGCGGTGACCCGCACGCCGTAGTCGCCATCCGAGAGCACACTGGTGTCCAACCGCACTGGAAAGTATAGTGCATCGAACGCGAACGCCGCCGGCTCTCCCGGCGCTGGAGCAATGTTGTACACCGGAGTGACGAAGGTGCCATTCCC
This sequence comes from uncultured Solirubrobacterales bacterium, assembly GCA_963812955.1. Classification (GTDB taxonomy): domain Bacteria; phylum Actinomycetota; class Thermoleophilia; order Solirubrobacterales; family Solirubrobacteraceae; genus Palsa-744. Next base: position 666,675 of record CAWEXC010000001.1, read on the forward strand.
ATCTCCGGCGCCATCTAGCGTGTTGATCGTAATCGTAGCCATACCGACCATCGCATCGCTCGGGCATCCATTGGGTTCGTTTAGCAGTTCGACGACCTTGCCCATCGCGCACCGTGGCACGCCCGCAGTGTTGCCGACAAGACCCGGCGGAAGGTCGAAGCGAATGTTCTTCGTCTGGGCCGGCACAGCATCGGGTTCGCTCGTCGCCATCGTGAACGCCGCTGTGACGCTCGCATGCGCCCCAACCCGAGTGGTGGACATGGCGGCGATGACACCCCCGAGAGCCGGGCCGAAAGCAGTCGGAGTATCGCCGATCGCGACCGGGGCGCTGAGATCGGCTTCCGCGGCGCCACCCCCGGAGATCGTCACCTCGTTGAGGTTTGGCGACAGCGATTCCGCCGCGTCGACGGGGATTGTCACGATTAGCATGTCGCCTTGGGTCACCGTCCCCGAGTAGGAGCAACTGAGCGTCGGGGGCGTCGAGCAGGTCATCGCCGCGCCACCTTCGCCGTTGCTCGCAAACGCCGACGCATAAGCGTCATAGCCAGATATCCCACTAGCGGTTAGAGCGGACGGCAGAGAGTCGGTCAGCGTGATTGTACTCCCGTCGGTGGCCGCACCTCCGACATTGATCGCGGTTACGGTCAGATAGGGGACGAACACTCCGCGGGCCACCTCTGTCACGCTTGCGGTCGAGGCCCCTCCGGTCAACGAGGCACTATTGATCGTCATGAGTGGGATTTGTGCGTCGGCGTTTTCGCCTAGGAACGTGACGACATAGGGACTCGTACCGCCCAGCCCGCCAGTTACAGTGAAACCACCAAAGCCACCGCACGTGACCGCTTCAAGCGCCGACTGGACTTCCGATTCGCTCGCATCGTAAGGGATCGGCCCGGTGATGCGCACCCCTTCACAATGTCTGTTGACGACGCCAAGCTTGAAAGTACCGCCAGTAGCGCTCACCGTCACATCTTGGACCTCGTTCCTGGGACTGCCAGGCTCGATGTTCGTCGGACTCGCCGTCGAGATGATATCCCATCTCGGGGCTTCGGCCGCCACCGCCGACGTGGCCGCGGCGAGGAGCGCCGCGAACATGATCGCCACTACGAGGAATCGGCGCACCATCATTTGCTCCTCCTGTCGCTCTTTGGGCCATTGGATCCGGCGCCGTAACGCTGACGCGCCCGCTTCACGCATGCCTTGCGCGTGCGCTTGGGTTTCTTTTCACAGGCCCTCAGCGCGTTCGCCAGCTTCTGCGCTCGAGGTAGTAGCCTGGGCTCCACCTTTGAGCTCCCCACCGGCGCCAGGAGCAGATTGCCCGCCCCGCTGAACGTGGCGCTCGACGGGACACTCAGCGGCGGGGGCACGCTGGGAGGTCCCTGGCAGACGTCGCCATTGCACGGCACCGCTGACAGCGGAAGGCGATCACCAGGCCGCGGGATCCTCGCGTCATACACGTCCCTAGAGCCATCTGTGTCGCCAGACGCCATGCCCTCGGAGGTCGTGAAGAAGACATCGCTGCCACTGGCGCTCGAATCCAGCACATACGAGTCTTCCGAGCTCTCACCCGAGGAGATCAGATATACGTGCCCATTCTCCCACTCATACACGTCGCGCATCCCATTAGTCGCTTGTGGAACCAACTGAGCGGGCGTATCGAAGAACACCCGGCTGCCGTCGGAGGAGATGACGCGACTGTCCAGCGTCGTGAGCGGTTCGTCACCCGAATCGTTGTGTGACACTTCTGCATCGCCAGAAGGCACCACGCCCGCCGGAGGACACGAGACGCATGTCAATTCACCCGCGCCGACGGAATAGCGATAAACCTGCTCAAACCCTCCACCGTCGTTGAAGCCTGGCAGCTGCGAGCTGCTCCTGAACACGAACACTGCCCCATTCGCGCTCGATCTCACCCCGCTGGGAGGAGGCAACGGCGCAATCGGCGTGACCTGTCCCCCGCCCGCGGTGTTGGCCCATAGCTCCAGTTCGGCCGGCGCGGCCACCGTGTTCTCGAAGATGAAGTCCGAGCCATTCGGGGAGGAGGCCGCGATCGAGCCGGTCACCCCCGGCAGGTAGGTCAGCAAGCCAGTGTCGAGATCGTAGTCATACTCCTTGACCGCACCGTTCGCGGGCGCGGCGCTCGTCAATTGATCGGTGCTGGCGAAGAACGCCTGCGAGCCATCAGGCGAAGCGTAGACGTAGCTGGCGCCGTCGCTTCCTTCGCTCATGGCGGTGTTTCCGCCCGGTACCGAGCCGTTCGGCGCGGGTTCGCCTTCATGCCCGGGGAGCTGAGACTGAGACACCAGCACCGTGGTCTTGACCCCATCGGGGGCGGTCTCGCGCACGTACAGCTCCGGTGGAGTGGGCGGTGCGGTCGTGGGATCGGGACTGACGAAGAATGCACGCGATCCGTCGGCCGACAGCTCGTTGCCCAACGTTTGGGGCTCATCCCATGGATCTGCATCATTGCGGTCAAAGGGGACCAGGCCTGCAGTTGCTGCCGGCACCGCGCCAAACGGGTCGAGCGTCCCATCCGGGAGCACCCCCGCCTCGCCGAGCTTCCCGCCGCTCCATTCGTAGAATCCCCAGCCATGCCTCGAGGCATCCTGTGGGAGCAGGGTTCCCGAATATGTGAAGTAGACGGTGCTGAAGTTGGGCGTGCCGCCAACCACAAGGTATTCGCGAGCAGCCGAACCGGGGGATGTCGTGTTGGTCGGGTTGGCGATCGTCGGCTGCGCGACCCATAGCGGTTCGACGGCCGGATCTTCCGCGAGGAATATATGTGGGGGGGACGCTTCTTCGCCAGACAGCTCAGCCGATACGTATGGGCCATAGGCAGTGAACAGAAAGCGAGAGAAGCTGGATGACGGAATGAGCGTGAGAGGCTTTCCGCCGGTTATGTTGACTTCGCCCAGCTCTCGTGGTCTTGTGGCACTGGTCGCCCAACCCGACTGCGACCGCCTCGAGACGAACACTTCGGTCAGGCCGACGGACGCCGCGCCCATAGCGCCAGTGCCGGTGAAGACAACGGCTTCGCCGTCTTCCGCCGCAAGCCCAATCGAACGTCCGCCTGCGCGGACGAAGTTCCCATTCTTGTCAGCCGGCGAGACCTGTTCGTAGATACGGCCATCGGGAAGGCCAGGCGAGCCGGCCACCGGCACGGGGCCGATCGTGGCATCAGCGCCGGCCCCCGCCGGCAGCACGCTGACGATCCCGGTGAAGAAGAGCGCCGCAAGCAGCGCGCGAATGGTGAAACGTGCCGGCGTTTTGATCATGACAGCGATGCCTCCCTGAGCAGCCCCGGCCGGGGCGTATGTGATTGATCCGCCGGTAAAGCGGGAAATGATTCAACTGCCGCAAGCCGCCGGTGCATCACGCAGCCTGCCTCTCGCCGCGAGCGCTCATGCTCAACCGCTGCGCGACACGTGCGCCCAGCGGTGTGAGCTTCCACGCGTTCGGCTCGCCCTTGGCGTGCCCCTCACCCGTGTTGGACGTGAGACCCAGACGCTCCAGACGCGCCAGCAGCTTCGAAACCTGACCCTGGTCGGAGATCCCCGCACGCTCAGCTACCTGACGGTTACTGACCCCCGGCCGCGCCGCGATGCACTCGAGCACCCGCGCCGTGCGATACGTCAAACGCATCGGCACCTCCTGCAACGGGTCGATCTCCCGTTGCGGACGCCCCACCGGCCTACGGGCCAAAAGCTTCGGTGTGGGCACCGCCCGGGTGCGCTCGCGCCGCGCAACCGCGGCACCCAGATAAGGCAACACGATCAAACCCATCAACTCACCGAGAAGACCCGTCAACGGATCACACGTCTCACGCAACACCCGCCCGTGAACGATCGCGAACGCTGCACCCACCAAACCCTCCGCCGTCAACGCCGTGCAATCCCCACCCCGCGCACTCTCCCGCCGACCCTCATCGACCACCCCAGCCAAACGCGCCAGCACCTCCTCACGGCGCCCCAACACCTCCCCGCCACCGCGCAGCACCTGCACCACACACACCCGCGCCAACGCAGGCTCACGATCAAAAAACGACAGAATCACCCACAAGCCGCCACGCACCCGCTCACGCCAACCCAAACCACCCAAGCCAGCCGCAACAAGCTCCCCCTCGAGCGTCCCCAGCACATCGTCGAACAGCGCCCGCAGACACGCCTCACGGTTCTCAAACAACTCATAGAACGTGCGCCGCGACACCCGCGCACGCGAAGTGATGTGCTCCACCGTCGTGCCCGCGTACCCCAGTTCCTCGATCGCGGCGACCGCACCCGCGAGCAGCCGCGAGCGCTGAATCTCCACCAGCTGGCCCGCCGAGACACCCTCACACGACCCGGCAACCGCCTGGCGCCGCGCCCCACCGACACCCCCACGCGCCGCAGACTGCACACGTGTACGCACACCCGGCACTACACGGCCCTCCCACACACAACCGGCCAGCCGGCCTGAGACAGAGAATCCCTCGCCCCCACAGAAAGGGAGGCCAGGCGCCGCGGCGGCGCCGGAGGATGAGGAGTGTCGGTTAGTCCGCTAGCCGAAGAGAGAGAGAGAGAGAGAGAGATGCGACAGCGCCAAGCTGGCGCATCTAGCATCAGCCCGCCCTATTGCAACATACATCCCTGACACGTTTCTCCCTCTAGAAACCACGCTGAACAAGCTCCCTCATCGACGACCCGGTTCCTCTCCCAAAAAAACTTCCCCTGCTGCGCAGTTGCAAGGCCGACCCAAAGGCGACCCCAACCAGACCTATGTTTTATTGCTTGGCAACCACCCTTGGGCTGCCGTGAGCGCCATTATAGACACACTCTCTACAACTTGTCAATACCCAACCTTCGTGGCGGGGCACGGAGGCCCCGCCCCCGGGCGGGTGACAGACTCGACCACGCGCGCGGACGATCCCCCTGCTCGCAATCGAGCGCGACCGGCTTGGGATCAGCGAGGCGTTCAGCCTCGCGGCATGAACTCGGGCACGTCGAGCTCCACGGCGGCGGCTGCGCCGCTGCGCTCGCGCCTGGTGCTGCCTCGCTGTACGCGGGGCTCGCCCGCGGGCTCCTCCAGGCGGCCGCGAGCGGAGAAGCGTTGGCGCTCCTGCTCGTAGCCGGTGGCCACGACCGTCACCCACACCTGGTCTTCAAGCTTCTCGTCGACCATTGCGCCGAAGATGATGTTGGCGTCCGGGTGGGCCGCCTCGGAGACCGCCTTGGCGGCCTCGTTCACCTCCCACAGGGAGAGGTCGCGTCCGCCGGTGATCGACAGCAGGATTGAGCGCGCGCCCTCCATCGAGGTTTCGAGCAGCGGGGAGGCGACGGCCTGCATCGCGGCCTCGGTCGCGCGGTGCTCGCCGCCGGCGCCCATGCCGATGCCCAGCAGCGCGTTGCCGGCGCCGCTCATGATCGTGCGCACGTCGGCGAAGTCGAGGTTGATCAGGCCCGGCAGCGTCACCAGGTCGGAGATGCCCTGCACGCCCTGGCGCAGCACGTCGTCGGCGACGCGGAAGGCGTCCACCATCGAGGTCTGCTTGTCGAGCACGCTCAGCAGGCGGTTGTTGGGGACCACGATCAGCGTGTCCACCTCTTCTGCCAGCGCCTTGATGCCCTGGTCGGCCGCCTCGGCGCGGCGTGAGCCCTCGAAGCCGAACGGCTTGGTGACGATCGCCACCGCCAGCGCCCCCACTTCGCGGGCGATCCGCGCGATGATCGGCGCCGCGCCGGTGCCCGTGCCGCCGCCGGCGCCCGCCGTGATGAAGATCATGTCCGAGCCCTTCAGCAGCGCCTTCGCGCGGTCGTAGTCCTCCATCGCCGCCGCCCTGCCGAGGTCGGTGTCCGAGCCCGAGCCGAGGCCCCTGGTCAGCTCGGCGCCGATGTGCAGGGTGATGTCCGCCGTTGACTGCTGCAGCGACTGCAGGTCGGTGTTGATCGCAAGGAACTCCACGCCCGCGACCTCGGCCTCCACCATGCGGTTGACGGCGTTGACGCCCGCGCCGCCCACGCCCACTACGCGGATCACGGGGTGGATCACCGGCTGCCCGCCCGCCGTCGCGGCGTGGGACTCTTCGCGCGCGTACACGTCCACCGGCGGGGGCGCGTCGCTCGCAGCTGCCCCTGCTGCTCCAGCCGCGGTTGATGCGGCGGAGCGCTCCATCATGTTCGCGGGGATCTCCGCGGAGAAGACGTTGCGCAGGCGCTCGCGCGGGCTGGGGATCTGGGGGGAGTCGTCCTCCTCCTCGACCGCCTTCGGCTCGCTCGGGGGATCGGCCTTCGCGGGTGGCTGCTCGGTCGCCTTTGCGGATGTCGGCTCGGCGGTCTCCTTCTTGGAGGGCTGCTCGGTCTCCTTCGCCTGCTCCTCCTCGGTCTTGCTGAACAGCGCCGCCAGCGGGCCCTCCCGCATGCTTGCGCGTTTACTTTGAGCCATGAGCCAGAACCTCCTGGGAGCCCTCAGCGGCGGGCGCCGGCGCGTCTTGGGCCACGATTGGGCCCCGCCGCGCGGCGATCTCCTTCGAGCCGTGCGCCAGCACCTCGTGCGCGAGTTCGCGGTAGGACTGCGCCGCCACGCCCTCGGGCTCGTACTTGAGCACCGACATGCCCTTCACCGGCGCCTCGGCGAAGCGCACCGTCTTGCGGATCCGTGACGCGAACACGCGGTCCCCGAAGTTCTCCTCGAGGATCTCGATCGCCTCTTTCGCGTGGATCGTGCGCGAGTCCACCAACGTGGGAAGGATACCCTCAATGTCAACGTCCGGATTGAGGTTCTCGCGGATCATCGCCAGGGTGTTCTGCAGCTGGATCAAACCGCGCATCGACAGATACTCGCACTGCACGGGGACGATCACCTTGTCGGCGGCCGTCAGCGCGTTGATTGTCAGCAGCCCGAGGCTCGGGGGCGTGTCGATGCAGATGAAGTCGTAGTCCTCGCGGATCGGCTCGAACGCCTTCTGCAGCGAGCGCTCGCGGCCGATCATCGTGGACATCGCGATCTCTGCCCCCGCCAGGTCGATCGAGGCGCACGCGATGTCCACCTCGCGGCGGCGAATCACCTCACGGATCGAGGTTTTGTGCACCAGCACGTCGTACATCGATTTCTCCAGCGTGTCCGGGTCGATCCCCTGCGACATCGTCAGGTTGCCCTGGGGGTCCATGTCCACGCACAGCACGCGGTGCCCCTCCTCGGCGAATGCGGCCGCGAGGTTCAGCGTGGTAGTCGTCTTGGCCACTCCGCCCTTTTGGTTGGCGAACGCGATGACCTTTGCCCTTGGTTGCACGGTGGGCTCCGATGCTCGATGGTGGATCCGAAAGAAGAGGGGCCCGGCTCGCCGGCCTTGCGGCCGACTGCGCCACCCTCTAAGGCTTCAGTGGTGAGTATTCGCAGGCAGTGGTCGGATTCCTGCACGGTGACGAGCCCTAAGATCCCCCCGTGCCACGGGACACCACCACGCCGAGCGGGGGCCGTCCCGCGAAACGGCCGCAAGCCCGCGCCTCCACCACGGCCTCACCCCTCGCGAAGCGGCTGCGCGGCAAGAGCGTCTGCATCTGCGCCGGCCCGGGCGGCGTGGGCAAGACGACCACCGCGGCGGCACTCGCTTTGGGGCTGGCGCGTGAAGGCCAGCGGGTGGCGGTCGTGACGATCGACCCCGCCCGGCGTTTGGCGAGCGCACTTGGCATCGACGAGCTCGACGACGAGCCGCGGCGGATCGACCCCGCGCTGCTAGCCGCGCAGGGGATCGAGCTGAAGGGGGAGCTGTGGGCGACGATGCTCGACGCCAAGCACACTTTCGACGTGCTGATCGGTCGCATCGCCCCCGACGAGCGCGCCCGCGATGAGGTGCTCTCCAACCGCATCTACCAGGAGATCTCCGGCGCCGTGGCCGGCACCCAGGAGTTCAGCGCGATCGCCAAGCTGTACGAGCTGCACCGCGAGGGGCGCTTCGACACGATCGTGCTCGACACCCCGCCCGCGCGCAACGCGCTGGATTTCCTCGACGCGCCGATGCGCATGACGCGCTTCCTGGAGGGCCGCTCGGTGCGGATGTTCCTCGCACCCGGCAACTTCGCCGCGCGCCTCGTCGGCCGCGGCAGCGGGCTGGTGCTGTCGATGTTCTCGCGCTTCACCGGCGTCGACCTGATCGGCGAGCTATCGGTCTTCTTCGGCGCGCTCGGCGGCATGCTCGACGGCTTTCGCGAGCGCGCGCGCATGGTCGATCAGCTGCTGCGCGACCCCGCCACCGCCTTCCTGCTCGTCACCTCGCCCGAGCCCGAGCCGGCGCGCGAGGCGCTGTTCTTCGCCGAGCAGCTGCGCGCCGCGGGGATGTCACGGGGCGCGCTGATCGTCAACCGCGTCCACCACGACGGCCTGGAAGGGCGCTCTGCCGCCGAGGTGCAGGCGCTGCTCGCCGGCGAGCTGGGCGAGCGGCTCGCCGGGCGCGTGGCAGGCAACCTCGCCGACTTCGACGTGCTCGTGCAGCGCGACCGTGCCACCGTCGAGCGGCTTGCGCAGGCGCTCGACGATCCCGCCCCGATCCTCGTGCCCCACCTAGATGGGGACGTTCAGGATCTCGCCGGTCTCGACTTCGTCGCGCGGCAGCTCTTCGCCTGATCTGGCCGCGAGGCGACGCATGCGCATGATCGTCGCCTCGATCTGATCGCCCGGCCCGCGCCGTGCCCTGATCGTCGGCTCCTCCTGCGTCGTCGGTTCCTGCGAGGAGAGCAGCGAGTCGGCACAGCGCACGAGATCGGGGGGCAGGTGGCCGCACACCACATCTCGCAGCACCGCCCGCAGATGGCCGGCGAGCTCCGCCACCAGCGCGTCGCAACTCGCGTGCTCGACGGCCGCGCCGGTGATCACGTCGCGCTCCAGGGTGATCGCCTTCAGCACCCGCCGCGTCAAGCCGGCCCGCTCCTCGGGTGTCGCGCAGAGTGCCGCCAGCCGGCCGGCGAGCAGTCCGCTGGCGGGGCCCTCCGGCTCCAGCAGCGCCCGCAGCGCCAGCAGGTGGTCGCTCAGCGCCTCCAGTTCCGAGGAGCGTTCGCAGCCCATCTCGAAGCGGGCCAGCGCCCACGCCAGCTCGGGCCGGCCGATCGCCGGCGCGCGGGTGTGCGCCAGCTCGGGCGCCACCACGCCCATGCCGTGCAGCGTCTCGATCAGCGCCACCTCGCCGGCGTTTGTGAAGGCCGTTGCGTCCAGCCGCGCGAGCGCCGCGCGCAGCCGCTCCCCGTCGAGCTCGAAGTCGGTGTGCTCGGCGAACACCTCCTCCAGCAGCGTCCTGAGCACCACGGTCGCGCGCGTGCGCCTGTCGCCCCGTCCGATTCGCACGTCGCGCTGGAGCAGGTAGCGGTCGAGCCCCTGCAGGCATTCGAGCAGGCGTTCCGCCGCCGCGCAGCTCTCCAGGCTCACCAGCGCCTGCCAGCGCTCGCCGATGAACGCCTCGGTAAGCGGCTGGTAGCAGTACAGCTGGGCGCCTCTCCCCTGCCCCCTGCCTCGCGAGGAGTGCGACTCGAGCTCGAACGGCACCTCCGCGCCGGCGTCCAGCTCGGCCTGCATGTATGCCGCGGCCTCGTGCACGAAGTTGGCTATGGCTGTCTCGAGCTGGTGGGAGCGCATCGAAGCTCACCCTTCGCCGGCGGCCCCGGCGCTCCTGCTCCGCGCAGGCGGCGTTGCAGGGTCTCAGGCCCCCTGGCATCATTACTCTCGGGAGTTCAGATGCATTGGGCGGCTGGTAGCACGCTCACCGCGGCGCTGTGTTCCGCCGCTCCCGGCGAGACCGTCATCGCGTCATCGACGAACGTGAGCGTGACAGTTCCGGCGCAGCTCGCGTTGGCGCCCGGGGCTTTGCCGGCGCAGACCGCGTTGAGCTGAGTGCAGAAAGTCTGTGCCCGGCCGCGTCGAGTGCGTATGTCCGCGAGCGTTGACTCCGCCGGATGTCCGTAGTTGTTGCTGCTACCGACGCTTACGAGGTGAAGCGACGCCTGTACGGCATCTAGCAGTTGACCGAGGTCGACCGGTCCGTCCACCATGCTCGCTCCGTGGTGAGGGATCTGAAAGACGTCAGCCGCAATGTTGGCACCTCGGGAAATGATTGCCGCCCAGCTCTCCGCGTCCGCATCCGAGCTGAGCAAGATGCTGCGGTTGGCCACGGAGAGCTTGATCACGACGCTCGCGTGGTTGGGACGACTGACGGACTGAGCAAAGAGAACCTGGGAGTGGTCTGGTGCCAGCACCCGCCAGCGTATCTCGCCCACTCGTCCCTGGTCACCCACAGTCGCCCCGGCCGTCGCGACGTTCAGCCGAGGCAGCCCGGCCATGGCCCGAAGCGCGGCACGAAGCTTCTTCTTTTCCTCAGGGTCTGCAGGCACGTGCGTGCCACCATTCATCCGTACGCAGGAGGTGGGAAATGAGGTAACCGTCGAATACACGCCGCCGAGGTGATCGAGATGCTGATGGGTCACCACCGCCAACTCCAGACTGGTGGCGCCGTAGGACCGAAGCGCGGCGAGGGCGTCCTGATGGCGTCCCTCCGGACAGTCGACCAGGAGAGCATGCCCACTGTTCCGGTCGACGGCGACGATGCAGTCGCCTTGCCCGACGTTCACGAAGCCCACAATAACGTTCGTCACGATGCTGCCGATGAGAGCTCGAGGAGATCGTCAAAGTCAAGGTAGCCCTCGGACTGGAACTCGAAACGGGCTGTGTCGAGGTCGGTGCCGTCGAGCACCACCTCAAAAGTGGCTCCCGGGTGCACCTGGCTGCCTGGCAACCCGGGCGGAAGCCCCCTCCATTCGCCGTCGTCCGGCGTTACTCCCGAGACCCAGAGACGAATCTGCTCGTCGGGGGTGAGCTCCAGCACAGTCCCAAATGTGCGGAGGCTCAGGTGGGGGCCCCGCTCGGCATGCTCGTCCCCTGGTCTGGCGTGCGCGTCATATCGCACGCCCCCCTCAGGTGCGGGTACCCCGGCGAAGTGCTCGGCCAGCCGCGCGAACGCATCGTCCGGAAGACCATAGGCGCCGACGACGAGTCTGTCTACGGCAATCAGATCCGCTGAGCTGAGACGCTCCTGTATGGCCAATTCGACCATCTGAGCGCCGGCGTCCGCGAGCTCCTCCCAGGCCGCTCCCTCGCGGGGAATCGGCATCGCCCTCAGCAACGCGATCGGAATCGACCGCGCGCTGAGGGTATCGATCCAGCAGGATGCAACGCTGCTTCCGAGCAGGGCACAAAGGGCATGCACTCGCTCGGGCGTCTGCTCGCGGGGGACGACGATCGAAACACTCTCCCGGGGAACGATGCCTCCCTGCAGGTCGGGCAAGACCTTCAGTCGCCAAGGGATGTCGGGGTTGCGCACGCCTGAGACCATGACCTTGACTCGCTTGTACTCGGATCCGTCGCCTGTGCGCCACTCGAACTCCTGCGGGAAGCGCACGGACGTCAACAGCGACGGCGGTATCGGCGCGTAGGCGCGTGTACCTTGAAGCTTGCGAAGCCACGACCAATTGCCGGAGCCTCCTCGCTCACGAACTGGCGGAGTCGGCACGGGCCCCTTGCCGATGAGAGCGATGCTGGTCAGCGTCTCAAGCTCAGAAAGAAGCTTCCCGTAGGTATCGAGAGGCCCATGCAGCCACGTGTCGCTCCGCAGACGGCGGCGCGCAGTCGCAAGATAGACCTCGTCCGCATTGCGTGCCTGCTCGAGGAAGCAGGTCTTCCAGCCGCTCGAACGACGAACTCGCCGGAACACGTAGCTTCCAGAAGGACGATCGCGCTGCGCAAGCACGACCGCCACATCCACGTCGGCCCGAGGAAATGTGTCCTGAGGCAAGCGCCATATCTCGAGCAGGCCACACTGCGCTTCAATCTCGCGACGCACCGGCTTGGAGGTTCGCGACGACAGCCAGCCGGCCGGTAGAACGGTGGCCAGGAAGCCGTTCGACTCGACCATCGCAAGCATCCGATTGATGAAGCGGTCCGCGACCTGGGTGCGCCTTCCGTGCTCGGATCGGATATCGCGCCACGGCGGATTGGAGACAACCACTGTTGCCGTCTCAGGCAAGCTCGCGTCCAGAGCGTCGCCCTGCCGCACGTGCCAACCATTGCCGGCCGGCATTGCGTTCAGCAGCAGCGCGAGTCGCGCAATCTCGACGGCTAGGGGATCGATGTCGATGCCGGTGAGACGGCGACTGGTGTCCTCGTGGACCTCGAAGAGGTCGAGGTCCAGCGGCGCGATGTTGCACAGACGGTCGTATGCAGCAACGAGAAACGTCCCCGATCCGCATGAGGGGTCGAGCACGTGGCGCCGGCTTGGCTCGATCTCCTCGAAGGGAAGCTGGCCGAGAATCCTGCTGGCCAGAGCTGGCGGGGTGTAGTACACCCCGAATTTTGCCCTGCTGGCAGCATCGAGGATGGCCGACTCGTATACGGACGCCACGATCGTCGGGTCAAGGCCGGCGTAGCTCACGTCGCGACCCAGCTCCTCGATCGTCCACAGGAGATCTCGCCTGTCGCGGTCCGCAAGATCACCCGTCCAGCTGAAATAGCTCTCGAATCGTCCCACCGCTCGCTCGAGGACGACCTCCGGTGATTGGTCGCGGTCAACGATCACCTTGTCGCTGACCATCAGTGCCGCCATCGCTCCCACCAAAAGCCTTGAGATCCTCGCGATGGCACCCCGCTCGGCTCTGGCTTTGGGGGGCACGCGAGCGGCAGTCAGCTGGTTCGCCGCGCCCTCAACGACCTGGATCAGCCGGCTCGCGCTCTCGTTACGAGCCTCCTGCAGCAGCCCAGCGACATCCGTTGGGAAGAGGGCCGGTTGATATACGGAGCGCTTGGCGGCCAGCAGATTGCGGGGTCCCAACTGACTGGCCAACTGGCCCGGCAGATCGTCGAGGGCGTCATATGCCAGCCGGTGCAGGTGCTCACGCCGGCCGCTCGTACCCACGCTCCAGAGGTCGATGCCCTGCTCGTCCGCGAGGGCGGCAGCTGGCGCCGCGAGCGCTCCAGCGATTGCGAACGCGTCATCAACGGCAACGTCGGCCTGCATGTCGAAGCCGACCAGCGCCGAGGTCGTCTGGTCCTGGGGCTCTGGTTGCCGCCGCCCAAAAGCGACCATGTCCGCCTGCGCCACGCGCGAGGCAACCCAAACTGGAAACTCCCAGCGGATCATGTCGGCCTCATAGCCGAGTTGCGTGGCCAGCTGACCAAGAGACTCTCGTCGCTGCTCGCCGGAAAGCATCATGCGCGTCCGCCCCACATCATCGCTACAAGCTACGGGTTGGGTCGGATCGGCACAACGCCTCAGGCGCTCTTCAGCCCCAGAATCCACCCAGCTACACCGGCTTCTCTAGCCAATTTCAGCTCGGGTACTGGGTTTTCTCGGCCGTGTACCGCCGCAAGGGCTCCGTGCCAACTTGGCGCGATCGGGATATCCTGAGACTCGTTCGATGTGCGAGTCCTACGGGACTGCGGCTCAGGCGACCGCGGCGACCGGCGTCCCCACGAACACCGCGGAGCTCATCCTGTCCTCGCAGCCCTGCACGATCCAGCGCTCGCCGTAGACGCGCATGTCATCGATGAGCGGTAGCAACGCGGTGCCCTTCTCGGTGAGCGCGTACTCCACGCGCGGGGGCACCTCGGAGAAGGTCTGGCGCGCGACGATCCCCTCCTCCTCAAGGGCGCGCAGCCGCAGCGAGAGCGTGCGCGGGCTGATCCCCTCCAGCGAGCGCTCCAGCTCGCAGAAGCGCGAGCGGCCCTCAGCCAGCTCGCGGATCAACAGCAGCGTCCACTTGCCGCACACGATCTCCGCCGTACGGCACACCGGACATGTCTCATCTGTAGCCACCCCACCACTTTACCAAATGAAGCGATGGAGGCCCTACGCGACAGTCAATGGCGGCCGACTCGGGGGCGCCGGCGGGGAAGGAGCGGGCGGTACGCCGCGCTGCTCCTGCGCGGAGGCGACGTCCTCCATCGTGGTGCCGCGGCGGCCGTCGGCCTGCACCAGCAGCTTGAAGTCGTGGGGGCTGGAGGCCACGCGCAACGCGTCCTCCACGGTGACCCGCCCCGCCTTCAGGTGGCCGAAGAGGGCCTGGTCGAAGGTCTGCATGCCGTAGTAGCCGCCTGCGGTGATTACCTCATGCAGCTTGCCGGTCTGGGCGGGGTCGACGATCATGTCGCGCGCCCGGCCTGTCATCCGCAGGATCTCGCACACCGCCACCCGGCCGCCGTCGGCGCCCGGGACGAGGCGCTGAGAGATCACGCCCTTCACTGTGCCCGCGATCATCGAGCGCGCCTGGGCGTGCTGGTGGGGAGGGAAGAAGTCGAGCATCCGGTTGATCGACTCGGTCGCGTCGACCGTGTGGATCGTGGAGAGCACGAGGTGGCCGGTCTCCGCCGCCGAAAGGGCGGTCTGCACGGTCTCGTCGTCGCGCATCTCCCCCACCAGGATCACGTCCGGGTCCTGGCGCAGCACGCGCCGCAGGGCGCGCTTGAAGGAGGCGGTGTCCATCCCCACCTCGCGCTGGTTGATCACCGAGCGCTTGTCGGAGTGCACGAACTCGATCGGGTCCTCGATCGTGACGATGTGCTTGCTCATCGTCTCGTTCATGTGGTCGATCATCGCCGCCAGCGTCGTCGACTTGCCCGAGCCCGTGGTGCCCGTGAGCAGCACGATCCCGCGCTCCTCCTCAGCCAGTTCCCGCACCACCGGGGGCAGCGTCAATTCGTCGATCGAGCTGATCCTGTGGGGGATCGCGCGGCACGCCAGCGAGATCACGCCGCGCTGGCGAAAGGCGTTGATGCGGTAGCGCGCGAGCCCGACGATTTCGAATGAGAAGTCGACCTCGTGCTGCTCGGTGAATTCCTGCAGCTTGATGGGGTCGTGCAGCAGGTCGTGCAGCGCGTGCTCGGTGTCCTCAGCGCTCAACGCGACGCCACGCTCGTCGTGGGTGAGGACGCCGTCCACCCGGTACAGCGGCCGCGCATCCACCTTCAGGTGCAGATCCGAGCCATGGCGGTTGACCAGCTCACGCAGAGCTGCCTGCACGTCGAACATGCCTTTCGCATCGGCATCCCGTGCGGGGGGCTTGAGCGCCCCCCGGGCGCGTGGACGGGGACCAATCTCCTACCGCGGATCAGGGTAGGTGGCAGTGCAATTAAAAACGCCCTAGAACCACTTTACAAAATGAAGGGTTTGAGCCCGAAAAGTACATCACACAACCCACGCTCAATCGCCGGCTTGTTGCCCGCGCGCCGGAGCCCTACGAGCCGTCAGGCCACGTCGCGGAGCTTCTGGGCCTCCGCCAAAGACTGCAGCTTCTTCAGCGACTGGTTCTCGATCTGGCGGATGCGCTCGCGCGTGACGTTGAAGGTGCGGCCGACCTCGTCCAGCGTGCGGGGGTGCTCGCCGCCGAGACCGTAGCGCAGCTCCAGCACGCGCCGTTCGCGGTAGGAGAGGTTCTCCAGGGCCTCGCGCAGCGCCTCCTTGGTGAGGATTTCGGCGGCGCGCTCGTACGGCGACTCGGCGCGCTCGTCGGCGATGAACTGGCCGAACTCCGACTCCTCCTCGTCGCCGACGGGCTTCTCCAGCGAGACGGGAGCCTGGGCGGAGCGCTTGATCGAGTCGACCTCTTCGGGGTCGATCCCGGTGATGTCGGCGATCTCCTCGGCGGTCGGTTCGCGGCCCAGCTCGGTCACCAGCTTGCGCTCGGCGCGCCCGATCTTGTTGAGCTTCTCGACGACGTGAACGGGGATGCGGATCGTGCGCGCCTTGTCCGCCAGCGCACGGGCGATCGCCTGGCGGATCCACCAGGTGGCGTACGTGGAGAACTTGAAGCCCTTGCGGTAGTCGAACTTCTCCGCGGCGCGCACCAGCCCGAGCGTGCCCTCCTGGATCAGGTCGAGGAAGGGCAGGCCCTGGTTGCGGTAGTTCTTGGCGATCGACACAACCAGGCGGAGGTTGGACTCGACCATCTTCTGCTTGGCGTCGAGGTCGCCGCGCTCGATCCGCTTGGCGAGATCGACCTCCTCTTGCGCGGTCAGCAGCCGCACCTTGCCGATGTCCTTGAGAAACAGCTGCAGCGAGTCGGTCGTCATGTCCGGCTTGAGGTCCAGCGTCGCTTTCGCTTTGCGCCGGCCGCGCTTGTCCGGCGCGCGCTCGACCTGCGACGCTGCCGCGGTCGCCGGGTCGATGTCCTCGACGAGCTCGATCTCGGATTTCTCCAGAAAGCCGTGCAGCTCCTCGACGTCCGTCTCGTCGAGGTCCAACTCGGAGGTCGCCGTGGATATCTCGGCGAACGTCAACACTCCCACCTGCTGGCCCTTCGCCAACAGGCCCTTGATCTCATCGAGCTCCTGCAGTTCGACTACTGACATCGGTTTCCGTTTCCTTAGACAGCGATTTCATGCCCGGAGGCTGTACGCCAAACGAGACGACCGTACCGGGACGACGAGCGCCTGCCGCCCCCCTGCGGCCGAGACCCGCCCCACGTTACAGCCGAACTTGGCCCATATTAACGCCTGCGCGCCCCCGTCCCGTATGCCCGAGCCCCGATGCGCGATGATTGCCCACTCCAATGAGCCCCCCGAGCAAAGAGAAACGATCCGGCGGACGCCGGCGGACCGGCGCAACGTCGCCGCCGGTTGGCGCGGCAGAGGAGCCGGGCGTGCTGTCTAGCCTGCCCAGCACTCGCCCTCAGCGCCCCAGCGCGCGCCGCTCTGCCGCGCGGCAGAGCGCGGCGGCCCGTGCAGAGCGCGCGTCCATTCAAGCCCTCGAGCGCGCAGCGCCAAAGCCCAAACGAAGCGCTCGGACCACGACCCAGACCAACCCCCAAGCCCCGAGTCGCGCCCAAGCCTGCTGAGCCGCCGGTGCCTCGCCAGGGCTTCGAGGCCGAGGAGGCGATCGAGATCGGGCGCCCGGTGCAGCCGCCGAGCAGCAGCGAGCTGGCAGCCTCGATGGTGGAGCTCGTCGGGGAGCTCGCCCAAACGGGGCTCTCGGCCGGTGGGCGCGTGCTGCGGGAGGCGCTCACCCGGCTTGCCGGCGGCTGAGCCCTACCAAACCCCCGGGCACTCATCCGGGTGAGCAACACGTCCGGGGGAGCTATGTATACTCCGCGGACGCCGAACCTCTGCTGCTCAGGTGGTGGAGGACGGGGGATCCATTGCGGAACGAGTCGATCGATCCGCGGGGGCGAATCGGCCTCATTGAGGCCGTAGCGCCATTAGGCGCGAGCCCGTCAGCTCACCTCGTAGGCGTACGACGACGACTATGCACACCGTTTCGCTCAAGCACGCCCTTTCGGCTGGCCTGTTGGCCGCGTTACTCGGCATGGCCGGACCCCTTGCCGTGCCCGCCGCGCGGGCGCTTGCCGAGGCCGGCGGCTCCACGACCGGCGGCTCCACGACCGGCGGCTCCACGACCGGCGGCTCCACGACCGGCGGCTCCACGACCGGCGGCTCCACGTCCGGCGGCTCCACGACCGGCAGCGCCACGTCCAGCGGCTCCGCCTCCGCCAGCACCACGTCCGGCGGGGCGGCGCCCATGCCTGGCTCTCCCAGCAAGCAGACCGTGGCGACGTGGTATGGCCCCGGCTTCTACGGCCACACAACCGCGTGCGGGCAGAAGCTGACCCCGAAGCTCGTGGGGCTCGCCAGCCGCACGCTTCCGTGTGGGACGCTCGTGCGGATCTCCTACGGCGGGCACCTGCTCACCGCGCCGGTGCTCGATCGTGGGCCCTACGGCCACAGCGGGGCTGTATGGGATCTCACCTCGGGTGCCGCGCGAGCGCTCGAGATCAGGGAAACGGTGCGGATCGGCACGCAGGTCGTCGGCAGCGCGCCCAACACCCCCACGCTCGGCGAGTCCCCCTTCTCGACCACGCTTTCGCCGACGACCCCCACCTCCACGAGCGCGCCGTCCGAATCGCCCTCCGGATCCTCCTCCGCCGCACCGGCCTCCGCCACCACCGGCGGGTCCTCCGCGAACTAGTCCCCGCGAGCTAGGCTCAACCGGTGCCGGCGAACGCCGCGATCACCAACCTGTGCGACCACACGACCGTCGATGCGGACACCGGGGCGATGCGCTCCGTGCAGGCCGCCGACCTGACGCTCAGCGAGCGCGCGCTCGGCGAGCTGTGGTCGGCTGAGAACCTGGAGCGGCTGGCGCGGACCTACTGGCGCTTTCTCACCCGCGTCACGCTCGGGCTGGTGCAGGTCCGCTACACCGAGCAGGAGCGCTTAGTGGTGCTGCTCTTCCGGCCACTCACGCTGCTCGCCTTCCGCGCGCCGGAATATGAGCTCCAGGACGATCACGGTGTGGTGCGCTGGCGCATCGAGCGGGGCCTGCTGGTCGCTCGCGCCGGGCGCGAGAGCAAGGGCCACCTGCAGATCGATGTGCGCCGCATCGCCGGAGACGGCTCCCGGGAGGTTCGATTGAGGACGCGACGGCAGCCCACCTGCACATCGAGGTGGAGGTCGCCAACTTCCACCCGGCGATCGCCTCGGGGATCAGCCTCCGCCTCTACAACGCCACCCAGTCGCGCATCCATGTGTTCGTCACCCACGGCTTCCTGCGCTCGCTCGCCCGCCTCGATCTGGCGAAGTCGCGCGTGGGGCGGCTGGTGGCGTCGTGATTGGATGAAGCAGGAGCAGTAAGGCTCTGGGGCTACCCAAACCGCGCGTCGCCGTACAGCGCCCGCAGCTTCGCGCGGTCGTGGCGCGCGGTGATGCGCCGCACAGTACCCGAGCGGGTGCGCATCACCAGCGATTCGGTGCTCGCCCCGCCGGCGCTCGGGTAGCGCACGCCCTGCAGCACGTCGCCGTCGGTGATGCCCGTGGCGGAAAAGAACACATCCTCGCCCGCCACCAGGTCGTCGCGGTCGAGGATCCGCTTCAGGTCATAGCCGGCGTCCAGCGCGGCGGAGCGCTCGTGCTCGTTGCGCGGCCACAGCCGCCCCAGCAGCTGGCCGCCGAGGCACTTGATCGCCGCCGCCGAGATCACCCCCTCGGGGGTGCCCCCGATGCCCCACAGGAGGTCCACCGGGGAGCGCTCGGTGACCGCCAGCAGCGAGGCGGACACGTCGCCGTGGGGGATCAACCGTACCCGCGCCCCCGCCTCGCGGATCGCCTTGATGCCCTGCTCGTGGCGGGGGCGGTCGAGCACCACCACCTCGACATCCCCGATCTCGCACCCCTTGCGCTCGGCGATCAGGGCGACCGTCTCCGGTAGAGGACGATCGAGATCGAGCAGGTCGACGATCTCCGGGGAGCCCACCATCTTTTCCATGTACACGCAGGGACCGGGGTCGAACATCGTGCCGCGACTGGAGAGCGCGATCACCGCCAGCGCGCTCGGCATCCCGTGCGCGGCGAGCGTGGTGCCCTCGAGGGGATCCACCGCGATGTCCACCTCCGGCGGGGAGCCGTCGCCGATGTGCTCGCCGTTGGCGAGCATCGGCGCCTCGTCCTTCTCGCCCTCGCCGATCACCACCACGCCGTCCATCTGGACGGATTGCAGCGCGTAGTGCATCCCGTCCACCGCGGCCTGGTCGGCTCCCTCCTTGTCGCCTTTGCCCACCAACCGCGCCGCCGCCAAAGCGGCCGCCTCGGTGACGCGCACCAGCTCCAGGGCGAGATTGCGATCGGGCCTTTGATGGGTGGGATCGGGGCTCACAGGTTCTCGCCAGAATATATGGCGGGATCGAGGTGGTCGATCCGTGGATGGGATGCGCCGCACGCGAGCGCAGCCGTGCTGGTGGCACGGCGAGCATCGCGGGTGGTGCAGACCGCCGCGGAGCGGCCGCCTCGGACCGTCAGATCTTCTGGCGTGGACCTCAAAATGCTCACCTCTCTCATACCATCGCGCGTGGGGTAAGACCGCCGCGCGTGGGGTCGGGACAATGGATACCTTTACTGCGCGTGCGCCTGCAACCTACACCACCAGAGGAGGAGTCATCTTGAGCCAGATCGGGTTCATCGGCATGGGAAGGATGGGCGGCGGCATGTCGCACCGCATCCTCCGCGACTCCGAGCATCAGGTGGTGGTGTACGACGCCAACCGCGACGCGGTGCAGCAGTCAGTGTCCAACGGCGCCGTCGGCGCCTCCTCGCTGGCCGACCTCGTCAAGCGCTTGGATCCGCCGCGCACGGTGTGGTTGATGCTGCCCGCCGGCGAGATCACGCAGCAGACGATCGACAAGCTCACCAAGCTGCTGGATCGCGACGACACGATCGTGGACGGCGGCAACACCAAGTGGACCGAAGACAAGCTGCGCGCTGGGCAGCTCAAAAAAAGCGGCATTCACTACGTCGACGTGGGCACCTCCGGGGGGGTGTGGGGCCTCGAAGTCGGCTACTGCATGATGGTGGGAGGCCCGAACCGCGCGGTGCAACGCCTCGCGCCGTTCCTCGACGTGCTTGCCCCGCCGACCAACGAGACGAGCATCGCCGCGATCGGGCCGCGCGGGTGGCAGCACTTCGGGCCCGCCGGCGCCGGGCACTTCGTGAAGATGGTGCACAACGGCGTGGAGTACGGCCTGATGCAGGCCTACGCGGAGGGCTTCGACCTGTTCGACAAGTGTGAGTACGAGCTGGACAACGCGAAGATCGCCCATCTTTGGGGACAGGGCTCGGTGGTGCGCTCGTGGCTGTGCGAACTCGCCGCCCGCGCGTTCGAAGCCGACGGCAACGACCTGCACACGCTCACCGGCTACACCGAGGACTCCGGCGAGGGACGCTGGACGATCGAGGAGGCGACCGCGCGCGACGTCCCCACCCCCGCGATCACCGCCTCCCTGTACGCGCGACTCACCTCGCGCGGCAACGGCGACTATGCCAACCGCGTGCTGGCAGCGCTGCGCAACCAGTTCGGCGGGCATGCGGTGAAGAAGAGCCGATGAGCACGATCGAGCAGCAGCCCGACAATCCCCTCGTCGAAGGGCTGGAGCGCCTGCCCGTGGCGCCCACCACGCTCGTGATCTTCGGCGCCACCGGCGACCTCGCCCGGCGCAAGCTGCTGCCCGCGCTGTACAACCTCGCCCACGAGGGCGCCCTGCCCGAGCGCTTCAACCTCGTGGGTGTGTCGCGCAAAGAGAAGGAGCGCGACGACTACCGCGCCGAGTGCGAGGAGGCGATCCGCTCGTTCTCGCGCCGCACGCCCGACGAGGACGTGCTGAGGGGGCTGCTCGAGCACGTCAAGTACGTGCCCGGCACCTTCGACGACGAGCGCGTCTACCGTGAGCTCGCGTTCGTGCTCGACCGCTTCGACGAGCGCGCGGGCGAACCGCTCAACCGCGCCTTCTACCTCTCCACCGCGCCCGCCTTCTTCCCCGTGATCGTCGAGGCGCTGGGCGCGCAGGGCCTCGACGACCGCGCCGGCGCCGAGGTGCGGGCGATCATCGAGAAGCCGTTCGGCACCTCGCTGGCGGAGGCCGCCGAGCTCAACCGCCGCGTGCTCGACGTGTTCGACGAGAGCCAGGTGTTCCGCATCGATCACTACCTCGGCAAGGAGACCGTCCAGAACATGCTGGCGTTCCGCTTCGCCAACGGGATGTTCGAGCCGCTGTGGAACCGCAACTACATCGACAACATCCAGATCACCGCCGCCGAGGACATCGGCATCGGCAGCCGCGCCGGCTACTACGACCACTCCGGGGCGCTGCGCGATCTGATCCAGAACCACATGCTGCAGCTGCTCTGTCACGTCGCGATGGAGCCTCCCGTGAACTTCACCGCCGAAGAGGTGCGCAACGAGAAGGTGAAGGTTCTGCGGGCGATTCACGCGCCCAGCGCGGCCGATGTGCCGGGGATGGCGGTACGCGCCCAGTATTCACCGGGACATGCGGGCGGGGAGGACGTTCCGGGTTATTTGGAGGAGGAGGGGGTTCGCGAGGGGTCGATCACCGAGACCTTCGCGGCCCTGCGTCTGGAGGTTGACAACTGGCGCTGGGCCGGCGTCCCTTTCTACCTGCGCGCCGGCAAGCGCCTAGCGCGCAAGATCACCGAGATCGCGATCACCCTGAAGCCGGTGCCCCACCTCGCGTTCAGCGCGGAGGGCTCGCTCGGCATCCGCCCCAACCAGCTGATCCTTACGCTGCAGCCCAACGAGGGCGTGTCGCTGCAGCTCGGCGCCAAGATCCCCGGCACGCGCATGATCATCCGCCCGGTGAACATGGAGTTCCTGTATGGCACCTCGTTCCTCTCACAGTCGCCCGAGGCCTACGAGCGGCTGATCATGGACGCGATGCGCGGCGACCCCACACTCTTCACGCGTAATGACGAGGTGGAGGCGCAGTGGGAGATCTGCGACCCGATCGTCAGTGCGTGGGCTGATACGCCGGGTCCGCTGCCGCAGTATCAGGCCGGCTCGCAGGGGCCCGTGGAGGCACGGGAGATCCTTTTCGAGGGACACTCCTGGCGGGCGATCTGATGAGTGTCTCGAATTCGATGTGGCGAGTCGCGCGGGTGGGTGACGCGCGCGTGCGTAACGCGCGCGTGCGGTGTGTCTCGAATTCGATGTGGCGCGCCGGCCAGCTGGGTGGGGCGCGGGTGCAATGTCTTAAAAAAAGGCACTAGAACCATGCCCGCCACCAGCGACGCGGTTTGGAGCGCACAAGACACCACGCCCGACGCGATCGAAGCCGCCCTGCGCGAGCTGCTGATCGCGCGCCACACCGAAAATGGGGGGTACGTCCCCGCGCGCGCACTGAACATGATCGCGTTCGTCGATCGCGCCTGGAGCGGGGAGATCGCCAACCGCCTGCGCGGCGTGGGGCGCTACCACGCCTCGCGCCTGATCGTCCTCTCCTACGAACCCGCCCGCGAGCACCTCGACGCGCGCGCCACCGTCGCCTCCGAAGGTGACCCGCGACCAGGGGAGCTCACCCTGCTGCGCGAGACGGTGGTCGTCGAGATCGGCAAGCGCCACCTCGACGACCTGCTGACGATCGCCGACCCGCTCGTCGTCAGCGACCTGCTCACGCTGCTGTGGTCACCCCACGGCCATCACGACGTCGTGCGGGAGTTGCTGCCGCTCGTGCAGGCGGTGCTGCTGGACTCGGTCGACGAGCCCGAGCCGCGGGAGGCGATCGCGCAGGCGCGCGCGCTCTCGCAGGATGCCTACGTGGTCGATCTCGCCTGGCTGCGAACCACCCCCTGGCGCGAGCGGCTGGCCACCGCCTTCGACCCCCCCGACATGCGCCGCCAGCTGCACACGCTCACCTCCGTCACGATCCGCCACCACCCCGAATCGGCGATCTCCGCGATGCTGCTGATCGGCTGGCTGGCCACGCGCCTGGGCTGGCGACTCAACCCCCTGGTGGCGCACGACGGCGCACTCACGGGCCAGGCCAGCGGGCGCCGTCAGAACATCGCCCTGCGGCTTCTCGCAACGCCCGAGCAGCAGGTGCGCGGGCTCGCGGGATTGGAGCTCGACACCGCCTCCGGCCTGCGCCTGCGGCTCGACCGCGGGCCAGGCGGGCTGCACGCTCACCGGCAGGACGCCCGCGGTGACGAGCGGGAGTGGACGATCCTCGGAGCCTCACGCGGCGAGGCTGGCATCCTCGGCGAGGGGATCCGCCAGGCTCTGCTGCGGGACCCCACCTTCGCGCCCGCACTCGCCGCCGCGGGGGAGATCGTGCCGTGATGGTGAGTTGTGGTGATGTTTCATTGTGGAGGTGTAACCACCAACTGGACCTGCGGGGCAACGACCAGATGACAGTGATGAGAGGTCCAGCAGCTGGTTGGTTTGCCCAATGTTCTTTTTGCACCCCAACCAGCTGACAATCTCTTAGCCCCGTCTACCATGAGCCGACTCGCCATCCTTCCCGACCCGCAGGCCGCCGCCGAGTACGCCGCGAGCGAGATCGCGCGAGCGCTGCGGCAGGCGCTCGATCGGCGGGGGGTCGCCCATCTGGCTCTTTCGGGCGGCAGTACTCCGCGGGCCGCCTACCAGTCGCTCGCCGGACTACTCGAGGACTGGAGTGCAGTGGAGCTGTGGTACGGGGACGAGCGCTGCGTCGGGCCCGATGACCCGGAGAGCACCCACCTGCTGGTGGCCGAATCGCTGCTCGCCCACATCCCCGACTGCGAGCGGACGGGGCCTCTCGAGCACCGCGTACGCGGCGAGCTGGGTCCCGAGGTGGCCGCGCAGGAGTACGCCGAGGAGCTGCGCGCCGCGGTGGCTCCCGCCGAGCCGGGCGGTGTGCCAGCACTGGACGTTTCGCTGGTGGGCATCGGCGAGGATGGGCACACCGCCTCGCTCTTCCCCGGCCATCCCGAGGTGGAGGACTCCAGCGGTGCCCTCTGCCTGCCAGTGCGCAACTCGCCCAAGCCCCCACCGGAGCGGGTCACGCTCAGCCTCCCGGTGCTGCGCGCCGCCCGCTACTCGCTGCTGCTGGTCGCCGGCGCGGGCAAGGCCGACGCGCTCGCCGCGGCGCTGGCCGGGGGTGGGCGGGCTCCCGAGGGTGGGCGGGGTCCCAATCTCCCCGCCAGTCTGCTCGTGTCCGAGCGCCTGCACGTCGTGGCCGACTCCGCCGCGGCAGCACGAATCGACTCTTCTGACAGTTCCGGAAGTGGATGAGGCGTGCCCGCGTCCCGAGCGCGCTAAGGTCCTACCTTGAGTACGCGCCCGGAGCTCATGGCCCGCACCGTTTCCCAACCCACCGCCGCCGCGCCCCCCGCCCCACCTGCCGAGACGCTCGCGGCCCTGGACGAGGCCCGTCGCTGCACGCTGCAGCTGGTGGCGCACCTCGACGACCGTGAGCTCGAGCGCACGCACTCGCCGATCATGAGCCCGCTCGTGTGGGACCTTGCGCACATCGCCGCTTACGAGGACCTGTGGCTGGCCCACCGCCACGCCGGGCTGGAGCTGCTGCGGCCCGACCTCGCCGAGCTGTACGACGCCTTCGAGACGCCCCGCTCACAAAGGGGCGAAGCGCAGCTGCTCAACACCTCCGAAGCCCGCGCCTACCTGGAAGCGGTGCGCGAGCGGGTCGCACTCGCGCTCGCCGATCGGGGCATCGGCGACGGCGTTCTCACCGAGCTGGTGGTGCGCCACGAGCTGCAGCACTCCGAGACGATGCGCCAGACGCTCGCGCTCGCCGGGCTGCTCCCATCGGGTGAGCCGTCGCTGCGGGCGCTCACCGGCAAGGAGGGATGGCTGGAGCTCCCGGCGGGAGCCTTTTTGATGGGTGCCCCACCCGCCGGCGCCGAAGGCTTCGCCTACGACAACGAGCGCCCCCGCCACCTCGCGCGCACCGGCGCCTTCGCGATCGCGCGGCGCCCCGTCACCAACGCCAGCTGGCTGCGCTTCACCGAGGGCGGCGGCTACGAGCGGCGCGAGTGGTGGTCGGACGAGGGCTGGTCGTGGAAGGAGGAGTACGACATCACCCACCATCCCTCGGTTGCAGCCGGCCACGCGCAGACGCCCGTCTGCCACGTCAGCTGGTTCGAGGCCGACGCCTTCGCCCGCGCGCACAATGCGCGGCTCCCCACCGAGGCGGAGTGGGAGCGGGCGGCGACCTCGGAGCAGCCGGGACTCGAGGGAGTCAGCCAGGCGTGGGATGGAGTCGGGCCGGGGCTGGAAGAAGTCGGGCCGGGGCTGGAGGGAGTCGGCCAGGTGTGGGAGTGGACCGCCAGCCACTTCGGCGGCTACCCGGGCTTCGTAGCCCACCCCTACCGCGAGTACTCCGAGGTGTTCTTCGGCGAGGACTACATCGTCCTGCGCGGCGGCTCGTGGGCCACCCACCCCCGCGTCGCCAGCACCACCTTCCGCAACTGGGACTACCCGCTGAGACGCCAGATCTTCGCGGGAGTGCGGCTGGCGAGGGACGTGGTGTGATGGGTCCCGTGCGAGAGTCCACCAGCCCCACGAACGCCAACGGAGGCCAGGCAAACGGAGGCTCTGTGAACGGAGACCCAGCAAATGCGAACCCGGCAAATGTGAGCCCAGCGAACGGAGTCCCAGCAAGTGGAAGCCCGGTGAACGGAGGCTCGGCAAATGGAAGCCCAGCAAACGAAGGCCCGGCAAATGGAAGCCGCGTGAACGAAGACCCGGCAAATGGAAGCCCGGTGAATGAAGGCCCGACGAACGGGGGCTCCGCGAACGGGGACTCCTCCGCCGCCGACGCCATCCAAATCGACTCCCACCTCGGCGGGCCCGAGCAGCGCACGCTCGCCGAGGACGTGCTCGACGGGCTCACCCGGCCCTTCAAGGAACTACCCCCCAAGCACTTCTACGACGCCCGCGGCGCCGAGCTGTTCGACCGTATCTGCGAGCTGCCCGAGTACTACCCGACCCGCACCGAGCGCGGGATCCTCGACGCCACCGCCGCAGAGATCGCCACCCTGACGGGCGCCGTCGAGCTAGTCGAGCTGGGCTCGGGCACCGCCGCCAAGACGCGTGTACTGCTCGATGCTCTGCACCGCGCCGGCACGCTCGAACGCTACGTGCCGGTGGACGTCACCGAGAGCATGGTGCGCGACTGCGCCGATGAGCTGACGCTCGAGTACCCCGGCCTGCGCGTGCACGGGGTGATCGGCGACTTCGAGCGCCATCTCGACCGCGTGCCCCGCGCCGACGGCCCCCGCCTCGTGGTGTTCCTCGGCGGCACCATCGGCAACTTCCCCCCCGGCAGCCGCCGCCGCTTCCTGCGCCAGATCGCCGGGCTGCTCGGCCCGCGCGACCACCTGCTGATGGGCACCGACCTCGTCAAGGACGCGGGCGTACTGGAGGCCGCCTACGACGACCAGCAAGGGGTCACCGCCGAGTTCAACCGCAACGTCCTGCACGTCCTCAACCGCGAGCTCGACGCCGACTTCAACCCCGGAGACTTCGACCACGTCGCACTCTTCGACGACCGCCACGAGTGGGTCGAGATGCGCCTGCGCGCGCGGCGCGAACACACCGTCACCGTCAGTGCGCTCGAGCTCGACGTGCACTTCGACGCCGGCGAGGAGATGCGCACCGAGATCAGTGCCAAGTTCACCCGCCCGCGCCTCGAGGCAGATCTCGACGCGGCCGGCCTGCAGCTCGTGCGGTGGCTGACCGACCCCGAGGATCTCTTCGCCCTGACGCTGTCACGGCCGAGCGCCTGAGATAGGCTCCCCTCCCTCATGCAGATCGAGGGCAACTCAGCAATCGTCGTAGGTGGAGCCTCCGGGCTCGGCGCGGCCACCGTGCGCCGCCTACACGCCGCCGGTGCAGTGGTGACGATCGCCGACGTCAACGCCGAGAAGGGCCAAGCGCTGGCCTCCGAGCTGGGCTCGGAGTTCCTCGCTTGCGACGTGCGCGAGGAGGCGCAGGTGCAGGCCGCCGTGGAGCGCGCCGCCGTCGCGGAGGGCGGACTGCGAATCGCAGTCTGCTGCGCTGGCACCGGCTGGGCCCAGAAGGTTGCCGGCTCCAAGGGCCCCCACCCGCTGATGCCCTTCGAGACGATTCTGCAGATCAACCTGATCGGCACCTTCAACGTGCTGCGCCTCGCCGCTGCCGCGATGATCTCCAACGAGCCGCTCGGGAACGACGGCGAGCGCGGCGTGTGCGTCAACACCGCCTCGATCGCCGCCTACGACGGCCAGGTCGGCCAGATCGCCTACTCGGCCTCCAAGGGCGGGATCGTCGGCATGACGCTTCCCGCCGCCCGCGACCTCGCCCAGTACGGGATCCGCGTCTGCACGATCGCCCCCGGCCTGTTCGATACTCCGCTGCTCGCCGCCCTGCCGGAGGAGGCCCGTCAGAAGCTCGGCGCCGGTATCCCCTACCCGCAGCGCCTCGGCAAGCCCGAAGAGTACGCCCACCTCGCCTGCCACATCGTCGAGAACGTGATGCTCAACGGCGAGGTCATCAGGTTGGATGGGGCGCTGCGGATGCCCCCGCGGTAGGCCGCGTAGGTCCCTTGCATACTTTTGTCCGATGGCGTCGAGCATTTTGGGTAGAATGAGATCGTGAGCACCACTTCTCGCACCTTGCTCGAGCCCGGTCATGACGCCGAGTGGGCCGAGCTCAATCGCGAAAAGCGCGAGTACCACCAGCGTGCCGCGCGCGCGATGACTCCGTCTGAGCGCATCGCGCAAGGTCAGAAGCTCTCTCAGCAGGCTGTGAAGCTGCTGGCTTCGACGATACGCGCCGGCCATGTCCCAAGACGAGCCTTCTGGTCCTGACCTCGATGGTGTCGTCGCCGACGCCAACGCCGTCGGGCTGAAGTACATAGTTATCGGCGGCTTCAGCGTCATGGCCAACGGATTCCTGCGAGCAACCAAGGACTCCGACCTGCTGGTGCCCGACGGTCAGGAGACCGACGAGGCAATCCTCCGTTTCCTCGAGCGGATCGAAGCAAGTCGCCTGCGCGATGGCAAGGTTCTGACTCAAGAGGACGTGGCCGGCGCCCATCACCTGCGTATCAGCACCCGCCACGGCATTGTTGACCTCATGCGCGGAGGGCTGCCACCGCTGGACTACGACACCGTCTCCGAAGACGCCATCGACGCCGAAGTCGGCTCACAACCTGCTCGTATCGCGGGTCTGCGCAGCATCGTTGGCTTCAAGCGTCTCGCGGGACGTCCTCAGGATCGCCGAGATCTCGAAGAGTTGGAGTCATTCCACGGCGAGCTCCCGATCGAGCCGATCCCCGGTCTCGATACCTGAGCCGCGCCCGTTTCCGCGCAACGCAACCCATCCGGGCCGCCCTCGAGACGCCCCCCCAACGAAACGGCCCCCGCGCCATCCCCGCGCGGAGCATGACACGGGGGCCGTCGGCGACTGCAGGTCAGCCCACCCGCTCCACCAGCATCGCCATGCCCATGCCGCCGGCGACGCACATCGACTCGATCCCGTAGGTGCCGTCGAGCGTCTGCAGGTCGTTGATCAGCGTGGTCATGATCCGCGCGCCGGTCATGCCGAAGGGGTGGCCGAGGGCGATCGCCCCGCCGAAGGGGTTGAGCTTCTCGTCGTCGATGCCCAGCTCCTCTTTGCAGGGGACGATCTGCGCGGCGAACGCCTCGTTGATCTCGACCACGTCGATGTCGCTCATCGACATGCCCGTGTTCTTCAACAGCTGCTGGATCGCGGGGATTGGGCCGAGGCCCATCACCTCGGGGCGGATCGCCACCACTGTGGAGGCGAGGATCTTCACTTTCGGCTTCACTCCCAGCTCCCGCGCGCGCTCCTCGGAGGTCACCAGCAGCGCGGCCGCGCCATCGTTGAGGGGGCAGGCGTTGCCCGCCGTCACGGTGCCGTCGGGCTTGAACGCCGGCTTCAGCGACGCCAGCTTCTCGAGTGTCGTGCCGGGGCGCGGGCCGTCGTCCTTGGTGACCACCTGCTCGGGGATCTCGATCTCGTTGCCTTCGCGGTCGGTGTCTTTGTGGGCCGGGGCCGTCACGGGGACGATTTCCACGTCGTAGTGGCCGGACTCCTGCGCCGCCACCGCGCGGTTCTGGGAGATCACCGCCCATTCGTCCTGCGCCTCGCGGCTGACTTTCTTTTCCTCCGCCACGTTCTCGGCGGTGAGGCCCATCGGGATGTAGACGTTGTACAGCGACCCCTCCGACCCGTCCAGCTTCGGATGGAATTCGAACTCGCCTCCCTGCGTGGCGCGCGAGACGGCCTCCACGCCGCAGGCGATGTAGGTGTCGCCCTCGCCCGCCTTGATCGCATGGAACGCCATCCGCGTGGTCTGTAGCGAGGAGGCGCAGAAGCGGTTGACCGTCGTGCCGGGCACGTGGAAGTCGATGCCCGCCAACAGCGACGCGTTGCGCCCGATGTTGTAGCCCGACTCGCCCTCGGCGAAGCCGCAGCCCATCATCACGTCCACGATCGAGCTCGACTGCAGCTGCGGGTTGCGCTCCAGGATCGCCTTCAGCGGCACCGCCGCCAGATCGTCGGCGCGCACCGATTTGAGCGATCCCTTCACCGCCCGCCCAATCGGCGTGCGTATGGCGTCAACGATTACGGCGTCAGGCATGCGAAGCTCTCCTTGGTCGTTTTGGTACCGGCGGCGCGGCAGCCGCTCGCCTCCCCCATCGCGCACCCTACCACTTCACAAAATGAAGGGTTAGGGACCAGAAAAATTGCAATGCCCCAGGGCCTCCCCGACCGGAAGGGGAGCGGAGTAGGGGGGAGAGGAATGTTAAAATCGGCCTATAACCACTTCACAAAATGAAGGGTTAGGGACCGGAAAAATACACTTACCCCAGGTCCTCCCCCGCTCCAGAAGGCTCCGGGGGAATGGGTCTCAGAGATCCAGGCGCGATACTCCCAGCTCGTCAAAGCCGACGTGGTGGGCAAGCTCGTGGCGCACGGTTCTCACGACCTGCTCGCGCAGCAGCTCGGGGTCGTGGCCGAAGTCGCGCCGCAGCGTGTCCCTGAAGATCACGATGCGATCGTGCGCGGGAGCGCCAAACACCCGGTCGCGCATCTGGTCGCCCTGGTAGAGGCCGTATGCGCCCGCCGCGCGGCCCTTGTCGGAGATCACGACCGCCACGTGGCGTAGCGCGTTGCGCAGCAGGTCGGGCAGGTCGTCGAGCGCATCGCGCACCAGCTCTTCGAAGTCCTCGTCGTTGAGGGGGTCGAGCGCCATGAATTCCGATTCCTCGGGATCCACCGCCAGCCCTTCGCGGCCAAGGTCCTCCGCACGACGCACGATCTTTTCGAACTCCTCCTCGGACTCCGGGTCATGCCATCCCGCCATGCGCACCGCCACGAAAGCGATCACGGTGCTCAGCAGCGCCACCGCCGCGATCCCCAGAATCAAATCCTCCACCACCCGCACTGCACCGACCGTGCTGAAGCCCTCGCCCACCACGATCACAACCAGGCCCAGCGACAGCGCGATCAGCGCCGCCAGCCCGATCTTCCTCAGCTGGCCGTACGCTCCGGGAGGTTTTGATGCGCGCATCGCGATTGGGACCCGCCCGCCCCGTCCACCTTTACTTGAGCGTACGGGCAATGACGAGCCGCTGGATCTCGTTGGTGCCCTCGTAGATCTGAGTGATCTTTGCGTCTCGCATCATGCGCTCCACCGGATACTCCTTCACGTAACCGTACCCCCCGAGCACCTGCACCGCCTCGACCGTCACCGCCATCGCGGTGTCCGAGCAGAACACCTTCGCCATCGAGGAGTACTTCGCACGCTGTGGATCGCCGCGATCGGCCATCGCGCAGGCCTTGTACAGCAGCTCCCGCGCAGCCGCCGTGTGTGTTTCCATATCGGCCAGCTTGAACTGGATCGCCTGGTGATCGATGATCGGCTGGCCGAACTGCACCCGCTCGCGGGCGTAGCCGACCGCATAGTCAGTTGCTCCCTGCGCGATCCCGACCGCTTGGGCCGCTGCCCCCAAGCGCGTGCGCTCGAGCGTGCCGAGCGCCACCCGCAGGCCCCTGCCGACCTCGCCGATCACGTTCTCCTGGGGCACCCGCACATCCTCGAAGATCGGCTGCCCGGTCGGCGAGGCGCGGATCCCGAGCTTGTGCTCGAGCTTGCCGACGCTGAACCCCGGGCGGTCGGCCTCGACCACGAACGCGGTGATCCGCCGGCTCTCGCGGTCGGTGACCGCGAAGCAGATGTAGAAGTCCGCCACCCCGAGGTTGGAGATCCAGTTCTTGGTGCCGTTGATCACCCATTCATCGCCGTCCTTCACCGCCGTGGTTTTCATCCCCGCGGGATCCGAGCCAGCCTCGGGCTCTGAGAGGGCGAACGCCGGCGACCACTCCCCGCTCGCGCACTTCGGCAGGAAGCGCTCCTTGAGCTCATCGGAGCCGAACAGCTGGATCGGCAGCGTCCCTAGCTCCTGCACCATCAGGATCAGCGCACACGACGCGTCCACCTTGGCGATCTCCTCGACCGCCATGTTCAGCATCAGCGTGCCGGTGCCAGTGCCCCCGTACTCGATTGGGAACGGCAAACCGAGGATGTCCTGCTCGGCCAGGATCTTGCGGATGTCCCATGGGTACTCCGCCCGCTCGTCGATCTCCGCCGAGCGCGGCGCGATCCTCTCCTGCGCGATCTGGGCGATCGTGGCGCAGAAATCCAGGTGCTCCTGGGGGATCGTGTAGACGTCGCCGATTGCCTCCATAGTCCTGATGCTACTAGCCGCTACGCTCCGTCGATGGCCGCCGGCGGGGAGCACTCTGAGATCGACGTCGAGCCCGCCCGGGTCGCCGTGTGGCTTGCCGAGGATCCCGACGTGCAGCTGGTGGATGTGCGCGAGGATTACGAGCGCCAAGCCGGCCATATCGAGGGCAGCCGCCACATCGAGCTCAACCAGCTCACCGCACAGGCCGCCACGATCGCAGCCGACCGACCAGTCGTCTTCTACTGCCGTGTCGGGGCCCGCTCACTGATGGCCGCGCAGGCGTTCCGCGCGTCCGGCTTCCAGGCCCACTCGATGAGCGGCGGTCTCGTCCGCTGGGCCGAGGAGGACAGGCCGCTCGCGCCTGAGGGCGGCCATGTGGCCGACCACTGACCAATACCGCGACAAAAGGAGATCCACATGGAGGCATCCGAGTACCCCAACGTGACCGTCGGCGAGGGCTACGCCGTGGGCGACCTCGACGCACTGGGCGAGGGCCACGGCTTTCGCAAGGTGCGCAAGGGCCTCGGCGTCACCGCGTTCGGTGTCAACGCGATCGTCATGCCCGCGGGCTACCAGACCGGGAGCCACTACCACGACACCCAGGAGGAGTTGTACTTCGTGCACCGCGGCACGATCGAGATGGAGTTCGGCGACGGCACCGTGCACCGCCTCGGCGAGGGTGGCTTCGCGCGCGTCGACGCCCCCACCTTGCGTCGCGTGCGCAATGTCGGCGAGGGCGACGCGATCTACCTGTGCGCCGGTGGCAAGGACGGCTACGTCGGCCGCGACGGACGTGTGCCGGAGGGCGAGGAGCGCGTCAGCGCAGTCGGCGGACCTCCCGGGGCGGCTGGGGCGGGCCCGATCGACGGCTCCTGAGACTACCCCCGTGACCTACGGGCCGGGTCCGATCAACGGCTCCTGAGACTACCCCGTGACCTTCGGGCCGGGCCGATCGACGGACGTGATCAGTCCAGCAACCCACGGACGTAGCGTTGGTGCTGCTGTCCAAGCGAGGTCGTGGTGGGCCGGATACCGAGCGCGTTGTCCAACCCGGTGGCAAGCGGCATCCACGTGAGCAGCAGGTAGGCCCCGAACACGAGGGTTGTGGTGCGCAGCGCTCGCGAGCGCGACAGCGCCGCCAGTGGCAGCACCCACAGCACATACCAGGGCAGCACCCAGCTCAGCGTCAGCAACAGTGCCATCGTCGCCCAGCCCGACGCGGTCAATGCGTCTCGCCGGCGCCACGCCAGCACGCTACAGCCCGCCACCGCCGCCACCAGCACCACGCTCAGCAGGTTGCGCATCGTTTCTGTCTCCCCGCCCTGACCTAGCACCAGGCCGAGCAGGTTGGGCAAGCCCATCGGGATCACCAGGCGGCCCTGAGCGCCGAGGTCGGGGAGGTGCATCCCGAACGCGACCACCGTGCACGCCCCCAGCACGATCCCGCCCGCGAGCAGACCCAACGCAACCTGCACCAGGCGGCGCGGAGCTCTGAGCAGTCCCGCCAGGATCACCGGGACGAGAATCGCAGCCGAGGCCTTCAGCGCGATCGCCGCCGCCAGCGTCACCCCCGCCGCCAGTTCCGGTGCCGCCAACGGCCAGAGCCACGCGCTCATCCGCACCCGCAGCGACCGGCGGGTGGGCGGAGCGGTGTCCGAGTCCACCATCCCAGCAGCCAACGCAGCCAGAGGATCTTCAAGCGTCCCGGCCACCGCGACGGCGGTGGGGGTCTGCTCAGATCGGATCTGCGTGGATGCCATGGCGGGGATCTGCCTGGGTGCCACGGCGTGGATCTGCGTGAATGCCGCGGTGGGGATCCGCGTGGAGGGGAACCCGAGGGAGATCCCCGGGGCACGCGCGCGCAGCAGCAGGTAGAAGACGAGCGTGATGCAGAACATCATGAAGAAGTCGTTGTGGTCGCCCCCCAGTCCCCACACGAGGATCAGTGGGTTGAGGCCCACCAGCACGATCGCCGCCACCGGGTCGCGGCCGAGCAGGCGCGCGCACCGCCACACCAGCAGGATCGTGGCGAGGCTGAGCACCATCAGCAGGCCCTTGAACGTCCACAGTGAGCCCGCCAGCCCGAGCGGCACCACCGCGTAGGTGATCAGCGTAAAGAGGGGACCGTAGGGGGTCAGCAGCTGATGCCAGTTGCTGAGCGCATAGCTAGGGTCGCTGTGGGGCCCGAGCGCAGGGATCGTGGTGTAGGGGTTCAGGCCATGCAGCACCCCCATGCGCCCGTAGTTGATGTAGTTGAACACGTCCGTCAGCGACAGCGGCGGCGAGAGCAGCAGGATCACATGGACCCCGACGATCGTCGCGATCGCCCAACGCGCTCGCAGCAGCGGCACATACCGGAGACCCACCACGTAGGCGACGTACATCGTCACCAGCGCTCCCGTCAGCAGCAACTTGGTTGCCCGCGGACTGCGCGTAAACCACGGCCACAGCCCGCCCAGTGGGCCGGCCAGCCAATGGGGGAAGAAGCCGTAGTGGGAGGGGGAGGAGAGGAAGCTCGGGCGGTCGGCGGCGGCGAGCACGATCAGCAGGACGCACAAGCCGATCCAGATCAGTACCGACGCCCCAATCACCGTCTCTCTGCGAGTGCGCTCCCGCCTGCCGGCGCGCCCGCCCTTCGAAGCGCTCTCCTTGCCCGCGGGCGCATGACGCTCCAGGGCGGCGGGGTCGCCGAGCAGCGAGTCCCGCAGGGGAAATATGGTCGCGTCGGTCGACATACCAGAGGGGGCCCGGTGACGACCGGACCCCCCAAGGTTACTGCTCAATGTCGATGGTTTGACGATCCTCATCTGCCCAACAACGCCCATCTAGGGCGTCACTGAGCAAGCGATGCCCGCAGGGGTATCTGGTCGCCTCGGACTAAAATCTGGTCGCCTCGGTCTACATACCAAAGGGGGCCCGGTGTAACCGGACCCCCAAGGTACTGCTCTATGTTCGATCCCCGTCTTGCCCAACTACGCCATCTAGGACGTCGCGGAGCAAGCGAGGCAAGGACGCAAGGAGCGAAGTGTGCTCAGCACACGAGCGACTGAGGACGCAGCATCGCGCCGCTCAGCGGCGTCCTAGATCGCCTGAACGTTGACGGCCTTTGGCCCCTTGTCGCCCTGCTCCGGGTCGTAGGACACCTTGGCGCCCTCCTGGAGCGAGCGGTAGCCCTCGCCGTTGATTCCGGTGTGGTGGACGAACAGATCCTTGTCCCCGTCATCCGGAGTGATGAATCCGAATCCCTTGTCGTCGCTAAACCACTTCACTGTGCCAGTAGGCATGTGACATTCCTCCACGATTCGTGCGTGCTGCTGCGCGGAGGATGCTGCGAAGAGCTTCGACCTGCGAGAGCTTGCACTGCTTTATGCCGGTTATATGCCCGGCCCAACGGTCACGACGGTAGCAGGTAGCGAAGCGGTTGTGTTCCCGGGATGTTGCGCGGCTAGGGTTGGTCGATGAGCTCCGAGCCCAGCGCCCCCGCCCCTGCCGTGCTCACGTCGCTGGTCGGCGAGACTGCGGGGCGACATTTGACCGCCGCCGAGGCGGTGGAGCGCCTGCGGCTGTGGGACCCGAGCGCGTCGTCCCCAGCGGTGGAAGAACGGCCGCGCGTGTTCCTGAATATGGCGTGCACCGCTGACGGGCGCGCCACTCTGGGGGGACACTCGGGGCCGATCGGCAACCGCGCCGACAAAGAGCTCTTCCTCGCGCTGCGCACCGCCGTCGACGCGGTGCTGGTGGGAGCCGGCACCGCGCGGGCAGAGCGCTACCGCCGACTCGTGAAAGATGAGTTGCAGCGGCGCCAGCGGCATGAGCGGGGGCTGGCGGAGGAACCGCTCGCCTGCATCGTGTCCGCCAGCCTCGCACTCTCCCCGGAGAGCGTCCCGCTGCTCGCCGACCCCGCCGCGCGAGTCGTGATCCTCACGTCCTCCCCCGCGGGCGTACTGCCGGTGGGCACTTCCGGCGGGCGTGCCGCCCCCGACGCGCAGGCCACTCCTGGCAAACACGCCACCGTCCCAGTGCAGGCTGCATCGCCGGACCAGGCCGCCCCCGACGGGCCCACCACCGCTCATGCGCAGGCCGCACCTGTCGAGTACGTGCGCACAGCTCACGAAGGACAGCTCGACCTGCGGGCCGCGCTCGCCGAGTTGCACGCCCGGTGGGGGGTGCGAACCGTGATGTGCGAGGGAGGGCCCCATCTGAACGGCGCGCTGCTGGCCGCCGGGCTGGTGGACGAGTTATTTCTCTCGCTTGCCCCCAAGCTCGGAGGAGGCGCCGACCCGCAAGCATCGCTGCGGATCGTCCGCGGGCCAGAGCTCGAGCCGCCCGTCGAGTTGGAGCTGCGCGAGGCGTTTGAGAACGAAGGGTGCCTGCTGCTGCGCTACGGCGTGGGTGGCGGCGGGCCCTGGTAGCTGGCGGCACTCGCCTGCTTCTCGGCCGGTGCGTCGGATGCGTCCGCGGGTGGCTCCTGCGGATTGCCGCGCACGCCCGCGACTCGCGAGCGCTGTGCGCCGATGCGGCCCCGGCCGGTGTGAAGCGCAACGTTGAGCACCACGCTGTTGGGCACCAGCACCGACCCCTCGTCGGTTGCGAAGGTGGTGTACAGCAGCCCCAACGAGCTAACCACCCCCTCCAGCTGGCCCGCAAGCGGGCCACCCTGCAGGCGCACATGATCCCCCACGCGGAAGGGGCCGGCGCTGAGCAGCACAGTACCCGCGATCAGGTTGCCGAGCGTCTGCTGGGCGGCGAGCCCCAGCACCACCGCTGTGAACGCCCCGCCGAGCGCCAGGGTACGTTCTTCGACGCCCGCGACGCTCAGCCCGACGATCAGGGCGAATACGATCGTCACCAGCCGAATCAGGAAGCCGACCGTCCCCGCGGTGGCGGGGTCCATCCGCCGGAAGAGCGCCGGGGCCAGCCCGCGGCCGGCGTCGCGCGCCACCCCCCAGCCGAGGATCAGCAGGAGGATCACGGTGGCGATCTGCACCGCGCTGTCGGCTCCCGGCGTCTTCGCTCTGCTGACGCCGAACAGGGAGGCACGATGGTTGTAGAGGACGACAACCGCCACGAACAGCACCGCGAGCACCAGCCCCTCCACTCGCGCACGTTTGAGCGCGCGTGGGCTGACCTGCTCCTCGAGCCCCACCTCGGCCCAGGCCTGGCTGCGGGTCTCGAACATGCGCTGCGGGCTCGGCAGCTGTGGCGTGCGCGGCATCAGGGTTCACACCACAATAGATGGCGGGATCGAGGTGGCCGATCCGGGGATGGTGTGGGCCCCCTTGTCCTATCAGCGTATCCGGGCACCCAGCTTCGCGGGCACCTCAATTGTCAGCCTGCCCCACCTGCACATGCGGCCGATACACGCCGGGACGCCGCGCGCCTCTGCAACAGCACCCTCCCTCCTCCTCCCCCCTGCTCACACCACGAACGCGACCGTGCAGATCGTGCCGAAGGCGATGCAGTAGATCCCGAACGGGCTCAGGCGATTGGTTTGGAAGAACCGCAGCAGGAACTTCACCGCCAGAAACGTGGTCGCGGCCGCGCAGAGGCCGGCGACGAGCGCGGGGCCGCGCACGCCGTCGCCCTGCGAGCCGAGCAGTTCGGGCAGCTTCAGCGCGGCGGCGGCGAGGATCACGGGGGTGGCGAGCAGGAAGGAGTAGCGGGCGGCGTCCTCGTTGGAGAGCCCCGCGAGCAGGCCGCCCCCCATCGCGAAGCCCGAGCGCGAGATGCCCGGGATCAGCGCGGCGGCCTGTGAGGTGCCGATCGCGATCGCCTGGCGCCAGCTGAGCTTGGCGATGCGGGCATCGCCGTCGCCCAGGTAGTCGTCGGGCCTTGGGGGGCGCTTGCGCAGCTGCTCGAAGATCAACAGCGCGATCCCGTTGACGATCAGGAAGGCGGCGGCAATCGTGGCAGAGGCGAACAGTTTGCGCAGCGATTCCTGCAGTGCCAGCCCGAGGATCCCGGCAGGCACCGTGCCCACGATCAGCAGCCAGCCGAGGCGCGCGTAGACGTCGTCGTCGCGAATCCGGCGCGTCCGCAGCGAGCGCAGGATGCCGCCAACGATCTTGATCCAGTCACGCAGGAAGAACAGCAGCAGCGTGAGCGCCGTGGCGAAGTGCGTGGCAACGAGGAAGGTGAGGAAGAACTTGTCGCCCTGGTGGATGTTCCAGCCGAACAGCCGCGGCAGCACCACGGCGTGCCCGAGGCTCGAGATCGGAAAGGGCTCGGCGATCCCCTGCGTAAGGCCGAGGACGATCGCCTGGAAGTAGGAGATCGGATGCATTCCGCGAGAGCTTAAGGCGCGGAGCGGCGGGGCGTGCACACCCCCCGAAATTCGTGTTACCCTAGGTCACATGAAGCTGGTAGGGTGTAAAAAGAACAACACACCCACCGGCCGTTGGCGACGTCAGGGAAGTTTGATACTGTGCTAGAGTATTAGGACATTGCGGGAGGTATGGGGAGCGATGACTCGCAGAGGGACTGCAGCACGAAGCCCAAACCCAGGGACCCAACCCGCAATCACAGCGGGATCCGCCTGCACACTCGCTGTGACTCTGACGATCTGCGCGGCGTTGGTAGCGCCCGTGCGGGTGAATGCCTCCGGCGCGGCGCGACCAGCAGCCGCGCCGGAAGCAACCTCCAGCGGGCTCGCGCCCGCACTCTCCCCTGGCGCAACCTCGCTCACGCTCGCAGCCTCCCCTTCACCGCAAGCAACCTCCGCCGCGCTCACGCCCACGCTCTCCCCCAACCGGCCCGGCGCCAAGGGCTCGCTGACGCTCGCGATCAACTACACGGGCGGCGCAATGGGCGTGCCCTCGCCGGTGCACCGCTCGGTGCTGAGCCTCCCCGCCGGGCTGACGCTGGAAGTGCCGCGCCTGCGCAGCTGCAGCGCCGCAAGGCTCGAAGCCCACGGCCCCCACAGCTGCCCGCCGCAGTCGCTGCTCGGGCGTGGGCACGCACTGGCGAAGGCCCTCGCGGGATCGAGCGTGATCGAAGAGGAAGTCGCGCTGTGGGCCTTCATCGGCCCCCCGCAGGGCAACAACCCGACGCTCGAGCTGGTCGGCGAAGGATCGACCCCAGTGCCGGCGCAGGTGGTGATCACCGGCACGGTGGTACCCGCTCACGCGCCCTACGGGGAAGAGCTCGTGATCCCGATCCCTCCGATCCCCTCGCTGCCATCGTTGTCGGAAACCTCGCTCGCCAACCTCACGCTCACGATCGGCGCCAGCGGGCCGCACCGCTCGCGCGGGGCCAACACGGTGCTGGTGCCCACACCCTGCCCCGCCGGCGGGTACCCGTTTGCCGCGGCCTTCACCTACGCCGACGGCTCCTCCGGCAGCACCATCGCCAAGCAGCCCTGCCCGGCGAAGGTCGAGCGCCACGCCCCGCGCGCCAAAGCCGCGGGGACCGTCTCCCTGCACGAGGCCGGCAACCTGCGCCTCACCAGCAAACACGGCTTCACGCTCAACGAGCAGGGCTCGGCGACGGGCACGTTCAACGGCACGATCCACGTGCGCCTGACGATCGTCTCCAGCAGCCGCGTGAAGGCCGAAGTGAGCATCGCTCGCAGTGGCGGGTCGATCTCGGGGGAGGCCACCGCCACCTACCACCGCTCCAGCGCTAGCGCCAGCTTCTCGGGCTCGCTGTCGGTCAGCAGCGGCACCGGCAGCTACAGTCACGCGCACGGCTCGGGTCTCAGCTTCGGCGGCACGATCCAGAACTCCACTGACGCGATCGCCGTGCGACTCAGCGGCCCGATCTCGGATTGAGAGATGCTGGAGCTGCGTGACCTTGTCAAGCACTACCCCGCGATCGGCGGCGAGTCGGTGCGTGCGGTGGACGGGGTGTCGCTGCGCGTGGAGCCCGGGGAGATGGTGGCGCTGTACGGACCGAGCGGGTCGGGCAAGACGACGCTGCTGCTGATGGTCGCCACGCTGCTGGCGCCCACCTCGGGCACGGTGCTGATCGGCGGGCGCGACATCTCCTCGCTGAGCGAGCGCGAAGCGTCGCGCTTCCGGCTCACCGAACTGGGCTTCATCCGCCAGAACTTCGACCTGCTACCGGGCGTCAGCGCAATCGACAATGCGGTGCTGAAGCTGCTGAAGACCCACCGCTGGAGCGCGGCGCAGCGCGAGGTCGCGCCGCTGCTGGAACGGCTGGGGCTGGGGGAACGACTGCGCCACCGCGCGGAGACGCTCTCGATGGGCGAGCGCCAGCGGGTGATGATCGCCAGGGCGCTCTCGACCGAGCCCAGTCTGCTGCTCGCCGACGAGCCGACTGGCAGCCTCGACACCCAGCGCGGGCGCGAAGTGCTGGAGCTGCTGCGAGAGTTGTGCCGCGAGCGGGGTGTGGCGGTCGTGCTCGTCAGCCACGACCCGATGGCCGCCGAGTACGCCGACCGCGTGCTGGCGCTGCGCGACGGGCGACTGGGCGAGCACGAAGCCGATCGACCTGCCCCCGAGGACGCACGTGCACGTTCGGCACTCAGCGGGGTGAATGTGGCGGTCGGAGCGGGAGGGCCTGCGAGGAAGGGCGACGGCGAGCAGCCGTGAGGCCGGCGAACGTCCTGCGCCTCTACCGCGTGCGCCTGCGGGCGCGCCTGGCGCAGGAGTGCCTGGCGGTGCTCGGGATCGCCGCCGGGGTGGCGCTGCTGTTCGCCTCGCAGGTGTCGAGCTCGTCCCTGCAGAGCTCGGTTGGGGAGCTCACGCACGGGATCGCCGGCGACGCCACGCTGCAGCTGCTGGCGCGCTCGCCGCGGGGCTTCCCGCAGAGCACGCTCACGCGGGTGCGCGCGATCCCCGGCGTGCGCACCGCAGCGCCGCTGCTGGAAGCCGACGCCAACGCGTCTGGGCCACGGGGCAGCGAGTCGGTGGAGCTGGTGGGCGCCGACTCCAGCCTCGCCAAGCTCGGTGGCACGCTGGTGCGCCACGCCGAACTGACACCCTTCGGCGGGGTCGGCGCCGTGGTGCTGCCCGCACCGCTCTCACGCGCGATCGGCGTGACGCAGTTCGGCCAGGAAGCGACCTTCCAGCTCGCCGGGCACACCGCCACGGCGCCGCTGTACGAGCAGTTGCACGCCCGCCAGATCGGCGCGCTGATCGGGACCCCGGTCGCGCTGGCGCCGCTCGCCTTCGCGCAGGAACTCGCCGGTGTGGGTCCACACGTGAGCCGCATCCTCGTGCAGCCGGCGCCGGGCGCGGAAGCGCACGTACGCGCGGTGCTTCAGCGGATCGCCGCGGGCCGGCTGAACGTCGAGCCGATCGGCTATGACGAGACGCTGTTCGCGAAGGCGGCGGCGGCGAGCAACCAGTCCACCGCGCTGTTCGCGGCGATCAGCGCGCTCGTCGGGTTTCTGTTCGCGTTCAACGCGATGCTGCTGACGGTGCCCCAGCGGCGCCGCCTGATCGCCGACCTGCGCCGCGACGGGTACACCCCGCTCACTGTGATCGCAGTGCTGATGCTCGACGCGCTGGTGCTGGGGGTGATCGCGTGCGCGCTCGGACTGGCGCTCGGCGAGGAGCTCTCGATCCACCTGTTCCACGCCAACCCCGCCTTCCTCTCGCTGGCGTTTGCGCTCGGCAGCGCGCGCGAAGTGAGCTGGCAGAGCGTCGCGCTGGCCGCGGGCGGGGGGATGCTGGCGGCGATCGTGGCGGTGATGAGCCCGCTGCGCGACATTTTTTCTCGCGATCCCCTCGCGGCGATCGCCGGGCCCCGCCGCAAAGACACCGCGCCCGGCGACCTGCCCCGCAAAACCGGCCTCGACGACTCACCTCCCGAGAAGGCCACCACACGCGGTCGCCTTGGCAGTGCGGTCGGCGCCGCGCGCGCCGGCTTCGAGCGGACCTCCCTGCTGCCGCTCGCCGGCCTGGCGTGCCTTGCGGGCGCCACCGCGATCCTGCTGGCCGCGCCCGACGCGGCGCTGCCGGGGATGGTGCTGCTGTTTGGCGCATTGCTGCTGGAGCTGCCACTCGCGCTCAGCGCGACGCTCGCACTGGTGAAGCGCCTGGCGGGCAGAATCACCAGCCCCGTGGCGCACGTCGCGACGATGGAGCTGCGCGCCGCCCGCGCACGGGCGATGGCGATCGCGGCGACCGGCGCCGTGGCGGTGTTCGGCAGCGTCGCGATCCAGGGCGCACACGGCGACCTGCTGGCGGGCCTCGAAGGGGCGGCGCGCGACATGAACGCGTTCACCGACGTGTGGGTGGCGCCGGCCGGCTCTTACAACCTCTTGCAGACCGCGCCGTTCGACCCCAGGCTACGCACACGCCTGCAGCGCCTGCCGGGCGTGCGCGCGGTGGGCCTCTATCGCAGCGGACTGCTCGACTATGGCGAGCGCCGCGTGCTGGTGATCGCCCCGCCGCGCACGGCCGTGCCGCTGGTGCCCGCCGATCAGATCGTGCAGGGCGACTCGCGCCAAGCGACCGCGCACCTGCGCGCCGGCGGCTGGGTGGTGCTGTCGCGCGCGCTCGCCGAAGAACACCACCTACGCATCGGCGAGGCGTTCACGCTGCCGAGCCCCGATCCACGGACGTTCCGTGTCGCGGCGCTCTCTACCAACCTCAGCTGGGAGCCAGGCGCAATCGTGATGAACGCCTCCGACTACGCCCGCGCGTGGGGCAGCGCGGACGCGACCGCCTACGCCGTCACGCTCGATCACGGCGTTACTCCCGGCGAGGGCGCCCGCGCGATCGAACGTGCACTTGGTCCGCCTTCCCGCTCCGGGCTGGCGGTGGAGACGGCCGCGCAGCACGCCGCCAAGCAGAGCGCGCTCAGCCGCCAGGCGCTTGCCCGCCTCACCCAGATCGCCGCGCTGATCCCGCTCGCCGCGGTGCTGGCGATGGCGGCGGCGATGGGCGCGCTGGTGTGGCAGCGCCGCCCGCGCCTGGCGAAGCTCAAGCTGGAGGGGCTGGCGCGCGCCGAACTGTGGCGCACGATCCTGCTGGAGAGCCTGCTGCTGGTGGGGGTGGGCTGCCTGACGGGGGCGATCTTCGGGCTCTACGGCCAGCAGCTGGCAGACCGCGCACTCGCCGACGCGATCAATTTCCCCGTGGTGCACTCGGTGACGGCACTGGCAGGTCTCGAGAGTCTCGCGCTGGTGAGCGCCACGGCGCTCGCGATCCTCGCACTCCCCGGCTACATCGCCGCCTGCGTGCCGGCGGCGATGGCGCTGCAGGACTGATGCCAGGCACCCGCCCAACTCCCGGCCCTCCGTGCACCCGGTCCCACCCGCCTTCCACGGGAGCCACGCGTTGACCCCCGACGAGCAGATAATTGGCCTGATGGCCGAGATCGGCAGACGCCCCTACAAACAGGTGGCGCGCGCGGAGGCGCAGCAGCGCACCCGCGAGGCGCTGCTGGACGCCGCCATGGAGGAGTTCACCCAGGGCCAGTGGGAGAAGGTGTCGCTGCAGGAGCTGGCAAGCCGGGCGCAGGTCACCAAGCAGACGCTGCTGCGCCACTTCGGCTCCAAGGACGGGCTGCTGATGCAGGCGCTGGCGAGCACCGCGACGGAGATGTACACGCAGCGCTGGAGCGCCGTACCGGGCGACGTCGAAGGCGCCGTGGAGAACGTGCTCGACCACTACGAAGCGTGGGGCGAGCGCTCACTGCGGGTGGGCGCCTGGCTCGACAGCGGCCCCCCCGCGCTCGCCGGGATCTCGCAGATGGCGCGCAAGCTCCACTACGACTGGATCGAGTACGCGTTCGGCCCGCAGCTGGAGCGTCGCGAGGGAGACGACTACGTGCGCTGCAGGGCCGCGCTGATCGCGCTGTGCGACGTGCACACGTGGTGGCTGCTCGCGCACGACCTGGGGTTCGAGCGCGCCGCGGTGAGGATGACGCTCACCACCGCGATCGAGCGTCTGCTCGGGGAGGAGTTTTGAGGATCCTCGTCTACACCTCCCCCGCGCGCGGGCACCTCTACCCGGTCGTGCCGATCGTGCAGGAGCTGCAGCGACGCGGCCACGAGCTCACACTGTGCACGCTCGCCTCGCAGGTCGAGCTGGTGCGCGCGCTCGGCATCGACGCCGCGCCGATCTCCGCGCAGGTCGAAACGGTCGAGCTCGACGACTACAAGGCGCGCTCGGTGCCGGCAAAGGGCAAACGTGTGCTGGCGACGTTCCTCGCGCGGGCGGAGCGCGAGGCTCCCGACCTCGCGCAGGCGATCGACGCTCACGATCCCGAGCTGCTCCTGATCGACGTCAACTGCTGGGGGGCGGCGACGGTCGCCGAGGCCTCGGGACGCCCGTGGGCGATGTATTGCCCCTTCCTGCTGATGCTTCCCTCCCGCGACGCCCCCGCCTACGGA
This sequence comes from uncultured Solirubrobacterales bacterium, assembly GCA_963812955.1. Classification (GTDB taxonomy): domain Bacteria; phylum Actinomycetota; class Thermoleophilia; order Solirubrobacterales; family Solirubrobacteraceae; genus Palsa-744. Next base: position 711,022 of record CAWEXC010000001.1, read on the forward strand.
CCGGGCCTGGCTCCTCCGGGCGGCCCGCTCGGCCGGGTGCGCGACACGGTGCTGCGCCGCATCTGGGACACCAGCATCGACCGTATGACGGTGCCGGGGCTGAACGCCCTGCGCGCGCGGTATGGGCTCGGCCGGCTCGACCACTTCATTGACCTGCTGGGACGTCCCGGAGTGCTGCTGTCGCTCACCGCCGAGGGCTTCGAGTACACGCGCAGTGACTGGCCGGAGAATGTGCGTTTGGTGGGGGCGATCGATTGGGACCCGCCCCCACCGCAGCCGCCCCCATGGTTGGCGCAGATGCAAGACCCGCTCGTGCTGGTCACCTGCTCAACCGAGCTGCAGCACGACAAACGCCTGGTCCGGGTCGCGCTGGAGGCGCTGCCGGCGGCGGGCATGTCGGTACTCGCCACCACGGCGGCGCACGATCCCGCCGAGTTCGCACCGCCCCCCGGCAGCAGGGTCGAGCGCTTCGTCCCCCACGCGGCCGTCCTGGAGCGAGCGGCGTGCGTGATCTGCCACGGCGGCATGGGCATCACACAGAAGGCTTTGGCGGCCGAGGTGCCGGTGGTGGTGGTGCCGTTCGGACGCGATCAGCTCGAGACCGCTCGCCGCGTGGAGGTGGCCGAGGCCGGCGTGCGCCTCTCGCCCAAGCGCGTGACGCTCGAGCGGCTCGTCGACGCCGTCCGTACCGCAATGGGGCGCCGCGCGGGCGCACAGCGGGTGGCCCGCGCCTACCGGGCCGCCGGCGGAGCGACGGCGGCGGCGGACGCGATTGAGGCGCTCGTCACGACTGGTGTCTAGCGTGTGGTTCTCGATGCCCACCCACCTTGGCCAAGTTGGCCAAGGTCACTAGAATGCCCACATGTCCAGCTACGGCATCGGCGAAGCCTGCCGGCGCGGGGCCTCCGTGCCGCGCGGGCGCAATTCCTGAACCCAAGCGCTCGGGGGTTGCACTGTAACGCGGCTTATGCCGTGCTACGATAGGTGGGCAATGTCAGCGACCCGCCCAGAGTCGATCGCACTGCTGCCGACACAGGAGGCCACGGGGGCACGCCCCGTGCGCCGGCGTGCCCCCCGCCGTACGGGGCGCCGCGCTCAGCTCACCGTGCCGGAGCGGGTGTGGAGCGAGATCGTGGGCATCGCGGACGCCGCGGGCACGACGCCGAACGATGTTCTCGTTCGTTTGGCGGCCGAACGCCTGGAGGACCGCCGCCGCTCGATCGAGCTGGGCAGGCGCGCGGAGGAGCGCTGGCGGGCTTTTATCGACGCCGCCCCAGCCCCCAGCGCGGCAGCGACTCCCCTGAGCGAGCAAGAGCTGATCAAGCTCAGCGGGACGCTCCGCACAGACGCCTGAACAGATGCCGGCGGCGTGGGACACGACTACAGCTGCCCGTCTGCGACCCAACAGCCACGCTCTCGACCATGCCCGGGATCGCCGCCAGGCGGGCGATCCGATCGCCTTCACAGCGACCACCCTCAAAGAGATCTCCCACGGCCTGCACAAGGCCGCCGCGGCCGGCACGCAGGCCGCGGGCGCGCAGCTGCAGTGGCTGCGCGACCAGATCCACGCGGGCCTGGTTGACGTGCTCCCCTTCGACGACCGCGCAGCCGACATCGCGGGCGCGCTGCGCGCCGCCATCCCAACTCCCCCCTCCACCCGGCGGCCGAGAGACCGCTCGAAGCCGGACAACAGGGTGGCATGGATCCTCGACATCCAGATCGCCGCGACCGCCTTCACCCACGGCTACGACCTCCTCACCGCCGACGCCCACCACGCGATCATCGCGACGCGGCTCACCATACTCGCACCCACCGCACCCGCACTGCGCATCCACCCCCCGCCGCGATTTTCCTGACGCCACCGTGCGGGGAGGACCCCCCCACCGCCGTCCGTTCACCAACTGTTCACAACCTGATTCCCGGCTCGTTACAAAAACCCGCAATTTGCGGGCGAATCATGTTGGTATGGATGCGCCGACCACCAAGGGACAGGCAGGGGTACGGTCGAGCCGCGCGGACGACGAGGTGAGCCGCGTCGACCTGCATTGTCACTCCTCGGCCTCCGCAGTTTCGCGGCTGGGGGTACAGCGCGCGATGGGGTTGCCCGAGTGCGCGACGCCGCCGGAGGAGGTGTACGCGCTGGCGAAGCGGCGCGGGATGGACTTCGTGACGATCACCGACCACGACACGATCGACGGGGTGCTGCAGATCGCCGATCGGCCCGACGTGTTCGTCTCGGAGGAGCTGACCGCGCACTTCCGCGGCGAGCGCCAGGCGGTCCACGTGCTCTGCTACGGGATCACACCAGCCGATCATGAGTGGCTGCAGAGCCACAACCATGACGTGGAGGTGTGTGCCGAGTACATGCGCGAGCGTGAGATCGTGTGCGCGCTGGCGCACCCCTACTACACCGTCGCCGCCCCGCTCACGCCCCGCCACCGCCGCCGGCTGGTGGAGCTGTTCGCGATCTGGGAGGTACGCAACGGCGCTCGCGCACGCGAGCTCAACCACCCCGCGGCGATCTACATCTCGACGCACGACGGGATCGGGATCGGCGGCAGCGACGACCACGCGGGGGTGGACATCGGCCGGACGTTCACCGAGACGCCACGCGCCGACTCGCCCGCCGAGCTGCTCGCCCATCTGCGCGCCGGGCGAACGCTCGCGCGCGGTGAGCAGGGCAGCGCCGCCAAGTGGGCGCACGCCGCGATCGCGCTCACCGCGCGCTCGCTGGGGGCCGGTGGGGATGGCCTTGAGATAGAGCAGGGGCAGGGACCCGACCCCCGCATGGTCATGCGCATGGCGGAGCGTTTGCTGCGCGAGGGCGACGCCCGCCACGGGCCAGCCGGCAACGACCTCACACCGGCCGACGCGCGCCAGCTGCTGCGCGCCTGGCTGGCCGCGGTCGAGCTGGACGAAGGCGAGCTGCTCGCGCACATGCAAGCGGAGGGCTTCACCCACTCCGATCTTTACCGCCGCGCCTGCCGCGCACACGAGCGCAAGCTGGGCAGCGCGGTCGAATCGGTGGCACAGGCGATCGAGGCCGGCGGCAGGGTCGATCTCTCCGCCGCCGCCACCGCGGTGTTCGAGGGCTGCATCGCCGCGATCCCCTACGCGCCCGCCGCCGCCTTCCTCGGGGCCGAGAAGGCGAAGCTCGATTCGCGCGAGGGCGAGACGCCACGGGTGGCGGTGATGGCCGATGGGATCGCCTCCACCCACGGGGTGTCGCGCACGATCGAGGAGATCCGCGCCCGCGGCGTACGGGGGTACGAGATCGAGGTGATCGGCACCGACCCCGGCGTGGACCGGCGGCTGTCGGCGGTGGCGGAGCTCGACGTGCCGCTCTACCCGGGCCTGCGGATCGGCGTGCCGGGTCTGCCCGCCGCCGTGGAGACCCTCGCCGAGGGCGCGTTCGACGCGATCCACGTCTGCTCGCCCGGGCCGGTGGGCATCGCCGGCGCGCTCGTGGCACGCGGGCTCGGGATACCGCTGATCGGCAGCTACCACACCGAGCTCACCGCCTACGCCGCGCTGCGCTCGGGCGATCCCAGCCTCGCGCAGGCGATGGACCTCGCCGTGCGCACGCTGTACGGGGCGTGCGATCTGGTGCTCTCCCCCTCCCCCGCCTCCGACGAGACGCTCACGCAGCTCGGCATCCCCCCAGCGCGGATCGCCCGCTGGGATCGGGGCGTGGACTGCTCGCGCTTCGACCCCGCGTTACGCGGCGAGCGCCCACTGCCGGGGGAGCTGAACGTCCTCTACAGCGGGCGCATCACGCGCGAGAAGGGCGCCGACCTGCTCGCGGACGCCTTCCTCGAGGCGCACGGGCGCGACTCGCGACTGCACCTCGTGCTGGCTGGCGGCGGCCCCGAGGAGGAGCGTCTGCGCGAGCGCCTCGGCGCGCACGCAACCTTCTTCGGCTGGCAGGAGGGCGCGGAGCTGGCGAGGGTGTATGCGAGCGCGGACATCTTCCTGTTCCCCAGTGCGACCGACACCTTCGGGCAGGTGATCCTCGAGGCGCACGCCAGCGGCCTGCCGGTCGTCGCGGTCGCCGCCGGTGGACCCGCGTCGCTGATCGAGCACCGCGTCAGCGGCCTGCTGTGCGCGCCCTCCGCTGACGCGCTGGCCGAGGGAGTGCTGGAGCTGGCCGGCTCGCCATTGTTGCGCGAGCGACTGGCGGCGGTGGCGCTCACGGGGGTGCGCGGGCGCACTTGGGAGAGTGCGCTGGAGCGTCTCGCCGACGGCTACCGCCGCGTGCTCGACGGAGCGCCCCGCAGCGCGGCCGGCAACCCTGGGGCGCGCCGTGCTGCCTGACACGCGATCGGGACTTGGGGAGATGTCATTCCAACGAGCCCCTACCACTTCACAAAATGAAGGGTTTGGGTCGCGAAAAATTGCAATCAACCGACGCACGCTCGCGGTGGCGCTGCACGACGTCGAGCCGGCCACATTCGAGCGCTGCATGGAAATCAGGACCTGGCTGGACGAGCACGGCGTGGATCGCGTGACGCTGCTGGTGATCCCCGCGCGCGACCTGCACCCGGTGGGCGAGCGCTCGCCGGCGCTGACCGACTGGCTGGCGACCCGCCGCCGCCTCGGCGACGCGATCGCCCAGCACGGCTTCCAGCACGAGCAGCTGCGCCGCCCGAGCCTCTCACACCGCGTCTCGGCCCCAGCTCGGGCCCGCCGCGCGGCGGAGTTCGCCGGCCTTGACGACGAGGAGACGCGCCGCGCCGTGGATGCCGGCTGGCGGCTGCTGAAGCTCGCCGGGATCGAGCCCGACGGGTTTGTGGCGCCCGCCTACGCCTACACCCCCGCGCTGCGCCGCGCGGTGAGCGCCCGCTTCCGCTGGTGGGCCGGCCTGCTGAGCCTGCACGGCGCCGAGCCCGCTAGGGGCCGGCCGGCCCCCGCCGATGGCATGCCCGCTCTCGCCGATGGCCTGCAGGTCTCCGCCTGTGACCGGCTCGTTCCCGCCCAGCACCGACTCGTCCCTGCCCGGCACCGGCTGCTCCCCGCCTGGGGCCCACGCTCGATCCGCGCAGGGGCGCTGCTGGCGGGAGACACCCTGCGCCTGGACCTTTCACCCGCGCAGCTCGACCACCCCCACCAGCTGCGGGCGCTGGAGCGGACGCTCGCCCGCGTCGCCCGGCGCCGGCTGGCCGTCACCTACGACGAGTTGGCGGGAGCGCCACTCCAGGCCGAGAAGACCGAGGCTTCAAGCGAGCTGAGGCCCCGCGTAGCGGCGTAGCCGAGCGGCGGGAGCCCGAAGAGGTTCTCGATCGTGCGCAACAGCGAGAAGTCGTTGAAGGGTTCCTGGTCGAAGGTGGCAGGCTTGACGTAGGGCGAAATCAACAGCGCCCCCACCTGGCCGCCGCCCATCGGCGGCAACTTGATCGAGGGCGTGGCCGGCGCAGGTGTGGTCGCAGCCGGTGTCGTCGCGGCCGGCGTGGTTGTGGTGGGGGAGGAGGAGGGGGGTGGGGCAGTTGTGGAGGGAGCGGCCGTGGCCGGTAGCCCCGCCCCTGGTGTCGTCGCGGCCGCAGTGGTGGGCGTGGCTGTGGCAGCGTTGGTTGTGCCCGCCGGCGTTGTCGGCGTGGTCGTCACCGCCGGAGCGGGGAAGCGCGGCTGCATGCAACAGGAGCTGGAGTCGGCGTACTCCCCGGTGGTCGGCGCCTGATCGGTGGTGATGATCAGCAGCCCGCCTTTGTGGTAGGCGGGGGAGGCGAGGATCTCGGGGACGACGCGGCGCAGGAACGTTTCGGCGGCGGGCAGCCCGCTCGGCGCACCGGGCGCACACGGGGTGGCGCGGCCGTCGTGGCAGAGGTCGGGCACGATGTAGGAGAGCGCCGGCGTGCGCTTGGCGCTCTTCAGGTCGCCCGCCAGCCCTTCGATACCGACGTCCTGGTGGGTGCATGCGGGCGAGTGCAGCACACCGTCGAAGTAGGTGAAGGGGTCGCGGAAGGTGGCGAACGTGTCTCCCTGCGGCGCCTGCGAGGTCGGATCGGCGGCGCCGAATTCCGGGTGCCAGCAGGCCGAGGCCAACCCTTCGGCATACACCTTCCAGCTGAGCCCCTTTGCGGCGAGCTGTTCACCGACGGTCTGGGCTTCCTTGGGATAGATGCAGCCGTCCCCCGTGTACTGCCCCTTGCTGTTGGCCTGCCCCGGGACGATGTCGGCGAAGGTCGGGCAGTCGGCGGCCGTCTGCGGGGTCGGCCCGAGCCCGCTGATCAGGGCGACCTCGTCGGCGAGCTCTTCGTGGGCGACGCCGTAGAAGCGCACCAGTAGCTCGCCCTGGTGCTCGAGCGTGTGCGCGATGTAGGGCGCGGGCGATTCCGGCCCGAAGGTTTGCGCGTAGGCCTGGTCGGCGAGCACGATCAGGAAGACGTGCTTCACCGGCGGCAGCTTCGGCGCTTCCCCGCCAGAGCCGGAGCCCTTGGAGCCGCCCTTGCCCTTGCCCGCATGCTGATCGCCTTCACCGGATGACGAGCTCGATTCTTCCGGGGAGGACTGCGATTCTTCGACCGAGCTCGAAGGCGGTGCTTCCGGGGTGGGTGTTTCTTCGGCTGGTGGCAGCGCGGCGGCGAGCGGGGTGCTCGCCGGGGGGGCGGGCACCAGCAGCGTGAGCGGCCCGCGGCGCAGCGCGTCCAGGGCGCCGGAGGGGTCATGGGAGGCGGCAGCGCCGGCGACCGTGCCGAAGCCGAGCATCGCCAGCGTCAGCACGGCGGCCGTAAGGGGACTCGGCAGCCCACTACGCGAGCGCTTTACCAGAGGAGGGGTGGGCACTGGCGCCCCCCCGCCCGAGCCCAGATCCTCGAGGATGCGCTCCAATGCCGGTGCGCGCGGCCCATTGCGGGCACCGCAGCTCAGGCAGTAGCGCTGGTCGCCGGCCAGCGGCGAGCCGCACTCAGGGCAGCACGACAGTTGGCGCGTCGGCATTCTGCTCCTCGCCGGCCGGCTCGCTCGGCGACCCGCCGTTGGCGGCGGCGGCGCTCGGGACGCGCTCCATCAGGACCTTGCCGCACTGCCAGCAGTAGAGCGCGCCGCGGCCGTGTACCGAGCCGCAGTCGGGGCAGGTGCCGGTCTCCACGTGCTCACGGAGACTGAGCACGCGCTCGAGCTCGCCGAGCTCGGCGTCGCGCTCCTGCAGCTCGCCGGCGCGGCGCACGAGCACGTCGAGGCGGAAGTGATCGCGAATCGCCATCTCGTAGGCGAGGCCGCCGAGGTCCCAGTGCAGCTCGGCGACCTGTGCGAGCAGCTCATCGCGACGGCGTTCCAGGCTGGCGCGCCCGTCGCCGGCATCCGGGGCGCCGCGGGGCACCGCCGGGGCTTGTCGAGGAGCGTCCGCGTCGGGGCGCCCGAGCAGCGACTCGAAGATGCCCATCAGCCAGTGCTCACTATGTCGGAAGTACCCATCGGCTGGTTGCAACCACGTCGGGGAGGCCGTCAGCCCGTCGTCACTACGTTGGGGATGTTGCGCGTCTTCTGCTCGGCGCTTTCGCCGCTGTTGCTCGATTTGGTCTTGCTCGAGCCGCCGCCATTCGAGGAGCTCCCTGGGGAAGAGCTTCCGGAGGACGATTTGGTGGTGGAGGAGGATTGGGGTTTGGTTGTGGAGGACGAGCCTTTGCCACCGCCGCTCGTGCTCGACCCCGAACCGCCGCCATTTTTGGTGCCGGCGCCGGTGGATGAGCTTTCCACGGGCGTCGTGGCCGCCGGAGCGGCGCCGTTGCTCGTGCCCGAAGCCGCTGCGCCAGGGGTGGCGACCGAGATCACCTGGGCCGGCGTGGGGGTGGTTTTGCCCGTGCCCGCGCGGCCGATCAGCACGCCGACTCCCATCGCTAGCAGCAGCACCCCCACGCCGGCCACGGCGGTCGCGCCCGAGGAGCGTCCACTGCCTGCGGCACCCCCTCCCCCACCGCCGCCCGACGGGGCCGGGCCGGAGACGGTGGCGGGCGTGAAGCGGCTGAGGAACTGGCTGCGCGCCTGCACCTGGCGCCCCCCGCACTCCAGGCAGTAGCGCTGATCGTCGGCGAGCGAGGCGCCGCAGTAAGCGCAGGCTTTCATAGGTCCCGCATCATACGGTTTCGGCCCGGCGGCAATTGGTGACGATTCGGTGAACACACGTCCCAGAAAGGGGATGACGTGAAAGACTGGCCCCAGACCGTGCGGGTGTCATAACACGTTGTTCACAAATCTTTTACACGATCGGGTAGTCCCGGTGCACAGCTTTCTCGAGCCTCTCACGACTCCCAGCCCCGAAGCTCCATTTCCCGGCTCCCAGCCGGAGGATGAGGGGCCGCGGACGCAGACCTTCGGCAACCTCGAGCTGCGCCCCGATGAGATGCAGGCGCTGGTGGCAGGCACGCGGGTGGGCCTCACCGTGCGGGAGTTCCAGGTGCTCGCCGCGCTGGCGGGCCGCGAGGATCGCGTGATGCGCCGCGCGGAGATCTACCGGCAGGTGTGGGGCGGAGAGATGAAGCACCGCGACCGCGCCGTGGACGTGTTCGTGCGCAAGGTGCGCACCAAGCTCGCCGTGGCAGCGCCCAACTGGACCTACATCCACACCCACTTCGGGATCGGCTACCGCTTCGCGCCGGAGCCGATTCCTCCAACAGAGAGTGAGGTGAGCGCTATATGAGGAGATCCACGAGCCCCCGCCGCCGAGCAGCCTGGGCAGGAGCGCTGCTGGCGAGCTTCGCGCTGGCATTGGCAGCCGTCGCGCTGGTGCCGCCGCTCTCCTCGCAGGCGACTTCCAAAACGCCAAAACCACCAAAGGTCAAGCCACCGCACGCCGGCACCGAGCGAGCGGTGCACGCGGGCGAAACGACCGTCGAGCTCGACGGCACGGTCAACCCTCACGGCATGGAAACCACCTGTTACTTCCAGTACGGCACCACCACCGCCTACGGCTCCCAGACCCCCACCGCCATGGCCGGCAGCGGCACCACCGGGGTGAAGGTGAGCCAGGCGATCTCCGGGCTACAATCGGGCACGACCTACCACTACCGCATCGTGGCGATCAGCGCGGGGGGCACCTCGGACGGCGTCGATCGCACTTTCATCACCAAGCGGATTCCGCTGAAGTTCGTGATCGTGAAGGCGCCGAACGCCGGCACGTTCGGGAGCCCGTTCTCGCTGACGGGCACCCTCACCGGCGCGGGTGCGGCCAACCACCAGGTGATGCTGCAGGCCAGCACGTTCCCCTACCTGACCGGCTTTAGCGACCTCGGTACACCGGTGAGCACGAATGCCGTCGGCGACTTCATGCTCACCGCGCCGAGACTCACACAGGCGACCGAGCTGCGCGTGCGCACGCTGGACGCTCCGCCCATTTACAGCCAGATCGTCAAGGTGAAGATCGCGGTGCTCGTAAGGCTCAATGCGCGCCCGACCAGGAAGGTGGGCATCGTGCGCCTATCCGGCACCGTGTCGCCCGCGGAGGTCGGCGCACCGGTGGTGTTCCAGTGGATCAGGTCCACGCACAAGCCGGTGACCGTGGCAAGCACCGTCGTGCGGCGCGGCAGCGCGAGCGCGTCGCGCTTCAGCGCCACGGTGAAGATCCGCCACGGCGGCGAGTACCGGGCACTCGTGAGAGTGAGCAACGGCAAGCAGGTGCCGGGCTCCAGCGGCACCGTCCTGCTGCGCGGCGCGCCGGTGCACAAAAAACGTCGCGTGCACGCTCGCCGTCGCTGACGCGACACCGGCCCCGGAGGAAACCCCCGGGGCCGGCTTCATTCCACCCGCAGTCGCGCCGTGAAGAGTTTCAAAGAATTGTCAACGACTGGCGATCCGCGGCACGAGCTTGACCGCGTAGGCATGCGTCTTCGGAGGATCCGGCACCAGGACGCGGATCGCGAGGCTCGCGTGCAGATACCCTTGAGCGGCGCGCAGGCGCGAGCGGCCGGCGCGGTCGAGCCGCAGCACGACGGTTGCGGCGCGGCCGTGGGGGATCGAGAAGGCAAACTTCGCGAGCGTGACCACGCGGGAGCGTCGCGCGAAGCGAGCCTCCGGCGTGAGTGTCAGTGTGAGGCGCCCACGGCAGGTGGTCGTGGCGGTGCAACGCAGTCTGACCCGCGCACGGCCGCTCGCGGTCGGCAGACGTTTGGCGAGTAGCACCACACCGCCGCCCGCGACCTGGTAGGCGGCCACACCCTGCTTGGCGGTGGGACCGGCGCCTGAGGAGCCATCGCCGGAGGTCTGCGTTTGCGTGCCCGAGGCAGTATCGCCGCTCGATGGCAATCCGGGGGACGGGGGTTCTGACGGTGGGGGTTCGTTCCCGAACACCCACACAGCGCCCGCCCGGCTGCTGTCGCCGATACCTCCGACGAGCGCGGTGTCACCATCGGCCGATAGCGCCACGCTCCAGCCGAATTCGCCCCTGCCGCGCTCTTCTTCACCGCCGATGAGCTTTTCGCCCTGCTGCGCCCAGGTCGCGCCCGCGCCGGAGCCCGAGCGCGCGAACAGCCACGCTGCTCCCCGCTTTTCGTCGTCGTTGAAGCCCCCGATCAGTGCTGTGCTCCCGTCGGGGGTGAGCGCGATGGCATCCCCGAAGTAACCCCCACCAGCCTCGCCGGCGCCCGTGAGCTTCGGGCCCTGCTGCGCCCAGCTCGCGCCCGCGCTCGACCCAGTGCGCGTGAACACCCACACCGCACCCGTACCCGAGCCGTCGTGAAAGCCGCCGATCAGCGCAGTATCGCCTTCAGCGGAGAGCGCCACGCTCTGACCGAACTCGCCTTCACCCGACTCTTCACTGCCGGTGAGCTTCGCGCCTCGCTGCGCCCAGCTCGCGCCCGCGCCGGACCCAGCGCGCGTGAAGACCCACGCCGCACCGATGCCTTCGTTGTCTTTGCGCCCGCCGATCAGCGCGGTGTCGCCTTCAGCGGAGAGCGCCACGCTCCAGCCGAACTCCCCTTCGCCACTCTCTTCGCCGCCGGTGAGCTTGGCGCCCTGCTGTTCCCAGGTGGAGCCGGCGCCGGAGCCCGAACGCGTGAACACCCACGCGGCGCCGGTGTCACTGTGGTCGACGAAGCCGCCAACCAGCGCGGTCTGGCCATCGGCGGAGAGCGCCACGCTCTGGCCAAACCAGCCGCTGCCGCTCTCCTCGGCGCCCGTCAGCTTCGCCTGCTGCGTCCAGGTCGAGCTCGAGCGCGTGAACACCCATACCGTGCCGCCGTCGCCGTCGTTGGGCGCGCCAATCAGGGCGGTGTTGCCGTCGGCGGAGAGCGCCACGCTGCGGCCGAAGTGACCGGCGCCGGCCTCTTCGCCGCCGGTGAGCTTCGTCTGCTGCGTCCAGGTCGAGCCCGCACGCGTGAACACCCATACCGCGCCGGCTTCGCCGCTGTCGCGGGGGCCGCCAACCAGAGCGGTGTCGCCATCGGCCGAGAGCACCACGCTACGGCCGAAGCGGCCTTCGCCCGACTCTTCACCGCCGGCGAGCTTCGTGCCCTGCGGGAACAACGGGGCCGAGCCGCTGGCCAGGCCATCGGGGATCGCGGCGCCGAGCAACAGCAGCAGCGCGAGTAGCGCGACTGCCGGCGCCCCGCGACGTAGGACCTTGAGTTTGGTTGGGAGCATTGCGTCCCGTATCTAACTCCACCAGCGCGCCCGTACTCCAACACTTCACTAGATGTTCACAGCCGGCAGGCGGGATGACGAGCAGTCTGCTGCTTGCCCGCCAACCTTTCCTCCAACCCGGCCGGGCATCACGGCTTGTCGACCAGCGCCAGCCCCCCACTCACCCAGGACACCGTCGGGGCCGCAAACGGCCACCCCCGCGTGCTGATGCTCGGGATGGGCTGGTTTCCCTCGACCGTCGGCGGGCTCGACCGCTACTACCGCTCGCTCTTCGAGCAGCTTCCCGAGGCAAGCGGCGTGGTGATCGGCCCGGCCGAGGGCGCGCCCGCCGCGATCGCCGCCGCATCGCGCCACGATCTCCCGCTCGCACGCCGTCTCGGCGAGTTCTGGCTGGCAGCCAGGCGCGCGGCGCGCAGCGCCGAGGTGGTGGACGCGCACTTCGCGCTTTACGCGGCGGCGCCGCTCTTGCTCGGAGCGCAGCGGCGGCGCCCGACGGTGTTTCACTTCCACGGGCCGTGGGCGGATGAGAACGCCGCGGCGGGGGACGCGTCACGTGTAAAGCGCACGCTGCGCAGAGCTTTGGAGCATCGTGTTCTGCGGCACGCGGACGCCCATGTGGTGCTGTCGTCCGCCTTCCGCAGAGTGCTGGTCGAGCGCCACCGCGTGGCGCCGTGGAACATCAACGTGTGGGCCCCCGGGGTGGCGCTCGCGGAGTTCACTCCCGGCGATCGACTGCGGGCCCGCGCGCGTATGGCGATCGATCCAGCGGCGTTCGTCGTGGTGTGCGCCCGCCGCATGGTGGCGCGCATGGGGATCGACCTGCTGCTCGATGCGTGGGGCCAGATCGAGCACGAGCTGCCGGAGGGCTCAATGCTGCTGCTGATCGGCGATGGGCCGCTACGCGAGACGTTCGCGGCACGCGCCGCACAACCACCCCTGGCAGGGCGGGTGCGGGTCATGGGCAGGATCTCCGACGAAGAGCTGGTCGAGGCCTACCGCTGCGCCGACGTGGCCACGGTGCCGAGCGTCGCGGTCGAGGGCTTCGGCCTAGTGGTGCTGGAGGCGGCGGCGTGTGGCACGCCCAGCATCGTCAGCGACGTGGGCGGCCTGCCGGAGGCCGCGGCGGCGCTCGACCCCTCGCTGGTGGTGGCCGCCGGCGACGCCGAGGCGCTCGGCGCACGGCTACGAGCAGCGGCACAAGGAGCGCTGCCCACCCGGGCCGCGACGCGCGGCTACGCCGAGCGCTTCGCCTGGCCGGCAGTCGCCGAGCGCCACCGTGCCCTGCACCGCCGGCTGGTGGCCGGCAGCCGCGAAGAGCGGTTGCGGGTCGTTTATCTCGACCACGTCGCCCGGCTGTCGGGTGGCGAGATCGCCCTGCTGCGCCTGTTGCCGCATCTGCGCCGCGTGAACGCCCACGTGATCCTCGGCGAGGAGGGTCCGCTTGTGACCCGGTTGGCACAGGCGGGGATCTCGGTCGAGGTGCTGCCGATCGCCGCCGCAGCACGAGACGCGCGCAAGGACACGGTGCGTCTCGGCGGCGCCTCGCCCGCCGCGCTGCTGAGCACGCTCGCCTATATCGCGCGGCTCACGTTGCGCCTGCGCCAGTTGCGGCCCGATCTCGTGCACACCAACTCGCTGAAGGCCGGCGTGTATGGCAGTCTTGCGGCGCACGCCGCGGGCATTCCTGTGGTGTGGCACCTGCGCGACCGGATCGCCCCCGACTACTTGCCGCGCCCCGCGATACGCCTCGTGCGTGAGCTCGTGGCGCGTATGGCGGATGGCGTGGTCGCCAACTCGGCCGCCACGCTGGATACGCTCGCGGCCGGCGCTCACGATCGGGGTCCAATGAACCGCGTGATCCCCGACTCGGTGGAGCCCTCTCCGTACCCCCGCCGGCGGGACTCGCCGGCCACGACGTTCGGGATCGTCGGACGCATCGCCCCGTGGAAGGGACAGGACCTGTTCGTGCGCGCCTTCGCCGCCGCCTTTCCCAGCGACACGGGAGCGGGGCGAGCGGTGATCGTGGGAGCGCCGCTGTTCGGCGAGGAGGGGTGCGCGCAACAGCTGCGCGAGCTCATAGCGCGCCTGGGCCTCACCGAGCGCGTACAACTTCGCGGCTTCCGCGAGGACGTGTGGAGCGAGCTCGCGCGCATCGACGTGCTGGTGCACGCCTCGGTGATTCCCGAGCCGTTCGGCCAGGTGGTGCTCGAGGGCATGGCCGCCGGCCTCCCGGTGATCGCACCCGACGAGGGCGGTCCCGCCGAGGTGATCGCCGACGGCGAGACCGGCCGCCTCTTCGCGGCCCGCAGCGTGGATGCACTCGCCGCTGCGATGCGCGCGTTGAATGACGACCCGCAGGCGTGCGAGCGGCTGGGGAGCGCCGCGCGGCGCTCGATCGAGGCGTACCATCCGGCGCGCTTGGGAGAGCAACTGGAGCAGGTGTATGCCGATGTCCTGGGACGGTAGCCGCCGGCCCCAAAGGCTTCTTCTTGTCGCGGCGCTCGTGTTCATGATCGCCCTGCTCGCCGTGATCCTCACACCCTCCTCGACCCCCGCGCAGCAGACGCTCCTCCGCGAGAGCCCCTTCGGCGCTCGGGATACTCGTCACCGATTTGGCGAGCTACCCGTCATCGTGCAAGATGATGGTCCTTGCAGTTCAGGCCCGCAGCGCGATAGATCGCCTCGTTGCGGGCCACGCAGTACTGCCCTACGCGATAAGACGGCGCACGCGCCTTCCCCCGGGCCGCAGCGACTTGGCTCTGGTCGGCCGTCGTCGTGTGGCTGCCGCTCGTTCCGCCGCAGCCCGCCGCTGTGGCCGCCAGCGCGTACGCAGCCAGTAGGGATACTACGCACCACCACCATCGCGTTCCGGCCACTCGCCGGCCCTCAGTTCAGCGGCGCCGACATCGGCCGGCCCGCTTCGGTCCAGTGGACTGTGCTGCCGGCGAGCGCGAGCGACATAGGGTCCACCCCTGTCCCGGAGGCCAGCAGCCGTTCGCCGTTCCGATCTACCGCACGAACTTCGTATTCGGGCGGACTAGGCGGCAGTCGGTCTGCCCTTTCAGCGATCCACGCAACCGACCCGTCGCTCTTGAGTACGATGGCGGTCGCGGGACCGATCCCGCGTCGCCATTCGGGCGTGGGGGAAGGCCCGGTCGGGACGTTGTGGACGCGCCGCCCGTTGTCCAGATTGACGACGCGAATCACGTCTACCGAGAAGGGGTGATCTTCGGGGCCTCCCTGGCCGTAGTCGAACGCGGCGAACGGCCCCGCCAGAACGGGATGTTCAAGCGACTCGCAGCCGCCCGGATCCAAGCATTCGCTCCCGGTATTCGCCGGTCCGAGCGAGTAGACGCGGCCGCGTCTGTAAGCACATCCAACCGTTTCAGTAGGTTCGAAACCTTCAGGCCCGCCTCCTCCTTCCGCACGGACATAAAGCACTGCTTGCGCATCAGCCACGAGACGACGGGCCACGCGTCGCATCTTGCATCGACCGTGGGTGGGCCGGTGGGACTTATGGCTGGTGCGGGCGATCGCCGGCACGGCCAAGGCCACCAAGCTGGCCGCCATCACTAAGATCAGAGCATAACGTTGCGTGATCGTATGGTAGCGGTCTGAATCGATCACTCCACGGGCTCGACGTATGGTCGATCTGGCCGTCTTGACGCACTTCATGTCGCGCTCGAGCACTTGGCGAGTATGCAGTAGGCCGGTCGTCGTTCGCCTTTGTCGCCATAGCGGCGCTTTTCGGACGGTGCTTCCACAAGCCCACCGTCAAAGAGGTTCGGGTTCCCGGTTGATTCGCGCCTCGCTTCGGAGGGCTCACGATACTGGTAGTAGTAGATACGGTCGAGGCGTGACGAATAGTCGTGCAGTTCAAGAATAGCTTCCGCCGCGCGCCTCTGGAGTTCTTCCGACTCGCTCTTGTTGTGCGTGACTTCTTCAGAGAGTTCTGTGGGAAATGTGCCGTCCTGGAGCTCGACATCGGTCTCGGTGATCCAGATCTGCCCCTTACCAGTACGCCCGCCCGTGAATTGGTTGAATTGGGTGAGGTATTCAGGCGTGGGCGTGGTCCCTCCACCTCGCCCTGCACCTACGTGAACGACATCGTGGTAGTCGTGGAATCCCCAGACGGACGGAGTGCCAGACCAGCAGCGGTCGCAGATATGATGATGTTCGTGCAGCATATTGCGGTATTTATCGAGATGGTTTTGGTTATATATCGGCTCGGCCGCAAATTCGCCGGCGACGACGGTGCAATCACCGCAGCGGTTGTGGGTGATGACGTACTGCGCGACCTGCCAGTATTGAGCTGCGAGTTTGGAGTGTCCCCACGTTGGGTCACTGGGGAGGTCGGGCTCGTTCCAGGCGCCGAAGGTTTTGATGCCGCGGGCGTTGGCCCATTGCATGATGTCCTTGAAGCCGGCGCGGTACTCTTCGAGCCCTGGGAGTTCGCATTCTTTGTTTCCGTGTGGGCAACTTTCGTCGCGGCCCACGGTGATGAGTATTTCGGAGATGTGTTCTTTTTGTACCGCGGCGACCCAGTGCGTGAGCAGTTCATATTTGGTTTCTTCGGGTTCCTTGTTCAGTCGTTCGCGTTCGTGCTGGGCGGTCGTTTCGCGTTCGCGTACGTGTTTGAAGAGGACGTCGTAGGGGATGACCAGCCGCGCTTTTTTGACGTGCATAGCGCCGGCTGCCAGGTTCTTGTCAAACGGGCTGAAGGCCTGCACGGTGTCGTCGGCGAGACCGTAACTGACGGGGTCGCGTTCTTCGCTTGTGTGGTTGGGGAAGCTGGCGAGCGCCAGTTGCGCGGTGATGGGGTAGGTGGCGTCGGTGTTGGGGGCGAGGTGCATGGTGATGCTGGTGCCGGTGGTTGTGAGGGTCGCGGGGACGGGTTCTCCCTGGCTGTCGACGGCGGCGGGGGCGCGGATCACCATGAGCGTCTGCCCGTCGTTGCGTTCTTCTGAGTAGGCGACGGCTTGCTGTGCGGCGGTGACTTCGGCCTGAGTGTCGTCTGGTTGCAACATGCCGGCGGGGGGTTCGGCGCTCGGGGTTGACGCGGTCGGTGCCGGGGGGAGCGCTTCGAGCGGGACGGGGGTTTCTTCTTCGCCTTTTGCCTTGACTTCTTCGGCTTCTGTTTCTTCCTGTTCGATTTCGGTCTTTTGCGTCGGTGTCTCCGGTGGCCCTTCGGCGGATGGTGGGGCGCCGGTCGGTTCGGTGGGTATCGGTTCTGTGTGTTCTGGTGTGTTGATGACGGCGATGCTGCCGTTGGGCAGTTGCTGCAGCGTCTGGTTGGGTCCGAGGCGCAGGCTCCAGGTGAACGTTTTCGGCGCTTCGGCGGAGCGGACCTGGAGCAGGGCGTTGGCGCCGAGCGGCTCGGGGCGGACGATCGTGTCGGTCGCGGGCCAGGTGTTCGCGAACAGCGCGGCGGTTTCGTTGACGATCGTGGGCACGGTGCTCGCGGTGGGCAGGGTTTCGGTGGGGGTGAGGCTGAGTTCGCCGACGGGGGTATTGACGGCGAGTTCTGCGGGGTTTTCCTTGGAGACCGTGGCGCTGGTCAGCGTGGCGTGGGCGGTGAGCTGTTCTTCGCCGTCGGCGAGAGTGGGGGCGATCGTCTGTTCTTCGAGTTCTGCCGTGGTGGCCGGTGCGAGCAGGGCGGGGTCGGTCTGCTGGGCGACTTCCTGCGCTTCGGTGGGGGTGACTTCTCCGCCGGGGATCCCCACTGTGGCGGGCGAGTAGAGCACCTGGGAGCCGTGGGGGCCGGTGATGGATATCTTCGCGCGCAACACCGAGCCCTGCTCTGCGGGGGGGAGCGTGTAAGTTTCTTCGGTGGCTCCTTCGATCGCGGTGCAGCTCGATCCGCCCGGGCCGCAGCTTTCCCACTGGTAGGTGTAGGAGATGGCGCCTTCGCCGCTCCAGATCCCCGGTGTGGCTGTGAGCGTGCCGCCGACCTCGACGGCGCCGACTAGCGTTGGCTGCGAGATCTGGGTGAGAGAGGTGGGTTGGATGATTGCGCTGGCCCGCGAGACGGCGGTGGCGCTGCCGTGGCGGTTGCTTGCGTTGATGACGGCCACGATGCTCGCGCCGACATCGCCGGTCGTGAGGGTGTAGGTGGCTTCCGTCGCGCCTTCGATGGTGGCGCAGACCGTGGCGGGATCACAGCGCTCCCACTGGTAGGTGTAGCTGGTTGGGCTTTCGGAGCTCCAGCTCCCCCGGCCGGCGGTAAGCGTCTGACCTTCCAGCGCTGTGCCTTCGATCGCCGGGGCCTGTTCGACCCTGGGTGCGCCGGCGACGGCCACCGGCTGGCTCGCCGGCGAACTCGCCGCGGCAGATTCGTGCGCGTCGCTCGCGCTGACGCGCACGCGGAGCGCGTCGCCAAGATCGCCCGCGACAGGCGTGTACGTTTCGCCGGTGGCGCCTTCGATGTTGCTGCAGCCGCCACCGAAGAGTTCGCAGCGCTGCCACTGGAAGGTGTAGGTGAGGCTCCCGCTGGAGGACCACGCGCCGGTTTCGGCCTGGACGCTCGAGCCCACCTGCGGGTCTGAGCCGATCTGCGGCAGGACCGTACTCACGAGCGTTCCGGCGGCCCCGACGACCACGGTGGGCTGGGAGACGTCGGTGAGCGACGCTGTGAGGCTGTGCAGCCCAACTCGTACCCTCACGGTGGAGCCCACGTCGCCGCTGCCGAGCTGGTATTCGGGTTCGCTCGCGCCTTCGATCGGTGCGCATTCCTGGCCGTGTTCGTTACAGCTTTCCCACTGGTAGCCGAGCTGCTCGCGGCTGCCCGTCCAGACGCCGGGGCTGGCGCTGAGGACTCCGTCGGCGTCGGGCGTGCCGGATATCGACGGCGGTTCCTGCTCGCTGGGCGCTTCGCCTTCGATCGGCGCGGTAGCGGGCGAGTAGGCCTCGCTCGTCCCGCCAGCGTTCGTAGCAGTGACCTTGACCTGGACGGTCGTGCCGATGTCACCATCCCCGAGTTCGTATTCGGGTTCGCTCGCGCCTTCGATCGGTGCGCATTCCTGGCCGTGTTCGTTACAGCTTTCCCACTGGTAGCCGTATTCGATGGACGGGCTGCCGCTCCAGACGCCATGACGAGCGATGAGGTTCTGGCCGTCGTTGGGGTGACCCGTGATCGTGGGCGCAGAGTCGTTGGCGGGAGGTTGCGCCGCCGCGATCACCGCCGTCGCGCTCGAACTCGCGCTAGCCAAGCCGGCGCTGTTGATGGCAGTCACGACGACGCGCACCGTCGTCCCGGCGTCACCGGCGACCAGCGTGTAGCGCGGTTCGCTCGCGCCTTCGATGTTGGCGCATTCGCCGCCCGCCGGGCTGCAGCTCTGCCACTGGTAGGCGTAGCGCAGCGGCTGGCTACCGGCCCATCCGCCGGTGCTCGCGCTCAACGTCTGACCTGCGGTGGCGGTCCCTGAGATCGTCGGCGCCCCCGTGCTGGCAGGCGGTTCGGGGGGGCCGATGACGCTGCTCGGCTGCGACGGGGCCGTCACCGACGCGAGTTCGTTGGCGCCGGTGACGAGCACGCGCAGGGTCGCCCCGGCATCTTCGCCGGTTGGGGTGTAGCTGGCTTCGTGCGCACCTTCGATGTTGGTGCATTCCCCGCCGAGCGGGTTGCAGATCTGCCACCGGTAGGTGTATCCGATCGGTTCGTAGCCCGTCCACGTCCCCAAGCTCACGCTCTGCGACTCACCAACGACGGGTTGACCGGTGATCGTCGAGGGGTGAGCGGATTCAGCGGAGGGGCCACCGACGGGTATGCGCACAGGCCCGCTGCCGGGGCGCCAAGTGACTCCATGCGTGAGCGACACTTCGCCGCTGATCAGGATCGGCGCCGGAGTCAAGCTTTCTTGGGAGTCGAAGAGGATCTCTTCGCCTTCTGATTTGCTTGGTGAATCGTACCAAGCGCCCGACGAGACTTCGCCCGCTATGCCACCACCCTCGAGGATCAGCCCGCCTCTTTCCAGTTCGATCAAATGCTGGTTACCGAACGGAACCGTGATAAACGCCTGTCGCCCTATCGTGCGATAAATAACTCCTTCGTTCAGGAAGGCCGGGGCGACACCGTGCCCACCCCCGGGCCCGATTGCGCCGTCGTTCGCGTTCTCGAAGAGCACCCCCTGATTTTCCAAGCGGGCACCTTCGGACATCTCCAGCGACGCGCCTCGCCATTTCGCGCGCCGAGGGTCTCCTTCCCCACCCTCGATTCGCATTGTGCCTTCGTTGACGAAGCGACGCGTGATCAGCGCCGGCAGATTTTCTTCGTAGCCATTGTAGTAATTCGACGTACGCAGAACTGCGGTGGCCTTGGCGCCTATCACCGTCGTGCCGCTCCCACTCATCACACCCCCGCTGTCCCATGTGAAAGCGTTCGTGATCGTCAACGCTCCCGCGCCGGTGAGCGTGGCTTCTTCGAGCGTCAGCGCACCGATGGTCGAGCCCTGCTCGCTGCCGGCGAGCGTCAGGGTGCCCCCAGTGAGTTGGAGCGCGCCGCCATCCTCCAGCGCGGCGACTTCGGCTGTGCCTTCATCAAGGGTGATCGTCGCTCCCGTAGGGGCACACGCCGTGTCGCGAGCACCCGGGACCGATTCTGCCGCCCAGTTCAGAGGATCGCTCCAACCGCCGTCCACTGGGCCAACCCAGTGCGTGGTGCAGCCCGGTTCGGGCCGGGCATAGCGGATCACAGCGCTTTGGGTGGAGAGGCTCGTCGCGGAGCCCGCGAGGTTGACCGCGGTCACGAGCACGCGCACCGACAGCCCGACGTCAGACGCACGCGGCACGTATGTAGCGCTGGTGGCACCGGCTATGTTCGCGCAATCGCCGCCGGTGCTGTCGCAGCGCTGCCACTGATACTCATAGGACGTCGGTTCTTCGTTCCACTCTCCCGGGTCGGCGCTCAGCGTCTGATACTGCTGCGCATTGCCAGTGACCGTCGGCGCAGTAGCGACGGTCGGCGGGCCGGCGATATCCGGCGACCACCGTGTGATCGTGTCCTGTTCTGGATCGACAACCCACAGGGCTCCGGCGGCCGCCGCGGTGAGACCGCTGCCAAACGCGAACTGGGGTTCGGTCGCCGGCGAGGACGGCCCTTCGATCGTCCCGAGATATTCGCCACTTTCACTGAATTCGTTGACAGCACTCACCCCACCGGCAACCGACACATCACCCTGGGCGTCGACGGCGATGCCGTAAGCGCCGGTGCCTTCCCCTCCCGCATCCTTGGGTTCCCATTCACGTATGAACCCGCCATTTTCACTGAACTCCACGACTCGCCCGGTCTGTCCGTCCTGATCGGCTACCCAGATGTCGCCGTGGCCGTCATAGGCGATGTCCTGCGGTTCGATCAGTTCGCCCGCCCCCGACCCTCGCACCCCGACGGCTTTGAGGTACCCGCCGTGCGAGCTATACACCTGCAGACGCGGCTCTTCTGCGTAGTTTTCTTCGCGACTGCCTTTCGCCCTATCCGTGACCCACAGGTTGCCATGTCCGTCGATCGCGACACGTTCTGGCCTATTGCCCACATGCACATATCCCAGCGATTCGCCGGTCTCACTGAACTCCTTAACGTTTTCCGTGCCCGTGTCGGCGACCCACACGTCGCCGCTGGCGTCGACGGCCAGGCCCCGCGGCCCGTCGAGTTCTCCCTGTTCAGACCCGTCTCCTTCTACACCGAACTGTCTGAGATACCGCCCTTCGGAGCTGAACTCCTGTACCCGATCGTTGCCCCGGTCGAGCACCAGCAGATCGCCCGACGACGGATCGACGGCCACGTCGGAGGGGTGATCGAACTGGCCCGGAGTCCAGCCACTACCTGACAGCTGCGCCGTCTGTGCAATGGTGAGCGCGATCGGAGCGGATGGTTCCGAGCTACTTGTAGCCGACCCAATCGCGTTGGTGGCGGTGACCGACACCCGCAGCGTGCTCCCGAGGTCACCGCTGCTGGGCGTGTATGTCGAGCTGGTCGCCCCGGTGATCGCCGAGCAGCCAGTGCCGGCCGTATCGCATCGCTGCCACTGGTAGCTGTAGGTGATCGGCGCCGTGCCTCGCCATGTCCCCGTTGTCACGCTCAACGTCCTGTCCCCCGTGGAGGATCCCTCAACTCGGGGCAACGTCACATTCACCGGGGCGCTTTCGGCTTCAGGGCCCCACTCCTCGAGGCGGTTGTTGCCGGTATCCGTGACCCACACATCTTCTGCCGAGTCGATCGCCAGACCGAGCGGATAGCTCAGATCGAATTGACCTGGACCGGAGCCCTGCGTGCCGAGCTCTCCGACGAAGTCACCCGCTTCGCTGAACTCCTGCACGCGGTTGTTGCCGACTTCGCCGACGAACACATGACCGCCGCCCACGGCGATGCCGTAAGGGTTGCTGATATCCCCCGCACCCTCGCCCTCGGAGCCGAACCCACTCACGTATTCCCCGGCTTCGCTGAACTCCTGAACCCTGTTATTCGTCCATTCCGCCACCCACACATCGCCCTGCGCATCGACCGTGAGGCCCTCCGGTTCATCCAACTGCCCCTCCCCGGAGCCCTCACTGCCCACCGCTTTCAAGTATTCGCCTTCGCCGTCGAACACCAAGAGCTGGCCCTGGTAGGTGGCCGACACCCAAACGTCGTTGTGACGACCCACCGCAATGCCTTCCGCGGACCCGACGATTCCCGCTCCGGCCGTCCGTATGAACCCCCCGTCTTCGTTGAACTCCTCCAGACGCTGGTTGCCACTGTCGAGGACCCAGACGTCACCTTCAGAGTCCACCGCCAGCCCATCGGGAGCGCTCATCTGGCCGTCGCCCGAACCCTGCGAGCCGAACTGCCTCAGGTATGCACCAGTCTGGCTGAACTCCTGCACCCGGTCGTTGCCGCGATCGAGCACCCACAGATGCCCGTTGGCGTCAACCGCCACATCCGCCGGGTGTTCGAACTGTGCTTCGCCGGAGCCATGCGAGCCGAACTGCTCGATATAGATCAGTTCGCGCGCCGCGGCGGAGGTCACGACGGCGGTGGCCGATGAGACCGCAGAAGCCGAGCCAGCCGCATTCGACGCAGTGACCAGCACGCGCAGCGTCTCGCCGACATCGCCCGAGGTGAGCGTGTAGCTGGAGCCGCTCGCGCCGGAGATCGGCAGGCAGCCTTCGCCGAAGGCATTGCAGCTCTGCCACTGGTAGGTGTAGCTGAAGGGCGGCGTGCCCGCCCATTCGCCCGTGCCCGCGCTCAGCGTCTGCCCTTCCTGAGCAGTGCCTGAGATCGTTGGCGGGGTGGTGTTCGACGGGGCGAGCGCCGCCACCACACCGCTGGCGGGGGAGGTCGCGTGCGCCGACCCGGCCGTGTTGCTCGCTACGACCATCACCCGCAGCGTGCCGCCAACGTCGGCGTATTCAAGCGTGTAGGTGGAGCTCGTCGCACCGGAGATGCTCGCGCACCCTTCCCCGCTGCTGTTGCACAATTCCCACTGGTAGGTGTAGCTCAACGACGGCGTACCCGCCCATTCGCCTGTGCTCGCGCTCAAGATCTGCCCATCCCGTGCGGTACCCGAGATCACAGGCGGAGCGGTATTTGACGGGGCGAGCGCCGCCACGACCGCGCTCGCCGCCGAGGTGCTCGACGCCGACCCGCCCGGGTTGCTCGCCGTGGCCTTGACCCGCAACGTGCCACCGACATCGGCGTGTCCAAGCGTGTACGTGGCGCTCGTCGCCCCGGAGATGCTCGCGCAGCTTTCCCCACTGCTGTTGCACAGCTCCCACTGGTAGGTGTAGGTGAGCGGCGGCGAGCCGCTCCATGAGCCGGTGGCGGCGGTCAGCGTCTGGCCATCCACCAGGGTGCCGGAGATCGTGGGCGGCGCGGTGTTTGACGGTGGGATCGCGGCCACGACCCCGCTCGCCGCCGAGGTCGCCCCGGTCGACCCCACGGAGTTTTTGGCGGTCACGAGCACCCGCAGCGTGTCCCCGACATCGCCTGGACCGAGCGCGTAGGTCGAAGCCGTCGCCCCGGAGATGTTCGCGCAGCCTTCACCAGCGCTGTTGCACAGCTCCCACTGGTAAGCGTAGGAGAAGGGTTCGGTGCCCGCCCACGAGCCCGTGCTCGCGCTCAGCGTACGGCCGTCTTCGGGGGTGCCCGAGATCGTGGGCAGCGCGGTGTTGGCCGGCGGCCCGGTCGTGATCACCGCAGTCGTTTCGCTGGTCGCGTTTTTGCTCCCGGCCGCGTTTTCCGCGGTCACGATCGTACGCAGCGTATCCCCGATCTGCGAGCCCAGCACCCGGTAGGTGGAAGCGGTTGCCCCGGTGATTTTTTTGCAGCTGCCACCCGTGCTGTTGCAGCTCTCCCACTGGTAGGCATAGAAGAAGGGTGGGGTGCCATTCCACGTGCCTTCGCTGACGCTCAAAAGCTGTCCCTGCTCCGCGGCGCCGGAGATCGCCGGCAGCATCGTGTTCGACGGCGCCAAAGGCGCGACGAGCGCACTCTGCGCCGAAGTCGCCGTGCTCGAGCCCGCGCTGTTGCTCCCCGTAACCGCGGCGCGCAGCGTGCCGCCGACATCTTCATGGCCGAGCGTGTATTTCGCTTCGCCGGCTCCCGGGATGCTCGCGCACGACCCCCCAGCGCTGTTGCACAGCGCCCACTGGTAGGCGAACGTGATCGGCGCCAGGCCCGTCCAGGTCCCTTTCGTCGAGCTCAGCGTGCTGCCATCCTTCGCGGTCCCGGAGATCACCGGCAGCACCGTGTTCACCGGGTACTCCCCCGCGTCGTAGTGCGCCTTGATCCGGCTCGCCGACAAAGCCCCGGTATAGAACGCGACGTTGCTCATGCTCCCGTTGAACATCGGTTCGCCCGAGACCTGCGCCTTCCCCAGGTAATCGTCGGGGGTGCTCCCAAGCGACGCCGGCGAAATCGTCACGCCCGTCGTCTGCCCGACCTGTTCGCCGTTCAGATACAACGTCAGCGTCCCCGAACTCGTCTCCGTAACCGCGACGTACTCCCACGCTTTGGATTTCAACGTCGACGCCGTGACCTGGAACACCGCGCCCGCGCTCGTGCGGATTTCGAACAGCATCGTGTGTTTGGTTAGCGACGAGGCGGGCGTCAGATACACGTAGTTGATGGAGCTCGACCCGAAGTCGAAGATCGGCTGCTTGTACAACGTCGCGCCGCCCCAATCCACCCACGCCTCCGCGGTGAACGCACTCGCACCGGCCAGCGGGTTCGACGGCAACGACGCGTACGCTTCGCCCCCGAACGACCCCGAGCTGCTGCCGCCGAACGGGCCTTCCCCACCCAGCACGACCCCATCGTTGCTCGCCGTGTAGGAGCCCACCGAGTCCGCGATCGTGCTCGAACCCACCGCATCGCTGAAACGAAACTGCGCCACCGGACCATCCCCCACGACCGTGCTCTCATACGTTTCATACGGCTGCGTGCCACCCGCCGCCACCGCCGACACCAACGCACACAACGACACCACCAGCATCACGGCGCCAAGACGGGAGCCCTTCAAACCCGCGCGCAAACCGCGCCAGCCGCCCATCGATGGTCGCCTTCGCCTCATCGATGCACACCTTCCCCTCCGTCGGACCAAAAGTCAAGAGATACTAAAGCTTTCATTGACGAAATTGCCGCAAAATGCGGGAAAGTCGGGTCTGATAGTAGAGCCATAAGCAACTCCTGTCTAGTATTTAGAACCCAGGCCGGACGCAGATCGAGCCATCAATAATCGCCATCTGTGGACCAGAACTTGCCGGGGTTCTCGGGATCGAGTGGCTTGGACATCACTTAAGAGCGACCCGCCGTGGCGCGGGCGGATTGCGGTGGGCTACTCGCCGTGGGGTCGTCTCGCCATCGGGCGGCTAGACGGTATTTGCGGGTTCGACCCTGCTCAAGGAGGCCGACTGCTACCCATGTCTTCAAGTAGCGGAAGGCAGTTGTTTTACTGATACCGAGCTCAGCAGCAAGGTCAGCAATGCCCGGTTCCGCGTTGCTCTGGAAGGCCGAAAGCAGCAGGAGACTTGTGACAACACTCTGACTGATGCTGTGGTCGAACGATGGGTCGTTGAGCAGGTCGGCCATCACAACTCGGTCCTGTCCGCAGAGCGCGAGGAGCACGCGCACGAGCGAGACACCTGGGCTATTGCTACCGACGATCTGCTGCACGACGCGCTCGGCTTGCGCAAGTGAGATGGGGACCCATATCTCGGGATCGATCCGCTTCGCCATCGATGCCTCCCTCCTTCGCAGTGAGTGATTGGCGTATGACGCTTTGGCGAGTCGAGTGCGCCTGTCAAGAGGTGTGTTGGTGGCGCCTTGACGGGCCGAGCATCGGGACCGGGGCAGCTCCCGGTTGGTGCTCGACCCGCCGCGGGACACAGCCATCGGCCCAGGTGAGCGCGGCACCGTTGGCCGACCTGGGGGACCTCGCCACCACGGGAACCAGGAGGCCCGGGCTGGACCTGGCGAGTCGGCTCCCGTTGGCGGCAATCGGGGGCGCCCTGCCTGTCGCTCACGCCGCTTTTGGCCGCCGAGCGCAGCCGGCGAGGGCTAGGATGCCCCTCGGTCTGCTGCGCTGTCCGTTGCGTGTCCCTAGACGCCACGCCGGCCATGATCGAGCTTTCGGGAGTATTTGTGTAGACAAGCTTTGAGGGTTCTAATGTTTGTAGACCCCGGCAGAGTCAGAAATGGGGCTTGTCGAAGTGAGCGAACTTCCAGTATGCTGCACCATTCAATGGCTGCGGCCTCGGCGAACACGGCGACTGGTAGGGAGATGACCTCCCCGGTGTACTGGGCGCTCCTCGGTCTTGTGATCGCGCGTCCGAGCTACGGCAATGAGCTTTATCGGCGCTTCCAGCGTGTGTATGGTGGCGTGCTTCCGATCAGCAGCCAGTCGCATATCTACGGGGGGCTCAACGTTCTTCAGGGGCGTGGGCTGATCACGCCGATCGTCGGGGTCGATGCGCCTGCCCGTCAGCCCAAGCCGAACTACCAGGCTACGCAGTCAGGGATCCAGAGCTATGTGGAGTGGCTTGTGCAGCAGGTTGACGCTGAGCGTAGACGCCAGGAGCTGTGGGTTCGCCAGCTGGCGGTTTTCGCGAACAATCCCAGGGTGGCACTGGATGTTCTCGGTCGCTTCCAGCACCAGTATCTCAAGGGTGCGGGGCAGATCGGGCGCGAGTCCGCCGAGGGTGCGACCGGCTCGCGCGATGCGCTGATCGATGAGCTCGTCACCAAGCAGCAGCGTATCGCTGCGGGGGGGATGCTCGAGCCGCTTCGCGAAGCTCAGGATACGTTTGAAGCTCGCGCCAAGAGCGCTGCTCGCGATGACTCTGCTTGAGCTCGAGCATGTAGCGAAGGGCTACGGTCGCGGCTCGCGCGTCGTGATCGCGGATGTGTCGCTCGCGATCGACCCGGGGGAAATGATCGTCGTGTGGGGTGAGCGTCAGTCGGGCCGCTCAACGCTGATGCGGATCGCGGCTGGGATAGAGGCGCCAGACGCGGGCGTGGTGCGTTTCGAGGGACGCGATCTAGCTGAGCGGTGCGGCGAGACGCTTGGCCGCGGGATCGGCTACTGCCGCAGGGCGTTCCGGCTGGATTGGGGTTTGACCGTCCTCGATCAGCTCGTGGCAAGCCAGCTCGCGCACGGGGTCCCGCGCTCGGTTGCACAGAACCATGCGTGGCGGGCGTTGGAGCGAGTGGACGCCGTGTCGTGCGCCCCGCTGGTCGCGACCGACTTGAAGGTCGAGGAAGCAGTGCGTGTGGCAGTCGCTCGCGCGTTGACCTCCGAGCCACGTCTGCTCGTGATCGATGAGCCTACGATCGGCGTCGACTCGACGAGGCGAGACGACATCCTGAAGCTACTGCGCTCGCTCGCCGACGAGGGCATCTCGATCCTCGAGAGCACCGGGGAGGGAACCGGGCTGCTCGGCGCTGACCGTACGCTCGTGCTAGGCAAAGGCAGGCTGAGCGGCGAGCTGACCCCCGATCTTGCGCCCGTGAGTGACCTCGCCCGCCACCGGCTGGCGCGAGGAGCGGGAGGAGGAGGCGTTGCTTGAACTCGAGGGCGTGGTCAAGCACTACCACGGGGAAGGGGAGGAGGTCCGCGCGGTCGATGGCGTGAGCCTCACGATCGCGCCCGGTGAAATGCTTGCGCTGCTCGGCCCCAGCGGCTCCGGGAAGACAACCCTGCTGTTGCTGATCGCGGCCCTGCTGCGGCCCGAGGCGGGCGCGATCCGCTACCAGGGGCATGACATCACCTCGATCTCCGAAAGCCAGGCAAGCGACTACCTACTCAGAGAGGTCGGGTTCGTCTTTCAGAACTTTCATCTCATGCCTCGCGTCTCCGCGACCGAGAACGCGGCTCGCAAGCTGCTCCTCCAAGGCGTTGGGATGCGCGTGGCCCAGGACCTAGCGGTTCCGTGGCTCGAGCGCGTCGGTCTCGGCGATCGCCTGCGCCACACCCCAGAGAAGCTCTCTGGAGGCGAGCGCCAGCGAGTTGCGATCGCGCGGGCGCTCGCGTGCGAGCCGGGGTTGATTCTCGCCGATGAGCCGACCGGGAACCTCGACAGCAGCCACAGCCGAGAAATCGTCGAGCTGCTGAGCTCCATCGCCCACGACCGCGGCGCCGCGGTCCTACTCGTCACCCACGACCAGGAAGCGGCAGCCATCGCGGACCGCTCGTGCGCACTACGCGACGGGCGGCTCACCGACGAACACGCGAGCGCTCGCGCGCATGACGCTCTCCCGGCACTCCCGCCCGCCGCGACCACACAGCAGTGAGTTGCTCCTTCTGATGCGACCCTATGCCCTCCTGTACTTCTATGGTAGGCGCCTACGGGTTCACGGCGTACAGGAGCTGCTCGCCGGGCTCGGCGTGGCAGTGGCCGTTGCGCTCGTTTTCGCCGTCACAGTCGCCGCGAGCAGCCTCACCGGGTCGGCCGCCGGCGTAGTTCACACGGTCGCCGGGCCGGCAGACCTCCAGCTCCACGCGCGCGGCCAGGAAGGATTCGACGAACACCTGCTCGCCCAGGTCGAACATCTTCCCGGCGTCGAGCAGGCCGCCCAACTCCTCGAACAAACAGCGACCGTGATCGGCTCCCCCGGACACCGTGTCACGGTCACGATCGCGGGGGCCGGTGGCAGCCTCGCACTGATGGACGGCCTCGCCCACACCCTGCCCGGCAGTGTGCTCTCAGCGGGAAGCATCAGCCTCAGCAAAAAGAGCGCCAACGAGCTCGGGATCACCGCCCTGAACTCACAGACCCCCACCAAGGTGAGGCTGGATCTACGCGGGCGAGCAACCCAACTCAAAGTGTCCGCGATCCTCGGCCACGAAGCCGCGGGAGCACTATCACTTGCCCAGGTCGCGGTCATGCCCCTCGCCACCCTGCAGCTCCTCGCCGGACTGCCGCACCGCGTCACCCGGATCCTTGTCCAAAGCCAGCCCGGACCACGAGGCTACCGTGCGCTCGGAGCTTGAAACCGTAGCGGGCGGACGCCTCACGGTCGCTACCGCAGACCACGAAGTCTCACTCCTGAACCAGGCTCTGCGACCGAGCAACCAGGCAAGCGCGCTGTTCGCAGGGCTCGCCGGGCTCCTCGGCTTCCTGTTCGCGTTCAACGCGATCCTGCTCACCACCCCCGAGCGACGCGCCGCGATCGCCGACCTGCGCCTGGACGGCACCAGACGCACAGCGATCATCCAAATGGTCCTCTTTCAAGCGTTCTGCCTCGGAGTCGCGGCGTCTCTACTCGGCTTGCTTGCCGGCTATGCACTGGCACTCGGTGTCTTCCAAACGAGCCCTGGATATCTCTCCCAGGCATTCACACTCGGAGGGAACACGGTGATCGGACTCCGACCAGTGGTGCTCTCGTTGGCGGGGGGGATCCTCGCGACATGCCTTGCCTCGGCTGTCCCGCTGGGAGACTTGCGCCGCGGACGACGCCTGGACGCCGTCTACGCCGAGACCGGCGAACGCGACCAAGAGCCAGGACACAACACACAACGGCAGCTGTTCACGATCGCCGCGGGCTTGGTCGCGATAGCGAGCGCGCTGTTCGTGCTCGTGCCCTCAGCCGCGATCGGCGTGTGCGTGCTGCTCGCACTGGCGACCATCCTCGCGGTCCCGCTGGTCCTCTCAGCCGTACTACGAGTCGCCGAGATGCTGGCGATGAGCAACGACAGGCTCACGACCCTCCCACTGGCAATCGGGTCGCTACGGGCGCGAACACTTCGATCGCTCGCGCTCACGGCCACCGGCGCGGTCGCCCTGTTCGGCAGCGTCGCACTGAGCGGCGCTCAACATGACCTCCTGCGAGGGCTTCACAACTTCGCGCGAGCGTACGCCACCGATGGGCAGGTCTGGGTAGTTAACCCAGGGTATATCCCAGAGACAACCAGCTTCCAGCCTGACAAATATGAGTCCCGGATCGCCCGGATACCCGGAGTCACCGGCATCCATGTACTTCAAAGTGAGTTCATGAATATGACAAACCGGCGTGTGGTGATTCTTGCGCGCCCACCCGGCACCGGCCAGGAAGTGCTACGCACCCAGATACTCGCCGGCAACTTCTCAAACGCACGCGAACGATTGCGCGAAGGAGGGTGGGTCGCAGTCTCCAAACAGATCGCCGAAGAACAACATGTTCACATCGGACAAACACTGAAACTGCCAACCCCAACAGGCGCAGTATCGTTCCGGGTTGCGGCACTGACGACAAATTTTGGGTGGCCGGGAGGCGCCATCCTGATGAACACCGCCGACTACAGTCGTCGCTGGAGAACGCACGCCCCGAGCGCGTTCGCTGTCGATTTCGCACCGGGCACGAACATCGCGTACGCGCGATACGCAATCGCCATGTCGTTGGGCGTGGACAGTGGCCTGGAAGCGATCACCGCGGCGACGTGGAGCGAGCGGTTCGATACCCTCGCCGGCGAAGGGCTGGGGCAGCTCGGAGACATATCGACGCTACTCGTACTCGCCGCCATTCTTGCGATGGCCGCCGCGCTCGGGTCGAGCATCTGGCAACGGCGGGCCTCGCTGGCCGAACTACTCCTCGATGGCGCACCTCGCAGCCTACTGCGGCTCGTCCTCCTGACGGAAGCCATGCTCATGCTCTGTGCCGGCTGCCTGACGGGCGCGATAGCCGGCGTCTACGGCCAGTTCGTGATCGACAGCTATCTCAAGCACATCACAGGCTTCCCAGTCGCCAGCATCGCCACCCTGACTCGCCCAATCGAGACGTTCGTCCTCGTGATCGCCGCAGTCCTTCTACTGGTGTCGCTCCCCGGCTGGCGCGCTTCGCAGGTCCGCCCCGCGCTCGGGCTGAGCGAGTAGCCGCCAACGATGCTTTCGCCCGCGTCATGGAGCTTGAAACGGCTTACGCTCATCGGCAATGTTCGCATTTGGCGACCGTCCGCTCATGGCGCGAATGGGCTGGGCGCTCGTGCTCGCAAACGCTCGCTACTGGAGCACGGTCGCCCCGGTCGCCCACACACAACTCGACTACTGGGCCTCGCGCGCGGAAGGGATCCCCGATCGAGCTCTACAGGAAGTCGCGCTTGCCAACCTTCGCGAGGAGGGATTCAACGCACAGGCGACGGCCACACTCGCCACACTCGCCCCCCGCGAGCACCGCAAATCCGTCGTAGAAGCGATCGTCGGCCTTCAGGTCATCTACGACTATCTGGACAGCCTGGTGGAGCGATCACTAGCTGACCCACTGGGCGAAGGCCGACCGCTCTACCGCGCCCTGGTTGACGCGGTCGTCCTGCGCACCGAGCCGACGGGCGACTACTACGCTCGCACCCCCCCGCCCGATGACGGCGGCTATCTACAGGAGCTCGTAGGCGTCGTGCGGAGCGCGCTGAGGCAACTGCCGTGCCGAGCTGCCATCACAGAGGCCTCCGAGCGCGCCGCCCAGCGCTGCGCCGAGGCCCAGGTTCGCGCCCACGCGGCTCCCACCCTCGGGCGCACGCAGCTCACGCAATGGGCACAGCACAACACGATCCCCACCGGACTCCAATGGCAGGAGTTCCTGGCAGGCGCGGTGTCATCCGGGCTCGCACTGCACGCGCTGATCGCCGCCGCCGCCGACCCTCGCACCACCCACGACCAAGCCCTCGCCATCGATGACGCCTACCTATCCATCTGCGCCTTGACTACGCTGCTCGACAGTCTGATCGACTACGAGCAAGACCGCAGCATCGGTCAACCGGGATATTTCCGCTACTACGAGGGCCGCTACGACCTCGCCCAGGGGCTCCAAAACGTGATGCATCACGCGGCGGGCCGCGCCCGCGACATCCCCGACGGGGCACACCATCTCATGACACTCGTCGGCGTCGTCGCCTACTACGCCTCTGCCCCAACCGCCTCCAGCGAATTCGCGCGACCCGTAACCGAGCAAATCAGCCGAGAACTCCGGCCGATCATCACACCAATGCTCGCGGTCATGCGCGCATGGCGTGTCGCCAAGCGAGCCCGAACGGCGATCACGAGCAGAGCGAGCCGCTGATGCGCCCTGGAGCAGCAGCACACAATGGTCAGCTCCCCGGGGCAGCGCGCCACGTCGCGATCATCACTGATGGCAACGGCCGTTGGGCGCGTGCGCGTGGGCTCCCCCTGAGCGCCGGGCACAACGCCGGCGCCGACACCCTGAAGGCGCGCCTGCGCGACGCCGCAGAGTTCGGCATCCAGCAGCTGACCGTGTACTCGTTCTCGACCGAGAACTGGTCGCGACCCGTCGAGGAGGTCCAGGGCCTGATCTCAATGCTCGCACAGCGCATCGCCAGCGAGACCACAGAGCTCCACCGAGAGGGAGTACGCATGCGCTTCATTGGCCGCCGCCACGGAGTACCCCGAGAGCTCCTCGAGCAAACACGGTGGGCTGAGCAGCTGACCGCCGAGAACGAGCGCCTCACACTCTTCATCGCCTTCAACTACGGCAGCCGCGCCGAGATCCTCGACGCCGCCAAGTGCTTCCAGGGCAACACCGAGCAAGAGTTCCGCGCCTGCCTTTACGCCCCGGAGATGCACGACCCCGAGGTGATCATCCGCACCGGCGGAGAGCAGCGTCTGTCCAACTACCTGCTCTGGCAGGCCGCCTACTCCGAGCTTGTCTTCCGCGACGAGCTGTGGCCAGACTTCACACGCGAAGCCCTCGAACAATCCCTCGCCGAGTACAGCGCCCGGCAGCGGCGCTTTGGCGGACGCATGGGAAGCAGATGACGTGCGGCCAGCGGCCGGCGCATAGTCCAAGCACCCACTCGTCACCAGTCTCCCAGGAAGTCCCGACGTCGCCGTAGTTCAGTTCCGCTCGATGCTCGGGCCACTGCACCTGCGTCCCGATCCGGGGATGCCCTACCCTTCCGGCGGCGATCCTGCAATACGAAGAATGGGAGACGGTATGGAGCTGCTGAGCGAGTGGATTGACTACGACAGCTCAGCCGGGGCGGTCGCCGGGTACCTCACCCGGCCGCGCGCGGTGAGCGGGCCGGCGCCCGGCGTGGTGGTGATCCAGGAGGTGTGGGGGGTCGATGGGCACATCGCGGATGTCGCGGATCGCTTTGCGAACGCCGGCTATGTCGCGCTGGCGCCCGACCTGTACTCGGCCGGAGGGGGCAGGCCGCCAGCGCTCGTCGCTGAGCGCGTCGCGGCCGCCAAGGCGTTCCTCAACACGATCCCCACGGGGCAGTGGATGGCGGTGCTCAGCGACGAGCGGCGGCGGGCCGAGGCGCTCTCACAGCTCCCCGCCGCCGAAGCACAGGAGGTGGGCGAGACGATCGCGGCGCTGTTCGGCGGGGTGGGCGGAGACCCCACGCGCCATCTGAGCGTGCTGCGCGCGGCCGTCGCATTCCTGCACGCCCATCCGGCATGCGGGGGGCGGGCGGTCGGCTCGATCGGCTTCTGCCTGGGTGGTGGGCTGTCCGCACTGCTGGCCGGCGAGGAGCCCGCACTCGGCGCGGCGGTGATCTTCTACGGCTCCTCGCCGAGCACCGAGCAGGCCAGCTCCATCCGGTGCCCGCTGCGTGGCTTCTACGGCCACGACGACCCCCGCATCGTTACCGGCCTGCCTGCGTTCGACGCCGCCCTGGGCGCGGCAGGCGTGGATCACGAGCTGCGGATCTACCCCGACACCCCCCACGCCTTCTTCAACGACACCCGCCCGAGCTACCGTCCCGAGGCGGCCCGCGACGCGTGGGGTCGCACTCTGGCGTTCTTCGCCGAGGCGCTTGGGCCGGTGCCCACCGTGCCGGTGCAGGAGGCTGCGCCCGCCACGTGAGGCACCTCCTCCTTTTCTCCCCACCTAACCCGCACAGAGTGTGCTGATATGGTCGCACCGTCAGCGTAGCTGGACACCGTCGCCCATCAGGAGAGGATGAGATGTCCATACTGGCCGTATCGACAGCGGGAATCGGCGCCTTCGGGTTGCTGTACATCCTTGTGTTTCTGATCCTCGGTCTGAGGTCGATCAAACACGGCCACTGGATCATGTTCCTGATCGGGATTCCGATTCCGCTGTTCTGGGTGATCGGCGGTCTGATGCCACCGGTGGAGAGGTAGCACGTCGCCACGCCTCGGCGGGACGTAGCCTCCAAGCCCCGTGAAGACAGCGGGTCCCACACACGTCCACCGCGGTATTCCCACGTCAAGCGGGCCGGCGAGAGAGTCGATCGGATTGGGGAGGCCAATCCCCGGCAGGTCTCCTCGGCTGAGTGTACCGAACTGTCATATACCCCCGC
The DNA here is from genome assembly GCA_963812955.1 of uncultured Solirubrobacterales bacterium. Taxonomy (GTDB): domain Bacteria; phylum Actinomycetota; class Thermoleophilia; order Solirubrobacterales; family Solirubrobacteraceae; genus Palsa-744. Next base: position 745,317 of record CAWEXC010000001.1, read on the forward strand.
ATACCTCCGCCTGCCCGACGGGCTCGGGCGGCGAGCCTGCTCGCCGCGATGCTTGCTGTCGCGATCGGCCTGCTCATGCCCGGCCCCGCGGCGGCTCGAACCGCTCTGCATCCATACTCGGTCGCGCACCGCAGCAGCGCCCATCAGGCGTGCGAGGCGAAGCGCCACGGTCAATCCTCCAACCGCGGGCGCTCCTCAGCAAAGTGTGTGAAGAAGCGTGCGACCAAGGACGAGCATCCACCGGTCCACCGGTCCACGGTACACACGGGCACGGGCACGGGCCCGGATGACGGCTTCGCGCCGGGTCCTCTGAACGGCGAACTGCCCCCGCCGGAAGTGACCGGCGCGACCACGGGTCCCGGGCAGACTCATGCCTCGGGCGCAGGCTCGCCGGGAGACACGCCCAGCGGAGTGTCGGGCGAACAGGGCGGCGGCTCCAGCGAACGTGGCGGCGGCTCGGCGGAACAGAGCGTCGGGGAAGGCCCCGACGGGACGCTGACGGACCCGATCGACTCCAAGTACCTGACCGAGACGCCCTTCGGGACGACCTCGTTCTGGATCCAGCCGTGGCGGGCCTACATGGACACGTGGCCCGCATCGCGGCTGCTGGAATCGCTCGGGATCAACTTCAACGTGAGCGCCCCGCAGGCGGAAGCGACCGCGCAGTTGCTGCAGGACAGCGGCTTCAAACTGGCTCGCATCGCGATCAACTGGGATGCGCTCTCCTACGACGATCCCACCCAGTTCACCGATGAAGCGAGCGTGCGCACGCGTCTGGAAGCGCTGCACAAGCACGGGCTGCGACCGCTGATCCTGCTCGACGCCAACAGTGAGGGCCCCACCCCAGCGAAGCAGGTCAACCTCGAAACAACTGCCGAAGCGCCGGCCGGCGCCCAGACGGTGACCCTCACGCCCGCCGCCGCGGCGGCGGTTGTGCCCGGCAAGACCGGCTTCGACGGGCTCGCCTTCGGCGGCGACCCCGACATCCTGATCGACTCCGTCGGCCCGGACGATGTAGCCACGATCTCCAAACCGCTGCCGAACGCGCTGCCTGCCGGCGAACACAAGGGCGCCACACTGCTGTATGCGCCCTTCAGCGCTCCTACCCTTGCCAACGGCGAACCGAACCCCGCCTTCCAGGAAACCCTCGCCGGCTGGCTGAGCTACGTGGCGACCGTTTGCAAAGAGGCAGCGAGCATCTTCGGCCCCGAAGGGTATGACCTCGAGGTCTGGAACGAGCTCAGTTTCGGCTCGCAGTTCCTCAATGCCGAATACTACGACACACCTGCCGGCACCGAAGGAGTCAGCGCAGCCACCAGGGAAATCACCAAAGCGCTGCTCGACGAAACGGTCGCCTATGTGCGCAGCCCCGGGAACGGGATCGGCACGGGCGTCGGCATCAGCGACGGCTTCGCCAGCCAGACGCCATTCCCCTCCGGCGCGCAGGCGCCACCGGGGCTCACGGCGCTCAGCAAGCATCTGTACGACGGCGCCAAAACCTTCCCCGCCGCCGAGCAGGAACGGTCGCTGACCCCGCTCAACGCCCTGGGCGAAGCGGACACGCTGAAGGACAGCTTCGCCCCGCTGTTCGTGCCCCACTACCAGTCGCTGTTCCCAGAGTACTACCTCGCAGCCACGCAAACCGAGACGCTCGTGCGCGATCTCGCGCCGATGACGACCGAAGTGTACGGCCTGCCGCACGGCCGCAACGTCGGCCCGCCCGGGGGCGCTCCGCTGCAGAAGTGGATGACCGAGTACAACCTCGCGCTGCACGGCGCGACGGTGGTCGGCCCCGACGAGCGCACCCCTGCCCAAACGACCCTCACACCCGCCGACAAGGCCCACTTCCAAGCCAAGGCACTGCTGCGCAGCCTCGTCGCGATGATCAACAAGGGCATGACCCGCGAGTACTTCTACGCTGCCGCCGGCCACGCTCTCGCGCTGATCCCCCCGAGCTTCTACGCCGCCCTGCAAACCCACCCCGAAACCTACCCCGGCGACGCGCTCGGCGGCGAAACGATGAGCGGCTTTCGCGACATGCTCGCCCAGTTCCAGGGCCCCGGGCCAGGCCCCAACGTCAGGCAGCTCACACTCCTCTCGATCGCCCAGGACGGCAACCACGCCCAATTCAGCGGCGACGGGACCGCCGCCCACCCCAGCCTCTACGACCGCGAAGTGCTCGCCGTCCTGCCCTTCCAATCCTCCCCCACCCGCTTTGTGATCCCCGTCTACGTGATGACCCGCGACCTGCTCACCCTCTACGAACCGGGCGCCACCAGCAGCGACATCCACCGCTTCGACCTCCCCAACGAGACCTTCCGCATCACCCTCGGCAACCTTCCCGAAAGCGCCACGCCCCCGACGATCGCCGCCTACGACCCCCTGCGCAACGAATCCACCCCCGCCAAGCTCATCTCCCAAACCGGCCACACCGCCACCGTCGAAATCGCCGCCACCGACTACCCCCGCATGCTCACGATCGAATACCCGTCGTAAGCGGGCCGTCGGGGGTCGTTGTCGCGGGCGCGGCGGGTCGCGTCTGCGCCAGCCAGTCGCGCAGCGCCTCGTGCATCGCCTCCACACCGACGATCGGAGCCGATGGTTCGCCCCACTCGGCCGGCACGACCGCAAACGGCTTGGTCTGGGGCCCACCGAGGCCGCCGTGCGAGCCCATGAACTCCTCGAACGGGGCGACCTCGTCGGCGTCCGGGTCGTACATGCAGTTGACGAGGATGTCGGGGCAGTGGGGGAAGCTGTCGTGGCGGCGCAGGTGGTCGGCCGCCGTGGGGCCGAAGTGGGCGAGCGGGTCCTCGCCCTCGACGGCGTCGTCGCTCAGACGCCGTCGCCCGGCCCCACCGATCGCCAGCGCGCCGTGCTCCTGCGATCGCACCATCACGAACCCGATCCCGGGGTGGGCCGTCAGCGTGTCCAGCAGCCGCGGATGCGCCTCGGCGATCTGCTCGAGCGTGAGCCGCTCGGTGCTGTGTGGCAGGTAGACGAGCGCGAGGCCGCCGGACACCATGACCACTGCCCCCTCCCCCTTCTCCTTCCTCTTTTCCTCCCCTTTTTCCTGCACCGCTCGGCGAACGCCGCGTTCGGCGAGCGCCTCCCGATTCGGTCCCAGCGCGACGGTGCCCTCGACCGATCTGGCGCTGGTCGCTCGCGCGAGCAACCGTCCCCCAACGCTCGGCTCCTGACTTGCATCCGCCAGCACGGCGCCCACGTCGCCCCATGCCTCGTCGACCGCGGCCGGCGCGTACACCTCGCCCTGCTCGAGCGCCTCGCGCACGACCTCTTCGAGCGTCTCGCCGTAGCGCTGGCGGAACGGCCGGCCCTGCGTCTGGCCGTGGTCGGAGAGCACCACCAGGTGGTAGGGGCGCGGCGACTGCGCCGTCGCGCGCTCCAGGCGGGCCAGCTGGCGATCGTGGCGCCCCAGCACCGCCAGCGCGTCGGGCGCGCGAATGCCCGAGTGGTGGGCCACCTCGTCGTAGCCCACGAAGGTGGCGTAGCTGACCGGCACCCCCTCGACGATGTCGGCCATCAGCAGCGCCGTCACCAGGTCGCGCATCACCACGGCGATCGTCGCCCGGATCAGCGGGTACATGCCTTTCCGATCGACGTGCTCTTCGCCGCTGCGGCGCTGATGGCGGGCCGCCCGGCGCTCGTACGCGATGTCGGCGAGCGACAGCACGATCGTGCGCATGAACCCGTACGGATCGGAGAAGTAGGCGAACAGGTCCCCCGCCTTCGAGCGGCTGCGGTCGCGGATCACGCTCATCGTCGCCGTGCAGCGCGGCGCGTCGCCGGAGAACATGTTCCCCCGGCTCGTCCCCCCTGTCGCCAGCAGCCCCTCGCCGGTCGATCTGCGGCGCTCGATCTCGGCCGCGTCGGCGGGGTGGTTGGAGACCATCGTGCGCCCCGACTCCTTCTCATACCAGCGGAACGCCGGCATGTCCCAGTTGCTGCCGAGCAGCAGCCCCGCCTGGCTGGCGCCCGTCTGCGAGGAGAGATCGCACTCCCAGCCCAGCATGCGGTGGCTGCCGTCGCCGAGCCAGCGCGCGATCGTCGGTGCGTGCCCGTCCCGGAGCGCGTCGCGCAGCACCCCCTCGCCGAGCCCGTCAATCTCGAACAGGATCACCCCCGGGACATCGGTGGGGCTGTGGCGGCGTGAGCGGCGCACCCTGCGCCTCACCACGCTCAGATGGCGGGCGTCCCCATCGACGTCGAGCAGCGGCGCGACCAGCATCGAGACGAGCGCTAGGCCGAACGCGATCGCCAGGTCGGCCCAGAACGACGGCGTCTTGCCATCCACCGCGTAGAACGCGAGCGCCACGGTGCCGGCGCTGAGCGCGAGTGAGCCAAGTCCGAACGTGATGATCGTGAGCGGCAGCGCGACGCGGGTAATGAGCGGCCACAGAAGGGCGTTGATGATCGCCATCGCCGCCGCCACCAGCACGGCGGCGGCCAGGGAGAGCGATTCGTGGCTTGGCAGCAGCGCCGTCAACACAACCAGCGCCAGCGCCTGCACCCCGAGCATGATCAGGGCCCTGATCCCAAACCCCGACAACCGCCGCAAGCGGTTCAAACGTCGTTGGGTTGCGCGCTCGTCGATCGCTGTGTTCATCTTGTTACTACCGTCTCGTGATGGTCGATGCGAGTCGCTGCCCGCCGCACGCGCAGGAGGGCAGACCGTATCGTTTCGCGGCTCTAGGATGTGCGCCTCATGGCAGAGGGGCTCTCGGCAAGCGAGGTGGGCAAGGAGATCGGCGAGCACAACCACGCGGCCGAGGAGCCGCCGAAGGACCGCCGGGACCGGCTGCTGTCGATCACCGAGGCCACAACCCGAAGGCGCCGCCCGGCCCCTCATACATGCCGCAGTACGTGATTCCCCAGGAACGCGCCGCGAACGCCGACGACGCGATGGCGGACACCAGCTTCGCGCAGGGCACCGCAGCGGGAGCGACTGGGGACAAGTATGTGCGCGACACGGTGTTCCTCGCCACGGTGCTGTTCCTGGTCGGGATCAGCGGCCACTTCCCGCTGCGCCAAGCGCGCTACGGCCTGATCGCGATCGGTGCGCTGATCCTCGTGTTCGCGGTCGTGCAGCTGCTCGGCCTGCCGGCCCCGCCGTAAGATCGCCGCGCGGAGCTTGTCGCAGCTGACGGCCGGCCCCGCCCGCGACCCCAGCCGAGCGACCCGTAAGATCAAGCCCATGGCGACTCACCAGGCGCTCGCATCCGCGCGCGGACGGATCCACCCGATGCGCATTCTGGTCGGCGCGCTGGTGATCGTCGTGCTCGGCGCCGCCGCCACGCTTGCCGGCTGGGACATCACCGGCTGGTTCAAACACATCTGGGACACGATCACGAGCATCCCGATCGGCTACGTGATCGCGGCGATAGCACTCCTCACGCTGCAGACGACCGCGACCGCGTACGCCTGGTATTCGATCCTGCGCTACGGCTATCCCGACTCCGAAGTCCGCTGGATCCAGGTCCTCGCCTGCTATGCGGCAGCCGTCGCGCTGAACTCCGTGCTGCCGGCCAACCTCGGCACGCTGGTGATGCTGCTGATGTTCACCACGATCATCGCCGCCGCCACGTTCGCGGGCGTGCTCGCCGGGATGGCGGTCGAGAAGATCTTCTTCACCCTGATCGGAGCCTTCTGTTACATCTACCTCTTCCTGACGGTCGGCGGGTCGTTCTCGCTCCAGCTGGGATTCGTGACCGAACACCCGTGGGCCACCGCGATCTTCCTCGTGGGTCTCGCCGTGCTCCTGTTCCTCGTAGCTCGGGTGCTGCGCCAGCGCGTCAAGCAGTGGTGGAAGCAGGCGAAGGTCGGTGCGCAGATCCTCGTCCACCGCCGCGCCTTCCTTGGGCGCGTGGTACTTCCGGAGGCGATCAGCTGGGTGGCGATGCTGGGGGTGATCGCCGTGTTCCTATCCGCCTACAACATCCCCGTCAGCTTTCACATCCTCATGCGTGTGGTGGCTGGAAACTCGATCGCGAACGTCAGCTCGGTGACTCCAGGTGGGGCTGGCGTGGTGCAGGGCTTCAACGTGCTCTCGCTGAAGGGCATCACCAGCACCTCCAACGCCACGGCCTACTCCGTATCCCAGCAGCTCGTGACCACGGCCTGGGGTATTCTCTTCGCGATCGGGCTGCTCGTCCGCGCCTTCGGCTGGTCCGATGGCAAGACGCTCGTCGCGCAGTCCTACAGTGAAGCTCGGGAGAAGAAGGCTGAGCACTCTGCGGCGCGGAAAGCGAAGAGCAAGGCCGGGGCGGCCAGCGGTTCCGGGTGATCTCAGGGGCCGACTCACGCCCCACGTAGTAAAAAGCGCTTACGAGTCGGACAGCAGCTCCGCTACCCGCCCGTGCGGGCGGCCGATGCGGTGCGCGGGGCGGATGCGCTCGCCACCGGACCCAGTCGCGCGAAGACGGCCGTCCAGGGAAGTTGCAGCAGCGCCGTCATGCGCGAGCCGCCACGCGCGGCGACCGCCTGACTTTTGAGCGAGACGACATCGGCGGAGAGCAGGCGATTCCCGTTCAGGGGAAAGCCGGTGCTGAGCGACGTCAGGTCGGGGAGCTCGGCGGCGCTCCCCACCCGGTCGAGGATCTGACGCAACATGCCTTCCGGGTCGGCGAGGAACTCCTCGTGGCGCAGCAGCATCCGTCGCTCGCGCGGTTGGCGAAGGAACACCAGCACCGACAGCAGGTGCGTCAACCACAGGTTGGCGTTGGTGCTGAGCACTCGCAACCGGCGCTCGGTCACGTCGTTGCGATTCAGGTATAGGTTGAACGAATCGACGACGTTGCGGGGGTCGCGGACCAGGAATATGAGATACAGATCGATGCCGGCGAGCGCCTGCAGCTCCCACGCGCGTAGCGGGAAGTGCGAGGTGTCGACGACGTGTGTGACTCCCGCCGCGCGGGCGATCGCCCGGTAGAGATCCTCGGTGACACGACGGTAGCCCTCGCGCAGTCCCCGCCGGGCGCGCCAGCGGTGAATCCGAAACGGCGCGAACGAGCGTTCCAGGTCACGCTGCGCCCTGTTGCCAAAGAGCTCGGAGGCTCCGGGCACGTCGTCACGCACGGTGCTCCAGAACCGAGTTCGTTCCAACCCGCCGAGGACAGGGATGCCCGAGCGCACCAGCCAGTTGTCGAGCTCGCCCGCGTAACAGATGCTGTCGCAGTTGCCGAGCGCAACCCCGAGGATCGTGCTGCCGCTGCGGCCAGACCCCATCACGTAGACGACCTTCGGGCGCGTCGCGGCGACGGCCGGTGCAGCCATAGTTGTCGATTGACCCTGCATCGCGCAGGCATTCTCTCGCACGCCGCCCGCCCACCCCGGCGGTTTCACATAAAAGACACATCTGCCACGTCTCCTATCGGCGCGGAGCCGGGGGTATCATCCGCCGCGATGTCCACCTCCCCAAGCTCGGTGCTGATGGGCACCCCGCTGTGGGGTCGCAACGGCGGCGTCGCGGCACATGTCCAGGCGAGCGCGCGCCTGCTGGCCGAGCGGGGACTGCGCGTGATGGTGGTCGCGGCGAAAGTCGATCCCGACCTGCACGTGCCCGGCGTGACGGTGTACCGCAGCACCGAGCTCTTCAGGGCGCACACCCCGATCGACGCGCGGCTCGGCGCCGCTGCGTCGACGAGCCCCGACGTGATCCACCTCCACCAGCTCGACGACCCCGACGTGGTTGCTGCCCTGCGACTCAAAGCACCGGTGGTGGTGAGCGCCCACGGATACACTGCGTGCACCGCCGGCGTGCACTACTTCCGCCCCGACCAGGAGTGTGCTCGCGCCCACGGCCCGGGCTGCATACCGAATCTCGCACTACGCGGCTGCGCGCACGTGCGCAACCCGCGGCCGCTGCCCGCCTCATACCGGCAGACCACGCGCGCGCTAGAGGCCCTGCGCGGCGCCGACCTCGCGGTGGCGTACTCGAGCGCCGTGGAGCGGCATCTCGCGGTCAATGGGGTGACTCGCAGCGCGGTGATCCCGCTGTTCGTCACGGTGGCGTCCCGTCCGCCCCATGAGCCACGTGGCCCCGCAGACCACTGCCCCGCGCGGCGCGTCGTGTTTGCCGGCCGAGTGGTGAAGCCGAAGGGTCTCGGCGTCCTGATCCGCGCCATGCGCGCGGTGGACGCGGAGCTGGTCGTCTGCGGCGACGGTATGCAGCTGACCGCGATGCGCAGGCTTGCGCGGCGGTTGGGGGTTGAGCAGCGCGTGCGCTTCCAAGGTTGGCTCGACGCCGAGCAACTGGCCCGGGAGCTGGCGGGGGCGTCCATCGTGGCGATCCCCTCGCTGTGGCCCGAGCCATTCGGGCTGGTTGGGATCGAGGCGCTCGCCGCCGGCCGACCGGTCGTCGCCAGCCTCACCGGGGGAATCCCCGACTGGCTGGAGGACGGGGTCACCGGCTTCGGCGTCCGGCCCGGCGATGTGCGTGCGCTCGCGCGGGCGCTCGATGAGCTGCTCGCCGACCCTGCGCGCCAAAATGAGATGGGGACGGCCGGCAGCGAGATGGTGGCGGCGCGGTTCTCTCCCGAGCGGCACGTCGAAGCGCTGCTGGAGGCCTACCGCGTCGCGCGCACGAGCTGGGAGGAGCCAACCGCAGCCAACGCAAACCGGTTGGCGCACATTTCTGGGTGACTCGTGCCGCGCAACGACAGCCCCCAAAGCGCCGAGACAAATCGGCGTAACCTACCGTACAGTTCCGTACGGTTCCGTACTGTCGTGCTACCATGCGTCTATGGCAACGATCAAAGCCGAGGAGATCCGGATACCTCGCCGGGCGCGGGAGGCAGTCGCCCATCACGAGGAGGTTGTGGTCTTCAACCGGGAGCGACCGGCCTACGTCATCGTTCATCCAGACGATCATGGGCAGACCGTCGCCTCGCGTCGCGGACGGCCGTTGGGGGAGGCGCTCGCACTGCTCGCTCAGGCTGCGCCCCCTGACCCGGCGTTTGCCGAGGACATGGAAGCGGTGCTCGCTGCAGTCGGACCAGCGCCTGCCGATCCATGGGCACAGTCTTAGATACCACCGTCTTCATCGGGCTCGAGCGAGCCATGCGCAGCCTTCCCCCCGCGCGGGCCACGACCGAGGTCCTCCAGCGCCTGGAGTCGCAACTGGGCGAGAACGAGGAAGTCGCAATCGCGGCGATCACCGCTTCGGAGTTGCTGCATGGCATACACAGGGCCACCAAAGAACACCGCGGAAGGCGCGCAGCGTTCGTGGAGGCCGTGATCGCGGCATTCCCGACGCTTTCCTTCGACCTGCTCGTGGCACGAGTCCACGCGAGGCTCTGGGCCGGCCTGGCCTCATCTGGGACTGAAGTGGGAGCTCACGACCGAATCGTTGCCGCCACCGCCATCTCCGCCGGATGGCAGGTCGGGACCGCCAACACCCGTCACTTCACTCGAATCCCTGGATTGGAAGTGACCTCTCTCCAGATGACCTGACCCGCGATTGATAGTGGGTCAGCAGCTTGGCGCATACTGCTCTGGTTCTCGGGAGACTTAGCTTTGGGTATATCGACTTTCAGCTTTGGGTATATCGACTTTCGTTTGGCATATTGGCTTTCGGTATATCGATAGTATATACAGAGAGGACTTGGGGTTGTGATAAAAAATTCAGAACCCGATAGCAATTGCACACGGCTTTTGAATTTTTTGTTCAACACCCCGCCCTATTGCAATGGCTATACGGGCCCTCGTGGCAGCTCGGCGCATCGACGCGAACAACTCTGTCGAGCAGCCCCCTCACGGCCTCGGCCGTACGGGTAACGCCCATCCTCTCCTCGGCGAACGCACGGCCGCGTGCCCCGAGCGCCTCGCGCGCAGCGTCGTCGTCGAGCAGCGCCTGCATCGCATCCGCCAGTGCCGACGCAGTCGGCTCGGCCACGGCCACGGCCTCGGCCCAAACCAACTCCAGCCAGCGACGGGGACCGTCGATCGCGAGCACCGGCCGGCCGGAAGCAAGCGAGGCGGCGAGCGTGCCCTTGCGCGACGAGGGGCCAGCGGCGTCAACGAACAGCAGCAGATCGCAGGCCGCAAGCGCGTTCGAGAGATCCTGCGCGGGGAGCGTGTCGGAGAACTCCAGCACGCGCTCGATCCCGCGCGTCCGTGCCTCCCGCACCCACGTCCCGGCCACCGCTGAAGTGCGCCCCGGCGCCCCGAGCAGCACAAGCCGCGGCGCGACACTCTGCTTAGTGAGCTGCGCGATCGCGTCCAACACCAGCGAGAGCGCGGCCCCTTGGTAGGAGTAGCCGAACAGTCCGAGCACCGGTTGCGTGCGCTGCCCCAACGGCTCGGCGAATGCGGGAGGCGGGTGAGAGGGGATGGGGCGCGACCCCGGGAGCGCGGTGGGCGGATCGGAGGAAGCGGGCAACGACCCGGCGGCCGCGGCAGGCAGGTTGGAAAAGACCGGCGCAACCGCGGTAGGCCGCCGCGGAATCCAGGGCCGCAACTCGAGCCACCGCGCCCGGAAGTCGGTGGTGAGCAACACGGCTGTTGAGCTGCGCATCACGTCGATCAAGAGCGCCCGCTGCGTGAGCGCCCACACCTTGCCCCGCAGACCGCCGTGGCGCCACGGGTAAACAAACTCGTGCAGCACGGTAACCACCGGAATCCCCGAGCGGCGCAGGACCGCAAGCGTCGGGGCGACGAACAGCGGCAGCCCACGATGGGAATAGGCGAATACCGAGTAGTGCAGCAGGATCGCATCCGGGCGCTCACCTGCCAGCTCGCCGGCGAGCGTTTGTCCCCACGCGCGGATCTCCGCCCCCCCGCCACGAACCGATTCCTCGCGGCGCTGCAGCCAGTGCAGCGAACACGACACCTGCTCGCCGCTCAACCCCTCGGCGAGCAGCAGCGCGTGGTCGCGCGCGCCGCAGGTGGGCCCCGCGGAGATGCCGACCGCGGCGACGCGTAACGCCGGCGGTGCAGGGTCGCCGTATCCCTCGGGCACCACTCGGGCGATCCCGCCGGGGGCGTCGCCGTATCCCTCGGGCACCGCTCGGACGATCCCGCCGGAGGCGCTTCCAACGGGGGCGCTACCCACGAAGGAGCTCCCCGCGGTAGGCAGCCTCGATCGCCTGGGTGAGCGCGTCGAGATCCCCCGTCGGCAGGACAAGGCCGTTGCGGCCCGGGTCGATCAACTCCTTCATCCCGGTGTTGGCGCTAACAAGCGCGGGGACGCCACAGGCGAGCGCCTCGACCGGCGCGTAGCCGAAGCCGTCTTCGTAGCTCGGGTGCACACACAGCGACGCGCGCTGAAGATGGGGCAGCGGGTCCCCCGGGTGAACCACGATCCGGGGGTCCTCGGCGCAGGCACGCTGCACGAAGCGACGCATCCCCCGTGTTCCCCAACCGCCGGCCAGCACCAGCCGCAGCTCCGGGCACGCAAGACGGCGGACGGCGTCGATCAGCAGCGGCACGCCCTTGACGACGGAGAGGCTGCCGACGTACACGATCTCGAAGCTTCCCGAGGCCGCGCTCACACGCGAGTCGGGCACGAAACGGGGGTCGGATGTCAGCGGAAAGAGCGAGAGCGCCGCCTCGGGCACCCCCTCCTCGACGAACGACTCCCAGGCGTGCCGGGAAGAGACGTAGATGCGGTCGGCGAGCGCGTACTCGGCGAGGTTGCGTCCCAGCAGCCGCGTCGCCCACGAGCGCTCCAGCGGGTGGCGCCGGTGGGCCAGCGCGTGCATGCGCACGACCCGCCGCAGATGCGAGTTGGCGGACATCAGCGAGACCGATCGCATCCGCGTGCGTCTGGCGGCGCGCAGCTGCAAGAGCGCCGAGCCGTTGAAGGCGACAAGATGCTCGCCGGGCGGCAGCCGCCGCGCGGCGTCGAGGTCGAAGGCGACGTTGACCGCCCATGTGCTCCAAGCGGGCGAGCGACGTGTGAGGGGGGCAGTCGCCTCGGCGAGCCGCTGCGCTGCCGTCCGATGCGCGCCCGGGCTGAGCGAGTCGCAGATGCAGTCCGCCGTCGCCCCCCGCCGCTGGAGCGCCCCTACAGCCTCCTGAAGATGTCGCCCAAGACCGCCCACGCCGAGCGGCGTGGAGCACGACACCACGACCCGGCCCGACGACGGCAGCGCCTTCTCCTGAGCGCGCTCGCGCTCGGCCCGCCACCGCACGTCGAATGGCACGCGCGGAGCGTCGTCGACCGCCCGCCACTCGGCCGCCCCGCCGAGCGCGCCCTCGACGGCACCCCGCCCAACCGACTCCCCGAGATCGAGCTCGGCCGCGGGCCGCTCAGCCGAGGCGGTCATAGCCCCACAGCGAGACCAAGTCGCGACCCAGATACTCGCTCAGCGCCACCACCTCCGGCGCGAAGCGCCGCCGCAGATCGAGCATCAGCGCCTCGTCCGGCGCCTGGGGAGCGCCGTAGAGAAAGCGCCCGCGTACGACCCGCATCGCCCCGGCGCGCATCCGCTCGGAGGTGAGCACCCGGATCGGCGTGCGTAGCGTCGCCCCGAGCGGGCCACGGCCAGTGCGCACCGCATGGGTCAGCCGCGCTAGGCGTACGGAGCGCATGCGGACTGTGGGGTTGGCTTCCAGCGGCTCGATCGCCACCGTATCGTCCACCTCCAGGAAGCGCAGCACGCGGCGCACCGTCGCCTCGTTCTCAGCGCGAAAGTCATCGTAGATAAGCACCAGGATCCGCTCGGCCGCGAACCGCTCGTGGTAGCAACGCAACTGCTCGACATAGCGCACGCGCTCGGAGTAGCGCAGCACCGTGCGGCCCTCGCGCACGATCTGCTCGCGCGCCAGCGCCGTGCGAAGGTCGCGCTCGCTCTCGACGTGGTCCTGCAGGTACTGCAGGTGCAGCGAGCGTACGAAGCTCGCGGGCTCACGCAGGATCGCCACGATCCGCGCGCCGGGCTGAAGCTGCGCGATACGGCCGGCCGCGATCGGCGACCGCAGATACGAGGGCGAAGCCTCGCCGGCGCGCTGGTCGGTCCGCGCCGCGGCGAACAGTGCCAGGTACTCCTCGAGTGTGCGCGGGAGCGTGCCGGGAGGCAGGTTGGGAGATGCGACGTGCAGGCCGGGCGCCGAGGCCGCATGAGGTAGCTCCTCGGCGGCGAGAAACTGCGGCTCCTTGAGTGCGGGCATGTAGATAGCGGGATGGCGTCGCAGCATCTCGTACAGCGCGGTCGTGCCGCTCTTGGGGTTGCCAACAATGAAGAAGTCGGGGACCCGTTCAGATGACGCCGTCATAGCCCCACAGCCCCACCAGGTCGCGCCCCAGATACTCGCTCAGCACCACCACCTCCGGCGCGAAACGCTGGCGCAGCTGCGCCATCAGCTCCACGTCGGGTGGCGCAGGCGAGCCGAAGACCACGCCGCGCCTGACCGCGCGCAGCCCCGCCTGTCGCAGCCGCCGGGAGGTGATCGTCTTCATCGACGCCTTGACCGCCGCCGAGACCGGCCCGCTCCCCACCGAGACGGCCTGCACGGCCTGGTGCAGACGCAGGGAGCGCACAGCAACCGTGGGATTGGCCTCGACCGCCTCGATCGGCGCCAGCTCCTCGACGTCGAGGAAGCGCTGCACGCGGCGCACCGTCGCCTCGTTGTTAGCGCGGAAGTCGTCGTAGATCAGCACCAACACCCGCTCGCGCCCAAACAGCTCGTGGTAGCGGCGCAGCTGCTCGACATAGCGCACGTGCTCCGAGTACAGCAGCGCCTGCGGGCGCGAGCAGCGGGGCGGGATGTGGCGTCCCTGGCGGCGCTCGGGCTCGAGCGCGAGCGCCGTGCGCAGATCGCGCTCAGTATCGACGTGCATCTGCACGTTCTGCAGGTGTAGCGAGCGCAGAAAGCCCGCCGGCTCGCGCAGGATCGCGACGATCCGCGCCGCCGGCGCCAGCTCCGCGATGCGCCCCGCGGCGAAGCGCGACATCAGATAGGAGGAAGATGCCTCGCCGGCGCGCTGGTCGGGCCGCGCGGGAGCGAACAGCGCGAGGTACTGATCGAGCGTCTCGGGGCGCCTGCCGACCCCCGCCCCGCGGAAGGGTGAGCGCAGCTCCGGCGAGAGAAACCACGGCTCCTTGATGTCGGGCAGAAAGAGCTGCGGGTGGGAGCGCAGCATCCGGTAGAGCGCCGTCGTGCCGCACTTGGGGTGGCCGACGATGAAGAAGTCGGGCGCCCTTCGCTCAGCCGAGGCGGTCATAGCCCCACAGACTCACGAGGTCGCGGCCGAGATACTCGCTCAACGCCACCACCTCCGGCGCAAACCGCCGCCGCAGCTGCGCCATCAACTGCTCATCGGGAGGCGCCGGTGCGCCGACCACGAAGCGACGCCGGACCCCGCGCAGCGCGGCGTGGCGCAGCCGCCGTGGCGCCAGCGCCTTGACCGGTGCCTGCACGGCGCGCACCAGCGGCGAGCGCCCGACCGTGAGCGTGTGCATCAGCTCGTCGAGCGCCTGCGAGCGCATGCGCACCGTGGGGTTGGCCTCGACGGCCGCCACCGGAACGGTGGGGTCCACCTCCAGGAAGCGCAGCACCCGGCGCACCGTCGCCTCGTTCTCGGCGCGGAAGTCGTCGTAGATCAGCACCAGCAGCTGCTCGTCTGCGAACAGGTCGCGATAGCGGCGCAGCTGCTCGACGTAGCGCACCCGCTCGGAGTACAGCAGCGCCTGCGGGCGCGGCGAGCGGCGCGGGATCCGCCGGCCTTGACGCCGCTCGGCCTCCAGCGCAAGCGCCCTACGCAGGCTCTTCTCGGTCTCGATGTGGTTTTGCAGCAGCTGCAGGTGCAGCGAGCGCAAGAAGCTCGTGGGCTCGCGCATAATCGCGATCAGGCGCGCCTCAGGCCGCAGCTCGGCGATGCCACGCGCCGCGGTGGTGGAGATCAGGTATGACGAGGAGGCCTCACCCACCAGCTGCCCGGGGGCCGCCGCATCGAACAGCGGCAGATACTCCGCGAGCGTCAGGGGCAGCGGACCGGATGCTTTGGGCTGGAAGCGCAAGCGCAGGTCCGTCGCGAAGAACATCGGCTCCTTGAGCTCGGGCATGAAGATCTGCGGGTGGCGGCGCAGCATCTCGTACAGCGCGGTGGTGCCGCACTTGGGGTGACCGAGGATGAAGAAGTCGGGCACCCGGCCCTGAACCCCGGGGGCAGCAGGCGCGAGCGCAGTGGTGTCAGCCGACGCGGTCATCGCGCCTCCCATCGCTTTTCTCGCACCCTCATAACCCCACACCCACATGACCCGCACGGTCACTGTCCACACGGTCACGGTCACTGCCCACACGGTCATAACCCCACAGGCTCACGAGATCGCGGTCGAGATACTCGCTCAACGCGACGACCTCCCCCCTGAAGCGGCAGCGCAGCTCGATCATCAACTCCGCCTCCGGCGAAGGCGGCGTGGCGAAGACGATGCGCCGTTGAGCCGCGTCACGTGCACGGCGGCGCAACCGGGTGGGCGTGAGCGCCTTGACGGTCGCCTTCACCGCCAGCGAGAGCGGGCCGTGCCCGACGGATACCGCGTGCAGCAGTTCGTTGAGGCGCTGCGAGCGTGCGTGGACGGTCGGGTTGGCCTCGACCGGCTCGATCGACACGGTGTCATCGACGTCGAGGAAGCGCAGCACGCGGCGCACGGTCGCCTCGTTCTCGGCGCGGAAGTCGTCGTATATCAAGACCAACACCCGCTCGCGCCCAAACAGCTCGTGGTAGCGGCGCAGTTGCTCGACGTAGCGCACGTGCTCTGAATACAGCAGCGCCTGCGGCCAGTAGGTGTGGCGGGGTACCTGGCGCCCCTCGCGCCGCGGCGCCTCCAGCGAGAGCGCCGTGCGCAGGTCGGCCTCGGTCTCGACATAAGTCTCCAGGAACTGCAGGTGCAGCGAGCGCAGCAGCGAGGCGGGCTCACGCAGGATCGCGACGATCCGCGCGGCGGGCGCCACCTCGGCGATCCCACGCGCGGCGGTGCGCGACCACAGATACAGTGCGCTCGCCTCGCCAACGCGCTGGTCGGGGCGGGCCCCAGCGAACAGCTCGAGGTACTGATCGAGCGTCGCCGGCGTCCCTTTCGGGCGTGGCGGCGTGCGCTCGTGCAGCTCGCTCGCGAAGAACCACGGCTCCTTGCCGGCGGGCATGAAGATCTGCGGGTGGCGACGCAGCATCTCATACAGCGCAGTGGTGCCGCTCTTGGGCTGGCCGACGATGAAGAAGTCCGGCAGCCGCGTGTTTTGGGGGAGCGTCCGCGCGCGCTGGTCGATTGACAACGCATCCTCCGGGGGGCCTCCATGCCCCCCCGCCCAACGCCTGCTTGTATCCGCAGCCACCCTCACCGCACCCCCAGCAGCCCTGCCGGCGCGCTCGCGGCGAGCCCCGAGGCGGTGCGGTAGTAGGGACTATGCGTCTGCAGGAACGCCGTGGTGTCGAACCCCGCGAGGCGGCCGTCGACGATCACCATCACGCGGTCGCAGATGTCGAGCGTGGAGAGACGGTGGGCGACGATGAACAGCGTCAGCTCGTGCTTGAGCGCCGTCAGCGACTCCTGGATCAGCCGCTCGGAGGTGGGGTCGAGCGCGGAGGTGGGCTCGTCCAGCACCAGCATCTCCGGCCGCGCCGCGAGCGCGCGGGCGAGGCAGATGCGCTGCTGCTGGCCGCCGGAGACCGCGTCGGCGCGCGGGCCGACGACCGTCTCATACCCCTGCGGCCACGAGACCACCTCGTCGTGGATGCGCGCCAGGCGCCCGGCCCGTTCGATCGCCGTGCGGTCCAGATCGCGGAAGTAGCGGATGTTCTCCGCCACCGTGGCGTGCACCAAGCGCGGCTCCTGCGCGACGTACGCGACGCGCCGGTTCCACTCGCTGCGCGCGAACTGCTCGGCGGGGACGCCGTTGACAAGGTAGCGGCCGCCGTCCTGCGCGCGCAGCCGCAGCAGGATCTGCACCAGCGTCGACTTGCCGGCGCCGGAGGGGCCGACGATCCCGATCGCCTCGCCGCCGGCGACCTCGAAGCTGATCTCCGAGAGCACCGGACGCTCGGCGCGGTAGGCGAACGAGATGCGCTCGAACGCGAGGCTTTCGATCCGCGGCAGGAGCGCCCCGCCGTCGAGCGGGGCGCTCTGCGCGTAGCGCTCTTCGGCGGCCTGCAGACGCTCGATGAAGGGCAGCGACTGGCGCAGGCCCTGGTAGGAGGTCTGCGCCTGTTGGCCGTTGTTGCCGGCGCGCACCAGCAGCAGCACAACCGCTCCGAGCGATGCGGCGTGGCCGGCGCCCGCAAGGTAGAGGCCGCCGAGGCCCACCACGATCAGCAGGTAGATCATGCTCTGGTAGAGGTTGGGCACGAGGCGCCCGATCACCCAGGTGCGGAAGAACAGCACGCGGGCGGCGTCGATCTGCCGCCCGATCCGCTCGCGCTGGGCGCCGGCGGCGCCGAACACCTGCGTGTCCTCGGCTACCCGGATCGCCTCGCCGATCCCCCCGGCGTACTCCATCTGCGCCTGCGAGAGAGCGCGCGCGCGACGTGACCCCAGCGCGCTCAGCGGCCGCAGCAACCCGAACAGCGCGATCGCCACGGTGAGCACGATCCCCGCGGCGATCAGGTTGAGCACGATCGCCGAGATCAACAGCACGACGAACGTGATCAGCGAGGTGAGCAGCGTCGTCGCCTGCACCGCGCCGCCGGTCGCCTGGATCACCTGACTGGTCATCGTCTCCTGCAGGTGCCCCTCGCGGTCGCTGGACTGCACGCTCCAGGAGGCACGCGTGAAGGCGTGCAGGAGGTCGCGGCGCAGCCGCGCCTGCACCTCCGCGCCGATCCGCGCCGGCAGGATCGAGAGCGGCACCTGCAGCACCAGGCGAAACGTGGTGAGCGCGAGCGCGACGAGCAGCAACTCGCCGACGGTCGTGTCGAGGCGCAGCGGGCCCAGGTGCGTGTGCACGCGCCGCCCCCCGGTGGCGATCGCGGCGGCGATCTGTGTGAGCAGCACGAGCATCCCGGCTTCCGCGAAGCCAGAGAGAACCGAGCTGCCGGCGAGCGCCGCCACCGCCCCACGGCGGTCGCCGAGCAGCAGGCTCAGCCGCGCGCGGGCGCTCGCCGGCGCGCGATCAGGTTGCTCGCGGGAGCGCCGGCGCCTCATGGCCGATCAACGCTCCTCGCCGCCCGCATGTGCGCCACTCACCAAATCGTCACTTCTCGCGCGCCCTGCGCCCACCAGCCAGTAGGCCGCGATCCCGACCGCAAACCAGTAGAAAGGGCCGGCCACCGCGCTCGCCATCACCGGCCCGTTGGTGCCCATCAGGATCAGCGCGACGAAGGGCGCGAACACGCCCGCGAGGCCAATCCGGATCTCGAGGTCGCCGACGCGCCGCAGGCGGGTGACGGCCATCCAGATCACGCTCAGCGAGAGCGCCGTCCACAGCAGCAGCCCGGGCAACCCCAGTTCGTCGGTGACGTAGTTGTACTGCGTCTCGGCGCTGTGGCCGTGGCCTTCCAGCCTCACCGTGGTGTGCCCGCCGAAGTTCGACGCCGCACCCGCGGTGGCCAGGCCAAAGCCGAAGGGGTCGTTGGCGATGTCGTTGGGGATCTGTGCGAGGCTGGCGGCCTTGTAGGTGGTCGAGGTCGAGCCGACGTTGGAGGGGGAGATGCTGATGTAGCGGGAGAAGACCCCGCCGCCCTCGAACGCCACGAGCGCCACGCCGAGCACCACCGCGACGCCCGCAACCGACAGCAGCGCCCCGAGGGGACGCCGCACCCGGCGCCCGACGCCGGCGCCGGCGCACAGCAGCCCGAAGGCCAGCAGCGAGATCACCGCGCCGAGCACCGACAGGCGCGCCAGCGACGTGGCGACCGCAAGTAGCGCGCCCACGCACAGCAGCGCCGCAAACCACCGTCGCCGCCGCCGGACGGTCGCCAGCAGCACCACGGTGCCGGCCAGCGCGATCACGCCGATGCTGCCGCCGAAGCCGGCATCCGAGCCGAGCCCCGGCGGGCGCACCCGCGCGACGCCTTCGCTGAGGTACTTGCGCGCCGAAAGCGTTTCGCTGCCGTACACCAGTTCGGAGTAGCCGGGGCCCCAACTGGCGAGCTGTCCCGGCGCGAGCCGCGTCTGGTAGAGGCTGACCGCCCCGTTGGCGAGCGCGATCACACCGAGCAGCACGAACAGCTGCCGAAAGCGCGCGCGCGAGCGCATCAGCGCGTACCCGAAGAAGAAGAACGGTACCCACTCCAGCTCCTGGCGAACGCCACCCAGGATCTTCAGCGTCCCCAGCGTGTTGGGGTTGAAGGCATTCGCCAGCACGAGTGCGACGAACGCGATCACCCAACCAGACATCGGCGCCAACACCAGGCGCTCGCGGCGCGCGAGCAGGCGCACGATCACCCCCAGCGCGACCGCGGCGATCAGCACGTCACGGACGGCCGAGGACGCCTGGTTGGCGGACAGTAGCTTGACCGGTCCGTCGAGCATTCCCAGGTAGATCGCCAGCAGCGCGACCGACACCTCCAGGCGCGTGTTGACCGCCAGCGCAACGATCCCCACCGCGCCGAGCGCCAGCGCGAGCACCAGCACGAAGTTGGGGTCGGGCACCGCGAGCGCAATGCCGAGCGCCAGCCCGAGCGCGATCGCCGCGGCGCCACCGGCCACCGCCAGATCGGCGATCCGCCGGCTCACGACAGCCGGATGGGCACTCATGCTCGGAGAGTCGGCCAGGGGCTCATCGGGCGATCAGATCGCGCAGCCGACGCGGTTGCCCGTAGGGGGCCCCGAAGCCGTACTCCTGCACTTCGGCGCGCGAGACGCAGTTGGCGAGCACGCCGAGCACCGGGGCGGAAGAAACGCGCGCGAGTAGCTGCATCAGCCTCCGCGCCGCCGCCTCGTGCGTGTGCCCCGCGCGTGCGACCAGCACGATCCCGTCGACCAGCCCGAGCAGTGGCAGCGCGTCGCTCACCTGCAGCGGCGGGGGCGCATCGATCAGCACGTAGTCGAAGTCCTCCGCGGCGGAGCGCAGCACGCCACGCATCCGCTCGCCGGCGAGCAGCGCGGGCGGGTTGGCGGTGTGGCCGCCGCTGAGCAGCACCGACACCGAGGCTGCGCGCGAGTCGATCGCCGTGGTAACCCCGTGCGCCTCGGTGGCCGCCGCGGCTCCGGCCTGCAGGTGCATCGCGCTCTGCCACGCCTCGCCGAGCGAGAGCGCGCCCGCGAGCACGTCGCTCAGCCCGTAGGGCGCGTTGACGCCGAGCAGCCCCGCCAATACCGGCCGGCGCATATCGGCCTCGATCACCGCCACGCGCGCGCCGGCGTCGCGCTGCACGAGCGCCAGATCGGCGAGCAGCGTCGACTTGCCGTCGCCGGCGTCGGCGCTGAGGAACAGGATCAGGCGCGGCGGGCGCTGGCGGTCGCGCTCGAGCATGTCGCCGAGCTGCAGCGTGGTGTGCAGGCGCCGCAGCGGCTCCAGCAGCTCCGCGGCCGGCGCCGGCTCGCCACCGGTGCGCACGACCGGCTTGCGCACCGCGGGCAGCGCGGTGAGGACCGGGGTCTCGAAGGCCGCCTCGATGCTCGCCAGCGAGCGCAGTCGTCGATCGAAGCGGCCGACCAGGTAGGCGGCGGCCGCAGCCAGCAGGATGCCGAGCACGAAGCCGAAGATCGCGTTCCGTTTGGGACTCGCCGAGGCGAGCGTCGCCTTGGTCTTGCCAGAGCTGATCTCCTGCACGCCCGCGACCTCCAGGTCGCCTTCGAGCTGGTTGATCTTGCTGGCGAGGTTGGCGGCCTGCACCGTCGCCGAGCCGCTCGCTACACCTGCCGCCGCGCCCCCCTTCCCCTTCGCCCTGGCCTTGGCGGCGTCGGCGGCGCCCGCTTCGATGCGACTCAGCTGGCGCCGCGTGGCGGCGATCGCCGCGCTCACCTCCCGCCGGTAGTGGACGTGCTGGCGCTTGACGTAGGCGGCTGCGTAGGCATCCACGAGCTGCTCGGAGCCCTCGGAGGTGCGCGCTTCGGCGGTGATCGTGATGAAGTCGCTCCCGCTCGAGGCATTGGCGTGAGCCTTGCCGCGGGCCGCCGCGAGGTGGTGTTCTGAGCGTAGCCGCTGGTGCACCGGTTCGCCGAGCGCGCTGGAGTTGATCAACGTCGCCTGGTCGGTGACGTCGCGGTCGTTGAGAGTGACTTTGCTCTGGGTGGGGTTGAGCAGCCCCTGTTCTTCGGACCCCCCGCCCAGGTAGATTTGCGTGCCGGCGGTGTAGAGCGTTGGCTGACGCTTGTAGTAGAGGTAGGTCGCCGCAGCGACGAGGAGCCCCACAAGCAGGATCAGCCACTTGCGCTTCCAGATCGGCGCGAAGATGGCCGTGGCTTCGGTCGTCTCGTTCATTACTGAGGGCCCTCACAAGGGCGGTGGAAGAGCGACCGGCGAGCGTCGCGAGGGCTCAGATTGACAGGATCGCGGGGCCGGAGTAAAGCTCTTCACAAAAAGTACACATCACCCGCAATCCCCGAAGCAGCGCGAATCCTGCTCATAGCCAGGACAGTCAGGCGCTCTCGCGGAGCAGGCTTCACAAAAACTAAACATCGTGGGCCGGCTCCAGCCCTCACGATCCGCGCAGCATGAGCCGCGACCCATCGGCGCCCGCGACACAGCGCCGACGGCGGCTGTTGGCGATCAGCCATCCGGCAGTGGTGAACGTCAACCAGGAGGTATACCGCGAGCTGCAGCGGCGGGGCTGGGAGGTCACGATCGTCGTGCCGAGCCGCTGGCGCAGCGAGTACTCGCTGCGCACGATGACCCCGCAACCGCTTGCGGGATTGGAGCACACGCTGCGTCCGACGCGGGTCGCCCTGGCGGGGCGTCCGCAGCGGCATTTCTACCTGACCCGCTGCCGCGCGCTGAGCACCGGCGCGCGGCCCGATGTGGCGTTTGTCGAGGCCGAGCCCTATTCGATCTCCGCAACTCAGTGGGGGCAGGTGTTCACGAGGCAGGGCATCCCGTTCGGCGTGCAGTGCGCCGAGAACATCGATCGGGCGCTACCCCTGCCGGTACGTGGACTGCGCTCCAGGGTGCTGCGCCACGCGGCGTTCGTGGCTGCCCGTTCGGACAGCGCCGCACGCCTGGCGCGCGCGTGGGGAGCGAGCGGGGAGGTCGCGCTCGCGCCGCACGCGGTCCCCGGGTGGGAGCCGGCGTCGACCGACCGGGAGAGCGGACGTCCATTCACGATCGGCTATGCGGGACGCTTGGTCCAGAGCAAGGGACTGGCCGATCTGCTCGCGGCCGTGCGCACGCTGCAGGCCCCGGTCGAGCTGCTGCTGATCGGCGATGGCGAGTTGCGCGCGCAGCTGGAGGGGCAGCCGATCCCCGGCTCGCGCGTCCGCGTGCTCGACGGCTTCACCCACGACCGCATGGCATCCGCGTATGCGCAGCTCGACGTGCTGGCGCTGCCCTCGCACACCACGCCGACGTGGAAGGAGCAGTTCGGACGCGTGATCGTCGAGGCGCTGTGGTGCGGTGTCCCCGTGGTCGGCTCGGACTCGGGCGAGATCCCATGGCTGATCGAGCTGACCGGCGGGGGACTCACCTTCCCCGAGGGCGACCACGCGCAGCTGGCCGCACGGCTGAGCGAGCTGCGGGCGGCCCCCGAGTTGCGCCGGCAACTGACGGGGAATGGGCGGGCCGCCGTCGAAAGGCTGTTCTCGGTGCCCGCCGCGAGCGACGCCTTCGAACGCCTGCTGGTCGGTGCGCTCTAGTCCAAAGAGCTGACCGCCAAAAGGTGTGAACATTTTCTTTACAACATTTTTCCGCACTCGAATCGGTTATGCTGCGCCACGCACTCCTTAGGCAATGGAGACGGATGCTCCTATGGTGTGAAAGTCGTGTGAAGTAACGGTGAAACCACCCCCCTCGAAGCGAACGGAGACCTAGGAATGAGATGCTTCAAAACGGCGGCCGGGATGGTCGCCACGATCGGTGCGCTGGCTGCCTGTACGGCGCCCGCACTGGCCACCACTCAGTTCACCGCGAGCCGACTGCCCAAGCCGCTCTCGGAAGCCGAACCCGGCAAGACCAAAGGCCATGGCGTCGGTTCCACCGAACTGGGCGGAGAAGAACGCAACCAGGAATTGAAGTTCGGCGAGTTCTACATCGTCTGCTCCGCCAAGACCGCCGGCAAGACGATCGACGAAGGCGCGGTGTCGTGGGCCGCATCGCTGACGTTCTCGACGGAGGTAAAGTTCGAAAAATGCCTCACCCGCACCGACTTCGAGGGGTTCCTCGCGGGCACCAAAACGAAATTCAACGTCAACCCCGAAACGAAAAAATCCGAACCCATCAAGTTCGTGTATCACGTCAACGGATTCGTGCAGCTCGGCACCGGTGAAACCGAATCCGAAGTCGAAGTCGGGTCGGGTACCGCCTCCTTCTCGATCGCGGGGAAGGTCTGCAAAATCGAATGGCCGCGCCAGACCGTCCCGGCCAAGGCCGTCACAAAGCCCGAAGAACCCTACTCGGCGGCGGTGTATTCCGACGAACAGGTGCCGGTCGAAGCAAAACAGCTGAAAAAATTCCCCAGCGGCTTCCAGGAAAAGCTCGTCATCACGAATGAATTCAAGAACATGGAATGGGCCTACGAAGAAGGCCAGTGCGTAGGCGAAGGTGGATTCGAAGAAGGCGCCAAACAGGAGAGCGGCAAGACAGGTCTCTACAAGGGCTCCTTCGAAGAGGAAATCAGCGGAGCCAACCTGGGCTTCGAATAGCCTAATCCGTCAACCGCCGGTACAGCGCTTGATGTTTTGCCACCATCTCCCCCCAGGAGAAGGCAAGCGCTGACCGGCGGGCGGCGGCGCCGAGGCGCTCGCGCAGCTCGGGGTCGCCTGCCAGCCGGCGCAGACGCTCCGCGATCGCGTCGGGCTCGGGTGCGATCAGCAGCCCGTTACGCCCATCCTCGATCAGCTCGCGCACGCCGTTGACGCGCGTGGCCACGATCGGCAAGCCGCTCGCGGCCGCCTCGAAGGTCACCAGCGAGAAGGTCTCGTAGCCCGACGCCAGCACGAACGCGTCGGCGAGCTCGTACACGACCGGCATCTCGCGCACCACACCCAGCCAGTGCACCGCCCCGCCCACGCCGAGCGAGTCGGCCAACCGCTGGTAGGACTCCACGTGTCCACGCCCGGCTACCACCAGGTCCCATTCGCGCGCGCGGGCGAGCGCCTCGATCACGGTGCGCAGGCCCTTGTGCCCCCAGTCGCCGCCGACGAACGCCAGCACCAACCGCTCCGGCGCCACCCCCAGCCGCTCACGTAACGCGCCGGCCTCGCGCGTGCGTGTCCCGGGTGCGAACGCACCGGTGTCAACGCCGTTGTGGATCGCCACCACCCGATCGGAAAGCTCGGGAAAGTGCTCGCGCATCTCGCCTGCGACACCGTCGGAGACGCACACGAACGTCGCCGCGCGGTTGGCGCGAAAGCACAGCCGCTCGCACACGCGCTGGACGAGCCCCACTGCACGCACATACCAGCGCAGCAGCGGCAGCGGACGGTTGGGGCTCGCGCGATGGACCTGGTGGCAGCAGTGCACCGCGATTGCATCCACGCGGTTGAGCACGATCGCACCGGTCGCCTGCGCCACTCCCCGGCGGTGGCGCCACACCAGCAGCGAGCCGACCAGCGCAAACCACGGGTAAGCCACGAGGAATGGGCGACTCGGGCCGCGCACCCGGTGAAAGACGACGCCCGCGTCGGCGGGCAGCTCGCAGGTGCGTGCGATCACCCGGACCTCGTGGCCGGCGCGCCGCAGCCCCAGCGCGAGCTCGGCCAGCTGGCGCTCCATGCCGCCGACCGGCCCGATGTCGTGCGCCACGATCGTCACCGGACAGGCTGGCGCACCGGCCTCCCCACTCGTGCGGCGGCGCTCGTCTAGCGCCTGCAGCCGGCCAAAGAACCGCTCACGCATCGCGGCCTCGGTGAACTCTGCGGCGTACTGCTCACGACCGGCCTCGCCAAGCGCATGGCGCAGAGCTGACGAGGCCAGCAACGGCTCCAGCGCGTCCGCCAGCGCATGCGGCTCGCCCGAGCGCGCCAGCACGCCAGTACGGCCGTCCTCGACGAACTCGGCGGGCCCGCCCGAGTCCACCGCGACGATCGGCACGCCGCGCGCCATGCCCTCCAGCAACACGATCCCGAACGGCTCGCAGTCGGAGGCGTTGACGAGAATGTCCATGCGCTCGATGTAGGGACCCGCATCGGGCACATGGCCGGTCATCGTCACCGCGTCGGCGAGCCCCAGACGCTCGACCAGCCCCGGGAGCGAGCGGGCGTACTCAGGCGAGATGTCGTAAGCGTCGCCGCCGACCATCATCGTGTGAATGGGTTGCCCACGCTCGCGCAGCAGCGCCTGCGCACTCAGCATTCGGTCGTGGCCCTTCCACGGCTCCATGCGCCCGACGAGACCGACGATCGGCACGTCCGTCGGCAGGTCGAGCGGCGCCTGCACCGAGGCGCCGTTGGGAGACCGTGTTCCGGGGGCGACTACGAACGTCGGCCGTGACGGCGAGAGCTGCCGCTGCGCGCGGGCGACCGTCTCCGAAGAGCAGCCGATCGCGATCGCCGGCAGCGCGGTCGCGCAGCGGTCGATCCAGTGACGCGCCTGGATCGCGTGCTGCCACCAAAGTACGCGATCGGACATCCCAGCCAGCACTGCCGCCGGCGCCCCGTACAGCTGCGTCTTCGCCGACCAGTTGAGGATCAGGTCGGGCCGGCGGCGCCTGAAGATCCGAGCTAGCCGCCAGACGGTGGCGATCCAGCGATGGGCATCGCGCAGGCGCCCGGCCTCGAGCACCTTGACGCGAAAGCCGGCGTCGCGAAGTTCAGCCGGCCACGGCCCCGGCTCGAAGAACACCAGCTCCAGCTCATGGGCACGCTCGTGGGCGCCGTCGAGCACCGTCTGCAGCATCGTCTCCGCGCCGCCGAGACGGCGGCCCCACGGCATCGTGATCAGGACGCGCATGAGACGGCCCGCCGGCGGCCCACCGCGTGCACTAGAGGCCTCTCGCACACCAGCTGAGAGTACCCCAACTCGGCGCTGCTGTTGCGAAACGGACGCGACCGTGACCACTGCCCCCAACATTTTTACATCTCCGCAGCCGGCCACAGATAGCTTGCATTCGACCCGTGAAGCCCTCGGTGTGCGATCGGTCTGCGGACCAACTGTGAACACGCAATGAGTCACATACCCAGCCCCTCGCCACCGTCTAACGCGGCGAGCAGCCTCTCACCGCTGGTCGGCCAGATCCGCCCCTCCCATACACCACCAGCAACGCACTTCACCAGTTTTTCACCACCAGTGCAGCGGGTCAGCCTCGCGCACGACTACCTGCTGGTGATGCGTGGCGCGGAGCGCACATTCGCGGCGATGGCCGAGCTCTACTCCCAGGCGCCGATCTTCACATTGCTCTACAACGAGCAGGGCACCGACCGGCGCTTCGCGGGCCGCGAGATCACGACCTCGCCGCTGCAGCGCCTCGGCGTCGGCCAAACCAACTTCAGACGGCTGCTGCCGCTCTACCCGACCGCGGCGGGGCGCCTGCGACCGCCGGCGTCAGACGTCGTGATTAGCAGCAGCAGCGCCTTCGCACACGGCCTGCGGGCCCCCGAGGGTGCGGTACACATCTGTTACTGCTACACGCCGTTTCGCTACGCCTGGGATGAGCAGGAGTTCGCCCTCGGTGAGGTTTCCCCGGCGCTGCGCCCGCTGCTGCGCCATCAGCTGCGGCGCATCCGTAGGTGGGATCTCGCCGCCAGCCGCCGCGTCGACGCCTACATCGCGATCTCCGAGCTCGGCCGCGAGCGGATCAAGCGCTGCTATGGCCGTGACGCTGCGATCGTGCACCCGCCGGTGGAGACCCACCGCTTCCAGCTGGGCACTCCCGGCGACGCGCTGCTGGTCGTCTCCGAGCTCGTTCGCCACAAGCGCGTACACGTCGCGCTCGAGGCGGCCCGCCGCGCGCGCACACCAATCCGTGTGGTCGGCAGCGGGCCCGACCACGCCACTCTGCAGGCCGCCTACCCTGAGGCCGAGTTCCTCGGGCGCGCCGGCGACGACGATCTGGTCGAGCTGTATGCCACCGCCCGCGCGGTGATCGTGCCGAGCGTGGAGGAGTTCGGCATCACCGTGGTCGAGGCGCAGGCGGCCGGACGGCCGGCGATCGCTGCCGCCGCGGGTGGGGCGCTGGAGACTGTCCTCGACGGGCACACCGGATCGCTGGTGAAGGTCGACGACATCGACGCCTTCACGCGGGCGATCGAGGGTATCGACAAGCTCGATTTCGACCCCGCCAACGCCCGTGCAAACGCCGAGCGCTTCTCGGTAGCCGCCTTTCAGCGCCGTCTTGCCGAACAGGTGAACAAAGCCGTCAATCCGGGGGGTCTATTGCCCGCGTCCGACGAAGCTCGTGTGCTTCCCCTCACCCGCGCCGCGCCGCTGCGAGCATCGTCGTCCAGCGCGCTGCCAGCGGTGAACCGGCCTCCCGCGGCAGCATCTCGAGCGAAGCACTACGCGAGCAGATGAACGCCAGCCGGCGCAGGCGCCGGTAGTCCTCCATTCCGGCGTAATCGGTGATGTTGCGCGCGAGCGCGACAGCGTTGTAACCCGACCGCGCGGCCAGCTCGATCACGGCGTCGCGGGTTGGCACCAACACCAGCTCACCGTGCGCGTCGGGCTCCTCGAGGTGTGAAACTTCGAAGAAGCTCGAGCGCGCACCTGAGAGGGAGGTGTCGATCACCAGCAGCTCGGCGCCGGTGGCCGCCATGCGTTCGAACAGCTCCACCGGCTTGGCAACGTGTTCCATCAAGCCGAGGCATAGAACCACGTCGAAGGGGTCGCCGAAATCGTGTGTGAAAACATCATCCCGCTCGAAGCGGTAGCGGGTGGAGTCGATGCCCTTCGCCTCGAATACGAGGTTGGCCTGGTCTATGTACGTCTTGCGGATGTCAACGCCAAGTACGAAGTCCGCGCCGGCTTCAACCGCCTGCAGCGACCACCAGCCGGCGTTGCAACCCAGGTCGAGCACGCGCCGCCCCTGCAGCGAGCCGCCTGTCACCTGCAGCAGCGCGTCGAAGAAATAGCGGCGGCGCTGCTCGTGACGGTTGACCCTGCCGAGGTCCACCACCGGGGTGGTTACACCGTTCTCGAACTCGAAGCGGTAGTGCCAGCGAGGGAACGCCGCGATCCGGTCCTGGAGCTCGGGCGTCTGCACGGTGGCATCCTACCGGTGCGTCAGGGTTCGAGCGGTCTCGAGACGATCGGCGACGAGCACCCACACGGGGAGATCATCAGGATTCCAGCGGGGAGATTATCGGCTCACGCTGGCTCCACCAACCAGTTCTCAACTACGAGGTCGGGCACACGCGCAAAGTGCCGGACGTTGCCGGTGACGACCGTGAGCCCTCGGGAGAGGGCGATCGAGGCGATGCGCAGATCGGGCTCGTCCAACCGCCTACCTTCGCTCTCCAGGCGGGCGCGCAAAGGCCCATAGACCTCCGCGGCCTGCTCGTCGAAGGGAAGGATGGCCGTGGCCGTCGATACCACTTCCCGCACCTGGCGCGTCAACCGCTCGCTGCCCCGCTTGGCGGCTCCATAGAGCAGCTCACCGAGGTTGATTGTCGTCGTGGCCTGCTCCGTCGGAGGAACCTGCGCAAGACGACGAACAAGGTGCAGCGGTGGGTCTCGGCGTATGACAGCGCTCAGCGTGTCGGTGTCGAAGCAGTACATCGCCGGTCAACCCAGATCGGGGGAGGACGGTCGCGGCTGGCGCGTCGCTTGGCGTAGATCTCCTTCACCGCCTCCTCCAGATCCTCCCAGCCGGCGAGTGCCCCGGCCACCGCCGCGAGGCCGATGGGCTTTGCGGTCGTGCCCCGCAGAGTTTCGGGGGTGGGTGGCGCAAGTACGACGGCCGGGTCGCCGCGCCTCGTGACCACGAAGCGCTCGCCGGCATCGACACGGTCGATCAGCTCCGAGAATCGGCGCTTTGCCTCCGCGACGCCAATCGAGGGGGCTGGCGTCTGTGGGTCATTTGCTGCGCTAGATGCCATCTATCACGATTATGACAGATGGTAGGGATATCGGCGCGCAACCCATACGCGCCTGGTGCCGGCTCTCGTCCGCCGGCGCTCACCGGCCGCGACGAGGAGATCGAGACCTTCCGGATCCTGCTAGCACGCCTGCGTGCGGGGCGGCTCGAGAAGAGCATGTTAATCACGGGGCGGCGCGTCCCGCTCCGAGACACGACCTGACTCCCACGCTTCCATATTTTGGTGAGACCCTGCTGTGCGAGACCGGAGCCCCGACGGTCGAGGACAATCCTACAACCCCCGCTGCCCCACCACGTGCGGCACCGTGCGCAGCAGGATCTTCAGGTCCTTCCACAGCGACCAGTGCTCCACGTAGCGGTAGTCGATCGCAACCATCTGGCTGAGCGAGGCGCTAGATCAGGCCCCAAAACGACGACCGGGGCCGCCCCTCCCTGGGGCGACCCCGGCCATCTCACTTCGGTGCGTCTGGTCCTACTCCACCCTCACGACCGCCTTGTGGCGACCGCGTGGTGAGGGTGTGCCAACTACGGGACTGCCCAGCCGATTTCCTTGACGCCTTTTTCGGCCTCTTTGAGGATCGTGCCAGACACCTTTTCGTAGTCATGGGCTTTGATGTCGTAGCCGCCACCCTGTGTTTTGGTGCTGATCTCCCACAGGAGGTAGTCCCTGGCGGTCTGCGCCACTTCTTTGCCTTTTTCTTCTTCAGCCAGCGTCCCGCCGTGCGGCAGGATGTACGGCTTGTATGTCAGCAGCGCGAGGTCGTACGTGAGCCCGCAGACCGCGTACTTGACCTGCACCAGCTGTGCTTTCACCGTGGACCACAGTTCACGTGTGCTCGTCGGCGGGATCACTTCACCAATTTTCCCGACGTACTTTGTGTTTGCACAGTTGGAGTTGGCGGCTTTTTCGACATCCCCATCGCTGGAGGGATCGGCGTATTCGGCGCCGGCCACTTCGCTGTTCTGAATCGGGGTCCAGAACTTGTGGTTCTGTTCGCCGAGTTTGGTTTCCGTGCCTTTTTTGTTTTCCCCACCGCAGAGGGGCGGTTTCACGGGCGATACGCATTTCTTCGAGAAGAACCCTTCTTTGCGGACCACCGAGAGGTCGGCGTAGCCGATGCTGCTCGGTGTGCTGTTGACTTCGCCGACGACGCCCGGGTTACCCTTTGTGAAGGGGCGGACGACTTTGGCTTTGAGCGGCCAACGCTGGTTTTCGCAGCCTTCCTGGACGTTTTCCCACGTCTTCGATTCAGGCGGAAGAATGACGCCGCAGGGGTTTTTCTTCAACGTGCCTTCTTCGCTGATTTCATTGAATTCTTCAGCTTCGAATTTGTGCGACGGCGAGACCTGCGCCAGGAACGACTTGAAGATGTGCGTCGTGCCTGATTTGTCGGTACGCACGACCACGTTGATCGGGGTTTCCTCTTCGGTCGCACCACCGGTGCACGTGATTTTGTCGTTGGCATCCGTCTGGGCTGCTTCAACTTCTTTCCAGTTGCGAATTTCGCCTTCGTAGATCTTCGCGACGGTCGCGTCGTCAAGCGCCAACCGGCCCTGCTCGACCACTTTGCCGCCAACCTTAGCTTTATCCTGCGCCACGCAGCCTGACGGCAGATGGACGATCACCGCGACCGAGCCCTGCAGGACCGGGATCGACTCAATCGTTTTTACTTCCGTGTCGCTCGAGGCTTTGTTGGCTTCCATCGCCGCCACAGCAGCGGCGTTGGGTGCTTCATCGGTGCCGCAGTACGGGTATTCCTCGTATTTCGGCGCTTCACCGTCACCGAAGCCCTTCAGGCAGGCGCCGCTGCCGGAGTGGCTGCCGGTCGATTCGTACGTCACGGTCGGCTTTTTGAGGTCACCCTGACCCGTGTTGCCGGCACAGCCCAACACGTTCGTGTCTGCGACCGCGTTGAAGTCGACGTCCCACACTTCCTGCGCGGGAGCCTGGAAGGTGGACCCCTGCCCTTTGATGTTGGCCCCCGAGCACTGTTTCGTGAGGTCGCTGGTTGCACTCGCCGTGCCCGCCGTCGCCATCGCCAGCGCGGCCACCAGGGCCACGGCGGCGATACACGCCGAGAGCATGCGTCGTGCGGAGTGATACGTCATTACGTAACTACCTCCTGGTTGGTTACCGATTCCAGCGCAGATTCTTCATCCGCGCGAGCGGGGAGTGCTTCCTCGCACACGAAAATCTCGCATCCGTGGGGTCGAAGAGGGTTACTATCCTGTGCCCCTTAGCCGGTTTCACTGGTTGTTCACACCGCCCGGGGAGGATCGCTTCACCACTCCTTCACCGCCTGTTACGGAGTGTGTAACAAGCGCTTCACACGCCGTTTACATCGGCGAGGATAGGCCTATTACTTCTTCTTCTTGCGCTTCTTCTTGCTCTTCGGCCCGTACTTCTTGTGCGCCGTCGCTTCGCACTTGGCGCGCTTGCCCTTGGACTCCTTCTTGCAGGTCTTGAGCGCTTTTGCGAGCAGCTGCGCACGGGTAGGAGGTTTGTGCGCGGCTTCTTCTTCGCGTTTTTTCTGTTCTGCTTTTTCTTTGGCTTCTTTGGCGGCTTTTGCTTCCTGCGCTTCTTTGGCCGCTTTTTCAGCCGCCGCTTGTTTTTCTTTGGCTTCCTGAGCTTCTTTGGCGGCCTTTTCTTCTGCTTCCTGCTTTTCCTTCGCTTCTTTGACTTCTTTCGCGACTTTTTCTTCTGCTTCTTTTTTGTGAAGTTCTTCTTCGACGACGCTTTCGTTGACCGTAATTTCAAACGTCGTCTTGGCCGGCGTCCCTTCAGCGACCGTGTCTTCGACGATCAGCGAGACCTTGCATTTGCCCGCTTTGCAGCGGGACGTGAACTTGTGTTTGATCTGCAGTTCGCTTCCGTCCGCCAGTTCCGCCGGAGGCGTGACTTCCTGAGAAGCGCCATCCCCGAATTCCCACTTGATCTTCTTCAGATGCATGTTGGGTTTTTCGGCCGTGTTTGGATCTACGACCCCGACCGAGAGTGTCGCTTCTTCTTCGTTGACGCGTACGGCTTTGGGCGGTACCGGTTGGAGGATCGGCGTCATAGCCGTCACGGCGATATGGAGGACTTCAGCCGCATTGACCGTTTCGCCGGCGAGATCGTCGCCCTCCACTACCTCGCTGATTTCATAGTCGCCGGCGTGCTTGAATTCGTATTGCAACGGCAGGAATTCGTATTCGTCATTCAGGTTGCGAAGCTGGGCGCTTGTCTGTTCGACCGTTTCCTCGCCTTCTTCGCCACTCGCGGCGTCTTTGTACTTGAGTTCCCACTTCACGTTCTTGGCGTCGGCGCCCGCGAGGTCGGACGAAAGCTTCACGGGTTCATGGGTCCGCGCTTCTTTGGCTTCCTGGTTCTGTCC
Source organism: uncultured Solirubrobacterales bacterium (assembly GCA_963812955.1). Taxonomy (GTDB): domain Bacteria; phylum Actinomycetota; class Thermoleophilia; order Solirubrobacterales; family Solirubrobacteraceae; genus Palsa-744. The sequence goes on from CAWEXC010000001.1 coordinate 777,714, forward strand.
GACCACCATCTTTGGCGCAGAGAGGGTCGCCGTCGGGCAGCCGCTCGTGTTGCCATTGGGGCCGAACGCGAAGGTTTCCACGCGCGGGCTGTGAGACCCGCCTTCTTCCAGATAAGCATCTAGAACAAGCACGCGTTCGTGGCCCGCGCCCATCACCGCTGTGACGTTGTCGGGCGACGGGATGCCGCACATTTCACCGGCGCCACCGGCGGTCCAGCCAAGATTGCTCACCTCCGACGCCTTGTCGCCAGATTCGGCGTAGTGCAGCGCGAGCGGAAGCGGTTCGTGCTCGAAGCCCTCGACCGATAGATAGATCCTGCCTTCAGTGGCGCCTTCGGGGGCGAACGACATCACCGGGCCTGCCCCTTCTTCCGGTGGTTCCAGGTTGAGCAGGCTGCCGAGCTGGTGTTCGCCGTAGATCATCGTAGGGGTGGTTGCGACTTCCCCTTCGCCGCTTTCGCTGCCCGGTGTCGGCATTTCCCAGATCTGCCCTTCACTCTGTGCGCCCGAATAGACGAGCAGGTTGCCGCCGGGTGTGACCACCGGCGAGAGCGGCACGTCGGTCTCTTCTTCCGGCTGACATCCAGGTTCGGTGGGGCGCAGCGCGTCGGCTTTATCGACGTAGCGGTGGCCAAGTTTCCCCCCTGTGAGTTTGCCCGTTTTGGCAGTGACGGTGACAAACTGCGCGGCGGCTCGGCACTGTTTTTCAGCTTCTTCTTTCTCGACCTTTTCGTCGAGCTCTTCGTCCTCTATGCCCAAGATCACCAGGTCGCCATTTTTGGGATCAACCGCCATACCCCGGGGATTGAGCAGCGCTTCCTTAGGCAGTTCGCCCTGATCGGCAAACGCCGATTCGCCGATGATTGGCGCCGGCTTGCTTTCAGCGTTTTCTTTGACCGAGACGAGTTTTCCACTCGTGAGTTCGAAGGCATACAGCTCGCCCGCCGCGTGTTCTTCGGAGTCCAGTGGGAGGTGTTCGTAAGGGTTCGCTTCTTCTTCTTCTTCTTCTTTTAGTTCTTTTGGGCTCTGGTTCCGACGTTTGTAAAGGACGAGCGCATACACCCGGTTGTTTGCGGAGTCGACGGCCAGCTGCAGCCCCACGCCTGTTTCGCCAATGCCGTCATGAACCTTTTTCGGTTCGGGCGGAGTGAACGAGATCGACGCTTCCGCTTTGCCTTCGACAAACCGCTGGATCCTGAATTCGCCTTCATTCGGCTCGTCACCGATGTAGTAACTGGAGTCGGCCGAGTCCGCAGCGAACGCCAACACGCTCGTACTCGATGTAAAGCTCACGTCGTGAACTTTTGGCCCGAGGATTTCGGCATGCCCCAACTCCCCCCATTCGGCGTGAGCCACAGCGGCCAGCGCGCACAGCATCAGCAGTGCGCACGCCGTGGCAAGTGGCAGATATCTGCGAACGGTGGTCAAGGGGTCGATAGAGAGCGGCACGTCGTGTCATCCAGAGGGTGCCGGTTCACGCCTTGCATCATGTTGCCAAGCGGTGAACGATCTTGTTGCCAAGCGGTGAATTTCTGGTAAAAGGCTTGTGGCCTGGGGACGATTCACGGAGATACCGCTCTCCGGCGACTCTTCGTCCTCCATGGCTCACCACCTGCCCCGGCGCCCGTCCCCCATACGCCGCTGCGCGCGCGTGCTCGATATTGTGGCCGGGGCGATCCGCAACTTCGTCCCTCGGCGGCGCGAGCGGCGGCCGGTCGAAGCCCCGGCGAAGGCCGCCAGCACGAGCAGGCCAATCAGGTAGGTGGGCGCGGGCTCGTGTTCGTGGGTGCGATATGCCACCGCCTGGTTGGACACCGACTCCGTCGCTTCCTCCTCCTCCTCTTCCTTCTGCGCCGCCTCCACCGGCGAGGTGACCGCCGAGGTGCCGCTGGGAGGGGTTGGATTGGCTGCGGGGGGCAGCGGCGGCGGCACGAATGCCACGGCCGGCAGGGAGGCGGCCAGGGGCAGGAAGAAGGGAGCCGGGGGTGGCGGAGGGCGCAGCGGCACCGGGCGCGTCGGGACAGGCGCAATCGTGGGGGGTGGCGGCGGTAGCGGCACCGGCGGCGGCGCCGAGGAAGCCGGCGTGACGGTAGGAGCCACGCTCGGCGGGGGAGCAGGCGGCGGCGGACTTGCCGTCGCTTCCGCGGGCACGCGGGGCTTCAGCGGCACGGTGCCGCACGGCTCGCGCACGCTGCCCGCCTCGACCGTGACCGGCAGCGAGGCGGAGAGGCCGCCCGCCCGGATCGTGACGGTCGTGGTGCCAGGGTTGAAGGCGCAGAACAGCCCCGACTGCGCCGCCGGCGGCCTGCCCGCTTCCCGTTCGTCGGAGATCGGTTCGCCTTTGGCGTTCTGCAGCACTTCGTGCGGGTTGCTCGAGGCGGTGTTGCGCTCGACGAAGCGGCCCACTTCCTTGTCCGAGGATTCGAGTTCGTATTCGGGCAGCACAGCCGTCTGGCACCCCTGTACCACGCACAGCGAGGGGATCGGCGTGTACTGGACTTCTTCGCACTGCGTTTCGCCGGATTGGCTCGCTCGGCAGCCCGCGCGCGGGCGGCGCGCCAGCCCTTCGAACATCGACACGCTACTGCGACGCAGCAGCGTCCCGTTGTCCGCTTCGAGCGCCAGTTCGCCGATCACGGGGATCAGCTGCACCGACACCGGCGCTTCGTCGTTCGCCTTGCGTTCTGTCGTATGGACGTGACCGAGCAGGATCCCCTTCGCGCCGTGGAAGTCCCCCGCGTCCTGTGTGGATAGCTGCTCGTAGCCGAGCGTGCCCGACCCGAACGCGGCGAGCTGGCTCCCGTTGTAGTCGAGGTGTTCCTGGACGTTGGCTTCGGGAGAGTCGTAGAAGTAGGCCGAGGCGACGTAGTGCGCGGGGTCGCCCGCGCCGTCGGGGTTTTCGCCGACCAGCGCGGCGAGCAGCCTGCTCGCTTCGATGTCGTGCGCGGCGAGTTGGGCGCCGAGGTTGGCGTTGGCGACGACGATCACCGGCTTCGCTTCGGCGCCGGCCGTCCCGAGGCGCCGCTCGACCCATTCGCGCTGCGCCTGGTTGACGTCGCCGTGCTGGGAGTCGTCGAGCACGAGCGCCCACACGCCTTCCTTTTCCACGGCGTAGTAGGCCGACTCGCAGCCGGGCGAGGACCCGCAGCGGGTCGGTTCTTCGGCGGGGCCGGCCGCGCCGCCGCTGCCGAACGGCCGCGGGAAGACGGCGAACGCCGCTTCCCAGGAGGCCTCGCTCCCGTCCTGCTCGGGGCGGGCGTCGAGGTCGTCGGGGGTCATCGTGTCGTAGACGGGGATCGCAGAGCTGGAGAAGATCGAGGCGGAGCCGTCGAGCTCGTCCGCGAACGGGATCGGCGGCGATTTGGGGCCGGCGAACGTGCCCGCGGTGAGGGTGGGGCCGGTGTCGAAGAAGGCGCCCAAGTGCGCCCCGCCGGCTTCCCCGATGCGGCCCGCGAGCGCCAGCGCCGAGCGCAGCCACACCTGTGGGCCGACCCCGGCGAGCGCGCGATCGGAGCAGGGCGCCGCGCACAGGGCTTCGCCGCCGAACGCGAACGTCGCCGGGCCGGGTGAGGCCACCGGCGAGGCACCCGCCCCGAGCGGTGCCACGCCGTCGGCCGGGTAGCGCTCGATGTCGGCTGTCTCGACAGATGGATCTTCAGAATCGGAGATCCCGCCAACCGCCCACCCCTGTGTGCCGGTCGGGTCTACCAGCACCGCGAAGATCGGGTCGGGTCGGTAGGGGAGGTCGAAGTTGACGAACGAGCCTTCCTGGCCGCCGGCCGGGTTGAGTTCGTGGCTCTCGTCGCGCCAGCCGGTCGCCGTCTGGCGCAGCACGCCGCCGCTTTCCGGCCCTGCGGAGAGCCCGCCGGTGGGAGCCTGCGGGGGCGGAAAGCCCGGCGTGGTGGCGCTGTTGCCGGATGAGAACCCGTTGCCGCCGGCCGTCACAACCGCGCGCAGCGCCCCGTTTTCGCGGAACAGGGCGAGCGCGCCCGCGGGCGAGCCAGGCAGCGGCGTCGGCGCCGCCCGCCACGGGGCGCCCGCCGCTTCGCGCTCGTACAGGTACTGGCCCCCTTCGCCGCCGTTGGCCACGAACGCAGCGCCGCCGTCGGGCAGCCCCGCCACGGCCCGGGGCACCGAGCCAGCCCCCGCCACCGCTTCTGCTTCCTGGTCGACCCGCCAGCCCGCGCCTTCGTTGACCAGCAGCCCGCCGACGAACGCGTTGACCTGGGGGTTGGGCTGCTTGCTGTAGGCGACGATTGCCTCCGAGCCGGCGAACGCGATCGAGTTGAAGGTCGCCCCCTTTACCTGAGGTGGGAGCGCTGCTTCCGTTTCTTCGGTCCAGGTCTTGCCGTAACGCAGCAGCACTCCCCCCTGCCCGACCGCCTCGCGCCCGACGGCGTAGCCGCGCGCCGGGTTGGCGGGGTCGAAGGCGATGCCGTAGAGATTCGCGCGGAAGTTGATCGGCGTGGCTGGATCGCGTTCCCACAGGCCCGTTTCCGCCCGCCACAGCCACATTTCCCCTTCTTCCCCTACCGCATAGGCGCGGTGCGGCGTGGGCCAGGCGACCGCGCGCAACCGCACTTTTGTTTCCGCCCGTCCCCCCGGCCCCAGCAGGCTTTCCGGCAACCACCCATCGCCCGGCTTGTAGCGCGCGACCGCTCCGTTTTCACCGACCGCGAGCGCACCGCTGGAGAGCGCGCCGACTGGCGCGCCCGGTTCCGGCGCGACCGCCACAAGCGGGTGGCGGAACGACACCGGCCACGGCTGCAGGCGGCTGGGTTGCAGCTTCGGCGCGAGCGCGAGGTGGACCGGCATCGCGGAGTAGCCCAGCCACCCTTCGGTGGGCGTGGAGAAGGCGGCGCCATTGCTCGCGCCGGGAGTGCTGTCAACGTTGGCGCCGAGCGCCAGCACGCGCTTGAAGGATTCCCCTTCCAGGCGCAGGCTCACCCCTTCGGGCAGGCCGGTGATCACTCGCTCGCCGTAGCCCGACCCGTTGGCCCAGGCGATGCTGCGCGAAGGGCCGAGCGGCAGCTGCGCGGGCAGCTCGTGCTCGCACAGCGGCGTGCCAGCAGGCGCTTCGGTGGGGAGACTGCACCAACTCGACTCCACCGTGCCACCGCCGCTGCCTTCCGGCTTGAAGAACAGCGTCGTGGTGACCGGGGCGTGCAGCGCGAGGTCCCCGCGCGCGCCGTCCACCCAGATCCCTTCGCTCGTGACGGTCAGCAACTGGGCTTCGATCGCCGGCCCCCCCGACCCGGGCACCGTGAACGGCTCGCCTTCGGGCGGAGCGCCCGCGCCGTGAACGGGGAGGGTGAGCGGATGCGCTTCGCCATCGCCCGCACCGGCGCTCAGCGCGACGGGCTTCCAGCTCCAATGCCCCGGCGAGGCTTCGATGCGCCGGAACAGCGCGACCGCGCCGCCCGGGTAGTTGGCGGAGAGCGCGGCGAGCAGCCAGGCGTTGGTGGGGGAGCTCGCGCCGATCGCCAGCACGCGAAAGCTTTCCGAGCTGTTGGCGGGCACTTCGATCGGCTCACCGCTCCAGTGGTGACCGTCCCAGTGCAGCACCTCGTTCTCGACCAGGCCTTCTTCGCTGACCGGCGCCACCAGCGCCCCCGCTTCTCCGTCGCTTTCTTCCAGCGGCGCGAGCATCGGCGCGCGCTTGCTGCCGTATAGGTGCTGGCCCTTGACGAGCAGCGGTTCGGCTTCGCCTTCGACCGGCACCGGGCCGGTCGCTTCGAAGGCGCCGCCGGGCTTGCGCACGAGCACGACCTGTTCGTTGTCGGCGGCCCCTTTCTCCGTGCCAATCAGCACACCGAATCCCTTGGGCGTCATCTGGCCGGCGAGCGGGCTCGCGGCGAGGTTAAACGCCTTGGGCAGTTCTCCGGGCAGCGCCGGCCCCAGTGTCCAGGTCCCTTCCTGCGCTTCCACCGACCCGGGATGCACGTAGTAGCGGACCAGCGCGGTGGTCGAGCTGCTGCCCGAGCCCTCGCGCCCGATGCCCCACGTCTCCTCGGCGCCGGGCGCCCCGGGTTCTTCGGGCGTCGCGCCGATCATCGTCACTTCACCGGCCGGCAGCGACGCATCGGTCTGCGGCAGCGCTTCTTCGGGCGCGCCCGGCAGCGCGGCGGCGAGCGAGCCGCGGTGCGAGCCGGGCAGGGCGAGCGCCAGTGCCAGCGCGATCGCCGTGGCGAGGACACCCACGAGCAGGCCCAGCCGCGCGCGCGCCACTCTGACGCGAGGATTCCTCCAGACGCTCAAGGCAGCTGATCCGGTCCGCTGGTCAGAAAATCGTGTGGTGAGGCGACCAGAGCGCTTGTCCAGCCGCTGTGCGGCGACCCAACCGCCCCGCTCGTCAAAGCACCGTGTGGCAGCACGACCAACCCGGTCGTCACGGTCGTGACGTTCGCGCCTTCGCCCGTCACCGAGGAGACGAGCGGTAGCGGTGCAAGCGCGTGCGTCTGTAGGCTCAGCTTGGTTGGCCAGCTCCGCGGGTTGAGGCTCAGGCGCAGCACGCGGCTGCCCGCCGTTAGGGTGAGCATCCGCGTGGACGCCACCACGCGGCCTTTGCGCTTGGCGATCAAGCGCACGCGCGCCTTGACCGCGAGATGGAAGCTCAGCTGCAGCGTCGTGCGGTGGATCAATTTGCTGTGCAGCCGCGAAAGCAGCGGCAGCTGCACCTTGGATTCGCTCGAGGACTTCGATTCTTCGCCCTTCACGAATTTCGGCACGACGAAGCCTTCTTCGTTCAGGCCCGAGGTGTCGGGGGGCGGCGCGTCGGCCACCACCTGCGGCAGGCCTTGATCGGGGGGCCGGTAGGTGATCACATTGCGAAAGCCGCTGAGTTCGTTGGCCCGCATCGCCTGTTCGCCTTCGGGCGCGAGATGGAACAGCCACCCCTCGGTGGTCGCCATCCAGCAGTTTTCGAGCGCCGGACAGGAGATCCGCGCGGCCGCGCCCTTCGGACCGACGCCAGCTTCGGTTTCGGCTTTTGAGGGCAGCGTCTGCGTGCCGAGCACCTTGCCAACGGCTGAGATGTGCACGAGCACCGCGCTCACACCTTCGCCCGCGCCCGTCGGCGGGCGCAGCGCCAGCCACGCATCTTCACTGCCTGGTTCGGCCGCGATCCCACTCACCGCCGCGTCCTTGGCTTCGCCGCCAAGCAGCCGCTGTTCTTCGGCTTCGCTCGCCAGCACGTGGCCGAGCGGGTGCGCGGTGATGCCGGAGGTGGGCGAGCCAGGGCCGAACGGCTGGCTCCACACGCCCTGCACGCGGCGCACCACCGTCACTTGCCCCGCTTCTTCGCCCGGTTCGACCGCCTTGGGGCTTTTGCCCGCCGCGCCCCACAGCGCGCCTTCAGCCGAGGAGAGGTGCAGGAATTCGAGCCCATCGGAGAGCTCGCTGAAGGAGCCGTACAGCGGCGGTTCGGCGGCTTCGGGCGCAATCGGAGGCGCGGCTTCCGGTTCGATCGTGTGCAGCACCGGGTAGCGGCTCTCTTCCTTGGCGACGGGATCTTCGGCGCGCACGCGGACGCTCTCATACAGCACCCCTTCGAGCACGCTCATGCTCTCCACCGCGTGCCCTTCCCCGGGGTACGGTTCGGCTTCCACGCCGCTGCCGTTCCAGTGCAGGTGAAAGGCCCCGAGCTGCGGTTCGGGGAGCGAGTCGCCCCCGAACCAGCAGTCCTCGGAGTCGACGGCGGGCGACAGCGGCGGGATGCAGGCCGCCGCGTGCATCGCCTGATAGGAGTCGGCTTCGCCGGCGGGGTGGGCGTAGGAGCCGACCACGCTGCCCCCGGCGAAGTGGCACAGCGTGTTGTCTTCGAGCGGCACCTGGCGTTCGAACTTGGTGCCCGAGGATTCGCTGACCTGCCCCGGGCGCCCGTCGGAGACGGTCCAGAATTCATCGGGACCGGCCCACGCGATGCTCCCTTCGGTGGCGCCGCACACTTCGGCGATCTCGCGCCATTCCACGCCGTCATACGCCCACACCCCCGGGGGGATGGCGTTGCCGTTGCCGTGTGTGATCAGCAGGCCGCGGTTGGGTTCCCAGAACTCGATGTCGCCGATCTGCCCGAGGCCGATCGGCAGCGACAGTTCCGGCGTGCCGGGCGGCGCCTTCGGTGGGGAGGGCTGTTCAAGGCTCCACACGGCGCCCCCTTCGCCGCCTTCCGCCGCGGCGGACACGGCGGGTGACCCACACACGTACGCACACACCAAAACCGCCGGTAGGAGCAGCGTCCAGATGTATGGGAGGACACGTCTCACTGCCGCACCCCACGGGTCGGTTCAGAGGCAGTGACGACGTCCCAATGAGCGTAAAACCGCGTGCTCATCGCCGCGCGTCCCTGTGGATCCGGGAGCGGGCGGCGGCGCCCTTGCTCGAGCGCCGCACGGTGGCAGCGCGCTGGAATGCGACCGCGATGCTCGCATGCAGGGTCGGCTCGCCGCGCGCGGTGAACATGAGGCTGGCGTTCGCGGAGAGGCCGCCCGGTTGAGCGGCGAGCCCTGCATACGCTTTGTCCAGCTTCAGCACGAGCATGATCAATTCGCCGGCGGGGGCGTGCGCGTTCTGTCCGGCAATCGCGAGCGTGCGAGTGGCGACGGCGAGCGGGCGCGCGCGTGAAGCATGGACGGTGCGCCGCGAATGCGAGGAGCGCCGGGCGTGCCGGGCGCGTCGCGCAGCGCGCAGGGAACCGCCGACCCCGACGAGCAGCGACCCGCGCGCCCGCGCCGTGAGCGTGCCGGCGGCAGGGACCGCCACGTAGAGCACGACGCTACCGTTGGCGCGCGAGAGCGTCGTCACCCCCAGCCGCCACGCCGGTTCGGTCCCCATCGTGGGCGCGGCGCTAACCGACTGGGACGTGGAGAGCGAGGGGAACGCCACCGGTTTGACCAGGAACACGTCGCTGCCGTTGGCGGGCGCCGCCGAGGGGGTGTCGCCGGGGGGCGTGTTGCCATCCCCGTAGACGAGGTTGTCTGCCGTCGAGGTGAAGACGAGCGTTTCCCCGTCGGCGGAGAAGGCGGGCGAGAGCGCGCCGAAGCCCTTGGGGGGTGCCCCGTACTGGTCTTCTTCCTGGAGGTTGGTTTTGTGGGGCTGTTCGCTCGGCCCACCCGCGTAGCCGTGCGTCACGCGCGTGAGCGTGCCGTCGCGCAGATCGACGTCGAACAGTTCCGGCAACCCCGGTTCGGGCGCCGGCGCGTTCACGTACTGGGGAATGCCGAGCGGGAACTGCGTGCGCAGCGTGGTGAACGCCACCTGCTCGCCGTCGGCGGAGATTTCGAAGTCGGCGATCGCCCCGTCGTAGGTGTCCTTTTCGGGCCCGATCTCGGTCAGCGGGGTGAGCGCCTGATCGCGGGTGAGGCCGGGGTGCATGTCGGCCGTGAAGAGATCGCTCGGTTGCCCCGTGTCGCCCGGCCGGAAACCGAGGCTCTCGGCGAGCAGCTTCTCCTCGGAGAGGAACGCGACGGTGTAGCCGTCGGCGCTGAGCCGCGGGATGAAGTCGCCGACGCCACGGCTCGCGCCCCACACCCCCGTGGTGGGGCGTCCGCCCCCCTGTTCGGTCACGAACGGGCCCTGGCAGGGATCCAGGGCGGAGGGTGTGGCCGGCAGCGTGCTCTCACCCGATTCCACGCACAGGGGATTGCCCGGGTCCGATCCACCGGTCACCCGCTCCGTGGCAGTTTCCGAGCCGGGAGCGATCCGCCGCCACAGCGGTTCGGTGTACCCAGGGTCGAGCGTTTCCGAGGGAAGCGCCGCCGCCTGCTCGCCGATCTCCTCCCCCATCCACGCCACGGTGCTGCCGTCGGCGCTGATCGAGGCGCCTGGCCATTCGCCCGTTTCCGGGATCGCGGGGAACTCCAACTGTTCCCCCGGGTAGACGGCGCCGAGCTGCCCCTTGCCGACGACCGGCTCGGCGGCCCCCGCGGCGGTCGATTCCCCGCATTCGAAGTAGCAGCGGCTGACGAGCACCGTGCGGCCGCTTTCGATGTAGCGCACTGCGACCTGCCCAGCGGGCGTGTGCGGCTGTGGCGTTTCGCCCCTACCCCGTTCTTCTTCTTCGAGCTTCGGGTAGGCGACGAGGTTGGAGACGGCGGTCGTGACGAACGCGACCTCGCTGCCGTCGGCGCTGATCGCCGAGCGGGCAGCCGCGCTCGCCCCCATTATCGTGTTCGCGCCGTGGTAGGCGAGCGGTTCGGCGGAGCCGTTGGCGGCCGAGACGACCGTGAACGCGCCTGCTTCCCCGGGCGCCAGCGCCATGTTGCGCACGTACACGTTGACCGCTTCCTGCTTGGGCGCTTCGTCGGGAAGTTCGTCGGTGATCGCGGGCAGGTTGGCGCCTTCGTTGGTGGTGAAGCTCAGGTACTGCCCGTTGGCGCTGATCGAGGGCATCTCGGCATCGCCGCCGGCCACCTGTTCGAGCGCGCCCGTGAGCAGGTCGCGCCGCCACACGCCGGTGACACCCGCGATCGAGCCGTCAAAGGCGACGTACACGCCGTTGCCGGAGATCGCGGCGTCGTGGGCGTATTCCATCTGCTGCGGCTCACCGCCGCCGAGCGAGCCCTCGGAGACGAGTGAGATCGGCCCGAACAGATCGGCCTGCGCGGGGGTCGGCGCCAGCGCCAGCGTAGCCAGCAGGCACAGCAGCGCGGCGGCGAGCGACGCCAATGCTCCCCGGCGCATCCCCGCGCCGTGCTCGCTTTGGAGCAGGAGCCGATCGGGCTCGAACAACCACCTCACCGCACGCTCACCCACTGACTCACCACCCCGGCGTTGCCGATCGCATCGCGCACGTGCACGACCACGCGGTAGACGCCCGCGCGGCGGTAGCGATGGGTGAAGCTCGTGTGCCCGTGGGCTGAGGCGCCGTCGCCGAAGCTGACGCTGACTGCGTGCGCATCCACGCCCGCGTAGGAGTCGCGCACCCGCACGCGCACCGTCGCGCCGCCGCCGGCCAGCTTGACCTTGACTGTCGGCGGGACACCGGCGATCAGCAGCGTCGAGGGAGCGGTCAGCGTGGACTCGCCGTCGCGGTCGGTGGCGAGCACTTGCAGACGATGCCTGCCCGAGCTCAGACCGCGGGGGTCAAGACGTGCGGAGCGGGATGCTTCACCCAACGGAGTGGGCTGGATGTGGCCGTCGAGCACGAGGTGGTAGCTCAGCGGCCCGGCCGAGCTGGGAGCGGGCTGCCAGGAGATGAGCGCCTGATTCGGTTTCACCCATGCTTTGGGCAGCGTCAGCACGAACTGGGATGGCGGCGCCGTCGCCGACGCCGCAACGATCGCGGCGTCGCCAAGCTGCCCCTGGCGGAAGGCGATCAGGCCGTCGCCGAGCCCCGAGCGCCCGACCGCCAGTTCTGCGACTTCGCCGCCGGCGCCACCGCTCACCAGTGCCGTCTGCACGGCCCCGCCGGGAAAGTCCTCGCGCACCGCCACCGCGGGATGCCCCTGCGCTTCGGCGCTCGGCCAGGCGGAGACCCCTCCGCCTTCGGGGTTCATGACGCTGGCGACGCCCTCTTCGCCGCCGGCGAACGGGGGCCCGAGTGAGAGCTCCCCCGTCAGCCCTTTGTCGTTGCCTTCGATCACCCGGGGGGTGCCGTTGTCGTCGTAGAGCACGCGCACGGAGCGCTTTTCGTCGATGTCGATCGCCGGCGGCCCAATGGTCGCGCTCTTGCCGCCGGAGACGTCCGAGTCGGCGATGATCGCTCCCTGAAACTCGCTCCCACCAGCCGATTCGCCGTCGGGCAGGATGTTCAGGAAGATCCGCGGCCCCGGCAGCGGCGAGGATGGGCCGGCGGCTTGGCGGTAGGCGACCTCGGCCTGGCCGAGGCGCGAGAAGGCGACGCTGGGGGCATCGGCGTCGTCGGTGATCGGCGCCCCGTTGTAGGTTTCGAGAGAGACCGGCATCACGTAGTTGAGCGCGCTGCCGAACACCCGCCGCGCCCAGATCCGCGCGACGCCTTCGATGTCGGGCTCCTGCCACACGACCACCCCGTTGCCGGTCGGCCCGAGCGCGACCTGCGGCGCGTTGGTCGGCGTCGGCGGGCGCATGCCGACCGCGGCGTCGCGATTGATCGACCCCAGGTTGGACCAGCGCCGGCCGTCGAAGTGCGCGAGGCGGACGCTCTCCGGCACGTCGCCTGCCCGCAGCAGCGAGATCCCGACTTTGTTGGTGTCGATCACCCGGTAGACGACGTCGGCCTGGCCGGTCGAGCTGACCGCGAGGTCGGGGCTGGTGCCGGTTCCTTCTTCGATGTCGCGGTCGACGATGATCGCCTGGCCGAAGTGTTCGGCGCCGGGGCCGAGCTCGGCGCCGAGCAGCTCGTAGATCGGCTTGCCGGTGGTGGGGCTGGTCGCGAACGGGGTGGCCCACACGACGATCAACTCACCCCCGGCGGCGGCGCCGATGCGGGGCCAACTGGCCGCGAACTGCTCTTCGGTGTCGACCCGGATCGGCGCCGACCAGTGCCCTTCGACGCAGCGCGAGACGAACACGTGGGCGACGCCTTCGACGGTCTTGAGGTAGACGACCCCGCCCGTGCCGTCTTCGGCCATCGCCGCGCCGCCGAAGCCGGCGATACTCTCGCTGGGGCCGTCGATCGTCGTGGCCGGCAGGATCACCCCTTGCGCGCAGGCCGGGAGGATCGCGAGGGCCAGAACCGCGGCGAGAGCGGTGAGCGTCTTCCTCGGCCGAAGCCGGGAGACACTCGCCTTCGGCTCGCATCCCCCGTTCGGCCAGCATCCCCGTTTCTGCCGGCAGCCCATCTCACGAGGTTGATTTGTTGAGGGCACCCGGCGACGGTGCGTAGGCGCAGCGGAAGTTCTGCGCTTCCAGGACCGGCTGCGACCCGGCGAAGCCGCCTTTGGTGCCGTTGGAGTACACATCCACGTACTGCAGCGATTCCGGCAGCGGGTTGGCGGGCAGCGGGATCGGGTTGGGCTGGCCCTGGCGGGGGTCGCCGGTCGCGCCTTCGCTGACTCCCTCGAAGCCGGCCGCGGCGGAGCCCGCTTCGGTTGTCACCAACGTCGAGCTCATCTCGCGTTCGTCTTTGAGGCCGCGCGTCGGGTCGAGGTTGATCGTGGCCGTCAGCGGCGAGTCGTGGATCGTCGACTCGAGCTTCACGCGCGCGGCGCCTCCGAGCAGTTCGGCAGCCGAGGGCAGCCAGCCGCCTTCTTCCTCGCACTTCTTGGAGGCCCAGATGAAGTTGTTCTTGCCGAGATCCGCATTGGTGAGCGGGTAGGGCGTCGATTCCAGGCACCAGGTGCCGAGGTTGACGCTGTCGGGCGGGCAGGTGGCGACGATCTGCTCGGCCGTTTTGCCGTCGAAGCGCTTGGCGTTCTGGGCGGTGCTCACGGTGGGGATCGCCGCGGCGGGGAATTTCCCGTTGCGCCCCAGCGTCAGCAGCCCGCCGGCGTGGGGCTTGGAGCTGATCCGATGCCCGGCGATCGCCGCGACCACAGCGTGGCGGGCGGCGTCGGCGAGCCCGGTTGTGGAGAAGACGAGCGCGATCAGCGCGACGACCATCGCAGGGGAGGGCAGGCGTCGGTGCGAGCGCCCTCTCACCCCGTCTGCTCCGGCTCGGCGCGCTGCGTGAAGCGAGGCGGCGTGGTGGAAGCACGCCGCACGTCGCGCAATTCCTCGAGTGTCACCTCCTGCACGGTGGAGAGCACCGCCTCGAGCGCCACACCGGAGAGCGTCTCCTGCTCCAGCAGCGCAGTCGCGGTCTCTTCGACCGTGGACCAGTTGCGGTCGAGGACCACCGCGGCGCGCGCCTCGGCGTCGCCGACGAGGCGCTCGACCTCGTCGTCGATCACGTCCAGCGTGTGCGGCCCGACCGAGCCGAGGTCCTGCAGCGAGGCGCCGAGGAACACCTCGCCGCTCTTCTCGCCGATCGTCACGAGGCCGAGCGCGGGAGACATCCCGAACGATGTGACCATCGAACGCGCCAGCGCGGTGGCCGCGTGCAGGTCGTCGTTGACGGAGGTCGAGTGGTTGCCGAACGCCATCCGCTCGCCCGCCAGACCGGCGAGGATCGAGATCAGCTGGCGGTGCAGGTCGGGCTCGCTCATGATCACCTGATCGCGGTCGGTGAGCATGTGCGCGGCGGTGCCCAGCTGCCGGCCGCGGGCGACGATCGAGAGCTTGCGGGTGGAGGTCGTCTGGCCGAGCGCGTCGGTGACAACCGCGTGGGCGGACTCGTGGATCGAGATCAGCCAGCGCTCATCGGCACTCAGGATGTGGCGCTTGGCGGGGCCGGCAACGACACGGTCGATCGCCTCCTCGAGTGTGTGCTGGTCGATCTCCACACGCCCATCGCGCACGCTCAAAAGCGCCGCCTCGTTGATCACGTTGGCGAGCTCGGCGCCGCTGAAGCCGGGCGTCTGGCGCGCCACCTCTTCCAGCGACGCGTCGGGCGCGAGCGGGCGCTTGCCGCCGTGCAGGCGCAGGATCTCCAGGCGCCCGTGCACGTCGGGGTTGTCGATCACGATCTGGCGGTCGAAGCGCCCGGGGCGCAGCAGCGCCGGGTCGAGGATGTCGGGCCGGTTGGTGGCGCCCATCACCACCAGGCCGCCGTCGCCGGCGAAGCCGTCCATCTCGACGAGGATCTGGTTCAGGGTCTGCTCGCGCTCGTCGTTGCCCTGCCCGATGCCGGCGCCGCGCTTGCGCCCGGCGGCGTCGAGCTCGTCGATGAAGATGATCGCGGGCGCCGCCTTGCGCGCCTTGCGGAAGAGGTCGCGCACGCGCGCCGCGCCGACGCCGACCAGCGACTCGACGAAGTCCGAGCCCGACAGCGAGAAGAAGGCCGCATCGGCTTCGCCGGCGACTGCCTTGGCGAGCAGCGTCTTGCCGGTGCCGGGGGGTCCCACCAGCAGCACGCCCTTGGGGGCGGCGGCGCCCACGCTCAGGTATTTCTGCGGTTCGGCGAGGAAGTCGCGGATCTCGCGCAGCTCGGCTACGGCTTCGCCGGCGCCGGCGACGTCGGCGAAGGTGATGCGGTCGGAGGTGCCCTTGCCCTTCTTCTTGCCTTTGCCGGCGAACTGCGAGAAGCCGGCGATGCCGCCCGCGGCGCCTTCGGTGCCGAGCCGCATGAACAGCGAGAAGAGGCACACCAGCAAAAGGATCGGGATCAGGAACTGCACGATGATCGTCTTCGTGCCCTTGCCCGCCTGCTGGTCGACGCTGACGATCGCGCCGCCCGTTTCCAGTTCGCGGATCAGCTGCTGGGTCTGCGCGCCGGAGGCCGGGTAGGAGGCCCACAGGACCTTGGCGCCGACCAGGTCGGTGGAGACGGTGCTGGCGGCCGCTCCGCCGGTGGCGGCGCTGCCTTCCTTGCTCGCTTCGCCACCCGTGCCGAGAATCGCGCCGTCGGCGGCGATCGGCGGAGCCTTCGCGGTCGTGACGAGCTCGACACGGTTGTCATGATCGAGCAACAGCGCGGTCGCGATCTGATGGCGGCCGGCGAGCTTGTGCACGGTGCTGAGCGGCACCTGCTGGCCAGCGCTGCTGGGTGCGATCGAGCCGAGCAGCGAGGCGAACGCGATCGCCAGACCGATCGAGGCGAGCAGCAGGAAGAGCGCGATCGGATCGCGGAAGGCGATCCGCCGGGCGCTCTGCAGGCCCGCACCGATGGTCGCCAGCACTGGGCTGCGGCGCTTGGCCAGGCCCGAGCGCACGGTGGCGCGGCCGTCGGCCGGACGGCCGTTGGCGCGCCCATTGCTCGCCACAGGCGGCGGCGCGGGCGGGAACTGGGGGTTGTCGGAGCTGGGCTCGTCGGTCATAAGCGATGGCCTCCATGCAGCGGTGGCCGCACGCAGAGACGATCGAGGTGGCGACGAGAAGTCGGCGCCGGATCTGCGGGAGGTCTACATGAGCGAGGGTCAAATGCAAACCCCTTTCACAAAAACAAAACATCGTCAGACGGAGGGTGGGCGGGCTTTCATCTTTCTTCACCAAATTTTCTCCAACTTGCCACCACCTGTTCACTTGAGCTGCCCGGCGAGCGGCTGAGACTGCCCCACGCCCCCGAAAGCAAAAAAGGAGTCCCTGTGCGCGCTCACCGCACCCTCGCCATCTCGCTGACCCTCGCCCTGATGCTCGCCGTGCCCGCGGCAGCCGTCGCAGCCCAGCGCCTGATCATCGGAGGCTCGACCTCCGTGCTCCCGCTCGCCCAGAAACTCGCTTCCGCTTACCACCACCAGTTCCCGCACATCCCCGAACCGAAGGTCGAGGGTGGGCAGTCCGACATCGGCATCGCGGGCGTGGCCAGCGGGCGCTTCGACATCGGCGACTCCTCGCGCGACCCGCTCAGCACCGACCCCAAAGGGCTGGTGTTCACAAAGATCGCGCGCGACGGCATCTGCGTGATCACCAACGACAAGAACCCGATCGCCAACTTCTCCCAGACGACGATCCAGGGAATCTTCAGCGGCTCGATCCGCGACTGGAGCGAAGTCGAAGGCGCGAAGGTGTCCGGTCCGATCGAACTGTTCGACCGCTCCAGCGCCTCCGGTACGCAGGACGCCTTCCAGAACATCTTCATGGGCGAAGACCTGAAAATCTCCCCCGCCGCCAGCGCCGAGGACTCCAACGGCGAAGAGCAGAACGCGGTCTCGGCCGCCCCCACGGCGATCGGCTTCGTCTCCTTCGCCTACACCGCGGGCGTCCACCCCGCCGCCTACCAGGGCGTGGCGTGCAGCCTGCGCAACGCCCGCTCGGGACAGTACGGCGGCGTGCGTAACTTCTGGATGGTGACCAAGGGCGCACCCAAAGGCGAAGCAAAGAAGTTCATCGCCTGGGCGACAGGCGGCAGCAAGACCACCAAAAACATCATCAACTCCAACTGGATCGCCGTCCATTAGCAGGCCCGCCCACCTGAAGGAGGCCGCCCGCGATCGGCGCGTGGAGTTCGCGCTAGGCACGCTGGCCGCCGGCACGCTGGCGCTGATCGCGGCGATGCTGGTGACGGTGCTGGTCAACGGCTGGCCATCCTTCGAAGCCAACGGCCTCGGCTGGTTTGGCAACAGCGGCGACCCCGTCACGCAGTTTCGGGCGATGCAGACGGGCACTGCGCTGCCCGGCCACCCGCTGCTGTACTTCAGCGCCTGGCCGCTGATCTGGGGGACGCTGCTGAGTACCGCCGGCGCGGTGTCGATCGCGCTGGTCGTCTCGACGCTCGCGGCGATCTTCATCACCGAGTTCGCGCCGGTGCCGGTGAGGCGCGTGCTGGAACCGGTGGTAAGGCTGCTGGCGGGCGTGCCCTCCGTGATCTACGGACTGGTTGGCCTGCTGCTGATCGCGCCGTGGGTCAACAGCCTGATCAGCACCCAGCGCAAGGAATCGGTGCAGTACGTTGTGCAGCTGAGCGGCGAGGGTCTGCTGACCGCCACGCTGGTGCTCACGGTGATGATCCTGCCGATCATGATCGCGCTCATCTCCGGCGCGCTCGCCGCTGTGCCGGCCACCTGGCGCGAAGGCTCGGTAGCACTCGGCGTCAACCGCTGGCGCACGATCTGGCGCGTGTCGGTGCGTGCCGCGCGACCGGCGATCGTCTCCGCCACGGTGCTCGGCACCGCGCGCGCGCTGGGCGAGGCGATCATGCTCGCGATGCTCGGCGGCGGACGGCCGTTCGCGCCCAACCCGCTCGACGGGCTGACGTTCCTGTTCGAGCCGATCCAGCCGCTGGCGGCCTCGATCGTGAAGGAATTCGGCGACAACCCCAACACCCCGATCGGGCACACCGTGTACGCGTTCGGCGCCTTGCTGCTGTTCAGCGCGGCGTTGCTGTCGCTCGCCGGGTGGGCGGTAAGGCAGCCGCTCAAACGCTACGGGATCGGCATCTGATGGCGACCGCCGGGCCCGCCCTGCAGCCGCCCGCCGCCGCGATCGCGCGGCCGCGCCGCGAATCGACCTCGTCGTGGCCGCTGGTGGACCGGCTGGCGTACTGGCTGTGCTGGGCCGTGGGGATCGGGTTGTGCGTGGTTGCGATCGGGATCGTGCTGTTCATGTTCATCAAGGGGATCTCGGCGCTGCGCCCGAGCCTGTTCGTCGAATCGCCCTCGACAGGGGTGCTGCAGGAAAAGCACTCCGGCGGCTTCCTCGACCCGCTGATCGGGACGTTCATCCTCACCGCGATCGGGATCGCGATCGCCGCGCCGGCCGGCGTGGGGATCGCGGTGTGGCTGGTCGAGTACGCACGCCCGCGGTGGCTGGCGCGCGCGGTCGAGTCGGCGATCGAGACGATCGCCGGGATCCCTAGCATCGTGCTGGCGCTGTTCGGGCTGTTGATCTTCGCGCGTCCGCTGCTCGCGTTTCTCTCCGGGAGCGCCAGCAACGGCACGGTCAGCGGCCAGTCGTTCCTCAACGCCGGGATCATGATGTCGGTGCTCGCGCTGCCGCTGGTGGTGGGCGCCTCGCGCGAGGCTCTTCTGCAACTGCCGGCGCGGATGCGTGAGGCGTCCTACGCGCTGGGCAAGACGCGCGCGACCACGATCCGGCGGGTGCTGCTGCCCTCCAGCCGCACGGGGATCGCCAGCGGCGCGGTGCTGGGGATGGGGAGGATCATCGGCGACACCGCGATCATCCTGATCCTGCTCAACACGCTGAAGCTCGAAGGGGCCGGAGGGGCGCCCCTGCTCAGCACGCTGCGCGGCACCGGCTCGACGCTCAGCTACTACATCTACTACTACGCGCCGACCGGCGACGGCAACTCTCCCCAGAAGGCGTACGCTGCCGGCTTCGTGCTGCTGATGATCGTGCTCGCGCTCAACGCGCTGGTCACGCGCCTGAGCAAGGGGCTGTCCCTCGGCACGGTCGACTGGACCATCAAACGATGAGCACGCTCCCCCCACCCGTGCGCCGGATCGCGGCGGACCGTCACCCGCGCGTGGTTGCGCCCACGCCCGCCGATGGCGCGGGCAACGGCGCGGGCACGACAGTGGTGAGCGGCGGGGCGGGTGTGCCCTCGGCTCTCGCCCGCCGGCGCGCGGCACGTCCGGCAGCGGCGTACCCCCCGGAAGAGCGGATGCGGATCGAGTCGGTGTCGCTCGCCTACGGCGAGCGGTGGGTCGTGCGCGACGTCAGCCTGCCGGTGCGCCGGGGAGAGGTGCTGGGGCTGATCGGCGCGAGCGGCTCGGGCAAGACGACACTGCTGCGCTCGCTCAACCGCCTCACCGAGATCACCGCCGGGGCGGGCCGCGCCGGGCGGATCACGCTCGACGGCGAAGAGATCCACGAGATCGAGGTCAACGCGCTGAGGAGGCGCGTGACGATGGTTTTCCAGCAGCCCAACCCGTTCCCGATGAGCATCTTCGAGAACGTCGCCTACGCGCTGCGCGAGGCCCCCGGCCGGCGCCGCCGCGCCCGCCGCGCCACGCTGGAGCCGGCGGTGCGCGAGGCGCTACGCCGCGCGGGGCTGCACGAGGAGGTCGCCGAGGATCTCGACCGCCCCGCGCTGTCGCTGTCGGGCGGCCAGCAGCAGCGGCTGTGCATCGCCCGCGCGCTGGCGGCCGACCCGGAGGTGCTGCTGCTCGACGAGCCCTGCTCGGCGCTGGACCCGATCTCCACAGCGGTGATCGAGGACCTGATCGTCGAGCTGCGCGAGAGCGTGGCGATCGTGATCGTCACCCACAACCTCCAGCAGGCCCAACGCGTGGCCGACCACGTCGCGTTCATGCACCTCGGCGAGCTCGTCGAGTACGGCACCGCCGAGCAGGTGTTCGAGCAACCCCGCCAACAGCGCACGCGAGACTACATCAGCGGGGCCTTCGGGTGAGCCAAAAAAAGGAGGAGGAGGGGGGCGGGTGCTCGCACCGCGGTTCGGCGCGTCGCTGAGGCGGACGATGGGAGGCCGCACAAGTGTCGGGGCAGTGCGGGTGTTCGGCGCGCCGTTGAGGCGGGCGATGGGAGGCCGCACAAGTGTCGGGGCGGTGCGGGTGTTCGGCGCGTCGCTGAGGCGGGCGATGGGAGGCCGCACAAGTGTCGGGGCAGTGCTTGTGCTGGCGCTGGCGCTGGGCGGATGCGAGAGCAGCCAGGAAAAGAGCGCACAGCTCGAAAGGCAGGCGAAGCTGGCCAAGGCCGAACACCCCGTGGAAGACGCCAAAGGCCTGACGATCACACACGCCAGCAGCGCGGTGCAGGTGGTGGACACGCAGTCGGTGCACAGCTCCGAAGGCACGGCGGTGGTCGTGACGCTGCGCAACGTCTCAACCCACGCGCTGCGCGACGTGCCGATCGCGATCACCGTGAAGGGCGCGGGCGGGAGCACGCTTTACCAGAACAACGGCACCGGGCTGGAAGCGGCGCTCACCTCCGTATCGCTGCTGGCCGCGGGACAGCAGTTCGCGTGGATCGACGACCAGGTGCAGGCCACCGAAGCGCCAAAAAGCGTGAGCGCGCTCGTGGGCGAAGCCCCGCAGGCGCCCGCCTCCGTGCCGAGGATCGTACTCACCCGCGTGCACGCCAACGAAGAAGGCGGCAGCAGCGGCGTGGCGGGAACCGTCCACAACGACTCCGCGGTGACCCAGCGCGAACTCGTCGTCTACGGGATCGCCCGCCGCGGCACGCGGATCGTGGCGGCAGGGCGGGCGGTGCTGAGCAAAGTCGCAGCGCACGGCTCCACCCCCTTCCAGGTGCTGTTCATCGGCAGCGCCGCCGGCGCGCAGGTCGAAGCGAGCGCGCCGCCGAGCACGTTCTGAGCGAGCCACCGGGCGAGACGCCATATACATGTTTATTTTGGGTGGCCAACCAGCTACTGGACCTCTCATAGTTGTCATCTAGTCCCCGCCCACAGGTCCAGTCGGTGGTTGGGCACCCAAACTGAGACACCACCCCGCCCCCGAACTGGTGCAGGCACGTTGTGCGGATTGGATTGGGTTGGGGTGGGAAGCCGGTCGACTCCCACAAACCCGAGTTGATCGATCGGCTTTACTTCCTCAATCGACTTTGGTATAAAGGGCCGTTGGCGGGTGGGGTCGAAGACTCTCGCCGCCGTTTATGCACGTCGATCCATACATAGTCCTCGGGGCCGCCATCGTGGGACTGCTGGTCGGTATGACTGGCGCGGGCGGGGGCGCCCTGATGAGCCCGATGCTGATCCTGCTGTTCGGGATCACGCCCTCCACGGCGATCTCCAGCGACCTCGTCGCCGCCGTGTTGATGCGCCCCGTCGGCGCAGGGGTGCACATGCGCGCGCGCACCGTCAACTTCAAACTGGTGGGCTGGATGGTGCTGGGCTCGGTGCCCTCGGCGTTCCTCGGCGCCTACCTGCTGCACCTGATGGGCGGCTCGAAGATGGACCAGGAAAAAATCGAGATCGTGCTCGGCACGGCGCTGCTGATCGGCGCCAGCGCGATGGTGCTGCGGATGGCGCTCGACCGCCGCTCCGGCAACACGCGCACAGCCGTGGTGCACGAGGTGGTCCCCCGCCCGCTGCCGACTGTGGCAATCGGGATCGTGGGGGGACTGATCGTGGGAATGACATCGGTCGGCTCGGGCTCGCTGATGATCGTGATGATGCTGTTCCTCTACCCCGCCCTGGGGGCCAGCCAGCTGGTCGGCACCGACCTCACCCAGGCCGTCCCGCTGACGGCAGCCGCCGCGCTCGGGGCGCTCGCCTTCGGCCACGTCGACTTCGGCGTCACCACCTCGCTGGTGATCGGCAGCGTCCCCGCGGTGTACGTCGGCTCGCGCTTCTCCTCCTCAATGCCCGACCGCTACGTCCGCCCCGTGATCGCGTTCGTGATCTTCGCCTCGGGCCTGAAGTACGTCGGCGTCGAAACCACCGCGCTCGGCTGGATCCTCTGCGCCACGCTGCTCGGCTGTGGCGGGCTGTGGCTGGCGCGTGCCCGGACGGGGAGCCCCGCGGGCGAGGCCGTTGCGCCGGCCGTGCAGCCGGGCTCGGCGACCGACGAGCCCGTCTCTGTGGCCGACCCGGAGCCGGCGAGCGTGGGGTAGCGGCTCAGGCGAAAAGCTCGGCCACGGCGACACTGAAGCCCGGCACGGCGTCACCAAGGTCGAGGCTCTCATCGGCGTCATGCACGCGCACGTCTTCCTTACCCCGGTAGACGGTTGCCGTCCGCTTGGCTGGGTCGAGCACGAGCACTGCGGTCGCACCGGCGGCCAGCCATTCGAGCGCCTTGTCCTGAACCTCGTGAAAGCTGTCGTCAGGCGACACCACCTCCACGGCGAGGCTCGGCGGCTCGGGCCAGTATTTGGGCGTCCGGCCGATCGCCTCGACGCGCTCCTTGGCGACGAACGCGGCATCGGGCGCCCGCACCGTGTCGGGGTCACGGGCCAGCACGAAGCCTGTCTCAGCAGCGCACGTCACGCCACTGTCCGTCTGGCGTGCGTGGACTCCGAGCAGAATTCCCACGTTCGCCGCCACGCGACCATGCTCAAAGCCCGGCGGCGTCATCGTCCGCAGCTCGCCGCGCACGAGCTCGTGGCGCACCCCATCGTCGGGCATGGCGAAAAGCTCATCGGCAGTGGTGACAGAAAGGGCACTGACCGCCATGGGTCGATGGTATCAGGCAAGCCGCTCATGAGTACAACTGTCTTCGACCATACCCAGAGCTGCGGACACCTTTGTGCGGGAGCGACATGCCGGTCGCCGCCCCTCAGCGCCACCCCCCGCCTTGCTTGAGCACGATCCCCTCTTCACCGCCCTTCAGCGCCACCGCCCCCGCTGCTTGAGCACGATCCCCTCCAGCACATGCGCGACCGTCTCACAGGCGTCAACGGCGGCCTCGAGCGACTCGAAGATGTCCTTCCAGCGGATCACCACCATCGGGTCGATGCCGCCCGCGAACAGCGAGGCGACGGCGTCGCGCTGCAGGCGGTCGCCCTCATTCTCGAGGCGATGGATCTCCACCAGGTGGGGGCCCAGCTCGGTGCCGGTGCGCAGGCAGCGCAGGGCTCTGGCGATCTGCTCGCCGGCGCCGACCAGCACCTCGGCGAACTCGACCGCCTGCTCCATCGGGGCCTCCACGCCGTACAGCACCATCTGCGCGGCGGCGTGCTCGGTGTAGTCAACGATGTCGTCGAGCGCGGTCGCCAGCGCGTAGCCGTCGCTGGCCGCGAATGGCGCCCGCACGCGGCGGCCGGCGGTGAGGCGATGGATGATGTCGTGGGTGATGCGATCGCCCTCCTGCTCGCACACCTTCAGGTCGCGCGCCAGCGGGGCGTGCTCGGGGAAATCCGCGAGCAGCTCGCGCATCAAGAGGCCCGAGCGCTGCACGTTGCGCCCGGCCTCCTCCACCAGCTCCATCAGGGAGCCATCCATGCCGCGACGCAGGAGGCTCATCGAGCGCAAGGACGCGGCTGAGCGTCACGGTCAGAGGGGTTTGGCCGGCCGCGACGCGGGAAGCTCATCGGCGGAGGATATTCCCCCCGAGGAAGCAGTGGAGCCTGGCCACCCGGTGGCCCCGCCCCTTTTCACATTTTTTTCACGAATGAATCACGAGTTCGCAACTCGGGGGCGCTCGCCGACCTCGATCATGCTGGCCTGTGGAAGAGTCTCTGGAGAATGGCGAGGCCGCCCACGGCGGCCATGGCGGCACAATCTACGCAGGCGAGCTCGAGATCCACCCCGCCGAGGGGCTGGCGCTCGCCACCGGCCAGGCGCTGACGCTCTCCGTGCGCGAGTTCGAGCTGCTTGTGGCGATGGCGAAGCGGCTCGGGACGATCGTCACGCGCGAGGAGCTCTACCGCGTCGTGTGGGGGGGCGAGCTGCGCGCCGGCGACCGCTCGGTCGACGTGTACGTCTCCAAGCTGCGCACCAAGCTCGAAGCTGCGATGCCCGACCGCCGCTTCATCCACACCCACCCCGGCTTCGGCTACCGCTTCCAACCCCAACCCTTTGCGGGAGGGGGGCCTGCCTCCCTCCCGATCTCCCACCGCATGGGCGACCGCCAGCAACCTTCACGAAATTTTCACATGCCGGCGGCGGTGGACTAGGAGAGTACGACTGGCATCACCCGGGCGGGGAGCGCGTCTTGCAACTCGTATGCCTCGCCCTGCTCCGATCCATTGACCCCCACCAAAAAGCAATAGGGAGACGCAATAGTGATCAACTTGCAAAAGACAGCCGCGACGGCCCTGGGCGTCGCGGCACTCTCGCTGCTCGTCGCCGCCTGCGGCAGCTCGAACTCGACGACCTCCGGCACCACCAACGCCGCGTCGGCCACGATCTCCGGCGCCGGCTCCACCTTCGCCGCACCCGTCTACGAACAGTGGGGCGCCTCGGGCTCTCCCTCCGGCGTGACCGTCAACTACCAGGCCGTCGGCTCCGGCGCCGGCATCACCGCGCTGGAAAGCAAGACCGTCGACTTCGGCGCCTCCGACCCACCGCTTAAGTCCGAAGAAGAAACGGCTCTCGGCAAGGTCGGCGAACCGGTCCAGATCCCAATGTTCCTGGGCGCGATCACCGTCTCCTACAACCTCCCCGGCGTCAAATCCGGCCTCAAGCTCGACGGCACCACGATCGCCGACATCTACCTCGGCAACATCAAAACCTGGAACGACCCCGCGATCGCGGCGCTGAACCCGGGCGTCACGCTGCCGAGCACCCCGATCACCGTGATCCATCGCTCGGATTCCTCGGGCACCTCCGCCGGCTTCACCGGCTTCCTCGCCGCCGTCGACCCCGAATGGCTGAAAAAGGTCGGCCCCGGCAGCAAGGAACCCGCATGGCCGACGGGCACCGGCGCCAAGGGCAACGCCGGCGTGGCCGGCGCGGTCGAGCAGACCACCGGCGCAATTGGCTACGTCGAGCAGGCCTACGCACTGCAGCACAACTTCACGTACGCCAGCGTGAAGAACAAGGCGGGCAACTTCGTGGCGCCCACCCTGGCCTCCACCAGCGCCGCCGCGGAAGGCATCGAAGTGCCTGCCAACCTCGGCTTCGCGATCAAAAACCCCTCCTCGCCGCAGGCCTACCCGATCACCTCACAGACCTTCGTGGTGGTCTACAAGGACATGTGCAAAGCCGGCGTGCCCGGCGGCAAGACGGCGGCGGAAGGCGTCGTGAAGTTCCTCAACTACGGCCTCGGCGCAGGGCAGAGCATCCTCTCCAAGGCCGACTACGCCGCACTGCCGGCAGCGATCCTCGCGAAATCCAAGGAAGCCGTGGGCGGCCTTGAATGCGAAGGCTCACCGCTGAGCTAGTCTGAAAGGCGCTTTGGAGGCAGCATCGATCCCAGGCGGCGACCGCTCATTGCTCGAGCGGTCGCCGCTTGCGCGCCTGCCCGACCGCGCCCTGAAGTACGGGCTCACCGCGCTCGCCGCGCTGATCCTCGTTCTGATCGTCTACTTCTTCGTGCGCCTGTTCGGCGAAGCGCGCCCCGCATTTGCCGCCGCCGGCGTATTCAACTTCGTCTTCGGCAACGACTGGAACCCCAGCGCCGGACAGTTCGGCGCGCTGCCGCTGCTCGTCGGGACGCTGATCACCTCCGCGCTGGCGCTTGTGATGGGCGTGCCGATCGCCGTCGCCACCGCGGTCTACCTCACCGAGCTCTGCCCCAGACGCGTGCTCGCACCACTGACGATCCTGGTGGAGCTGCTCGCCGCGGTGCCCTCTGTGGTGTACGGGCTGTGGGGCATCTTCTTCCTCGCCCCCAAGCTCCAGCCGGCCGAGCAATGGGTCGCCGACCGCCTCTCCTTCATCCCCTTCATCGGCGGCGGCCTCGTCACGATCCCCAACTGCTTCGTCGCCGGGCTGATCCTCGCGATCATGATCCTCCCGATCGTCTCAGCGATCGCCCGCGAGGTGATGAGCACCGTGCCCCCCGACCACAAGGAGGCCGCGCTCGGGCTCGGCGCCACCCGCTGGGAGATGATCCGGATCGCGATCATCCCCTACTGCCGCCCCGGGATCGTGGGGGGCGCGATGCTCGGGCTTGGGCGCGCGATCGGCGAGACGATCGCCGTCACGATCGTGATCGGCGACTCCCCCACGCTCGCCCACCACCTCTTTGGCCAGGGCTACACGCTCGCCGCGGTGCTCGCCAACGAATTCGGCGAGGCCACCGGTTTGCATCGCTCCGCCCTGTTTGCCTGTGCGCTCGTGCTGTTCGTGCTCACGCTGCTCGTCAACGCCATCGCGCGCCTATTCGTGCTGCGCGCCGCTCGCGGCGGCTCCCGCGGAAGAGCGAGCGAGGGGTCGTCGTCGGCCGACCTCGTCGCCGCAGCGGCGGTGGGCGCATGAGCGCCACCCGTAAGCGCCGGTCGTGGGGCAGGAGGCCCCACGCCCAGCCGGCCGGTCTCCGCGTCCACGCGCGCGGATGCGCCCCCACGACCCCCCTCCCGACCACAACCGAGGCGGGCCTTCGATGAGTGCGCACGGGGTAACACCCGATCGCCTCGCGCGCTTCGCGGTTAGCCCGCGGCGACGGCGCGCCGACCGGCTCGCGCGGGGGATGCTGCTCGCCGCCACGCTGGTCGCGCTGGTGCCGCTGGTGCTGATCGTCTACTACCTGCTCGTCAAGGGCCTCAGGGCGTGGAGCTGGAGCTTCTTTACGACCGATCCGACCGGCAGCACCTTCTTCGGGGGCTCCTCGATCGGCGGGATCAAGAGCGCGATCCTGGGCACCCTGGAGATGGTCGCGCTCGCCTCCGCGATCGCGATCCCGATCGGCGTCGGCGTCGCGCTGTGGCTGGTCGAGTACGGCCAGCCATTGTGGTTTGCGAACACCGTGCGCTTCTTCGTCGACGTGCTCACCGGGGTCCCCTCGATCGTCTTCGGACTGTTCATCTACATCGTGCTGATCATCGGCACCGGCTCCACCTACGCCGGCTACAAGGGCTCGCTCGCGCTCTCGCTGCTGATGCTCCCCGTCGTGATCCGCTCCGCCGAGGTCATCCTGCAACTGATCCCGGGCGCGCTGCGCGAGTCCGCGCTCGCGCTCGGCGCGCCCCGCTGGAAGGTGATCTTCCGGGTGGTGCTGCCAACCGCGCTCACCGGGATGCTCACCGGCATCCTGCTCGCCGTCGCCCGCGCCGCCGGCGAGACCGCGCCGCTGCTGTTCACCGCCGGGCACACCAACCAGACCAGCCTCAGCCTCGGCTCGTTCATGAACTCGCTGCCCTACCAGATCTACAACGACGTTACATCCCCCACCACCGAAGTGGTAAACCGTGCGTGGGGTGCCGCATTGACCCTCGTCGCGATGATCCTCATACTCAACCTGATCGCCCGCCTGATCGCCCGCAGGAGCCGCCTTGCATGAGCCGCGACGCACATCCATCTCCAGTCGAGCAAACTCCTGAGCAGATGCTCCAGCCACACGATCACTCCTCTCCCGCCGGCGGTCCCTCCACGCAGCCGGCCGCCACCGAGGCCGCTACAGGCGCAGCCGGCACGCAATCGGTGGCGAAGGTCGCACACGAGGTGCGCCTCGAGCGCCTGCGCGCCTTCTACGGAGCCTCCGAGCAGGTGAAGGGGATCGACCTAGGCTTTCCCCCAACCAGGTGACAGCGATCATCGGCCCCTCCGGCTGCGGCAAGTCGACGATGGTGCGCTGCATCAACCGCATGCACGAGGAGATCCCCGGCGCCCGCGCCGAGGGCCGCGTGCTGCTCGACGAGCTCGACATCTACGACCCCGCCGTCGACGTGATCGCCGTACGCCGCGCGGTCGGGATGGTGTTTCAGAAGCCCAACCCGTTCCCAACAATGTCGATCTTCGACAACGTCGCCGCCGGCCTGCGACTGACGATCGGCCGCTCCCGGCGGGGCGGCCGATCGAAGATCGACCTGCAGCACCGCGTCGAGTCCGCGCTGCGCGGCGCCGGCCTCTGGGATGAGGTCTCCGGCCGTCTCTCCTCCCCAGGCGTCGGGCTCTCCGGCGGTCAGCAGCAGCGCCTCTGCATCGCCCGCTCGCTCGCCGTCGATCCCGAGGTGCTGCTGATGGACGAGCCCTGCTCGGCGCTCGACCCGATCGCCACGCTGAAGATCGAGGAGCTGATCGAGCAGCTCAAGCAGCGCATCACGATCGTGATCGTCACTCACAATATGCAGCAAGCCGCCCGCGTCGCCGACCGCACCGCCTTCATGCTCGCCGGCGAGCTCGTCGAGGTGGGGCCAACCAATGAGATCTTCACCAAACCATCCGACCCCCGCACAGAGGAATATGTCACCGGGAAGTTCGGCTGATTCCTCAGAAGGGCGCGCACCCGTCCCGCGCAGGGCAAGCTCGCGTGCGGGAGGCGCCGCGCTCGCGGGGGGCACGGGAGGGATTGCGGGCGGCACGGGTGGCCTCGTGAGCGGCAAAACCACCCCCCGTCAGCACTTCCAGCAGCAGCTGCGCGAGCTCGAGCGGCGCGCCCTCGGCGGCCTCGACATCATCGTCGAGCAGCTCGACCGCGTACTCGAGGCACTCGAGCACCAGGACGTGGAGCTCGCCCAGATGGTGATCGCCGACGACGACCGCGTCGACGGACGCTACCTGGAGATCCACCAAGGGATTCTTTCGCTGCTCGCGCTCCAGTCCCCCGTCGCCGGCGACCTGCGCGTCGTCGCCGCGCTGCTGCACGTGATGAAGAACATCGAGCGGATGGGCGACCAGTGCGTCAACATCGCCAAGCTGATCCCGCTCTCCGGCTACGAGCCCCCGGTGCGCCGCCCGCTGCTCGAGGCGCTCTTGAAGATGGGCGGCCTCGCCCGCTCGGAGGTTACCCAGTCCAAGGCCGCCTTCGCCGGGCGCGACGTGGAGCTCGCCGAGGACCTCGTGCGCCAGGACACCTCCATCAACCGCCTTAACCGCGACATCTTCCGGATGGCGCTCGACATCGGCGACGACCCCGACACGCGCGAATGGGCGATGCACATGATCCTCGTCGCCAGAGCTTTGGAGCGCGTCGGCGACAACGCCGTGGACATCGGCGAGCAGGTCGCGTTCGTCGTGACCGGCCTGTTCCGCGAGTTCTCCGACTCTTCCCACCCGTTCGGGCAGGATTGAGGGCATTGTCCGGTGGGATTGAGTGGCATTTGTCGCAATTAGCGGGCTTCCGCTGTTAAGATCCTGTGACCATCGTCCGAGCTGGCAACATCGCGGCCGGAGATTTGCATAGAGTGGAGCCCGCGATGATGGAAACCATCCGCGCCGAGCAGGGGGGTCAAGAAGCTCGTAGCCCCTCCTCGACAGCCCCGCCACTGCGGGTAGCCGTTCTCGACCGCGACAGCGGTTTCATCCAGGTACTCTCCAAGCGCCTGGACCGGCTCAGCTGGGAGCACCGTGTGCTTGCCAGCCCCGTCCCGCCCGAGGCGATCGGCGCGATGCGCCTGTCCGCGCTCGTCGTCGACCTAGCCGTGCTCGGCCCGCAGGCGTGGGAGTGGCTTGAGCGCCTCTGCGGCGCCCTCCCCGACCTCGGGATCGTCGTCTGCACCGGCCCCTCCACCGTGGCTCAGCGGGTGCGCGGGCTGCGCTTAGGCGCCGACGACTGGATCACCAAGCCCTGCCACCCCGAGGAGGTGATCGCCCGCATCCAGAGCGTCGTACGCCGCCGCCGCCGGCCCGCCGGCCGTGCCGAGGTCAAGTCAGTCACCGCGGGCGAGGTGGAGATCCGCTCCGACCGCTTCCAAGCGTTCGTCTCCGGCCACAGCCTCGACCTCACCCGCCGCGAGTTCGAGCTGATCGAGCTGCTCGCCGCCGCCGAAGGCCGGGTTTTAGAGCGTGAGGAAATCTACTCGCGGCTGTGGGGCTACGCGATGGTGCGCGGCGACCGCTCCGTCGACGTGTTCGTGCGCAAGCTCCGCCAGAAGCTCGAGAAGGCATCGCCCGAGTGGCGCTACATCCACACCCACTTCGGCATCGGCTACCGCTTCGCCGCGGAACCCGCGGACGGGTCGCCCGCCGAGGGCGGCGACGTGCCCTCCGCTCTGCCCGGAGGCACGATGGACGGGGACGTCCCAGTCACCCGGCAGCCCGAGTCCGCTCCTACGCCGGACGGCGAGCTCGCCGTCGAGGCGCTGGTCTAGCCACCAGCCCTTCCGTCTTACCGCCGAGCGAGACAAGGTCGAGGCGCTGGTTTACCTAGGTTCGCCTCGCGGCCGCCCGCAGCTCCTCCAAATCGGCCCGCACCATCCGCTCCACCAGCTGCTCGAAATCGATGCTGGGGCGCCACCCCAGACGCTCACGCGCCCTGCGCGAATCACCGACCATCGGCGTGGCCTCCGGCGTGCGCACCAGCTCGCTCGCCACACGCACGTGGTCGTCGGCGTCCCTGCCCACGCAGGCGAATGCTGCGCGCGCCCACTCTGCGACCGTGTGGGGCACGCCGCTGGAGAGGATCAGGTCCTGGGGCTCGTCCTGCTGAAGCATCAGCCATGCACCGCGCATCAGGTCCCCCGCGAACGACCAGTCGCGCACCGCGTCCAGGTCCCCCACCGCCACCTCGCTGGCCAGGCCCAGCTCCACCGCAGCCGCCGCGCGTGTGAGCTTGCGCGTCACGAACTGCTCCGGACGGCGCTCTGACTCGTGGTTGTAGAGGATCCCCGAGCACGCACACACCCCGTCGTGGGCGCGCATCGCCCCCACGAGGTGTTGCGCGGCGAGCTTGGCGATCGCGTAGGGGCTCTCCGGCCGGCAGCACGTATCCTCGCGCTGGGGGCTCTCTCCCGCGTCGCCGAAGATCGCGCCGGTGCTGGCCACGAATACGCGGATCGCCGGTTGCACCTCGCGCACTGCCTCCAACAGCGCCGCCGTCGCGTCGACGATCGCCGCACAGGCTTCCGCCGGGTGCTCCCACGAGGCGGGCACGAACGAGGGCGCCGCGAGGTGGTAGAGCTCGTGTGGGCGCACCTCCTCCACCGCCGCGCGCAGGCCGCCGGGATCGAGCAGCTCTCCCGGCACCGCATCTACCCGGCCGCGCAGGTGCTCGGCCGCGCCCAGCGAAGCGCGTGGCCAGCCGCGCACCACGCCCGTCACCGCATACCCCTCCGCCAACAGCAGCTCCGCCAGGAACGAGCCGTCCTGGCCTGTAAGCCCCGTCACGAGCGCCCGGCGCGCGGCTGCTGCTGCCACCTAGCCCCCCTCTTGGAGAACTGCAGATCAAGGCCCACGCCACGCACGGCGAGACTCGGGGCGAGCGTCTGATCGGGTGGGGCAGGATCGGGAGCCATCACCCGCTCAGCAGCTCGAGGTCGGCGTCGACCATCAGCCTGATCAGCTGCTCGAAGCTCGTCCCCGGCTCCCAGCCGAGGTCCTCGCGCGCCTTGGTGGAGTCGCCGATCAGGTGATCCACCTCGGCGGGGCGCACCAGCGACTCGTCGAGCACCACGCGCTCATCGATCTCCACGCCCGCCTGATCGAAGGCGATCTCCAGGCACTCGCGCACCGAGTGGGCCATGCCCGTGGCAATCACGTAGTCCTCAGCACGCTCGCGCTGGAGCATCAGCCACATCGCTTCCACGTAGTCCTTCGCATACCCCCAGTCGCGTTCGGCGTCGAGGTTGCCGAGATGCAGCTTCTCCACCAGGCCCAGGCGGATCGCCGCGGCGTGCCAGGTGATCTTGCGCGTCACAAACTCCAGCCCGCGGCGGGGCGACTCGTGGTTGAAAAGTATCCCCGACGTCGCGTGCAGCCCATAGGACTCGCGGTAGTTGACCGTGATGAAATGCCCGTACGCCTTCGCAACCCCATACGGAGAGCGGGGATAGAAGGGGGTGTGCTCGCTCTGCGGCACCTCCCGCACCTTGCCGAACATCTCGCTCGAGGAGGCCTGGTAGAAGCGCGCCTCCGGACACACTTCGCGCATCGCCTCGAGCATCCGTGTCACCCCCACCCCCGTGAACTCAGCTGTGAGCGTCGGCTGGATCCACGATACCGCGACAAACGACATCGCCGCGAGGTTGTAGATCTCCTGCGGGCGCGCCGCGCGCAGCGCGTCCACCAGCGAGCGCTGGTCGAGCAGGTCGCCCTGGTGCAGTGTGATTTGCTCGCGCAGGTGCTCGATCCGCTCGAAGCGCTCGGTCGAGGAGCGGCGCACCATGCCGTGCACCTCATACCCCTTCTCCAGCAGCAGCTCGGCGAGGTAAGAGCCGTCCTGGCCGGTGATTCCGGTGATGAATGCCGAGCGTCCGCTGGCCACGAGCGGACCCTACCGCGTGGGCAGGATCCGGCGGTGACCGTGGAGTTACGGAGTCGGGGCGCCCATCCGCGCCCGAGCCCTATATTCGCGGTCACGGAGCGGGGACGCTCGCCGCAACCCCGCCTTTCGCGATCAGCGCCAGCTCGCCGGGACGCAGCAGTACGAGCAGTTCCCCGCCCGGGCCGTCGATCCTTACGATCGCCAGTCCGCCCTTCTTCAGGTCGATCCGTGCTCCCGTAAGTTCCCCAACCACCGTCGAGAGGTCGGGCTCGTGGCCCACGAGCAGCACCCGAGCCGAGGGGGCCGCTTCGCCGGCGGGCCGCGGGCGGCTGGGCAGGGCGCTCATCACCGCCAGTGCCTGTCGCGCGTCAAAGCCTTCAGCCAGCGGCGCGTGGATCTCGAGCTTCTCGCGCTGGCCGAAACGGGGATGCTCGCCGGAGGCGAGTGTCTCCCGGCTTCGGTGCTCGCTCCACGCCTGCGCCGCCACCGTCGCCGTGCGCAGTGCGCGCTCCTTGGGGCTGCTCAGCAGCGCCTCGAACTCCACCCCCATCAGCGCAATCGCCTCGCCCGCCAGTCGCGCCTGACGCTCGCCCCGCTCGGTCAGGCGCCGCTCGGAGTCCTCGCGGGTTCCGTGCGGCTCGGCGTCCGCGTGACGTAGCAACCAGAGCTGGCGAGCCATCTCCCTCGCACTTCACAGTAGCGATATGTTCAGGGTGTAGCGTTGAGAGTCGCATGAGCATCGATCAAACCCAAGCCGAGCGCACGCCTGCGCCTGCCGATAGCGGCTCCGGCGACGCCGAGCTCGAGCCCATGCCCGCCCCGGGCGAGGCTGGCGAGGGCGGGCGCGGCGGGCCACCGCAGCCCGAGGAGCGCCACCTGAGCGAACCCTCGCTCTACCTCAACCGTGAGGTTTCCTGGCTGGACTTCAACGAGCGCGTGCTGCAACTCGCCGAGGACGAGGAGCTACCGCTGCTGGAGCGCGTGAAGTTCTGCGCGATCTATACAACCAACCTCGACGAGTACTACATGGTGCGCGTCGCTGGCCTGCACGACCAGATCGAGGCCGGCGTTGAGAACCCCTCCCAGGACGGATCCACCCCCTCCCAGACGATCGGGCTCATCCGCGAGCAGGTGCTGGAGCTGGGCGGGCGTCTGACCGCCTGCTTCGAGCAGCGGCTGCGCCCCGCGCTGGCCCGCCACGGCATCCACCTGGTCGGCTTCGATGAGCTCGACGAGCGCCAGCGCATGCACCTGGCAAGGCACTTCCAGCAGGTCATCTTCCCTACGCTCACTCCCCTTGCGGTCGCGCCCGGGAGGCCCTTTCCATACATCTCCAACCTTTCGCTGAGCCTGGCGGTGCTGGTGCGCGACCCCGTCACCGACCAAACCGTGTTCGCGCGCGTGAAGGTCCCCACCGAGATCCTGCCCCGTTTCATCAAGGTTCCCGGCAGCAGCGAGGGCGATAGTGCTGCCGCGGACAGAGTCACGCTCGTGGCGCTGGAGGAGGTGATCGCCCACCACCTGGGTGCGCTGTTCCCCGGGATGGAGATCGTCGACCACCACCTCTTCCGCGTCACCCGCGACGCCGACCTGGAGGTCTCCGACGACGCCGCCGACCTGCT
This sequence comes from uncultured Solirubrobacterales bacterium, assembly GCA_963812955.1. GTDB lineage: Bacteria > Actinomycetota > Thermoleophilia > Solirubrobacterales > Solirubrobacteraceae > Palsa-744. Next base: position 811,414 of record CAWEXC010000001.1, read on the forward strand.
GCAGGCGGTCGAGGACGAGTTGCGCCGCCGCCGCTTCGGCGAGATCGTGCGCGTCGAGCTCGGCGCCCACTGCTCGGCGCCGCTGCGCAGCGAGCTGGTCGGCCTGCTGGGCGTCGCCGAGGAGGAAATCTACCCCGTCGACGGCCTGCTCGATATGGGCTCGCTGTGGCAGATCGTGCGCCTTCCCGGCTTGCCCGAGCTGCGCGACCCGCCGATGAGCCCGATCACCCACCCGCGTCTGCTGCGCCATGAGGGCGAGCGACCCGACGTGCTCGCCGCGATGCGCGAAGGCGACCTGCTGGTACACCACCCCTACGATTCCTTCTCCACCTCGGTCGAGCGCTTCGTGGAGCAGGCCGTCGCCGACCCCAACGTGCTCGCGATCAAGCAGACCGTGTACCGCACCAGCGACGACTCCCCGCTGGTACCGGCGCTGATCGATGCCACCGAGAGCGGCAAGCAGGCGGTCGCCCTGGTCGAGCTCAAGGCGCGCTTTGACGAGCGCATGAACATCCACTGGGCCAAGGCGATGGAGGAGGCCGGGGTACACGTCGTCTACGGCCAGCCCGCGCTGAAGACTCACGTCAAGTGCGTGCTGGTGGTGCGCCGCGAGGGCGAGGGAGTGCGCAACTACGTGCACATCGGCACCGGCAACTACCACTCCACCACCGCCCGCCTGTACACCGACTTCGGGCTGTTCACCACCGACCCTCAGATCGGCGCGGACGTCGCCGACATGTTCAACTACCTCACCGGCTACGGTCGCCCCCTGCACTACCGCAAGGTGCTGATCGCCCCCACACAGCTGCGCGACGGGCTGATCGCCGAGATCGACCGCACGATCGCCGCGCACTCCCCCGCGCAGCCCGCTCAGATCACGATGAAGATGAACGCGCTGGTCGACGGCCCCTGTATCCGCGCGCTCTACCGCGCCTCGATGGCCGGCGTACAGGTCGATCTGAACGTCCGCGGGATCTGCTGCCTGCGCCCCGGCGTGCCGGGGGTCTCCGAGAACATCCGCGTCATCTCCGTGGTGGGGCGGCTGCTCGAGCATTCACGTGTGTACGCCTTTCAGCGCGGGAGCGAACAGCTCGTGTACATCGCCTCCGCCGACCTGATGCCGCGCAACCTCGACCACCGCGTCGAGCTCGCCGTCCCGATCGAGGCCCCCGAGCTGCGCGCCGAACTGCTCGACGTGCTCGAACGCGCCTTCCACGACAACCAGAACGCCTGGGAGCTCGGCGCCGACGGCGTCTGGCGACGGCTGCATCCGGGACCGGGCGAGCAGCCTCGCAGCATGCAGCTGGAGCTGATCGAGATCCACGCGCGGCGCGCTGTCGAGTAGCAGTCGTCGCCGGCCACGCTCAGGTGGCGTACGATCGGGGAACTTATGGTGCCTGCTGGGGATGCGGTGTGTGTAGGCGTGCAGCGATTCACACGGGAACCGACGGCCTGTGCCGCGTTGGTGGTGCTCATGTCGGCCTCCGTTTCCTCGTTTGACTCCGCCGGCGCCCTGGAAGGGGACTCCCGATCACACCGGCGACAGTACTCGGGGCGATGCCCGCTGTCATGACCTGGATTGACACAGTTCGCCGACTCCCTCACAGCGCCCACCGAGCGCGATAATCAGATCTGACTACCGCCCACTCCTGCAACGTGCAACCGCTTCCCGGCCCTCTACGACTCCCCCCCGTCCTCCCCGTTCGTCAGACGCTCGACGGAGCTCGCGGCGCTGCGGGCGCTCGTGCCGCGCGAGGTGGGGGAGCGTGGTCGGCTAGCGCTGCTGGGCGGCGAGGCCGGATCGGGCAAGAGTCGCCTTGTGCGGGAGTTGGCGCAGGCGCTCGCCTCTGAAGGAGCGCTCGTGCTCTACGGCGCCTGCGACGCCGTGGTGCAGACCGCCTACCGTCCCTTCGCCGAGGCGCTCGGCCAGCTCGCTCGGAGCACCGACCCCGACGTGCTCCGTGCGGACCTCGGCAGCGCTGGCGGCGAGCTGACTCGGCTGATACTTGACCTGCCCGAGCTTGTCCCCGGGCTCGCGGCGCCCGTCGCCGCCGACCCCGACACCGAGCGCCACCGGCTGCACACGGCTGTGACAGACGTCCTGGCCGCCGACGGTCGCTGCTGCTCGTGCTCGAGGACGGGCACTGGGCCGACACGCCCACGCTCGTGCTCCTGCGCCACCTCGCCCGCGCGAGCACCGAGGCCCGCGTGCTGGTGGTGGCGACGTTCCGAGACACCGAGGCCGACGTCCCAGCCGAGCTCGCCGACGCGCTTGCGGACCTGCGCCGCTCCGACGACGTCGTTCGCCTCAGTCTGGGCGGCCTGAGTGAGCAGGACGTCGGGGAGCATTCTGCGCAAGACCGCGTGCGCGAACCGCACCGAGGCGACGGCGTACGCCTACCGGCGCGGGCTGGTTGAGGCTTGAGCGGCGACGTATGCCTGCGGCAGGGGCTGGTTGAAGGTTGAGCGGCGACGTGTGCCCGCCGAGCCCCCCGGTTGAGAGGCGGGTGATGGCGTAGCATGGGATCATGCCGATGTACGTGATCGAGCGTGCCTTCGCCGACCAGCTCGACCTCACGAGCGACGACGTCAAACTGATCGAGGAGGTCAACGCCGACGAGGGTGTGCGCTGGCTGTTCTCGTTCCTCAGCGCCGACCGGCGTCGCGCCTACTGCCTCTACGAGGCGCCGTCGCCCGACGGGATCGTCGCCGCCGCCAAGCGCGTCGGCATCCCTGCTGACGCCGTGGTGGAGGTCGACCGCATCTCCGCGGACATGTACGCCTAGCACGCGTCCGAGCTGCGTGCTTGGCGCGGTCGCCTACGCCTCACCACGCGACATGGACTCAAACCCGCAAGCCAATCCCGCGCCAGAGGGCTGAGCCTTGGCTGAGAGGGCACCCTGCCCCAACTGCGCTGAGCCCAACGACGCCACGCAGCGGTTCTGCGGCCACTGCGGAACGTCACTGTGGCGGGAGTGCGCCTCGTGCGGGCAGGACAACCCGCCCGGCTTTCGCTTCTGCGGGTCCTGTGGCGCACCGTGTGAGATCAGGCGCCCGGCAACGTCCGGAGCCACGGAAAGCGAGGAGGGGGAGCGGCGCTGGGTGACCGTCCTGTTCGCCGACCTGTCCGGGTTCACATCGCTCTCGGAGCGGACCGACCCCGAGGAGATCCGTTCGATGGTGGACGGCTGCATGAAAGAGATGGGCGAAGTCGTGGAGCGATTCGGGGGCATCGTGGACAAGGTCATTGGCGACGCGCTGATGGCAGTGTTCGGGGCGCCGATCTCCCATGAGGACGACGCCGAGCGAGCGGTGCGGGCGGCCCTGGAGATCCAGCGTCGAGCGTCTGAGGAGGCCGCGCTCTTCGGCGGACTCTGCGTCAGCGCCGGCATCAACACGGGAGAGGTCATCTTCGCCCCCGTGGGCCCAGACGGACGGCGGGAGCTCACGGTGATGGGGGACGCGGTCAATACCGCCGCCAGGTTGCAGGCCGCCGCTCCGCCGGAAGGAGTGCTGCTCGGCGAGGCGACCCACGCCGCCTGCCTGCACGCGATCGCCTGCGAGGCGATGGAGCCGATCCTGGCAAAGGGCAAGGAGGCGCCGCTGCGTGCATGGCTCGCTCGGGGGGTCACGTCGGCTCCGGCAGACCGCCCGCTCTCCGCGGCGCCGTTCATCGGCCGGGACGCGGAGCTCGAGCTGCTGGTGAGGGCGTGGGCGCGAACCTCGGCCGAGCTCCATCCGCAGCTCGTCACACTGGTGGGCCCCCCCGGGATCGGCAAGACGCGCTTGACGCGGGAGTTCGCCGCGCGCGTGGAGGCAGACGGGGGACGGACCCTGCACGGCCGCCCGCTCCCGTATGGAGAACCGGCTGCGTACTGGGCCTTTGGAGCGGTCATCAGGGAGGCCTGCGGGATTTTCGCGACCGACCCGGCCGACGTCGCGGCCCACAAGCTCGGCGAGCGTACGGCATCGCTGCTGCCGTCCTCCGATGCGCGCGAGCTGGCGAGGAACCTTTCGATCCTGGCCCGTCTGGCCGAGGACACGGTCGAGGACCGGCACGCTCTGTTCGCCTCCGCGCAGCGCTTCCTCGAGGGGCTTGCCCGCGAGCAGCCCACGCTGGTGGTGCTCGAGGATCTGCACTGGGCCGACGACAGCCTCGTGGAGCTCGTCGAGGCGCTCTCGGTGCGCCTCGCGGGAGTGCCACTGCTCCTGCTTGCAATCGCCCGGCCCGAGTTCCTCGATGCACGACCAAATTGGGCACGGCTCCCAACCAATACCACCGTGCAGATTCAGGCTCTCACCGACTCCTGCGCACACGAGCTGGTGCGCCAGCTGCTCGGCGGCGTGACCGATAAGGAGGCTGTCGCCGGGCGCGTGGACAGGGCGGCGGGCGGCAATCCGCTGTTCATCGAGGAACTGGCTGCGTGGCTATCGGAGGGCGGCGCCGCGGGCGCCCGCGGGCTCCCGGCAAACCTCAAGGCGATCATCGCCGCGCGAGTCGACCAGCTGCCGGGCCCCGAGCGACAAGTGATTCTCGACGCATCCGTGGTCGGCGATTTCTTTTGGCTGGGCAGCCTGCGAGCGCTCGGCGGCAATGGCTCGCTCGCGGGTACGTTGCAGGCCCTCGAGCGCCGGGACCTGGTCCGCCGCAGCCCGTCGTCGCGGATCGTAGGCGACCAGGAGCTGGCCTTCAAGCATGGGCTGATCCGCGAGGTCGCCTATGCGACCCTGCCGAAGGCTGTCCGTCGTGAGCGCCACGGGATCGTCGCACGTTTCATCGAGAACGCGGCGGGCGATCCAGCGGCCTACGCGGCGATCCTCGCTCATCATTGGCGTGAGGCCGGCGAGACCGCGAGCGCCGCGGACTACCTGCTCACCGCGGCAGACCAGGCCTGGAGGGGATGGACCCCGCATGAGGCCATCGAACTATGCAACCAAGCGCTTGAGCTGATCCCGGAGAATGACAAGGCACGCCGGCGGCGCGCACGGCTGCGACGGGCCGTCGCCGCGACGGCGGAGCTGCACACAAGCCGCGACCTCGCGTCGACGGATCAGTCGAAGTCCGCAGGCGAGATGTCGCCACCGATCTCGTAGATCCCCTTGACCGTGTGGTCACCAAGCATCGCAGCGTGCTCTCGTATGAGCTCCATGTTGGGCGAGGCATAGACACAGAAGGACTTCAGCTCACCGTCCTCGTCCATGACCACGTGACTGTGCTCCCATGTCACGGGGGAGAACTGCTCGTTCTCCGCCAGGATGCGCTTCGAGAGAGCACCCTTGCTCGCCATTTCCTCCTCCTCCAACACGGTCCAAGCCCTCTCGATCAGATAGCGCGGCATGTCTTCTCCCAAAGTTTACGTCGATCAGATAATCCTACGCTTTTCGTTCTTACGGATGTCCGGTGTAGCCTGCGACGATCGCGGCCGACACCATGCGGCACCTGAGAAGATAGCCTGGCGTGATCTCGAGGACATCGGGCTGGTCGCATCGTGTGGCCACACCATGAAGGAGGGGACCATGGACTTGACCTTCAGCGAGCAGGAGATCGCGTTCCGCGACGAGCTGCGCGCTTGGTTTGTCGCGAACGACCCGGGGCCCGCCCCGGGCGGTGACGAAGATCGCCAGTACGCCTACCGGCGGGACTTTCAGCGCCGGCTGGCCGACGGCGGCTGGGCAGCCGTGCACTGGCCGCGCGAGTATGGCGGCCGCGGGGCGACGCTGACCGAATCGGCGATCTTCTTCGAGGAGCTTGGCCGCTCCGGGGCGCCCCTGCCCGCCAATGTGCTTGGTCTGCTGCTCGCCGGCCCGACGATCATGACGTGGGGCACCGAGCAGCAGAAGGACCGCCACCTCGCGCCGATCCTGACCGCGGATGAGATCTGGTGCCAGGGCTTCTCCGAGCCCGACGCCGGCTCGGATCTCGCCAGCCTGAAGACGCGCGCGGTGCAGGATGGCGATCAGTGGGTGCTCACCGGCCAGAAGGTGTGGACGAGCGGCGCGCAGTACTCGAAGTGGTGCATGCTCGTCGCGCGCTCAGACCCCGACGCCCCTAAGCACAAGGGGCTCACATACTTTCTGATGGACATGGAGCAGGAGGGCGTGCAGATCCGTCCGTTGCGCCAGATCACCGGCGAGCCCGAGTTCAACGAGCTGTTCCTCGACGGCGCTCGCGTGCCGAGCGAGAACGTGCTCGGGGGCGTCGGCAACGGCTGGAAGGTTGCGCTCACGACGCTGATGAACGAGCGCGCCGGGTTGGGGTTCTTCCTGCAGGTCCGCATGCGCCAGCTGCTCGATCGCCTGATCGACGGGGCCGCCCGCGAAGGATTGCTCGAGGACCCCGTCGTCGCCGACCGCCTCGGCGAGCTGCACCTGCGCACCGAGATCGTGCGGCTCACCGCCTACCGGGGACTGACCGCGATCGAGAAGTACGGCCAGCCCGGCCCGGAGGGGTCGCTGACCAAGTGGATGTGGTCGGACACCAACCAGCGGCTCACGCAACTCGCCGCCGAGCTGCTCGGCCCCCGCGCGCTGCGCGCGGGCGATCCGTGGGCCTATGAGCTGCTGCGGGCGCGCGGCAACTCGATCGAGGGGGGCACCACGGAGGTGCTCAAGAACATCGTCGCCGAGCGTGTGCTCGGCCTCCCGAAGTCGCGGTAGGGGGATTGGTGTCTCAGTTTGGAGGCATAACCACCAACTGGACCTGTGGGGTAGCAACCAGATGACGGCTACGAGAGATCCAGTAGCTGGTTGGGCCGACCAAACCAAAACATTTACCAGTTAGGGGACGACTTTGGATTTCGACCTCAGCGCCAACCAAAGAGAGATCAAGGACGTCGCACGCGAGTTGCTCGCTGCGCGCTCGCCATTCGCCAAGGTGCGAGAGGCCGCCGAGGCGACCGCGTACGACGCCGCGTTGTGGAGCGAGCTGGTGCAGCTCGGCTGGCCGGGAATCGCGGTCGCCGAGGAGCACGGCGGGCAGGGACTCGGAGCGGTCGAGCTGGCGGTGCTGGCCGAGGAGCTCGGGTACGCATGCGCGGCCACGCCCTTCCTCTCGACAGCCACGGCAGCGGCGGCCATCCAGGCCGCGGGCACCGACGCACAGCGGGCCCGTTGGCTGCCGGGACTGGCCTCGGGAGAGCTGAGCGCCGGGATCGGCACGCGCGAACTGGCGGCCGATGCGGACGGCGCCGCGGTTGTGCTCGTGATCGACGGCGAGGATGCCCGGCTGATCGCCTCGCCCGAGACCGGTGAGTTCATCTCGATCGACCCCACCCGGCGCTTCGCGACCGTCGCGGGGGATGGGGAACCACTCGGCCCCGGCGCCCCCGACCGGATCCGCGCGGCGATCGCCGCCGAGGTCGTGGGCGTGTGCCAGCGCGCGCTCGACATGACGCTCGCGTACGTCAAAGAGCGCAAGCAGTTCGGCGTCCCCGTCGGGTCCTTTCAGGCCGTCGCGCATCGCTGCGCGGAGATGCTGCTCCACACCGAGGGTGCGCGCTCGAGCGCCTACTACGCAGCCTGGGCAGCCGATGCCGACCCGCAGCTGCTACCCGAGGCAGCGGCGCTTGCGGGCGCCGCGGCGGCCGCAGGCGGCACGTCGGTCACCGCCGGCGCGATCCAGATGCACGGCGGGATCGGCTTCACGTGGGAGGCCGACGTGCACTGGCTGTTCAAGCGCGCGCAGCTCGACGCGGCGCTGCTGGGCGGCGCCAAGCGCCACCATGCAGCGCTGGCTCGCCTGGCTCACGCCAAAAGGTCCGGCGAGTGACTCTCTGCCGGGCTTCACTCAGCGTCGCCTGGCGTCGTCCTGCGCTCCCGCCGCAGACGGGCCATCCGCCCACCGAGGGCGCTCAGCAACATGCCTCCGATCGCCGTGACCACCGCGAGCAACGGTGGAAAGCTGCCGAGCGAAACCTTCGCGCTGGTGCCGATGATCGCATGCACCAGCAGTAGAGCGATCCCGTAGATCAAGCCGGCCACCAGACCGCGGTCGGCCCCACCCCACCCGTCCTGGTGCTCGAAGCCGGCCACGATCGCGCCGATCGCGGCGAGCGCGCCGTACGCCCAATAGGCGCCGCTGGAGACTCCCACCAGCACACCGGCCACCCCGCCGGCAACCGCGGGAACAACACCGCCCAGCACGACCTGCGCGGGACGCCCACGATCGCGAAACAAAATCGGCTCGTACACCAGACCCTCCTCGGACTGTGACTCCAGGCTATCGACGGGGGATGTCTTTTGCTGCGCGGCGGATCGAGAGCGCGAGCAGTCCGAGTACCGCGAGCGGCATCACCCACCAGGCGGAGATACCTACGGCCGCAACGATCGCGGTCAATCCGAGTGCCAGGACGACGCCGACGGCGGTGCGCCAGTCATCGCCCGCAACGAACTCCCATACGGCGAGTAGAAACATCTGGATTCGCTTCATGCGCTCACGGTTGAGCTCTCAGCGGGTTCGGCGGGGTCGTCTGGACCTGTTCGAGAGGTGCTGGAAAGGCGGTGTGGCTCAGGGTCCTGGCCATCACGACCGTGGCGATGAGGACACCTGGAATGAGCACCAGGAGAGCGGCGTTGCCGCCCGGCCAGTTCGCACCAGCGCCCTCGGCGCCCCAGAACATCCCGAAGGAGCTGAGCATGACTCCAACCACGAGCTTCATCGTGTTCTCCGGCACGCGGGCCAGCGGGGTTCGCGCGGCGGCGCCCGCGGCGACGACGACGAGCACCGCGAGTCCGGCGGCAGCGGCGGCCAGGGGGACGCGGTGCTGGTTGGCGCCGAAGGTGAGCACTATGAACGCGACCTCCAGACCCTCCAGCAGCACGCCCTTGAAGGCGATCGTGAAGGCGTAGCCGTCGAAGCCCGCGCGCGGACCGCCGGCTGCGCGTGCAGCCAGCGTCTCCTGCGCGTAAATTTGCAGCTCGTCGTGCTTGGCCTTCAGTCCCGCGGAGCGCAGGATCGCCTTGCGCAGCCACTGCAGACCAAAGATCAACAGCAGTCCACCGACGATCACCCGCAGCACACCGATCGGCAAGGAGGTGAGCGCTGGGCCGAGCGCAGCCACGATCACGGCGAGCGCAAGCGTTGCGGCGCCAACGCCGCTCATCGCGGATGACCAGCCGCGCGTGGTGCCCACGGCGAGCACGATCGTCAACGCCTCGACTGCCTCGACCGTGCAGGCGAGGAACACCGAGAGGGCAAGCCCGATATCCGCTCCGCTCATGTCCTGATCATCCTGGTGGAAGGTTCATCGTCTGCTTCATTCGCTACCGAACGCTGTTGCCGTTGGAGCCATGTTGACCACCGGGCTTCTCCGCGTCCGATTACGATCGAGTGGTGGGCGCCGCAGCTACAACCTCATTGTGCCCGCAACCCGGCATGCTGCCGCAGGCCGGTGTGTCGCTACACACGATCGCACGGGAGTGGGGCCGCATCGGGTGCATCGGCTTCGGTGGGCCGCCCGCACACATCACACTGTTCCGCGAGCTGTGCGTGACACGAAGGGAATGGCTGACCGAGGATCAGTTCGAGCGGGCGATCGCCGCGACCAACCTGCTGCCCGGACCGGCCTCGACACAGCTCGCGATCTACTGCGCCTGGCGGCTGCGCGGCCCCAGGGGCGCGCTGATCGGCGGGCTGGGCTTCATCCTGCCCGGCCTAGTGGCGATCCTCGCACTCTCCGTGCTGTTCCTCGCCGGGTCGCCGCCCACGTGGATCCGGGGCGCCGGGATGGGAGCCGGAGCCGTAGTCGCCGCCGTCGCGATCAGGGCCGGACTGGGCGTCGCCGTGCCGATCTGGCGACGCACGACAGAGCAGCAACGACCCCGCATCCTCCTCTACGCGCTCGCGGGAGGGGTCGCGGCGGCCACGACCGGCCCGTGGCTCGTGCTCGTCCTGCTGGCGTGCGGTGCGATCGAGCTTGCATGGCAGCGCCGGCTCGCCGGCGGCGCGGTGGGCCTGCATGCCTGGCCGCTGCTCGCAGCGGTCGTAGAGCCCGGCGGGACGGGCGCGCTGATATGGACGGCACTGAAGGTCGGCGCGCTCGCGTTCGGCGGCGGGTTCGTGATCGTCCCGCTGATGCAGTCGAGCGCCGTCGGCACCTACCACTGGATGACCCAAGGCCAGTTCCTGAACGCCGTGGCGCTCGGGCAGGTCACTCCCGGGCCGGTGACGCAGACCGTCGCGGCCGTCGGCTACTCCGCCGGTGGGCTTCCGGCAGGGCTCCTGGCCGCGCTCGTCGCTTTTGCACCGTCGTTTTCATTCATCCTGTTCGGCGCGGCCCGCTTCGAGCGGCTGCTGCTTAACGAGCGAGTGACCGCGTTCCTCGCCGGCGCGGCCCCCGCCGCGGCCGGAGCGATCATCGGCTCGGCCATCCCCCTCGCCAGTGCGCTGAGCCAGACGTGGCAGTACGCGCTGCTCGCCGCCGCGGCCATCGTTCTGCTCGCGCTGCGCGGCAGCGTCGTGCTGACCCTGCTCGGCGCCGGCGCGGTGGGCGCCGTGGCCGGGCTGCTGGGTGCCCCGCTCTCGCCGTAAATTCTGCGCAATGCGGGGCCGACCTGATCGGCTCAAATGCTCACCTCAGCGGTCAACTAGGCGATCGCACCCGGGACCTCGTCTTTGAGCATCTGTGAGATCTGCTCACGCAGCTGCGGCGTGTTCTCGTGCCCGTGGGCCGTCACCGCATGGGCGACGGCTGCGTTGAGGACGTGCTCGTCGCTTCCCGCCATCGCCAGATCACAGTTGTTGTCGCTCGGCATCTCACGGCAGTCGATGTACTTGCGAGACATAACTCCTCCATTCGTCGTCGGTGAGCCGCTATCCTACCTACCAATAGGTAAGAAATCAAGCACGCCTGCGAGGATGCCGCAAAAATGGCTGTAAGAGCACACGACATGAGGTTGGGTCCCGAGGCGCCTGACGCCGAGCAGCGGCCCGCGAACACGCGCTCACGCATCCTCGACACCAGCGAACGACTCGTTCAAGTACGCGGCTTCAACGGCTTCAGCTACGCGGACGTGGCCGCCGAGCTTTCCCTCACCAAGGCCAGCCTCCACTATCACTTCCCCAGCAAGGCAGAGCTGGGCGAGGCCCTCATCGCCCGCTACGCGGAGCGTTTCGCGCGGGCGCTCGCGGCCATCGACGCAAACCTCACGCTCGCCCCCGCGAAGCTCGACGCGTACGCGAACCTGTACGCCGAAGTGCTGCGCCAAGAACGGATGTGCCTATGCGGGATGCTCGCCGCCGAGTACCAGACGCTCCCCAGCCCAATCCGCGACGCTGTGGTTGCGTTCCTCAACGACAACGAGGCGTGGCTCGCGCTAGTCCTCGAACACGGTCGCGAGGATGGAAGCCTGCGCTTCAGCAACACGGCCGCTGATACGGCGCGAAGCATCGTCAGCGGCCTCGAGGGCGCCATGCTCGTGGCACGTCCCTACGGTGCGATCAAGCGGTTCGAAACCACAGCAGCTCAACTGCTTGCAAGCCTCGCTGGCACTTAAGGACAACCCTACGTCGTGCGGCATCCGGCCGGGCTGTGACTCCGGCTTTGAAGTACCCGCAGCTCCTCTTCTGCTTTACGAGAAGAGCCCTTGTCCGACGAACCCTCCGGGCCGCACCCCCGGCGGGCAGGCGAAGGTCGCGCTCGAGGTGTGCAGCGTGTGTCGGTTGAGCGCATCGGAGGCCGCCAGGCGGCGCTGAAGAGGGATGAACTGCCGCGCGGGGTTGCGCTGGAAGGCGATGAAGAAGAGGCCCGCGTCGATCTCGCCGGTGCCCGGTTCGGCAGCTTCGCAGTAGGAGTAGCCGCGACGCAGGATGCGCTGGCCGTCGTTGTTGTGGGGGTTGGCGAGCCGGATGTGCGCGTTGGTCGGGATCGCCAGTTCGCCCTCGGCGTCGGTCGCGTTGAGGTCGACCGGGTCGTCTTCGCTCTTCTCGCCGAGCGGAGCGCCACTGAGCTTCTCGCGGCCGATCGTGCGCTGCTGTCCTTCAAGGCTGGTGGTGTCCCACACATCGAAGAGGATCCGGATGCGCCTGGCGACCAGGTAGGTGCCACCAGTCATCCACGCCGGCCCGTCGGCGTCCTGGACCCACACGAAGTCATTCATCGCCTGTGTGTCCTCGGCGCGGATGTTGTCGGTGCCGTCCTTGAAGCCCATGAGGTTTCTGGGCGTCGTCTGCGCCCGCGTGGTGCTCGAGGTGCGCCCGAAGCCGAGCTGTGACCAACGCAGCGTGGCCGCACTGCTCGCGATCCGCTCGAAGAGATGCACGGCATGGAAGGCGACCTGCGGATCTTCAGCGCACGCCTGAACGCACAGGTCTCCTCCCGAGCGCGCCGGTTCGAGGCTGTCGCCCTGAAACGCCGGAAGCGCCTGCAACGACGCGGGCCTGCGGCCCGCCAGGCCAAACCGATCGGCGCCCGGGGAGCCGAACAGGCTGGGGCCAAACCCAACCGTGACCGTCAGCCGCGCCGGACCCAGGCCAATAGCCTCACCAGGGTCCGCCGGCGGCATCCCGAGTTCCTGAGATTGCGGCTGGTAGGATCTGCCAGCGGTCAGCGCAACCGCCGCCGCAGTCCACTCTTCGAGAATCCCACGGAGATCTTCCACCGCGTCGCTCGTCACGTCGAAGGCAGCGAAGTGCAGGTAGTCCTGGGCCGCAGTGGCGATCCCCGCCTGGCGTGGGGCGTAGAACGGCACGGCTTGGTCGGAGGACGCAGGCGAGCGCGCGTTGCTGCTCGCCGTCACGCCCTTCGCCAGGACGTGATCCAGACCTGCCCCGACGCCCAACGCTACCGCGCCTGCCAGAGCTCCGCGGCGGGTAAGGCCGTGCGGCGTTGCCTGATTGAACATGTGATCTCGTGGGTCAGTCAAGCGATTTTCTCGGTCGCGGCACTCGACTGCGTGATCCGAACTGGACCAAGGTTGGGATCTTAGTCCCCATCGTCGTGGGGCGATCCCCACCGGCCGATACGGCATACCGTGGACCAGCTCACCGAAGTTGCCCGGAACCGGCTGGCCGGGTCGCCGGCAGGATCCCCGATTAAGGCAGGACCCGACAGGCCCCGACTATTGCTGCTTGCGCTGCTTGCAGCCGGCCTGACAATCGCCTTCTACGCTTTTCTGCTGGCGGTAGTGCTCATGTTGCTCGCCGCCGTTGTCGTGCTCGTGCGACTCGGTCCGGGGTGGGGCACGGCGGGTGCCCTGCCAATCGGACTGTTGGTGGCCGTCATGCGCCGATCGCTCGTCGCGGCCATCCCACGACGGGCGCAACCTGATCTGCGCGGTATCGAGGTGGCCCACGCGGAACAGCCGCGGCTGTGGGAGCTCGTCGACTCGCTCGCCGCGGCCGCCGGCCAGCACCCGCCTGATCATCTGAGGATCACCTTAGGCGGCAGTGCAAGTGCGACCGAGCTGCGTTCTGGGGTCGGCAGAACGCCCCAGCGCATCTTGACCCTCCCATTCTCCTATCTGATCGCGCTCTCTCGGGCGGAGCTCGGTGCCGTTATCGCACACGAGCTTGGTCATTTTGCCGCCGGCGATACGACCGCCAGTGCCTGGATATCCCCGCTCAGCGGCGCGATCATTCGCACCGTGAATCAGCTTGGGCGGTATCGAAGCGTTCTCCGGTATCCATTCCGGTGGTACGCGCGTGGCTTCTTCGCACTGACCGCAGGGTTCTCGCGGCGGCGCGAGCTTGCCGCGGATGCGCTCGCCGCCCGCCTGTGTGGCGCCGAGGCCGTCGCCGGTGCGCTGCGCCATACACATGGCCTGGCCGCTGCGTTCGACGCGTTTTGGGCATTCGATGTGAAGCCGCCGCTCAGCATCGGCCTATGGCCGCCGCTGCAAGAGGGTTTCGTCCTCTTTCTCGAAGCGCCTGCCGTCCATAAGCAGCTCGCCGACACCGCCGATGACCAGGGGACTCTGCGCTTTGCCTCACATCCCACGACTGAACGGCGAGTCGTAGCCGTGAACCCGCTAAGCGAGGAGGCGACGGCAGACGATTCTTCACCTGCGAGCGAAATGCTTCTCTATGCTAATAAGTTGGAAGTATCGCTTCTACACGACCTTGCCGGCACGGATGTACAACTGGCGTTGGTCGACTGGCGTGAAGCGGGAGAACGGGCTACGCCCCGCACTTGGAGAGATGCGATCAGCGCACACCCATGGCCGAACCAACAGGTTCCGGTCTCGGGGCTCGCGCAAGCCTTGAGTGCAGCGTTGGAGGATTTATCGGACGAGCAGGCCATACAGACCGAGTTGTACGTGTGGGGATGCGCGCTTGCGCTGGCGCTGGCAGACAATGGATGGAGCATCACGAAGCTTCCCGGAAGGCCAGCAGCCCTGACAAAGGACGAGTTCACGATCATCCCACGTGACGAGGTCCATGGACTCGCCACCAGCGAGATCACGTCTGAGCTGTGGAGCCGGCGCACACAAACATTCGGCATCGCAGAACTCTTGCTCGCCGCTCCTGAGATTGAAGCGCAACCAGATACCTTCGCAGCCGCCCAGCAAGCAACCGCCGGCGCGAAAGCGATCAAAGTGCTCACACCCGGCGCCCCGGTTGTACTGCGCCTCAGCACACCCGATGTCGACGGCTTCGCCGCCCGCGGCATGTTCTGGTTCGCGCTCCTGTTAGGCGCCGCCTGTGCCGCGGCGCTGCTGCTGGTACCACTCGCATCCACGACTGCAACCGGCGCGCAGGTAGCAGTACGCTCGATCGGCGTGGTCATCGGCTGCCTGCCGATCTGGCTGACGTGGAGGCGACATCGTCAACGCGCACATCCCCCTACGCTCACCATCGACGCCGACACTGTCACGCTGGCGCACCGAGGTCTGCTCCGAGCGCCGCTTCAGATCCCGCGCGCAGCCGTGCGCGTGATCGCGGTGGACGATGGAGAGGTCGGACGAGATCCGACCAGGCGCTTTCCCGTGTACGCCGACGCCGCCTTCGATCGTCACGACGCACGCGGCGCCATACCGCGCGGCTGGGTGTGGCCAATCGCGCGCAAACAGTGGCCGCGCTATAGCCTCGAACGCGAAACGCCGAACACGCTGATCCTGCTCAATCGTCAACTTCCCGGCCCGCCCGTCAGACGAGAGAAGCTGCACGGTCCTCTGAACGGAGAAACGATCAGCGGTCTGTTCGCATGCGTCGCAGACTGCCAATCCGCGGCACGCGCGTTACGAGCAGCCGGGCTGGCGAGGTCGCTGACCGTTGCGGATGTGACAGAACCGCCCGAGCAGGACGCGCACGAGGAACGGGTCGCCGTTACGGCCTAAGCACAGAAGCCGACTAGAACGCCGTGGTGAAGCCGACTAGAACGCCGTGGTGAATCCTGTGCTCGCCCAAAGGGCGATCCGGGCGAGGAACACGATGCCGCCCACCACCAGCAACGGAAGACCCTCGGCACGTCGACCCCACCGAATCAAGCGCCAGCCGCGAAAAGCGCCGGCACACGCAAGGACTGGGACAAGAAGACCGAGTCCGACGATCATCCAGCCAGTCTTCGCGTACCGGCGGAGCACCAGATCGGCACGGGACCCAGGCTGAGCGACTCGGTCTTCCACCTCCTCTTTATCGGCAACCGGCCGTGCTGGCTTTAGCTAAATTAGATCCCACGAACGTTAGGTTAGAACGCTGCAATAGAGGAAGAATTACTCTAGGTGTCGCATTGTCGCATGAGACTCTATCCACACTCCAACGTCACCATCGTCGGGCACGTCCGCGAGATTAGGAATGGTGGTGCACACTCCTACATGTACCCGCGCAATAGGCTCTTGCCATCTTGCGTTAACATAGGCCTGCGAAAGAACGAGCCACCTTCCCCTTGCTACTTCGGTCTCTCCGACTGCTTTCTTGCTTCCGCTGCCGAAGTCTGGCCATGCCTTCTCGCCAATACCCAGAGCACACAAACGCAGCTCCTCGTCTAACCTCACAACCGCGTGCTTTCCCTCTAGAACAATAAGAACTCCCGCGTAGCCCCTGCCCCCGCAAAGCCAACGAGGCCTTGGATCATACCCCCGTCACGATGACTCGCTCTCCGGCGAGGAATGGGCGTCCGCTCTCTTGTCGATTGAAAGACGGAGGACCTTCATCGAGCCCATAAGATCGTGTCATACCGTTGGCCAACCACACAGGAGCGGATTTGTCGGAGATGCCAACGACCATCGACCCCACTCATACTAGCCATACATCTTCGCTATCTCCATCAAGTCGCCGCCCTGTGACGATGAAGTATTCCCTACTTGGGACAAGGAACGCCACGCTCTCATGGCAGAACGGACAGAGCGGCGGGTTATCAAAAGAAAAGCGCCCTCCATATGGGCATTGCTTCACCGCCGCCTCAACCGTTTGCTGCTCGTCCACGTCGAGCAGCCAGGGGTGCTTATCCGGGATGACCCGCATATATGCCGGGTTGTAGGAACCCCACGTAATCACCGTCTCATCCTTGTCACAGTACATATAGCCAAGGTTGCTAAATCCAGCATGAAAACGCTGATATCCGAACTCCCTGCCACAATGTGGACAAGTTGCTCTACGTCGCGTATCTGACGTCATGGCGAGAAACCAGCGGGGTTGATTGATATCGGACTGATCAGTTCACGTTGCCACGCCCCTCCACTCGTAACTGTACCACCCTCGGGGATCCGTAGATTGCTAACAGGCACTGGAACGTCTATGTAGTTGGCGCCCCGGCCGGGTGCGATCTCTAGCTGACCCTCAACCTCAGAGGGAAAGCATCAGGCGAAATCTCGCTTGGAAGCGTGACATAAGTGCCGGCACGAAGCTCACCGCTATCTTCGATTCCGGCACGGCCAGCGTCATCGGTGTAGTGACGCACCAAGACCGTGTCCGCGTCCTCTGCTGCGTCTAGTCCCGCTGCCTCCTCGTCGCCGGGGGTTAGTGCCGCTGCAAGGATACCAATGCCCGCACCGGCTTGGTAGGCGCTGGACGAAAAGTCGGGTTGGCCGATTCCGAGGGCACCTCGTATGGCAGTGGTAGCTCCGCCGGTATAGGCATCGACGGCGCCGACAACCGATGTGAGGGCTCCTTCGACCGAGAAGTACCCGGTCGGGTCGATGTAGTCGACGGGGTCACCACCCACGTACTGGTAGAGGTTGACGCCGGAGCCGGCCATGCCAGCGGGGTCTTGGGTTGTGAACTGCGCGGTCGTGGGGTCGTAGTAGCGGGCGTGGTCGTGGAGGAGGCCGGTGCCGTCGTTTTCGTAGCCGGCATACTGGTAGGGGTTACTGCTCGTTTCGCCGCTAGTGGTGTCGGTGCCGAATGGCTGGTAGGTGTATTCGGTGGTGGGTTCGCCGCTGCTGTTGGCGAGCGCGATGGTGCTGTTCTGCTCGTCGGTGAGGTAAGAGCTGGTGGCGGCGCTGGTGGTGCGTGCGAAGCGTTCGTTGAGGCCCAGGCCGTTCAGGAGCTGCGCGGTGCTGTCCCCGGTGGTTTCGCTGACGGGGTTTTCGCTGTCGTAGAGGTAGCTGGTCGCGGTGCCGTTGAGGGTCTTGCTGGAGCGCCGGCCGAAGGGGTCGTACGCAAAGCTCCAGGTGTCCGAGCCCTGGATGATGCCGGTGAGCTGGTTGCGGTCGTTGTAGGTGTAGCTGCTGGTAGGGCTGCTCGTGAGGTTCCCGTCAGCATCGTAGGCGAGGGTGTGCCCTTCCAGGCTGGTGAGCTCGTTCGCAGCGTTGTAGGTCGCTTCGCCGAGCGCTTCGGGAAGGTCGGTTCGCGCGAGGCTGCCCGAGAGCGTGGTGAGGCGCCCGAGCGCGTCACGGCCGTACTGCAGGTCCCCGATCTGCTCACCGCCGGGCTTCTCGTAGTCGGTCGCGGTGAGCTGGGAGCCGCTGTCGTAAGCGTAGTTTTCGGTGTCGCCATCGGGGAGCGTCGTCTTTGCGGCGCGGCCGTCGGGGTCGTAGGCGAAAGAGACGTCCCCATGCGGCGTTTCGATCCCGGTGAGCTGGCCGTCTTCGTTGTAGGCGTAGCCGGCGGCCATTTCGCCATCCACGCTCATACCGGTGCGCTGCCCGTCGAGGTCATAGCTGTAGCCGACGCTGCCGTTCGGGCCGCTTTCGCCGGTCAGGCGGTGATAGGCGCCGTAGCTCATCGTGTACGTGCCACCGCGTGAGTCCACCGCCGAGGTCAAGTTGCCTTCGGTGTCATAGCTGTAGGCGATGCTGCTCGTGGGGGACCCCCCGCCGGTCGCGCCGAAGAAGACCGACGCGAGGCCGAAGAAGGGGTTGTAGGTGTAGCTGGTGGTCTGGCCTTTGGGGTCGGTCACGCCCTGAAGGCGGCCTTCGTCGTCGTAGGCGTAGCTGGTGGTGTGCCCCAGCGCGTCCGTCCAGGAGGCGAGCTCGTTGAGTGTGTTGTAGGTCGCTGTCTGGGTGTGACCGCGGGGGTCGGTAACGCCTCCACTCCGACCCAACACACAAACCTCAGCCTGAAGAGCCAGACGATCGAAAGTATGTAGGCGAGTATTTTGGGATCGTCCACGCGAGTCACCCATAATCCGACGGTGGCAGGCGCGGGGCCTCCTACCCCGCGACCACGCGTCGCCTGAGCACCGTGGCTCGATACAACGCGCAAACAAGCACCTGCCCCGAGAAACGCATCTGCTCGTACGATTACCTTTTCGACAGCCACTCGGTGAATCCACAAAATCGCTTCTCGGCCACGCCGGTCCTTGAAAAGTCATGTCCTAAGTTTTCATAAAACGCGAAGAGCAATCGCCACTGGAGCACATCCACACAACCCGTACCAGATAGAAAACCTCGCCTGGCCCCTCCAGCGATGCCAAACTCGTTCCTGTCCTCACTCCATTGAGTGACCAGGATATGGCCCATCGCGCACAATACAGCAGACTCCATCATCACCAATGTAGCAGCAGAGGATGGTAGATGCCTCTTGCGCGGCCCCATCGGCAGCGTCCCCGTAGCGTCCTGAGCTGCTACACAATTAGTTCATGTGATCCAATGATAATACGATACACCTCATAGTGCTGCGAACTACCATCAAACCATACTGTATCATTATTCTCAAATTGCAGCAGCAGACAGGCTTGGTCTTTCACGGTGGCAGATATAACTTTCTTACCAATCAATCGGACAAGTGACGTTTCCAACGGCTTGACTTCTTCCCTAAGCGTTGCCCGCGTGCCCTCATTATCAAGATACTCATAAGTTATTCCACTCTCGGCGATTACCAAAAGCCTATCGTCTCCCCTGAAGTCTAGACTAATTGTATTCTCACTAAAGGTAAGTGCCCCTAGTGTCCCGCGCCGTTAATTCGTTTTAGAAGTCGTGAAATGGAGTTGAGGATCTGCTCGGCGGTCTTGACCCAGATGAATGGTTTGGGGTTTTCGTTCCATGCCGCGACCCAGTTGCGGATGTCTTTCTCCAGTGCGTGGACTGAGCGGTGATCGGAGCGCCTGAGTAGATCGTCGGTGAGGTAGGCGAACCATCGCTCGACCTGGTTGATCCAGCTGGAGTATGTCGGGGTGTAGTGCATGTGAAAGCGGGGATGCGCGTCGAGCCAGCGTTGGATGGCTGGGCTCTTGTGGGTGCCGTAGTTGTCGCAGATCAGGTGCACGTCGAGGTGCTCGGGTACCTGGCTGTCGATCTTGGTCAGGAACTTCTTGAACTCGATCGTGCGGTGACGGCGGTGAGTCGAGCTGATCACGGTCCCGTCTTGAGTGTTGAACGCGGCAAACAGGCTGGTGGTGCCGTGGCGCAGATAGTCGTGGGTGCGCTTCTCCGGCATGCCTGGCATCATTGGAAACGCTGGCTGGGAGCGCGCGAGCGCTTGCACCTGGCTCTTCTCATCCACCGAGAGCACCACCGCGGCCTCCGGCGGATTCAGATACAGGCCGCAGATGTCATACACCTTCTCCACAAACAACGGGTCGTTGGAGAGCTTGAAGGTGTCCGCGCGGTGGGGCTTGAGATCAAACGCTCGCCAGATCCGCCCGATCGTCGACTTTGACAATCCCGAGCGCTCGGCCATCTTCGCGCGCGACCAATGCGTCGCGTTCTCCGGCGTGGACTCCAACGTCGCCACGACTACGTCCTCGACCTGCTCGGCAGTGATACTCGCCGGGCGACCCGGACGCGGATCGTCCGAGAGGCCGTCCAACCGCAACTCACAAAACCGTCGGCGCCACTTCCCGACCGTCGGCGTTGACACCCCACACGCCACCGCCACCTCCTTATTGGAGTGCCCCTCCGCGCACCGCAAAACGATCCGCGAACGCAACGCCAACGCCTGTGAAGACTTCCTGCGCCGCTCCCACCGCACCAACTGATCGCGCTCGACGTCAGTCAACTCCAGCACCTGCTTGGGCCGTCCAGTTCTCGGCATACCACAGCATACCACACTTAAGCAAAGAACTTACGGCGCGGGACACTAGATCCCGACCTATAAAGACAGTCGTATCGAAATCATCGGGAAGCTTGTACATAGGGCGCTCAATTCGTAGGTGGCAATGGGTCTGTCAGCCGCATGGTTGAAGGTCATGTAGGGCGGAGACGGTTGGCGCGTCCTCGACGGCCTCCTTCTGCTGCGTCCTCGTCTCCTAGACTTTGGGCTCGGCATCACAACTCAGATGGCAGACCCTCAACGTTCGCTGCCTTGACAGCTATCAGCCAATCACTCCAGCTCGCCGATCACTCGTCTGAAGCACCGATGCGTCATACGGATCAGCAGAAGGTCCCAGTGAATGCCTTAGCAGTGTGATACTACCATCATCCTGGCCACCTCGCTTCCAATATGCGTCTATAAAATAATACATGGCTATATAAGCGTCTCTTATGCTAATTCCATTAGTCCCTTGCAAAACCTCATCCGTGTCACCTTGGGACATCATTCACACCCCCATTCGTGATCTGGCCGTCACATACCTCTGCCCATGCTTGCGTACCCTCGGAGAGGGCTTGGCGATACGTGGCGACCCCATTGGAATCCGTACTCACATTGGTTAGCCGGACTGTTAGCGGTTTCTCGCTGTCGATTTGCTTCCGTGTCTTTGGCCAGATGTCCATCCGTCTCGCGAAAGATATGTCCAGCGTTTTTTTCGGAGATATCAAACGCATTCCCCGCCGGTTCCTGCTCAACCGTGTCCGCGATTGCTGGCTCCTCGTCCGCGGCCACATCCAGCCCTGCGACGTCCTCGTCTCCCGGCGTGAGTGCTGCCTGCAGCGATACCGCGTCAAAGCCCGCTCGGTAGGCCCCCTCCCAGTTGCGGTCCCCATCGCCCAGCGAGACTGCGCTGTCGGCCCCTCCGTATAACGATCCGGGCGTGAGGTATGTATTGCCATCAGAGCTGGGGTTGATTTACCCATCGCCAAGAACCTGCTCAGCACAATCCGCTGTCGTGTAGTGATAAAAGATATGATCCCCCCCTCGTCTGCCGCGTCCTCCGCCGCGTCAAGTCCTGCTGCCTCGTCGCCATCAACCTATCCCGGTTAAGCTTGCTCTTCATCTGCTATTGCAAGTCGCTCACGCAAGATCACTAGGCGCTCACGTCGTTCTTGATCCGCACGTGTTGTCGCTGGATAAGCAAGCGCACAGCTTACAACGGCAAGCGCAGCACCAACTTCGCCGCGCTCGAAATAACACGTCGCCAAATCATAGGCAAACGTAAGGTCTCGAGGCTCCTCCTCCACAGCTGCCTCGAACGCCTCCTTCGCTAGGTCGACTTCACCCCGAATAGAGGCAAGTTTGCCGCCAAGATTCGTCAACTCCGCCCGAAATATAAAGCTCTCAGAAGCCAGCTGAGCGGCACGTCCTATATATGAGCGGGCTGCGTCCACCTCTCCGAGATGCAGGAGCATAGACGCTGCTCTCGTCAGATTCTCAGGACTCTCCGGGTCAAGCTTTATAGAAAACGCAAGCTGCTGGGGCGCCTCCTTTGGTCTAAATGGAACAAGAGCAGTTCCGTACAGCAGGCGTATCTCCGGATCTTCCGGAAAATGCTCAACCGCCGTTTCCAGCAATTCTAGGTTCTCCTGATCACGTCGTTCTCGCAGAAGCCAACGAGCCTTGTGGACAATTTCATCTCGTGTCATGCCATGACATCTATTCACGGATGGAACCAAATAGTCGAGCTAGTAGGGATATAACCCGTACTGCGGTGTTGCCTTGGCCGGGGGCATTGGGATTCGTTGCGCGGGCAGATTCAAGCTTATCCACGAAGTTGCCTGCCTGGTTCATCGCCTCCGCCGGGTCACCTACTGTCGCTGTCGTGTCTTCCGGCGTGCCTCGTAGGTTGGCCAAAGGATCAAACTCGCCGCTCTCATCAGCGAATCTCTGCCCTAGACGACCCAGTATGCTGTCACCCTTCTCGGCAAGCCGGAACGAATCCGCGACCCCTATCTCCTCGTCTCCCGGCGTGAGCGCTGCCGCAGCGATACCAGCGTCAAAGCCCGCTTCGTAGGCGCTGGACGAAAAATCGGGTTGGCCGATTCCGAGGGCACCGCGTATGGCGGTGGTAGCTCCGCCGGTGTAGGCATCCATTGTCCCGACAAACGACGTGAGAGCTCCTTCGACCGAGAAGTACCCCGTCGGGTCGATGTAGTCGACGGGGTCGCCACCAGCGTACTGGTAGAGGTTGACGCCGCTGCCGGCCATGCCGGTGGGATCTTGGGTCGTGAACTGCGCGGTCGCGGGATTGTAGTAGCGGGCGTGGTCGTGGAGTAGGCCGGTGCCATCGTTTTCGTAGCCGGCGTACTGGTAGGGGTTGCTGCTCGTTTCGCCGGTGGTGGTGGGGGCACCGAATGGCTGGTAGGTGTATTCGGTGGTGGGTTCGCCGCTGCTGTTGGCGAGCGCGATGGTGCTGTTCTGCTCGTTGGTGAGGTAGGAGCTGGTGGCGGCGCTGGTGGTGCGTGCGAAGCGTTCGTTGAGGCCCAGGCCGTTCAGGAGGTGCGCGGTGCTGTCGCCGGTGGTTTCGCTGACGGGGTTTTCGCCGTCGTAGAGGTAGCTGGTCGCGGTGCCGTTGAGGGTCTTGCTGGAGCGCCGGCCGAAGGGGTCGTACGCAAAGCTCCAGGTGTCCGAGCCCTGGGTGATGCCGGTGAGCTGGTTGCGGTCGTTGTAGGTGTAGCTGCTGGTAGGGCTGCTCGTGAGGTTCCCGTCAGCGTCGTAGGTGAGGGTGTGGCCTTCGAGGCTTGTGAGCTCGTTCGCGGCGTTGTAGCTTGTTTCGCTGAGCGCTTCGGGGAGGTCGGTTCGCGCGAGGCTGCCCGAGAGCGTGGTGAGGCGCCCGAGCGCGTCACGGCCGTACTGCAGGTCCCCGATCTGCTCACCGCCGGGCTTCTCGTAGTCGGTCGCGGTGAGCTGGGAGCCGCTGTCGTAAGCGTAGTTTTCGGTGTCGCCGTCGGGGAGCGTCGTCTTTGCGGTGCGGCCGTCGGGGTCGTAGGCGAAGGAGACGTCGCCGTGGGGTGTTTCGATCCCGGTGAGCTGGCCGTCTTCGTTGTAGGCGTAGCCGGCGGCCGTTTCGCCATCGACGCTCATACCGGTGCGCTGCCCGTCGAGGTCATAGCTGTAGCCGACGCTGCCGTCGGGGCCACTTTCGCCAGTCAGACGGTGGTAAGCGCCGTAGCTCATCGTGTACGTGCCACCGCGTGAGTCCACCGCCGAGGTCAGGTTGCCTTCGGTGTCATAGCTATAGGCGATGCTGCTCGTGGGGGACCCCCCGCCGGTCGCGCCGAAGAAGACCGACGCGAGGCCGAAGAAGGGGTTGTAGGTGTAGCTGGTGGTCTGGCCTTTGGGGTCGGTCACGCCCTGAAGGCGGCCTTCGTCGTCGTAGGCGTAGCTGGTGGTGTGCCCCAGCGCATCTGTCCAGGAGGCGAGCTCGTTGAGTGTGTTGTAAGTGCCGGTCTGGGTGTGACCGCGGGGGTCGGTAACACTTGCGAGGTTGCCGTCGGGGTCGTAGGTGTAGCTGGTTTTCTCACCGGCGGGGTCCGTTTCGCTGGTGAGCTCGTTGTCTTGATCGTAGGCGTATTCAGTTGTTTGGCCTTCGGGATTGGTGATGCTGGTGGGTAGGTCGACGCCGTTGTAGGCGATGTGGGTTTCGTGGCCGAGTGGGTCGGTTCCCTTGACCTCGCGGCCGTCTTCGTAGGTGAAGTGGCTGGTGTTTCCCTCGGGGTCGGTCGCGGAGGTCAGCTCGCCTTCGCTGTCGTAGCCGAATGTGCTCTGATGCCCCATCGGGTCGGCGACGGAGGTCAGGTTGCCGTGGGTGTCGTAGCCAAATGTGCTCTGATGCCCCATCGGGTCGGTTTCGCTTGTCGGCTCGGAGAAGGCGTTGTAGGTGAGGCTGGTGGTCAGCGGCGTCTGTGAGGGCGCTTCATGCGTGATCGAGGTAGCGTCGCCTTGTTCGTCGTAGGTGAGCTTGGTTGTCGCACTCGAGCTTTCTCCATCGTCGCCCCCGGTCTTTGCTGTTTCGGCGATCTTGGTGATGTTGCCAGCAGTGTTTCGCTGATAGCGGGTGTCCTCTTCTTGGGATAGGGCGCTATCGAGATTCACTTCTCTCACCGGCGCACCAAGGATCGGGGCATCGGTTTCGCCGTCAACGCCTCCAGGGCCACCACTGAACGTCACTGTCCGTTCTACGCCCGCGGGTGTATTCACTACCGTGCCAAAGTCGGCGTGGCACACGTACCCCACGGGACTGCCCCCCTCGACGAGAATTGGGGGGCAATAAGGTTCGATATAGGAGAAGTAGTACGTGCCCACCCCGCCAAGGGTCTGCTTTGTGACTCTGCCGTCTACGTAGGTGTTCGAGATGAGCGTGTGCCCGCCCGCATCGATGACGCTCGTCATGCCTTCCGGGCCATACGCATAGCGGGTGACGCGCCCGAGCGGGTCGGTGACCTTGATGAGGTAGCCAGCGCTGTTGTATTCGTATTTGACGGCTTGGCCGGAGTTGTCGACGGCTTGGGTGATGCGGTTGTAGCTGTCGTAGCTGAGGTCGATCCAGTGCCCGTGCGGGGTGCGGATCTGCGTGATTGGGCCGTCGTCGCTGCCTTCGCGTACGAGCGTAATGCGGTTGCCGTTGCGATCTTCGATCCACTGCAGCGGCGCGTAGACGCCGAAGCTGAACTTCATGCCGTCGCGTCTGGTCAGGATCCAATCGGAGTGGGCCGTATCGAAGTACATCGTGGCTCCCTCCCATTCCCCCGGTGTTTCGACGGTCTTGTAAACCGCTTCGGCATAGCCGCTGCCCGCCGATGTCCTTACGAGCTTGACCTTGCCGCCGTCGGGAAGCACGAGATACGCGGTTTTGTAGTTTTCATTTGACCAGAGGTGCAGGTCGAACGGGCTGGCGGTTCCGGCCCCGAAGCTGTAGGAGTTACTTTCACCCTGGCGGTAGGTACGGGTAAGCGAGACCGGCATCATCGAGTCTGGCACGTCCAGGTCTGTGTGTTGGTAGACGAACAGTCCGGTGGCGAGGTCCACGGGGTCACCAGCGTTGGTGCTCGCACCGTTTAGCGGCCCGCTGTGTGGTTCGCCGGTCCCTGAGATCATCGCACCGGTGAATTCCCAGACGCGTACGTCGGGGTCGGGGATCACCTGCTTGCCGTTAGCGCTGACGCTGCCTTTGCCGTAGACGTACCAGCCCTTGTCGCTGGGGTCGTAGTTCCAGAAGTCCACCCTTTGTCCCGGCGGCAGGTGCCCCCAGTTGGGGTAGATGATCTGCGCGCCCTTGTTCAGGTATGCCCGGCCCGGCTGCACCGTGAAGTACGTCGGGATGCCACTGATGAACGGCGGTAGTGGGAACGGGGGACGGTCAAGCGGGACCGCTGTCAGGTTCAGTTTGTGCACGATCGCGCCAGAGGCGCCGCGTACGACGGTGCCGGCCGGCAGGCGGACTTCGAGACCCGGGATCTTGGGGTTGGTGATCGTTGTTCCGTGCTTGAGCGGTGACTGGATCCTCGTGTTGCCGGCGGGGTCCAGCGGTGTCATCCAGATCGTGTACCCAAGCATGGTCGTCTTGTTTTTCGTGAGTTCCACGCCGACGGTGAACTGCCCGTAGCGTTCGCCATTGTGATCGGCGGCTTCACCGTCGATGATCAGCACCTGGTGACCAGCGGGGAGCCCGGCGAGCAGGAAGCGTCCCGAGCGGTCGGTCCTCGTGGTCCTGTTCGTGCCCTGCAGCGTGAGCTTGACGTTCGCCAGCGGCAGCCCGTTGGTGATGAGCGCCTGTCCGCTGAGCGCCGTGCTGCGAGCGCCCCGCTGCGTGAGCGCAGGGAGCCTTACCCACGGCGATGGCAACCGGCCGCTGACCCAGTCATCGTCGCGGCGGTTGGCCGCCGTCGGATCCCACGCCGCCCGCTGGCGCGGCTTGTAATCACGTATAGCAGCCTGTACCCCCGTGGCTGAGGTCCGCGTGAGCGCACGGCCCGCAATCCCCACCCTGCCCACCAGCGGCTTCGCCACCGCCCCGCTAGCCGCTGGCTTCGCAGATGCCTGGCTGGCCAGCAACAGTGGCTTGTGCGTGACGCCGCCCAGACGGCGGATATTGGGGGCGAAGTCGCCTCCGCTGCTCGCCGATTCCCCGCTGACGGTGACCGTCACTTTGCCTGTGCTCGTACCGGACGGGACAGTCACTATCAGGTCGGTTACGCTGGCTTCGGTCACGGTCGCGCTGGTGCCATCGAAGGTCACAGCGTCGTCGGCGGGGTCGGGGTTGAACCCGGTGCCGGTAATGTCGAGCGTGGTGCCGGGGGGTGCGTGTTCGGGTCTCAGCGCGAGCACCGCGAGGGTGCTCTGGCTGTAGCGTTCGCTTGAGAGGAGGTTCCCGTCGGGATCCCACTGATAGACCGTCGCGCCTTTGCTCGGGTCATCCACGATCGAGAGTCGCCCGGCCTTGTCGTAGAGGTAGCGGATCCCCGACCCGGCACTCGCGGCGATCGGCGGGGAGACGGCTGAGGTCTCGCTCAGTGAGCCTTCGCTGTTGCTCGCCGTGACCGTCACTCGCAGCGTGCTGGAGATCATCGCTTCGGTGGGCGTGTAGTTCTGGGTGCTGGCGCCGGTGATGTTCGCGCATTCCGCGCCGGAGGAGTTGCAGCGCTGCCACTGGTAGGCGTAGGAGATCGGCAGTGCGCCACTCCATTCCCCGGGGTCGGCCTCCAGTGTGCCACCCGCGTGCGGGCTCCCGCCGACCGCGGGCAGGGAGATGTTCGCGAGGGTGTCCGCGGCGATCACCGCGCTCGCCGGCGAGGACGCGGAGTTGCTTCCGGCACCGTTGCTGGCGGTCACGACCACCCGCACGGTGCTGGCGATGTCCCCGGTGGCGAGCGTGTAGGTGGAGCCGCTCGCGCCTTCGATGTTCGCGCAGCTTTCTCCAGCGGTGTTGCAGCGCTGCCACTGGTAAGCGTAGGTGATGGGCGCCGGCCCCGACCATGTGCCAGTGGTCGCGCTCAGCGTCCGTCCGGCGATCGCGACACCTGAGACTGCCGGGGCGCCCGTCGAGGACGGCGGCGTGTTTTTGACTTCGAGCGTGACCGCGGGGGTGGTGTACGTGTTCCCGGCGTTATCGACGATCACAGCGCGCACCTTGTATTCGCCGTCTTCCATACCGCTGGTATCGACGGTGCACCCGTATATGTCCCCGAATACCGGCAGCGTCTGCGCTAGACAGGGTTCCGTCCACGTTTCGCTGCCGGCCGGCGCGAGCTGCAACGTCCAGGTCGCGACTCCTGACCCGCTGTCTTCGGCATGACCCTGCACTTCGTAGCTGCCGCTGATACTCGACGGCGGCGAGCTCATCGCCCCCGCCGGGGCGGTGTTGTCGATTATCGTCGTGACCGCCGCGGTCGTCCTGGTGTGCCCTTCATCGCCGGTGATCACCGCACGCAACTGGTAGTCGCCGTCGGCCAGCGTGCTCGAGTCAAATGAGCAGCCGTAGGTCGAGCCACTCACTGGAGTGCTCTGCACAGCGCACGCGCTGCTCCACGAGGTCCCTCCCGCCGGGGCGATCTGAAGCGCCCAGCTTTCGACCCCCAACCCGGTCGCGGTCGCGGTCCCTTCCACCTCAACCGTTTTCGCGATCGGCGATGGCACCACGGTAAGGGACCCTTCGAGTGCCGCGTTATCGATCTGCAGACCCACGGTCGATGTCAGATACGTATTCCCTGCTTGGTCGCTGATCAACGCCCGCAGCCGGTAGGACCCATCGCTCCAGTGCGCTGTTTCCAAGACGCACCCGTATTCATCGCCACTCAAAGGCGAAGTCTGTGCTGCACACGCGCTCGCCCATTCCCCGGAGCCTTCCGGTGCGATCTGAAGCTGCCAGGAAGCGACACCCGACTCGCTGTCACTCGCGGTCCCCATCACCATTGGGAAGCCACCCGTCGCACCCGACGCAGGCGCTGTGAGCGACCCTGTCGGAGGGGTGTTGTCCACGAAAGCCGTTACCGTGTTCGTCGTCAGCGTTTCGGTCGGGGAGCCACCGCTCAGTTTCGCGCGCAGCTGATAGGTCCCGTCGGGGTAGGAGCCCGACGCGGTTTCCCATGAGCATTCGAATTCGCCGGCCAGACCGGAGGTCAGCGACCCGCACAGCGTCTCCCAGGTGCCGCCTTCAGGTGCGACTTCGACGCTCGCGCCCGCGAACGGGCCGCTAATGCCGCCTTCGCCGGAGCCGCTCACCTTCACCGTCCCCGACACATACGATGGCAGCGTCCCCAGTGATCCGGAGAGGCTGCGCGGAACCCATACCACGGTCGCGTCTTTTTCGATCTGGACGCCCGCGAGTTCGGTTCCCTCCATGATCACGAACGTCCCGTTCTTGAACAGGATCGAGCCGCCTTCGGCGCCCCATGATCCGTCTGCTGCCTGCCCCGGGATGCCTCCATCCTCGAACATCAATTTGCCTTCGAGCGCGAGCACGCGCCCATCGTTGACGAAGTTCGCTTTGACTTCGGTTTCTTCGCTACCCGCGACCTTCTCAAACGTGCCCGTGTTCAAAATCGACGGCGGGTCGCTCCCTTCCGCGTAAAAGCCATCCCACCCTTCGCTGGTGTTCATCTCGAACGTCCCCGTGTTCACGATCTGCGCGCCTCCAGACATGAACAACCAGCCATGCAGGAGGGTTGCCGTGCCTTCGTTGACGAACTGGCGCCCGTCGAGCGACCCCCCACCTTTCAATGTCGCGCTCGCCCCCGGCAGAATGACCGTGGAGCCCGACCCCGACATCGTTCCCCCGGTCGACGACAGCGAGCCAGACACATCAAGCGTCCCAGCGCCTTCCACGCTCCCACCGGCCTGCGTCAAGCTGCCCACCGTCGTCGCGTCTGCGCCGACAGCGCTCAGCGAGCCAGAGGTGAGATGCACCGACGCGTAGCTCGCATGCACCCCTTCGGTACTCACTGCCGCTCCGCGCAGGTCGACGGTCCCTGACAGCATGTCGCCGTGCAACGCGTAGGAGCCCGACACGAATTCGATCGAGCCCCCTTCGGAGGCCGACCATTCGCCGTCGGTGCCCGAACCGCCCCCGCGGAACTCGATCTGCCCCGCACGCGATTCGATGCTCCCATCGTTTTCGAAACCTACCCGCATTTCGGTTTCTTCGCTACCAGCAACCTTCTCAAAGGTGCCCGTATTCAAGATCGACGGCGCCGCACCCCCTTCGGCATAGAAGCCGTCCCACCCTTCGCTCGTGTTCGTCTGGAACGTCCCGGTGTTCTTGAGCTGCGCGCCATCGGACATATACAGCCAGCCACGACCTTCGAAGGTGGCGGTGCCTTCGTTGACCAATTGGCGTTCAGCGAACGACACCCAGCCTTTGATGGTCGCCGTCGCCCCAGGCAGCACGACCGTCGCACCCGACCCCGACATCGTTCCCCCCGCCCACGACAAGGCACTAGACACATCGAGCGTCCCGGCACCTTCCACGGTCCCGTCGGTCTGTTTCAGGCTACCGATCGTCGCGGTCTTTCCCCCTTCTACGCTGAGAGAACCGGACGAGAGAGTAAGGGTAGCTTCCTGCCCGTGGATGCTCCTTGCGAGCACGGTTGCGCCTTTGATGGCGATTGAGCCTGCGAGGACACTGGAGTCATAGAGCGTCGTGGCGCCCCCATCGAAGAGCAACGGGCCGGTCCTTTGGCTCACTGTACCGTGATTTTCGAAGTTCACCAGGATTTCTGTTTCGCTGCTCCCGGCTGCCTTTTCAAAGACACCTGTGTTGATGATCGATGGGGCGCCGCTCCCTTCTGGGTAGAAGCCATCCCATCCTTCGCTCGTGTTGGTCTTGAACGTTCCCGTATTCTTGATCTCCGCGCCTTCGGCCATGCGCAGCCAACCACCATTTTCCAGGGTGGTAGTGCCTTCATTGACCAGTTCGCGTACTGCTAGCGTCACACCGCCTTTCACAACGCCCGATGCCCCAGGGAGCACGACGGTTGAGCCCGACCCTGACATCGTGCCACCCGTCCACGACAATGCACCAGAGACATCGAGCGTCCCACCACCGTTCACCGTCCCGCCGGTCTGATTGAAGTCGGCGGCGATCAACCAGCCGCTCGCAACACTCAACGTGCTGCCGCTGCCCACCTGGAGCGCCAGATCGCTGCCATGCGCTTCTTCTGTGGTGAGGCTCGCTCCCCTGAGATCGATCGGACCGGAGAGCGTGTCACCGTGCAACGCGTAGGAGCTTTCCACGAAGCCGATCGAGCCCCCTTCAGACGCAGACCAATCGCCGTCCGTGCCCGACCCACCTCCACGGAATTCTAGATGCCCCGCACGCGACTCGACACTCCCTTCGTTTTCAAAAACGACCCGCACTTCGGTTTCTTCGCTACCCGAGACCTTCTCAAATGTGCCCGTGTTCAAGAGCGACGGCGCCGCACCACCCCCTTCCGCCAAAAAGCCGTCCCAGCCTTCGCTCGTGTTCGTCTTGAACGTCCCGGTGTTCTTGATCTGCGCGCCATCGGACATATACAGCCAGCCACGACCTTCAAAGGTAGCGGTCCCTTCGTTGACCAACTGGCGTTCAGCGAGGGACACCCAGCCCTTCACGGTCGCTGTTGCCCCAGGCAGCACGACCGTCGCGCCCGACCCCGACATCGTGCCCGATGCCCACGACAGCGAGGCGGACACCGCGAGGCGCCCGGCGCCTGTCAGGGTGCCGCCACTGATCGTGAGCGCGCTAACGCTCGACGCGTCGGAAGAGCTCGTGAGCTCCAGCGAACCGCTTGAGATGACCAGTGTGCCTTCGTCGAGCAGTGCACCGACCTCGTTTGTGCCGCCATCGACAGCGACACTTGTCCCTGCTTCCACGCAGGCTACGTCGCTGGAGCCGGGCACGCTGCCAGTGGACCAATCGCTTGCGGTTCGCCATTCCCCTCCTTCGTTTGGCCCTGTCCATGTGTCCGTGCATGACGATTCCGTGACCACCCCGCTCGCGCCAGAGGTGCTGGACTCTGAGCCCATGGGGTTGGTCGCGGTCACCGTGACACGCAGAGTGCCCCCGATCTCGCCCCCCGCCGGGGAGAACGTCGCGCTTGTCGCACCAGAGATATCCGAACAGCTCGCGCCGGCGCTATTACAAGCCTTCCACTGGTAGGCGTAGGAAAGTGGCTGGGTACCTGTCCATACGCCCGTGCTCGTTCTTAGTTTCCTTCCGACCCACGCCGTGCCGGAGATGACAGGGGGGCTTGTTTCCGAGGGCGCTATGTTGTCGACCGTTGCGCTCACGGTGGCTGTCGTGTAGGTGTTCCCAGCATTGTCCGTGACGACAGCGCGCAACTGGTAAGCGCCGTTGGTGTAGGAGAACGCTTCGACGGTGCACCGGTAGGTGCTCCCACTGACCGGGGCGCTCTGCGCCGCGCACGCGTTCGCCCACGACGAGGAGCCTTCCGCGGCGATCTGCAGCTGCCAAGAGACGACCCCCGACCCGCTGTCGCTCGCGTCCCCAGACACGCTGCTGGGACCATGCAGTTCACCCGGCGTGGACACCGTCCCAGTCGGCGGCGTGTTATCCACCACCGTGTTGATCGACGCGGTGGGAGCGGTGTCGGGCGGGTGTTCGCTGTCGGAGAGCTGCCCGCGTAGCTGGTAGTGCCCATCCGGATAACTGCCACTCGCCGTATCCCATTCACAGCCGAAGCTTCCGTCGAGCCCCGGTGTCAGCGGCCCACAGAGCGCTTTCCATTCGCTGGTACCGGCCGGGGACACTTCGATACTCGCGGCGGAGAAACCCGAGCCGACGCTTTCACCCGTCCCCGAGATCGTGACCGTACCCGACGCGTAGGGCCGTGGATTGAGCGACCCTCGAGGCGGCCCAGAAACCGGCTCCCGCGTGACGGTCGCACCTTCGACTCGCACATCGCTGAGATCCACCGTTTCCGCGATCAAGAATTCCCCGCCGCTCAGCACGATCGCACCGGAGCCTTCGGTCTCCCACGAGCCCACCGCGACGTCAGCAGCGATCCCACCAGCAAGGAAGTCCAGCTCCCCGCTCTGCGCCACCACACCGCCATCGTTATCGAAGGCCACCCTGACGTTGATCGTATCCCCACTCGCGTCCGTCTGGAAGGTGCCGGTATTGATGACGCTCGACGTGGCGCCGCCAGCGTTTTCAACGGTGGAGCCGCCGTAACCGTAGCCGCAGCCGGGGTCGTAGGAGTCAACGTCGAAGATGCCGCTGTTCTGCAGCTGCGCGCCACCCTTCATCGCGATCGCGCCGTCGGCCGCCCCGCCACTCGCACCGAGCACCAGCGCGCCGTGATTGACAAGGGTCACTCCTTCCAACAGCAAGCTGGAGCAGTAGCCGTCATTCACCGCTGCGGTCCCTTCGGAGCCCACCACGAGCTCCCCAGACCCGTCGATCGCTGGAGTGCCACTGGTCGAGAACGACCCCGACGCTTCCAGATGCCCACCGACACTCAACGTGCCGCCGCCCAACGTCAACCCAGCTACCGAAGTCGTGGACCCTTCCGGGATCGTCAACGAGCCCCCGCTCAGACTCACGTGCGAACTGCTCCCCAGCAAGCTCGTCGCCGTCACGTTCCCACCAGCAACCTTTATCGTCCCCACCCCAGACCACGTGCCTTCCGTGAACGCGAACGAGCCACTCGCGAACGTGAGCGTGGCACCTGAGGCCGCCGACCAGGTGCCGCCGGTGCCGCCACCGCCATCGTGGAACGCAAGCGAACTGGAGCCCGTCCCAGACACGGTGCCGTCGTTGGTGAAGCCCACCTCAAAGTTGATCGCGGATCCTTCCGCATCGCTCTGCAAGGTCCCGGTGTTCGTGATACTCGAAGCAGCGCCACCCACGTTTTCAAACGAGGTACCGCCATAGCCATACCCACACCCAGGGTCCCACGAGTCCGCGTCGAACGTACCCGAGCTCTCAAACTCCGCGCCGTCCTTCATCGCAATCGAGCCATCTGCCGCCCCACCGCTTGCACCATCGATCAACGTCCCATGATTGACGAACGTGACGTCTTCCAACAACAAACCCGAACAATAGGCGTCGTTCACCGCGCCTGTCACTCCAGAGCCCACCACAAGCTCCCCCGGCCCGCTGACCGTCGGCGTACCACTCGTCGAGAACGACCCCGACACATCAAGCGTCCCGGCGATACTCAACGCACCACCACTCAACGTCAAGCCGGCGACACTCGAGGCTTCCACCGCTTCGGTCACCGCCAGCGAACCGCCCGCGACCACCAGGCTTCCCTGATCTTCGAGCATCCCAGTCTCGTTACTGCCCGCCGTGACATGAACCGTCACGCCAGAGCCAATGCAGGCCACATCAGCCGATCCCGGCACGCTGCCCGTGGACCAGTTCCCCGTCGACGCCCACGAGCCATCGCCGGCACCACCAGTCCACGTATCCGTGCAGCTCGCCGCAGACGCGCCACTAGGCATCGCAAGAACAACGGCCCATAGTGCCAAGAGCAACAGGACGCCCCCCCCCGGACGCTCCACAGCCCTACCAGCTCGCTCCTCCCCATCGACGTCTCTCCCATGCTCAGTTGGTGCTTGCTCCCTATCTTTGTCACGTCCCCGCCACACAGTTACGAGATCCAGGGTTTGCGGGGGGCATATAGCCCCCTGTTATTCGGAGCGCCGGAAGACGGCCCTACACTCGAACGGGGCCCACTCTACCAAGGAGGCGGCGGATGTCAACATCTTAGATATGAAATGTTCGCAGTTTGCGGGAAATAAACGGGCCCAAAGCTTGCTCGGATTGCCCAATGACTTTGTACTATCCGGAAGATGTGAACGAGCGAAAGCTAGGCTCGTGACGACTGCTGCAAAGGGTCGCGAATCCCGGCAGGGCGGTAGCCGAGCACCGCCTTCACGTCTCACAACCGCCGTATCGCCGTTACGTCGTGGACGACGCGCTCGGGAGCGCGTCCAACGTCGCTTTGAGGTCGTCCACCGACTGGTAGTCCAACCCCAGCATGTGCAGAGATGCCTCCTCCAACGCGGGTGCGAGCGCATCGGCGGAGGAGCTTCGTCAGGTCGGCAGCCGCGCGTTTCGTTTCGCGCTTGTCGCTGCGATGACGGCCGAAGAACATGAAAACCCCATGATCGACGGAACCCACGTAGATGCATGCGATCAGATCGCGCCGGCCTTCAATCGTGGTCGGGAGATACGGGTGAGCGGAAACTACCGCGGCTCTTCCAGGTGGGCGCTCGTGGCCAGCGCCGCCGCGGCGCTCGGCGAGCGTTCTCGATACCTTGCGCATATGGATACTTCGGATATCGCAATGGACCACGAGGTCGTCGTGATCGGTGCCGGCTTCTCGGGCATCGGGGCAGCGATCAAGCTCGACCAGGCCGGCTTCCGCGACTTCGTCGTGCTCGAGGCCGGGGACGGTGTCGGGGGCGCCTGGCACTGGAACACCTACCCGGGGATAGCGGTCGACATCCCCTCCTTCAGCTACCAGTTCTCCTTCGAGAAGCGCAGCGACTGGTCGCGCGTGTACGCACCGGGGACGGAGCTCAAGGCCTACGCGGAGCACTGCGTGGACAAGTACGGGGTGCGCGATCGCATCCAGCTGAACACCAAGGTGGTCGGGGCGAGATTCGACGAAGACGCCCACGCGTGGCACATCCAGACCGCGAATGGCGAGCAGATCACCGCGCGATACGTGGTCGGCGCGACAGGCGTGTTCAGCCAGCCCAAACCGCCCGAGATCGAGGGCCTCGACTCCTTCGCCGGCACGACCATGCACACGGCGCGCTGGGATCACTCGGTCGACCTGCGCGGCAAGCGCGTCGGGGTGATCGGCACGGGTGCCTCGGCGATCCAGCTCATCCCCGCGATCGCCCCCGAAGTCGAGCAGGTCACCGTCTTCCAGCGCACTCCCATTTGGTGCCTACCCAAGCTCGACGCCCCGATGAGCCCGCGCGTGCGCCGGGCACTGCGCTCGGTGCCCGGCGCCGAGCTCGCCACACGCTGGGCCAGTCAGGCCTTCGTGGAGGTCACCTTCGTGCTCGCCGCCCACTTCGCCGGCCAGTTCCCGAGCCTCACCGCCCGCGGCGAAGCCACCGCTCGCAAAATGCTCCGCGAGGTCAAGGATCCCGTCGTGCGCGAGAAGCTCACGCCTAAGTACTCCCTCGGGTGCAAGCGCCCGAGCTTCTCCAATGAGTACATCCCCGTCTTCAACCGGGAGAACGTGCTGCTCGAAACCACCTCCATTGAGGCGATCTCCGAGACGGGCATTCGCACGAGCGACGGGGTCGAGCATCCTCTCGACGTGCTCGTCCTTGCAACCGGGTTCAAGGTGTTCGACTCCGGGAACCTGCCGGCATTCGAGACGCTGGGCGCGGGTGGTGTTGACCTCGAGGAGTGGTGGGATGCCAACCGGCTGCAGGCCTATGAGGGCGTGAGCGTCCCCGGCTTTCCGAACTCCTTCTCGATCCTCGGTCCCTACGCGTTCAACGGCCAGTCCTACTTCGGTCTGATCGAGACCCAGATGCGTCACATCGTGCGCTGCCTGAAGCGGGCGCACAGCGAAGGCGCCACGCGCGTGGAGATCACGCCCGAGGCCAACCGTCGCTACTTCGAGTCGATGCTCGGGCGCCGCCACAACCAGGTCTTCTTCCGGGGCGCCTGCTCGAACGCTAACAGCTACTACTTCGACAAGCGCGGCGACGCGCCGTTCCGGCCCAGCCTCTCGCTCGAGGCGGCCTGGCGCAGCGCCCGCTTCGACCTCGACGACTACGCGTTCTCACGATCGATCGTCGCGGGTGCCCGATGAAGGCCGTGAACTGTAAAGAAGGCCAGTTGACGGTCGTCGATCTGCCGACGCCGGCCCCCGAAAGGGGGCAGGTATTGATCGATGTCCTTCGCTGTGGCATCTGCGGATCAGACCTTCATGCTCGCCATCACTGCAACGAGATGGCAGACGTGGCTCTGGAGACCGGCTATGCGGACTTCATGCGCTCCAACCAGGACGTCGTCATGGGGCACGAGTTCTGCGGTGAGATCGTCGAACATGGCCCCTCCTGTCGGCGGTCGGTGCCGACGGGGACGACGGTGGTCTCGTTGCCTCTGCTGCGTGTCGGGAAGAACATCCACGCCACCGGCCTGTCGGTGGGGGCTCCCGGTGCCTATGCAGAGCAGATGCTCGTGCAGGAGTCTCTCACCATTCCCGTACCCAATGGCCTCGCGCCCGGAGTCGCTGTGCTGACCGAGCCGATGGCTGTCGGCTGGCACGCTGTGCGCCGAGGCGAGGCCAAGAAGCGCACCGTCGCGGTCGTCATCGGCTGCGGGCCGATCGGCCTGTCGGTGATCTGCATGCTCAAGGCACACGGCGTGCGCACCGTCATCGCGAGCGACTTCTCCGCGGGGCGTCGCGCGTTGGCGAGGGCAAGCGGCGCTGACGTCGTCGTCGACCCAGCACACGAATCGCCCCACGCCTCAGCCGAGAAGCACGGGCACCTCACCGCGGTTCCCGCCGCCCTCGACCTCGCAGTTGACGGTATGGGCAAAATGCAGCGACTGCCGATTCCCTGGCATCACACCTGGCGCGCGGCCGAAGCGCTCGGCCTGGCCAAGCCCAAGAGCCCCGTGATCTTCGAATGCGTGGGCGTGCCCGGGGTGCTCGACCAGGTGATCGCGAGTGCGCCTCTGTTCTCCCGCGTGGTCGTCGTCGGCGTGTGTATGGGTACGGACAAGATCAGGCCGGCGATGGCGATCAACAAGGAAATCGACCTGCGCTTCGTCCTCGGTTACACCCCCGTCGAGTTCCGCGACACGCTTCACATGCTCGCCGAGGGAAAGGTGAACCCCGGTCCTCTTGTCACCGGCACCGTGGGACTCGACGGCGTCGACGGGGCCTTCGAGGCGCTCGGAGATCCCGAGACCCACGCGAAGATCCTGGTCGACCCGAAGAGCACCGCCGTCGTGCCTTAGCGCAAAAGCGAGCGCGTCAATCGACCGCTCCGACACTCGTGCAACGGACGAGCACGAGCACAGACACGCCCGGACTCGGACACTTCCGCATCGGCTTGGCGAAGCGAGCGTGGTGACTCTCACGCCCCCTCAGCCGCGATCACCGTGCTGGCGATCGGACCGCGCATCGTGCTCAGTGCGCGCCAAGCGCGCTGCTCGAACCGCACCGGGCCGCGCGCCCGCAGAGACCGTGCCCGTCTAGCTCAGGTACTCGCCGAAGAACGCCAGGATTCGCTGCCAGGCGTTCTCGGCCGCCTCTTCGTCGTAGGCGAAGCCGGTCACATGCAGCAGCGACGTCAGCGGCCCGACTTTCAAGCGGTTGAGGAAGCTGTGGCCGGCTTGCGGGTACTCCTTGACGTCGTGCGCGACGCCGAGCGAGTCGAGCGAGCTCTCAAGCCGCTGCGCACGACCTCGCAGGATGCGGTCCTTGGCGCCGTAGCTGCCGACCACCGGGCACGCGCCGGCGAGCCGCTGCATGTCCTTGGGCACCTCGCCGTAGTTGACCGACGCGGCCTGAAAGCCGCGCGGCGCGCACAGCAGCGCGAAGCCGCCGCCCATGCAGAAGCCGATGATGCCGATGCGCCCGGTGCAGTCCTCGCGCTCGACCAGCAGCTTGCGCGCCGCCTCGATCTCTTCGTACGCGGGCCCGCTGCCCGAGCGCGATGCACTCAGTGTCGCCACCACGCAGCGGATCCCGCGGCCCGAGTACAGGTCGGGTGCGAACGCGAGATAACCGGCCGCCGCCAGCCTGTCGGCCTGCGCGCGGATGTCGTCGGAAAGCCCGAGCGCGTCCTGGATGACGACCAAGCCCGCGTGCGGCCCCTCCCCGCTCGGCATGGCGAGGTAGCCGCCCAGCTCACCAGACGGCGTCGTGAAGCGCAGCTCGGGCATTGCGCGCATTCTTACGCATGCGGCGCGTGGCCGGTCGACCCACGAGATCGGTCATCAGGACCACAACGATCTGGGAGGCATTAGGGCTCACCCACGTATCCGCCTTCCAGATGGTTGCGAGACGCCTGAGTTGGAAGAAGAGCAGGAGCGAGTCCGCGGGCGTTCTCCGCGATCTTCGTCCTGCGGAGGCCCACCAGCCCCGGTAGACCAGACGTTAGGCGGCTGAGGCGGGCAGCGAGTCGAGCGCCGCCTTCAACTCGTCCACCGACTGGTAGTCGAGCCCGAGTAGATGGTCGTGGCGATGCCGCACGATCCCTTGCTCGTCGATGACGATCACCGCCCGCTTGGTTCCGAGCCGTCCCCCCCACGCGCCGTACTGCTTTGCGACGGCCCCGCCGACATCGGCCAGCAACGGCACCGTGAGCGAGTTCTTCGCGACGAAATCCTCATGCGAAGCGACGTCCTGAGCCGAGATCCCGACGACCGTCGCGCCGAGCGCGTTGAAGTCCTCGGTCCGGTCACGGTAGGAGCAGAACTGTTTGGTACAGACCATCGTGCGATCTCCCGGATAGAAGAGCAGCACGACACGCTCACCACGGTGCCCCGAGAGCTTGAAGGTGCCATCGGTTCCGGCAAGCTCGAAGTCCGGCGCCTCTTCTCCCACCTGCGGTGTCTTCGCCATGTTTGCCCGCCTTTCGCTCTCGATGACAGGGTGGCGCAGCCGGCCGCAACGCCGACGAACCAAGCCCCCTTCTTTGTTTATCCGCGAGATCAGCATAACCGGCACGCGGCGCCGCCAGCCATTCCCGCAAGGCGACGCTGCGTCGGCGACCCGGCGCTGCGGGCCGCCGACGCTCGCAGTGGCGCCGAGGTTGAGGGGGGCCTCGGGCCGGCGTGAGATCCGGGAGGCAGCCGGCGGGAGAGAGAGGTCGTGTACCGGCTGCTCGGAACGCACGTCGCTCCTGTCCCCTACTGGGACAGCTTGGATGGTTGCACCGACGCGGACGATGGTTGTGACCGTGTCGTGATCACGGACCTTGCTACAACATCCCCGGATGCCAGCCCGCCTCGCGGCCTCGCGCCGCCTGCGACGCCTCACCATCCCGCCGCTCGTGCCTGCACTCGCCGCGCTGCTGATCGCGGCCTGCGGAGGAAGCGCCCCACCCTCTGTTCCCTCCACCGCCGCCGGCTCACCAGCGGCGTCGGCCTCCTCCGCGAGCTCCCTAGCCTCCGGTGGCACCACCGCAAACACGGGGACGACGGCGCGTGTCAGAGCGTCGAGCTGCCACCAGTGCGAGGCGAGCGATGGTCCGCCCATGATAGATGTGGACGGGGTGTGAATATGGCGTGTATGTGGGAACATTTCAACCTACGGTCTGATACCGTTTTGCGCCGCGGAGACCTCAAACAGAAAGGGCCCTTGCCATGATCCTTATGAAGCCGGAGTCCTTCGCTGGGCTCAACACGCTCGAAGGCCTGCAGAGGGCTCTGCAGGAAGCGATCGAGCTCGAGCATGCCACGATCCCGCCGTACCTGTACGCGCTGTTCTCGCTGGAACCCGGCAACAACACCGAAATCACGCAGCTGGTCGACAGCGTGGTCAAAGATGAGATGGCGCACATGGCGCTGGCGTGCAACATCCTCAACGCGATCGCAGGAGAACCAGAGCTCGACACGCCGCGGGTCATCCCGACCTATCCGGGACATCTACCCGGCGCCGTCGAGGATCAGCTGATCGTCCACCTGCGCCCGTTCTCGATCGCGCAGGTCGAAAAGACATTCATGGTGATCGAGGAACCGGAGGAACCGCTGGTGATCCCGGACGAGGCGATGCCGGAACGGCGGACTATCGGTGCGTTCTACGCGATCATCAAACGGGAAATCGAAGCGCTCGGTCAGTCGATTTTCAAAGGCGATCCCAACCGGCAGGTCACGGGGGGCTTCCACGAGATCATCGCCGTCACCGACGTCAAGAGCGCTTCGGCGGCGATCGAAACGATCGTCGAGCAGGGCGAGGGAACCAGCAAGTCACCGCTCGGGGATCAGGCCGGCGACGAGCTCGCGCACTACTACCGGTTCGCCGAGATCGTGCACGGCAAGAAGCTGATCCGGGCACAGGGCCAAGAACCGCCATGGCGTTACGACGGCGAAGCGATTCCGTTCGACGCTGCGCACGTTTACCCCGTCGTGGAAGACCCACGCTGCGCCTCCTATCCCGCCGGCTCGCCCGCGCGCCACGCCTGCGAAGAATGCAACTACACCTACACCAGCCTGCTCAAAACCCTTCACGCGGTCTTCAACGGAGCGCCCGGCAATCTCCGACAGGCAATCAATCAGATGAACGAACTCGCTACACAGGCCGAAAACCTGATGACCATCAAGCTCCCAACAGCAGGCAACGCCGGCCCAAGCTTCGAGTACCAGCCAACTCCGCCCACTGCCGCTTGATCACGCGCGAGGTATAGCTTCGAGCGTCAGCACAGGTGCGCGCCTGCTTGTGCATGCGCCCGCGCCACAGGGGTAGCCTGAAGGCATGGAGGAATCACTCAGCGGACAACTGCTGCTCGCCGCGCCGTCGCTGCTGGACCCCAACTTCCGGCGCAGTGTGGTGCTGGTGGGCGCCCACAGCGAAGCAGGGGCGATGGGCATCGTGCTCAACCGCCCCTCCACGGTGACGGTCGGCGAGGCAGTGCCGCAGCTAGAGCAGGCCGCCGGCGAACTCGAGCCGGTGTATGTCGGCGGGCCGGTGCAGCCCAACGCGATTGTGTTCCTCGCCGAGTTCCTCGATCCCTCGCCCGCGGGGCTGCTGGTGCTTGGGCGCATCGGCTTCCCCGCGCCCGAGGCCGACATTGACGAGCTCTCAGACGCGATCGCGCGCCGGCGCGTGTTCGCCGGCTATGCCGGGTGGGGCGAGGGACAGCTTGACGAGGAGCTCGACAACGGCGACTGGATCGCCCATCCCGCTCAGCCCGACGACGTCTTCACCGAGGACCCCGAGGAACTGTGGGCGCGGGTGCTCGCCCGCAAGGGCGGCGCCTACGCGCTGATGGCGCGGATGCCGCTGGACCCGCGGATGAACTGACCGCTGCTGCCGCGCATCCCCGACCGGTGGGGGTGGCGCCTCAGCTTGGCCGGACTCGCGGGCCGGCGAAGACGCATATAGGTGCATTCATTGAGCACACCAACCAGCCACTGGCCCACTCAAAGCCGCCATCTGATCGCAGTCCCACAGGTCCAGTCGGTGGTTGGACCTCAAAACTGAAACATCACCCCCGGCGACCTTCTACTCTCTACGGAAGCTCCGCCCGCGCAGGGGTCCACCCGCCCGCGCCTGTCCCGCCGTCCCACCGCCACCCCCACCCTCCGAGGTCGCCGATGCTCAAGCTCGCCCGCTGGTCAACAACCCACCGCCGCCTCGTCGTAATCGGCTGGATCGCGATGATCGTCGCGGTGGGCGCCCTCGCCTCCTCGGCGGGGACGGAATACTCCAACAACTTCACGCTGCCCAACTCCGACGCGCAGCGCGCCTCGGACCTGCTGGAGCACAGCTTCCCGACGGAGGCGGGGGACCGCGACCAGATCGTCTTCCGCGTCGCCAACGGCAGCGTGCTCGACCCCGCGGTGCGCGAGCACATGAGCGCGATGTTCGCCGAAGTCGCCAAGCTGCCACACGTCTCCGCGGTGATCAGCCCCTACGCGGGGCCATCGGCCGGCAAGGCGATCTCCGCCAACCGCCAGATCGCGTTCGCGACGGTTGTGTTCGACGAGAAAGCCAACCTGCTGCCCGTGAGCGCCGCCGAACGCGTCGTCAAGGTGGCCCAGGCCGCACGACAGCCGGGTCTCCAGGTGGAGCTCGGCGGGCAGGCGATCGAGGCCACCCAGCAGGCGGGCTTCGGCCTCTCCACCGCGGTGGGGCTGATGGCGGCGATCGTGGTGCTGCTGATCACCTTCGGCTCGCTGATCGCGATGGGGCTGCCGATCGTCACCGCGCTGTTCGGCCTCGGCACCGGCCTTAGTGTGATCGCGCTGTTCACGCACGTGGTGGACACCCCCAACTTCTCCTCGGAGCTCGCCGCGATGATCGGCCTCGGTGTGGGGATCGACTACTCGCTGTTCATCCTCACCCGCTACCGCGAGGCCTACGCCGGTCCTGGCCCCACGCACGGGCAGGTGCAGGAGTCGGTCGTGCATGCGATGGACACCGCCGGGCGCGCGGTGCTGTTCGCCGGCACGACCGTCGTGATCGCGCTGCTGGGGATGATGCTGCTGGGCGTCGACTTCCTCTACGGCGTGGCGATCTCGGCGTCGATTGGGGTGCTGCTGGTGATGCTCAGCTCGCTGACCTTGCTGCCCGCGCTGCTCACCTTCGCAGGCACCCGCCTGGCGAGGCCGAGCCGGCGCATGCGCCGACGGGAACGCAGGGAAGCCGTGGCGGTGGAGCGTACAGCGATGAGCGACAACGGCGCCGCCACAGGGGCAGCCGGCAACGGTGCGCCCGCCGCCTCCGGGAACGGCGCGGCCAGGGCAGCCGGCGGGAGCAATGGCGGCGCCCTCCCGGGCAACGGCGCGCCCGTCGCGGCCGGCGGCGGAGCGTGGTTGCGCTGGAGCAACTTCGTGGGGCGCCATCCCCACCGGGTCGCGGTTCCCTCCGCGCTGATCATGCTCGTGATCGCCGCGCCCGCGGTCGCGCTGCGGCTGGGCTCCAGCGACGCCAGCAACGATCCCCCGAACACCACCACCTACCAGGCCTACCACCTGCTCGCGGAGGGCTTCGGCGAAGGCTTCAACGGGCCCCTGCAGGTCGT
Organism: uncultured Solirubrobacterales bacterium; assembly: GCA_963812955.1. Lineage (GTDB taxonomy): Bacteria > Actinomycetota > Thermoleophilia > Solirubrobacterales > Solirubrobacteraceae > Palsa-744. The sequence continues at coordinate 854,504 of CAWEXC010000001.1, forward strand.
CGTGCAGCTGCCACACCGCGACGACACAAGCGCCCTGCGCGAACTGCAGGGCGCGCTTGCCACGGCGAGCGGCGTCGTCTCGGTCACCCCGCCGCGCCTGAACCCGACGGGCGAAGTGGCGACCTTCTCGGTGTATCCGAGCTCTTCGCCGCAGGCGTACGCCACCACCGTGCTCGTCAAGGATCTGCGCGAACACGTGATCCCGCCGGTCGCAGCACGCACCGGGGTGGTTGCCTACGTTGGCGGGGTGACGGCCGGCGGAGTCGACTTCGCCACCGTGCTCGCGCACAAGCTGCCGCTGTTCATCGGTGTGGTGGTGCTGCTGTCCGCGCTGCTCCTGATGGTCGTGTTCCGCTCGCTGGTGATCCCACTGCAGGCGGCCGTCATGAACCTGCTCAGCATCGGCGCCTCGCTGGGCGTGATCGTGGTCATCTTCCAGTGGGGCTGGTTCCCGGGGCTGCTGGGGGTCAGCCCGGGCCCGATCGAGTCGTTCATCCCGGTGATGCTGTTCGCGATCGTGTTCGGTCTCTCGATGGACTACGAGGTGTTCCTCGTCTCGCGCATCCACGAGCAGTGGACCCACACCCACGACAGCCGCCGCGCGGTCGGCGAGGGCCTTGCGCTGACCGGCCGCGTGATCACCGCCGCCGCGGCGATCATGGTGTGCGTGTTCCTCTCCTTCGTGCTGGGGGAAGACCGCGTCATCAAGGAGTTCGGCCTTAGCCTCGCGAGCGCCGTGTTCCTTGACGCGCTGATCGTCCGCTGCATGCTGCTGCCCGCCCTGCTGCACATCGTCGGCCCGCGCGCCTGGAGATTCCCGGGGTGGATGGACCGGCGGCTGCCGCGCCTGAACATCGAGGGCACCTCCGTGCGTGCGCTGCCGGCCGACGAGCAGGCGCTCGCGCTGAACGGCGCCACCCGCAGTCGCGAGAAGGTCGGCTGAGGAGGGGGAGGAGCAGGGGGTGCTGTTGCCGAGTTGCGGAGCGGGTCGCGCCCAGAGGGCTCGTAGAGCTACGGGAGCAGGGCGTGCTGTTGCCGAGTAGCGGCGCGGGGTCAGAGCTTAGGAGGAGCAGTCGCGACAGGCGCCGTGCAGCACGATCTCGTGCTCGGAGACTGCCAGTGGCACGCGCTCGCTGAGCTCGTCGATCGCGCGCTCCAACGCCTCGTCGGCGAACGGCATCACCACGCCGCAGGTGTCGCACACGAGATGGTGGTGGTGGGCGCCCTCGGCGTCGTGGGACCGCTCGTAGCGCACCACCCCCTGCCCGGTTTCCACGCGTGCCACCAAGCCGGCGCGCTCGAGCTCGTCGAGGATCCGGTAGACGCTCGCGCGGCTCGCCGGCCGGGTCGAGCGCGCGCGCAGCTCCTGTTCGATCTCGGTGGCGGTGAGCGCGCAGCTCTGCTCACCGAGCAGCAGCAACAGCGCGCGGCGGGCGCCGCCACTCCTGCGGCCCGCCGCGGTCAGCGCCGCTTCGGCACGGCTGGCCCAGGCGCGGGCTGGATCGTCGGCGGATGAGCCTCCCTTCGGGCGGGGCGGCGTATGCGTGGGGGCGGTGGTCATCTCTCGATGGTATCCACGACCGCCGACCGCACGCCCCGCGCAACGCGCACCCGTGCCCCGTCCCACAGCGCGACCCCGCAATAGAAGGCGATCGCCACCAGGATCACCGTGCTGCCGGGAGGCACCGTTCCGATAAGATCGGCCAGCGCGAGCCCCACCCACATCGCCGCGAGCGCGATCAGCGCCGAGAGCGCCAGCCCCCGGTAGGGGTTGGCGGTGAGCCGCAGCGCCGTGCCCGCCGGGGCGGCGAGCAGGCCCAGCAGCAGCAGCGCCCCGACCGCCTGCGTCGCCTCCGCCGCGTCGAGTCCGAGCAGCGCCAGGAACGCGAGCCCCAGCGCCCGTACCGGCACGCCCCGTGCGAGCGCCAGCGGCGCGTCGATCGAGGCGAGTAACAGCGGGCGGGCGATCGCCAGCAGCGCCGCGGCGATCGCCACGCCGATCAGCGCCGCCAGACGCGCCTGGCCCCCGGTGAGGCCGAAAATCGAGCCGAACAGCGTGCGCGAGGCGATCGTCCCATTGGCGCCCGAGGCGCCGGTGTTGAAGATGTCGAGGAACAGCACCCCGAGGCCGAGCACCCACACGAACACCATCCCGATCGTCACGTCGTCCGCCCGCGCGCCCGCCGCCTGTGCGCCCGCCCCTCGCGCGCCACCGACGAGCCCCAGCGCCAGCGCCACCGCCACCGTCGCGGCGAACAGCCCCACGCGCAGGTCGAGGCCGGCCGCGGCCGCCGCCAGCGCCCCCGTGAACGCCACGTGGGAGAGCGCGTCCCCGGCGAACACCTGCACGCGCAGCACCACGAAGTAGCCGATCAAACCGCTCGCCACCGCGATGCACGAGCCCGCCAGCAGCGCGTTGCCGAGGAACCCCATCAGATGAGCCGCGCCGCCGCGAACAGCGCCAGCGCGATGCTGGTGACGAAGAACCCAGCTGGGTCGTTGGTGAAGTAGGAGAGACCCAAACCGACCCACGCGATCACGAGCCCCAGCAGCACGCTCAGCCCCAGGCCGAGACCGATCCGCGGGGTCAGCTCACGCGCGATCGCCGCAGGGGCGAGGAGCAGCGCGAAGACCAGCAGCACGCCCGTGATCTGTGCCGTGGCGGCGACCGCGAGCCCAAGCACGAACAGGAACGCCGCTGAAAGAAGGCCCACCGGCACGCGACCAGCGGCGGCGAGCGTGCCATCGACGGACGCAAAGAACAGCGGGCGGCCGACGACCACGAGGAATGCCAGGGTGCACACCCCCACGATCGCCAGCGTCAGCACCTCTCCCCGGGTGACGCCCAGGATCGAGCCAAACAGCAGCGTCTCCAAGCTCTCGAGCACGCCGCCATAGAGGCTCAGCAGCAGATACCCCACCGCGAGCGCGCCGGCACCCACCATGCCCACGATCGCCGACTGCCGGCTGAGGCTGCGGGGGCGCCCCCGGCGCGAGGAGCCCGCGATCACCAGCGCCCCCGCGCCGCAGAAGGCGAAGTAGCCCCACGCCAGCGGCAGGCCCGCGAGCGCCGCCGCGGCAGCTCCCGGGAACGACATCATCGAGAGCGTGTGCCCCGCGAACGTCTCTGCGCGAAGCACCATGAACCAGCCCACCACCGCCGCCGTGACCGCCACGATGCCCGCGGCCTGCAGGGCGTTGACCATGAACTGGTAGGCCAGCAGCTGGTGGACGTCGGAGTAGAGGTTGAATGTGAGATGGGGGCTCATCGCAGCACGTGGCGGGGGCCGTGAAGATGGGGCGCTTCGGGCTGGCCGACCACCACGAGCCGACCGTCGGTCGTGCGCAGCACCTCGATCGGGGCGCCGTAGAGGCGGCTGAGCGTGTCGCTCGTGACGACCTCCTCCACTGGCCCCATCGCGGCGCGGCCGCCCGCCAGATAGAGCACGCGATCGACGTACGGCAGCAGCGGATTGACGTCGTGCGCCACCAGCAGCACCGTCACCCCCGCGGAGCGGCAGATGCCCTGCACGAGCGCCGCCACCGCCGCCTGGTTGGGCAGGTCGAGGCCGTCGAGCGGCTCGTCGAGGATCAGCATGCGCGGGTTGTGCACGAGCGCCTGGGCGATCAGCAGGCGCTGCTGCTCACCGCCCGAGCACTCCCCGATCGGCCGCCCCGCGTAGGCGCCGGCGCCGACGCGCTCGATCGCCTCCCGCACGCGCTCGCGGGCCTCGCGGGAACGCGCGCCGAAGCGCCCCACCGCCGGCAGCGGCAGGCCCCAGCGGTGCCCGTCGAGGCCGAGACGCACCATGTCCACCCCTCGCACCCGGGTGCCGGCGTCGAACACCCGTCGCTGCGGCAGATAGCCGATGCGCTCGTTGTGCGCGCCGGGCGCGCCGCCGAGCACCTGCGCGCGGCCGCGGTCGAGGCGCAGGAGGCCGAGCAGCACATTGAGTAGCGTCGACTTCCCGGCGCCGTTGGGGCCGAGGATCGCGACGAACTCGCCCGCGGGCACCAGCAGATCGACGTCACTCCAGATCGTGTGGCCACCGCGGCTCACCGCCGCGCCCGCCAGCTCGACCGCTGAGGTCGCGCTCTCCGCCGCGGCTCCGGTGGTGGTGCTCGCATTCGGCGCCACCGGCTCCCCACCGGGCGCCACGACTCCGGTGGGGTCACCCGCGCTCGACGCCACCGGCTCCCCACCTGGCGCCGCGCCCTCGAAAGTGGGGTCGCGTGCGGGCATCCCTTACCGCCCCGTCGCCTCGTGCAATGCCCGCTCGAGCCCTTCGAGCTCGGCGACCTGCCACTGCTCGAAGGTGTCGCTCGCGGGCGAGAGCGTCTCGGTTACGGTCGCGATCGGGATGTGCGCGGCGCGCGCCAGTTCGTTGACGCGCTGCACGTCGGGGGTTACGTTCTGGCTGTTGAAGACCCACACGGCGATCTTGTGGTGTTCGGCCTGACTGTCCACCGTGCGCTTGTCCTGCGCCGTCACTTCGCTGCCCTCGGCGATCGCCTTCGCGAAGCTGTAGGGGGTTTCGAGCTTGAGGCCGAGGTTTTCGCCGAGGCCCTGGAAGATGCTCTCGCTGTAGCCCACCGGCGTGCCGGCGTAGCGTTCACGGATCTCGCGGCGCAGCTGGTTGTAGCGGGCGAGGCTCTGCGTTTCGAAGGTGTGCCGGCGCTGTTCGAAGTAGCCCTTCGCGCCCGGATTGAGGTGCTCGTAGTCGCGGGCGATCTGCTTGACGACCGCGTACACGTCCGCGGGGAAGTACCAGCGGTGGGGGTTGTCTCCCTCCTGCAGCCCGAACAGCTGGCCGACGTTCAGCGTCACGCGCCCGCTCAGTGGGCTGGCGGCGAGCAGCTTCGAGGCCCATTCGTCGTAGCCCACCCCGTTGACGATCGCCAGCTGCGCGCCCGCCATCGTACGTGCGTCTTGCGCCGTGGGCTCGTAGCTGTGGGGGTCGGTCGCAGGGTTGACGATGATGCTCCGTACGTGCACACGGTCGCCGCCGAGCTGCGCCGCGATCGAGCCCCAGAAGTTCTCGGCGGCCACCACCTGGAGCTTGCCGCCGCTGCCGGCCGCGGTCCCTTCGCCCTGGCCACAGCCGGCGAGCAGCGCCGCAATACCGACCATGGTGATGAGGAGGACGCAGAGGTGGTGGGAACGGCGTCGCAATCGGCCAAGACGTCTCATTTCCGGCACCCTACCATAATAAGACTGAGTCTTGTTCTTATTTGGTTAGGGCGCTAAAAAAGAGCAAAGCGCCCCAGCTCCCAGCCCGAACAACTTGGTAATCGAAGTGGGGCCGGGGGTAGAACACTTCTTTTTGGTCCCCTACCAAATAAGACTGAGTCTTGTTCTTATTGGTTAGGGCCCAAAAAGAAGCAAACAGCAACACCCCCTCCTCCTCCCCCCTCACCCGTCGGGCAACTCCAGCTCCAACAGTTCCTTGCCGCCCGCGTGCTCGACCTGCAGCGTGCTGTGCTCGACGCCGAAGCGCTCCACGAGCAGTTCCTGCAAGGCCCGCCGCGCCGCGTGGCAATCAGCCTCGGGCGCGACCAGCACGTGCGCGGAGAGCGCGGGGAAGCCCGCGGAGAGCTCCCAGACGTGCAGGTCGTGGACCTCGACGACGCCGGGGTGGGCCGCCAGCGCATGCCCGATCTCCTGCGGGTCGAGGCCCGGTGGGGCAGCCTCCAGGAAGATCCGCCCCGAGGCGCGCAGCAGACCCACGGCGGAGCGCAGCATCAGCGCGGCGACTACCAGCGAGGCGATCGGGTCGGCGCGCTCGAAGCCCGTCAGGAGGATCACGACCCCGGCGAGCGCCGTGCCGACGAACGCGAACAGGTCGGTGAGGATGTGTTGGAAGGAGCCCTCGATGCTCATGTGCGACTCGCGCCCCGCGCCCGCGAGCGCGGCGGTGGCGGCGCCGTTGACCGCGATCCCCGCGAGCGCCACCACTACTACCGTCCACGCTGAGACCGTCGGTGGGGAGATCAGCCGGCCCACAGCCGAGTAGACGATCAGCGCCGCGAGCAGCAGCAGCGTGATCCCGTTGGCCTGCGCCGCGAGCGCCTCCACGCGCAGGAAGCCGTAGGTCATCGCCCCCCGCGCCGGGCGCACCGCGAGGCGCAGCGCCACCAGCGAGAGCCCGAGGGCAGCCGCGTCGGTGAGCATATGGGCGGCGTCGGAGAGCAGCGCCAGCGAGTGCGAGAGCACCCCCGCCACGACCTCGACCGCCATGAACCCAAGGATCAGCGCCAGCGCCGCCCCTACCCGGCGCGCGGAGGCCGGCGGAGCATGGAACGGGCCGTGCAGATGCCCGTGTCCGTGCCCAGCGTGCGCAGCTGAATCGGCGCCCTCTCCCTTGCTGCCGGTGTGTCCGCCTCCAGCGTGAAAGCGACTCACCTCCGAGCGATCGGCCTCAGCCCGAGCCGGCGGGCGGAGGCGCGGAGGCCGCCTCGCCGTCGGGGCCTTCCTCCTCCAGCGTGCGGCGGCGGCCGATCAGCAGCACCACCAGCACGACCACGATCACGACGATCAGCACCCCACCCGCGATGTAGCGGAGTTTGTGGTGGGTTGTGGTGGACTTGGGTTTCGCCGTTGCGATCGTAAACGAGGAGCCGCCGGCCGTCGCCGCCGCGCGCAGCGGTTCGACCTCGGCCGGTGTGTAGGTGACCGTGAAGTGCTGCCCGGTGCGCGCCGAGGCGTGGGCCCTGGGGCCGCTGGGGTGCAGCACGATCGCGACGATTTCGCGCTTGTGCAGCTGCGCCAGCAGTTCCGGGTAGCTCTCGGGCTGGAAATGGGTCGCAAGCGCCGGCGTTGCGGCTACTCCCAGCGCGGCTGCCGCGCATATCGCAGCCACGGCAAGACGTCTGATCGAGCGGGTCATGCGGGAACCCTAGCGCGTGGTGTCAGCGTGGGCTCCAGCGAGGGACAGTCGCGGCCGGGCGGGCACTACACCCGCCCGGTGTCGTGCCGGTAGGCCCGGCGGGCGAGCACCGCGAGGACCACGGTCCAGCCGGCGATCACGATCCACGCCTTGGCCGGCCAGGGGTGGCCGCCGAGCGCGACGTGGCTGGCCTGCACCAGCCAGTAGGAGGGCAGGATCTGGGCGACGTCGTGCAGGAAGCCGCTGTTGGGGATCGGAAACCAGGTACCCCCGAGGAACGCCAGCAGCCCCACCCCGCCGCCGACCGCCGGCCCGATCGAGTCGGGGGTGAGCATGTGGCCGGCGGCGATCCCCAGCGCCGCAAAGGGGATCAGGGCGATCAGGATCAAGCCCGTCATCTGCAGCCACCTCCCAACCGGCAGCGAGACGCCGAGCGAGGCGCCCGACGCGTACAGGACGAGGATCGTCAGCAGCGCCATCATGTACGCCGTGAGGACCTTCGCGCGCAGGTAGGAGCGCGTCGAGAGCGGGCTGATGCGCAGCTGACGATTCCAGCCGACCGCGCGCTCGGCGGCGATCCGTGCGCCGGCGGAGAGCATCCCGCTCATCGTTCCGAACGACACCATCCCGATCATGTAGTAGAGCGGCGCGGGGATGCCGGTGCCGCCGAGGCTGTGCACGTTGCGGTTGGGCCCCGCAATCAGGAAGTACAACACCAGCGGGAACCCCAGCGAGAGGACGAAGAAGCGGCGGTTGCGCAAGGTGCGCAGCAGCTCGTAGCGGGTGTAGAGGAGTGCGTTCATCGGCCGCTCCCCCCAAAGGCGCCCGCGGCAGAGGGGGCCGCGGCAGCGGGCTCGGGCACACCGGTCCCATCCCCGGTCAGCTGCAGGAACGCCTCCTCCAGTCCCGCGGCGGCGATCTCGATGTCGCGCGCGTCCGGGAACGCTGCGAGCAGCGCGCGGATCGCCGCGTCGGAGTCCGCACAGGCCAGCACAACCGCCTCGCCGCGGCGCTCGACGCCGCTGACGCCTGCCAGCCGCCCGAGCGCGTCGAGGTCGGCGCCGGGGAGCGTGGCGCGGATCGTGCGCTCGCCGACCATCGCCCGGATCTCGGTGGGAGGCCCGTCGGCGACGATCACGCCGTGCGCCATCAGCACCGCACGGTCGGCGTAGGCGTCGGCCTCCTCCAGGTAGTGGGTGGCGAACAGGATCGTCTTGCCGCGCGCGGCCAGCTCGCGCATCGTCGTCCAAAAGGAGCGCCGACCCTCGACGTCCATCGCGACGGTGGGCTCGTCTAGCACCAGCAGCTTGGCGTCGCTGACCAGCGCGACCGCGAAGCGCACGCGCTGGGTCTGCCCGCCGGATAGCTTCTGCGTGCGCTGGCCGGCGATCTCGCTGAGGCCCGTCAGCTCCAGCGCCTCCGCCACGTCCAGCGGCGCGGGGTAGAGCGAGGCGACCATCGCAACCAGCTCGCCGACCGACAGGTCGCGGATCAGCGCACCGGTCTGCAGCATCGCGCCGACCTGCCCGGCGTCGACCGCCGCGGTGGGAGAGCCGCCGAACACCGACACGGTGCCGCCATCGGGCTCGGAGAGTCCGAGGATCATGTCGATCGTGGTGGACTTGCCGGCGCCATTGGGGCCGAGCAGTGCGACCGTCTCTCCCGCGTCGATCGACACGTCGATGCCGCGCACGGCCTGCACCGAGCCGTAGCTCTTGCGCAGCCCCGCGACCTCGATCGCGCTCACTTGCCGCGCCTGATGCGCGCCGCCTTCATGCGCTCTGTCTTCCCCAACTCCACCTTGCGCATGCGCACGGTCTGCGGGGTGACCTCGACACACTCATCCTCGCGCACCCACTCCATCGCCTGGTCGAGCGTGAGATTGCGATGCGGGATCAGCCGCTCGAGCACGTCCGAGGTGGAGGAGCGCATGTTGGTCAGATGCTTCTCCTTGACGGGGTTGACGTCGATGTCCTCCGAGCGGGCGTTTTCGCCGACGATCATCCCCTCGTACACTTCCTCGCCGGGGCCGACAAACATGGTGCCGCGCTCCTGCAGGTTCATCAGCGCGAACTGGACGGTCTCGCCGCGGCGGTCGGCGATCAAGGCTCCCGAGGCGCGGGTGCGCATCTCCCCCGCCCACTTCTCCCAGCGGTCGAAGACGTGGTGCATCATGCCCGTGCCGCGCGTCTCGGTGATGAACTCGGTGCGGAAGCCGATCAGGCCGCGGGCCGGCACGAGGTAGTCCATCCGCACCCAGCCGGTGCCGTGATTGGTCATGTGCTCCATGCGCCCCTTGCGCAGCGCGAGCATCTGCGTGACGACGCCGACGAACTCCTCGGGCACGTCGATCGACAGCCGCTCGACCGGCTCGTGGCGCTTGCCGTCGATCGTGCGCTCCAGCACGCGCGGCTGGCCGACCGTCAGCTCGAAGCCCTCGCGGCGCATGATCTCCACCAGCACCCCCAGCTGCAGCTCGCCGCGCCCCTGCACCTCCCACGACTCCGAGCCCACGCCGCCGGTGTGCTGCACGCGCAGCGAGACGTTGCCGATCAGCTCGGCGTCGAGGCGGTCGCGCAGCTGGCGCGCGGTGACCTTCGAGCCCTCGCGGCCGGCCATCGGCGAAGTGTTGATGCCGAGCGTGATCGACAGCGAGGGCTCATCCACTGTGATCACCGGCAGCGGCCGCGGGTCCTCGGGATCGGCGAGCGTCTCGCCGATCGTCACCTCCGCGATCCCCGCGACGGCGATGATCTCCCCCGGGCCGGCCTCCGCCGCCTCGACGCGATCCAAAGCCTCGGTCACGTACAGCTCGGAGACCTGCGCGCGCTCGATCGAACCGTCGGCGCGGCACCAGGCGATCTGCTGGCCGCGGCGAATCCGCCCATTCCACACGCGGCAGATCGCCAGACGCCCCACGTAGGGGGAGGCATCGAGGTTGGTCACGAGCGCCTGCAGCGGGTGCTCGGGATCGTGCACAGGCGCGGGGATGTGCTCGAGCAGCAGATCGAGCAGCGGTGCGAGGTCGGAGCCGGTAACCGCGTCCTCGCCGCTCTTCGCGGCGTCGTACTCGAGCGAGGCGCGGCCGGCCTTGGCGTTGCAGTAGACGATCGGGAAGTCGATCTGCGACTCGTCGGCGTCGAGGTCGAGGAACAGCTCATACACCTCGTCGATCACCTCGGCAACGCGCGCGTCGGGGCGATCGACCTTGTTGACAACGAGGATCACCGGCAGGCGCGCCTCGAGCGTCTTGCGCAGCACGAAGCGCGTCTGCGGCAGCGGCCCCTCGGAGGCGTCGACGAGCAGCAGCACCCCATCCACCATCGTCAGGCCCCGCTCGACCTCGCCCCCGAAGTCGGCGTGGCCGGGGGTGTCGACGATGTTGAGCTTCACCCCCCGGTAGTGCAGCGCGGTGTTCTTCGCGAGGATCGTGATCCCCTTCTCACGCTCCAGGTCCATCGAGTCGAGCACCCGATCCGCGACGTCCTGGCCGACGCGAAACGCGCCCGACTGCCACAGCATGGCGTCGACGAGCGTGGTCTTGCCGTGATCGACGTGGGCGACGATCGCGACGTTGCGGATATCTGAACGGGGTTCCAGCACAGCAGCCCGGCAGGCTAGCGGGTGCTGGCGAGATTGCGGGCCATGCGTGCTCCGAAGCGCGTGAGCGCGGAGGGCATTCGTTCGGCGGCGGCCACCACCGTTTCCAGCGCGGCGGCGAAGCGGCGAATCTCGGACTCCTCGATCACGAGCGGCGGCAGGGCCTTGATCACGTTCATGCGGTGGCCGGCGACCTGGCAGAAGATGCGATGCTCGTGGAAGAGGGGAACGGTGACCAGTTGCGAGAAGAGGCCGGGCTGAGCGCGCTCCAATGCGTTCCAGGCCGCGCGCGCCGAGCGACCGTCGGGCGGACCGAGCTCGATCGCCCAAATCAGGCCGAGACCGCGCACGTCGCGCACGATCGCGTGGCGCTCGATCAGCGGTTGCGTCAGCTCCAGCAGTAGCGCGCCCATCCGCTCGGCGCGCTCCACCAGGCGCTCCTGCTCGAGCACCCGCAGCGTGGCGAGGCCGGCGGCGGCGGCGAGGTCGTTGCCGCCGAAGGTCGAGCCGTGGCGCACCGCGCGCTCCATCCCGTCGAAGACGCGCTCGAAGGCGGCGCGCGAGACGAGCACGGCGCCGATCGGCACGAGGCCGCCGGAGAGTGCCTTGGCGATGCAGACGATGTCGGGCTCGAGGCCCCAGTGCTCCAGCGCGAAGAAGCGCCCAGTGCGCCCAAGTCCCGTTTGGACCTCGTCGCAGACGAACAGGGCCCCTGCCGCGCGGCAACGCTCCTGTGCACCTGGCAGGTAGCCCTCCGGCGGCAGGTTGACGCCCTTACCCTGTACTGGCTCCACCACAAACGCGGCGACGTCGCCCCGCGCGAGCTCGCGCTCCAGCGCGTCGAGATCGCCGAACGCCACCGGGTCGCAGCCACCCAGCAGCGGCCCGAAGCCTTCGCGGAAGTGGGCGTCGCCATTCAGCGAGAGCGAGCCGAGCGTGAGCCCGTGGAAGGCGTGCTCGGCGTAGAGGATGCGGGGACGGGCGGTCGCTGCGCGGGCGATCTTGATCGCCGCCTCGACCGCCTCGGTGCCGCTGTTGGCGGGCACCATCGCCGCCACGCTCGCCGGCGCGCGCGCGAGCAGCTGCTCGGCGAGCACGCCGCTCAGCAGCGTGACGCCCAGCTGCGGCAGGTTGCCGGTGCGCGCCGCCATCGCCTCCTCGATCGCCTCGATCGCCTCAGGGTGGTTGCGGCCGATCGCGAACACGCCGTAGCCACCGAACAGATCGAGGTAGCGCGTGCCCTCGGCGTCGATCAGGTGCGCGCCCTCGCCCCCCACCCACACCTTGTCGAACCCGAGCGTGCGCAGGATCCGCCCCATCTGCGGGTTGAGGTGGCGGTCGTTGAGCGCGAGCTCCTCCCCGGTCCGGGACGCAAGGATCTCGCGCACCGTCGGGATGGGAGCTGGCGCCATGGGATCAATCGTAGGGCGGCCCCGCGCGGCGAGACCGGGCGCGTCAGGCGGCAGCGTAGCGCTTGCGCGCGCGGCGCTCCTCGGGGACGCTGACGACGTCCCACGCGAGGCCTGTGCGCTCCAACCCACGGATCACCAGCGCCGAGACGTCGGGCTGGCGCCAGCTGAGGCCGTGGCTGGCGGAGGTTGGGAAGGCGTGGTGGTTGTTGTGCCACGCCTCGCCGAAGGTGGGCAGCGCCAGCCAGCCAAGGTTGCGGGAGTAATCCCCGGTGGTGTAGTCGCGGCGGCCGAAGAAGTGACAGAGCGAGTTGATCGAGTAGGTCATGTGGTGCAGCACGAGCATCCGCACCGCGCCGCCCCACAAGAGGCCGGTGAGCCCGGCTTGCCAGGTGCCGCCGATCGCGTAGCCAAGCCCGAAGGCGACGGCGAGCCCGCCGATCGCCCACACGAAGAAGGTGCGATCCACGAACTCGACCACGGGGTCGGCGATCAGGTCGGGGGCGTAGCGCTCGCGCGAGCCGCGCTCGGTGTGGATGAACAGCCAGCCGAGGTGGGCGTGAGCAAGCCCACGCAGGGCACCGCGCAGGCCGACGCCGTGGTCGACGTGGGGGCTGTGCGGGTCGCCGTCCTTGTCGGAGAAGGCGTGGTGCTTGCGATGGTCGGCCACCCACGAGATGATCGGCCCCTCGATCGCGGCCGACCCCAGCACCGCGAGCACGCCGCGCACCGCTGGGTAGGTCTTGAAGCTGCGGTGGGTGAAGAGGCGGTGAAAGCCGACCGTCACGCCGAGCCCCGTGAGCAGGTAGAGGATCGCGAACACGATCAGATCGCTGCGGTGCAGCAGCCCGTCCCACATCTGCCAGCCGGCGAAGCCGAGGGCGACCATCGGCCCGATCGTGATCAATGCGGTGAGTACCCGGTTGAGCGTCTCGTTGATGACCGGCTCGATGTCGTCCGCTCCGGGGGTGGCGAACTGGATGCCGTCGCCGCCGAGAGGGACGTGCTGGGAGTCGCTTAGCCCGGGTAGATCCTCGTCCAGAGCGCCGGGAAGTTGAGTATCGATCATGTCGGGGCCTATGGGCAAGCTAGCAAGCATCGCTCTACTCTGTCGCAATGATGATGGCGCACGCGCCCGACAGAACATCGACACCCGCGCGCGATGCCGTTCGCCCGCACTGAGCCGCTGCGCCGCGAGCTCGCGGTAGCGCTGCCCGAGCGACCCTTCGCGCTGCGCTTCTGGGACGGCACGGAGCTACCCGCGACCTCCCCCGATGGCCCCGTCTTCACGGTGCGTTCGCCCACCGCGGTGGCCCACCTGCTGCGGGCCCCCGGGCAGCTGGGCCTCGGCCGCGCGTACGCCGCCGGCGAGCTGGAGGCCGACGACCTCGACCGCGTGATCGGGCTGCTGGACAGCTTCGAAGCGCCCGCGATCGACCGCGCCACACGCCTGCGCCTGACGCTCGCCGCGGTGCAGGCGTGCGGCCTGACGCGCCCGCCGCGGATCCCCGCCAGCGAGCTACGCCCACAGGGCACCCGCCATAGCCGCGCGCGCGACGCCCGCGCCGTGCGCCACCACTACGACGTCTCCAACGACTTCTTCAAGCTGTTCCTCGACTCCTCGATGACCTACAGCTGCGCGGTATTCTCGCGCGGCGCGACCACGCTGGAGGACGCCCAGCTGGCCAAGCGCGAGCTGGTGTGCACGAAGCTCGGCCTGCGCGAGGGCGAGCGCCTGCTCGACGTCGGCTGCGGGTGGGGCAGCTTCGTGCTGCACGCCGCGGCCCGCCACGGCGTCAGCGCGGTCGGGATCACGCTCTCCCCCAACCAGGCCGAGCTCGCCCGTCGGCGCGTGGTGAAGGCGGGTTTGGAGGACCGCGTGGAGATCCGCCTGGCCGACTACCGCGACCTCGGTCGGGGGGAGAACGCTTCGACGCGATCGCCTCGATCGGCATGGTCGAGCACGTCGGCGCCAGCAAAATCGACGCCTACGCCGCGCAGCTCGCCGGCCTGCTGGAGCCCGGGGGTCGTTTGCTCAACCACGGCATCGCACGCCTGCGCCACGGCGACCCCGAGGCCGGCGCCTTCTCCGAGCGCTACGTCTTCCCCGACGCGGCCCCGCTGCACGTTTCTCGCGTCCTGTTGGCGCTAGAGCGCGCCGGCATCGAGCCGACGCACGTGGAGGGCTTCCGCCAGGACTATGTGGACACGCTGAGCGAGTGGATCGCGCGCCTGGACGCCAACCTCGCCGAGGCCGAGCGGCTCGCGGGCGGCGAGCGCGTACGGGTCTGGCGCCTCTACCTGCGCGCGGCTCGCAACGGCTTCGCCACCGGCTTCACCTCGATCTTTCAGGTGTTGGCGACCGGAACGTAGTCGCGGGGCGTTCGTGCCCCGCGACCGTGTCGTTGCTACCGCTTCTTCTTGCCGTGCACTTTGTGTTTGGCCTTCTTCTTATGCGAGGCCCGGGCCTTCGGGCACCCGCTGACGGCGATCTTCGTGTTCTGTTTGATTGCGATGCCGTTCTGCCCGACCATTTCGGTCGGCATCAGCAGCGTGCCCTTGCAGAGGCTCCCGTTCGCGGTGAGCGCCGGGTAGCGGCGCTGCGGCAGGGTGAGTTCGAAGTTCGTGAACGGAACGTCGGGTACCGTCGCAAACGTCGCGGTCGTGATCCCCTGCTTACTGATAAACGTTTCGCCGCGCACCTGCACAGTGACACCGTTCTCACCGGTGAGAACCATGATCAGTTCGGGGTACTTCGCGCCCCCGTGCGAGACGAAGTACGCCGGGCCAGTCAACGAACCCGCCAGCAACGGTGTACTCACACGCGCCTCGCCGACCTTCGAGGCTTCCGGGCACCCGGACGGGTTCGCCGCGAACACCTGTTCCAGACAGGCCTTCTGCAGCGTCGTCAACGGTGAGGGTAGCCGTTTGGGGAGCGACACCTTGACCTTCGCGACATTCGCCTCCGTACCCTGCCCCGCTTGCGCCGGGAGCGTCAGGTTCACGTGCAGGCTCGCACCTTCAATCCTAGAGGTATGCGCGCTCGTAGAAACCGAGAACCCGGGCTTGAACGCGAGACTCGCACAATTGGTGACCTGAAACGGTCCGCTGATGCCCGCCGCGGTACCGGTGCTGCTCTGTAGTTCCCCACCGAAGCTCATTTTCGTGCAGCTCGTCGGGTTGAACGTGAACTGCGGCCGGTCAATCGTGACGTTCACGACCCGTAGCTGCAGCGGGATCCCATCCAGCACCTGCGGCAACGGGTCACTCACGATCGTCAGATGCGAGTCGCTGGGGTCGACCTCGATCCTGGCGCGCACCACCACCGTGCCTTTCCCCGTGCTACCAGCCAGCGTGAACGGCCCCGCGACAGCAGGCACCACGATCGAGAGGCCGAACGGTGCGCCACCATACGGTTCGGTCACGAACACCTGCCCGCCGCTGACAAGGTACGGGTCGGCGCCTGGGCCGGTCAGGACCTGCACGTGCCCGATCAAGCTTTCCGGGCCGCAGGTTCCTTCCGCGGCCTGCGGTTCCTTGCACAGGCTCACGTGCGAGAGCATCCCCAAGAGCCCCGGCGGCATACTCATCCGCAGGCCACCAAGGAACTCATCCTGGTCCGCGCGACCGAACGACAGCGTGAACGGGGTATAGCCCCCCGCCTGGATACTCGTCGTGCCCGCAACGAACGTCGGTGCGAACCGCGCACCGAAACAGTCTTCGTTGACTTCGAATTCCGAGAACGGCGTCGAATCCGCGCTGAACGGGGAGCTCCACGGTGTCAAATCCGCGGTCGCGCTCACCGGGCCACAGCTCCGTGGGTTCGAGAGCGCCGCGCGGGGCCCGCCCCCGAGCGTCAGCTTCAATTCGCTGAACGGCAACTGCGGCTGATCTTCAAAGACGGTCGTGATCTGCCCCGTCTGCTGATCGATCATCCCGTACCCTTCGACCTTCACGACAACACCGGATTCGCCTTCACCGACGAGTTGCAGGAACAGCCGCACCATCTTCCCGTCTTCGGCGTCCTGCGGCGTGCAGGGGTCGCATTCCGGCTGCGCGAGATACGCCTCCCCCGTCAGCGGAACAGCAAGCGACGGCGTCTTCACTTCGACCGTCCCGACTTGCGCATCACGCGGACAATTCCCCGGCTTAGCGGGTTCCTGCTCACCACGTTCAGAACCATAGAACTCCGCGTCCGTGCAGGCGCCCAACCCCCACGCCGCCGATGGATTTACGACCGTCCCTGGCGGCAATACCACCTTCACGCGCTGCACACTCGGCGTCGCCAACCCATCCGGGCTCGAGCTCTGCGGCACCCTCAAACCCACCGTATAGCCCGCCGGTGCGCCCGCTTCCAACGTATCCGGCAGCACCGACAACGACGATTCCAACGAGAGCTGATCGCACCCTGTCAACGTCCCCATCGACGCTTCTTGGGAGGGGGACACACCGGGTTTCTCCCACGAGTCCACCGACAGCCTCGCGGACAGTGGCCCAGAGCATTGCTGAGGGTCGGTCAGCAGCGGTACCCGAGTCTGCCCAGGATTGGGGCCGCCGAACGACCCTGCGCCGCCGATGATGTTGAAGATGCTGAGGCCTTCACCAGGCCCGCTGTGGTCGGCGGGAATGCCCCAGATCGTGATCGACGCTGACAGAACCTCGGCCTCCTCGGTCAGGCCCGACGCCGTCACCCGGACGCCATAGTCGCCGTCGGAGAGCACGCTGGTATCGAGCCGCACCGGTAGAAAGACCGCGTTGAGCGCAAATGCCACCGGCTCTCCCGGCGCAGGAGCGATGTTGTACACGGGCGTGACGAGCGTGTCTTCAGCTGGCTGTGACCCACCAAAGGCGAGCGACAGGGTAGCCATGCCCACCATCGTGTCGCTCGGGCATGCATTTGGGTCGAGTTGCAGCGTTAGAACCTTGCCCATGGTGCACCGCGGCATCCCCACGGCGCTGCCGACGAGACCCGGAGGGAAATCGAACCGAACGTCTCTCAGGTTCGATGCCACGATGTTCCGCTGGCTTGTGGCCATCGTGAATGCGGCCGTTACGTTCCCATGCGCACCGGCTTGGCTCGTGGACGTAGCAGCCACGACGCTCCCCTGCGCGGGACCGAAGGACGCAGGGGTAGCGCCGATCGTGATAGGGGCTCTCGACGACGCTTCCGCGGCACCCCCACCGGTAATTGCCACGTCGTTGACTTCTTCGGGGGCAAGCGACTGCGCCGCCGTCTTCAGAGTGATCCTCATGCTCAGCGTGTCGCCTGGGCCGACCCGCCCGGAGTAGGAGCAGCCGAGCGTCGGGAGCGTCGCACAGCTCATCGTCGCCGATCCGAAGCTATCGACGAAGACGCCGCTCGCATATGTATCGACGCCGGCGACCGCGGTGGCGGTTAGTGCCGGCGGCAGCGAGTCGTCGATTGCGATCGTGCTCCCGTCAGTCGCCGTGCCACCGACATTGATCGCCTTCACGAGCAGATACGGAGGCAATTCGCCATGAACCGCCTCGCTCACCGTCGCGCTGCCACCCGCCAACGACGAGCTGTCCGTCGTCATCACGGGGACGGGCTGTTCGCCACGTTCACCGACGAGTTCAATGATGTAGTGGCCACCGCCGCCTGGCCCGTCTGTCACCGTGACGTTGCCGGCACCGATCTCGCATGAGAGGGCGCCGGCTTCGAGCTCGGACTGGACTTCCGCGGCGCTCGCGTCATAGGGGATCGGCGCGGTTGTGGCTGGTTCTCCACCGCCACCACACAACTTATTTGTCGCGATGAGCGTGTAGGTTCCACTTGTGGCGCTCACCGCGAGATCTTGAACCTCGTTCCTAGGAGTGTTCGCCACCAGGACCGTCGGGCTCGAGACCGAGACGATCTTCCACACCGGGCCTTCGGCCGCGTGCGCCGAGGTGGCTATCGCAAGGACGGCCATACCCATTGGCGCTGCCACGAGCGGCGCCATCCGACGAAGATCTCCCACACGTGACACACCGATCGCCGCCCTGAGAGCCCTGCGCGCTCGCCGCACCATCATCGACCCCTCCCCGTATCGCGATTTCTCTTTCCCCCGGTCGCAGATTTCCCTGCTCTCCCGCTCGGCTTCCTGTGCTTGCCCTTTTTCCCGCGCTTGCGCTCCGGAGCCTTCCTTTTCGCTACCTTCTTCTTCCCCGGCAGCTTGACTTCAGGCGGTGGCGCCAGATTCCCCGCGCCGTTGAACGTCGCGCTTGCAGGCTCCCCCAGTAGCGAGGGGACACTGGGAGGCCCTTGGCAGACATCGCCCTGGCACGGCACCGCCGACGGTGGCGGATTGTCGCCCGGCCGCGGGACCCTCGCGTCATACACGTCGTAGGCGTCGTCCACGTCGCCCGACACCAGGCCGGACGCCGTTATGAAGAACACGTCTTTGCCGTCGGCGCTGGAATCCAACACGTACGAGCCTTCGGCGCTCTTGCCTGAGGAGATCAAGAAGACGCTGCCGTTCTCCCACTCATACACGTCGCGTCTACCGTTCGTATCCTGTGGGACCAGAGGGTCGGGCGTATCGAAGAACACGCGATCGCCGTCGGCGGAGACGACGCGCGTGTCGAGCGTCGTCATCGGTATGTCATTCGACCCGTTTGGCTTCCCGGCTTCCGCGTTGTCGTAGGATACGTCCACGCTACCGGAGGGCGCGATGCCCGCGGGGGGGCATGAGAGGCAGCTCAGTGAGCCCGTTGCGACCTGGTAGCGATAGAGCTGATCGAAGCCTCCGGCGTTATTGAAGCCTCCAGGCAGCGGCGAGTTGGTCCTAAACACGAACACCGATCCATCCGCACTCGCGCGCCCGGAGCTGACGTCGCCTCCGGCTAACGGCGCGATCGTTTTGACTTGACCACCGCCCGGGCCGGCGCTCCAGAGATCGAGCTCGGCCCCCGTCCCGAAGAGGAAACTCGACCCGTCGGTCGCGGAAGCGAAGATCGAACCACTCACACCGGGCAGGTAGGTCAACGAGCCGGTGTCCACATCGAAGTCGTACTCCTTGCCCGAGCCGTCGCTTGGAGCGGCGCTCGTCAACCGATCGACGCTCGCGAAGAATGCCTGCGAGCCGTCGGGGGAGCCATACACGAAGCTCACCGCATGTGGGGCCGGTTCACCTTCGTGCCCGGGGAGCTGGGACTGCGAGACCAGCACCGTGCTCTTGGCCCCATCGGGCGCGGTCTTGCGCACATACAGCTCCGGCGTCGCGGTCGTCGATGCGACAGGGTCAGGACTTACGAAGAAGGCACGCGACCCATCGGTCGAGACCTCGTTGTCAAGCGTCTGCGCCTGACCGAGGGGTTCAGCCTGGCGGCGTTCAAAATTGCCTCCGCTGGCGATCGCTGCCGGCACAGCGCCGAACGGGTCGAGCGTGCCATTTGGAAGCACCCCGGCCTCGGCGAGCACTCCATCGGTCCATTCATAGAAACCCCAAGGATCGGTGCCTTCGCCCTCGCCATTGCCGACATTCGGTGTACGCGAGGCATCCTGCGGGATCAGAGTGCCCGAATAGGTGAAGTAGACGGTGCTCAGGTCGGGTGAACCGCCCGCGATGAGGTAATCGTGCAGATACTGGTTGAAACCCGGGGCCGGGGTCGGGCTGAAGGTCGGGGGCTGGGAGACCGGTTGGGCGACCCATATCGGTTCGATGGCAGGATCTTCGGAGAGGAAGATGTTCGTGGACGATTCCTCGTCGAGCGGCTCAGCCGCGACATACGGACTGCCGGAAGTGAACAGGAAACGCGAGAAATCATGCGAGGGGTCGAGCGTCAAGGGTGAACCCGACAGAATATTGATGGAGGTACCGACAGGCCCTGGAACCGTCGACGTCGTCACCCACCCCGAGGGCGTTCGTCGCGCGACGAACTCGTTGACCGTACCACTGGACGCGTCACCCATCGCACCCGAGCCGGCAAAGACGACCGCGTCGCCCCCTTCGGCGGCAAGACCAAATGCCGCAGTTTCCAAAGCGTTTCCGTTCGCGACGTTGCCGTTCTTGTTGGCGGGTGAGACCTGTTCGTATACGCGTCCGTCGGGCAGCGTCGCGGAGGCGACTGGCGCCAGCGTGGCGCCCGACACCGCGACGCACAGGAACGCTACAACGGCAGCGAAGCGCCAGCCCCATTTAGAGTGAACGGGCGACCTCATCGACATATCTCCTCCTCCAGAGCAGAGGGGAGACCCCCTCGATCGGTGAACAACGACACGCCGAGGGGCGCACCGGCACAAGGTTCATCAGCAGCGGGGGAATGCATGCGGATACTCCGCGCCACGATCTCCCCCTTCGCGGTCAACGACCACGCATTCGGCTCACCCTTCACACGCCCCAGCCCACGATTGGCGAGCAACCCCAGACGCTCCAAGCGCGCCAAAAGCTTCGAGACCTGCCCAGGGTCGGAGATCCCCGCACGCTCACCCGCCTGGCGGTTGCTCGACCCTGGGTACTCCGCGATCCCTTCCAGGACCCGCGCGGTGCGATACGTCAAACGCATCGCCACACCACCAAGCGGATCGAGCACACTCTCAGCCGACTCACGCCGCGCACGCGCAGATCGCGTAGAGACGGCCGGCGCCGGACGCACCTGCTCCCGCCGCGCAGCCGAGGTGCCCTGGTAGGGCAGCACGATCATTCCCATCAACTCCCCCAGCAGCCCAACCAGCGATCGGCGCTCGCCCCGCAGCAGCCGCGCGTACACGATCGAGAACGCCGCGCCGACCAGACCCTCCGCAGTGAGCGGCGTGCACCGTTCAGCCCGCACGCTCGACAAGCGCCCCTCATCCACCACCAAGGCCAGCCGCGAAAGAACCGCTTCGCGGCGCTCCAAAACCCTCGGGCCACCCCGCAGCGCCTGCACCACACAGACCCGCGCGAGCACCGGCTCACGATCCAAAAACGAGAGAATCGTGAACAGGCCCATACGCACCCGCTCGCGCCACACCAGACTCTCCAACTCCGCCACGGAGAGCTCCGCCGCGATCAACCCCAGCGCGTCCTCCAAAACCGCAGCCAAGCACGCTTCGCGATCGGCGAACAGCTCGTAAAACGTGCGCCTCGAAACCCGCGCGCGACTGGTGATGTCCGCGACCGTGGTGTCCGCGTAGCCAAGCTCGTCGACCGCTCGGACCGCCGCCGCCAGCAGGCGCATACGCTGGATCTCAACCAGACGCCCGTGTGAGACAGGCCCACCCGCCGGACGACGCGGAGCCGAGGGCCGCGATGCCGGGGCGCTGCGCCTTGCCGCCGCGCGCGCGGGCATCAGGGCACCCTCCAGGCCGGACGACGGCTGACGTTATCGGCCGCGTGAACCCCATCCCTGCAAGCAGGAGCGAGATGGCCGGTTAAAGCCGGGCGATCAGCGCACTTCGCCTCGGGTGCCCTAGGTGAAGAGAGAGAGAGAGAGAGAGAGATGCGACAGCGCCAAGCTGGCGCATCTAGCATCACATCTCACGTGGGGTGCAAAGACCCCCATCACGTTTCTCCCTCTAGAAACCACGCTCAAACAACTCCCTCATAACGCTTCGCGACCCAGTCCCTCTACCCAAACAATCCCCTGCTCGCGCGTCTCGAGTCAACCACAAGGTCGATTGACCCAAACCCGGTCTTATGTCTACATCCAGCCACCCGGGGGTGGCCAACAGCAACGCCATTGTAACCACACCTGCGTCTTGCTGTCAAGTCCTCTTCAAGCTGCCGTCCCTCGACACGGCTGGCAAGCCACCGCTGACGCCCGGTCCTGGGATGCGCTGAAAGTGGCGCAGATATTGCCGGTGGCCCGTGGTGTCTACATGCTGTAAACTGATCCTGTGGCCTCCAGAACCTTCTCCTTCCGCGCCGAGCCGGACTTCGCCGAGCGCCACGAGCGGGCGCTGCGGGAACTCGACCGGTTGCGCGTGGAGCAGCCGCGGCTCGCAGACAGCATCCGCTACGACTTCGACGTACGGCTGCTCGAAGCCCAGCAAGGCGGCCTCGACACGCCGGCGCAGCGATTGCACGCCACGGTCGCGGCGTTCATCGATGCGGTCGAGGACACACTCCCCGATGAGCCGCTGATCGGATCGGCGCCTGCGCTCGACGACGAGTCCTCGGCGAGCGCCCACGCAGCCGCGGAGGCGGTCGCCCGTCGCTACGAAAGCGACGCGGGCAGGTGATCCTCGACGCCGGCGAGGTGTGGTGGTTTCAACTGCCCCGCGTCGGCCCCAAGCCGGGCGTGGTCTGCTCACGCCGCGCCGTGAACCTGAGGGTCATGCCCGTGGTGGCGCGCATCACCACCGTCTCACGCGAGCGCACACTCCCCACCGCCGTCTCGATCGATGCGGGGGAGGTGGACGGCCTGTACGAGCCGTCCTTCGCGCTCGTCCACGACCTCTTCCTCGCCGGACCAGCAGCGCCCCCTGTAGAACAGGCCGGAAGGCTGAGCGCACGACGGCTGGCCGCCCTCCGCCGTGCGCTCGCGTGGACATTCACGCTCTCACCCAGGCCCTAGCCCGCAGGACACCGCATTAAGCACACACTGCTCATTTCTTCGACCCGTGTCCCTTTCTGCGCGCGTGGCGCAGCTTGGTCTTCTGCTTGTGCGAGGCCCGGGTCCTCGGGCACCCGCTGACGGCGATCTTCGTGTTCTGCTTGATTGCGATGCCGTTCTGCCCGACCATTTCGGTCGGCATCAACAGCGCGCCCTTGCAGAGGTTCCCGTTCGCGGTGAGCACCGGGTAGCGGCGCTGCGGCAGGGTGAGTTCGAAGTTCGTGAACGGGACGTCGGGTACCGTCGCGAACGTCACGGTCGTGATCCCCTGCTTACTGATGAACGTTTCGCCGTGCACCTGCACGGTAACACCATTCTCGCCGGTGAGAACCATGATCAGTTCGGGGTACTTCGCGCCGCCATGCGAGACGAAGTACGCCGGGCCAGTCAACCAGTGAAGGTCCCCATCGATGCTTCCTGTGAGAGGAACACACCGGGGCTCGTCCACGAGTCCACCGACAGCCTCGCTGACAACGGCCCGGAGCACAGTTGCGGATTGGTCAAGAGCGGTACCCGGGTCTGCCCCGGGTTCGGGCCGCCGAACTGCTGACCGAAGAACGTTCTCTCGCCGTTGGGTCCCGGGCCGCTGTGATCGGCGGGCACACCCCAGATTGTGATCGACGCACCGAGCACATCCGCCTCCTCGCTCACGCCCGACGATGCCACCCGAACGCCGTAGCTCCCGTCGGAGAGCACGCTCGTATCGAGTCGCACCGGCAGAAAGACCGCGTCGAACGCAAACGCCGCCGGCTCTCCCGGCGCAGGAGCGATGTTGAACACAGGCAAGACCAGCGTGACTCCACCGCCGGCGTCATCCGAGATCGACAGGGTCGCTATGCCCACCATCGTGTCGCTCGGACATGCGTTGGGTTCGAACCCTGACAGCACCTTGCCCATCGTGCATTGCGGCATCCCGACGGCGTTGCCGACAAGACCCGGCGGCAAGTCAAAGTGAACGTCCCTCAGGTGCGACGCTCCAATGTACGGTCGCGGGTCGCCATCGTGAATGCCGCGGTCACGTTCCCGTGCCCTCCGGCTTGGCTCGTGGAGGTGGCGGCCACGACGCTCGCTGGCGCAGGACCGAAGGGGACAGGAGTATCGCCGATCGTAATAGGGTCGCTCGCTGACGTATCCGCGGCTCCTCCGCCTGTGACCGTCACGCCGTTGACTTCCTCGGGCGCAAGCGATTCTGCCGCCGTCTTCAGAGGAATCTGTATGACCAGCGTGTCACCGGGATCGACTCCTCCGGAGTAGGAGCAGCTGAGTGTCGGTTGTTCCGAGCAGCTCATCGGCGCCGGACTGAAGAGTTCGCTGAAGATCCCGCTCGCGTACGCATCGACGCCGGTGACCGCCGTGGCCGTCAGCGCCGGCGGCAGCGAGTCAGTGATCATGATGGTGCTCCCGTCGGTCGCCGAGCTCCCCACGTTGGTCGCCTCCACGAGCAGGTGTGGGGCCAACTCGCCGTGGGTGGCCTCGCTCACCGTTGCGGCGCCCCCCATCAACGAGGAGCTGTCCACTTTCATCAGATGAACTGGCCGATCGCCAAGCGAGCCGACGAATGTGACAAGGTAGGGGCTGCTGCCGCCGGGCCCGCCCGCTACGGTTACATTGCCTTCCCCGACATCGCACGAAAGCGCTTCGAGCGCCGACTGGACCTCTACAGCGCTCGCTTCGTAAGGGATCGGCGCAGTAGTCTGCGGCTCGCCACCGGCCGAACATTCACTCGTCGCGACCGTGAGCGCGAATATTCCACCCGTAGCGTTCACCGCGACGCTTTGAGCCTCGTTCCTAGGCGTGTTGGGCGCCAGCACCGTCGGGCTCGAGACCGAGACGATCTTCCACACCGGGCCTTCAGCTGCGAACGCCGACGAAGCCATCGCCACGACAACCACACCCACGAACGTCACCCCAAGCGCCGCCTTGTGCCAGACACGCCGCGCACCTGACCTCGCCACCGCTACCCTGATCGCACAACACGTTTGCCGCACCATCATCGCCCCCTCCCTGTCTCACGATTTCCCCTCGCACCACCCACCGGCTTCCTGGCGCTCCGGCCCCGCTTCCCGTCTTTGCGCTTATGCTTGCGCGCCGGGACTTTGCGCTTGGCGCGCTTGCTCTTCACGGGCGGCTTGGCTTCAGGTGGTGTCAGGTTCCCCGCGCTGGTGAAGGTTGCGCTCGCGGGCTCCCCCAAAAGCGATGGCACACTTGGAGGACCCTGGCAGACATCGCCCTGGCACGGCACCGCCGACGGCGGCGGATTATCGCCTGGGCGCGGAACCCGCGCGTCGTACACGTCATAAGCTCCATCCACATCGCCCGGCACCAAGCCAGCCGACGTAGTGAAGAACACGTCGTCACCATCGGCACTGGAATCCAGCACATTCGATTCTGCGTCGCTCTTACCTGAAGAGATCAAATAGACGCTGCCGTTCTCCCACTCGTACACGTCACGCTGTCCGTTGGAATCCTGCGGGACCAACGGGTCAGGAGTATCGAAGAACACACGCTCTCCGTCACCCGAGATGACACGCGTATCCAACGTCGTCATCGGGTCAATGGTGATGCCTCCGTTATTGTCGTAGGACACATCCACGCTGCCAGAAGGCGCCACGCCTACCGGCGGGCACGAGACACAGCTCAGCGAGCTCGTCGCGACTTCATAGCGGTAGAGCTGCTCGAAGCCTCCGGCGTTGTTGAAGCCCCCAGGCAGCGGCGAGTTGGTCCTGAACACGAACACCGACCCATTCGTACTTACACGCCCCGCACTGACATCCAACGCGGATCCCGGCGAGAGCAGTGGCGCGATCGTACTGACGCGGCCGCCACCTGGGCCCGCGCTCCAGCGGTCAAGCTCCGCGGGCGTGCTTGCCGTGTTCTCGAACAGGAAGCTCGACCCGTCCTCAGCGGACACGACGATCGGCCCACTCACACCGGGCAAGTAGGTCAACGAGCCGGTGGCCACGTCGAAGTCGTACTCCTTGACCGCGCCGTCGCTAGGAGCGGCACTCGTCAACCGATCGACGCTCGCGAAGAACGCCTGCGAACCGTCAGGCGACCCATACACATACGTCGCACCGTCAGGTTCGACCCCTACCACTGCGCCTGATCGGCTTCCACGCCGCGTCCGAAATTGGCTACTCCGGCGATCGCAGCTGGCACCGCGCCGAATGGGTTGAGCGTCCCGTCGGGGAGCACTCCTGCCTCAGCGAGCGCCCCGTTGCTCCATTCATAGAAGCCCCAAGAATCCGTATCGGAGTCCTCGCCATCGCCGATATTCGGCGCACGAGAGGCATCCTGCGGAATCAGCGTGCCCGCATCGGTGAAGTAGATCGTGCTCAAGTCAGGCGACCCGCCCGCGACCAGGTAGTTGCGCAATGCATTGGTATCGCCTGGGGCCGGGGTCGGTTCGAAGGTCGGGGGCTGGGCGACCAGCTGACCGACCCATACCGGTTCGACGGCTGGATCTTCGGAGAGGAAGATATTCGTAGAGCCGTCCTCGTCCAACGGCTCATCCGAGACATACGGCTTGGCCGAAGTGAATAGGAAACGCGAGAAATCGTGCGAGGGCACGAGCGTCAAGGGCGGACCTGTGGTGGCAGTAATTGTGCTACCGAGTGGGCCTGAAACCGTCGATGTCGTCGTCCACCCCGTGGGCGATCGTCTCGCGACGTACTCGCTGACCGTGCCGCTGGACGCCTCGCCCATTGCACCCGAGCCAACGAAGGTGACCGCGTCGCCCCCTTCGGCGGCAAGCCCAAAGAAGTCTCCGTACACGACGTTGCCGTTCTTGTTGGCCGGTGAGACCTGTTCGTAGACGCGTCCGTCGGGCAGCGTCGCGGAGGCCACAGGCGCCAGCGCGGCACCCGACACGGCAGCGCACAGGAGCGTCACACCGGCAGCAAAACGCACGCAGCACGCAAAACGAACAGGCGACCTCATTGACATATCTCCTCCTCCAGAGCAGAGGGGACAGCCCCTCGATCGGTGAACAACGACGCGCCGAGGGGCGCACCGGCACAAGCTTCATCATCAGCGGAACCGCGCATGCGGATGCTTCGCGCCACCATCTCCCCCTTCGCGGTCAGCGACCACGCGTTGGGCTCACCCTTCACACGCCCCGTACCACGATTAGCGAGCAGCCCCAGGCGCTCGAGACGCGCCAAAAGCTTCGAGACCTGCCCTGGATCGGAGATCCCCGCACGCTCACCGGCCTGGCGGTTACTCGACCCCGGATGCTCCGCGATCCCTTCCAGGACCCGCGCGGTGCGATACGTCAAACGCATCGCCACACCACCAAGCGGATCGAGCACACTCTCAGCCGACTCACGCCGCGCACGCGCAGAACGCGTCGATACAGCCGGCGCCGCACGCACCTGCTCCCGCCGTGCAGCCGAGACACCCTGGTAAGGCAACACGATCATTCCCATCAACTCCCCCAACAGCCCCACCAGCGGCCCACGCTCGTTGCGCAACAGCCGCGCGTACACGATCGAAAACGCCGCCCCCACCAAGCCCTCCGCGGTCAGCGGCGTACACCTTTCAGCCCGCACGCTCGACAAGCGCCCCTCATCCACCACCAAGGCCAGCCGCGAGAGGACCGCTTCGCGGCGCTCCAAAACCCTCGGGCCACCACGCAACGCCTGCACCACGCAGACCCGCGCCAGCACCGGCTCGCGATCCAGGAACGAGAGAATCGTGAACAGGCCCATGCGCACCCGTTCGCGCCATGCCAGGCCCTCGAGCTCCGCCACGGCGAGCTCCGCGGCGATCAACCCCAGCGCGTCCTCCAGGACCGCGGCCAGGCACGCTTCGCGATCGGCGAACAGCTCGTAGAAGGTGCGTCTTGAGACCCGCGCCCGGCTGGTTATGTCCGCGACCGTGGTGTCTGCGCGTAGCCGAGCTCGTCGACCGCGCGGACCGCCGCCGCGAGCAGCCGCACACGCTGGATCTCAACCAAACGTACGTGTGAGACAAACCCACCCGCCGGACGACGCGGAGCCGGGGGCCGCGACGCCGGAGCGCTGCGCCTTGCCGCCGCGCGCGCGGGCATCAAACCACTCCCCAGGCAGGCCGGCGGATGACGTTATCGGCCGCGTAAACCCCATCCCCGCAAGCAGGAGCGAGATGGCCGGCTAAGGCCGGGCGATCAGCGCACTTCGCTTCGGGAGCCCTAGGCGAAGAGAGAGAGAGAGAGAGAGAGAGAGAGAGAGAGAGAGAGAGAGAGAGAGAGAGAGAGAGAGAGAGAGAGAGAGAGACCCAGAACATCACGCTCAGTGTGCGCTACATCCGCTACGCTGTAGCTCATGGCCGCAAACGCCGCTAGGACACAGCCTTTCTCGATCCGCCTCGGCGCTCAGGCGAACCTGCTCGTGAACGACGAGGTCCGGCGTTCTGGGCGTCCGCGCAGCGTTGTCGTCGAGGAACTCGCCGAGGAGGCCGCGAAGACACGGCTACACCCCGGCATCGCGTTCCGCGGACGACCCCGCCGCGCCTGGGTGATCGGCAGCGGCCTCGACGTATGGGAGATCGTCGAGATGCTGCGCTCCTACGATGGCGATGAGGAGTCGTTGCTGGCAAATCACCCGCTTCTCAGCGTCCGGCGACTGCATGCGGCACAGACCTATGCAGAGCGCTTCCCCGAGGAGATCGAGGCGCTGATAGAGGAGAATCATCGGCCTCTCGAGGAGCTCCTCGAGCTCTACCCCTTCCTTCGCAGCGCACCCTCGCGATAAGCCGCGCCGGTGCGGCTTCTGCTCGACGCACACGTCTCCGGGCCCAGGGTCGGACGCCGGCTGGAAGCGGAAGGGCATGACGTCCGCGCGCTCGACCAAGAGCCGGCGCTCGAGGGTCTCGAAGACGAGGACGTGCTCACGCTCGCATCCCAGGAAGGGCGCGTCCTCGCGACCCAGGATATCCGCGACTTCCCAGCGATCCTACGGGAGTGGGCCGCAGAACAGCGCTCACATGCCGGTGTGATCCTCGTCTACGGCATCGACCATAGCGAGGTCGAGCTGATCGCCCGCGGCCTACTGCGCTGGCTGGAGCTCTACCCAGAGCCCGCGAGCTGGACCGACCTTGCCGCCGTTCTCGATCGCGACTTCGCCTCGGGGTAGGGAGCCGGCGGAGACCGCTCCTACGCCCGCTTCCTCCCCTTCCCTCTGACCTTGGCGGCTTTGTGATGCGCCTTCCGCTTCTTAGCGGCCTTCTTCGCCTTCGGGCACCCGCTGACGGCGATCTTCGTGTTCTGCTTGATCACGAGCCCGTTCTGCCCGACCATTTCGGTCGGCATCAGCAGCGTGCCCTTGCAGAGGCTCCCGTTCGCGGTGAGCGCCGGGTAGCGGCGCTGCGGGAGGGTGAGTTCGAAGTTCGTGAACGGAACGTCGGGTACCGTCGCAAACGTCGCGGTCGTGATCCCCTGCTTACTGATAAACGTTTCGCCGCGCACCTGCACGGTAACGCCGTTCTCGCCGGTGAGAACCATGATCAGTTCGGGGTACTTCGCGCCCCCATGAGAGACGAAGTACGCCGGGCCCGTCAACGAACCAGCCAGCAACGGTGTGCTCACGCGAGCTTCGCCGACCTTTGAGGCTTCCGGACAAGCCGACGGGTTCGCCGCGAACACCTGTTCCAGACAGGCCTTCTGTAGCGTCGTCAACGGCGAGGGCAGCCGTTTGGGGAGCGACACCTTGACCTTCGCGACATTCGCCTCCGTACCCTCGCCGGCCTGCGCCGGCAGCGTCAGGTTCACGTGCAGGCTCGCACCTTCAATCCTAGAGGTATGCGCGCTCGTAGAAACCGCGAACCCAGGTTTGAACGCGAGACTCGCACAGTTGGTGACCTGAAACGGTCCGCTGATGCCCGCCGCGGTACCGGTGCTGCTCTGCAGTTCCCCGCCGAAGCTCATCCTCGCGCAGCTCGTCGGGTTGAACGTGAACTGCGGCCGGTCAATCGTGACGTTCACGACCCGTAGCTGCAGCGGGATCCCATCCAGCACCTGCGGCAACGGGTCACTCACGATCGTCAGATGCGAATCGCTCGGGTCAACCTCAATCCGAGCACGCACCACCACCGTGCCTTTCCCCGTGCTACCCGCCAACGTGAACGGCCCCGCGACCGCCGGCACCACAATCGATAGGCCAAACGGCGCGCCACCATACGGTTCGGTCACGAACACCTGCCCGCCGCTGACAAGGTACGGGTCGGCGCCTGGGCCGGTCAGGACCTGCACGTGCCCGATCAGACTTTCCGGGCCGCAGGTCCCTTCCGCGGCCTGCGGTTCCCCGCACAAGCTCACATGCGAAAGCATCCCCAAAAGCCCCGCCGGCATCTGCATCCGCAAACCACCAAGAAACTCATCCTGGTCCACACGGCCGAACGACAGCGTGAACGGGGTATAGCCCCCCGCCTGGATACTCGTCGTGCCCGCGACAAACGTCGGTGCGAACCGCGCACCGAAACACCCTTCGTTGACTTCAAATTCCGAGAACGGTGTGGAGTCCGCGCTGAACGGCGAGCTCCACGGTGTCAGATCCGCGGTGGCGCTCACCGGCCCACAGCTCCTCGGGTTCGAGAGCACCGCACGCGGCCCGCCCCCGAGTGTCAGCTTCAATTCGCTGAACGGCAACTGCGGCTGATCTTCAAAGACGGTCGTGATCTGCCCCGTCTGCTGATCAATCATCCCGTACCCTTCCACCTTCAGGACAACGCCGGATTCGCCTTCACCGACAAGCTGCAGGAACAGCCGCACCATCTTCCCGTCTTCGGCGTCCTGCGGGGTGCATGGGTCGCATTCCGGCTGCGCGAGATACGCCTCCCCCGTCAGCGGGACCGGCAGCGCCGGCGTCTTCACTTCGACCGTCCCGACCTGCGCATCACGGGGACAATTCCCCTGTTTGGCGGGTTCCTGCTCGCCACGTTCAGAGCCATAGAACTCCTGATCCGTGCAGGCGCCCAACCCCCACGCCGCTGACGGATTCACAACCGTCCCCGGCGGCAGCACCACCTTCACCCGCTGCACGTTCGGCGTCGCCAGCGCGTCCGGGCTCGAGCTCTGCGGCACCCTCAAACCCACCGTATAGCCTGCCGGAGCCCCCGCTTCCAACGTATCCGGCAGCAACGACAACGACGATTCCAACGAGAGCTGATCACAGCCGGTAAACGCCCCGGTCAATGCTTCCTGAGAAGCGAACACACCGGGATTCCTCCACGAATCCGCCGACATCACCGTCGGCTGCGCTTCAGAGCACCGCTGGGGATTGGTCAACAGCGCCACGCGCGTCTGACCGGGGTCGGGGCCGCCGAACTGCTGGCCGAAAAGCGTCCTCTCGCCGTTGGCTCCCGGACCGCTGTGATCGGCAGGCACACCCCAGATCGTGATCGACGTGCCCAGAACCTCTGCCTCCTGACTGATGCCCGAGGCCGTCACGCGGACGGTGTAGTCACCATCAGAGAGCACGCTCGTATCGAGCCGCACCGGTAGAAAGATCGCGTTGAAAGCAAACGCCGCCGGCTCCCCCGGAGCGGGCGCGATGTTGTACACCGGGACGACCAGCGTGCCTTCCCCAGGAACCGCACCACCCAGCGAGAGCGACAGGGTCGCCATCCCCACCATCGTGTCAGTCGGGCATGCAGTAGGGTGTCCCAGTAGTTTCAGAACGTTGCCCATCGTGCATCGCGGCATCCCGACAACACTGCCGGCGAGCCCCGGCGGGAAGTCGAACCGCACGTCTCTCACGTTCGCCGGGACGGTGTTCGGTTCGCCGGTGGCCAGCGAGAATGACGCCGTCACGTTTCCGTGCGCACCGGCCTGGCTCGTGGACATGGCGGCCACAACACTTCCCGGGGCCGGCCCAAAGGGGGCAGGGGTTTCACCGATCGTGACAGGGGCGCGCACCGAAGCTTCCGCCGCACCACCACCGGTGACCGTCACACCGTTGACTTCTTCAGGCCCGAGCGGCCCCGCCGCCGTCTTCAGGGCAATGTTCATGATCAGTGTGTCGCCGGGGTCGACGCCCCCGGAATAAGAGCAGCTGAGCGTCGGCAGTGCAGCGCAGCTCATCGCCGCCGCTCCGACACCTTCTTCGACGATCACGCTCGCGTACGCATCGGCCCCGGCGATCCCTGTGGCTGTCAGCGCCGGCGGCAGCGTGTCGTCGATCGTGATCGGGCTCCCGTCGGTCGCCGCGCCACCTACGTTGATCGCCTTCACGACCAGATGCGGAGCCAGCGCGCCGCCGATCGCCTCGCTCACCGTCGCACTGCCCCCCGTCAGCGACGAACTGTCCGCCGTCATCAACGCCACGGGCAGGTCGCCGCGCGCATTGAGGAACGTGACGAGATAGGGCCTGCTGTCGCCGGGCCCGCCCGTCACACTGACGTTCCCGGCCCCGACATCGCACGACACCGCTGGAGCTTCGAGTGCTTCCTGGACTTCCGCGGCGCTGGCGTCATACGGGATCGGTGCCGTGGTCTGCGGTTCTGCGCCACTGTTGCATCCCGTCGGGGTCACAACCGTGAGCGTGAATGCTCCGCCCGTGGCATTCACCGCGACGCTCTGCACCTCGTTCCGCGGAGTGTCAGGCGCCAAGACCGTCGGACTCGAAACCGAAACGATCTTCCACACCGGGCCTTCAGCCGCGAACGCCGACGAAGCCATCACAACGACAACCACGCCCGCGAGCGTCACCGCAAGCGCCGCCCTGCGCCACACGCGTCCCGCACCCGACTTCGCCACCGCTGCCTTGAGCGTACAACGCGCTTGCCGCACCATCATCGACCCCTCCCTGTCTCACGATTTCCCTTCACACCTCTCACTGACCTCATGGTCCTCCGGCCCGGCTTCCTGTCCTTGCGCTTGCGCTTGTGCACTGGGGCTTTCCGCTTCGCACTCTTGCTCTTCACCGGTGGCTTGGCTTCAGGCGATGTCAGGTTCCCAGCGCCAGTGAAGGTCGCGCTAGCGGGCTCCCCCAACAGCGATGGAACACTCGGAGGACCCTGACAGACATCACCCTGGCACGGCACCGCCGACGGCGGCGGATTATCACCTGGCCGCGGCACCCTCGCGTCGTACACGTCATACGCTTCATCCACATCGCCCGGCACCAAGCCAGACGACGTCGTGAAGAACACATCGCCACCACTGGCGCTGGAATCCAGCACATTCGATTCGTCGTTGCTCTTACCCGAAGAGATCAAAAAGACGCTGCCGTTCTCCCACTCGTACACGTCGCGCTCACCGTTGGTGTCCTGCGCAACCAACGGATCAGGCGTATCGAAGAACACACGATCCCCATCCGCGGAGATGACACGCGTATCCAGCGTCGTCATCGGGATGTCGTTGCTACCGTTTGGCCTCCCGGATTCGGCGTTGTCGTAGGACACCTCCACGCCGCCGGAGGGCGTGACGCCCGCGGGCGGGCAGGAGACACAGCCCAACGAGCCCCCCGACACTTCATAACGGTAGACCTGCTCGAAGTTGCCGGAGTTGTTGAAGCCCCCGGGCAGCGGCGAATCGGTCCTGAACACGAACACCGACCCATCCGCACTAACACGCCCAGCGCTGACATCCGGGATTTCGCCCCCCGCAAACGCCGACGGTAGCCGCGTGACTGCGCTGACCTGACCCCCACCCGGCCCAGCGCTCCAGAGCTCCAGCTCGGCAGGCGTGCCCGCCGTACTCTCGAACAGAAAGCTCGACCCGTCGTCCGCGGACACCACGATCGGACCGCTCACGCCAGGCAGGTAGGTCAACGAGCCGGTGTTCACGTCGAAGTCGTACTCCTTGACCGAGCCGTCGCTGGGAGCGGCGCTCGTCAACCGGTCGACGCTCGCGAAGAACGCCTGCGAACCGTCGAGAGACCCATACACGTACGACGAACCAATAGGTGCGACGTCTTCTACGTCTTCGCGCTCGGCATTTGGAACATCCGCGGGTCCATCGGGCGCCGGTTCTCCTTCGTGTCCGGGCAGCTGGGACTGCGAAACCAGCACCGTGCTCTTACTCCCATCAAGCGACGTCTTACGAACATAAAGCTCCGGCGTCGCACCGGTGCAGGGACCGTGCATCGCACATTCGCCTGAGTTGGTCACCGCCGACGCGACCGGGTCGGGGCTCACGAAGAAGGCGCTCGACCCGTCGGTCGAAATCTCGTTGTCCAGCGTCTGCGCCTGATCGAAGGGGTTGGCGAAGAGGCGGTCGAAATTGTCTTGCCCGGCGATCGCGGCCGGCACCGCACCGAACGGGTCAAGCGTCCCATTCGGCAGCACGCCGGCCTCGGCGAGCGCCCCATCGCTCCATTCATAGAAGCCCCAGGGATCGGTGTCCTCACCCAGGCCGTTGCCGACATTCGGCGTACGCGAGGCATCCTGCGGGATCAACGTACCCGAGTAGGTGAAGTAGAAAGTGCTTAATTCAGGCGAGCCGCCCACCATCAAATAGTCATGCAGACCGAGGTTGGAACCTGGGGCCGGAGTCGGGCTGAAGGCCGGGGGCTGGGAAACCGGTTTGCCGATCCACACCGGTTCGAGTGCCGGATCTTCGGAGAGGAAGATGTTCGCAGAGGAGCTCGCGTCGAGCGGCTCAGCCGAGACATATGGGCTGTACGAACCGAACAGGAAGCGTGAGAAATCGTGCGAGGGAATGAGCGTCAACGGCGAGCCTGTGGTGGGAACGATCGCCTTGCCGAGCGGACCCGAGACTGTCGAGGTCGTGGCCCATCCCGAGGGCGATCGTCTGGCGACGTAATCGCTGAGCGTGCCGCTGGTCGCGGCGCCCATCGCGCCCGAGCCAAGAAACACAACAGCATCGCCCCCTTCCGCCGCAAGCCCAAATTGCGCGGTCTCCACGACGTTGCCGTTCTTGTTGGCAGGCGACACCTGTTCGTAGACGCGTCCGTCGGGGAGCGTCGCGGAGGCAACAGGCACCAGCCCGACGCCCGACACGGCAGCGCACAGCAACGTCACACCAGCGGCGAAGCGCGCGCGGCTCGCGAAGCGAACAGGGAACCTCATTGACATATCTCCTCCTCGAGAGCAGAGGGGACAGCCCCTCGATCGGTGAATAACGACGCGCCGAGGGGCGCACCGGCACAAGCATCGGTTGGGGAGTGCATGCGGATGCTCCGCGCCACCGTCTCCCCCTTCACGGTAAGCGACCACGCGTTGGGCTCACCCTTCACACGCCCCGAACCATGGTTGGCGAGCAGCCCGAGGCGCTCCAAGCGCGCCAGCAGCTTCGAGACCTGCCCAGGGTCGGAGATCCCCGCACGCTCACCGGCTTGGCGGTTGCTCGACCCCGGATGCTCCGCGATCCCTTCCAGGACCCGTGCGGTGCGATACGTAAGGCGCATCGCCACACCACCAAGCGGGTCGAGCACACTCTCAGCCGACTCACGCTGCGCACGCGCAGATCGCGTAGAGACGGCCGGCGCCGGACGCGCCTGCTCCCGGCGCGCTGCCGAGGTGCCCTGGTAGGGCAGCACGATCATTCCCATCAACTCCCCCAGCAGTCCCACCAGCGCTCGGCGCTCGTTGCGCAGCAGCCGCGCGTACACGATCGAGAACGCCGCCCCGACCAGACCCTCCGCGGTCAGCGGGGTGCACCTTTCAGCCCGCGCGCTCGACAGGCGCCCCTCATCCACCACGGAGGCCAGCCGCGAAAGAACCGCTTCGCGGCGCTCCAAAACCCGCGGGCCTCCCCGCAGCGCCTGCACCACACAGACCCGCGCGAGCACCGGCTCACGATCCAGGAAGGAGAGAATCGTGAACAGGCCCATGCGCACCCGCTCGCGCCATGCCAGGCTCTCCAACTCCGCCGCGGAGAGCTCCGTAGCGATCAACCCCAGCGCGTCCTCCAGGACCGCTGCCAGGCACGCTTCGCGATCGGCGAACAGCTCGTAGAACGTGCGCCGCGAGACCCGGGCTCGGCTGGTGATGTCCGCGACCGTGGTGTCCGCGTAGCCAAGCTCGTCGACCGCGCGGACCGCCGCCGCGAGCAGCCGCACACGCTGGATCTCAACCAGACGCGCGTGTGAGACAGGTCCACCAGAGCCGCGGGACGCGGAACGCCTCACAGCCGGAGGCCGCGATGCCGGGGCGCTGCGCCTTGCCGCCGCGCGCGCGGGCATCAGACTGCCCCCCAAGCAAGATGCGAACCGACGTTATCGACCGCGTAAGCCCTACCCCCGCGGGTGGGAGCAGGATGATCGCTCAAGACCGGGCGATCAGCGCTACTGCGCCCACCTCTCCCCTTTCCCCCTGCGGGGGAACCCGGACGGCCCGTCAGGGCCGAACGGAGGGGGGCGCTACTAGGCGAAGAGAGAGAGAGAGAGAGAGAGATGCGACAGCGCCAAGCTGGCGCATCTAGCATCACATCTCACGTGGGGTGCAAAGACCCCTATCACGTTTCTCCCTCTAGAAACCACGCTCAAACAACTCCCTCATAACGCTTCGCGACCCAGGCCCTCTACCCAAACAATCCCCTGCTCGCGCGTCTCGAGTCAACCACAAGGTCGATTGACCCAAACCCGGTCTTATGTTTACATCCAGCCACCCTGGGGTCGCCAACAGCAACGCCATTGTAACCACACCTGCGTCTTGCTGTCAAGTCCCGAACCGCCGAGCCTCGCC
The DNA here is from genome assembly GCA_963812955.1 of uncultured Solirubrobacterales bacterium. GTDB lineage: Bacteria > Actinomycetota > Thermoleophilia > Solirubrobacterales > Solirubrobacteraceae > Palsa-744. Next base: position 890,565 of record CAWEXC010000001.1, read on the forward strand.
GACCTCACCCGCCACCGTCAGATCAACCGGTCTACCTCATGCGCGAACGTCGCGCGCGTGCTCTTCCCAGAATGCAACCGTCTCGCGCTCGTGGCGGATCCCAAGGTCCAGTGCTAGGCGGGGGCCGATCTGGCCGTGCTCGGCGGCCTGCTCGTGCAGTGCTTCGAATTCGGCGAGCATCTGCCGGTGGGTCTCGAGCTGGACCTTTGCCAGTTCGCGGACGTCGGCGCCGAAGAAGAGCTTCAGCAGCGCGAGGTCCCGCAGCATGTAGGGCTCGGGCGTGAAGATGCCCAGCCACGACTCGAGCGCCTCCCGGCCACGGTCGGTGAGCGCGTACAGCTTCCGGCGCCTGCCGCCCTGCTCGCGCCGCTCCGTCGCGTAGCCCGCGCGCGCCAGGCGGGCGGGCTCGGCGTAAAGCTGGGAGTGAGGCAGCGACCAGAAGTACCCGACCGTGGCCGACGCCATCTGCTTGAGGTCGTAGGGAGTCGCCTCGCCGGCGGCCGAGAGCAGGCCCAGCACGATGTGGGAGGTGTGGGTGAGGTCGATCTCGTCGCTCATAGACATAGTGCAGTTTGGATGGTATGCTCAGAACTATGGGTGTGGAAGCCGCAGGCGAGCTTAGATGACCGGAGCCCCGCACAGAACCTCCCGCTGCCTGGCGCTGCTGCTCCTGCTCGGCGCCCTCGCGTCCGCACCCAGCGCCCTGGCAACGCCCGCGGTCACTCTCAAAATGATCCCGATCCCGGTCCCGGGATTCCCAGGCACCGGCAACCTGCTGGGCGCGGGCGCCGAGATCGAAGCCCAAGCCACGATCAGCGGCACCGAATACGGAGGCTACCCGTCTCCGCTTGTCGGCATGAACCTCTACGCCCCCACGGGAGTCAAGGTCACCCCCACCGGGTTCGCCAGCTGCGAACCATCGGCCCTTGAAGCCAACGGACCCGCGGCGTGCCCAAAGAGCTCGCGCGCGGGCCCAATCGGCGAAGGGCTAGGCGTCGTCCCCTTCGGCGGCGAACCCGTCAACGAGAAAGTCTCGATCCAGGAGTTCTTCTCCCCCGCCGGCGGTCTCACCTTCTACGTCGAAGGCAAATCCCCCGCCTCCTTCCAAATCGTCGAAAAGGCACACTGGGCTCCCGCCAGCGCCCCCTTCGACCTGGAGCTCCTCATTGAAATCCCACTCGTCGAAACCCTGCCCGGCGCCGACGACGCCTCCGTCCTCTCCTTCAAAGTCAAGGTCGGCGCCGCCTATAGCAAGGCCGGAAAGACCGTGTCCTACTTCACCCTGCCGAAGCGATGCCCAAAAGGCGGCTTCCCCGTCAAGGCCGAACTGCAATTCCTGAACGGGGAAACAGTCACTGTCGCCTACAAGCAGGTGTGCCCGAAACACAAATAGGACTCCTCGAGCGACCGGCCGGCCTCGAGCGTCTTGCCGTCAAGTCGCGAAGGCGTTACGCCTCGCATATTCCTACCGTAGTAGGCCTTACCGTGGTATGCTCGATCTGTGAAGGTCGACAAGCTCAGCATCTCCTTCGATCCCGACCTCGGGGACGCGGTGCGCTGGGCTGCCCGCCAAAGGGGCTCGAGCCTCTCCGCTTGGCTGGCCGAGGCGGCAGCCGCGAAGCTGCGTACGGAGGCGTTGGCGGACTACCTCGAGGAGTGGGAGGCGAAGCACGGCACGCTCACCATGGAGGAGTTGGCCTCTGCGGCTGCCGAGCTGGGCATCTCGCCCCCTGTGGCGTCTCGGGCGGCATGAGCGCGCTGGTGCTCGACACAGGAGCGTTCGTAGCGGTGGACCGTGGCGACCGGTCGGTGGCCGCGAAGCTCCGGGTGGCAGAGCGCAACGGGCTCGCGCTGCGCAGCACCGGCGTGGTCGTCGCAGAGGTGTGGCGAGACGCGGGCGGGCGGCAGGCAAACCTCGCCCGCCTGCTGAAGTCGGTCGACGTCAAGGCCGTCGACCAGCGCCTAGGACAGGAAGCGGGCGTGCTCCTCGGCAAGGCGGGGGTGACCGACGCTGCCGATGCGACCATCGTCGCCATCGCCACCACGGGGGACCGCGTCCTGACCAGCGATCCAACCGACATCCGCAGGCTGGCCGCCGCATCACGCCGCTCGATTCACGTCGTACTCTGCTGAAGCCCCCTACGCCCGCTTCCTCCCCCCTTTGACCTTGGCGGCTTTGTGATGCGCCTTCCGCTTCTTGGCGGCCTTCTTACCCTTCGGGCACCCGCTGACGGCGATCTTCGTGTTCTGTTTGATTGCGATGCCGTTCTGCCCGACCATTTCGGTCGGCATCAGGAGCGTGCCCTTGCAGAGGCTCCCGTTCGCGGTGAGCGCCGGGTAGCGGCGCTGCGGCAGGGTCAGTTCGAAGTTCGTGAACGGAACGTCGGGTACCGTCGCGAACGTCGCGGTCGTGATCCCCTGCTTACTGATGAACGTTTCGCCGCGCACCTGCACGGTGACACCGTTCTCACCGGTGAGAACCATGATCAGTTCGGGGTACTTCGCGCCGCCATGCGAGACGAAGTACGCCGGGCCCGTCAACGAACCCGCCAACAACGGTGTACTCACACGCGCTTCGCCGACCTTCGAGGCTTCCGGACACCCCGACGGGTTCGCCGCGAACACCTGTTCCAAACAGGCCTTCTGCAACGTCGTCAACGGTGAAGGCAGCCGTTTGGGGAGCGACACCTTGACCTTCGCGACATTCGCCTCCGTACCCTCGCCCGCCTGCGCCGGCAGCGTCAGATTCACATGCAGACTCGCACCTTCAATCCTCGAGGTATGCGCGCTCGTAGAAACCGCGAACCCGGGCTTGAACGCGAGGCTCGCGCAGTTGGTGACCTGAAACGGCCCCCTGATACCCGCCGCGGTACCGGTGCTGCTCTGCAGTTCCCCACCGAAGCTCATCCTCGCGCAGCTCGTCGGGTTGAACGTGAACTGCGGCCGATCGATCGTGACGTTCACGACCCGCAGCTGCAGCGGGATCCCATCCAGCACCTGTGGCAATGGGTCGCTTACGATCGTCAGGTGCGAGTCGTTGGGGTCAACCTCGATCCTGGCGCGCACCACGACCGTGCCTTTCCCCGTGCTGCCAGCCAGCGTAAACGGCCCCGCGACCGCCGGCACCACGATCGACAGGCCGAACGGCGCGCCACCATACGGCTCGGTCACGAACACCTCCCCGCCGCTGACAAGGTACGGGTCGGCGCCGGGACCGGTCAGGACCTGCACGTGCCCGATCAGGCTTTCCGGGCCGCAGGTCCCTTCCGCGGCCTGCGGTTCCCCGCACAAGCTCACATGCGAGAGCATCCCCAACAACCCAGGCGGCATACTCATCCGCAGGCCACCGAGGAACTCATCCTGGTCCACCCGCCCGAACGACAGCGTAAACGGGGTATAGCCCCCCGCCTGAATACTCGTCGTACCCCCGACAAACGAGGGCGCGAACCGTGCACCGAAACACCCTTCGTTGACTTCAAATTCGGAGAAGGGTGTGGAGTCCGCGCTGAACGGCGAGCTCCACGGCGTCAAATCCGCGGTGGCGCTCACCGGGCCGCAGCTCCTCGGGTTCGAGAGCACCGCGCGGGGCCCGCCCCCGAGCGTCAGTTTCAGTTCGCTGAAGGGAAGCTGCGGCTGATCTTCAAAGAGAGCCGTGACCTGCCCCGTCTGCTGATCGATCATCGCGTGCCCTTCGACCTTCACAACGACCCCGGATTCGCCTTCGCCGACGAGCTGCAGGAACAACCGCACCATCTTCCCATCTTCGGCGTCCTGCGGCGTGCACGGGTCGCATTCCGGCTGCGCGAGATACGCCTCCCCGGTCAACGGGACAGCGAGCGCGGGCGTCTTCACTTCGACCGTCCCGACCTGCGCATCACGCGGACAATTCCCCGGCTTAGCCGGTTCCTGCTCACCACGTTCAGAACCGTAGAACCGCGCATCCGAGCAGGCGCCCAAACCCCACGCCGCCGACGGATTCACGACCGTCCCCGGCGGCAGCACCACCTTCACGCGCTGCACACTCGGCGTCGCCAGACCATCGGGGCTCGAGCTCTGCGGAACCCTCAAACCCACCGTATAACCCGCCGGTGCGCCCGCTTCCAACGTATCCGGCAACAACGACAACGACGATTCCAACGACAACAGGCCACAACCAGTAAACGCTCCCGTCGACACTTCCTGGGAAACAAACACCCCGGGGTTCCTCCATGAATCCGCCGACATCGTCGACGGCTGCGCTTCAGAGCACCGCTGCGGATTGGTCAACAGCGCCACCCGCGACTGACCCGGGTCAGGGCCGCCGAACGACTGGCCGAAACTCGTCGTCTCGCCGTTGGGTCCCGGGCCGCTGTGATCGGCCGGCACACCCCAGATCGTAACCGATGTCCCCAGAACCTCAGCCTCCTGACTGATGCCCGAGGATGTCACGCGGACGGTGTAGTTACCATCGGAGAGCACGCTGGTATCCAGCCGCACCGGTAGAAAGATCGCGTCGAACGCGAACGCCGCCGGCTCCCCCGGAGCAGGCGCAATGTTATACACCGGCACGACAAACGTGACTTCCCCCCTGCCCTCCGAGAGCGACAGGGTCGCCATCCCCACCATCGTGTCGGTCGGGCATGCCGTACGTTCCAGGACCTTGCCCATCGTGCATTGTGGCATCCCGACGACGCTGCCGACGAGACCCGGCGGGAAGTCGAAGCGCACGTCTCTCGCGTTCGCCGGGACGGCGCTCGGTTCGCTGGTGGCCATCGAGAACGACGCCGTCACATTTCCGTGCGCACCGGCCTGACTCGTGGACATGGCGGCCACAACACTTCCCGGCACCGGCCCAAAGGGGGCAGAGGTTTCACCGATCGTGATAGGGGCGCTCACCGAGGCTTCCGCCGCACCGCCACCGCCCACCGTCACGCTGTTGACTTCTTCGGGCTTCGAGCGGTTCCGCCGCCGTCTTCAGTGCGATGTTGACGATCAGCGTGTCACCGGGGTCGACGGCCCCGGAGTAGGAGCAGGTGAGCGCCGGCAGCACAGCGCAGCTCATCGACGCCGCCCCGGCACCTCCCTCGACGATCCCACTTGCGTACGTGTCGGCGCCGGTGATCGCTGTGGCTGTCAGCGCCGGCGGCAGCGTGTCGTCGATCGTGATCGGGCTCCCGTCGGTCGCCGCACCACCCACGTTGACCGCCTTCACGACCAGATCCGGAGCCAGCGCGCCGCGGGTCGCCTCGCTCACCGTGGCGCCGCCCCCCGTCAGCGACGAACTATCCACCGTCATCAACGCCACCGGCTGGTCGCCACGCGCATTGAGGAACGCGACGAGATACGGCGCGCTGCCGCCGGGCCCACCGGTCACGCTCACGTTCCCCGCCCCGACGTCACACGACACCGCTTCGGCTTCAAGTGCTTCCTGGACTTCCGCGGCGCTGGCGTCATACGGGATCGGCGCGGTCGTCTGCGGCTCCGCGCCGTCTTCGCATCCCGTGGTCGCGACCGCGAGCGTGAATGTTCCGCCCGTGGCGTTCACTGCGACACTCTGCACCTCGTTCCGTCCAGTGTCGGGCGCCAGGACCGTCGGACTTGAAACCGAAACGACCTTCCACACCGGGCCTTCAGCCGCGACCGCCGACGAAGCCATCGCCACGACAACCACGCCCGCGAGCGTCACCGCAAGCGCCGCCTTGCGCCAGACACGCCGCGCACCCAACCTCGCCACCGCTGCCCTGAGCGCACAACGCGCTTGCCGCACCATCATCGACCCCTCCCTGTCTCACGATTACCCCTCACACCATCAACCGACCTCCTGGCGCTCCGGCCCCGCTTCCCGTCCCTGTGCTTGCGCTTCCGCTTGCGCTTGTGCGCCGGGGCTTTCCGCTTGGCAGCCTTGCGTTTCACGGGTGGCTTGGCTTCAGGTGGTGTCAGGTTCCCCGCGCCGGTGAAGGTCGCGCTCGCGGGCTCCCCCAACAGCGCTGGAACACTCGGAGGACCCTGGCAGACATCACCCTGGCACGGCACCGCCGACGGCGGCGGATTGTCACCCGGCCGCGGCACCCGCGCGTCATACACGTCATACGCTTCATCCACATCGCCCGGCACCAAGCCAGATGACGTCGTGAAGAACACATCGCCACCACTGGCGCTGGAATCCAGCACATTCGATTCGTCGTTGCTCTTACCCGAAGAGATCAAAAAGACGTTGCCGTTCTCCCACTCGTACACGTCGCGCTCGCCGTTGGTGTCCTGCGCAACCAACGGATCGGGCGTGTCGAAGAACACACGATCCCCATCCGCGGAGATGACACGCGTATCCAGCGTCGTCATCGGGATGTCGTTGCTACCGTTTGGCCTCCCGGGTCCGGCGTTGTCGTAGGACACGTTCGCACTGCCGGAGGGCGCGACGCCCACGGGCGGGCAGGAGACACAGCCCAACGAGCTCCCCGAGACTTCATAGCGGTAGACCTGCTCGAAGCCCCCCGTGTTGTTGAAGCCCCCGGGCAGCGGCGAATCGGTCCTGAACACGAACACCGACCCATCCGCACTAACGCGCCCGGCGCTGACATCCGGGATTTCGCCCCCCGCAAACGCCGACGGCAACCGCGTGACCGTGCTGAGGCGACCCCCACCCGGGCCGGCGCTCCAGAAGCTCGAGCTCGGCCGGTGTGCCCGCGGTACTCTCGAAGAGAAAGCTCGAGCCGTTGTTCGCGGATACGACGATCGGACCACTCACGCCGGGCAGGTAGGTCAGCGAGCCGGTGTTCACATCGAAGTCGTACTCCTTGACCGAACCGTCGCTGGGAGCGACGCTCGTCAACCGATCGACGCTCGCGAAGAACGCCTGCGAGCCATCGGGAGAGCCATACACGTACGACGCGCCGATCGGCTCGGCGTGTTCTATGTCTTCGCGCTCGGCATTGGGAATATCCGCGGGTCCATCGGGCGCCGGTTCTCCTTCGTGCCCGGGGAGCTGGGACTGCGAAACCAGCACTGTGCTCTTACTTCCATCCGGCGCCATCTTGCGAACATAAAGCTCCGGCGTCGCACCCGTACAGGGACCGTGCGTCGCACATTCGCCGGGGTTGGTAACCGCTGACGCGACCGGGTCGGGACTCACGAAGAAGGCGCTCGACCCATCAGTCGAAATCTCGTTGTCAAGCGTCTGCGCCTGATCAGCTGGATCAGCGAAGCCGCGGCCGAAATTGTCTTCCCCGGCGATCGCAGCCGGCACTGCGCCGAATGGGTCCAGCGTCCCATCCGGCAGTACTCCTGCCTCGGCGAGTGCCCCATCGCTCCATTCATAGAAGCCCCAGGGATCGGTGTTGTCACCTAGGCCGTTGCCGACGTTCGGCGCGCGCGAGGCATCCTGCGGGATCAGCGTACCCGAGTAGGTGAAATAGACCGTACTCAATTCGGGCGTGTCGCCCACCATCAAATAGTCATGCAGATAGATGTTAGAGCCTGGGGCGGGGGTCGGGGTGAAGGTCGGGGGCTGGGAAACCGGTTTGCCGATCCACACCGGTTCTACCGCCGGATCTTCGGAGAGGAAGATATTCGCAGAGGAGCTCGCGTCGAGCGGCTCAGCCGAGACATACGGGGCGTACGAGCCGAACAGGAAGCGCGAGAAATCATGCGAGGGAACAAGCGTCAACGGTGAGCCCGAGCCGGGAACGATCCCCTTGCCGACCGAGCCCGAAACCGCCGAGGTCGTGGCCCATCCCGAGGACGACCGTCTGGCGACGTAATCGCTGAGCGTGCCACTGGTCGCAGCGCCCATCGCACCCGAGCCGGGAAACACGACAGCATCGCCCCCTTCCGCCGCGAGCCCAAAAAACGCGGTCTCCGCGACATTGCCGTTCTTGTTGGCAGGCGACACCTGTTCGTAGACCCGTCCATCGGGCAACGTCGCGGAGGCCACAGGCGCCAGCGCGCCACCCGACACGGCAGCGCACAGCAGCGTCACACCGGCAGCGAAACACACACGGTACGCGAAACGAGCAGGCAACCTCATTGACATATCTCCTCCTCCAGAGCAGAGGGGACAGCCCCTCGATCGGTTAATAACGACGCGCCGAGGGGCGCACCCGCACAAACATCGGTCGGGGAGTGCATACGGATGCTCCGCGCCACCATCTCCCCCTTCGCGGTCAGCGACCACGCATTGGGCTCACCCTTCACACGCCCCAACCCACGATTGGCGAGCAAACCCAGACGCTCCAGACGCGCCAACAGCTTCGAGACCTGCCCAGGGTCGGAGATCCCCGCACGCTCACCCGCTTGGCGGTTGCTCGACCCCGGATGCTCCGCGATCCCTTCCAGGACCCGCGCGGTGCGATACGTCAAACGCATCGCCACACCACCAAGCGGATCGAGCACACTCTCAGCCGACTCACGCCGCGCACGCGCAGAACGCGTCGATACAGCCGGCGCCGCACGCACCTGCTCCCGCCGTGCAGCCGAGACACCCTGGTAAGGCAACACGATCATTCCCATCAACTCCCCCAACAGCCCCACCAGCGACCCACGCTCGTTGCGCAACAGCCGCGCGTACACGATCGAAAACGCCGCCCCCACCAAGCCCTCCGCGGTCAGCGGCGTACACCGTTCAGCCCGCACGCTCGACAAGCGCGCCTCATCCACCACGGATGCCAGCCGCGAGAGGACCGCTTCGCGGCGCTCCAAAACCCGCGGGCCACCACGCAACGCCTGCACCACACAAACCCGCGCCAGCACCGGCTCGCGATCCAGGAAGGAGAGAATCGTGAACAGGCCCATACGCACCCGCTCACGCCACGCCAAGCTCTCCAACTCCGCCGCGGAGAGCTCCGTAACGATCAACCCCAGCGCGTCCTCCAGGACCGCGGCCAAGCACGCTTCGCGATCGGCGAACAGCTCGTAGAACGTGCGCCTCGAAACCCGCGCGCGGCTGGTGATGTCCGCGACCGTGGTGTCCGCGTAGCCAAGCTCGTCGACCGCGCGGACCGCCGCCGCGAGCAGCCGCACGCGCTGGATCTCAACCAGACGCGAATGTGAGAGACCGCCGGCGGGCGCGCCACCGGAGGAGCCGGACGCACCACGCCGCCCCACGGCGCCGCGCGCCACCGGGACGCTACGCCGTGCCGCCGCACGCACGGGCATCAAACCGTCCTCCAGGCAAGACGTGCACCAGCGGTATAGGCCGCGTAAGCCCCACCCCCGCGAGCGGGAGCAGGATGACCGCTCAAGGCACGGCGATCAGCGCAACCGCGCCCGCCACTCGCCTTTCCCCCTACGGGGGAGCCCGGACGGCCCTTCAGGTCCGAACGGAGAGGACCGCTGCTAGGCGAAGAGAGAGAGAGAGAGAGAGAGATGCGACAGCGCCAAGCTGGCGCATCTAGCATCACCTTTTCGGCGACGCGCTGCGACTCCCATCACGTTTCTCCCTCTAGAAACCACGCTCAAACAACTCCCTCATAACGCTTCGCGACCCAGGCCCTCTTCCCAATCAATCCCCTGCTCGCGCGTCGAGTCAACCACAAGGTCGGTTGACCCCAACCCGGTCTTATGTCTACATCCAACCACCCAGGGGTGGCCAACAGCAACGCCATTGTAACCACATCTGCGTCTTGCTGTCAAGTCCCAAGTCATTGAGGCGCCTTTCCCACTCTGCCATGCCGTGCGGCTTGACCCTTTGCCTCACGCTTCGAGTATGTCCTGGGCGGAGAACGCGAGCACGCCGTCGCGTGTGACGCTCTCCTCCGCGCCCGTGCGCCCCCACAGGATCAGGAGCGGCTTGTCGACCGCAAAGAAGCGCAGAGCCGCCTCCCGGCTGGCGAAACGTCCCCCCACAAGATCCGCCGCCTGATCGCCGAGGTCACGCCGCACCGAGTCCGCGAACCGCGCAAGCTCGATGCCCTCAGCCTGCTGAGTCGCACCGAAGAACACAGCCGCCGCGCCTCCTGGGAGAGCCACCAGCCGGAGCGGGTGGCCTGTTACAGCCGGGCGACCAGCGCGCTTCGCCTTGGTTACCCCAGCGGACCCGCTTCCACCCTCTACCTGCCCCGGGTCTACCCCTTCTTCTTTCCCTTCCGCTTACCCTTGGCGGCCTTGTGATACGCCTTCTTCTTCACGGCCTTCTGCTTCTTTGGGCACCCGGCGACCGAGATCTTTGTTTCCTGTTTGATCACGAGGCCGTTCTGGCCGACCATTTCGGTCGGCATCAGGAGCTTCCCCGCAGACTGGGCCTTGCAGAGGTTCCCGTTCGCGGTCAGCGCGGGGTATTCCCGCTCGGGGAGGTTCAGTTCGAAGCTCGAGAACGGCACGTCTGGCACCGTCCCGAACGTCGCGGTCGTGATGCCCTGTTTGCTGATGAACGTTTCGCCGTGCACCTGGACGGTGACGCCGTTCTCGCCGGTGAGGACGAGGATCAGTTCGGGGTACTTCGCGCCACCGTGGGAGACGAAGTACGCCGTCCCCGTCAGGCCGCCTGGTAGGACCGGGGTTGAGACCTTGACCTGGCCGACCTGCGAGGCCTTGGGGCAGCTCCTGGGGTTTTCCGCGAACGTCTTTTCCAGGCACGCCTTCTGCAGCGTTTTCAACGGTGAGGGGAGCTGTTTGGGCAGCGACACCTTGACCTTCTGAACGTTCGCGATGCTGCTCGAACCCGCCTTCGTCCGGCAGCGTCAGGGTCACGTGCAGGCTCGCGCCTTCGGTGCGCGAGGTCTTCGCCGCGGTTGAGACCTTGAACGTCGGTTTGAACGTCAGGCTGCGACACGACCCGACCTGGAAGGGGCTCGAGATCGGTGCGTTGGTCCCTTCGGTGCTGGTCGCGGTCCCTGAGAAAGACTGCGGGTTGCAGTTGGTCGGGTTGAACATGAATTCCTTACGGTCGATCACCGCGTTGATCGTCCGCATATCAACAGGCACGCCGTCGAGGATCGTCGGCAGCGGGTCGGTCGTGATCGTCAGCTGCGAGGTCTGCGGATCCACTTCGATCTTCCCCCGCACGACCGTCGTGCCGAGGTTGAACGGGCCCGCGATCACCGGCACCGCGATGATCAGGCTGTACGGCGCACCCTCATACGGGCCGCCGATGTAGATCGGAGCTTGCGGCTTGCCTTCCTCAGGCACATACAGCTGGTAGGGACCCGGGCCCGCGCCGACGACCGTGTGCCCGATCTGCGAGCTCGCCGGGCATTCCCCCTTCGCGGCCTGCGGTTCTTCGCACAGCGTGACGTGGCTGATCATCCCCAGCAGGCCGGGTGGCGTCTTGAACTGGAGTTTTGAGATCCGCTGCTGATCATCCACACGCGATAGCAGCAGCGAGAAGTGGGTATACCCACCCGCCTGGTCGGTCGTCGCCCCCGCGGTCATCGTCGGCGTGAATGGTAGCGGCGAGGCGCACGCCGACCCGTTCGACCCGCTGTCGATCTGAAACGCCCCCGACGGGAAGGCATCCGCCACCAACGGCGAGGTCCACGGCGTGAAGTCCGAAGTAGCGGTGTACACACCGCAACCCGTCGGTGTCGCGAGCGCTGCCTGCGCGCCACCACTGAAGGAGAGTTTGAAGTCGGTGAACGGCAGCTCCGGGGTTTCTTCGAAAGTCGTCGTCACCTGCCCCGTGGCCTCGTCGAGCGACACGTTACCGACAAGCTTCACTTCGATGCCTTCCCCGGCGATCGCGATCAGCAGTTTTATGTGCGGCGGACTGGATTCCAGCACATACACGCTGCCTTCCAGCGTGTGCTCCAACACCGGAGTCGTCACCTGAGCCGTCCCCACCAATGACGCCGCCGGGCAGGACGGCGCGACGCCTTCCTGGCCGATCCCGTCCTGATCGAGCGGACACTCGACGAGGCCCGTCGCTCGACCCGGGCTGATCACCATACCTTCCGGGAGCACGACCGTCACATCCCTCAAGTTCGACGTCGAAAGCCCTTCCGTTTCTGTAAGACCACCCACAGGTGGCCTCGTATCCACCGTTAGGCCCGCCGGCGTATCAGCGTCGGTCGTATCGGGCGCAAGCGTAATCGCAGGATTGAAATGCAGATCTTCACAGCCCGTGAACCCAACAGGGTTACCATTACTGTCATGCGACTCGAACGTACTTTCGGCGTTTGCTTCCGGATCCTGCCAACTGTTTGCGCGGATCGCAAACTTCTGCGGCCCCGAACACGACGTCGGCAGCGTCAGCAGAGGCTTGGGTTCACCGTTAGACTGAGCGCCGCCGCCCTGAATGAAGGGTATATGGCTCGGCGCACCCGGTTCTCCCCATAGCGTGATCACTGTCCGAATCACCCCTCGTTGCGCCGCATTCTGTACGCGAGCGGAGATCCCGTAGTCCCCGCCCGAGCGTACAGTCGAGTCCAGGAACGTATCGACGCCAGCGAGCGTGAAAGCGAACTGGGCCGCGACCCCGCTCGGTGGGACCATATTGTAGATAGGCGTCGCAAAACCGACGCCATAGCCGAGTCCTAGCTGGGCGATGCCTATCTGGGCCGCACCAGTACACGCTTGCGCGTCGAATTCCTGGCGAGTGCACCGTGCTGTCGCTGTGGGATCGCCGACGAAGCCAGGGGGTAGTTCCACTTCTACGTTCCTGATTTCTCCATCCGCGTCACGAATATCTCCTATTCCTTCTTCCCCGCTTTCATGAGCGGTGTTGACATAGAAATTGAACGTCGCCTCGTAGGGGTGCGAGCCGGCCTGTGTATCGAGCGTTCCGTCTGCGTTGCTGAACCAGCCATCCCAGCCAGCGAACTTAAAGTCGCCCGGCGAAGAGCTGAACGTCATGGGATCGACGGAGCTCGCCGCGTCCAAGGCGCCTCCACCCGCCACCGCTACACGGTTCAACTCCATACCCGAAGCATTCGATGGGGCGTGCACCTCGATTCCGATTGATGCGGTTGAG
>CAWEXC010000002.1:0-319067 GCA_963812955.1 uncultured Solirubrobacterales bacterium
CATCGCCTATCGCCAGCACTGGAGCCGATCCGCAGGCACCGGCGCTCATCGGATTGGCAGGGTGGGCAACAGAATGGGCAACACGAGCCCCCACGTTGCCGCGGTGCTCGCGCCATCGACGGCCGGGGCGCTGGGCAGCGAGCTGGGCCGGCATTACTCGTCGACGCCGATCCCCGCGCTCGTGCGCTCCCCGGTGTCGTCCGACACCGGGTCCACCGCGACGATCTGCCATGGGTGGGTGTCGTCGTGGGTGAGCGCCATGCGCCAGCGCGCGGTGAAGGTCTGTCTGGTGGAGCGGTCGCCGTCGGTGATGATCGTGATGGTGCTGTCTTCCTGGTAGCGGTGGGCGCTGACACGCAGCTCGACGAGCATCGTCGGGGGGTTGTGGTGGGCGTCAAGCTGGATGATGTGCACGGACTGGACGTGGGGTCCGCGGATGACAACACGCAGCTGATCCGCAGGGTCGCCGGGGTGCAGCTGCTCCTCGAGTGCGGCGGGTGAGGCGAGCGCCCGGAGTGGGGCGTCGCTGCCGTCGATCGTCTGCGCCCAGGCGCGCACTGCCTGGTCGACCTCGCCGGCGAGCACGCGGGGCGCGAACCGGTCGTCGACGAGCGAGAGGTCGAGCGCTGCGGCGTGCGCGTCGGCGGTGAGGTCGGCGCCGGCGACGGTGGGGTATCTGCGCGTTGTCCATGTGAGCGGCTGTGGCCTGTTCAAGCGTCGCCTCGCGTGTGAGCGTGTCGGTGTCCGCCCAGGGTGAGGGAATGATCGGTTCGCCCAGCTGGTGCAGGCCCTCGCGGTGCTGCTCGATGGAGGCGAGCGTCCAGCCGACCCCGTTGGGCGAGAGTGTCCAGTACTCACAGATGTGATGGGTGTCGCTGAGACTGTGCCGGCGGTGGATGGTGTGACCGTCGCGGTCGATGACGATGTCGCGGACCCTGACGCTGATGCGGACGACGGCCTGCTTGTCGAGATCGCCGGCGGCGTTGCGCAGTCCCACGTAGTCGATGTGCACGGGATCGCAGAGGGTCACCGCGTTGCGCCAATCCTTGCGCGCGAAGGCGCCCAGGCGCCGATTCCACTCGACCATCAGCTCGGGCGCGACCAGCTGCGCCAGCCGGTCGCGGTCGTCGGCCGTCCACGCCTCCTGGATCGCACCGAACAAGCGCTCCGCGTTGGTGCGCACGATCTCGGGAGCGAAGCGCGGGTCGCTTTCGGCGGCCTCTGCGGCGGCCAGCGTGACGCGCAGCGAACGCGACCGCAGCTGCCATCGCTCGAGCACGATGTCTAACGGCCAGAGCAGCACGCTCCACGCTGTCCGCAACAGCACGTCCGGCGAGAACGGCTCGCGGTGCTCGCTACGCCTGCGTACGCTCCGGGCGCGCAACATCCCTGCGATCCAGTACATGACGATCAGCGCGAGAATCGCGACGAGGTGAGCAGGGAGCCCGAGAATCGAGGCTCCTTCTGCACCCCCTCGCCACCACCGACAAATCCGCCGCCGAAGCCCCCGCCGCCGCCACCTCCTCCACCGTCGCCACCGCCAAAGCCGTCTACCCCTCCGCCGCCAAGCGCGTGCGCTGTCGTGGGGAGCAGCGCCACCACGAGTCCGACGAGCGCGAACGCGGGCAGCATCGCGCGCAACATGTGCTGCCTGCTGCGACCAGGTCCAAAGCTTCTCATTGCGTGGTCATCCCCGCTGCTCGATCCGGTATGCGGCCAATCGGTGCCTACTTGTTGGAGAACCGGACGTGGAAGTAGGCCACGATCCGAGCGCTGCCGTCCCGAGGCTGCGGCAGTTCTCCTGGCTGTCGGGGCTTGGGCCTGGCGACGATCCCGTACAGCTGCTTGCCGTTGCTGCACAGCGGTTCTCCCGAATAGCATTCCGGTGCGGTGCTGTGGCCATAGCAGGGTTCAAAGCGACGGCAGGGCTTGCCGTGCGGGACGGCGTACACAGCTCCTCTGTAGGCGGCTCCCGCACACCAGTCGAGCGCCGTGCTTGCCCCCGACGCGGACCCGGTCTTTTCGGGGCTGAGCGTGAGGCTCACGGGCTTGCCGGGTCCGGGGTAGCCATATTCGGTGTATTCCATGTCGCTCGCCTGTGCGCATCGCTTCGAGGAGAGGCGCTTGGCGTAGTGCTTGGTGAGCACCACGACGGCGTAGTAGTAGCCGCCGTTTGGCAGCGGTTCACGAGGCGTGAAGCTGATCGTGACGTCGCCGGTGATGCTCGGGTGGGGTGGCACGTCGACCGACACCGGCGCCGATTTGCTCGCGGCGAGGGCACTCGAGCAGCCCAGTGCCGCGAGTGCGGCGATCGTGCAAGTAGCGAGGCGGCGTTTTCTCTCGATGCTCAAGTGTCGACTCCGTGGCGAGTGCTTCCCCGGGTGGCCGGGGTCAGTGTCGCGGGTGCGGCTATCACCCCGAAGACCGCGACCTTCCCAACATGCGCTCACTAGCCTACAGGACCGCCCTCAGGCCTACTGACTGGGGCGCTGCAACAGCGACCCGCAGTGCTCGCGTGCCGGGGGCAGCACGAGCACCGGCAACGTGGCGCTCGGAATCATGGTGAACACGATCATCGCCTCGTTCACCGCGCTCGCGACCGCGCTCCTCCACTTCGACCTGCTCTCCCGCTGGGAGCAAACACAAGCTGTTCACGCGGCCGTGAGTCCGTCGAGCTTCGCTGCTGGCTGGTCCGAAGAGGAGGATGCCACACTTGACGCTGATGCGACCTGAACAAGATGGATCTGAGGCTTTTGGCGTGCGGCGCCAACGCCCGCTCGCGGGAACAGGTGCCCATCTCGCACGTCGTCTCAAGGGTGATCCGTCGAAGGCTGCATCGAAGGCAACGCAGCACTCAGTATGGGGCGCGATGCACTTCACGGTCGCCGTGGGTTACCTCGTCTTTGTCCACCCAGCCCACCATGCGCTGCTCGTGCGTTGGCTGCCAGGCATGGCCTACCTGACCCTCGCCGTAAGCTATCTGGGGATCGCGTGGCGGGCGAGGGGAACGCGCACGAACTCTCCGAAGGAGCATAGAGGAGCCAGGACGTGCCACCAGAAGCCTGAATGACGTCGCGCATCGAGGTCGGAAGGGGTGTCCTGGGCGGAAATTAGACTCGGCGTCGGTGTCGCGCTTGTGCATCAGATTGAGGGGGCGCTGGCGGTGGCGGACGCGCTGCTACCTCGACTGCTCCATCCGCCTGCGGGATGACCTCTGCGATCTCAGAAGAACGCGACATCGGCGACGGCCTCTCCACAGCGCCAAGTATCCCCACGGGCCCTCAGCGCCATGAACGAGCGCCAGCATCTGGCTCATGACTTGGTGGTATCGTCGGTGGATGCCTGCTAGATGGACTTTTACCGGAGTTCTCACTGTCCTGATTCTGATGGCAGGAGCCTTTCCGCCAGGCGCCTCGGCGGTGGACGATCCGGCCATCCAGGTGCAGCTCGTCTCATCTGCCGAAGCGATCTCGCTACTGAATCAAGCGCGATCGGCAAACGGCATTCCCGGCGACCTCGCCGAAGATGAGGAACTGTCTCAGGGCTGCAGCGAATACCTCAACGACTACGAACCCGCCCCGGGCCAGTATCCGCATGAAGAGATTCCGAGCCAGCCTGGCTACACGCCGGGGGGAGCCGCCGCGGTATCGCAGTCGGATCTGTCGGGTCGGTCTTGGGAGGGCAACGGGAGCTCCGAGTACGGGCTTCAGTGGTGGACCCCGCAGTTCAATCCGTGGTCAAACGCGCCACTCCATCTCACGAGTCTGTTCGACCCAGGCGCGACGATCGCCTGGTATGCGGAGAACCACAGCGGCGCCTGCATGGGAACGGGCTACTCGGAGCGCCAGTTCACCGAACCCACGTTCTTCTCGTATCCAGGTGGCGGCAGCACCAACGTTCCGATCGCCCAGAGGGCGGATGAGGAGCCATGGACCCCGCAGGCTGCGGCTGGAATCCCGGAAGGCCAGACCACTGGCCCCAACATCATCCTGTATCCAGAGGGCCTGCAAGAGCCACGACTCTTGGAAGTCACGCTCGCGACCACGGGCGGCGACCCGGTGGCTGTGGCGGTCGCAAATCCAGCTTCGCCCGAGCCCACACCGAACAGCTCCAACTTCCCTACCGGCTACACCGTTGGCGAGTACAGCCGCGGAGCGGGTTTCGCGATCCCTCCCCAGCCGCTCGCCGCGAACACTGCTTTCGTGCTGACGGCGCACTGGGAGGATGAAGCGACTGCCACCACCTACACGCAGACGGTGAACTTCACCACCGGCTCGCAGACCCTCGAACAGATGCTGCCACAGCTGCCGGTTCTGCAGCCGATCGAACCGTCGTTGGGCCGCAACTCGGTGATTATCGAAGGTTCGACGCATCTTTCCGGGGCCTCACCCGGCGAGAGCAAAGATCTCGCCATCTCGATGATCCTCGGAGCTGGAAGAGCCACTTTCACGGATTCGGCGGCCGCGGGGCTCGCGGCCGCCGTCACGATTCGCGTCCAGGAGATCGTGTGCACCCGCCACGGGAGATGCCGCTGGAGGACGCTCAGGACGATCCGCCGACACGTAACCGTCGCGGGCTCTAGGACGAGGTTCTCGCTGCCTCGCGCTCGACGGGGGCAGCGAGTGGAGGTCAGAGTGACGGTTCCAGCATTCACTCATGAAGGCCTGTTGTACGAAAAAACAAGCATCACCGGGATCGCGCCGTAGAGCGCCTGGGGCGGATTCCGATTCTCGTCGGTCGCGCTGAACAGGGCGACGGTGACATGCTCAGCTGCTCAGCTACATCCCGTTCGACGAGGCGTTCCTCAAGCAGGCCATCCAGACCCCCGCCAAGCACTCGGGCTTACCCAAGCTGAGGTCGCCGAACGACGCGGAGTCTCCCCGTCTTATATCTCCGCCATCGAAGCCGGTCGTCGCAACCTCACGCTCGGCCAGCTCGCCAACATCGCCAACGCCATGCGACTCGGGATCGAAAGCTCATTTATCCGCCCGGACGGACAGCCTGTCCGCGTCGACAAGAAGTGACGCCTGCGATAAGGCGTCGGCGGTGCAAGCAGTGGACTTGCTTAAGAACACATGCCCTGGTGTCCCAGGGCATGTCTCAAAACGGACCGTAGGCTCACCTGAACAGGTGTACGGCCCGCCAGCAATGTAGCAACTCAGGAGCAGTTCGATCTGACGAACGGTGCAGGCCCGGCGCGCGCACATCGCCCTCCACCGACGGGGGATTTCATAGGACGGGACGCACGACGAGCATCCCCGGGCTCGAGACGAGCTGCTCCAAGTCGTCCGCCCAGCGTTGGACGAGTTCGCTCGCCTGTTGTTCGAAGCGATCCACCTCGACGATCTCCGTGATCAGCACGTAATCGGCTTGACCGATCGCGTGTCCGGGCACGTCCGCCGGCCGCGTAAGACGCCACTCCGACACCATGTCCAGCGATCCGCGGACGATGTTCCGATCTCCCCGCCATCAGACGCTCGAAGTCCGCCGCCAGCTCCGGCGAGCGTAGCTGAAACCACATGAGGAGTGTCGCGGGAAGACTCGTGCCACCGTCCGACATAACCGATCTCGCTGCTGAACTCGGCATTCACTCGGGATCCCCACCGGCCGTACTCGATAGCCACTGAGGGGGAGTCCAGTCCCCCTCAGGGTCAGTGGTTTGCCCCACCTCGATCAGATGACCGTCGGGATCGCGGATGTAGCAGCGGATCTCGTAGGGGTGCTGCTTTGGCGGCGTCAGGAAATCAGCACCACGGGCGCTCCATTCGGCGTACACGGTCTCGATGTCCTTGACCCGGATATTGAGGAAACTGCTGACCCGGTCCAGGGCTCGTGGAGTCTCCAGGGTGACCGCGGGCTTGTCGTCGGTCGGACCTCCGCCCCGATTGATGACGATCCAGCTGTTGGCGAGCATGACGTTGGTCGGTTCGCCGGAACGGACCACCGTGCCGCCGAGTACGTCGGTGTAGAAGCGCCGAGAGCGCTCGACATCGTCCGAGACGATGAAGTGCGTCAAGACCAGCTCTTGGTCGGGGGTGCTCATGCTGACCTCCTTGTGAATTGATTCCGTGCCTTATACCTCAGAGGCTTGGGCTGTCCAGGTGACGCGTCTCAAGGCCAGGGAGGCGTGGGCACTGGCCCAGATCTAGGATCGCTGTCGGTCCTCCCACGAGCTGGATTCCGAGTTGCGGTTGCGCTCTAGCCATGCGGATCAGTGGCGCCGCTCGCCATCAAGAGACATCATGGCACGCGGATCTGTGCAGGTCGCCACGACGACGTGTTCGGCGGCGTGCCGCGCCCCGTCGATCTTGCCGCCAGTTCCAGGACCGCGTGAGCTCGACGGCAGCGGGCGCTTCGCGGTCATATCCTGCGGGAGCGGCCCGTGACGAAGTTCAACTAAATTCGATTGGAGGCCATTATGCGCGGTGACATTGAGGTCGGGGCACGCCTTCCCGACTATGAACTGCCCGACCAGGACGGCGTCCTGCGCCGTCTGTCGGACCTGCAGGGCTCGAATCCGATGGTGCTACACCTCTCACGCGGCGGGTTTGACCCGAAGGAGCATCGTTTCCTTCGCTATCTGGTCGACGCATACCTCGACTTCCGGGTCGGGTATACGCGAGTGGCCGTGATCTCGACGGACAACCAGCTCGAGATCAATGAGTTCCGCGATAGCGTCGGCGCGCAGTTTCCGTTCCTCTCTGACCCACAGCGAGCGGTGCGGAACGATCTCGACATCGTCGAGTACACGGACCCCGTCCACGACCCGATGGTCCCGCATACATTCGTGCTCGCTCCTGGGCTTGAGATCTCCGCGATCTACAACGGCTACTGGTACTGGGGGCGCCCGACGGTCGCAGAACTGCACCGCGACTTGCGCGAGGTCATGCGCAGCCTGCGCCCCGACTTCGATCTGGGCGCACCAGGGCTGCGCGAGGCCTGGGATCGCGGCGAGCGCGAGCAGTTTCTGGTGAATCCAGTCGAAGGAGAGGCGATTCGCTACACCGAAGGGACTGAGGTGGGAGTGAAGCGATGAGCGATGGTCAGCATCGTCGAGCCGATCCGAACGAAGGGCCCGACCGAAGAGGTAGCCCCGGCCAGGGCCGCGAAGCCATCAGGCACCACCGGTCAATGGCCGTGCCTCTGCAGGGCCGACTACGAGGTCGTGAAGGTCGCCGCCCACCTCGAGTCGACCGGACTGTTGGAGCCCGCCGGCCTGCACCGGCTCGAAGCCGGCTGTTCGGATCAACCGCTCGACTTCCTCGCCAGCACGGTCCTCGTCGGTCGCGTAGAAGAGAACCGCCAGCTCCGGTGAGCGCTTGCGAGAGGACTCGAGGATATCGGCCGACAGGGTTCCAAACGCCATCGCCAAGCGCGCCCCCGCCGGCAACCACCCGGCTACAACCTCGCCAGAGGATTGCCCTTGCGGCAGGAGACGTGAGACGTTACCTTGTGCGTCGATGCCGAGCGGGTTGCTCGGAACGACGACGAGCTTGTGGGTTAGCCGGTCGGCGATCTCGTCGATGACGCCCTTCAGCGCGGTAAACCGTAGCGCGAGGACGACGGCATCGGCGCCCTGCGACGCGTCGCGGTTGTCGCCGGCAACGACCGCAGGTGGACCGATCTCTGCAGCCAGCGTTCGTGCCGACTCATTGTCGGCGCTCGAGAGCCGCAGGGTCTCGCCGCCTGAGGCCACCAGGCGTGCGATGACCGATCCGAGCGTCCCGGTGCCGATGACCGCGGTCGTCATGACTCCTCGGCGGACGTACTCGATAGCCACTGAGGGGGGGTCCAGTCCCCCTCTGGGTCCGTGGTTTGCCCCACCTCAATCAGATGACCGTCGGGATCGCGGATGTAGCAGCGGATCTCGTACTGGTGCTGCTTTGGCGGCGTCAGGAAATCAGCACCACGGGCGCTCCATTCGGCGTACACGGCCTCGATGTCTTTGACCCGGATATTGAGGAAACTGCTGACCCGGTCGGGATCGCGTGGCGTCTGGAGCGTGACCGCCGGCTTGTCGTCGGTCGGGCCCCCGCCGACATTGATGATGATCCAGCTGTTGGATAGTGCGACATAGGTCAGCCCTCCCGGGCCGGAGAAGGCGACCCTGCCGCCGAGTACTTCGGTGTAAAAGCGGCGGGAACGCTCGACATCATCTGAAACGATGAAGTGGGCCAAGACCACCTGCTCGTCGATGTTGCTCATGCTGACCTCCGTTGTCGTAGTTGAATTGTCAGTGTCCTGCGCTTTGGCCGCCGTCGATGTGCAAGACCTCGCCCGTCACGAACGGCGCCGACTCGAGATATAGAACTCCGCGGACCACATCCTCGATCTCGCCGACCCGGCCGACGGGGTGCAACGCGCCCATCCCGGCGTAGGCGCTCTCGTCGTGCTGCCGCGTCTTGATGACGCCGAGGGAAACGGCGTTTACCCGCAGGCCGCGTGAGGCGTACTCGATCGCGAGCGATCTCGTGACCGCAACCAACCCCCCCTTGGTAAGGGTTTGCAGTGCGGCTGGCGTCGTGCTGTCCGCGTACTCGACCAGGGTCGTTGAGACATTGACGATGTGCCCGGCGCCACGATCGAGCATGTGTTTGATCGCTCGCGTTGTGATGTGAAAGAAGCCCGCGAGGTTGACGGCGATCAGGGCGTTGAAGTCCTCGAGGGTGTAGTCCGTGAAGGGCTTGCCGATGTAGATGCCAGCGTTGTTGATCAGGGTGTCGATTCGGCCAAAGCGCTTGACCGCCTCGTCCACGATGCGCTCGGCGGTGTCAGGGTCGGCGATGTCGCCTGGCACGGCCACGATCTCGGAGTCCGCAGAGGACTCGATGGATCGAGCGGTTGCGATCACGTCATATCCGAGCTCACGGTATGCCCTCGCGATACCCGCGCCGATGCCCTGCGAAGCGCCGGTGATGATCGCGACCTTCCCGTTGTCGTGCTCAGGCGGCGGGATCATTCGACGAGGTAAGTCTCGTAGATCACGTCTGTGGCCTGGCGTCCGCCGACGCCGATGAAGACGCCTTTGTTCAGCCAGTCGAGTTCGGGCGCGGCGGTCTCGATCTGGGTTGAGGTGCGGAAGGTGTACTCGCTGGCATCGACGTCCTCGCCGCGCCCGAGACGTGCGAGTACCTCGGCGCTGCCGTGGCGGACGCTCCGAGATTGCACATAGAGCAGGTCGCCGCGGTCGGTTTGCAGCGTGTACCGGATGTCGCCGAGTGCGGTGCCGTCCGCCAAGAGCATCTGCCAGTCCGCGCTGGCGCCCGGGAGCAGCTTGCCGTTGATCTCGGGTCCGGTGAATGTTCCGCCGGTCAGGGGAACGATACGCCGGCGACCTCGCGCGGTGTCGCCGAGATCCAGTGGTCGTGCGAGGGTCGCCTCCAAGCGATAGACCTTGCGCAGGCGAGGATCTGGAAGTTCGTTGCTCATGGTCGCTCCTGTCAGGGCTTGCCCGTGCTGCGGCTATGTGTCGAGCAAACAGTACGCCGCAGTGGGCCTGCCGTCTTCCTGGGTCAGGCTTCGAGATCTCGGACTTGACTTCCGCTCGGATGAGAGCAAGATGTCTGCGACCGACGGGAGCTTCCTCGGTCGGAGGGCCGGTGGGCGACCAGGAAAGGGCACGTGCGTATATCCCCAGTGCCGGAGTCCAACGGCGTGATCCACGGCCGCTACTTGAACGCGGACGCCGTGTTGGATTGGGTGCCGCTCCGCGAGGCGAAGGCTTGACGTGGATGGGGGCTACAGGCGCGAGACGAGCTCGGCCACGATCTCCGCGGCGGACTGTTGCTGTTTGGCGAGCGCGACGCTCTGTCCGGCCCACAGCGACAGCGCCTCAATCTCGCCGGTTGTGCCAACCATCGGGGGCGCGGGGGAATATCGAATGATCGGTTCGCCCGAAGCGAAGTGCGCGATCACCCCTTCTCCCGGTCGACTACCGAGTGGCGGCCGGCCCGCGGCCTCCCAGCTCTCGGTCGTCGAGTTGTGGATGGCGCGGTGCGGAGAGTCCGGCCACCCCACGTCATAGAGGTCGGGGTACCACTCTGCATCGGTCTCGCTCGCGGCGATCAGGCGCCGCCGATACTCCTCGTGGATCGGCATCTCCTCGGCCAACAGAAACCGCGTGCCCAGCCAGGCGGCCTGCGCCCCGAGCGCGAGCACTGCCGCGACTCCGCGAGCGTCGCCAATCCCACCGGCCGCAATCACCGGTACCGGTGCCACCGCGTCGACTACCGCCGGCACCAATGGCAGCGTTGCCACGCCACCCGGTACGTGCCCGCCGGCCTCCCAGCCCTGCGCGACGACGATGTCGACTCCGCATCCGACTGCGCGGCGCGCTTCCTCGGCGCTCCCGACCGTGTGCATGAGGAGCCCTCCCGCGCCATGCACCTGGTCGACATAGCTGTCGGGATCGCCCAACAGGAACGAGACGATCCGCAGGCCAGCAGAAAGCGCCTGATCGAGTCGACGGTGCTGATCTGAGGTCAGAACGAAATTCCCGGCAAAGGGCCGGTCGGTGAGCGCTGCCATTTCACGAACCAGGTCTCCGGCGTCATCGGCCCACCACAGCGACACGCTGCCGAGAGCGCCGGCATTGGAGACCGCGGCGGGCAGGCGGGGATCGTCAGCCACCGGCGCCTCGACGATCGGATGTTCAATCCCCAGCAACTCGCACACCGGCGTATAGCTACTCATTGGGATGATCGCCCTTCTGGCGCGCGGCGCCGATTGACTAGGCTCAATGTAGAGCCTAGTCACTCCTCCACCATGGACAGGAGCAGATCATGCGCAGCGATATCGCACCCGGTGGCACCTTCCCCGACTACGAGTTGCCCGATCACGAGAACCTTGCTCGAAAGCTCAGCGAGATTCAAGGCGAGGACCCCATGATCCTCACGCTTGCGCGCGGGAACTACTGCCCCAAGGAGCACCAGCAGCACCTCGAGCTCGCCGCCAACTACGCCAAGATCGCGGTGGCCTACACGAAGGTCGCCACGATCTCGACCGACACCCATCACTCCAGCCAGGAGTTCCGCGCGTCGGTCGGCGCCCAGTGGCCCTTCCTCTCTGACCCGGAGCGGATCGTCCAGAAGGACCTCGAGATTCAGGAGTACACAGACCCCGAGCACGACCCGATGATCCCCCACACCCTCGTGCTGGGAGCCCGGCCTGGTCATCCACAGCATCTACAACGGCTATTGGTTCTGGGGACGTCCTTCCTTCGTGGATCTCTGGCACGATCTACGGACCGTTACCAGCGAGATCCGCCCCGACTGGGATCTGAGCAAACCCGGGCTGCACGAAGCGTGGGATGCGGGCGACTTCTCGCCGTTTCACGGTTGGAACAAGCGCTCACCCGAGTCGCTGCCATCGTCTTACAACTCGTAACGCCGCGGTTGTCGCCATAGCTCTGTAGTCGCGATGGCTGGCGGCGCCTCAGCGTCGAGGGCGAGTCGACGCCTTCCCCATCATCCAAGCAATGGAGCACAGGCAATGCGCACGCTGGCCATGTGCCATCCCGGCCGCACCGTGCGCTATCCTTGACCTATGGCTGTAGATGTAAAGAAATTGAAGGGCGAGGGCAGGCGCAGCGCGGGCCGTTCGCGGGTCTCCGGAAAGCATCAGATCACGATCCCGATCGGGGCCTTCAGCGAGGCTGGGTTGCGCGAGGGGGATGTCGTGCAGGTCAAGGCCCAGGGACGTGGGCGTGTCTTGATCGCGCGCATGGACGATCTCGTCGATGAGTACGCAGGTTGTCTGAACACGGGTGGTGAGCTCGGCCGAACCGTGCGCGGACTGCGCCAAGAGTGGGGCTGATACTGCTCGACTCGACGGTGATCGTCGGCTTCCTGGACGCCGGCGATGCTCTCCACGAGGTCACCGTCGCCAGGTTCAAGGAGATCGTGGGCAGTCATCCTCTGGTGGCCTCGGTCATCAGCTACGCGGAGGTCATGACCGGCGTTTCGCTTGGCCACCACCCCCAGGAGAATGTAGACGGCTTCTTCGACGCCTTGGTCAAGGATCTCCTGCCAGTTGATCGAGCCGTCGCGGCGCGCGCCGCGACGCTACGGGGCAAGCGCAAGTCGCTGTCGATGCCCGATGCGCTGATTCTCGCCACGGCGGACCTCCAGCCTGAGATCGAAACGGTCCTCTGCGCCGACGGCGACTGGCCGAAGGTCAAGGGGCTCGGCTGCAAGGTGGAGCTGTTGAAGGTCGATACGCCCGCAGGCGACGACTCCGATGAGCCAGCCTGACGGGACGAAGCGGCCAGGGGCGCAAACATAGTGCAAACGTGCCCCACGCCATCGCGCCCGACTTGGCCGGAGCGAGGGAGGGCGGATTCCCCGCCGTAGAGCCAGGGCGCTTTGCTTCGCATACGCGTAGAGCCAGGGCGCTTTGCTTCGCATACGTAGACCGTCGAGCAGATCAAGCCTTACATGGACGCTGGCGGGCGAAGACTAAACCGTCGAGCACGGGTTGAGGCTTTGCGGCAAGCCCTCGTTGGGTGGCCGATATATCAAGGGGTCGGGGTGAGCCAGCCGTTTGCTCGTGTAGATGGGCAGGCCAAGGGTGTTTATTTCTCGAGGACACCGGGGGGTGCGATCCAGACGCTTGTGAAGTGAAGTACCTGCGCAAGGCGTTCGTAGTGGTGGTCGTAGTGCAGCACGTCAACACCAGCCTCTTGCGCTGCGGCTGCGATCAACGCGTCTGCGAGGGGAACTCGGTGTTGCCCAGGGCCATCAGAGGCGAGGTCTCGCAGCGCTCCGATTGCCGCTCGCTGCGCAGAGGCAGCGACTGGTACGTCGCGCAGAAGAGCTTGCTCCGCCTCGATGGTCGTAAACTCCTGCGCATCGCGCGCCGAGTACAACAGCTCAAGCGTCACGATCGAGCAGGTCGCGATCTGCCTGCCCCGTAGCGAGGTGGCCCACAAATCGCGGACAAGGGGGTGTGATGCGCGAGCCCGGGCGGACGTGTCCGCGATCAGCACCTTGCCCCCAAACGGGGTCTCGTCTCCCATTGCTACTTACCCCAGGCAAGCTCGTCGATGCGCCGCGCGACGTCAACATCAAACCCAGGATCGCTCGAGGTCGAGTGCGCGATCAGACGCTCGATGCCCTCGGTGTCCAGCTGGCGCTCAGCGATCATTGCCTCGGCGCCCCGGATCGCGAGGTCGTGCACGAGAGACGCAGCCGGCCGATCAGGCTCGACGAGGGGCGCCACTCGGTCCAGCGCCTCCGCTAGCGCTTGATCCTTGGTGACTGGTATGCGGACAAATCGAGTCGGCATAAAGTCGATAGTAGCACCTCGGTGTAGCACCCGGTATCCATCAGTTGGGCTAGAGCATCGATTCGGTCCGCGGGTGGGTTCACACAAGAACCAGAATCTCCGGCGAAATGGAGCCCAGGGCGGTTCAATTCATCCGGGTCATGGCTCCTGGCCGGGAACCGATGTGGCGAGCAGGCTGAGGGCGAAGCCTTCCCGGGCTCTGTTCAGCACCGCCTCGAACTCCGTGTCGGTGAGGCCCATGTTGCTCGGTCCCAGGTGGCTGCAGATCACGCCGTCCCACGCCGCCCATAGGAACCTCGCGGTGCTCTCAGCCTCCACGGGTCGTCCGATGCCTTCGTCGATCATTGTTTGGAGCTCGCCCGCCATGCGCTTGGTCTCATCCTTGATGCGCTGCGCCACCCTGGTGCTCGCGGTCGGTGTCAGCTCCGCTCCGGGGCGGTCCGGTGGCGGGAAGCGAAACAGCTGGAAGTAGCCCGGATGCTCGCGCGCGAAGCGTAGGTAGCCCTCCGCCAGACCGAGCAGCCGTTCAGCGGGGAGGTTGCCCGCGTGAAAGCCCTCGTCGCAGTATTGCTTGTCCAGTTCCAGCGCCCGCTCGATCAGGGCGCCGTACACGCCCTCCTTGCTGGCGAAGTGGGCGTAGATCGAGCCGACTGCCACGTCGGCCTCCTCGGCCAGATCCTCCATCGTCGTGGCTGAGTACCCGCGGCTGATGAACAGTCGCTCACCGGCGTCCCTGATCGCGGTCGCGGTGCGCGCCTTACGACGCTCTGCGCGCGAGCCCTCACGATCCTTTGCCTTACCGAATGCCTGGTCGGCGGGGGTCATTTGCAATATCCTAGCATTAGTGTAGTCTACTTCTAGTTCTGTAATCTGACTCCAGAACCCGGCGATCGAGGCGCTCCATGCTGAGGGGCTGATCGATGGCTGCTGGACCGCTTCAGAGCGCGGATTGCGCCGCTTTCGGGGCGAGTGGACCCACAAGCCATAGTGGCCGTCCTGCAACGAGCGGCGGCCGACATAGAGAGTCTCGACGGGCTCCCAACAACCACGGAGGCAAACTGATGACCGATGCCGGCGAGGTGAAGCGATGATCAACGCCGACACCAAGGCGGTGCTCCTCGCGGACGCTGTGATGTTCCTCCTAGCGCTGCTGCTCGGGGTCTGGAAGTACAACCAGATCGCGACCTCCGAGGACCACACCTCACACATCTATGTCGACATCGCGCACCGCGCGGCGCTGCTCTACAGCTTCGCGCTGCTGCTGGTCGCGACGTTCGTGCAGCTGAGCGGCTTCAGCGAGCTCGTGAACCTGCTCGCCGCCGGCGCAATGACGGTCTATTTCTTCGGGGCGGTCGTCGGCTATGCGATCCACGGCTGGCGCCGTGACACGGACAACCAGTTCCGCGATCCAGTTCCCGGGACCAATGCTCTGATGATCACTCTGATCATCGCCGAGATTGGCGGCTGGCTCGTACTGACGGGAGGGTTCCTCGACAGGCAAATCTTCTGAGCGCGACTCTACCGGTGCACCCACAGTGCAAATGGGCGTGACCAGTGGGCATATCAGCCGCTCTGCGGCCCCACGTCGGCGGTTACGCTAAGAGCGCTCTCCAGGGGGTCGCGGCCATCCCAGCTGCCCTGCGCGGCGTAGGGGCGGAAGCGTATGAAGGCGGACTCGTGGTGGAACGGCTGTGCGCCGTGCGCCCGGACGGCCTCGGCGTGTCGGGGGTCGGCCTGGCCGCGCGCGTACGCACGCATCGCGGCGGTGTTGCGCCACAGGGAGAAGGTTGCGACCAGGTTCGGCGGCCGCGCGAACCCGGTGGAGGCGAGCAGCGCCGGGTCGCCGACCACGAGTTCCTCAGCCGCCGCGCTGGCTCGCAGGAAGCGGAGCGTCTGCGTGAGCCGCAGGCGCCCAAGCGTGAGCACCGCCGCGGGCTCCTCGTCATCCATGGGCTGCTCTTCTGCGAGAAGGCCTTGAAGTTTTGCCCATCCGCCTGCGACTCGAGTGGGCTGCAGCCGGACGTGCCAGCCTCCGGCGAATCGTGCTGCGAGCGGATCGCCGGCGAGGAACTGCTCGAGCGCCTCGTCGTGCTCCCAAGCGGCAACGAGCACGAAGCGGCCGGGTCGAGGCGCTGGCAGCAGGTGACCGCTCAGCGGTGCCGCCATCGCGATCTCGGCGTAGCGCAGACCCGGCACCTTGGCTGCGGCAGGCCGCGCGCGCAGGAGGTCTAGGGAGTGTGAGCCGACGTTGGCGATGTGAAAGGAGGCGATCACGAGGAGTGAGGACGAGGAAAGTGAGGAACGAGGAGGGGTAAGGACGACGAGGGAGACCAGAGGCAGGGGACTGCGTCTACAAGTTACCATATAGTATACCTGATGGTAACTTCATGCTACGACGGCTCGGTCCTCCGTCCTTCCGCTTCTCCCGACGGTCCTTCTGGCTCGCCCCACCGCCCTTCCGATGCGCCCGACCGTCCCTCCGCTTCACACCGGCTGTCCGCCGGCGAGCGACGCGCGCTGATCGAGGATGCCGCAGCACGCCTCTTTGCCGAGCGCGGCTACAGCGCCACCACCGTCGCTGAGATCGTTGCCGCGGCGAGTGTGAGCAAGCCGATGCTCTACCGCCATTTCGAGTCCAAGCAGGACCTGCAGATGAAGCTGCTCGCACGCCGCCGAGACGAGCTCGCCGCTGCGTCGCTTGATGCCTTCCTCAACGAGCCGGGCGACCCCGACCAGCGACTGCCCGCGATGATCGATGCGTGGTTTGCCCATGTCGAGCAACACCCCCATACATCAAAAAACCTGTTTCAGGATGCAACCGGCGATCCCGAGGTCGAGGCGCTCCAGCGTGAGTTGCGACGACAGCAGCGAGCCGCCGACGTCGCACTGCTGCGGGAGTTTGCCCCGCAATTGCCCGAGGCTGAGCTCGAGCCGCTGGGGGAGATCATCCGCAGCGCGCTCACCGGGTTGGCGCTCTGGTGGCTCGAGCACCCGAACACCCCTCGCGCCGTGGTCGTCGCCGCGGTGCTGCGCGTGACGCGGGGCGTACTGTCCACGGTTGGCTGAGGGCCGGCGACCGGCGTTCGTTGGGATTTGAGCTCGATCACGATAAAACGCATGATCTCGATAAGATCAGTGATGATTTCAGGGCTGGCTCCACCGTCAATGCGCGGCCAGGCTACTCTGGCAGGGCGTCCGTAAAGTTGCGACTGACATTGGCGCTGCCGCGGATCCGACCGAGGCGCACAGCGGAGACGGCGCGAATTGACCAACCAGCGTGGACTGAAAGGAAGCAAACATGGCATTGCAGCTAGGCGACACAGCCCCTGATTTCGAGGCCGACACCACCGAGGGCCGCATCAAATTCCATGACTGGATCGGTGACTCGTGGGCGGTGTTGTTCTCCCACCCGAAGGACTTCACGCCGGTGTGCACCACGGAGCTCGGCTACATGGCGAAGATCAAGCCCGAGTTCGATCGTCGCGACGTGAAGATCATCGGTCTGTCGGTCGACCAGACCGGCAAGCACGCTCAGTGGGCGAGCGACATCGAGGAGACCCAGGGCACCGCCCCCAACTACCCGATCATCGGCGACGGCGACTTCAACGTCTCCAAGCTGTACGGGATGCTGCCTGCGGCGACCTCCGGCGACTCCGACGTGCGGACTCCGGCCGACAACCAGACGGTGCGCAACGTGTTCGTGATCGGCCCCGACAAGAAGATCAAGCTGATCCTCATCTACCCGATGACGACCGGCCGCAACTTCGACGAGGTGTTGCGGGTGATCGACTCGCTGCAGCTAACCGCCGGACACAAGGTCGCGACGCCGGTCAACTGGAAGCCGGGGGAGGACGTGATCATCGCGGGGTCTGTCTCCGACGAGGAGGCCAAAGCGACCTACCCCGACGGCTGGAAGACGCCCAAGCCGTACATCCGCATCGTGCCCCAGCCGCACTGAGCGCCACCGGCCGTGGGCGATGCTCTTCAAGCAGATCACCCACGACGACCTCGGCTGTGCCTCCTATCTGATCGGCGACGAGCGGGCCGGGGTCGCCGCGGTCGTCGATCCGCGCTTTGAGATCGACGAGTACCTCGAGCTGGCCCGCTACCGGGGGGTCAGCATCGAGCACGTGCTCGAGACCCACAACCACGCCGACCACGTCTCCGGGCACGGGCGCCTGGTGGCGGCCACCGGGGCTCGCATCCACGTCCACCGCTTGGCCGACCCCGCTTACGAGCACGAGCCCTTCGAGGATGGCTGGGAGCTGCAATTGGGGTCGCTCACGGTGCGCGCCCTGCACACCCCCGGGCACCGCCCCGAGCACACCGCCTTCCTGTTGATCGACACCACCCGCGGCGGCGATCCGTGGGCGGTGCTGAGCGGCGACAGCCTGTTCGTGGGGGACGTCGCCCGCACCGACCTGGCCGTCGAGCAGGCCGAGGGGGCCCGCCAGATCTTCCGCTCGGTGCACGAGCGGCTGCTCACGCTCCCCGACGATTGCGAGCTCTGGCCGGCGCATCTCGGGGGCTCGATGTGCGGGGGGCCGGGCATGGACATGAAGATCTGCTCGACCGTCGGCTACGAGCGGCAACACAACCCGACGCTCGCGATCGCGGACGAGGAGGAGTTCGTCGCGCAGGCTCTCGCCCGGCTGGGGCCGCAGCCACCCAACTTCGAGAAGATCGTCGCGCTCAACCGCGGCCCGTTGCTCACCAGTGGGGTCGAGGCGCCAGCGCTCTACCCCCACCAGGTGCAGCTCAAGCGCGATGAGGGGGCGCTGCTGGTTGACGTCCGCACCGACCTGCAGTTCGACGACGTCCACATCCACGGCTCGATCTGCATTCCCTCCTTCAGCTCCGGGTTTGGCTCCAAGCTCGCCTGGCTGGCCGACCACGATCGGGAGATCGTGTTCATCGGGCGCGACGACGCCGACGGGCGACGCGCCGCCAAGCTGGCGCTGTCGGTCGGGGTGCGCAACGTCGCGGGCCTGTTGGCGGGAGGTATGACCAACTGGCGCCAGGAACGGCACGCCGTGACGCAGACCGAGCGGGTGGCGGCGGATGACCTCCTCGGCAGACTCGCGCAGGAACCCGATCTCCAACTGCTCGACGTCCGTGAGCTGCGCGAGTGGAACGCCGGCCATGTGCCGGGGTCGGTGTTCACGCCGTGGCACGACATCACGGGCATCCCGCAGGGATTGGATCCCGCCCTGCCGATCGCCGTGATCTGCGCCGCTGGGGTGCGGGCTGCGACCGCCGCCAGCCTGCTCACGCATCACGGTGCGACGCGCGTCATCCACGTGATCGACGGGGGCGTACCCTTGTTGGCTCAGAACGGCGTGCGCTTGGAGGCAAGCGCCGACGTACCGGACGACGTTCCGGCGTAGCCAGCTACAGGCCGGCCGGGATCACGTGGGCTCCAGGTGCTCGGTCCTCAGCCAGGCGAGGGTTGCCTCCAGGCCGGTCGCATAGCCGACACGCGGCTCCCAGCCGAGCGTCTCGCGTAGCTTGCGATTGCTGAAATCCTGGTTCCTCCCCAGCACCTGCACGGCTTGCCGGGAGAGCAGGGGTGACGCGCTCATACCGGTAGCTCTGCGCAACAGCCGGTAGCCGTGCTCGAGCGCGAAGCCGATGCTATGCGCGATCCAATAAGGCAGGCTCCACCGGACATTCGAGGCGCCCAGGCCCTCCGACAGGTCATCGCTGAGCTGCCTCCACGTAATGGGCAGGCCGTCGCTGACATTGAATGCCCTGCCGGGCGCGGCTTCGTGGCGGAGCGCAAGCACGGCCGCGTCGATCAGGTTCTCGACGTAGCAGAGGCCCGCGACTGCACGACCGCGGTCGATCAGGAGCATGTGGCCGCCCCGAATCGCGCGCGCGATCTCGCCGATGACCTCCGTCGATCCCGGTCCGTAGACGGTGGCAGGGCGGAGGATGACGGCGTCCAGCGAGTTCGCGCTTTCCACGCGGCGCACTTCGGCCTCGGCCTCGAGCTTGGTCTGCGCATACCAGTTGCAAAACCGCGTCGTGGTGCGGGACTCGTCGATCTCCGCGCCGTCGGGATAGCCGTAAACGTCGGTGGTGCTGAAGTGGATGAAGCGCCCCACCGAGGCGCCGACGGAGGCGTCGAGCAGCTTGCGCGTACCCTCGACGTTGGTGCGCTTGATCTCTTCCGTGGTGGCCCAGTCTGTTACCAACGCCGCGCAGTGGAACACATTGTGAGCGCCGTGTACGGCACGAGCGAGTGAGTCCGCGTCGGCAAGGTCGCCGGCCGCGAGCTGGACGCCGAGCTCTTCGAGCCGCGAGGTGTCGCTGCTTGCGCGAATCAGGCAGCGCACCGGATAGCCCTCATCGACCAGGCGCTCAGCCAGGTGCCCGCCGATGAACCCGGTGGCACCAGTGATCAGGCAGATCTGCTCGGAGCGGACGTGCTCAGGCGACGGACCGGCGGGCGTGGGCGTACGGCGAGACGGCGTCTGCTCGCTCACGGAAGCTTCGTGCGTGCTCGGCGACGGAGTGTTGTGGTCGCGATTTCGCGCACAACCGCGAGGTTCTTATTCGAGCTGCCATGGCACTCGGCGAGCACGACGTCGAGCGCGTCGAGGAAGCTGCGCGCCTCGTTCTCGGAGAGCGTCAGCGGCGGCAGCAGCTTGATCACGTCGTTCTTGCCGGCGGCCATCGTGATTACGCCGTGGTCGCGATGCAGCGGGATCACGATCAGCTGAGGAAAGAGGCCCTCGCTGGCCATGTGGATCAGACGCCAGTTCAGGCGAGCCATACCGCCGCTCGGTGCGCCCAGCTCGATCCCGATCATTAGCCCGCTGGAGCGAATCTCCTTGATCATCTCGTAGCGCCGCTGCAGCTCGGCCAGGCCGTCGCGCAGCACGCCGCCGACGTGCGCCGCGTGCTCGACGATGCCGTCGCGCTCGATGATGCGCAGCGTGGCCAAGCCGGCGGCCATGGAGAGGCGATTGCGACCAAAGGTCGACTGGTGCACGTAGGAGCGCTCCAGCGTTCCTACCGCCCGCTGGTAGATCGCGCGAGTCGTGACTATCGCCGCGACCGGCATATAGCCACCGCTGAGCGCCTTGCCGACGAGCACGAAGTCTGGTTCGAGGCCCCAATGCTCGAGTGCAAACCACCTCCCCGTCCGCCCGAGCCCTGTCTGAACCTCGTCGAGCACGAACATCGTCCCGTACTGCCGGCAGAGCCCCTGCGCAGCCTCCATATAGCCCTCTGGGGGAGAGGTCACCGTGCGGCCCTGGATCGGCTCGACGATGAAGGCAGCAACATCCCTGGTTCGCAACTGCGCCTCCAGGGCGGCGAGGTCGCCGAACGGAACACGCTCGCAACCAGGTAGCAGCGGGCCGAAGCCCTCCTTGAAGAACTTGTCGCCGACTAGCGAAAGCGGTCCGAGGGTGACGCCGTGGAAGCCGCTCTCGCAGGAGATCAACCGCGGCCGGCCAGTCGCCGCGCGCGCGAACTTCATCGCCGAGTCCACGGCCTCGGCACCCGTGCTGGCGAAGAACACGGCGTCGAGTCCCTGTGGCAAACGCTGCGAGAGCTCCTGTGCGAGCATGCCGGCCAGCGGCGAGTAGTGGATCTGCACACCGTCGATGAGATCGGCGTCGAGGGTGGCCCGCAGGACCTCGCGCACGTCGGGGTGGTTGTGGCCGAGGCTGGCAAATCCCTCGCCGGTGTGGAAGTCGAGATAGGCGCGACCGTCGGTGTCATAGAGATAGGACCCCTGAGCCGAGACGTACTGCTTGTCGAAGCCGAGGATGCCCAGCACGTCGACGAGCGACGAATCAAGATGCCGCGTGGCCAGGTCCAGTGTCTCCTCCATACGCGCCATGGCATCCGTCACCACGCCGAGGGAGTCGACGATAGGCTGAGAGTCGGCTTTCACGGCGAGTGCGGTGTCCAGATGATGCGGGCCAGCGAAGCGTACTCGAACCAGCATGCTGGTTCAGTAGCGACGACAAGGTGCAGGCGACGCAAGTACTATCGAACCGAGATCTCCGGTCGTCGCTGGGCTATCTAGCGAAGACGCTTGCTCGTCTGCGCGCCAGCGATGCTCCGCCCCGTGTGGTTGCGAGTCGGCGGCGTCGGGCTCGGCGGCCGGGCTGGGTCCACGATGTGGTTCTCCGGGCGCTCGCTGACCACGAAGGACCGATGCAGGTGACGCACGTCCACGCGGCTGTCGAAGCGTTGCTCGGTGAACCGGTCTCGGTGGACTCGGTGAGCTGGGCACTTGCAGCTGATGTGCGTGGGCCGGCGCCGAGCTTCGTTCGGGTAGCGAGGGGACGCTACGTGCTGGCGTGATAAGCGGCCACCCAGGTGGGTGGGGTGCTGACAGGACGCGATCGGTCGGGCTCATGGTCTACCGTCTGGGGCATGACTGAGGCCGAGGTCATCACGGAGATCGGGCGGCGGCTGGCTGGCGCAGTGCCCGACGGCTCACGGGTCGTCCTGTTCGGGTCTCGTGCGCGCGGTGGGGCCGGCGCGGCGTCCGACTACGACGTGCTTGTGATCGAGCCGGCGGTCGAGAACCCCGCGGTGGAGTCGGCTCGTCTGCGCGGGGAACTCGACGAGTTGAGAACGCCGATCGATGTGGTTGTCGTCGCGGAGGATGTCGCACGTCGTCGCGCTGTGGTGCGGGGCACGGTCGTGGATCGCGCGTTGCGTGAGGGTCGGGTGCTTGCCCACACCTGAGCATCTTGAGGTCGCGCGGCTGCTACTCGACAAGGCGGCGGGTGATCTGGCGGCGGTGCGGGTCCTTGCTGCCGATGAAAACCAAGCCGATCATGTCGTGGGCTTTCACGCTCAGCAGACCGTTGAGAAGTCGATCAAGGCTGTGCTCGCGAGTCGCGAGGTGGAGATCCCTATGACTCATGACCTTGGATATCTGGTGACGCTCATTGACGGTGTCGAGGGGCTACCGGCGAGCGTCTCCGGTTCGCGTTGGCTGACTCCGTGGGCTGGCGGGTGGCGCTACGAGACGGAAGGCTCGCCGATAGATCGAGCGCTCGCCGTCGGTGCTGCCGAGGCGGCATTCGACTGGAGCCGCTCGCTTGTAGCCGAAGCCTGATATCTCGTCCGCTGTCGAGCAGGCCTACGCCGCCGCTTGGGCGGGCAGGCTGAGCGGCAGCGGGACCTTCGCCTGCTCGTACGAGGCGAAGACGTGCCGCACGGCCATCTCGCGCGTCGTCTTGTCCCTGCTGTCCAGCTCCCTCTGCACCGCTCGGCGCTCGATGTCGGAGAGGCCAAGAACATGCTCGACGGAACCACGCCAGGCTGCGACGTGCCGTGTGCTCATCTGGCTTTTGCTGTAGCCGCGCCCGAGCGAGGTCGTGCGCTTGACCCGGCAGATTACGCAGCCGGCGTAGAGCACGTCCCAGCTCGTCTGACCGTCGTGCACGACGCGCTGAAATGTAACTCGGGCAGGGTTGAACATCATCACGTGGGCAAGGATGCCAGGCCATCCGGTCGGAAACCCCCGACGCGATTCCCGTCGGCTGCTTGGACTGCGTCGAAGCGATCTGAAGAAGCAAACGCCACAACCTCTACAGGGACGGGAACCCCTGGATCTCATGGTTCGATTAGCGACCTTCGCCCCTCCGAAAATGCATCTTCTAGTGTCCCGCGCCGTTAATTCGTTTTAGAAGTCGTGAAATGGAGTTGAGGATCTGCTCGGCGGTCTTGACCCAGATGAATGGTTTGGGGTTTTCGTTCCATGCCGCGACCCAGTTGCGGATGTCTTTCTCCAGTGCGTGGACTGAGCGGTGATCGGAGCGCCTGAGTAGATCGTCGGTGAGGTAGGCGAACCATCGCTCGACCTGGTTGATCCAGCTGGAGTATGTCGGGGTGTAGTGCATGTGAAAGCGGGGATGCGCGTCGAGCCAGCGTTGGATGGCTGGGCTCTTGTGGGTGCCGTAGTTGTCGCAGATCAGGTGCACGTCGAGGTGCTCGGGTACCTGGCTGTCGATCTTGGTCAGGAACTTCTTGAACTCGATCGTGCGGTGACGGCGGTGAGTCGAGCTGATCACGGTCCCGTCTTGAGTGTTGAACGCGGCAAACAGGCTGGTGGTGCCGTGGCGCAGATAGTCGTGGGTGCGCTTCTCCGGCATGCCTGGCATCATTGGAAACGCTGGCTGGGAGCGCGCGAGCGCTTGCACCTGGCTCTTCTCATCCACCGAGAGCACCACCGCGGCCTCCGGCGGATTCAGATACAGGCCGCAGATGTCATACACCTTCTCCACAAACAACGGGTCGTTGGAGAGCTTGAAGGTGTCCGCGCGGTGGGGCTTGAGATCAAACGCTCGCCAGATCCGCCCGATCGTCGACTTTGACAATCCCGAGCGCTCGGCCATCTTCGCGCGCGACCAATGCGTCGCGTTCTCCGGCGTGGACTCCAACGTCGCCACGACTACGTCCTCGACCTGCTCGGCAGTGATACTCGCCGGGCGACCCGGACGCGGATCGTCCGAGAGGCCGTCCAACCGCAACTCACAAAACCGTCGGCGCCACTTCCCGACCGTCGGCGTTGACACCCCACACGCCACCGCCACCTCCTTATTGGAGTGCCCCTCCGCGCACCGCAAAACGATCCGCGAACGCAACGCCAACGCCTGTGAAGACTTCCTGCGCCGCTCCCACCGCACCAACTGATCGCGCTCGACGTCAGTCAACTCCAGCACCTGCTTGGGCCGTCCAGTTCTCGGCATACCACAGCATACCACACTTAAGCAAAGAACTTACGGCGCGGGACACTAGGACGGTATACGAACCCGTCCAGCGCCTTGCAGGCGATCTTTGATGCCCTGCCTGACGAGCCGATCGAGCCGAGCGTCTGTCCAGCGCCGGCGCTGGTGCCGACTGGACGGCTCCGCAACGGCGAGATCAAGCGAGCTGCCGTCAAGGTGCTGACGGCGACGACGGAGCCGCTGCCTATCGCGGACATCCATCAAGGCGTCGAACGTCTGCTCGGGCACCCTGTCTCGAAAGACTCCGTTGGCTGGTGCCTGGCCGCAGATGCTCGGAGGCGGGAGCCGCAGTTTGAGCGCGTGTCTACTGGCGTATATCGGCTTAGACTCCGCCGCCGAGCGTCTTAGTCTGGGAAGGGTCATGGCCATCGCACCCAAGCGTCATCACACGGTCTCGGCGGGCTACATCGGCCGGTTCGCCCGGAACCGTCGCGTCTCCGTGCACACCGTCACGGGCGACATCTCCGAGACCGGCCCGAGGGCGGTCGGCTTCCAAAACGACTTCTGGGGGTCCGACGAGCTGGCGACCGAGGTCGAGCAAGCGTTCAACAAGGTCGAGAACCCAGTGCTTCGGATGCTGCGGAGCCTGCCGGAGCACTGGCCGCTTTCGGCCGAGGGTCGGGCAGCACTGGCGCAGTTCGTCGCAGTCCATGTCATCCGCACACCGGCATTCGGCGCCTTCGCACGTCAGGCCGGCGACCGTGCTCTTGCGGGCTCGGTTCGTGAGATCGCCGAAAAGCATCGTGTGCCAGAGGAGAGGGTGGCTGCTATTGCCCAGGAGATGAAAGGCCAGCGCAACCACGTCCGTACGCTGCTCGGTCAGATTGGGCGGATCGGCAGCATGTTCAGCAACATGCAGTGGAACCTCGTCCAGTTCGATCACGACTGGCTCATCACGTCCGATCAGCCGGTTGTCATGCTGCCGTTGCGAGGTGGCGCGGTATCACCGGCCTCATCGGTCCCGACCTCTGGTTTCCGGGACATCATGGAAGTCCTTTTTACGCTCGATCCGCGCCAACTGCTGCTGATGACGTGGGCTGACGCACCAGATTCAGGGCAACCGCTAAGCGGTGGCTACCGTCACGCGTGCAGCATCAACTGCGCTGTTCGAGTTCAAGCCCTGGCCGAATGGGTGTCGCGCCCGGGCGCGACACCGCCGTTTTATGTACCACCGATCCTCGAACCGTCGATCTTTCCAATCGCGCCTGAATTGTTGCCGGGCTATACCATGCAAGCTGCCGTTCACTCCCGGAGGCGTGCAGCGGCCAATCAGCTTGTGACGAAAGTGATTGAAGAAAACGCACCGCGTGATCGTATGACGTGGGTCACGATGCCATCTGAGCTGGCCCGCTCGGAGGAATCAGGGTGATTGGCCGGCCCCCGTTTGTCGGTCCACCGCGTGTGAGAGTGGGTGGAATGGTGACACGGGGAGCGTAACGGGCCTGGCGGTCGGCGGGTGTGGTGGTCGTGCCGGTGGGCATGTGGGCAACCCCGCAGGGGTTGTCCAAGCGCTGTGGTCAGCTTGCTGTCCACAGCGCGTCATGTCCACGGGCAGGAGCTCGCGGGTGGGCTTTTGCGAACGCGGCTGGGGTCTGCATTCCGAGCGCTGAGTGTGGGCGGCGCTGGTTGTAGTCCTCATGCCAGTCGCCGATCACGACCCTGGCCTCGCCGAGGCATGGAAACTCCTCGACGTTGAGCAGCTCGTCACGCACGCGGGAGTGGAAGGACTCCACGAACGCGTTCTGCCAAGGCGCCCCTGGGTCGATGTAGCTCGTCGCCGTGTGGGTGAAACGGCACCAGTCTTTGAGGGCGTGCGCGGTCAGCTCCGGGCCATTGTCGCAGCGGATGTACTCGGGTGCGCCGCGCTCGGCGGCGAGCTTCTCGAGCACGCTGACAGTCGTGTCTGCGTCGATGCTGCGCGCGACCAGCATCTGGAGCGCCTCGCGGGTGAACTCATCGATGATGTTCAGCAGCCGCAGCGCCCGGCCGTCGGCCGTCTGATCGTGCTGGAAGTCCAGCGCCCACACCTGGTTGGCGCGTTCAGCGCGCAGCCGCCTGGCCGGGACCGTCGAATCTCCCAGGCGGCGACGCTTACGCCGCCGGACGGGCACCCGTAGGCCCTCCTCGCGCCACAGGCGCTGCACCCGCTTACGGTTGATCTCCCAGCCCTCCTCACACAGCCTGTGGTGCGCACGCCGGTAACCCCAGCGCGGGCGCTCCTCGGAGATCTCGCGCAGCCTCCCGCGCACCACGGCATCGCCGCCGGCGCGCGTG
This sequence comes from uncultured Solirubrobacterales bacterium, assembly GCA_963812955.1. Lineage (GTDB taxonomy): Bacteria > Actinomycetota > Thermoleophilia > Solirubrobacterales > Solirubrobacteraceae > Palsa-744. Next base: position 26,325 of record CAWEXC010000002.1, read on the forward strand.
AGCTCGTGGCGCTGCGTAGAGCGATGCTGCCCCACCACCTTGCACGCCCAGCGCTCGCTGACACCGAGGCGGCCGCGAAGCATCGCGACCGCCTGACGCCGACGGGCCGGGCTCACCAGTTTCCCTTGGCGATCTCCTTCAACGCCTGGTTCTCGAGCGCCTGGTCAGCGACGATCCGCTTCAACCGGCCGTTCTCGCGCTCCAACTCCTTCAAGCGCTTGACGTCATCGGCCTTCATCCCTCCGTACTGGTTACGCCAGCGATGGAAGGTCGCCTCAGAGACCTCCAGCGCCTTGGCGACCTCCGGGACCGCCTTGCCCTCTCCGAGCATCCTCTCCGCCTCGCGCAACTTGCGGATCACCTGCTCCGGGGTATGCCTGCGTCGCTTCATCAGAGTTCCTTCCTCGTCCATTCTCACGGACGGGTAGAACTCTCATACGCACCGGACCGAACTCAGGGGGTCAGGCCATGATGTCGACGCCACCTTATGCGTCGCACAAGCGGCAGTGCGCGACGCAGCGTCGCATGGCTTAGCAGTAGCGAAGGCCAATCACGTTAGCACACGAATGCAACACTGTGACGGGCACGTGTAGCCGCGATATACATCCTCGTAGGCGCCGACATCGCTTGCCCGGCTTGTACGTATTTCTTCATGGGTCCCGTGGGAAAAATCAAGACCCGATCAAATGTCCGCCCCTTGACGAGTCCGATATTTTGCGCCTTATAGCCGAAGGTTTTTGTTGCGCGACTGTCACGCAGCGGCACGGGATCGTAGGTCGCTATGTCGTTGTCAATCTCTCCCCTTGTAATGCGAAATATCCCATCATGCCCCGTTTCAATGGCGTTCTTCGATTCCGAGGGCGCTAGATTTGGATACAACGCATCTGCAAAGTCACAGATCGCTTGATTGCATCGATAGTTCTCGATGCGCTCGTCCAGATCGCACACATCGGTACGCTCACGGAACCAATCTATTGGCCGGCCCCCGTTTGTCGGTCCACCGCGTGTGAGAGTGGGTGGAATGGTGACACGGGGAGCGTAACGGGCCTGGCGGTCGGCGGGTGTGGTGGTCGTGCCGGTGGGCATGTGGGCAACCCCGCAGGGGTTGTCCAAGCGCTGTGGTCAGCTTGCTGTCCACAGCGCGTCATGTCCACGGGCAGGAGCTCGCGGGTGGGCTTTTGCGAACGCGGCTGGGGTCTGCATTCCGAGCGCTGAGTGTGGGCGGCGCTGGTTGTAGTCCTCATGCCAGTCGCCGATCACGACCCTGGCCTCGCCGAGGCATGAGAACTCCTCGACGTTGAGCAGCTCGTCACGCACGCGGGAGTGGAAGGACTCCACGAACGCGTTCTGCCAAGGCGCCCCTGGGTCGATGTAGCTCGTCGCCGTGTGGGTGAAACGGCACCAGTCTTTGAGGGCGTGCGCGGTCAGCTCCGGGCCATTGTCGCAGCGGATGTACTCGGGTGCGCCGCGCTCGGCGGCGAGCTTCTCGAGCACGCTGACAGTCGTGTCTGCGTCGATGCTGCGCGCGACCAGCATCTGGAGCGCCTCGCGGGTGAACTCATCGATGATGTTCAGCAGCCGCAGCGCCCGGCCGTCGGCCGTCTGATCGTGCTGGAAGTCCAGCGCCCACACCTGGTTGGCGCGTTCAGCGCGCAGCCGCCTGGCCGGGACCGTCGAATCTCCCAGGCGGCGACGCTTACGCCGCCGGACGGGCACCCGTAGGCCCTCCTCGCGCCACAGGCGCTGCACCCGCTTACGGTTGATCTCCCAGCCCTCCTCACACAGCCTGTGGTGCGCACGCCGGTAACCCCAGCGCGGGCGCTCCTCGGAGATCTCGCGCAGCCTCCCGCGCACCACGGCATCGCCGCCGGCGCGCGTGAGCTCGTGGCGCTGCGTAGAGCGATGCTGCCCCACCACCTTGCACGCCCAGCGCTCGCTGACACCGAGGCGGCCGCGAAGCATCGCGACCGCCTGACGCCGACGGGCCGGGCTCACCAGTTTCCCTTGGCGATCTCCTTCAACGCCTGGTTCTCGAGCGCCTGGTCAGCGACGATCCGCTTCAACCGGCCGTTCTCGCGCTCCAACTCCTTCAAGCGCTTGACGTCATCGGCCTTCATCCCTCCGTACTGGTTACGCCAGCGATGGAAGGTCGCCTCAGAGACCTCCAGCGCCTTGGCGACCTCCGGGACCGCCTTGCCCTCTCCGAGCATCCTCTCCGCCTCGCGCAACTTGCGGATCACCTGCTCCGGGGTATGCCTGCGTCGCTTCATCAGAGTTCCTTCCTCGTCCATTCTCACGGACGGGTAGAACTCTCATACGCACCGGACCGAACTCAGGGGGTCAGGCCACCCTGACGGGGTCCCCGTGAAGTGGTCCAGGCTGGGCGCGTGGTCGTGTTTCCCGTGATGGGATGGAAGGATGGACACGATTATGAAGCGACGCAGGCACACGCCGGAGCAGGCGGTTAGGAAGATCAGGGAGGGCGAGCGGCTGTTAAATGAGGGCGGCGAGCTCGTGGAGGTGTTGCGGCAGCTGGAGGTCAGCGAGGCGACGTGGAACCGCTGGCGGGCGCAGTACGGTGGGATGAAGGCCGATGAAGCTAAGGGCTTGTAGATAAATAACGTTTCATTACGGCGTGCTGATGGATGCTGGTCTTCACCCGCGGGGCACGATCGTGTAGTTCCACTCGGGGTGGAAGTCTTGACCGTGAATGTTGACGGTCTGCAGCTCGGCGTCTGTGACGCGGATCTTGTCGGGGTAGGTGCCTTGATCGAGACGGGCGTAGACCTCAAGCCCGCTGCTGGTCGTGGTCGCGCCTATCAGGTTGATGATCGTCTCCAAGGAGGTCAGCGGCTTGCCGCGCCAGTTCATGGTGATGAAGCTGAACAGGCGGTGCTCGATCCGGTTCCACTTGCTAGTGCCGGGCGGGAAATGGCAGACAGCGATCTCAAGGCCGATCTCGTCTGCGAGCTTTCCCAGCTCGAGCTTCCACAGCTTCGTCCGGTTGCCGTTGGAGCCGCCGCAGTCGGCGGTGATCTGCAGCTGCGTGGCGTGCGGGTAGCGCTCGGCTCCGAGGTGCTCCCACCAGCTGCGGATCGAGTTCGCGGCGAACTGGGCGGTGTCGTGGTCGATGCCGACGTTGACGTAGCCCTCGTCCAGGCGCAGGTCATAGACGCCGTAAGGGATCGCCTTGCCCAGCTGCTTGTCCTTGAAGTCGTGCACGCGCACCAGCTCGGGCTTGCCCTTCAGATGCCACTCACGCCCTGCGTTCTTGAAGTCTCCGACCAGCTCCTTCTTCTTCGTGTCTACGCTGATCACCGGCCAGCCCGCGGCCACGGCCGCCTTCGCGGCCTGGTTGATGTGGCGGAACTGCAGATCGCGGTCGGGGTGCTGGCGGCCCTCCCTCGTCTTGACGTTCGCTTGCAGGCTGTACCCGGGGGAGCGCAGGAGCGTCGCCACAGAAGTGAAGTGAACCTCGTGCCCCATCTCACGCAGCCCCTCGGCCAGGTTGCGCACGCTCTTGGAGGTCCAACACAAAAGTGACTCCGGATCACCACGCGAACTCTCCTCCACGAGCCGCTCAAGATCACCAGCCAGCGTCAGGTCAACCTCAGTCAGTGCCTTGCGGCCACCGCCCCGCCGTCTGACACGCCCACGCTCCAGATGCTCGCCGAACTCCAGTTCCGCAATCCCCTTGCGAATCGTCGGTACGCTCACCCCGGTCTGCCGCGAGACCGTTGCGACACCACCCCGTCCCGCCGCTCGCGCCTCGGCCGCCACAAACAGGCGGCGCTGACGCTCATTCAGCTCACCCGCCAGCGCCCTAAACCGCTCGCCAATCGCATCCTCATAGACCACGCCTCACTGTTCCACACACGTGACACGCATCCTGCAACGTTATTTATCTACAAGCCCTAAGCGCTTGAAGCAGCTGGAGGGTGAGAACCAGCGGTTGAAGAAGCTCGTCGCTGAGCAGGCGCTGGATATCGACATGCTCAAGGAGCTGGCGGAGGGAAACTTTTGACCCCGGGGCGCCGGCGTAGGGCTGTCGGCACCCTGCAGGAGCGCTTCGGGGTCTCAGAGCGCCGTGCGTGCCGTGTCGCGGGCCAGCATCGCTCCACGCAACGCAAGCAGCCACAGCCCCCACGCGACGAGGATCAGCGTCTCGCTTCGAGGCTGCGGGAGATCGCCAAAGAGCACCCGCGGTGGGGTTGGAAGACAGCGCACGAGATCCTGCTGCGGGAAGGCTGGAGTATCAACCGCAAGCGCACCAGGCGGATCTGGCGCCAGGAGGGCCTGCGACGCCCGGTGAGGGCCCGCAAGCGCCGCCGCCAGGGCAACCGGGCAGACAGCCCGGTTGAGAGCGACCAGACCCAACGAGGTATGGGCCGTGGACTTCCAGTTCGATGAGACAGCCGACCGCCGCCGCATCAAGCTCTGCAACATCGTCGATGAGTACACCCGCGAGGCACTCGCGATCCGCGTCGAGCGGACCTGCACCGCCGAGGACGTAATCACGGTCATCGAGCAGCTCGTCAAACAGCGAGGTACCCCAAAGTATCTCCGGGCTGATAATGGCCCGGAGATGATCGCGTGGGCGCTGCAGGACTACTGCCGCCTCGCCGGCACCACCACCGCGTACATCGAGCCCGGCAGCCCGTGGGAGAACCCGTTCGTGGAGTCCTTCAACGGCCGCCTCCGCGACGAGCTGCTGAACATCGAGGAGTTCGCCTGCCTCACCGAGGCGAAGGTCATCATCGAAGACTGGCGCATCCAGTACAACACCTACCGGCCACACTCAGCGAGGTTGTCCCGTAGCTCGTAGAAGTTTGTAGGTGGCGGTCCTTCCGCCTCGTCCGGTCCCGTTGGGACTGTGGCGAGTGCGAAATCATCCACCGAGACGAAGGGACCGCCATGAAGACCGTAGAGCAGGAGCAGGTCGGGAGCGCTTCGCTGGGACTTCCAGCGAATGTGCAGGACGCGTTGGGGGAGCTGGCCGGTGCGGCGAAGGAGGGGCTGTTGGCGCTCAGCGTTGGTGTCGGGCTCGGGGTGCTGGGCGAGATGATGGAGGCCGAGCTCGATGAGGTCGTCGGCACGAAGCACGCCCGGATCTCAGAGCGCACCGCGGTCAGTCATGGCCACGAGGACGGCGAGGTCACCCTTGGTGGGCGACGAGTCGTAGTGAAGCGTCCGCGTGCCAGGAGCGCCGATGGCGAGCAGGAGGTGCCGCTAGCGACGTATGAGTATTTCGCTGATCGTGACCCCTTGACGCGGGTGGTGTTGGAGCAGATGCTCGCGGGGGTCAGCACCCGGCGCTTCTCACGAACTCGTGAGCCGGTCGGTGAGAAAGTGGCCGTGAGTGAGCGCTCGGCGTCGAAGTCAGCGGTCAGCCGCGAGTTCATCGGCCGCACCCGTGAGCACCTGGACGCCCTGATGAGCCGAGACCTCGCAGACGTGCGCCTCGCGGCGTTGATGGTCGACGGGATCGAGCTGAAGGGACGCTGCTGCATTGTCGCGCTCGGCGTCAGCACCGACGGGGTGAAGCTTCCGCTTGGTCTGTGGGATGGCTCCACGGAGAACAAGACCGTCACAGCGCATCTCCTTGCCGACCTCGTTGGCCGTGGCCTTGACGTCGAGCAGGGCATCCTCGTCGTCTTGGACGGGTCAAAGGCACTCAGGTCAGCCGTCGATGAGGTCTTCGGTCCAGTCCCGGTGCAGCGCTGTATCCGTCACAAGGAAAGAAATGTGCTGGAGCACCTCCCCGAGCGTGACCGCCCCGCAGTGAAGGCACGCCTCAGGCGCGCATGGGCAAGCGATAACCACACTCTCGCGCTGGAAGGTCTGCAGGCCCTCGCCGGCGAGCTGGAGCGCTCACATCCCGGAGCGGCCGCGTCCCTGAACGAGGGCCTAGAGGAGACCCTGACGCTCACACGCCTGGGAATCCGCGGACGGCTGAAGACGACCCTGGCCTCGACCGGAGCCTGTCAAGTCGAATGAGACACTTGGTCGTCGAATTTAGTGAGCGGCCTCCTCTGTCGTGGGCTTGTTGATCCAGGCGGCGGTCGGTAGCGCTGGTGGCTGGGGCGGGCGGCGGACGAACCGCTCGGGCGTCGCGGTGTAGGCGGCGGTGAGGACGCGCTGGCGCTGGTCGTGGAGTTCTTGGGCGCGGCCGTGGTGGACCGCGGCGGGGGTCATCAGGGCGATCCCGGAGTGGCGGTGCTGGTGGTTGTACCAGTCGAAGAACGTGCGGCAGAACGCGCGGGCTCCCTCGATGTTCTCGAAGCGCCGGGGGAACTCCGGCCGGTACTTCAGCGTCTTGAAGTGCGCCTCGGAGTAGGGGTTGTCCGTCGAGGTGTAGGGCCGGTTGTGCGAGCGGATCACGCCGAGGTCGGCCAGGAGGAACGCGACCGGCTTGCTGGTCATCGAGCTGCCGCGGTCGGCGTGCACGGTCAGCTGCTCGCGCCGGATCTTCTGCTGCGCGGCGGCCTGGGCGATCAGCGCCTTGGCGAGCTGTGCGCCCTCGCGGTGCTGGACGGTCCAGGCGACGGCGTAGCGGCTGAACACGTCGAGGATCACGTAGAGGTAGAAGTACGTCCACTTCGCTGGACCCTTCAACTTCGTGATGTCCCAAGACCACACCTCGTTCGGGTGCTCGGCGAGCAGCTCCGGCTTGGCGTAACCGGGGTGCGTGCGCTGGTCGCGTCGCTCCCTCACCCCGCCATTTTGAGCGGCGAGCAGCCGGTACATCGTGCGCTCCGAGGCCAGGTAACGGCCCTCGTCCAGCAGCGTCGCCCAGACTTGCACAGGGGAGCAGTCGACGAACCGCTCGCAGTGAAGCTCGGCGAGGACGGCCTGGCGCTCGGCCTCTGATAGCGCCCTGGCCGGGACGGCCCGCGCCCGCGCCGGCCTGGGCTCGGATGGACGCCGCCGGCGGTAGATCGTCGCCGGTGCCGCGCCGAGCGCGCGGCACGCCGGGCGGGTCCCGACGATCGGGGTGAGTTCCTGCACGGTCTGCTCGATCATCGCTCGGTGCTCCCGTGCTCGGTCGCGCCCCTGGGCTCGAGCAACTCCCCCAAGAGCGCAGAGACGTTTCCCTGCACCTCGATCACCTTGCGCGCCTTCGCGAGCTCCGCCTCCGCGCGCTCCGCACGCCGCTCCAGGGCCGCGATCTGCGCGTCACGCGGATCACCGGGCTTGCGTCCCCGCGGCCGAGAGAGCGCCTTGATCGATCCAGCCTCGCGCTGCTTACGCCACGTCGCCAGATGCGAGGAATACAAGCCCTCGCGGCGCAACAGCGCCCCGAGCTGACCCGGCTGCGCGCACCCGTCGGCCTCGCGCAGGACCGCCAGCTTGTACTCAGCCGTGAACCGCCGCCGCCGAGCCTGCTCGACCAGCTCAGGGTCGGGGACCCCCGCCGGCGCGGCGCGCCCGACGGCCCCTCCGTTCCGGTCGCCTACGGCTCCCTCCACTCCGGGGTCGTCGGCTCCATCGTGCTCCATCTCCAACATCGTGTCGTGCTCCGTTCTCGCCCCCAAGGGTCAGTAATTCCTTGATCATGAGCGTCTCACACGACATTGGCAGAGAGGGGACGAACCCGATCGAGTCGATGATCGAGATCATCCGCCGCACCTCCCGCAACGTGAAGCGCTGGCAGTCCGGCGATATGTGTCTGCGCTGGACCGCCGCCGGGATGCTCGAGGCCGAGACCCAGTTCCGCAAGGTCGTCGGCTACTCAGACCTCGCGAAGCTCGCCGTCGCCATAGAACGCGACCTCGCCACCCGCCGCGCGCCCATTCACACCACCACCCACGAGGAGGCGCTCACACCCGCCACCGTGTAACCATCACACCAGCCGCCACCAGAAACTTCTACGGCGAACGGGACAACCTCCCGCTCGCCGTCCCCCAATCGGCGGCTCAGGCTACAGCAGCGAACTCCCGCTCAACCTCACCGTCCACGGTGCGCTGAAAGCAGACGAGCAGCTCCTCGTCCAGCACGGCGGCGATCCGCTGCAAGGTAGGCAGCTGCGGGATATGCGTGCCCTTCTCGAGCCGCGACACCGCACTGTGCGAGGTCCCCGCAGCCTTAGCGACCTCATCCTGAGTCAGCCCCAGCTCGATCCGCCGTTCACGAAGATGCGCAGCGATCGGGCTGACCTCGCGCAAAGCGCGAATGCGCGCATATTCAGCACGGGCGTCACGGTACGCCTCGCTGCGATCAGCACGGCCGCCCGCTGCCTCTACAGCGGGACGGCCGACAGGGCTTCGGACGGTGTTGCTCACGAACCACAGCTTATCACGAATGGTAAATAGATCAACCTCGCCGCGACTTCGGCGGAGCATCCCGGCCAGCCGCCCGCGGAGGACAACGGCGTTCCGCGTCCATCCTCGCCCGAAAGTCGGCCATGCGCCTCGTGGCCGTCTCACGGTCACGGGCCGGCACAGCGCCTGTGTTCTTCTCGAAGATGTGGAGCAGGACAACCAGGTTGCCGGATCGCTGATAGAGCAACCGGTAGCGAATGCGCGCAAACCGAACCCGCAGCTCGCGTAGCTCTCCGTCGATCTGCGAGGTGATCGGGAACTCCGGCGGCGGCGCGTCGGGCTGCCTCCCGTTCAGGTGCTCCTCGATCGCATCGTCGATCTTCGCCGCCGCTAGCGGCTGGGCCTTCAACAACTCCTCCAAGAAGATGTCGACAGGCTCGCGACCGTTGGCGTCTCGATAGAAGGCCGCCTGTATCCGCCCTCCCAGCGTACGAGCACGAGTTCCCGAGGGAGCGGTGGCTATACGCCTGCGTGACGGCATGAAGCTTGAGGCTAGAGGCCGGCCCGGCGCATCAGCTTCGAGCGCCTCGCCGACTCCTCGCCCCTACGACACCGACAATCTGATGCGATCGTCAGCCGGAGCGCGTTGAAGCTTGACCGACATCCTCCGTGGCGTCCTGTGCTTCTCCGTCCAGCACCTCCTCAGCCTGCGGCCCGCTTTCGAGCTGGAGCGGCGCCGCCTGCGGCACGACATGCACGTGCGCCGAAGTCAGCTCTTGCACGAATCCCTCCCACGCCTGCAAGGCTGGCTGTATCTGGGCTGGCGCAGTGACGATCGTCCAGACGACGCCTGCGATAGCAAACACGCGCTTGAGGCTAGGAGCCGCTCGCGCCTTCTCGTCGGTCGCCCTCGCGACGTCCACCGCACCCATGAGGGCCTCGGTGGCGCGTTTCACGGCCAGCGGACCTCCGAGGCGGACATGCCTCAGCGCCATTTCGACCTCGGAGAGGCGCTGGACAATTAGATGGGCGATGTCGGCGGGCAGCTCGGCGTCGGCCATGGCCTCCTCAGTGGCGGCGCGTAGCAGCTCCGACAACTCGGTTCGCGTCGCCTCGTCAGGAGCGGGTCCGTCAGGGGCAGTGATGGCCAGGGCGTCGGCCAGGCTCCCGAGCGCGAGGTACGACTGTTCGCTTGGCAGGATGGATTTGACCGCCTGGTTGAAGGGTTGCGCAAGCGGAAACGTTGATGCGAGCCACTCCTGCCTGTACTCGGCGACGACGGCGGCGAGTCGCTCGCGCCCCTCGCGCTGCACGACCTGATCGAGCTGTGGCACGAGCTGCGCCACGAGTCCGATGTGCGCACCGATGCTCTCGATTGGGACACCAAGGATCTTTCCCCAGGCCGCAGAGATCGTCTCGTCCGGCATTGATCGCAGCTCGCCGATCAACATGTAGAGACGCCCGGCTGGGTTGTTCGTGATGTCCTCCATCCCGAAGGCAAGATACGGGGTCTACGGTGCTAATGGCGTGCGAACATATGCCTCACGCCGTCTGGCACCGTTCGAGCCGACAAGCCGACGCCATAGCTGCTCCCCGGCGATCGACGTGCGACACCTTATGCGCTGCGCTACGCCAGCACGTACCGCGCCCTCGTCACCCTCACGAACAGCGGCTCCCGCCTGCGCACACCGTATGCCAGACACGAGCTGATCGAGTTCTCGGACACGGGATGGCCGAGCAGCGCCTCGACGCCCAGCCGGACCTCCTGTCCACACATCGGCCGCTGGGCCATAGCCAGAACCTTGACGACGGCGCGCTGCACCACACCGTTGCCCAGCCGCCCCGACGCCGGCTCCAGCACGACCCACTCCCGCAGCCCCCTCGGTTCCGGCCGGACGACGGCAGCCACCTCAAACACCGCCGCCAGAGCCACCGAGGGGTTTGAGAGCTGTCCTACCAAGTGCAGGCAACGCAAGTACCATCGAACCAAGATTCTGGTGCTTCTGGCAACATTGTGGCAGAAGTTACGAAAATCTTGGCGTCTGCCGACCGCTCCCGGTTGAGCTATGTGGCCAAGCGGCTCAAGCGGCTGCGGACCAGCGATGCCCAGCCACGAGCCATCAGGCGCCAGCGGCAGCGCGATCGCCGTCCAGGTTGGATCACCGAGGTGGTCGTTCGCGCTCTGATTGAGGGGGGCAAGCCGATGCGGGCAACGCACGTTCATGCTGCGGTCGAAAGGTTGCTCGGCCACAGCGTCTCGAAGGACTCGGTGGACTCGTGCCTGTCGAAAGGTGCCCGTGGGAATGCGCCGCGGTTTGAGCGGGTGGCGCGAGGTCGATACAACTTGCTGCGGGCGTGATGCAGGACGCGCAGCCCGGAACGATCACGACCGGCGGTGGGCGTAACGTACCGATGCTTTGTCGAAGACGCCAGAAGTCATTCGGAGGCTCCGCGAGCAGATGTCTCGTGGCGAGGTTGTGCTTTTTACGGGAGCTGGCTTCTCAGTTGGCGCTCTCGACCACAGCGGTCGTCCGATCCCCCAAGTGGCTGACCTCACAAACGAGATTGCTCGTCTTGTATGGCCCGATGACGACCCAGATCCAGAGCTCTCTCTACCGGACACCTATGCCGCTGCCCTCCGCGAGAAGCGCAACCCGCTTGGGGACCTCGTCCGCGAGCGCCTCACCGTCGCTCCGCAGACGGTCACACCCAAGCAGCTCCTGTGGTTCAGCATGCCGTGGCTGCGTGCCTATACGCTCAATATTGACGACCTTGAGTCTGCGGCGGCTCGCGTTGCAAGCCCGCCCCGCCCCATAGAGTCGTTTTCCGGGCTGCACGGGCGTCTGCCTCTTAATACGAAAGAAGCACTCCTGTACGTTCATCTCAACGGCATGCTGAGCGACGCACCGGACGTCACTTTTACCGATCCTCAATATGGCCGTCGTCACTCCGAGGTGAACCCGCTTTACGAACAGCTAGCTGCCGACCTTATCTCATATCCGGTCGTCTTTGTCGGCACCGAGCTGCGCGAGTCCCTATTCTGGCGCTACTTGGGCCTGCGGGACGAGAAGGGAGATCGTGGGGTCAAGGAGATGCGTCCTCGTTCGTATCTCATAGCACCGCATCTCCCAAAAGACCGGCAACGCCTACTCGCCGCTTACAACATCGAGCTCGTCGAATCCACCGCAGATCAGTTCGCTGAAGACGTCCTTTCTCAGCTTGGGCAGAGCGTTTTGGACGGTCTCCAATCTATACGTGTCCGCCAAGGGCTAACCGCTGGTCAAGTGATCTTGCCATCCGTGTCGGACCTTGCGAGTCAGCCCTCACCACCGCAGTCGGACTATTTGTGGGGCGCACAGCCAACCTGGAATGACGTTCGCTCTGGGCAAGCCGTGGAGCGGACCTTTGAGACCTCGCTACCAGACCTCCCGAAGAGCGGCTGCGTCATCGTTACCGGCACAGCCGGTACCGGGGTCTCGACGACACTAATGCGTTTATCCCTCACCCTCGCGGCAGATGCTGACGTTCGCTGGCTGGGTCCCAATCACGAGTTTGATGCGCGAGAACTGAGCAAGTTTTTCAAACACCACAACGAGCCGCTTATAGTATGTGCCGACGATGCTGACACATTTGGCAGCAGCGGCCTTAGCGACTTGGTGCATGACGTCGTCGACGAGTACACGCATGTCCTATTGATACTCGGACTCCGTGCCGCCCGGCTTGATCAGCTTCTACCCGCCTGGCGGCCTGATGCCGCCAGAAAGCTCGAGATCACTGTACCTGTGCTTGAGGATGTCGACATTGATCGGCTACTAGGAAGCCTCTCGCGCCATAACAAGCTTGGGGCTCTAAAACCGCTTGACCCTGTCGAGAGAGTGGAAAGGCTACGCCACACCTGTGGTCGGCAGCTGATTGTCGCCATGTATGAAGCCACGCACAACGATAATTTCGAGCACAAGCTTACCCAAGAGAACGCGTCACTCCCCGCGGAGCAGCGGCTAATTTACGCAATAACCTGTCTCGCTAGCAGCCTTCGTTTTGCGCTTACTCGGGACGAGATTCTCGCTGCTGCTAGTGACGTAAGCAACACAGGTCTTTTCGCGCTGAACCGTCTCGCCGCACGTGGAATACTAACGCAGAAAACAAATACCTATAAGGCGCGCCACCGGGTGATCGCTGAGCTGATTACCGATAACCTTCGCAATAGTGGCCAACTGCTGCCAGCCTACCTCGGCCTCACACGTACGATGGCCGCGCGGTATGATCCCGCAAAGCGAAAAGCACGAGAGGGCAAGCTGCTAACTGCCCTGCTGGGACACCGCCGCATTGCGAGAAACTTCCCGATGAGCGACGCACGTGTAATCTACAACGAAGTCGAGGAGTTCTGCAAGAATGACTATCATTTCTGGCTGCAGCGAGGAAGCTTGGAGGTCCAGGATGGCAGCTTGACGTATGCACGACCATATTTGTTGTCCGCTAAAGACGGAGGTGAACACGACCATCGCGTGCACACGGAGTGGGCATACTATCTCCTAAAGGATGCATGGAAGAATCCGCGTCGCCCCGATGCTTCCGGACAGGTGGCGGAAGCTCAGGAGATTCTGTTGGGTCGGCTAGAGAACTGCAACGGTGATGATGTTTATGCTTGGCATGTATATGGCAGCCAAATGCTCGCATGGCTTCGTCGTAGTCCACTCTCGAACGACGCGAAGCAGCGAGAGCTTGAAGCAGTAAAGCGTCGATTCGAGGATGCCGTTAGGCAACATCCGGCCGACCGTGAGCTTCGATCTCTTTCGCAGGAGATCCAAGGAGAGTGGCTAAGCATGGCGATTCCAAGTAACGGCTAGCGTGAGCGGGCGTCGCACAAGCGGCATTGGGCGCAAGAGGGCGCGCATGACGCAGTCAATCTATTGTGGAGGCTTTGTCTCTGACCCTGGGGGCTGCGGGCTCGCGGAGACCCCGGTTCGGTCAAGAGTCCTGAGCAGCATCTGCGCAGCAGGTCCCCCAGCGGCAAGGCGTTGACGGAGATCCTCCGGGAGTCTTGTCGTTGTTCGCTCTCGCTCAGGACGATCGTTGATCCGCTTGGCCTCCGCTTCGACCGCATCTGGGTCGAGATCGGCCCACATCCCTTCCGGCAATGGTTCGGCGCTGTCGGGAGCGAGGTAGTATGGCCCGCCCTGACTATTGAGCAGGCGTGCTACATGGGGCGAGTCAGGAATGGGAACCGCACTGTCTGCAAGCTCGCGCTGCTCTGCTTGCTCAAGAGAACCAGGCCAAGCCGTGTCGGCCGGGTGGGACTGCCGCTCCCGAGATCGGCGAACTCCCCGCTCAAACACGGGAGATCCTTATCTGGAACTGATGACAGCTCTTACACATATGTATCATTCTTGCATATCTTCGCCTACAAACCAAACCAGGACCACCAAGCTCGCCATACGTTGATCGGAAACTGGTGGGTGAAGAAGTGACGATGCTGCAGGACCGCTTGCGATCGAGCGAAGACTAGCACGCCCAGGGTCCAGAATCCGAGCCAAATGAGTGCGTCACGAATCTGCTTTTGGCGGCACTCGTTCGGGGACGCCAGGACTGTCGCTGATTTCCTGCGGGACCGTTCGTTCTTCCTCCATCGAGGTCCCAATTGGATAAAGGCAAAGATTCCGATGACAAACAGGCTGTAGATTGACAGGGTGAACGCTACGACTTCCGTCAAGGCCCCGAGACCCTTCAGGCTGACCACGGCCGCGAAGAAAGCAGCAGTGCCCGAAAGGACGGCGAGGAGGGTCCGCGGACCGCGACTGGCGCGTTGGACGAATGCCTGCCCTCGATAAGCCAAGGCCCCAGCGATGGCAGCAGGAACGGCCGCAAAGATACTGCCGAGCCCAACAAGGACTGTCCGATCTTCGTCGTGGTGCAGGAGACGAAGTCCAGGCAAGGCCTGGTAAACATATGTCGATACTACAAGGAGCATTGCCGCGAGCGCGATTGTGGCAACGATTGCCGAGGATGGAGACAGCTGCACATCCAAAAGCACTACGTCTTGCTGCGGCGTTTCTCCTGGCTCCTGATGGCGCTCCGCTACGGCACGACTGACGTTGACCGACACAGGATCTTCTGCGCGCGAGACATGCCCATCTTTTTTCCAATAGCAGCGAAGTGGCTCAAGGCCTTCGGGCACCGACTGAACGATCCATAGGGCAGCGGTCTGGCCGAGGTTCGCAACCGATCTCGCGACCGGTATACCAATAAGTCCAAGCCACGCAAGACTTTTACGAACGAGGCCGCTAGCGGTCGTTTTGGCATAGCCCCGGTAACGAAAGCGCTCTGTATAGCTGATGGTCACGACGTAAGTACGACCAGGCACCCCCCGCATTCGCGCGACGAGCAATCGGGACTCTGCCAGAGCGCGAAGTGCTTCCCAGAGTTCGTTGTCGGCAAGAATCGCTAGGATAAAGCAGTGAAGACCAGGATCGGGCTGCGTAAGGCTACTCATCTCTACGAGATATCCCTTTAGCCGATAAACCGCTAGGTATGCGGCGGGCCGATCACTGGTGACAATCTGTCCGACCGCAAACTGAATGATCCCCCAAATCTCACTAGCTTCGTCTACAGAATCTCCCGTGACTCGGCTGATAAACACGTTCTGCCAGCGGCTCGCAAAGAGTGCTTCGCCTACATGTGCTCGCTCCAAGAGGGTCAGGAATGGCATTGTTGACCCGTCGGACTCGGCGACGCGTAGATCGGGCATGCGATCCTTGGCGAACTGGCCTAGCGGAATGAGAAGATTCCGCCTGCCGTTACTTTGCTTCTTGGGTTCGGCGTGCAACGGAACGACAAACTGCTGGGTGACCGTCACGCCGTAGTGGTGATCGTCGGTAAGATCGAGATGTTCGACGCGACGCTCGATGTAGCGCAGCGGATAGCGCTGCATGATGGCGAGACGACCGAGCTCTATTGGCTCTAATGCCATCGACTACCTCGGCGCAGGACCAGTGACATCGATCGAGATTGATCGGCGTGGTTGAGTTGCCCGCCCATGTTCATTCTCCCGAGCACAACAGGTACCGTACCTTATCAACAACATACAGGACTGATGGGTCGTCTATGTGTCGCTACACGCGCGAGAGAAATGCAGCTTGCGATCCGGCCACCGTAGAGCGCCATTCGCTGCCTTCTCTTTATCATCCCTTGTAATAGCCGACTCCAACCCACTGTGTATCATCCGCGTTCTAGAGCTGCAATGGCAAGTGGTGTTTCTAACTCGCGGCAAGACGTTCACCGTCGTGTCGCACAAGTGCCATTGGGCGCCGCCGCGTGGCTCAGATCAGCCGATAGCCCACGCCGTGGACGTTGATAATCCAGCGTTCGCCTCCCGTAGCGAGCTTGCAGCGCAGGCGGCTGGCGTGGCTATCGATCGTCCGGGTAGAGACGGACACTTGGTAGCCCCAAACTGCCCGCAGGAGCTCGTGCTTGCGGAAGACGCGCCGGGGATCGCTGGCGAGGTGGACGAGCAGGTTGTACTCCATCTGGCGTAGGTCGAGGCGCTTGTCGTGGAGGCAGGCCGTGTGGGCATCGACGTCGATCGTCAGTGGGCCGACTCGGAGCACCCGGTTGTTCCTGGAGTGTTCGGCCCGTCGTAGGACGGCGCGCAGCCGGGCTCGCAGCTCCAGGTATCGGGGTGGGCGGGACAGGAAGTCATCAGCGCCCGCCTCAAAGGCTCGCAGCAGATCGGGCTCCTGGGTGTCGGGGCTGAGCACGATCACTGGAACGTCCTCCTGCCAGGGGGTGTCCGGGCCGCTGTTGCGGATCGTCCTCAGCAGATCGAGGGCGCCGCATGGGGTATCGAGCGCCCCAAGCACCACCAGCGCCGGCGGCTCCATGACTGCCAGAGCGGTGGCGTGGTTGGCACTGCGGGCGATCTTTGCCGGGTGGTCGTCGGCGGCGAACTGGTCAACGATCGGGCGGCTGACGGCGTCGTCGGCCTCGATGACGAGGATCAGCTGACGACCAGACATCAGGCGCTACCTATGGGTTGCTCGACTTCGATGGCGTAGGCCAGCAGGGCAGCCGTGGTGTCGAGCGCGACGGCGAGCTTGGAGAGCATCGTCCAGGTGGGATCGCGCAGTCCGTCCTCGATTCGCGCCAGCTGCTCGGCGCTGATGTCGATGGCCTTGGCCAGGTCATCGACGGTGAGGCCCTTGGCGGAGCGAAGCCGTTGGATGGCGCGGCCGAGCTGATCGCAGCCGGGGGGCGAGCTTTGGTGCTCGATGCGGTGGGGTCTGGCTTTGACGGCGGGTGGTGCGCCTCGGAGGCCGAAGTAAGTGGCGAGCACCTGCCGGACGCGCTCGACACCGATGCCGACCTGCTCCCCGGTTGCCTTGAGTCTGCGGCCCTCGACGACGCGCAGGCGGAAGATCTCGAGGTTGCGCTCGTTCACCGGCCGCTCGCTCCCCTTGGGGTGCGGTTTCAGCCTCATGCCGTGCCGGCGGAGCGCACGGAGGATGTCGTAGAGCGCCTCGGGGGTGATCTCGGAGTGCCAGATCAGCTCGCGGTAGGTGTGATCGAATAGCCAGTAGGTGGTATTGATACCGCCGCGGTGCAGGCAGGCCAGTGTGGTGGGCTCAAGGCCCATCTCGGAGAGACGCATGGCCGCCTCTCAGATGGTGATGAGGTCGAGTGAGAACAGGTGGCGGGCGCAGCGTGAGGCGCCGACGTAGTCGTCCAGGCGCCAGGCCACGCCGGCGGCCTCCAGCTCGGCGACTGCTTCGTCGATCGTCTCGGGTGCGATGTCTGAGAGGGCGCGTTGTAGTTGCTTGGGTGTCCAGCGCTCGGTGTGGTCGTCGCGCAGGAGCTGGTGGACGATGACGCGCTGCTCGAACTGAGTGTCGCTCTGTGGCGTATGATGAGCCGGCATGGGAGACAGTACCTCCTGTGTACGGCCCCCGGCCGGCTACTATCCGGTCGGGGGCCACTGGTTTACCCTTTTCACCAGCAAGGTCTACCAGCCCGCCAGGACGCCAAAAATCCCCCCTGGGGTTGCCGGATTTTACGGTAAATTAGCGGCGTGTGGTCGAAGTTTTTCTGTTCCTCATCGCTGTACCGACTAGCCGCGGTATAGATATCTACGCATGAGCGCGAGCCACCCGAGTAACAGCGGCTAACCGGGGATTTGTGATAGTGCCACCACCATCGGCCCGCCGGCACCCGGATCATGATGATTCGCCTGCTCCACAGCTTGCCATATCACGGCCTGACCCGGTTTGCTTTGGGGGCGGCCCAGGCCCCGGCCCCTCCGGGGGGCCTGGGCCGCTCTGTCCCTCGGATTGGAGGCCCTGGTTATGGCAATCGTGTTGGATCGGGCACAACGCAACGCGGTGTATGGGTTCGTGATCAGCGACTTGGCCGAGGCCGGGGATCTAGCGTTGGTGCTGGCAGCCGATGAAATCAATCGCGCCCGGTGGCTGCGCCGCAACTTCGAGCAGGCGACGCAACTGCTCGATCAGATCGGGTGGGAGAAGGTGGGCTCCCGCGAGCGCTACGAGGTGCAGCTCAGCGACGCCGACTTGCTGGCGCTGTTCGGCCGGCTGCACGAACGGGCGAGCCGGGTCATCGACGACGCAATCAGTGAGTTCGCCCGCGCCATGCTGGCCGATGCGTTCTGTGTGGCTGAGGTCGCCAGCCGGACGCTCGGCGGCGTGGGCGAGCCACCGCTTCGGCTCCCGCGGCTGTGGCTGATTGAGGGCGAGCAGTCCGAGCAGTAGCCGCTCGGCGCTGGCTCCTCGGACGCGGTGAGGTAGGAGCGCTCGGGAGCGCCCGCTGTCGATGGGACGGGCGCCTAATCGGCGAGTTCGTGGTAGCGAACGGCGGCACGGGTGGCGAACACGAAGCCATCGCTGGTCTTGTGGGCGAGCCCGGCGCCGTGGAGGCGGTCGATCGCATCGATCGCGTTGAGCTCGTGGCCGTATTCGCGGACGATCTCGGCGGTCGCCCACGGGCGACGGGTGCCCTCTTCGAGCAGGAAGTCAAGGATCAGCCAGTCGACGCGGGCCTCCTCGGCGGCTTGGTCGGACGTCGGCTGCTCATTGGGCATGGGAGGCACACTCTCCTGGTGTCTGGACCTCGGCATGGGCAGTGCCGAGGCCGCCTGGTTTTAACGGAACGCCGCGACCCTACGGCTGGCCGGGCTGAGCGGTCAAGCTGTGCGGCGGCCAGCCGGCCGGTCCGGCTCGCGCTCAGGCGGCTCGAGCAGAGCGAGCGGATCGAGGTCGATCCGGGCCGCGATGCGCTCCAGACTCTTGAGGGTCAGGTTGCGCTCGCCGCGCTCGATGCCGCCCATGTAGGTGCGATGGACGCCGAGTTCGTCGGCGAACGCCTCCTGGCTGATGCCCCGCGCTTGGCGGTAGGCGCGCAGGTTGTGGCCGACCGCTCTTTGTAGATCGCCTTCCATGCCGGGACACAGTCCCGACTTGCTACTTGACAGTCTACATACTTATAAGTAGCGTGCCCGCAGACAAGCCGACGCAACGGCCCGGCAGCACTCCCGAACCAGACAGCGAATGACCGTCGATCCGCCACCAACGCACAAGCCACGCTCCAAGGCGTGGGTCTACTACTCGATCTTGGCTGCTCTCAGCTTCATTGCCGTCTGCGCCGGCCAGTTCGCCGGCCTGCTTGGAATGGCTCTATTTGGACTGTACGCCCGCTACCTATACCGGGGCGGCGGGATCGTCATCTGGTTTTGGTAAACGCCGACCTCGTCCTGAAAGGGAAAACAATCACATGAGCTTCAACATCTTGGCCATCCGCGAGGGCGACGCCGCCGAAGACCCGCTATATCCCGCACCCGGCGAGCAAGCGGACAGCGTAGAGCTGCGCCAGGACGACGGGCAACCCTCGCCACCGCTTGTCGCCAATGAGCTGGTTGTGCACGAGATACCGCCCGGTGGCAGCCCCAAGCGCCTGCTGCGTCTGAAAGACATCACAGCAACGGTCAGGACAACCGACTGGCGGATCACCGTCGCCTGCTCCAAGTACGACAAAGGCGGCGGTTGGGCAGCCTGGACGCCGAGCGCCATACCCGTCGCCCTCGCCGCGAACGCCGTTAGTAAGGCCCGAGCCACGAAACGTCGCCAGGATAAGATGCTCGTGGGTCAGGTGCCCTACCGATCGCTCGTAAGCGTCGGTTTCAAACCGCGCAGCCTGCCAATGGGCCGTGACCAGCTCCGGTTCGGCACCTTTGATCCAACCGTCGATGGCTTCCGCGGCTTGCTGCTTGATCTCATGCTGCCGCGAGAGCACTCTGGCGCTGAGGTGGCCCGCAGTATCGCCGCCCACGCCGCCGATCGTCGGCTCGACTGGGATGACGAGCTCGACGAGAAAGCACGCGAACACCTCAGCACGCTCAAGAGCCCCCCGGCACTCCCGCGTGTACCCAAACAGTTCGCGTCGTATTTCCTTATCAACCTCACGCACCCGTCAATGGCGGCGGCGTACCAGAAGGGATAGCCGACGTGGTACGAAAGCTCCTGATTGGCACGCTGGCAGGGTGCGCTCTAGCCATCGCTGTCCTGGCAATGGGATGCGGGAGTGTCACGAAAGCCGCGAGCACCAATAAGTCGCTCACCAGCTCATCGACCTGCCAGGAATGGACTCAAGCGAGTGTCGCCAAGCGTCAGCAATTCGCCATGAGCGAGGAGTCGGCGATCCAGATTCCTGCGACCTACTCCCACGGCAGCGAAGCCGCTGCCTACGCATTTGGCTACCTCGGAGGGCACTGCTACCGGGCCGAACAGGCAGGTCACGCGGCGACTACCACACTGGCAGCGGTGCTCGGGCTTGCCCCTTCGACAGGGGAGACCACATCCCACGACCCGACGACGACTTCGCCGCCTGCCTCCAAAACCACACTGGCCTTCTCCCGAACCGGGCAAACTGAACACGGCGACAAAATCCATGTCGAAGGCCGCTGGGGGCCGATCCTGCCGCCCGAGGAATCTGACGTCGATCAGAAGGCGCTACAGAGTTGCCCCGAAACGGACGGCCGTGAGTTGGTCCGACGACTGGACCTAACCTTTGCCATTACCTCGGGCCTATCGGGTGAAGTACGGATGACTCCACCGATCGTGTCAGTCAATGAGGAAGAAGGGGCTGAAGAAATCCGGAACCTCAACTTCATCGTCGATGGCCCCGAAGGTATCAGCTGCCATAAAGGTCTTGGGGAAGAAACAGGCTTTGCCATCGATCTTGGTGTCATGCAGCCGAAAGAACGGAGGACTCTGTCGGTCTGGGCGGTCATGATTGACGCCATTACGCCAACCGATCCGCACCCCTCGCGCGCCAAGCTCAAAGCTCAAGAATGGCTCATAACCTATCCGGCAGTCTCAGTCGATGGAGCGATTGCCATCAGTGGCGGGGAGATATGGGTGACGGAATGAAGGGCCGTTTGGATCGTGTGGCGAGTCAGATCAAGGGCGCTCAAGCTGCCGGTATAGAACTGAATCGCCGTCCCGAAATGCCCTTCGATTAGTGTCGCCACGGCTCAGCTTCCATAGGAAGACAAGCGTATGAAACGTCGGCACCTATTGTCCATGATGCCCAGGATCGAGAGCCACGATGATCCGGTAGTTTGCGGCCGCCAGAATGGATGCTTCGCAGTGTAGCTGAGAGCCGCTAGGCGCACGACTTACGCCATCGCTGTGCAGCTACGCTCGCCAGTTGGCTTAGATAACGACCTTGCAGCGGTGCGCGCTCAGTTGGCACGCACGCCAAGCGCGGCTGAGCTGACGGCCAAGGGGGACGTTGACGGCGACGGGTGAGGCATCCGTTAGCGCCACGAAGGCCCTTTGTTGCGGCGAACCTAGCACCCACGCCGCGCGACCGCCGGCTGAGGAGACTCGCTCATCAAACGGCACGCTCTGGCAAAGTGCGGCTAAACTACCCATCCCAATGCTCGTTTGGAATGCCCATAGCCTGCGACGGGCCGTGATGGTGATAGGCCCATTGCTCACCGTGGTATGGCTGTCGCTCATGCCAGTAGACGCGGTTGGCGCGTTGCCGCCTACAATCGCAATCATGAGCCCAGGCGCCGGCGCCACCGTTGAGGGCACGGTGCATGTCGAAGCGACCGCAGCGGCAAGTCCGGGCGACTACCCGACGCACATCACCTTCTACGACGGCGTCAACAAAATTGGCTACGTGAGCTGCCAGAAGCAACAGTCCTGTACTGTGTCTGTTGAATGGCACGCTACCGGCTTGTCCGGGCAGCACGAACTGAAGGCCCAGGCGGAAACCAACGAAGGACAGTCGGCGACGAGTGCTGTCGTCATGGTCACTGTGGTTAGCCCGCCGCCAAGCGTCAAGATTACTAGTCCCAGCCCTGGCGCCACCGTGAAGGGTACCGTCATTGTGAGTGCTGAAGCAGCCACCGATCCCAGCCAGGAAGATTACCCAACTAGCCTCACCGTCTACGATGGTGTCAACAAAATTGGCTCCGTCAACTGCCAGGGTCAGCAAACCTGCCAAGGACAAGTCGAATGGCGTGGCACAGGACTAACCGGCACACATACGCTGACAGCGCATGCTTCCACCAATCGCAACCTGTCTGTCACAAGCGCTCCAGTGACTGTTACAGTGATAAGTCCTTCCCCGACCGTCAAGATCACGCGTCCGGGTAGCTACGCGCCACTTCGGGGAAGTATTGCAGTCACGGTGTCGGGTGCGACCGATCCAAGCCAGGTTGACTACCCGACAAGCATTGACGTGTATGACGGCACCAGTGAGATAGGGTATGTGAACTGCCAGGGTCAGCGAACATGTGCGGGAACTGTTCAGTGGAATACTACCGGCCTCAAAGGCGTGCAAACGCTGCGAGCTACAATTCACACAAACACAAACCGTGAAGCGACGAGCAGCCCGGTCTACGTTGGCGGTCATCGTAGCAGGCCACACGCTAAGATCAGATGCCACCTAGCGTCGCTTAGCATCCATAGTAGGCATAACGACGAAGGCAACTGTATAGCCTACGGCGTGCCCGCAGGAACTGGCGTAGCTATCCAATACCGGACCGCAAGACACGGATGGAGGACAGCCACAGCAGGTCATGTCTCGCGTGGCGGGCGCTATAATTTTATTCTGCGAAGCCCAAAGCGCGCCACCTTCCAACTAAGCGTTCTTATTAGTCAGAGTAGAAGATACGCGGCAACTAGGCTGGCAATCGGCACCTTGCATGTCGTGTGAGCATGTGTGTTTCTTGAAGGTACTCTGATTATTGCTCGTCTGCGCCACCTTACTTGCTCGAACTGCCAGACAGACCGCCTCCGTTGCTACCTTCACCACCTGAGCCCCCCGGGGTTCCTTCGAGGTCTCCTTCGCTGTTCTTTTCGGACGAGGGGTGTTCGTTAGTATGACCTTCGAGACTCGTGCTACCGCCCACCTGAGCAGGCCCTCCACCACTATGACCTTCTAGAGGCGGCAACGTTGATCGCGTAGGAGGCGAAATGGCTGAACTAGAGCGTACTTTTGCTGTTGCACCATTGTGCGCTTCGCGACGTGCCTCGCTACCACGATGAATAGTTGTTCGCCTCGTGCCGGCCGGTGTCTGGTGCGGCCTCGTAGAAGGTCGCTTTGGCAATTTGGGCTGGGCAATCGTGGGAGCGCTTGACACACTCGAAGGGGATTGTGTTGACGAGTGTATAAGTGCGAGGATAACGCCGGCACAGACTACGAATAGGACGATCGCCAAAACACCAAGACGTGGCCGTGTTGTCGTTGGTGAAGTGGGGGTAGCTTCGGGCATCGCACCCGACGGCGACCACGAGGTGCTAGACGGAGGTGTTCGGCCATCGGCCGTGTGTGTCGATGCCGAGTGAGCGGACACGACGAAGTTGATCGTGACGATTGCAGGTCGATCATCGACCATAAATCGCACTTCCTCATTGTGTGTTCCGACGCTAAGGTCACCGACGTGGTTAGGTGCAATCGTGAAATCGTAGAGATCGTTGCCTTCCAAGATTTCGTCTCCGCAGACGATTTGCCAATGTGGCCCGCTCCAGCTCTCTGGATAGCATTCGCCGCCGATTGACACTCCATATCGGTTGCTGAGACGCACCGTGACAGGTTCAAGCGGATTGACACCATTGACTCTCCATTGGATCGTGTCGGGTGTCACGTAGGGGTCGACTGGCACCCGAGGGCCAGAGTCGTCAGGCGGCGGTGAGGCCGTGCCTCCACGGCTAGCATCGTGGTCGCCGCGGTCATGCTTTCTCCGTGCCTCCGGGTCACTTAGTGTGTCGTAAGCCTCCTTTACCGCTATAAACTGCTCGGTGTTTTCGCCTCGATCCGGACGCAATTCCAGCGCCTTTTTGCGGTACGCCTTCTTGATCTGTTGCGGCGTCGCAGTGCGCGGCACTCTTAGCCGCTCGTAAAAATCGTCTGGCAGGTTAGTGACGACCATTCCCCCTATCTAGGATGCTCCGCCTTGGCCGAGGTAGGCCCGCACTGATCCACCACCAAGACGGTAAACTGAATCGACGACCTCCACCATGCGTGTCAGGAGCGAGTTAAAGAGGCGCATAATGGCTTGAGTGTCGACGGTGGTGCCGACTTGGCGCCACTCGCCGCCGTGCTGCGATGCCCATCGCTTGAAGTATTGGAGGTCGGGCGCAACGGTGAAGCATGCTGCATCGAGCGATGACAGTGCGCTATCAACGGCATGTTGGCCCTGCTGGAAGCCAAATGCCGGCTCGTCTGTGATGAGAACGAGTACCTTTACCGCACCGTCTCGGTAAGGCTTACGGCAGGCTGCCAACATGGCCTCGACGGACGACTCCCCGAGGTTTCCCCCACCCGAGAACCGCTGCATAGATCTGAGCTGTTGTCTTGCGGCGGCGACGTTGGTGACAAATGGTTCGTCACTGACGATTCGGTCACCCGGAACCGTGAGGTCGCCGAACGGCACCGTGGCAACCCGCCAATCCAGAGCTAACCGGCCGAGTTTGGCGACCAGCTCGTCCATGCAGTGGACCAAGCCGTCGATCTTGTCGAACATGGAGCCGGTCGTATCGAAGACGAAGCACAGGTCCAGTGCGTGCCGCTGGAGCGAGATTTGTCTACCTGGCTGAGGCTCGGTATGTGTGCCATCTGGCAGGCGCAAGCGTGGCAGGTTTGATGGTCGTTGTGTAACCTCCCCAGAACCCACATGGTCTCCTTTGCTTGACACGGTTAGTGATAGACGCTTACACTGATACTATGCACTAGTAACAAAAAATAGGATGAATGATAGAGAATGAGTGAAGAACTGCAAGAACAACCGCCTGAATACAATCCCAACTTTGTCTTTGGCGGAAACCGCGTAGTCTCGGAAGAAAACTGGGCAGAGTACGAAACGCAGGGCGTGCGTAACATCGTGGCTGCCATCTCGGAAGATGACGAGGCAGCGCTGCGCAAGGCATTGTCAGCTGACGCTCGTTTGTATCTTCCGGAGAACCTATTGCTTGGTGACGCCTTTGACGCAGAAGCTGGTCGACCGTTGCGGCTAAAACCTGGTATCGGGGTGTACGTGACTGCGGAAGGGCAAGAGCATTACCACCAACGCTTTGGTAAGCCATCAGCAACGCCACCCAATCTCCCTCGACTGCGCCTGCCAGATGGCACACATACGGTTCCTCGTCCCGGTGCACAGATCCGGATTCCTCACCCAGCCACTTCACGACGCGATCGTGCGGTGTAGTAGTCTCCACTCGTCTCTCTCGGTCATCTTCGGACGCTCAAGCACAGCGTGACAGACGCGGTGCCAAGTGTAACATACGGCGCAATTCGAGTTTCCTAGTCTTCGGGTTGCTTGTCCGCTCTCTGCCCCTCCACCCGCACCAGCACGTCGAGTCCGAGCTGGTAGCTGGATGGAAAGCACAGCCTTCCGTCTGCATGGATCATCTTGAAATACGCAATGCTCGAACAATCGTACGTCGGGGCCTTGAGCAGAGCCGTGATCGCAGCCACTGCTCCTGTCTTGGTCTCTGGTATAGCCACAAACCGCTGAGAACTGATGAGCCCCGGCCCGGTCAATGGCCCCTGCCGTTCCAGCCGTCGGCCTTCCCAGGGCACGTCTCCGCTGTTCTTGACTCGCCAGGTCTGCTCGAAGACCTGCCCCGGCTCCATCAGTGTGCCGTGCGGGATGGTGTCATCCACGAACGTTGAGGCGTCGCCTGGCGCTGCTCGATGGAGCCGGGGCCTATGTCCGCCAGCTCGCCGGCGTTCCTGCTCCGGGGCGTGCTCCGCTACCTCGAACAGGGAGAGCAGCAGGCCCTCAGCCTCAAAGGTCTGCTCGTAGAACTGCACCAGCTCCCGACTCGGCTTGCTGCCTTGCTCTACCCGGGAGATATGGCTGGCGCTACAGCCAAAGGCTTCGGCCACCTGCTTGCCCGTCCAGCCATTGACCAGCCGGAGCTTCTGCATCGACCAGCCCAGCACCGTCTTGGGCTGCCGGGGCACGAGGTGGGGTGGGTGGAAGGGGCGAGGCATACCCCCAAAAGATTGCAGGTTGCTCAATAACTCGGCGGTCGCCGATCCTGGGATGTAGGCCGCCCCTGAGAGGCGGGATCACGAACCAAGCGAGTCGTCCATGCACAACAACTCCAAACTCATCGAGCGTGTCATCACCGGCCTGGTAGCTGGAGCCATCAGCGTTGACGTGCTGGCGACCGAGCTGCCGCGCGTCATGCCCTACCTCGTCGTTCTGGCCGTGATCTTCGTGGTGGTGCGGCTGGTGCTTTTTTATACCCGGGAATGGTGACGCCAGGCGATAAATCTCCCTGTCAATTAAAAATGTTGTTGACATATTTCACATTGTGTTGCAGGATGGTTTGTGACGTCGCGTCACACAAATGTCTAATAGGTGAAGGGAGGTGAGCGATGGGACGGCGCAAGCCACGCAATATCAAGATCCGTGAGGATCGGTTGAGTAAGCTCGATGGGACCAAGATGGAGGTCGCTATCTGGCTGCTCGCTCGCGGCAAAGTCGAAGATCGCACCCGGCGCTCACAGCCTGCCCCACCGGCACGCGATGAGGTGAATATCACTCACGTCGATGACGTGGACAAGGGCCAGCGCCCGAATGCACAGGAGGCCGTGTAATGGCCGTGGCGCTAATCGTGGGCATGGTGCTGGCGCTCGGCGGGGCGTTGGCGGCGCTGCTCGTTGATCGTAGGGGACAGGTTCGGGCGATGGAGTTGGTTGAGCTGCGGTTTGGCCCGGATGTCAACGAGAGCGCGGTGTGGGGGGTGTTGGGTGGTATCTCAGGCTTGCCGACCTCCGCGCGAGTGGTACTTGAGCTCGTTGGTGATGCTGACGGTATTCGTCACTATCTGCGGGCTGAGCCGGCCACAATCGGGATGCTGCGCGCTCATTTGCGTGGTTTGCTGCCGGGTGTGCGGCTGGAGCCGGTGGAGTTGGACGAGCCGAGTGCGTGGCGGGTGGCAGCGCGGCTGCGCTGGGGTGGTCGTCACCCGCTGCTGCGCTCTGATCGTAATGGTGAGACAGCGGCGGCGCTGCTTGGAGCGCTGTCTGGGTTGCGCGGTAGTGAGCGGGTGATGGTGCGCCTCATGCTGCAGCCGGCGCGTGGCCCGCATCTACCTGAGCGTCAGTCCAGGTCGCAGGCTCATAACCAGATGCCACTGGCGTGGCTTTGGGGTGAGCAGCCGATTGATCCATCGCACCTGCACGCGCTGCGCTCCAAGTACGGCGGGCCGGTGCTCCTAGCCCGCGTGGTGATAGCGGCCAGCGCTGGCAGCGTTGGACGGGGCGTGAATCTTGTGACGAGGGTGGTGGCGGTGCTGCGGTCGCGAACCGGCTTGCGCGGTCGGCCCGTGGTTCGGTATTGCCGCTCGCCCCGGGTACAGCGGTTGGTGGAGCGGGCGCCGCTCAGGCGCGGTAGTCGGTTCTCGCCGGCAGAGCTGGTGGGCATGGTCGGCTGGCCGATCGATGCGCCGCGGGTGCCGGGCCTGGTGCTCGGCGTCGCGCCGCAGCTGATGCCCTCGGCGCGGATTCCGCGGCGGGGTGGCCGGGTGCTGGCGTACTCGACGTGGCCGGGTATGGAGCGGCGAGCGCTGGCTAGCCCGCTGCTCGGCACGCTCAGCCACATGGTCGCTGCCGGTCCGAGTGGCGTCGGCAAGTCCGCGCTCCTCGCCGGCGCTGTCGCTCAGGATCTGGCTGCCGGTCGTGGTTGCCTGGTGCTCGACGGCAAGGGCGATCTTGCCGAGGAGATTCTGCGGTTGGTGCCTGAGCGTCGCTGGGGGGAGGTGATCGTGCTTGATCCGGGCCGGCAGGGTCCGGTGCCGGGGTTGCGGGTGTTCGGTGGTGGTGGTGACCCAGAGCTCTCCGGTGATCTGGTGCTCGGCATGTTCCGCTCCATCTTCATCGACTCGTGGGGCGTGCGCTCGGATAAGTGGCTGCGGGCGGGGCTGGTGACGCTGGCGCATGACGGCAAGGCGACGCTCGGCGATCTGCCGTTCTTGTTCGCTTCGGAGGGCTATCGTCGGCGTCTCACCGGCCGCTTGGGCGATCCGCTGCTGCGGGCGGTGTGGGCGGAGTTCGAGGCGCTGAGCCCGGAGGGTCGCGCCCAGCAGCTTGGGTCGCCGCTGACGAAAGTCAACGAGCTGATTGGCCGGCGGGTGGTGCGTTCGGTGCTGGCTCAGCCTGAGCCGAAGTGGGACATGCGCGAAGTCCTGCGCCGGGGCCAGGTGGTGGTTGTCTCGCTCTCGCCGGGGGTGATTGGCGCGCCGGCCTCGAGATTGCTGGCGGCGCTGGTGATCCACGAACTCTTCCAGGCTGTGCAGGGCCGCGCGCAGGTGCCGGTGGCCAAGCGTCGGCCGTTCAACGTTTATGTCGATGAGCCCAAGGTGTTCACGGACATCCCGATGCCGCTCGATTCGCTGTTCGAGTTGGCCCGGGGCTTGGGCGTCGGCCTGACGCTCTCCGCGCAGTCGATTACCCAGCTACCGACCGACCTGGCCCGCGCGGCGCTGACCAACGCGGCGACGCTCGTCGCGTTCCGCCAGAACGCTGATGACGCCAAGCTGCTGGCGCGCGAGCTGCCGGGCGTGGCCCCAGAGGAGTTGCAGGCGCTCGGCCGGTTTGAGATCGCGGCCCGTATCGGTCTTGGGCCGGGTGATGTCAGCCCGCCGGTGACCGGCCGCACGTTGCCGCCGCCGGAGTCGATCAGCGACCCCGAGGCAGTGCGCCGGGAGTCAGCCGCGCGCTACGGCAGCGACCCCGAAGATATCGACAAGGAACTGCTGGAGCGCCACGGTCTGAGCGACCAGACCACGGCCGGTACCGACGGCGATGAGACGCCGCTGCGCCGCCGCCGGAGGCAGGCGCCATGAGGCGCGGGCGACTCCTTCAGGATGTGCCGTTCGGTGCGCCGCTCGCCTTGAGTCACGACCGCCATTCGCACTTGTGGCGTGGGGCTTTTCGGCGAATAACGCCAGGGGCTCTTGCCGTCCCTGGTGTGGTTTTGTCCTTGTGGTTTGGGAGGTGGTCGTGAGTCGGGTCAGCGTGCCCCGGCTGGTGGCGTTGGCCGATGGGATGCCCCTCCATGAGAGGCGGGTCGTGGAGACGGTTGCTCGCCTCACCTTGGTCAGTGGCCGGCAACTCTCTGATTTATTTTTTGATTCTTTTTCTCGGTCTTCTACCGATGCTCGTCGTGCCCGCCGGGTGCTGGCCCGGCTGGTGGAGCAGCGGGCGCTCGACCGTTTGGAGCGTCGCCGGGGCGGGGTTGGTGGCGGTTCGTCGGCGTGGGTGTATGCGCTCGGTCCGGCCGGCCGGCGGTTGGTCGCCTATTGGGCCGGTGAGGGGCTGCCGCGCTCGCGCGGCGCGCATGAGCCGGGCGCGGCGTGGACGGCGCACACACTCGCCGTCAGCGAGTTGTATGTGCGGCTGCGGCAAGCCGAGCGGGCCGGGCGAGTGGAGTTGCTGGCCTTCGACGCCGAGCCGGCCTGTTGGCGGCGCTATACCCAGCTTGGCGGGGTGGCCGGGGTGCTCAAGCCCGACGCCTACGTGCGGCTCGGTGTCGGCGAGTTCGAGGACTCCTTCTTCGTTGAGGTGGACCTGGGCAGCGAGCGCCGGGGGCAGCTGACCCGCCAGCACCACGCCTACCGCGAGTATTTCCGCTCCGGGGTGGAGCAGGCCGCGACCGGGGTGTTCCCCGGCGTGCTGTGGGTCGTGCCCGACGCGCGGCGAGTGGCGCTGCTCAACGACATCCAGCGCAGGCTGCCCGCGCAGGCGCGGCGGCTGTTCACGGTGGCGACCAGCGAGCAGGCCCTTGGGGCGCTCTGTGGTAAGGCGACGGAGGCCACGGCGGCGGGAGGGGCAGCGTGAGCGCGACCACGGCCGGGCGGCCTGTGATGTATGGGGATGCCGTGCGCTGGGCGCTGCTGCACGCCGATTGCCTGGCGCTACTGCCCGACTTGCCCACGGGCTCGGTCGACGCGGTCGTCACCGACCCGCCGTATGGGATCGGCTTCGGCGGCGAGGCATGGGACGGCGGCGAGCTGACCGACGCGGCAGCGTTTCAGCGGTGGACAACCGCGTGGGCGGCGGAGGCGCTGCGGGTTCTCAAGCCGGGCGGGTGGCTGGCGGCGTTCGGTGCGCCGCGCACCGTTCACCGGCTGGTAGCCGGTGTGGAGGACGCCGGGTTTGAGGTGCGCGACCAACTGCTCTGGCTCTACGCGCAGGGCGTCCCAAAATCCCACCCTCGGCCTGGTGGCCTGGGGGTCTGTCTGAAACCGGCCTATGAGCCGGTGCTGCTGGCCCGCAAACCCCTGGAGGGAACGCTCGACGCGAACCTCGCGCAGTACGGCACGGGGGCGCTTCAGATCGATGCGGCGCGCGTCCCGCGCTGCGAGGGTGGCCGGGGGTTCTGGCCGGCGAACGTGGCGCTCACTCACGACGCGCGGTGTCGGCGCGAGCGCTGCCAGCCGGACTGTCCGGTGGCGCTGATCGACACCGAGCCGCGGCCGGGCCGGGAGGTCAGTCGCCTGTTCTTCGCTAGCAAGGCCAACCGGCGGGAGCGCGAGGCCGGCTGCGAGGCGCTCGCGCTACAGCAGGTGCCGATCCACCTGCGCGGAGGCGGCGCGGTGCGGCTGGTGCGCAACATCCACCCGACGGTCAAACCGCTCGCCTTGATGCGTTGGCTGACGCGGCTGGTCTGCCCGCCAGGTGGGACGGTGCTCGACCCGTTTACGGGCAGCGGCTCCACCGGCGCGGCAGGCATGTTGGAAAGCCGGCGGTTCGTTGGTATCGAACGCGACGGCCGGTACGTGCCGGCCGCCTGCGCACGGATCGCCCATTGGGCCATGGTAGCCGACCAGGAGGTGCCGCCGTGACAGCAACCGAGCCGGGTTCACACCCAAACCAAAATGAAAAGAAAAAGAGAACGCGAATGTTAAGCGATCGAAATAAAAGGCAATTCGATTTGATTCGGGTAGTGCCGCGAGCTATCGTCTTTTTATTGCACCTACCCAAAGGGTGAAACCGGGCGGCAAGGCAGACCGCGCTGCTGGTGACACCGGACTGGAATGTGCAAGGCGCGCATGACGACCGAAGTGTTTGGCGCGGCGTGCGCGACCTATCCACTCAACAATAGGAGGTACTTGGCGATGACCAAGGCGCAGGAGATCCACGAGAAGATCGAGGCGATGGTGGCCTCGGGTGAGGTAAAGAAGGCCGATGCGTTCAAGACGCTCGCCGAGCAGTACGGCCAGCCGGTCGATAGTCTCCGTGGTGCCTACTACCAGCACAAGCGCGTGCTGGACAACGGCGGCACTGCCCCTACCGGCAACGGTGGGGCTCGCCGCACCAGGCGGCGCGAGACCACCAGCGAGACAGCGGTCGAGTCGGCAATCGCCACGCTCATGCGGGCGATCGACAGCATCGACGCTGAGATCGAGGTCGCCAAGGAACGGGCCACAGAGGCTCAGGCCGAGTACGAGGCGATGCAGGCCAGCGCCGATGAGCGTAAGGCCAGCATTACCGAGAAGATCACGCTGCTGGAGCAGCCCGCCTAGCTGCGAGGGGTAAGGGTGGCTCAAATCCCACTGATTTGGGCCACCCACACCTACCACCACACCAGGGAAGCGAATAAAATACGCGAAAGAAAGCGGTAATGGTTAGTTGACGTCACGGCGGTTTTAAGATAAACAGTTAACAATCGTCACAATATGTAATACAATGGAGGTGATAGACAGGAATGACACATGACAGAAGTACAGGCACGGGAACTCGGACGGCTGGTCAAGCAGGCTCGCCGCGTTCGGCGGTTGTCGCTGCGCGCCCTGGACGAGTTGACCGGCGTGTCCTACGGCTGGCTCAGCCGGCTGGAACGCGGACAGATGATCGCGCCGGCCCCGAGCAAACTGACCAAGGTAGCCGAGGTGTTGGGCATCGCGCCGGAACGGATCGACCGAATCACCCGCGGAGGGATATCGCGCGACCTGCCACCGATCCGCACCTACTTTCGCGCGAAGTACCAACTCACCCCCCGGGAAATCACACAGATCGAGGAGGTCTTCGACCAGATCCGCCGCAGCCGCCACGATCACCCCGACGGAGAAATCCACACCTAATGCCAGCCGCACGGGTGGGCACGACCGGGCCGAGAGAGACCCGGCTGGTGGAGCGCTTGCGCGCCCTGACTCCGGCATGGTCCATATCCCGCCGCGAGGCACGTTGGATCGCCGAGCGGCAAGCAAGGCTCCTGCTCGCCGAAGCGGGCGTCACTGCTCCGCCCGTGCCCGAGGCAGTCGTGACCAAACTTGACGGCGTGCGCGTCTACGCGGTCGCACATATGCCCGTAAAAGGACTGATGGGCGTCAGCAAGCCGAGCAGCCGTGGCGGTGACATTCTCATCGACAGCACCCTGCCGTTGGCCGAGCGACGAGTGACGCTCTTGCACGAACTGAAGCACATCATCGACGGCGGGCACGCCACCAAGCCGCGCCAGACCGGCGGCAGCCAAGACAGCCGTGAAGGACTCTGCACCGACTTCGCCCTGAGCGTGCTGATCCCCGGGCCGTGGCTCCGCGCCGACTGGCAGGCTGGACGCCGCAGCGTCAGCGCTCTGGCTGAGCGCTACCAAGTGCCTGCCGAAGCGGTCGCACATCGCCTCTACACGCTCGGATTGCTGCAACGCAGACGGCGGCGAAGCCTGCGCCGTACCTACTGCCAGTGGCAGCGGCACACCACGCACGCCAAGTCACCGGCGCGTGACGAGACATCTATCGCAAATGGGTAACGAAATGAAAAGGAGGTAACAACCATGAAAAAGAGTAACAACGATCATCACGGAGCAGTGCTGTATCTACGGGTTGCATCCGCTGACCAGCAGGATCAACACGAGGGCATCGGTGAGCAGCGAGCAGTCTGCACGCGGGAGGCCGAGAGGCTCGGTGCCGTAGTCACGGATGAGTTCGTGGACGCTGGCGCGTCCGGCAACCGCATGAACCGATCCGGCATGCTCGATCTACTGAGGCGAGTTGCAGGACGACCGGTCAAATATGTCATCGTGCGTGATCGCGCTCGCTTGGCGCGCAATGCTGCCGACGACGCGGCAATCAGGGAACGCCTCAAGCAGTCAGGAGTGACGCTGGTGTCTGTGAGTAATGAGGATCACCGAGCCGACATGGCGCCAAAGCGTATAAGGAGCGCGCGATGACGCTCACGCTCCCTATGCAGCGGCAGTCCGACGACGACACCACTCCGGTGTCGTACGTCAAGCGGGCCGTGATCTATCTGCGCGTCTCATCGGCTGGGCAGGTCAACACCGACTACGACCCCGAGGGTCTATCGATTCCGGCGCAGCGCGAGGCGTGCAAGCGCTTTGCTGAGCGGCATGGCGCGGTCGTGGTGCGTGAGTACGTCGAGCCCGGCGTGTCGGGCGGCTCGCTGCTCAAGCGCGCGGCGTTCCGGCGGATGATCGATGAGATCGGCGAGCAGCGCGACGTCGATCTGGTGATCGTATGGAGCGTTTCGCGCTGGGCACGCAACCAGGAGGATCATTGGGTCGCCCGTGGCCTGGTCACGAAAGCCGGCGCGAAGCTCGCCTCGGTCAAGGAGCCGATCGGCGAGGAAACTTCGCACGGCATCCTCCTTGAGGGCGTGATGGCGGCTGCGGCCGCGGCCCGGCGGATCGAGATTTCCGAGGAGGTCAAGCGCGGCATCAAACGCAAGGTCGAGGTCGGCGGCACCAACGGCCTCGCCCCGATCGGGTATCTCAACGTCCGCGAACCGTTGCCGCACGGCGGCGAGGTCCGCACGATCATCATCGACCAGGAGCGCGCCCCGATCGTCCGATGGGCGTTCGAGACCTATGCCACCGGGCTCTACAGCCTCTCGGACATCATGGTCTTGCTTGAGGCGCGCGGCCTGACCACGCGGGCGACTCGTCGGCATGGTCCGCGTCCGCTGACGCTCTCGCGCGTCCACCGGCTGCTGACCAACCCCTACTATGCCGGGTACGTCACTCACCAGGGCCATGTCTACGAGGGCCGGCACGAGCGGCTGATCAGCCAGGAGCTGTTCGACAAGGTTCAGGCTGTGCTCGTCGCGCACCGCCACTCCGGGGAGCGCGACCGCAAGCACCAGCACTATCTCAAGGGCACGATCCGCTGCGGTACCTGCGGTAGCCAGCTTGTCTACTCCCGCAATAACGGCAACGGCGGTATCTACGAGTATTTCGTCTGTCCCAAGAACCAGCGCGGGCAGTGCCCGCAGGGCTACCAGCCCGTCGACATCGTTGAGGCCGAGATCGACACGCACTACGCGACCGTCCAGCTCAGCGCCGAGGAACGTGAGCAGGTCCGCCAGGCGATCATCCACGACCTTGGCGAGAAGGTCGCCACCGCTCAGCAGGAGATCGAGCGCTGCCAAGCCGTCCTTGAGGAAGTCAAAGAGCAGGAACGCAAGCTCCTGCACATGCACTACGAGGACCGCATCAGCGGCGAGCTGTTCGACGACGAGCAGACCCGCATCCGTGAGCGCCGCAAAGACGCCGAGACGCTGATCGCTCGCCTGAGCGTCCGCCACGAGGACATCGCCGCGACCCTAGACCTGGCGCTGGAGATCCTCAGCGACGACCTGCACCAGCTCTACCGTCGCGCCGACGACGGCATCCGACGCCTCATCAACCAGGCCATCTTCAAGTCGCTCTACGTCTGCGACGAAGCCATCACCGAGGCCGAGCTGGCCGAGCCGTTCGCCGCGCTGCGCACCCTACACGACGCCATTCGCGCCCTGCCCAGCAGCGCCGGAACCCTGGCGGGACGCCGCCAACGCCGCCAGCGCTGCCCCGAAAACGCAGAAGGTCCCGCCCCCTACAGGGGCCGGGAACCTTTCCGCGTTGGTTCGATTAGCGAACATCTGGTGCGCCCGAGTGGACTCGAACCACCACGGAGAACAATCTCCACAAGGCCCTCAACCTCATACGCCCGTGAAATATAGGTCCGCCCGCGTCCAGATCGTCCGTTTTGTGCGGGATCGCGGACGCATCGGACACATCGGACGAAATGACTTGTGCCAAAGATGTGCCACGCCCAAGTTGTGCCAAGTCGACCCAAGCCCGTGTCGCGCTTCCCAAT
Source organism: uncultured Solirubrobacterales bacterium (assembly GCA_963812955.1). GTDB lineage: Bacteria > Actinomycetota > Thermoleophilia > Solirubrobacterales > Solirubrobacteraceae > Palsa-744. Next base: position 61,210 of record CAWEXC010000002.1, read on the forward strand.
GCCGCACAAGGTTCCGCACCGAACATTCGTTCGACAGCGTGTTCGCTTGGCCGAGTTCGCTGAGGGGTGAGGCTGCGCATCGTCAGTCGCCAGCTTGCCACAACGACCGGCGCGAAGCTGAGGCCGCAGGCTCTACAACCCCCGGCGGCGCGAGGTGCCAGGTCCCTCTAGCATCGCACCGTGCGCTTCGTTGACCTTCTCCCGGCGGTCGAACGCGCACATGCAGCGACCCGTCTCGTGATCCAGGGCACGGGCTGCCAGTTGGGTGCATCTTTGCTCACGCTCGACCTTGATCGCCAAGGAGTAAAGGCGGAGTACGTGCGGGGGCGCTACTCGGGCTCGCCCGAGCAGGAACACTGGTGGGTAGAAGCCGAGGGCCTGCTGCTCGATCCGACGCGCGACCAGTTCTCCGAGGACCCGTTCGCCGAGCACTACGCCGGCGAGTACGAGCGCGTCGACGCCAAGCCCGCCAGCAAGATGGAGTACGAGGCGACCATGCACCTGCGACTGCACTGGTCGAGCAACCGCCGTGTGCGGGACGCGATCACGCAGGTGGCAGCTCAATACGGTCTTGACCTCGCGCAGATCATGGAGCCGCCAGGCTTGTTCATGCCTGTCCGTACAACCTCCTGACGGGGCCTGATCGAGCAGCTGCACAGCCTCGGTAGTGATCGACACAGTGGACGGCAGGCCGGGCCGACACCTGCGCGGTCTACCGTCTTGTCACACAAACCTGTTGACGGTGTTCGATTCCCGATGACGGGATCGAATGGAGGCCACGCAAATGAACAACGACAAGCTCATCTCCGCGGTTAGTGCAGTCGAGCAGCGCGGTTGGAGCCCGGCGCCACTGGAGATGGTCGCCGACGAGACGCGGTGGAGGGGCGCGGGGCTGGAGCAGGAACTCGACCGCCTCGCCTCCCTCGGTCTCCTTGATCGCCAAAAGCAGCCGGCCTGTGACCCCGCGTATGCCAGCCGCCGGAACTAGCGGGCACGCGAGTGATTCGCACGAGCAGCGGCTCGCCGAGCCGCTGATCCTCGCCAGCGTCGGGAAGAAGCTGGGCGTCGAGCTTGCGCCGCGGTCGCTGCGCCTCGAGCATGGCGCCCGCGTCGATGTCGATGGTGTCTCGCCCGACGAGTCCGTTCTCGTGGAGGTCTTCGCGCATCAAGGGCGCCTCCGAGGTGGCCAGTTCCACAAGGTCGCGCGAGACGCGCTCAAGCTCATCACCCTGAAGCGCACCCGACCGACGGCACAGCTCGTCCTCGCGTTCGGTGATCCTGATGCCGCCGCGTGCGTGACGGGCACAAGCTGGCTCGCCGAGGCGCTGCGCGCATGGGAAGTCGCCGTGCTCATCGCCGAGCTCGATGACGAGGTTCGCGCGGGACTGCGCGCAGCGCAGGTCCGACAGGTCATGGTCAATCCCTCGCCCGCCGGCGACTAAAGGCCCGCACTGTCGATGTGCCGAGACGAACGTCGCGGTAGCGCGCTCGACAGCTGAGAGCCGTAGCGGGAGCCGGCTTGCCCGGCCATTTTCGCATCCCCATAGGGGATGCGGCCGGGGCTGCGACCGGCCCCGCACCGAGCGGGGCCATACAGCCAAAGGAGGCTCAAATGTCTGCAGGACTCACAGATTCGGACACCATGTTCTCGGTGCGCGAGACGCCCTGGCACGGTCTCGGGGCCGTACTCGATCGGCCGCCGGCGACAGTCGGTGAGGCGATCGAGGCGTCGGGTCTCGGCTGGAGCGTCGCAAAGCGGCGCCTGGCGATCGACTGCGGTGCTGACCTGCCCGATGTGCTGCGTTATCGGGGCTTCACTGGTCATTACGCCACTGTCCGGCAAGACAACGATGAGGTGCTTGGCGTCGTCGGCGAGCGCTACCGGATCGTGCAGAATCACGAAGCGTTTGCGTTCGTCGACCAGCTGCTCGGCAGCTCGATCCACTTCGAGACGGCCGGCAGCCTGCACGGCGGCCGCCGCGTATGGGTGTTGGCGACGCTGCCCGATCACGTCGAGGTTGGGGGCGACGACGTGCGCCCATACGTGCTGCTGATGAACAGCCATGACGGTTCGACGGCCGTTGTCGCTGCCACCACCCCGATTCGCGTGGTCTGCCAGAACACCCTTAACTGGGGTCTCACCAACGCCCGGCAGAAGTTCTCGATCCGCCACACCGAGGCCGTTACGCAGCGCGTCCACGAGGCTCGCCGAGTCCTCGATCTGTCCATCAACTACTACGAGCAGTTCAAGCGCCTCGGCGACCGGCTCGCCTCAGAGCGCTGCACCGAACGCCAGCTCCGCGCCGTCCTCGACAAGCTCTACCCGAACGGCACGAGCGACTCGGTGAGCAGCCGCACACGCAGCTCGCGCCAGCAGACCAAGGACCGCATCGCCGAGCTGTTCCTGTCCGGCAACACCCAGGGCAACGCGCCCGGCTCGAAGTGGGCCGCGGTGAACGCCATCGTGGAGTACGGCGACTGGCTGCGCCCGCTGCGCTCAAGTGGCCAGCGCTTCGCCCGCGCACTGGACAATGGACCCGAGAAGACCCGCGCCCTGCAGCTCGTCGCCGCCGCCTGAAAGGTGGGGGCTCGGCGGGCGTCCAAGCTCGCCGAGCCCCTAGACCTCACCGTCGAAGCTCGCCGCATTCTCGCCTACAATCAGGATCAAGGAGCCGGCCCACGCGGCCGATCCTCCAAGGAGCGTTTGCAATGGCTACTCGAACCGACAACGAAATCCGCGAGCTGGGTCCCGAGGAATGGGCGCAGCTGGTCGATGAGAAGGCCCGCGCTCTGCTGGGCATCAGCGGCGAGGAGTTCGAGCGGCGTCTGAACTCGGGCGAGATCGACATAGACGACAGCCCCGAGGTCACGCGCGTTGCAATGATGCTCCCGCTCAGTGGCACCTCCAAGTAACAACCCCGCCGAGGCCGTCGAGCACTATCGCGGCCGAACAGTGCGGCTGCTGTCTTGCTTGACCAGCGCCCACACCACTGTCAGCGGCTACCACGCGGCCGATCATCCGCACCGCCTGCTGCTCGCACGCGGCGACGCTGCGCGGCTGCACGCCGAGCCACGTCTCACGCTCCTCGTCACCGAGCAGTACGAGGTTCGCCAGAGCACCGCAGGCTGGCATGTCGAGATCGTCGGCTACCTCTACGCCATCGGATACGAAGACCACGAGCTCGTCTCCTACCACTGGCATCCGAGCGGCAAGAGCACGATCACCCAGCCGCACATGCACGTCGGCGCCGCCGTCCAGATCGGTGATCGGTGGCTGGGAAAGGTTCATCTGCCCACCGGCATGGTCGGCCTCGAGCAAGTCATCGCGCTCGCCATCGTCGAGCTCGGCGTCGAGCCACTCCGCGACGATTGGGAACGACTGACCACCGAGGCCGCCGCCCGCTGACGCTTGCCTAAAACGCTCAGCCTCGTCAATGGGGGAGTGGAGCGTCTACCACCGTTGCGAGCCATCCGGTGGCGCCTGCAGCGAGCAGCGTCTGCACGACCCCACGCCGTAGAACCAGGAGCGCCACCGCGGTGGCTACCAGCACGAGGTACTGCCACTGCTCCTGCAGCGCGCCCGTCAACGGGATTGCAGCACCGAAAATCGCGCCGATCGCCGCTGGCCGGCGCCGTCGAGCAACGCCCTGGCGGCGGCATTTTGGCGCAGACGCTCGAAGCGCTGACCGCCGAGCAGGATGAACGAGAAGGACGGAGCGAAAGCGACGCTCGCCGCGAGCACGCCGCCAGCGATGCCGCGCGGGCTTGCCGCTGGACGGGGTGCCGCCCCTCCCGATGGTCGCACGCTTGCGCGTGCGGTTGGTCGGGATCGGCTCCCCGTCCGGTGGGAGCCCTGTCAGAAAAGGAAGATCACATGGCTAGTACGACTAACGCAACTCAAAACGGCAACGGCCACGGTGTTGCCACAGTGGAGCTCAGGGACATCCCGATCTCGCGGATTGTCGTCGCTGAGGGCTTCAACCCTCGTGGTGAGGTCGTGGAGGACGCCGAGTTGCAGGCGATGGCCGCCACGATGAGCGATCGCGGTTGCCTGCAGCCGATCCGCGTGCGCGCGACCGAGACCGGCGACTTCGCCCTGATCGCTGGCGAGCGGCGCTACCGCGCTGCAACGCTCGCCGCGTTGACGACGCTCCCCGCGGCGTCCTCGAGGGTGATGTACCCGACCCACAGCTCCACAGCCATGTGGTCATCACCAGCGCCATTCGTGAGGACGGTCGCATCGTCGCGGTCGCATCGCGTCCCGTCTTTCGCTCGGCCCGCGAGCTTGGCGGCTACTACCGCTCGGCGCTCGCGCACCAACTCCAGCAGCGCGGGTATGCGATCGAGCGGGGCACCGGCAAACATGGCCGCTACTTCGAGATAGCCGGTGTGCCGCGCGGCCTGCTGGACTCCTTCAGCGCCCGCAGCCGCGAGGTCGCCAGAGCCGCCGAGCGCTTCCGCGCACAGTGGGGCCGCGCACCCGAGCGCGGCGAGCTACGAGCACTCAAGCTGGAGAACCGCAAGGCCAAGGTGCTCGTCACCCGCACCGACCTGCAGCAGGCATGGAACGACACTGCGGCACGCTTCGACTTCACCGCCCAGCAGCCCGGACAGCGCTCCATCGCGGAGGCGGCGCCGGCGGTGCAGGCGCCGCTTGAGGATCGCGTCGAGCAGCGCCTCACCGAGCGCACCGCGACCTTCGAGCCCGGCGAGTTCCGGGCAGTCCTGCTTGAGCAGTCCGTCGGCGAACTCTCACCCCGCGAGGCCCTCGACCTCTCGCGGGCGATGATCGCCGAACGCCGCGTGCTCCCCCTGGAGGGCGGTCTGATGACCACGCTCGCCGTGCGTGCGCGCGAGCAGGCGATCGAGCGCCGCTTCACCGCGCTCGCCGCCGGCGGCGGCCGAGACGTCGGCGAGCAGGCCCGCACGCTTGCCGGCGATCAGATCGCCGAGCGGATCGGCGGACGCCTCTCAGGCGAGCAGGCCCACGCCCTTCAGGTCATCACCGGCTCCGAGCGCGCCGCGATCCTCGTCGGCCCCGCCGGTACCGGCAAGGGCGTCGTCATCGACGCCGCCGCCCGCGCCGAGCAGTACGGCGGCCACCAGACGCTCGGCATCGCGGTGTCCGGGTCCACCGCGCAGCGCCTCGGCCAAGACAGCCCCGCGCTCGCCGGGCACACCCTCACGCTCGACGCGCTCGTCTCCCGTGTCGAGCGCGGCCAGCTCGCCGTCGGCCAGGACACCACGATCTACTTCGATGAGGCGGGCATGGCCGACACCGACCGGCTTGAGCGGCTCACCGAAGTCGTGGAGCAAGCAGGATCAAAGCTCGTGGCGATCGGTGACGCCGCGCAGCTCCCCTCGATCGGCGCTGGCGGCATGTTCGCGCGCCTCGGCGACATTGCCCCAAGCGCTGAGCTCTCGAACATCCGCCGGACCCTCGACCCCGACGAACAGCGCGCGTGGGCAGACCTGCGGGCCGGACGCTCCGATCGAGCGATGGCCCACTACCTACGCCGCGGGCAGCTGCACATGGAGGACACCCGCGATGAGGCTGTCGAGCAGGCCGCGCAGAGCTGGGCGGCGCTGACCGAGACCCACGACCCGAGCGAGGTCGCCCTCATCTCAGACGCCTCAAACCAGGAGATCAACCGGCTCAACGCCCGCGCCCAGCACTTCCGCTCAGAGCGCGGCGAACTCGGCGACCTCGAAGTCCCGGTGCCCGGCGTCCACTACGGCATCCGCCAGGGCGACCGCGTGGCGCTCATCGACCAGCACCACGAGCCCGGCGTCGAGCGGATCGAGAACGGCAGCCGCGGCGAAGTCCTCGACATCACCCAGGCCGGCGACGTGCTGGTCGAGTTCGACGTGACCGGCCGCAAGCGAACATTGGCCGGCGATGACCTCGGCCGCCTACGCCTCGGCTACGCCCAGCACATCCACCGCGCCCAGGGCGCGACAGTCACAAGGACCCTCGTCGTGACCGGCGGCTGGCAGACCAGCAAGGAGCCCGCCTACGTCGAGGCGTCCCGTGCCCGCCAGGGCACCGAGTGGTTCGTCTCCCGCGAGGACCTCGGCGTCGAAGGGCACGACACCGACCGCATCCAGCGCCTCGCGCAGAACATGCGCCGCAGCCACGCACAGACGCCATCGCTCGCGCACCCCGAGCTACCTGACCGCGACTACGGCACCCACTTTCACCGCTCGATCGCACCCAGCCGCACCAGCCGCATACCGGGGATCGTCCGCGCGATCAACCGGATCGTCAACCCACCAGCACAGGAGCGAACACGATGAGCCAACGACGCCAGATCGTCCTCCCCGACCCCGTAGACCAGCAGCTCCGCGAGCTCGCCGCCGGCGCCGACACGCCACCCTCCACGCTCGCCGCGCAGATGGTGCAAGGCGGCGTCGCCCAGGCAGCCAAGGACGGCAAGGTCCGACCCCTGCGCTCAACCGCCGTGCTCGTAGGCGGCGAGAACGGCGAGCGCGCGCCCTGGCTTGAGCCCTACGGTGGCGACAGCGAGTGGCGCCGGCAGATGTGGGGCGCGATCGTCGCGCTGCACGGCCGCTACCCCGTCCAGCTCGGCACGCTCAAAGACAAATGGTGGACCGACGAATCAACCACCGAGACCCTGTGCGCGCTCGCCGTGTGGCGAGCCGAACTCGACGACACCGGGCAGGACCCGCGCGACGAGCTTGCCTTCCAGAACCAGCTCGCCGACTACTCCCAGGTGCTGCGCCAGCAAGGCGGCGGCGTCACCAAGGCATGGAAGCCCGGCGCCACCCCGCCCGAGTGGGCCGGCGAGTAGCACCCGCCCGCCAACCCGAGAGTTACATCTTCGACTCGCTCTGTGTCAGCTTTGCGTCACGGGCTCGCAAGCTGACACAGACTACGGGTATGAAATACCGGGTGGGTTTGCTGTCCGGTCGTGTTCGTAGGGTCGTTTGACCAGGACAGGGGCTCTTGTGGGAAGACGCAAATGGTGGGGCAGGCCGCCGTGCATTTGGGCTGCGAGCCCGTCAATGACTATATGGCCGCCCCTGCGACTCACCTGGTTGGGCTGAGAGCCCGAATCCGTATTTGTCGCTGCCCACCGCGCCTTCCAGTTTGAGAGTTAGATGGCTGGTGAAAGGAGTGGAAAGTGCGGTTTTTCGGTATTGATGTTCACTTGGAGTTCTGCGAGGTCGCGGTCGCTGAGGGCGGCAAGGTCTCGCAGGTCGGGCGGATCGCGAGCACACCGGAGGCGATCAGGGAGTTCGCGCGTGGTCTCGGCGGCGAGGATCAGGTCGTCTTGGACGCCAGCGGCAGCGTGATGGCGATCGCGAGGATCCTGCGGGAAAGCAACGTCGGGCGGGTCGTGGTCTCTAACGCGGCGCAGACGCGCGCGATCTCTCACGCGCGGGTGAAGTCTGACCGCTTTGACGCTGCGATGCTCGCCAGGCTGCTCTCAGCAGGGATGCTCAGCGAGGTATGGGTGCCGGACGAGGCGACGCTCGCGCTACGCCGCCGGGTCGCGCGGCGCTCAGCTTTGGTGCGGGCACGCACCCGGATCAAGAACGAGGTGCACGCCGTCGTGATGCGCTGTCTGCTTGGCTGCCCACCGGTCAGCGATCTCTTCGGCCGTAAGGGACGTGTGTGGCTGGCCAAGCAACAACTCCCGGAGGAGGAGGCCGAGACGGTGGCGGGCTGTTTGCGCCAGATCGACTTCCTGGATGGCGAGATCGCTTTGCTTGACCAGAAGATCGCCGAGCAGGCCCTGGCGTGGCCGGGGCTGTGCAGGCTGTTGACGATCCCCGGCGTGGATATCGGGACCGCGGCGGCGGTGATCGCAGCCGTGGGAGACATCTCCCGGTTTCAGACCCCGGGGCAGCTGGTCGCCTACCTCGGCTTGGACCCGAAGGTCCGCCAGTCCGGCTCAGAGCCCGCTCGCTACGGGCACATCTCAAAGCGCGGCAACGCGCAGGCCCGTTCGATGCTGGTCGAGGCGGCATGGATAGCGATCCGCAGCCCCGGCCCGCTCAAGGCGTTCGGTGAGCGCGTCCGTGCTCGCCGCGGCGCCCAGGGTCGCGGCAGTCGCTGTCGCACGCAAGCTCGTGGTTCTCTGCTGGCATCTACTCACCAAGGACCAGGACTACGCGTTCGCCCGCCCCTCGCTGACGCGCCAGAAGACCCGCCGGTTAGAACTCACCGCCGGCGCGTCACGACGGCCACGCCGCCACGACGGGGCAACCCTCTCGCCGACGGCGGCTCAACGCGCGGCGGAGCGTGAGCTGCAAACCCAGGCAGAGCTCGCCTACCGGCGCCTGGTCGACGATTGGCGCTCAACAGCAGCACCGAAGGGTGGTGCGGGCGCGACACCGGGGCGCGCATCTCAAAAGCCCGTAAAGGGCAAAGCCGCGCGGCAGGCCACAAGCCCCTGACGCCTGCGCTTCGCTCACGTCAGTCACCCGCACCACTACAAATCATCCCACTCCCAAGCACTCGACGCGACCCCAGCCGTCGACGCTGATCTCTGCGCCACGACACGCCCCGGCGCAACAAGAACGGCCGTATAGACTACGGGTATGCACACGCCTCCGGGCGCTGTGCCATCACTGTGCCGGCGGAGCGCACCCTCGAGCTTGGAGCAGCGCCCTCAGCAACCCCGAAGAAAAGTTCGCGCAAGCCCTTGACTTTTCATCCGTAGATGCACCGCCGTGCGAGCGCCATGTCTGCGCCGTGTAATTCGTTGGCCGGTCTGAGGGCCTGGGGGTCTGTACCCCTTGTGATGACCGCAGCCAGCATCTCCGCCGGCAAGGGCGGCGGGTACGCCCGCTACCTGGAGTCAAAGACCATCGAGCCCGAGCGCGGCGACTACTATCTTTCGCCGACCGGGGAGCCCGTCCAGGCGCCCGGCCAGTGGCTCGCCACCCCCGACACGCTCGCCAGGTTGGGGATCGAGGGTGCCTCCGTCGACGGGCGCGAGTTCATCGCGCTGATGGAAGGCAAGCATCCCCGCACTGGTCGTTGGCTTCGTCGGGCCGGCGCGGACGGCACCAGGGCCGGCGGTATCGACTTGACGTTCTCGGCGCCGAAGTCGGTGTCCGCGGTGTGGGCGCTCGCCGGCGAGGCTCAGCGGCGCGAGCTCGAAGCCGCGCACGCCGTCGCTGTCAGGGAGACGATCGGGCATCTGACCGAGACGGTGCCGACCGTGCGCCGCAAGTACCAGGGTCAGGTCAGCGAGGAGCGCGCCCGCGACCTCGTGGCCGCCGAGTACAGGCACACGACCGCCCGCGGCGTCATGGAGGGCGACGCGCCCGATCCACAGCTCCACTCACACGTGGTCATCACCAGCGCGATCCGCGAGGACGGCAAGCTCGTCGCCGTTGCCTCCCGACCGATCTTTCGCTCCGCTCGTGAGCTTGGCGCCTACTACCGCTCGGCGCTCGCGCACCAACTCCAGCAGCGCGGGTATGCGATCGAGCGGGGCACTGGCAAACATGGCCGCTACTTCGAGATAGCCGATGTGCCAAGGGGCCTGCTGGACGCCTTCTCGCAGCGCAGCCGCGAGGTCGCCAGAGCCGCCGAGCGCTTCCGCGCGCAGTACGGGCGGGCACCCGAGCGCGGCGAGCTGCGAGCGCTCAAGCTGGAGAACCGCAAGGCCAAGACGCTCATCACCCGCGGCGATCTGCAGCAGGCGTGGAACGACACCGCTGTGCGCTTCCACTACACCGTCCAGCAGCCCGGCTGCCCCTTCGCCACGATCACCGTGCCTGTGGTCGAGGTGCCGCTCGAGGATCGCGTCGAGCAGCGCCTCACCGAGCGTGCCGCCACCTTCGAGCCCGGCGAGTTCAGAGCGGTCCTGTTGGAGCAGTCCGTCGGCGAGCTCGCGCCCGCCGAGGCCCTCGACCGGGCCAGAGGCATGATCGCCGAGCGGCGCATCCTCCCGTTGGAGGGCGGCGTGATGACCACGCTCGCCGTCAGGGCGCGCGAGCAGGCGATCGAGCGCAGGTTCACCACGCTCGCCACGCACGCCGGCCGCGACGTAGGGGACACGGCGCGTGCGCTCGCGGGCGACCAGATCGCCGAGCGGATCGGCGGACGCCTCTCCAGCGAGCAGGCCCACGCCCTTGAGGTCATCACTGGCCCTGAGCGCGCCGCGGTCCTCGTCGGCCCCGCGGGCACTGGCAAGGGCGTGGTCATCGACGCCGCCGCCCGCGCCGAGCAGCACACCGGCCACCAGACTTTCGGGATCGCCGTCTCCGGCTCCACCGCCCAGCGGCTCGGCCAAGACAGCCCCGCGCTGGCCGGACAGACACTCACCCTGGACGCGCTCGTCGCCCGCGTCGAGCGCGGCCAGCTCCACGTCGATCAGGACACCACGATCTATTTCGATGAGGCGGGCATGGCCGACACCGACCGGCTTGACCGGCTCACCGAAGCAGTCGAGCACACGGGCGCCAAGCTCGTGACGATCGGTGACGCCGCGCAGCTCCCTTCGATCGGCGCGGGCGGCATGTTCGAGCGGCTCACCGGCATTGCCCCCAGCGCGGAGTTGTCGAACATCCGCCGGACGCTGGACCCCGCCGAACAGCGGGCGTGGGCGGACCTGCGCGCCGGGCGCTCCGACCGCGCGATGGCCCACTACCACGCCCAAGGGCAACTGCACATGGCAGACACCCGCGATGAAGCGGTCGAGCAGGCCGCCCAGGCGTGGGCGAGTCTCACCGAGACCCATGACCCCAGCGAGGTCGCGCTGATCAGCGATGCGTCAAACCAGGAGATCCACCGGCTGAACGCTCGCGCGCAGCACTTCCGCGCCGAGCGCGGCGAACTCGGCGAGCATGAAGTCCCCGTGCCCGGTGTGCACTACGGCGTCCGCGAAGGCGACCGCGTGGCGCTCATCGAGCAACACCGCGAGCCCGGCGTGGAGCGGATCGAGAACGGCAGCCGCGGCGAGATCCTCACCATCACCCAGGCCGGCGAGGTCCTGGTCGAGTTCGACGTGACCGGCCGCCAAGCCCTCGTCAGCGGGGAGGACCTTGCGAAGCTCAGGCTCGGCTACGCGCGGCACATCCACCGCGCGCAGGGCGCCACGGTGACAAGGACCTTGGTCGTCACCGGCAGCTGGCAGACCAGCAAGGAGCCCGCCTACGTCGAGGCGTCCCGCGCCCGCCAGGGCACCGACTGGTACGTCTCCCGCCAGGACCTCGGCGTCGAAGGCCACGACACCGACCGCATCAAACGGCTCGCGCAGAGCATGAGTCGAAGCTACGCGCAGACGCCATCGCTCGCGCACCCCGAGCTCCCCGACCCAGCCTACGGACCCGGCAGCACCCTTCACCGGCAGATCGCGCCCAGCCGCACCAGCCTCATACCGGGGATCGTCCGCAAGACGATCAGCCGGATCGTCAACCCACCAGCACAGGAGCGAACACGATGAGCCAACGACGCCAGATCGTCCTACCCGACCCCGTGGAGTACGAGCTGCTATTGCACCTGAGCCGCGCCCCACGCCGCGTTTTCACCAAGCACGAGCTCCTGAAAACCGTGTGGGGCTACCGCTCCACATGCACAACACGCACGCTCGACAGCCACGCCAGTCGCCTACGCCGAAAGCTCGGCGCCGCAGGCGAACACTGGATCATCAACGTGCGCGGAGTCGGCTACCGACTGATCTGATCGCAATCCCAGCCGGCCGCCATCCGAGCGTCAATAATTGACCGTCGATGTGCGATGGCGCCGCTCAAAGCGCAGCCCACCGCTGCCCGCGTTGAAGACCACACGGGCGAGGATCGCGCCGACGATCAGATAGACGAGCAACGCGATACCCCAGTTGACCGTGATTGCGCGCTTGGGATGACCAGCGAAGCGGATCAACCCCGTGAATGAGCCGGCGAAGAAGTTTGCGCCTTCGTGGATGCCTTCCACGATCGTGTTACCCGTATTGGCGCCCACGTCCCTCAGCACGATCGCCAAGCCGATGAGCAGCGCGATCAGCACCGCCACCGTCATCACCAGTCGCGCAAACATCACGACGCTGGCGCCTACCGCGCCTACCGTCGCCGCTCCCGCATCGCGCGTGCGCCACGCCAGCGACCGTCGCCGGGGGCCATGTTCGCCCGGCCCAGCCTGTGCTTCGCGGCCCGTAGCCACAGGTCTGTGTGCGCCGGCCGTCGAGGACACTGGCTGTCCTCTCGGTCCTTCTTCGGTCTCGCTATGTCGCTTTCTCAGCCTCATGCCTATCGCTTACCCGCCGGGAGGCTCTCTACGCAAGATCTCCTGCGATCTGAGTCCACGCTCACCTGGACGACGGGCATGTCTAGCTCCTCGCGCAAACGCTCCAGCTCCGTGCGCTCATGGCGCTCGCCTGGCCCCGATCCATGCGTGACGACGATCACCTGATCCGCGCCGAAGCCTCGAAGCGTGTCCTCGAGTGCGGTCGTCGGGCTGCTGGGGTCGCCAACCTCGCCGCGAGCGAGGAACCCGTGCTCTCGTGCCCACGCCAGCGAGCGTGAAAGGCGCTCACGGGCCTCGTGAAGCTCCCGGTCGATGTCGGTGTACGCGAGGTGGGTACGCGACACCAGCACGGGGGCGAGGATGTCGACTTCGACCGTTTCACTATCGGCCCCGCGGATGTGAGCATCAAGCTCGTCTCCGGCGAGTGGCTCGTTTGCCACCACAATCACGTGTCGTCTTGCCGGACGAGCATGGGGATGATGTTCGTGCGCGGCTCTGAGCAGAGGCCGCGAACGGCCACGTTCAGGGAGATACATATAGACAGCCAATACGCAGAGCCCAACGACGACGAAAACGACCACACCAACAATCGCCCCCGTCAGCCATCCAACTACACCACTCACAACCGCCAGTCCCGCGACGGCTATGGCCACGCGAAACGCATCCGTCTCCGACACGATCGGATTGTGTCTCATAGAAAACCTCACCTGGGAGCTACCCCAGCGTTCCGTGATGAAACACAGCCCGCCAGCTACGCCGGGCGCTCACAGGCTTCGCGTATCGCCTCCGCCCTTGTCGAGCATCCTCAGCCGTCTGATCGGCACCACGAACCACAAGACCACGAACGGGAGTGAGCCCACGAGCGCCGTCAGCACGCCGGCGGGGATGCCGAACAGCTTGGTCGTGACGAGCAGCAGGCAGCCACACATCGCCAGCGCGAGGAACGCAAGGCCCGCGATCACCACCCGGTTTGAGGTGAACACGATGTGCTGCTTGTCGTCGTGGCGAAACAGGAAGCGATGCTGTGCAGACGGCGCGATCGTGCACACAGCCGCCAGCGCAGCCAATACCAGCGTGACGAAGTACACCGTGCGCTCGAAGCTCCCGACGTGAGCGAACCCGGTGTTGAACGGGACGATCAGCAAGAACGCAAACAGGACCTGCACGCCGGTCACTACGACGCGCAGCTCGCCGGTCAGCTCCTCGAGGTTGCGGTCAAGGCGCTCCCGAGGAGTCTCGTGGCGTCGCTCGCCGTTCACGCTGCGCGAGTCCGACATACCGATCAACGGTAGCTACCCCGGTCAGGCAGGACCGTCCGTCTCGGCCTCGCTGCTGCGCTCATGGCAGCCTCGCCATCCGTGCGTGCGTCATCCTCCTCGCCCGGCGTCTGGTCGTGCAGGATCGCGTGGGCCGCCTGCGAGTCGCCATGAGAAGCGTGCTCCACCAGCAGCTCCTCGCTGCCCTCGAAACCCTCGGCCTCACCGCCACCCGCCTGCTCCACCGGCGCCTCGGCAGGGTCCTCTGGAGGACGGCCACTGCCGCCGCCAATGCGGGCTGCTTCGCGGGCGGCCAGTTCGGCCTCGCGCCGCTCATCCAGCGATTCGCTGCTCATCGACTACCGCCACGGTCGGCGTTGCCACCAGCGGCCCGCTTGCTGCGCTTTCGCCGCTGGCTGCCCTGGCGGCGCGCATCTTTGGTGTGCTGACGCGCGGCCTCGCGGGCGGCGCCTTCGCCAGCCTCCGGCACATCATCGGGCACCTGCTCGGCCGGCGCCTCCTCGGGCATCTGATCAGAAGCCTTCCCGGTGTGGGGGATCGCTGGACGCATCGCTTTCTTGCCTACCCGCCACCCCGAGCGGAAAACGCCGCTCAGGTGAGCGCGAGCGCGCCGCCGATCACGGCCACGCCGAACACCAGCCAGGCGATGTAGTCGTTCACGCAACCCGAGTGCAGCCGCCGCAGCGCGATCATGCCGCTCGTGACCGTGCGCTGCGGGCGCTCCAGCGGGTGCCAATCGGGCGGGCCGGCGAGCGCCCACGCCGCCACCGCCAGCGCACCGATGACCGTCGCTGCCGCCAACACGAAGTCGAGCGTCACCACCGGCGCGTGCGGTGCGCGCACCGCGCCCACGTGCGCGCCGAACACGGCCGCGACATAGCCGGCGTGGTCAGCCATGCGAGCAGCAGCCGCCGCGATCCCATCGCGCAACCCCCAGAACACTCCGACGAAAAGACCGCCAACCAGCATGAGCAGCGGCGCGGCGATCATCACCACCGGCGTGCGGTCGTGCGGGCTGAGCGTCTCCGGCTGCTCGCTGACGGCGCTCAGCAGCTCGTGGTGGCGAGGCAGCCGCTCACCCCAGCCCGCGAACACCCGCCCACCGACGCGCAGGATCGCCCCGGCGGTCAACGCCGAGGCGAGTACGAGCACCGCCAGCACCCAGCCGTAGCCCGGTGCGTGCGTGAGCGCGCCCTCCAGGGCGGACTTGCCGAAAAACACGCCCAGCGGCGGGAGCGCCGCCAGCCCAAGCCCGCCGAGCACGAACACGATGCCAGCGACCCGCAGACCTGGATCGCGCCCGCGGCCCTTCCCGCGAAGCTCGTACTCGTCCACCGTGCCGAAGCGGTGCAGCAGGATGCCGGCGGCCATGAACAGCGCGCCCTTGAGCATCGCGTGCTCGACCACGTACTCGCCGCTGGCTGCCAGCCCCGCAGGCGTCAAGAGACCCAGACCGATCAAGAACATGCCCGTGTGGCTGATCGTCGAGAACGCCAGCAGACGCTTGATATGCCGCTGCGCCACGCACATCACCGCGCCCACCAACGCCGTCAGCACCCCGAGCGCGATCAGCACGACCCGCAGACCGCCGGTGTGGGCGGCCATCGGCGCGGCGAGCACGCTCCAGTACACGCGCGCCAGCCCGTAGAGCGCGAGCTCGACCATCACGCCGCTGAACAGCACACACACCGGCACAGGCGCGACCGCGTGCGCGTCAGCCAGCCAGAAGTGCAAAGGGACGATCGCGGCCTTCACCAGCAGGCCGCCCATGATCAAAAGCAGTGCGACCTTCACCAGCCCATCCGCGGGATGCCCGGCCAGCGCGGTGCCGATCTGCGCCATGTTCAACGCGCCTGTGCGCCCGTAGAGCAGCGCGATCCCGGTCAGCATCACAAACGAGCCGACACTGTTGGTGATCGCAAAGTTGATCGCGCCCTGCAGCGGGCCTGCCTCCTCGATCTTGTAGGCGGTCAGCGCGTAGGCGGCGACACTCATCAACTCAAAGAAGACAAAAAGGTCAAACAGGTCGCCGGTCAGGCAGAACCCGACCATCGCTGCCAAGAACACGAGCATCAGCGCGCCGAACAGCGAGCCGACCTCATCGAAGTACCGCACCGAGTACAAGAGCGCGGCGCTGACCATCAAGGCCACGAGACTCGCCATCCCGGCGCCGATGCGATCGACCGAGAAGGAGATCCCCACCGCTACGCCGTGGCTGATGTGAAACCCGCCGAACCAGTACACCATCAGCCGCGTCGCGTGCGCGGTGAGCAGCACACAGATCACGAGCACCGCCAGCGCACACGCAAGGCTCACAGTGTCAGTCACCCAGCGCGGCAACATCTTGTTCCCGGCTGCCAGCAGGGCGGCGCCGAGCAGTGGTATTACCACCGGGAGCGGGATCAGCGAGTGCACCGGCTACCCGCGCAGGGGCGTCAGCTCGTTCGGGTCAAGCGTCCCGAAGCGCTTGTGCGCCTGCACCGCCAATGCGAGCAGCAGCGCCACGACCGTCGCCTCGACCACCACGTCGGTCAACGCCAGCGCCTGCACGATCGGGTCGACCGCCCGCGACCCTGGCGGGATGTCCGCGAAGATCGGCGCCGCCGCGCCCTTGCGGTAGCCGATCGAGAGCAGCAGCACGTAGGTGGAGGACTGCACCACCGACAGGCAGATCACCATCTGAATCAGGTTGCGGCTGCTAACGATCCCATACAGGCCAACCAGGAAAAGCCAGCCGGCGGTGCCGTAGGCCAGGACGCTCACCTGTGCCTCACGATCAGCGCCTGGTCGAGGAACTCACTCCACAAGAGCACGAACGCGCCCGTGACCTCCAGGCCGACTGCCATGCTCAAGAGCGGGATCGTGCCCGCCGAGACCAGCTCGCCCGGCGTGCCGAACCCGAGGAAGTTCTCGAAGAACACGCCCGCGAACACGATGCCGCCCAAGCCGATCAGCGCATAGCCGGCGGCGCCGCTCGCCTCCGCGAGCTCCACCAGCGCGTGAGGGGAGAGGCGGCGCATCGTCAGATACCCGCCGCCGAGGAACACGAGCAGCAGCCCGGCGGCGCCGACCACGCCGCCCTGGAACCCGCCGCCGGGCGTCAGCGCGCCGTGGGAGTCCACATACAACGCGAGGACGACCAGCGGGCCGACCAGCAGCAGCGTCAGCGCCCGCAGCGCATAGCTCGATCCCTGAAAGCGGTGTTCCTCGCTGGCCTGTGCCGGGGGCCGCGCGCGCTCTGAGCGCTGCTCCCGCAACAGCACCGCCAACCCAACAACGGAGGCGAAAAGGATGAACTCCTCGCCGAGCGTGTCCAGCGCTCGATAGTCGAAGTTCACCGCCGTCACCGCGTCGGTCGCGTGACGCTGAGCAACAACCACATGGTTGATCAGAAGCGCATAGGCGCCGTTGAAATCGCCGAACGCAGGCAACCCGGCCAGGCCCCAGGCAAGCAGTGCCGCGAGCCCTGCCGCGCCGGTGAAGAACAGGTGAAGGCGCGTCCGTTCGCTCATCGTTTACCTTCGGGGCGCTTGGCTTGATCTTCGTTGTCCTGTTCGTGGCCGCGGACCTTCGCCAGCGCCAGCAGGATCATCACCGGCACCGCGACCGTGCAGACCACGACCTGCGAGAGCGCGACATCGGGCGCCTGCAGCACGAAGAACAACAGCGCGAGCAGCAGCCCGTAGATGCCGACCATCAACGCCTGGCGCAGCGGGTCGCGCATCAACACGACCGCCAGCCCGCCGAAGGCGAGCAGTACCAGCAAGCCGGCCTGCAGCTCGCTCACGACCCGGCCTCTTTGCTTTGTGGGTCGGGGTTCCAGGCGCCTCGTTCGCGGATGCGGCCCGCCCTGGCGGTGGCGTGCGAGAGCACCGGCCCACACAACACCAGGATCGCGGCCGTCACGAGCGCCTTGTCGCCGATCAACGACACCGACTCCTGCACCACGATCGCCAGCGCGACCAGCAGCGCGCCCCAGCCCGCGGCCGAGGCGTAGTGGAGCCGGTCATAGGCGCTGCCCATCACCAGCACCCCCAGCGCGCACAGCAACAGCACCATGACGCCGGCGAACAGCAGCACGTCCACGATCACGCTTCTCATGGGCCGTGCTCCATCAGCCTGGCGAACGCAAGCGAGCCGACGAACCCCATCACCGCGAGCACCAATGCCAGGTCGATGAACGGCTGGCGGTGCGTGCCCTCGCTGAACAGCATCAGCTCCACCACGCAGGTTGCGCTCGCCAGCTCCATCGCCACCAGCCCAGTGAGCGCCCCGGAGAGAAAACATGCCAGGCCGCACACGAACAGCACCGGCAGCAGCGCGAGCGCCGCGATCAGCCACACGTTCACGAGCCGATCTCCCGGACACTCGCGCGCTCGTCGTGGCGGGCGACGAGCTGGTGCACGATCACCCGCCGCTCATCGACGCCGAGCACGATCGTGTTCGGCGCAAGCGAGCCGACCAGCTCGATCCCCGCCCGCCGCCCATTCCCTTGCTCGTCCACGGCAAGCTCGAGCGCCAGCTCGTGGAACCGTCCAGGCCGACGGTGCCCGGCCAGCGTGCGCGCCAACGCCACCGTCAGCAGCCACAGGTCAGCGGGCACGCGCGCCAACTGCCGCGCCAGCGCCGCGACCAGGCCGATCGTCGGGTGCATCCCCTCGATCTCACTCCCGAGCACGAGGCGAGTGACAAGCACTCCGGCCAGTGCTGCCGCCACCGCGCACAGCACCTCCGCGGTCGAGACCGTATCGACCAGCAGCATCCACGTCCCGCCCAACAGCGCCCACCACGCGAGTACCACGACAACGCCACCGATCAACCGGCGGCGAGCACCCGCTCGCTTGTGCCTCTGAGCGTTCACGTTCAGATGTGCCCTACCCGCTTGCCCATTCGCCAAGCGGGTAGCCCTGTCCCCGCCGATTGAGGCTCCCGGCTTTGGGTAGGAGAACCCAGAGTGCGCGTCTCGAACTTCAAGTCCCGAGGAGGCCAGCCATGAGGATCGGCTATTTCCTGTCCAGCGAGGAGTTCGGCCCGCGCGAGCTCGTCAGGCAGGCGCGCATGGCAGAAGAAGCCGGCTTCCAAGGACTCTGGATCTCAGACCATTACCACCCCTGGAATGACGAGCAGGGGCACAGCGGCTTCGTGTGGGCGACGATCGGCGCGCTCGCCCAGGCAGCACCCAAGATGAACGTCACGACCGCCGTGACCTGCCCCACCATGCGTATCCATCCGGCGATCGTCGCGCAGGCCGCCGCGACCTGCGCGGTGCTGCTGGAGGGCCGCTTCACGCTCGGGCTCGGCAGCGGCGAGGCGCTCAACGAGCACATCCTCGGCGACAATTGGCCGCAAGCCGACGAACGGCTGGAGATGCTCGAGGAGGCCGTGGAGGTGATCCGCACGCTCTGGCAGGGCGGGATGCAAAGCCACCGCGGCCACCACTACCGCGTCGAGAACGCCCGCATCTACGACCTGCCCGAGCAGACACCGCCGATCCTCATCTCCGGGTTCGGCCCCAAGGCGACCCGCCTCGCCGCAAAGATCGGGGACGGCTACTGCACCGTCACCCCCGACGCTGAGGAAGTCAAGCGCTTCCGAGACGCCGCCAAGGGCCAGCGGATCGTCGCCGGCGGGATGAAGGTCTGCTGGGGCCAGGATGAGCGCGAGGCGCGCGCCACCGCGCATCGCCTCTGGCCCAACGAGCAGCTACCCGGCGAGCTTGCCCAGATCCTGCCTACTCCGGCGCACTTCGAGCAGGCGTCAGAGCTCGTCGACGAGGACATGGTTGCCGAAGCCGTGCCGTGCGGCCCCGCCCTGGAGAAGCATCTGCAGGCGATCGGCCGCTACCAGGACGCCGGGTTCGACCAGCTCTACATCCAGCAGATCGGCCCCGACCAGGACGGCTTCTTCGAGACCTACGCCCGTGAGGTGCTACCTCGCTTCAACGACCGCCAGGCGCCGGCGCTCACGACGGCCGCGGCATAGGCGAGGGAAGATGGCCGCGGACCCAGCACACATCAGACCGGCCGTCGAGCCGCGCGTGCGCTGGCGCAGCCGTCAAAGCCCGCAGCTCACTTCCATGTCTGAGGCTGCGCGCAACCTTCTGAGAGCAGGCTCGGCCACCGCCCGGCCGATGATCTCCCGAGCGGGCATCAGCGCCGAGGCACGGCGTGTGCGGTCGATCATGCGCGCAACCATGAAAGACCAGATCACAGGAGGCAGATGAAATGCCACCCCGAGGTGTGAAGAAAGGCAGTAAGCGAGAGCGTCAGTACCAGCACGTCAAGGACAGCGAGCGCGAACAAGGCGCGTCGCTCAATCGCGCCGAGGAGATCGCCGCGCGCACCGTCAACAAGGAACGCGCCCGCCACGGCGAAGCCTCCTCCAGCTCGCGCACCTCAACCAGCGATATCTCATCCGGGCGGCGCGGCGGCCTGCGTTCCGGCAAACCAGGGCCACGCGGACGCACCCGCGAGCAGCTCTACCAAGAGGCCCGCAGCCTCGGCATCAAGGGCCGCTCACACATGAACAAGGCCCAGCTCCAACGAGCGGTCGAGGACAAGAAGCGCTGACCCCCGCGCCAGTTTCAGCCACGCCGGGGCGGGTAGGCCCAACACATGACCATTGGTAGCTCCATATTCCTCATAGCAGTAGGCGCAATCCTGCGCTACGCAGTCACCGCGACCGTCGAAGGTATCTCGATCCAGACCATCGGCCTGATCCTGATGATCGCCGGCATCGTCGGCCTGGTGCTTTCGATGTTCTATCTCCTTGCCTGGCGGCCCAGGCGCGCTGGCGCCGGCGAACGGATCGTCGAACGCCCGCCCTACGAACCGCCCGAGACCTACTGAGGAGGCGCCCGCCGCCTTCGAGGGGCGGTGTCAAAGCCGCCCTCGCGGTTGCGGAGCACGACCTGTCCGCTCCAGCCTCGCAACGGGTGTGAGTCCTCCCGCGCGAGCAGCACGCACGCGCGTTTGGTGAGCACGAACACGACCACGGGCACGACCAGGAACGCGCCGCGGAAGAACCAGATCGCGCCTTCATAGCCAAACCCGAACTGGAAGAACAGCCTGTCGGCCGAGCCCGCGGCGAACACCACCGCCACCGCTGAGAGAACCGCGGCGGCCAGCGCACTGCGCCGCGGGTTATCGCGCGGGCGCTGCAGCAGATCATGGCGGCGGTAATCCTTGGAGATGAAGCGCCGGTCAAGCCACGGCAGCGCATACAAACCCCCAAACACGAGCGCGGGAAACAGCACCCCACCAAAAAACGGGTTCGGTACGAGCGTGTGCCCGAACACGTGGATCTCCAGGTTCGGCATCAATCGCAGCGCTCCGATCAGCCACCCCAGATACCAGTCCGGCTGCGCCCCATTCGTGCCGATGTAAGGGTGGTAAGGCCCCCACAGCCACACCGGGTTGATCTGAATCAAGCCGCCCATCAGCACCAGCACCGAGGCGACCGCGGCGAACAGGCCGAGCGAGCGCAACGCATACCCAGGCCACATCGGGGTGCCGACAACGTTCTCCTCGCGTCGGCCGGGGCCGGGGAACTGGCTGTGGCGCTGGCGCATGATGATCGCCAGGTGAACAGCGATCAGCCCACCTATGATCGCCGGCAGCAGAAAGACGTGGGCGATGAACAGCCGCGACTCAAACGCAGTCGAGCCGGGGAACCTGCCGCCCCACAACGCGGTGGCGAACGGGCCGCCAATCAGCGGCAGTGACATTGCGACCGCCCATGCGATTGCCAACCCCATACCCGACAGGAGATCGTCGGGCAGCGAGTAGCCGGCGAACCCCTCGAGGATCGCCAGCGCCAGCAGCGTGACGCCGATGAAGTAGTTGATGTCGCGTGGCTTGCGGAACGCGCCGGTGAACACGATCCGCAGCAGGTGCAGTGTGATCGCGGCGACGAACACGAGCGCCGCCCAATGGTGAATCTGACGGGCGAGCAGTCCGCCGGAGACCTCGAAGGAGATGTGAAGCGTGGAAGCGTAGGCGCCCGAGACGCTCTGGCCCGCCAGCGCCTGGTAGCTGCCGTGATAGACGGTCTGCGTGGTGTCCGGGTCGAAGAACAGCGCCAGGAACGTGCCGGTGAGGACCAGCACCACGAAGGAGTAGAGGGCGATCTCGCCGAGCAGGAAGCTCCAGTGGTCGGGAAACACGTAGTCCATCAGCCAGCGCATCCCACGCGCCGCGCCCAGCCGCTCATCCACGAACGCCACAGCACTCACAGGCCGCTCGCTTCTGTCCTTGGCGCTCATGTCGGGTCTCCCCACCAGGACGGGCCGACCGGCCCGGACATCGGCCCCGCGGCGCGCAGCACACCAGCACCGTCGATCTGCAGCGGAAGCTGCGGAAGCGGCCTGCCAGCGGGGCCGAACTCGACGCTGCCACCGTCGAGCACGTCGAACGTGGAGTAGTGGCAGGGACAAACCAGCGCCGGCCCCTTGGACTCAGTGGAAGGGCTCAAAGGGTCTCGGAACAGCGAGATCCCACACGCCGCATGGGTGCAGATCTTCGAGTAGGCGAGGATGCCTTCCGGCGCCCAGCCCGCACGCTCCCCCGACAGTCTGAGCGTGGCGGGATTCACACGCACGACCACGACCGGGGAGCCCAAGTCATCCTCATCGGCGTCCTGCGGGAACGCGGTCAGAAAGCTGCGTTCAACGATGTCAGCGGCGAGGATCGGGCGGCCTTGCTCGTCCACGAGCGCCCGCCCGGCGTGCCAGGGTGTGCGTCGCAGCTGGTCCTCCAGGCCGGGGCCGAGCGCCGCTATCGGGATCACGACCGCGGCCGTCAACCCCGCGCCCGCCACGCCAGCGGCGCCGGCGAGCAGCCGCCGGCGCGTGATGCCCTCCACACCTTCGGCAGCCTGCTCGAGGACCTCGCGGGTGGTGTCCGGGTCTGCGAGCTCCGGGCGCTGCTCGACCTTCGTCTCCTGCGCCACCAGCCAGCGGCCAGCGAGCACCAGCGCGCCCGCCACCAGCGCCAGCGTCGCCCCGAGCGCGAGACCGAGCAGCTGCGTCTGCGGGTGAAACACGAACAACGCGACGAACGCCAGCGCCGCCACCGGCACTAGCAACAACAGCACTGCTACCAGCCGCTCAGCCCACGCGGGTGCGCCGGTGTGCCGCTCGGACGGGTCGACCTCGGGCTGCTGGCGGCGGGCACGCAGCCCGCCGGTGCGCCACAGCACGAACAGCACGATCGCCTTCCAGATTCGGCTCACGCGCCACCACCTGCTTGCGACTGATGGTCGGACGGTTCGCTCGTGCGTTCGCCGAGCAGCCTTGCGATCAACAGCAGCGCGGCGGCGGCCAGCAGCCAGGCGACCATCCCCTCGGGGATCGGGCCGATCCGCCCGATGCCCCAGCCGCCAAGGTTGTCGGGGTGCTGGATGCTCTGGATGTAGCGCGCGAGCGAGTTCACTTCGGCCGCGGAGAGCTGCGCTTCGCTGAAGCGCGGCATCACATACGGGCCGATCCGCACCGCCTCGCCGACCTGCGTCGGTGTCGCCTGGTTCAGCGATGGCACGATCGCGCCCGTCACGATCCCGCCCTGCCCCTGAATCGTGTGGCAGCCAGCGCAATCCAACCCGAACAGCCGCTGCCCCTCCGCCAACGACCCCCGGCGAGGCTGCACTGTCGGGATGCCAGGACCGCCGAACGACGCGACGTAGGCGATCAGCGCCTTGATCTTGCCCGGCCCGAACGCCGGGCTTCCCCGCAGCGGCTGCGCCCTCGGATTCGCCAGCGGCATCCGGCCGGTCTGCAGGTAGAAGTCCGCCGCCAGGGCGCCGACGCCGTGCAGGCTCGGCGCGCGGCCACGGATGCCCTGCGCGTCAAGACCGTGGCAGGACGCGCAGGAGGACTCGAACAGGGCGTGCCCCTGCGCGACCAGCGAGGAGGACACAGGCGCAGCCGCCGGTGGTGTTCGGGCCGCGCTGGCGTCCCAGCGCGCCGCGAAATCGACCAGTGCGAGTGCGCCGCACACGAGCGCCGCCACACACATCAGCCTGCGCCTCATGCGTCCACCGGCTCCCTCGCGCGTTCGCTGCCGGCGGGATCGCCATCAGCACGCTGTCGCCGCTCTGCGAACGGGTAGGTGTCGCGGCGGAGCTGGCGCCTCTCTTCCGCGATCATCGCCTGCATAGCGATCACGATCGCCAGTGCGCCCATCGCCACGCCGCAGGCAACGAGCATGATCATCCCGGCGGCACGCTGATCGGCCAGCGCGGAGGTGTGCAGGGCGCGCGCCGGCGCCAGGTAGAACGGGTACTGAACACGCCCGTCGAACAGGAACACTCCGGCTGGAATCGACATCACGACCATCGCGGCCATCAGCCACGAGAACCGTGCGATCGCCCCCGGCGGATGGGGGATCGGGTCAGCCGCGAGCAGCGGCAGCAAGAACAGCATCCCCGACCAGAAGTAGGCGGCGTGCTCGCCTGCATGGATCAGCGGGTCGCGCAGCGCCGCTTCATACACGCCAGTCAAATGTGTGCCAAGCACCACGACGGTGAACAGCGCAAACCCACACGCAGGGCGCGTCAGGAACCGCGCCCAGCGGAAGCGCAGCAGCGCGCCGATCGCCTGTCGGCCTGCGGGCGGGGAGGCGCTCAGGGCCAGCCGCACCGGCGCCCCCCACAAGAGCAGCGTCGGCGCAACCAGGATCAGCAGCAGATGCTCGATGACATGGATCGAGAGCAGCTCGTCCGCGTACTGGTCGATGCCCGACAGCAGCGCGAGCGGGATGACGAGCAAGCCGGCGATGAACGAGATTGTGTGCCACACCGGCCAGCGCCCCCGGCAGCGCAGGGCACCCCACCCGTACAGCAACCCCGTCAGGCAAAGCACACCGATCAGCAGCGGATCGACCGTCCACGAGGTCAGCAGCCGGGCGAGCGTCGGCGGCTGCGCGCTCACCGCGACGCCTCCCGGCGCAGCGTGCGTGCCCGTGCGCGCTGCTCGCGCACAACACCACCAAGCCCCAGCGCGAGGATGCCGGCGCCGATCAAGATCAGCCACAGCCCGAACCCGGCGCCAAGCAGCGCCACCGCGATCCCGAGGACCAGCGCGACGGTGGCGAAAGAGCCGTCGGCGATCAGCCGTGGAAGCTCACCCCGGCCCTGCCGGGCGTCGAGCACCCACACGATCAGCCCGGCGAGAACGCACGCCATACTAGCCACGGCGGGGATCAAGAACTGGATCAGTTTCGGTGCGAACACGGCCTGCAGGCCGGTCAGCACGCCCAGCCACAACCCCCAAATGAGCAAGACTACGGCCGCACGTCTCACACGCTCACCTCCTCACGGGTCTCGCGCAGGTCCAGCAGCGGCGCGTAGCTGCGAATCGGCGGCAACGCCCTGAAGTTGTGCCGCGGCGGCGGCGAGCTCGTCGCCCACTCAAGCGTGTGCGCCCCCCAAGGATCATCCCCCGCCAAATGCCGGTCACGCAACGACACGAGCATGTTCGCCATGAACACGAGCACCGACAGCGCGATCACCACCGACCCCGCCGTCTCCAGAATGTTCAAGGGCTGCCAGCCCGTTGAGGCGGGGTAGCGCGCGATCCGCCTGGTCATGCCCTCTGCGCCGAGGATGAACATCGGAAAGAACGTCACGTTCGTCCCGATCATCATCAGCACGAAGTGCAGCTTCCCCAGCCGCTCCCTTAGCATCGCTCCGGTGATCTTCGGGAACCAGTAGTAGATGCCGGCGAACAGGCCGAACGCGCTGCCCGCGAAGATCGTGTAGTGAAAATGCGCCACCACGAAATACGACATATTCAGCCCATAGTCAAGCGGCGGCGAGGCAAGGATCACACCCGTCAGCCCGCCGACCAGGAACTGCACGAGAAACCCGAGCGCGAACAAGAACGAGGTGGTGAAACGCAGACTGCCGCGCCACATGGTCGCCAGGAAATCGAAATACTCGATACCCGCGGGTACGATCAGCGCGGTCGAGGTCAGCGCGAAATACTTGTTCGACAGCAGCCCGAAGGTGAACATATGGTGCGCCCACACCGTCATCGACAAACCCGCGAACGCAAGCAACGCAACGACAAACGCCGAGTAGCCGAAGAACCGCCGGGAGGAGAAGGTGGCGAGCACCTCGCCGACCATCCCCACGAACGGGAAGAACATCACATACACGACAGGATGCCCGTAGAACCAGAACAGCGCCTGGTAGTCCACGGCTCCTGCGCCGCCGACGAGCACCCCGCCGAAGTGACGCTGCGCCCACAGCAACCCGAGCGCGAGAAGCAGCGCGGGGAACCCGAACACGACCATCAAGCAGGTCACGACCATCGTCCAGGTGAACACCGGCATCCGCATCAGCGTCATTCCGGGCGCGCGCCGGCGCAGCGCGGTGGAGAGGATGCAGCCGGCCCACAGGATCTGCCCGAGGGTCGCCAGCATCACACCGAAGATCCACAGTTCCATGCCGCTACCGGGGGAGTGGATCGAGTCAGACAGCGGGTCAAACCCCCACCACGACGCCGCGGCGGCGCCGCCACTGGTGAGAAACCCCGACCACATGCTCACGCCGCCGCAGACCAGCAGCCACAGCCCGGCGAGCGCGACCCTTGGCCCGGCGATCTCCGCCGCCCCGATCTGCAACGGCACGAAGTACAGGCCGACCGCGAGCGCCACCGGGACGATCACGAGATAGACCATCGTCGAGCCGTGCATCGTGAAAAGTTCGTTGTAGGTCTGCTGGGAGACCACACCACCGTCCGCGGCGAGCTGGCTTCGCATCACCAGCGCCAGCAAGCCACCGGCCAGAAAGAACACGAACGCGACCATGCACGCGGCGCCGGCGATCCGCTTGTGGTCCGTAGAAGCAAACGTGCGCGAGGCTGCGCGGGCGGGAACCGCTACCGCGTTCACGAGCCCACCCCCTGGTGCGCGTGTTCACGAGCCAACCATTCACTGAAGCTCTGCGGGCTCACCGCACGGAGCGCGAAGTGCATCTCGCTGTGGAACTCGCCGCACAGCACCGAGCACTGCCCCCCGTAGGAGCCGGCCGTCTGAAAGAGAAGATCGAAGTGCGTGGTGTAGCCGGGCACGAACTGGCGCTGATAGTGCAAAGACGGCACCCAGAACCCGTGGATCACATCCTCAGAGGTGCCCGTGAATTCGACCTCGGTCCCCGTCGGGACAAACGCCGGCGTCGGATGCCATGTGTCGACGTCGGCCACGCTCACACCGTCGGGGTAGATGAAGCGCCAGCTCCACTGTGCCGCGATCACCCTGAGCCGAAGGCCCGGATCGGAAACCGTGCGGTCGATCGGCGTCTCGGCGGTGAACGTCACCCACACCAGAAACGCCACTATGCACGCCAGCGCGCACGCATACACCGTCTCCACCACCGGCGCCTGCGAGCCTCGTCCCGGCTTCTTTCTTCGCGCGCCGCGCACCAGCAGCACCAGCAGCGTGCCGAGGACGATCACGAACACGCCCACCGCGATCGGCAGGTAGATGCTCTGCACATGCTCGTAGGCGTGCGCCATGTTCGGCATCAGTGCTCGTAGCGCTCCGCCTCGTCCTCGCGCAGCACCAACCCCAGTCCAGGCGCGGCAGGGTCTGGGCACAGCGCCCCATCGCACAACGGCGGCCCGCCATCGAACAGCAGTTCCTCGATGCGCGCGTGATCGTGGAAATACTCCACGTGCTCAAGCGGCTCGATCGCCGCGCACACGTGCGCGTGGAGCGCCGGACTGGTATGCGCCGACAGTCTCATGCCACGAGCGGCGCACAACGCGCCCACCTGCAAAAACTGGGTGATCCCTCCGCAGCGTGTGACGTCGGCCTGCAGCACGTCGACGGCGCCAGCGTCTAGCATCCGGGCGAAGTAGAAAAGGTCATAGCCGTACTCGCCCGCGGCGACGTTCATCCCGGCCGGCGCGCGGTCGCGCAGCAATCGCAAGCCCTCCAGGTCATCGGAGGAGACAGGCTCCTCAAACCACGACACGCCCGACTCGCGTGCGAACGTCTCGGCGAGCGCCAGCGCCTGCTTACGCGAGTAGGCGCCGTTCGCGTCCACGAACAGCCCTACCTCCTCGCCGATCACGCTGCGGGCGTGGCGAACCCGCTCAGGGTCCCGGTCGGGCTCGGAGCCGACCTTCATCTTCACTGCTCTGATGCCCTGCTTGACCCAGCCGGCGAGCTGGCGCTCCATCTGCTCACGGTCATAGGAGGTGAACCCGCCGCTGCCATACACCGGCACCCGCTCACGCACACGCCCAAGCAGCGTGCTGAGCGCGACCCCGAGCAGACGAGCCTTCAGATCCCACAGCGCGACATCCACCGCCGAGATCGCACTCGAGGCCACCCCCGGATAGCCGATGTTACGCACCGCACGACGCATCCGAACCCACGCGCCCGGCGGCGAGAGCGCATCCGCGCCGAGAATCTGCTCGGCGAGCAGGTGGTCTATCAGCGGGGCGGTTGCGCCGGCGGCATAGCTATAGCCAACGCCCGTGTGACCTGCTGCTTTGGCTTCGACCACAACGATCGTCGTCGCGTCCCATCGCAGCGTGCCGTCGGCCTCCGGCGCGTCCGTCGGCACCGTGAAGGCCCTCGCCACGAGCTGCTCGACGACGAGCTGCCTCCCACGGCCAGGGTCCACCGCGAGGCTCTCGGCGTCTGCGCTGCTCACAGGACCGATCCGTGATCTGCGCCTCGCTTAGCGCGTGCCCACGAACCGCGCACGCTGCTCGTCCTCGACCTCGACGTGCTCAGGCCGCGGACGATCTTCCTGTGCGCCCCCGATCTCATTGCCCTCGGGATCAAGCTGTTTACGACGCAGCCACATCGTCACGGCGTAGAGGCCGCCGCCGAGCACAGCCACGACGATCAACACGATCACGAGGATGAAGAAGCCTGCGAATTCCATGCGCATCTCCTACCCAACGCCGAGGCGCCCAAACTGAGCTACTGACGTGGCAGGGGCAGGTGTTTTACGTGGTGTGCGCGCTGGGTAGCGGTTGCTTGTATGCCCATCGTGCGAGGTCTGACTTGGAGGATTGACCCATGAGTCGAGCAGAGCAGAAGACGTTGCAGTACCTGCAGGAGGCCCATGCGCTTGAGCTGGGCCTCGTGCATCAGCTGAAGTCGCAGATCCTGATATCCCCGCGGGGCGCCTACCGCAAAGCCCTGGAAGCCCATCTGGAGGAGACCCGCGCTCACGCGCAGCGCGTGGGAGCGCGCGCAGAGGAGCTCGGCGAGGGACGCGGGCTGACGGGTGCGATCGTCGGCCTTGCGCAGGGCGTCGTCGTCCAGGTGCTTGCTCTGGCGAAGGCTCCTTACGACATGCTCCGCGGGGACGGGGGCGAGGAGAAGGTGTTGAAGTCCGCGAGGGACTCGGCCGCCGCGGAGGCGCTGGAGATCGCCACGTACACGGCGCTGGAGCGCTTCGCGCGCTCGGTCGGCGACGAGCAGACCGCGGAGCTGGCCGCGTCGATCCGGGGCGAGGAGGAGAGGATGCTCGAGCGGGTCCTGCGAGCGATCCCGCGACTCGCGGAGGCCGTGGCAAGCGGAGAGGTAAAGGGCAAACGCTCATACGACATCACCCAGACCGGCGCCGCTGACAGGGCGCGCGAGATCGGCGAGAGCGCCAAGGAGGCCACGGGTCGGGTCCAGTCCAAGGTCCGGCGGACTGCCCGCGGCGCGCGTAAGGTGCCAGGGGTTGCCCGCACCGAGGGACGGCTAAAGGGCGCGGTCGCCTCCGCGGAGGATCTGGCGATCTCCGGATACGACGAGCTGACCGCGAGCGAGATCGTCGAGCGTCTGTCGGGGCTCTCACAGGTGGACCTGGCGAAGGTCCAGTCATACGAGGGGCGCGGCCAGAAACGCAGCACGATCCTCTCCAGGATCACCGCTCTGCAGAGCCAGGAGCCTTGGCCCGGATACGACGAGCTGAACGCGAACGAGGTCCGCGCGCTCCTGGGCGAGATGGACGAAGGGCGCCTGCGCACGGTGCGCTCTTACGAGCGCTCCCACAGAACCGCGTCAGCGTGATCGAGGCCGCCGACCGCGATGGCGTGGGAGTCTGAGCCGCATCTGAGGTCTAACCCGACGCCCACAGCTCAGACGTCGAGCTAGCCCGATCGCCGGCGTCGGCGAGCGCCACGGCCGCCGCGACATGGGACAGGTGCGTGAACGTCTGCGGAAAATTGCCGAGCAGCTCGCCGCTGTCGGGGTCGATCTGCTCCGAGAACAGGCCGAGCGGGCTCGCGGCGCCCATCGCTCGGTCGAACACCTCGCGCGCCTGCGCCACGCGACCCTGATGCGCGTAGCACTCCGCCAGCCAGAACGAGCAAGCGAGGAACGCGCCCTCCTGGCCGGGCAGCTCGTCGTCCTGGCGGTAGCGGTAGAGAAACCCGTTTGCGTCGAGCTCCTCGCGCACCGCGTCGGTCGTGCGGAGCATCCGCTCGTCATCGAAGGCCACGAACCCGATCACCGGGAGCAACAGCAGCGCCCCGTCCAGCGCCGGCTCATCGAAGCACTGCACGAACACGCCGCGCTGCTCGTCATAGCCGCGTGTCTCGATCGCCGTGCGGATCTCCTCGCGCGCCTTCTCCCAGCGTCGCGTGGGTGCCTGGCGGGCGCACTCCTGTGCGAGCCGCAGCCCGCGGTCCACCGCCGCCCAGCAGCAAGCCTTGGAGTGAACGAAATGCCGCGGCTGCCCACGCCACTCCCAGATTCCACAGTCAGGCTCAGACCAGCGCTCGACCGCCATGTCCACCAGCTCGCTGAAAAACCGCCATTCATCATCGTCGGGGGAGTGCCCGCGCAGATGCCAGCGCCACGCGAGGTTCAGAATCTCCCCGAACGCATCGAGCTGCAACTGGCCGCTCGCGCAGTTGCCGACCCGCACCGGCCGCGAGCCGCGATAGCCCTCCAAATCGAGCTGTTCCTCTGCGATGCGCCGCTCCCCGCCGACTCCGAACAGGACCTGCAGGTCCTCGGCGTGGCCGGCGGAGCTGCGCACGATGAAATGCCTGAACCGCCTGGCCTCGCGCTCACAGCCAAGCTCGGAGAGCGCGTGCGCGGCGAGCGTCGAGTCCCTGACCCAGCTGTAGCGGTAATCCCAGTTGCGCACGCCGCCCACCGTCTCCGGCAGCGAGCAGGTGGGGGCGGCGACGACCGCGCCAGTCGGCGCGTAGGTGAGCGCCTTGAGCGTCAACGCCGAGCGCACGATCGCACCGTGATCTGGCCCATCACGGTGGCGCAGGCGCTCGCGCCATGCCTGCCACCAGCTCACCGTCTCGCGCAGGCGCGCATCGACCTGCTCGCTGTCAAGCGCGGTCTGCTCGTCCTCGAGCAGGTGCGGCCGGACGAAGCGGATCAACAGTCGCAGGCGCTCCCCGGCGCGTATTCGCCCGCCCGCCAAAAGTCCGTCGTGCTCGACCTCGAGCTCGCCGTCACTCCACACGAGCAGCCCGTCGTTGCCGCCGATCGCCGTGAACACGTCGCTGGCCGCGCGGCGCAGCCACGGCCGCACCGCCCCGTAATCGAACCTGGGCGCCACCTCGAACCGCACATCGGCGCTGCCGCGCTCGCACTCCACGATGCGGACCAGCTCGCGGCGCGGCTTTAGCGCACCGTGCTCGCGCATCGCAAAGAAATCCCACAGACGCACCGTGCCCTGCGAGCCATGCAGGACGCTCTCAAGGACGAGCGTGTCCTGCAGATAGCAGCTCGCCTCCGATACGGTGTGCTCCCCCAGAGACGCGGCACAGAATCCGCCACGGTGCTGGTCCAAGAGCCGCCCAAAGCAACTGCCGCTGTCAAACCGCGGCAGGCAGCACCAGTCGATCGACCCCTCGGTAGAGACCAGTGCGGCGCTGTGGCAGTCCCCGATCAGCGCATACTCGCCGATCGCGGGGGCCTCAACGGCGCTCATCGCCCCGGCGCCCGACACCCCACGCCAACAAGCTCGCGGCGAGCCCCTGGCCCGCGAGCGCAAGCCGGTGGCGAGTCATCTCCCACTGCGCACTGTGCCCGTGTGCTCGATCGTCAAAGTCGCCGTGCACCGAGCGCTCGCCAGGCAGCGGCTCAAACAGATTATCCGGCCGATCCGCTGCCACCGGCTCATCGGTCTGCTGGGAGTCAAACCCCGTTCGAGCCAAGTAGCGGTCGGCGGCGCCGGGCACGACGGCGTTACCCAGCAGCGTCAGCGCAGTCGACGCGCCGACCCACCACTCACGGCGAGCAGGACGACGCGCCGCCGTCACGATCGCCCGCGCCGCGACCTCCGGCTGATAGATCGGCGGCACCGGCTGAGGATGGCGCGGCAGACGGGAGCGCACCATGTCGAACTGCGGCGTGTTCAGCGCCGGCAACTGCACCATCGTCACCCGAACCTGGCTGCCCTCGTGCAAAAGCTCGCAGCGCAACGACTCGGTGAAACCCTGGATCGCGTGCTTGGACGCACAGTAAGCGCTCTGCAGGGGAATCCCGCGGTAGGCCAGCGCCGAGCCGACCTGCACGATCACCCCACGATCACGTGCACGCATCCGCTCAAGCGCGCTCAACGTGCCATAGACGACCCCCAAGTACGTGACCTCAGTCACCCGCCGGTACTCCTCCGCGGTGATCTCCCATACAGGCGCGAACACGCTCGCCATCGCATTGTTCACCCACACGTCGATGCCGCCGCGCTCTGAAAGCTCGCCGGCCGCCGCCTCGACAGCCCGCGGATCAGCTACATCGCACTCCAACACGACAGGCTGACCGCCTAGCGACTCCACCTCAGCAGCGGTGGCAGCCAGCGCTTCCTTGCCACGGGCGATCAGCCCAACCGTTGCACCCTCACGAGCGAACGCCTGCGCGGTGGCGCGTCCCACCCCTGAGCTCGCGCCGGTGACAGCTACCACCAGAGGCTCCATCGCCACTCCTACCCCGCCGTTGCGGGGACGGTGGACGCTCGCGGGGCGTCCTCGACGGTGAGCGGCTTGGCGATGCTCTCAAGGCTTTCGCACTCCGCCTTCACACCAAACAGCAGCTCGGCCAGGCCGCCGAGAATCATCATCACCGCTCCCAGGCTCGAGCGCGAGGAACACCTGCTCATAGCTGCCCGTGTTGATCATGCGGCTGAACACCTGCGGGCCAATCACCCCGCCGATACCGGTGCCGATCGCGTAGAACACCGCGATGCACAACGCACGAGTCTCGAGCGGGAAGATCTCCGACACGGTGAGGTAGGCGGCGCTCGCGCCGGCGGAGGCGAAGAAGAACACCACGCAGCAACACGCCGTGAAGCTGATGTCGTTCAGATCGTGCGCCTTGAACAACAGGCCGGTGACGATCAGCAGCACGCCCGAGAGCAGATAGGTGCCGGCGATCATCGGCTTGCGGCCCACGCTGTCGAACAGCGGGCTGAGGATCAATGCGCCAGCGAAGTTACCCGCCGCGAACACCGCCAGGTAGTAGGGAACGTTCCCCGATGGGGTGTGAAAGAACAGGCTCAGCAGGTTGCCGAACCCGAACAGGATCGAGTTGTAGAGAAACGCCTGGCCGATGAACAGCGCCAAAGCCCGAGAATCGTGCGACGTGGATAAAGACGTCACAACCGAGCGCACGATCAACGGCAGCGGGATCGTCTTGCGCTGACGCACCGTCAGCGGCTCGCCCTCCGGCTCCGGGAGCTCCTCGCCGGTGGACTCGCTGACCTGCTCCTCGATGTCCGTCGACGATCCTGCTCGGCCTCGCGCTCGCGGCCGTGGATGAACAGCCAGCGCGGGCTCTCGGGCACGTTGCGGCGGACGAGCAGCACCGCCAGCCCGATGATCGCCCCGAGCACGAACGACAGCCGCCAGCCGACATTCACCGGGAAGATCGCGGTGTTCAGCAGCACCACCGCCAGCAGCGAGCCGCCGATGCCGCCGAGCCAGTAGCTGCCGTTGATCGACACGTCCACGCGGCCGCGCTGCGGGCGGGGATCAGCTCGTCGATCGCGGAGTTGATCGCGCTGTACTCACCGCCGATCCCCATGCCGGTGAGGAACCGGCACGCGAAGAACCAGCCGGGGAGAACGTCAGCGCCGTCAGCACCGTGCCCGTCAGGTAGATGCCGAGCGTCACCATGAACAGCCGCTTGCGCCCGAAGCGGTCGGTGAGCTGCCCGAACACGATCGCTCCCACACAGGCGCCGGCGATATACAGCGAGGCCGCCCAGCCGGATACGTCACCGGGAGTGAGGCCGGTGCCCGCGCCGGGTTCGGAGATACGACTGGAGATCGAGCCGACGACGTTGACCTCCAGCCCATCGAGAATCCACGCCGTCCCAAGACCGACGATCACAATCCAGTGAAAACGCG
The DNA here is from genome assembly GCA_963812955.1 of uncultured Solirubrobacterales bacterium. Lineage (GTDB taxonomy): Bacteria > Actinomycetota > Thermoleophilia > Solirubrobacterales > Solirubrobacteraceae > Palsa-744. The sequence goes on from CAWEXC010000002.1 coordinate 95,038, forward strand.
ACCACGGCAGCCGGTCAAGACGCGCGGGAATCTTGGTCCTGATCGTGCCTGTCTCAACGCTCCCGCTCATCCCTGCACCCCCTCAATCGAGGTCCCTTCTCGCTGGACTGGCGCCGCGAAGCGGCTGGTCATCCCCGACGAGCTGGCACAGAGCATTCTCAGCGGCAGCGGCGAGCAAAACAGCGGCTGCAGCACCCGCGCGCGGGCCACGCACCGTGGACAGTGCTCCATTTGCATCCATGCAAAGCGCACCTTGATCGAAAGACCACAGCGTGAGCAGTTCAAGAACACCAGCCCTCGTGCCTGGTCATCCGTGGTCTGCGCTGGCATCCGCGATCTGATGGTGGCCTGGCCGCGCACGGGTCAGCCGCCCTCAGACCGGCTGCGTGGCGCCGCTGGCTGCGTGCTGGCGGGCGAGCCCGGTGACCTTCTCCAGTGCCAGCTTCTCCTCGTCGAGGTTGCGCTGCAGGAGCTCTGCGGCGTCCGGGTGTCCGAGCGCCTGCGCGTGGAGGATCAGGTTCTCGTAGACGGCGATCTCGTGGTGCTCGGTCTCGATCGCGCCAGCGAGAATGATCTGGTCGACGATCGCCTCGTCGGCCTTTTTGACGTTCGCCTTGCCCTCCTTCTCGATCGCCTTGATCGTCGGGCACGGCGAGTCGTCCACCTCCCAGCCGAAGGACCGGAAGACAGCCTCCAGGTTCTGCACATGCCCCCGCGTCTCGCCCTGATGGGCGCGGAACGCCTGCTTGACCGCTTCGTCGCGTGATTCCTCGATCAGCTCGTCGAGCATGTCGATGATTTCCCGCTCCATCGTCAGCGCCGCACCGAGCTGCCAGTTAAACGCCTCCTGCGGGTTGTTGAGCCGCTCAAACATCAATACACCTCCAATCGTGGTCTTGCCTGCCTCTACCCAACGCCGCGGCCCGAAAACCACGCCAGCGAAGCTCGTGTCCGCCAGCAGCTCTAGCCCTCCGATGTCCTCGGTTTGCGCCAAGGCCACATGGGTAGGTCCAAAAGCATGGGAGCGCTATGAGCGAGACCGTCGCCGATCATCTACTCCACCGACTCGCAGCAGAGTGGGGGGTGAAGCGCATCTACGGGTATCCCGGCGACGGGATCAACGGCATCATGGGCGCGTTCGGGCGCGCGGATGACTGTCCCGAGTTCATCCAGGTCCGCCACGAGGAGATGGCCGCGTTCATGGCGTGCGCGCACGCAAAGTTCACGGGTGAAGCGGGCGTGTGCCTTGCGACCTCTGGCCCCGGCGCGATCCATCTACTCAACGGCCTGTATGACGCCAAGCTCGACCATCAGCCAGTCGTTGCGATCGTCGGTCAGCAGGCTCGCCTCGGCCTCGGCGGCAACTACCAGCAGGAGGTCGATCTCACCACCCTCTACAAGGATGTCGCGCACGAGTACGTGCAGATGGCGACCGAGCCTGGCCAGGTGCGTCACCTGATCGACCGGGCGATGCGGATCGCGCTCTCAGAGCGCACCGTCACCTGCGTGATCCTCCCCAACGACCTGCAGATGGAACCCGCGGTCCCGACGCCGCCGCACGCCCACGGCACCGTTCACTCCGGCCCCGGCTACACGCCGCCGCACGTCACCCCCGCAGAGGAGCAGCTCCGCCACGCCGCCGAAGTTCTCAACGCGGGGGAGCGTGTAGCGATGCTCGTCGGCGCCGGCGCGCTGCACGCCACCGGCGAGGTGATCGAGGTCGCCGACACGCTCGGCGCCGGGGTTGCCAAGGCGCTGCTCGGCAAGGCCGCCGTCCCCGACGACCTGCCATTCGTCACCGGCTCGATTGGCTTGTTGGGCACTCGTCCGAGCTGGGATCTGATGCAGGACTGCGACACGCTGCTGATGGTCGGCTCCAGCTTCCCCTACTCGGAGTTCCTGCCCGAGGAGGGCGCAGCGCGCGGCGTGCAGATCGACCTGGACGGCCGGATGCTCGGCATCCGCTACCCGATGGAGGTCAACCTCGTCGGCGACAGCGCCCTGACGCTGAAAGCTCTCCTGCCGCTGCTCGAACGCAAGGACGACCGCTCCTGGCGGGAGAAGATCGAAAAGAACATGAGCCGGTGGTGGCAGGTGATTGACAAGCGCGCCCACGAGCCCGCCCAGCCCATCAACCCGCAGCTGATCTTCCACGAGCTCTCAAAGCGCCTGCCCGACCGGGCGATCCTCACCTCCGACTCCGGCTCGGCAGCCAACTGGTACGCCCGCGACGTCCGCTTGCGCGCCGGCATGATGGGCACCCTCTCGGGCACGCTGGCGACGATGGGGCCAGGCGTGCCCTACGCGATCGCCGCGAAGTTCGCGCACCCCGACCGGCCCGTGATCGCACTGGTCGGCGATGGCGCGATGCAGATGAACGGCCTCGCCGAGCTGATCACGATCGCCAAGTACCGCGAGCGCTGGTCAGACCAACGGCTGATCGTCCTGGTCTTGAACAACCGCGATCTCAACCAGGTGACGTGGGAGCAGCGCGCGATGTCCGGCGACCCCAAGTTCGTGGAGTCCCAGGAACTTCCAGACGTGCCCTACGCGCGGTGGGCGGAGATGCTCGGCCTGAACGGCATCCGCACCGATGACCCCGAGGCGCTCGGCGAGTGCTGGGATCGAGCGCTCGCAGCCGACCGGCCGACCGTGCTGGAGGTCTGCTGCGACCCCGAAGTCCCGCCGCTGCCGCCGCACATCACCGTCGAGCAGGCCCGCTCGTTCGCCTCAGCGATCCTGCACGGCGACCCAGGCAGCAGGCGGATCATCGCGCAGTCGCTGCGCCAGAAGCTGCCCGAGTTCCTACCCGGCAAATGAGACGGCTGCTCGCAAACCTGCGGCGCGGTCGCGCGCAGCGCACGCTCGCCGCCGCGACCGCAGCGAGCGCACTGCCGCTCGGCCTTGAGATCTACTTCGAGCACTTCCGCGGCTCCTTCGGCGACAAGTGGATGTGGACGCCCGTCGCGCTCTCGCCGCTGCTCACCGCCGCCGGCGTCGCGGGCGTGTGCTCCCGGCGTGCCGCCACGACTGTGCTCCCCGCAATCTCCGCGCTCTACTGCCTGGACGGACTGATCGGCATCTACACCCACATCCAAGGCGTCCGCAAGCGCCCCGGCGGGTTCTCTGAGCCGCTCTACAACATCATCATGGGTCCGCCGCTGCTGGCGCCCGGCTCGCTCGCGCTGGTCGGTGGGATGGGTGTAGCGGCGGCGTTCGCCGACCGGGAGCACTGAAAGCGATGGCCGAGGCGCAGGCTCCCAGCCAGGCCGGGCATCTGCCCAAGCAGGGCGGCGACACCACGCCAGGGCCACCCGCCGGGCTGCCGCGCCAGCGCAAGGGAACCACGCCGCAGATGCGCGGGCGTTACCCCGACTACGACGTGCTCACTGCCGCTGAGCATTGGGACGCGAAGACGCGCGCCGTGGTGTTCGACCGGGTGGCCAACGTCCCGCCGATCCGCTTCTTCACCGAGGAGGAGGCGCGCACATTGAGGGCGTTCTGCGACGTGGTGATGGCACAGGACTCAGAGCCCCACATTCCCGTGCTCGAGATGGTCGACGCCAAGCTCCACGCCGGCCGCCTGGACGGGTTCCGCCATCACGACATGCCCCAGGACCCCGAGACCTGGCAGCAGGTCGCCGCCAACCTCGATGAAAGCGCCCGTGGATATGGCTGCGAGGACGGGTTCGCCGGCGCGTCATCCGAACTTCAGCACGAGATCGTCGAACGTTTTGCCAATGGAGAGCTCGACTGGGGGCTGCCCGTCGAGAAAGCGTGGGGCGTGGTGATGCGCGGCGTGCTCGGCGCGTTCTACTCGCACCCCTGGGCGTGGAACGAGATCGGCTTCGGCGGACCCGCCTACCCCCGCGGCTACGCCCGCCTGGGCGCCGGGCAGCGCGAGCACTGGGAGGCACCACCAGAGTTCGCCATCGACCCCGTGAGCGACGTGCGCGAGCGGGGCGTTGAGTGAACGAGCGTCTGCGTGTCGCTCTGAAGGGCGCGCTGCGCCCACCCGAGAACGACTCGGCGTTCCTGCTTGACCCGCACCGGCGTGGTGTTCCGGGGCGCGAGCGTATGCGCAGCTACAGGCCCGACGAGGCGGTCGACATGCTGATCGTCGGTGCGGGAGCTGGCGGCGCTACGCTCGCGCAGCGCCTCGCACGCAGAGGCTGGAAGGTGCTGGTGCTGGAGGCTGGGCCGTTCTGGGACCCCGACGAGGATTGGGTCTCAGACGAGGCGGGCGCGCACCCGCTCTACTGGACCGAGGAGCGCATCATCGGCGGCGAGGACCCCGTGGAGCTCGGCAAGAACAACTGCGGCCGCGGCGTCGGCGGCTCGATGATCCACTACGCCGGATTCACACCACGCTTTCACCCCTCAGACTTCGAGGTCTACACCCGCGACGGCGTAGCCGCCGACTGGCCGATCAGCTACCAGGACCTCAAGTCGCACTACGAGCGGCTGGAGCGCGAGCTGCCCGTCGCCGGGGAAAGGTGGCCCTGGGGCGACCCGCACGGCTATCCGCACGGCCCACACCCGATCGGCGCAGGGGCAGAACGCGCATGGGAGGGTGCGCGGCGCATCGGGATCGAGATGCGCGTCGGCCCCGTCGGCATCACCAACGGCAGCTTCGGGCACCGCCCGCACTGCATCTACCGCGGCTTCTGCCTGCAGGGCTGCAAGGTCGGCGCCAAGGCATCCCCGCTCGTCACGCACATCCCCGATGCGCTGGAGCACGGTGTCGAGATACGCGCCGACTGCATGGTCACGAGAGTCGAGATCAACGAGGCCGGGCGCTGCACCGGCGTTACCTACTTCCACGACGGCCAGGAACGCTTCCAGGCCGCCGAAGCCGTCACCGTCGCCGGCTACTCGATCGAGACGCCACGGCTGCTGCTGCACTCCACCAGCAGCCGCTTCCCCAACGGTCTCGCCAACGAGAACGACCTCGTGGGGCGAGCGATCATGGTGCAGGGCGCCCCGCAGGTCGCCGGGCGCTTCCCGCAGGAGATGCGGATGTACAAGGCGCCGCCGCCGGAGATCAACTGCGAGCAGTTCTACGAGACCGACCCCAGACGCGGGTTCGCCCGCGGCTTCTCGATCCAGACCGTCGGACCACTGCCGATCGGCTGGGCCGAGCACGTCCTCGCCGACGGACACTGGGGACAAGCACTGCGCGAGTACATGCGCGACTACAACCACTGGTACACGATCGGCTGCCTCTCAGAGCTCCTGCCACGGGCAGAGAACCGCGTCACGCTCGCCGACGTCACCGACCGCAACGGGATGCCCGTCGCGCGCCTGGACTACACGCAGTGCGAGAACGACCGCGCGAACATCGCCTACGCCAAGAACAAGCTCCACGAAATCCTCCACGCCGCCGAAGCACAGGACATCCTCGAGATCGACCGATACGCCCACCTCGTCGGCGGCTGCGCCATGTCCGACAAGCCCGAGACAGGCGTGATCGACGCAGACCACCGCGCCTTCGGTGTCCCCAACCTGTTCGTGTGCGACGGCAGCGTGATGCCCACCCAGGGCTCCGCCAACCCAGCGCTCACGATCATGGCTCTCGCATCACGCCTCGCCGAGCGCCTTGGCGAGAAGCGCATCGACCCGGCTGGCGCGAAGGTCAGAAGCCACGCATGACCCTGATCCGCACCGACCGCATGTGGGACCTCAGCCAGCCCATCTTCCACGACGGTCCCGCGTGGGCCGAGTACGACCCACCGAACCTCACCCACAACTACCGCCGCCAAGCCGAGGGGTTCAACGCCGAGACGCTCACGCTGAACACGCACACCGGCACGCACGTAGACGTGCCCTACCACTTCGACGACACCGGGCCGACCGTCGAGCAGATGCCACTCACCGCCTTCGCGGCGCCCGCCGTGCTCGTCGACCTGCGCGATCGAGTGAAAGCGCGCGAGCCGATCGGCCCCGACACACTCGACGGCACCCTCGAGCAGCTTCAGCAGGGCGACATCGCGGTGCTCGTGACCGGCTGGGGAGCCAAACGCGCCGTCAGCGAGGAGTATCTGAAGCGCTGGCCCTACCTCGACGGCGACGGCGCCCAGCTCCTGCTCGACCACGGCGTCTGCGCGGTCGGGATCGACGCGCTCAGCATCGGCGGCTGGGGCGGACCCGAGAAGGGCGAACCCGCCCACGTCGTGCTGCTCGGCGCCGGCAAGGTCATCATCGAGGAGCTGAACATCCCCGACGAGCTCGTCGGACGGCGCTGCTTTCTGACTGCCTTCCCCGTGCTGCTGCAGGGCTGCGGTGGGGCGTGGAGGCGCGCCGTCGCCTGGGAGCTCGACCAGGAAGGTTGATCGCGGCGATGGCGCGGTTGAGGCGATCCGACTGCGCCGCGCCCGGCATCGCCCGCCGCCGGCGCGGTCGCGGCTTTGAGTACCTCGACCCCGACGGGCAGCACATCGACGACCCCGAAGTGCTCGAACGGATCGCCGCGCTAGCGATCCCGCCCGCGTGGCGTGAGGTATGGATCTGCATGGACCCCCTCGGGCACCTGCAGGCCACCGGCCTCGACGCCGCTGGACGCAAGCAATACCTCTACCACGAGCGCTGGCGCAGCCACCGCGACCGGCAGAAGTTCGACTCGATGCTCGACTTCGGCCACGCCCTACCACGGTTGCGCCGGCGCGTAGCACGCGACCTCAAGCCCGCCGGCCAGCGCCGCAGACTCTCCGCTGCTGAGCTGAGCGCTCCCGTCGTGCTCGCCTGCGCGGTGCGTCTGCTCGACCTCGGGTTCTTTCGCATCGGCTCAGAGGACTACGCCGAGCACAACGAGTCCTACGGTCTGACCACGATGCTGAGAACGCACGTCACGATCGCCGACGGCGAGATCGTGTTCGACTTCCCGGCGAAGTCCGGGCAGCGACGCATCCAGGCGATCGCCGACCCGGAAGTGATGCACGTCCTCGCCGCGCTCAAGCGCAGACGCAGCGGAACCCAGCTGCTCGCCTACCACAACAGCCACAAGCAGTGGGTCGAGGTGAACGCAGAGCAGGTCAACGACTACATCAAGCGAAACGCAGGCGGCGAGTTCACAGCCAAGGACTTCCGCACCTGGAACGCAACCGTTCTCGCTGCCGTCGCGCTCGCGGATGACGAGCCTCCGGGGAGCCGTGCGCAGCGCGATCGCAAGGTCCGCGGCGCGATCGAGACCGTCGCCAGCTATCTCGGCAACACCCCGGCAGTGTGCCGAGCCTCCTACATCGACCCGCGGGTCATCGACCGCTACCACGCCGGCGTGACGATCACCGAGACGCTCGACAAGCTCCCGGCCGACTTGTTCAAGCCGAGAACGCGCACACGTATCGAGAGCGCCATCCTCGACCTGCTCCAGTGAACACGAGAACCACGGGCGCAGAGCGCCCGTGGCGCGGCGAGCCGGTGTTGAAACGCCGCCCGCGGGGTAGGTCTTGCTCATGGCCGCTCCCGAGCAGCGAAACATCGACTGGGGTAGCGCAGAGATCGAAGACGCCACGCTCACCGTCGAGCTCACCGGCGCAAGCTCCAAAGCATGGAAGCAGCGCTTTCAGAGCGTCCTCGCGCTGCTCGACACCCCGCACGCCCGCTGGGGCGAGGTTCACTTGGGCAGAAAGGCAATCCAGGTTGCCGACGTACAGCAGGGCGCGGAAGGCGAGCTGCGCCACTTCCTCGAGAGCATCGTGCTGCAGGTCAACTCCGAGCTACCCCAACCCGAGGAGCCAGAGCAAGACACCGAGCAGGACCCGCACGCCGACGAGGCAGCCCAGGCCGACCGGCAGATGACCACTGCGTTCAGGGCGTTCGCGGACGACTGAACAGGGCGGGCGCTTCACGTTCCACGACCACCAGGAGGATCAACGATGGCCAAAGATCACGGCCGAGCGTCAAGAACGACAAGCAGTACGAAGGTCTCCGCAAAAAGGGGATGAGCAAGGAACGCGCAGCGAAGATCGCCAACAGCCCCGGCTCCTCCAAACGCGGCGGCAAGAGCTCGGGCTCCGGCACCAAACACCACGCGACGAGCCAAGGCGGCACCAAAGCACAGAAGGCAGCCGCCGGACGTAAGGGCGGCAAAAAGAGCTAGCCAAGGCACGATGCCCGAGAGCGCCACAGACACCCGCACCGCAAATGACGTCCCCGTCCATCCCGCGTCGCTCGCCGCCCACTACGCCCCCGGACAGGAGCGCCCGCTGGGCTCCTACGCGATCCTCACCGGCATCTACAGCAGCTCGCTCGCGGGCTCGCTCGTGCTCCTGCGTGCCCGTGGCCACGAGCTACCGGAGCGGTTCACCGCCGCCGATGTACTGCTGATCGGCATCGCCAGCCACAAGCTCAGCCGCCTGATCGCCAAGGACAAGGTGACGAGCTTCCTGCGCGCCCCGTTCATCAGGTTTCGGGAGTCAAGCGGCCACGGCGAGGTCGAGGAGGAACCATGCGGCCACGGACTGCGCCTCGCAGCCGGCGAGCTGCTGGTGTGCCCCTACTGCCTCGCCCAGTGGGTCGCCACTGGCCTGACGCTCGGGCTGATCGGCGCCCCGCGTCTCACGCGGCTGCTCAGCACGATCTTCGTCGCACACACGGTCTCCGACTTCCTGCAGGCCGCCTACCGCGCGGCCGAGGACGAGCTTTGAGCAGGCGCGAGCAGCGCCGCAGCGCCGGGGACGCAGCGCCGGGGACGGGGAGGGAGCTACTGATGTGCAGAAGACGAGCAGCCGCTGAGAGCGCTGCCTAGCTCGCGCGGCTGATAGCGCGACGCAGCTCGTCCTTGCCCATCTTCGAGCGGCCGCGGATATCTAGGCGCCGCGCCTCAGATTCCAGTTCCCGTCGCGTCTTCGCTTGACCCGAGCGCACCTTGTTTGCCTCCCTGCCGAGTGCTGATCGCGTCTCGGCAGGGAGATGCTTCAGCGTCTGCTTACGCCTGGCCGCCGTCTGTGCCTTCTTGACGTTGCTGCGCGCAGCAGCCCGCTGCTTTTCACTGGCCATCGTCTCAGGCGGAGATCGCCTCGACCAGCTCGCCGACCTGCTCGCGCCCGAGCGCGGTGGCGAGATCGCCCTGGCTGACGACGCCGATAAGCTCGTGACCGTCGATCACCGGAAGCCGGCGGACCTTGTGCTCGGTCATCGTGTGCAGGGCGTCCTCGGCGGAGTCATCGGCGCCGATCGTCACCGGCTTGCCCTCCGCCAGCTCCGACGTCTTGGTCTGCGCGGGGTCCTTGCCCTGCGCGAGCACCTTCACCACGATGTCGCGGTCGGTCAGCATCCCCTTCAGGCGATCGTCCTCACCGCAGATCGGCAGCGACCCAACGTCCAGTCGCGCCATCTTCTCCGCGGCCGTGACGACCGTCTCGTTCTCGCCGATGCACTCGGCGTCGCCGGTCATTATCTCGCGCGCAGTCTTGCTCATCACGAACCTCGCTTTCCTAGATTTCAGATACTCGGCAGGTCAGGATCGGGCGGGACGGGAGACGGTTCAGGAGTCGGCGTCGGCGGCCGCGGGTCGGGCACAGGCGGGCCTGGGCCGCCTGGGGGCGTGGGGTGCGGCGGGGCCTCACCGGCACCTACACAAAATTCAATCGACCGCTGCGACATACACACGCCCTTCGTTTCCAACCAGCCAAGCACAAGCCCGAACCAAAAAGCCCATGCCCATCAAGCCTCTTATGGGCCTATACCCACAGCTGACTCGCACAAACGAACGGCCACAGAGACCCATTGTTTGCTGGTAAACGCGCTGGGTAGATCACCCGTATCAACTTCTAGGAAGGAGGGAAAGCAAATGGTGGCACTCGTCGTACTGGTGTTGCTCCTTGCCATCCTCGGCGGTCTCGGGTTCGCTGCACACGTGCTCTGGTACGTGTTGGTCTTCGCCGTCCTGCTGTGGCTGATCGGGTTCTTCATCGGTGGAGCACCCGTCGGCGGAGGCCGTAGGCGCTGGTACGGACGCTGGTGAGCCCCCGACGGGGCCGGTGGACTCTCAGCTATCCGAGAGCAGACTCAGGCGTGTCGATCACATGAAGATGATCGTCCAAGCGCGTCAGACCCAGCAAGCGCTGGACCTGTGCTGAGCCTTCGGTGACGGCGAACCGCCGTCCGCTCTCGCGTACCGCCTTACGAGCTCTGAAGATCGCTTTCAAGCCAGTCGAGTCCAGGAAACTGACGCCTCGGAGGTCGAGCACCACCGCGCCCGAACCGTCGAGATCCGCGCCGGCCACAGCCTCATCCAACTGAGGTGCACAGGCCATGTCCAGCTCCCCTCGCAGCTCAAGAATCAGGCGGTCTTGCCCACGCCGCGCCGCGATGCGGAACTGCTGCTCAACCTCAGCACTCATCGTTCGCTCGATTCTAGCCTCATGCGGCAGCTCCCGCGAGCCGCAGGCCAAGGAGGGCTATGTCGTCCTGCGGCTGTCCGTTGGCGCTCTCGACTGCCGCCGCCTCGATCGCACGGAGCATGTCCTGCAACGCCAGACCTCGCACCTGCGCGCCCAGACTCTCAGGTAGCGGTGCGGCCTCTCGGCAAGACCGCGCCGCCTCGGGCACCCCGTCGGTATAGAGCAGCAGGGTCTCCCCTTGACATAGCTCCATCGGAACCTCGCTGACCGCGATCGGATCGACCAGCCCCAAAACGGTTCCGTGCTCGCCGGAAGCGGACGCCTTCCCGCTGGGACCAACGATCAGTGGCCGCGGATGCCCTGCGAGAGCAATCGTGAGCCTCGCGCGCAAGTCCGGCGGGCCGACGGCCACCAGGCAGACCGTGCACATCTGGCCTTCCGGCTCTTGCGCTTGAAGCGTGCAATGAAGCAACTTGAGCATCCCTGTCGGGTCCGCATCGAGTCTTGCCGCTGCTCGCAGCGTGTGACGCGCCAGCGCCGTCACGCTCGCGGCCTCCGCGCCCTTGCCACAGACATCACCGATCACCAGCATCCAGCCGTCGCGATAGGGGAGCACGTCGTAGAAGTCGCCGCCCACCTCGTTCAGCTCCCCCACGGGGCGGTATCGCGCGGCAACCTCAAAGCCAGGCATCTCGGGCAACGAGTCCGGCAGCAGCGCTCGCTGTAGGACACGCGCTATGCGGCTGCGCTCCGTGTACAGGCGCGCGCTTTCGACAGCCGTGCCCGCGCGACGCCCGAGGCGCACAGCAACGCCGAGATCAGCGTCGATCAGCCGCCGGCCATCACGCGAAGAAACGAGCGTCATCGCGCCGAGCGTGCGCGCGGGCGCGGCCAGCGGCACAATGATCACGTCGCGCGCGCCCATCTGGCACAGCAGGCGCAGATGCTCGGCGTCGCGGGCATACGTCGACAGCGCCTCGGCGGTGATGTCGTTGAAGATCTGCGCTTCGCCGGTGCGTATCACCTCGGGGACACCGACGGGCTCATCGAGCGTCGGCCGGTAGGCTCGATCGAGCTGTTCGGCGAGCGCGAGCTTCTCGGGGTCGTTGTGATGAACGGCCACCCGTTCGAGCTGACCTCGCTCACCGAGAACATCAACGGCGCACCAGTCGGCGAGTTCGTCGGCCGCCAGGCGCGCGATCCGCCGTAGCGTCTCGCCATAGTCCAGCGAGGAAGCCAGCATACGACTCGCACGTGCCATGAACGCCTCGGCGAGCTGCGCGCGCTTGACCTGCGTCACGTCCTCGAACACATTCGCCGCATACATCACCTCGCCAGTCTCGGGATCGAGAATCGGGGAGGCGCGGACCATCACCCAACGCTCCTCACCGGTTGCGCGCACGATGTTTCGCACAAGCAACGCGGGCGCCGGCTGCCCCCGGAAAAGACGCCTCGCAGGCATCGCATCCAGGTCAAGCTCCTCGCCTGACTCGCTGCGCACGATGAACCGCGACATGATCTCGCCGGGCTTGGCCTGTGCAAGCTCCTCAGCGGAGCGCAGACCCAGCAGGTCGAGCGCCGCCCGGTTTGCGAATACGGTTCGCCCAGCCTTGTCGACAACCGTGATCGCCTCAGCAAGATTGCTGAGCACTGCTTCCAGGCGCTGCTCGACGCTTCGAACATCGCGGAACAACTGCGCGTTGTCGATTGCAAGCGCAGCTCGGCGAGCAAGCTCACCCACGAGCTCAAAATCTTCGTGGCCATACGGTTGGCTCTCGCCGAGCCTAAGGACCTATCTCGGAAGGGTTATGTAGATCTGCGTTGAACTTTTGGTCGGAGGGCGGTCATGCCATTCGATCAGGGGGTCTGTGATGGGCTACATGGTCAGCAGGGATGACGGTTGGCGGATGCCGGACTGGTTGTGGGAGCGGGTGGCGCCGTTGCTGCCGGACCCGCCGTCTCACCCGTTGGGCTGTCACGCGCCGCGGGTGCCTGACCGTGACGCGATGGATGCGATCATGTTGGTGCTGCGGACTGGGATGCAGTGGAACGCGCTGAACGCGACGGGTGTGTGTTCCTCGTCCTCGGCGCACCGGCGTTTTCAGGAGTGGGAGCAGGCCGGGGTCTTCCACGAGATCTGGCGCCAGGGGCTGTTGGAGTACGACGAGGTGGTGGGCGTCGACTGGTCATTCCTGTCGGCTGACGGCGCGATGAGCAAAGCTCCGTTGGGTGGCCCGAAGACCGGCCCAAACCCTACTGATAGAGCCAAGGGGGGGCGAAGCGTTCGGTCCTCACGGAGGGTACGGGGGTCCCGGTCGGGCTCGATCACGACGGCGCGAACCGCAACGACCACAAGCTGCTGAAGGGCACGCTGGACTCGATCCCGATCGAGCGCCCGGAGCCGACGGCGGCGCGGCCGCAGGGCATCTGCCTGGACAAGGCATACGACAACACCGAGGTCCGTGAGCTGATCGGTGATTACGAGCTCACGCCGCACATCCGTGCACGCGGCGAGGAGATCGAGGAGAAGGCCCACAACCCCGAGTGGAAAGCACGCCGCTGGGTCGTCGAGGCTTGCCACTCCTGGCTGAACCGCAACCGCGGGATTCTCATCCGCTGGTCCAAGAAGGACGAGAACCACCTCGCGCTACTCCAGCTCTCAAGCGGCCTCATCGCATTCAAGAAGGCGCAGCTCGCAACCCTCGCCGCCACCCAACCGGGATAGGTCCTAAGCGTGGACAGAGCGCCGAGAGTGCGCCCGCGGGCCGTCAACGGCGCGACGATGGCCGACCGATAACCGTTGGCGATCATAAACCGGGCGTGCTCAGACCCCTGCGCAAACGAGCGCAGCGACTCGCGGCTCATCTCCGGCAGCAGCTGGGCTTCGCCGCTTCGGATCACATTCGCCACCGGATGCGCACCGGCAGGATCGAGCGGGCACCGCGACCGCAGCCCTTCAAGGCTCCTCGCAAGCTCCGGGTCTGCCGAGGCCGCCGCGAGTTCGCTGATCGCCCCCTCACCGTCACGAAGGTCGATGACACACAGGTCAGCGAGCGTTGGAATCGTCAGCTGGGCCACATGGCTCATCGTGGTCGCCAGATCAAGCGAGCTGGACAGCACCGCTCCCGTCTCAACCAGTAGCGCGATCGACCAGCCGCGCTCCTCGATCCCGGCATTGGCCGTCGTCATGCCAGCTCCAGCGGGCTAAGGGCTTCGGGCACAGCGAGCATCATCGGTGACCCCCTCAGAGATACAGCACGAGTCGTTGCAACAAGTCGTAAAGAGGCTCTGTCGACATACGAAGTTTAGGCTCTATTGCCCGCGCCGCAACCGTGAGCCGAGACACATCCTCCGCAGACACGGGGCCGATCGCAACCTCAAGCGAGTCACGACCAGCGACCAGACGAGCCTGAACGCTGCCCGAGATCCAGCTCGCCTCCTCTGCGCCAAGCACCGCAGTGGCGACCCGCTGAACGTCGGCGTGTTTCTCAACCGAGAACTGGGCGCGAGAGGCCATCACGCGCAGCAGACGAGGCAAGACACGACGCGCAACCGACACCGGCGCCATCGCCACGTCGATCGCGTCAGCAAGCCCATCAGACTCGCCCGCGAAAGACTCAAAGAATCCATCGGCCAAGCCTGAGCCGTCCCACGCCAGCTGCCCGGTCGAGAACGTCATCTCCACCTGCGTACCGCCACCGGCCGGCTCGCTCCATCGTACGGTCCTCGCCAGAGCTTTGATCGAAGGCACCCCGATCCCCGCAAGCTCACCATCGACATCGCTCGGGAACTCAACCGGCGAACCATCATCAAGCGCCAACCCAACCCCACGATCACGCACCGTCACGACCATCGTTCCGTCCCACGCCAGCAACTCGACATCGAGCGGCCCATCGCCGCTGCCGTAGGCGTGCACAGAAGCGTTGTTGCAAGCCTCCGTCACGGCTGTGCCGATGTCGTTCAAGTTGCCGTCAGCAAGGCCAGTCGCATCGGCAAACCCACTGAGCGCCTGCCGCACCACCGTCACATTCTCAGCTCTGCTGGAGAGCCCCAATCGAATGCGTGCTACCTGATCCAGTGTGCTCATTGCGATCAATCCGCTGCCAGCCTCGATCAGATCGCCCTGAGCGTAGAGCACACGCGCCGGAGAGGAGTCTCACCCCACCTCGACAAGCGTGTCCCGCAGCTGATCCAGCGACCGTCGCAGCAGCCGCGAAACCTGCATCTGAGAGACTCCGATCCGATCCGCGATCTGCGACTGAGTGAGTTCCTCCACATAACTCATCCGCAGGATGTGTCGATCACGCGGTTCCAGCTCAGCAAGGCCCGTGCACAGCGTCGCGTCGTACTCGATCAACTCAAAGCGCTCGTCCTCCGCGCCCAAGGAGTCCGCATAGCTGCCACCAGCCCCATCATCGCTAGGGCGTGGGGCCTCCAGCGAGCACGTCTCATACGCTTCCATCGCGGCCATTGCATCGAGCACCAGCTCGAGGTCCATCTCGAGGTACTCCGCGAGCTGGCTCGCAGTCGGGCTACGCCCGTGCAGCGTACGCAAAGTCGCGACCGCATCACGGACCGCCAGAGCCCGCTCCTTGGCGGCCCGCGGCACGTGCAGCGTCCAGCCCGAATCCCGGAAGTAACGGCGCAGCTCACCCAAGATCGTCGGCACTGCGAACGTCGCGAACTGGCGTCCACGATCTACGTCGAAGCGATCCACGGCGTGCAGCAGCCCGACCGACGCTACCTGCTGAAGATCGTCAAACGACTCGGAGCTACGCACGTAGCGACGCGCCAGACGCCGAGCGAGCGAGGATGTCCCGCGTGGCGTAGAACTTGAAGTGGCGGTCCTCCCGCCTCGTCCGGTCGTGTTGCGACCGTGGCGAGTGCGAAATCGGTCCATTCGAGACAGGAGGAGCCGCCATGAAGAAGGTACATGCTGGGCAGGTCACGAGCGAGGACGCGTCGACGGAGGTGCCTGTGCTGCCTGCGCGGGTGCAGGCCGCGCTCGGGGAGCTCGCCGGGGCGGCTAGGGAGGGGCTGCTCGCGTTGAGCGTGGGTGTCGGGCTTGGTGTGATGCACGAGCTGATGGCCGAGGAGGTGCAGGAGGTGTGCGGGCCACGCGGCAAGCACGACCCTGCGCGGGTCGCCTACCGGCACGGCAGCGACGAGGGCGAGGTCACGCTCGGTGCCCGCCGGGTGGGGGTGCGCCGGCCGCGGATGCGCGCCAAGGACGGCAGCGGCGAGGTGTCGGTCGAGACCTACGAGCACTTCGCCGCCCGTGACGTGTTGAGCGCGGTCGTGCTGGAGCGGATGCTCGCGGGCGTCTCCACCCGCCGGTTCGTGCGTACCCAGGAGCCGGTCGGTGAGGAGGTGGAGGCGCAGGCGCGCTCGACGTCGAAGTCGGCGGTCTCGCGCACCTTCGTTGCCCGAACCGCGCAGACGCTGAAGGAGCTGATGAGTCGTCGCCTGGATGACGTGCGGTTGGCGGTGCTGATGCTCGACGGGGTCGTCTTGAAGGACCACACCAACATTGTCGCGCTCGGGATCACGACTGACGGTGTGAAGGTTCCGCTCGGGTTGTGGGAGGGTTCCACAGAGAACAAGACGATCGCGACCGCGCTGCTGGCTGATCTCGTGGACCGTGGCCTTGACGTCGAGCAGGGCGTGCTCGTCGTGCTCGACGGCTCCAAGGCCCTCGGAGCCGCAGTGAACGCGGTCCTGGGGCCGCGTACCCCGGTCCATCGGTGTGTCCGCCACAAGGAGCGCAACGTGCTCGAGCACCTGCCCGAGCGCGACCGGCCAGAGGTCAAGCGCCGGCTCCGCCGAGCGTGGGCGCGTGAGGATCACAAACAGGCCCTCGGGGAACTCCAGGCGCTCGCCGCTGAGCTCGAGCGTTCTCACCCCGGTGCCGCAGCGTCCCTACGGGAGGGCATGGAGGAGACGCTCACCGTTACCCGTCTCGGCGTGAAGGGCGCGCTGAAGCGCACGCTGCAGAGCACGAACCCATGCGAGTCGATGATCGAGTGCGTTCGTCGCAGCTCGCGGAACGTCAAGCGCTGGCAGTCCGGGGAGATGTCCCTACGCTGGACTGCCGCCGGGATGATCGAGGCTGAGCAGCAGTTCCGACGGATCATCGGCTACGACGGCCTCGCCAAGCTCGCCCTTGCTGTCGAACGCGAGATCACCCAGCCCACCACCACACACGTCGCCGAGGAGGCCGCTACGCTCATCACCGTCTAAGAGATTCACCCGGGCCGCCATCATCAAAGTTCCACGCCGGCCGGGACATCCTCGAGCGAGCGGCATGTAGCGCTCAACCAGCTGCTCGCGTGCGAGTTCGTCTCCGTCTCGCTGCCACGCCAAGAACAACCTGCGTTCGTCTGTGGCGCCGGGCGCGCTGCGCGGCGCACACCGCCCCAACTCACGACGACTTCGGACAATGAGAGAGCTTGCCGACGCCCGGTCCATATCTCACTCCTGTTCCGGTTCGCTTCGCCTCACCGAGTCTCGCGGCCCGGAGGGCCTTGAAACCTATCTTACCCAGACCGTTCAACGCTAATCGCCAGCGCCGCATTGGCCGAGCACCAGTCGCCTCGCCTGCCTCGCCGACAGGACGTTATGACTCTAAGCCTCCTGGGTAGCGCACCGTCAACGGCCCATCCAACCCGCCAAGGAGAGTCCCTATGAGCGCCGCGCCGCTACAGGAAAAGACCGTCGCCTTCCTGACCGCACAGGAGGGCATCGAGGAGGTCGAGCTGACACAACCCTGGAAAGCCGTCCAAGACGCTGGCGGCACCCCAAAGCTGATCGCACCCGAAGCAGGCGAGATCCAGGCGTTCAACCACCTCGACAAGAGCGCCACCTACCCCGTCGATAAGGCCCTCGCCGACGCCGACCCCGGCAGCTACGACGCACTCGTGCTCCCCGGCGGGGTTGCCAACCCCGACCAGCTACGCACCGACGAGCGCGCCATCCAGTTCGTCCAGGCGATCTTCTCCGCCGGCAAGCCCGTCGGCGTCATCTGCCACGGCCCCTGGACGCTCGTAGAGGCGGACCTCGTGCGCGACCGCAAGCTCACCTCCTGGCCATCCCTGCAGACCGACATTCGCAACGCCGGCGGGGAATGGGTAGACGAGGAGGTCGTCGTCGACCAGGGCCTCGTTTCCAGCCGCAAGCCCGATGACCTGCCGGCCTTCTGCGCAAAGATCGTCGAGGAGTTCGCCGAGGGCCGACATGAAGTCGCCCACGCTGGCGCAACCGATGCCGGCTCGTAGCGGGCTCAGCGGCGCGGCTGCTCAGCAAGCCACTCGTCGAGCATCAGGCGCGTGAAGCGGATGTGCCTGCCCACCCGACAGCACGGCAGCCGGCCGGTCCTAACGGCCTCATAGACCCAACTCGCCTTGACGTTCAGACACCACGCGGCCTGCTCCGGGCGCCAAAGGCGATCCTCCGCAAGTGCAGCCGGTGGCTCTGCTGTCGTTTGTGGTCCTTGCATACACCGATACAGACCCCCAGGGCCTCGAACCGGCCAACGACTTCGGCGCGACCACAACCCTCAAGATGGGGGGTCTCCGCAGGCGCGGACAGAAGCCCCAATTGGGCTGGTTGGACACAAACGCGGCCCTCTAGCGTCACGAACGCTGGAGGAGGAGTCGTGTAGAAGACATCATCCATTGGCGGTGCTGTGCGAGAGATGGAGGCTTGTTGGCTCTCCAGCGTCGGCCCTGCGGGGAGGATGTCCCGGCCGGCGTGGAACTTTGATGATGGCGGCCCGGGTGAATCTCTTAGACGGTGATGAGCGTAGCGGCCTCCTCGGCGACGTGTGTGGTGGTGGGCTGGGTGATCTCGCGTTCGACAGCAAGGGCGAGCTTGGCGAGGCCGTCGTAGCCGATGATCCGTCGGAACTGCTGCTCAGCCTCGATCATCCCGGCGGCAGTCCAGCGTAGGGACATCTCCCCGGACTGCCAGCGCTTGACGTTCCGCGAGCTGCGACGAACGCACTCGATCATCGACTCGCATGGGTTCGTGCTCTGCAGCGTGCGCTTCAGCGCGCCCTTCACGCCGAGACGGGTAACGGTGAGCGTCTCCTCCATGCCCTCCCGTAGGTGTGAAGCACCTGCTCGCTGGGGTGGGGGTGGAGCGAAGGGGCTGGCTCACCAGGAATGTCCATTTCGGTCAACCGGGGCCGTGAGGCTCTGGGAGGAAGCGAGGATGAACATGCCAAAGTCCAAGGACAAGTCGTTTGCGATTCCCAAGCAGTTGGTCTGGGAGGCGTGGCGGCAGGTCAAGGCCAACAAGGGTGCCCCGGGAGTGGACGGGCAGGCCCTGGAGGAGTTCGAGTCCGATCTGAAGAATGAGCTGTATCGGGTCTGGAATCGGATGAGCTCGGGGACCTACTTTCCGCCCCCGATCAGGGCGGTTGAGATTCCTAAGCCGCACGGCAAAGGGGTCCGTTTGCTGGGAGTGCCGACGATCGCAGATAGGGTCGCGCAGACCGTGGTGGCCATGCAGTTGGAGCCGTTGGTGGAGCCCAGGTTCCACCCGGACTCCTATGGTTACCGGCCGGGACGCTCGGCTCATGACGCGCTCGCGGTATGCAGGCAGCGGTGCTGGAAGTACGACTGGATCATCGATCTTGATGTCCAGAAGTTCTTCGATGAGGTGCCGTGGGACCTCATCGTCCGTGCGGTCGAGGCGGTCACTGACTGCCGTTGGGTGCTGTTGTATGTGAAGCGGTGGCTGGCTGCGCCGCTCAAGCACCCGGACGGTACCCTCCAAGAGCGGGACAAGGGAACTCCGCAAGGATCGGCGGTTTCGCCTGTCCTGGCGAATCTGTTCATGCATTACGCGTTCGACTCATGGATGGCTCGGAATTATCCGGACTGCCCATTTGAGCGCTATGCCGACGATGGTGTCGTGCACTGCAAGAGCAGGCGGCAGGCCGAGTATGTGCTTGCCGCGGTCGCTGTGCGGATGGAAGAGGTTGGGCTCAGGCTTCACCCCGACAAGACGAGGATCGTCTATTGCAAGGACAGCAACCGTCGCGGCAAGCACGAGCACACCAGCTTCACCTTTCTCGGGTACACCTTCCGACCACGGAAGGCGCGGCGCAAGGACGGCACGAAGTTCACGTCGTTCTTGCCCGCGATCAGCCCCGAGGCGCTCAAGGCCAAGAGTGCCCGGCTCCGCGAACTGCGGATCCACCGGCACACCAACCTGACGCTCGAAGACCTGGCCGGGTGGCTGAACCCCATCGTGGCCGGGTGGATGCGCTACTACGGCCGGTACTACCGGTCGGCGCTCTATCCCCTCCTGCGGCGCGTCAACGTCTACGTGAGGCGCTGGGCTGGGAAGAAGTACAAGCGGCTGCGGACCTACAAGCGGTTCAAGCAGTGGTGGGTCAGGCTCCTCAAACGAGAGCCCGGCCTATTCGCCCACTGGCAATGGGTCCCCACGCCCTGAGCGGCTGGTGAGAAGAGCCCGGTGACGGGAGACTGTCACGCCGGGATCCGAGGGAGCCGGGGGCTGCGATGCCCTCGGCCACCCGCCCTACTATTCGAGTCCGACCCTCGACTGCTGCGCGAGATCGCCGAGGAGTTGGTCAGCCTGTTGCCCGCTGGGGTGGAACTGCTTGCTGGTCTTGAGCTTGGGGGCGTGCCGCTGGCCGTCGTTGTCTCCCAGGTGTCGGGGCTGCCGAGCGTGTTCGTGCGCAAGGCCGCCAAGACCTACGGAACCTGTCGTTTGGCCGAGGGCGGCGAGGTTGCCGGACGCCGGATCGCTGTTATTGAGGACGTCGTGACCTCCGGCGGCCAGGTGATCGAATCCTGCCGCCAGCTCCACGACGGTGGAGCAGATATCGCGGCGGTGCTGTGCGTGATCGACCGGGAAGCCGGCGGCCGAGAGAACCTCGCTGCCGAGGGTCTTGACCTGCGCACCCTGTTCACGATGAGCCAGCTTCGAGAGAGCCGTGTCACCGATCCCGCCCGTCCGTGACCACGGAAAGCACTCCCGCCTACGACCGCATCGGTGTCAGCTACAGCGACGTTCGGCGCGCCGATCCGCGCTTCGAGGCGGCGATACGGGAAGCGCTCGGTGACGCACAAACGGTCTTGAACATCGGAGCGGGCGCCGGTTCCTATGAGCCGTGGGATCGCAATGTGATCGCGGTTGAGCCATCCCCGGTGATGATCTCCCAGCGCCGCGCGGACGCTGCCCCGGCGATCCAGGGAGTCGCCGAGGCGATCCCGCTCGCGGACAAGAGCGTAGACGCCACGATGGGCATCTTCACGATGCAACACTGGGATGACGTCGACCACGGACTCATGGAAGTTCTCCGCGTCACCCGCAAGCGGATCGCCTTCCTCACCCTCGACCTCGACGTGACCGCGCAGATGTGGCTCTGCCGCGACTACCTGCCCGAGATCCTCGAGCACGACCGCAGGGCCTTCCCTACGATCGCGCACCTCCAAACCGTCCTTCGCCACGTCGAGGTCGAGACGATCCCTGTGCCCGCCGACTGCACGGATGGATTCCTGGTCGCACTCTGGAGCCGGCCCGAGGCTCACCTCGACCCAACCGTCCGCCGCGCCTCCTCCACCTGGCACCAACTGCAACCAGCAGTCATCCAGAACGGCTTGGACCGACTACGCCACGACCTTGACAGCGGCGAGTGGGATCGCCGCTACGGACACCTACGCACGCTTGACACGCTCGACGTAGGGCTGCGCCTTGTCAAGGCAGAGCTGCCCTGATTGGGCGCATAGAGGGCGGTCAGTCGATCTCGGGACGATCTTGCTTCGCTGACAGCGCTGCTGACGTTCGACCGTTGACTCAGTTGGTCAGGAACTCAACATCGGCGGCGGTGATCGGCTCGCGGCAGCTCTCGCAGACGACGACTGGTATCAGCTCGGCGCCGCAGGTGCGGTGTCGGACATGGAGTTTGGGGTCCTTGGGGTGCAGGAGATGCTGGTCGGCCCATGCCTTGATTGTGAGAATGGCGGGGAACAGGTCGAGCCCGGTCTGGGTCAGCCGGTACTCGTACCAGTCGGGGTCGGTGCGGTAGCGGACGCGCTCTAGGAGCCCTTGCTCAACCAAGGTGGAGAGGCGGGCCGCGAGGACGTTGCGTCCGATGCCGAGGTTGCGCTGGAAGAAGCCATAGCGGCGCACGCCGAAGAACGCCTCGCGCAGCACCAGGAAGGTCCAGCGATCCCCCAGCACGTCAAGCGCGCGCTTCACTGCGTCTGGTTCGGGGCGGGTGCTCGTCTGGTTCATCCGGGAAAACTAGTTCGCGGGCTCTAGATAGATCGTTTGGCGTACTAGTTCTTCGAGAGTACCATGTGCGGCTGTGGATGCTCAAGCTCTCACAGCAGCGTCATGGCGAAGGAGGAACAACCGTGCTCGTTGACGACCCCGAGGACCTACACCGTCGCTTCGCCGAGCGCGCCAACGCCGGGGATCTCGATGGACTGATCGCGCTGTACGAGGATGGGGCTGCATTCGTCGGCCCCGACGGAACGAATGCTGCCGGCAGCGATGCCATCCGCGACCGTCTGGAGGGGCTGCTTGCGATGGCGCCGCGGATCACCCCCACCAGCAGCCGGGCGGTGATGGCCGGAGACGTTGCCCTGCTGTCCAATCGCTTTCACATGACGTTGGGCCCAAGCGACGGTGAGCGGGCGGGGTTGGAGGGCACCAGCACAGAGGTTGCACGCCGCCAGTCCGATGGGAGCTGGCTGTATGTCATCGACGATCCCGCTTCGAGCACTGTTCTGCCCGGAACCTCTGTCGCAACCGCGGGCGATCCCACGGCGTTCGAGCAGCTCCTCTACGAGGAGGACGGCCCGGTCCTCCGCATCACCCTCAATCGGCCCGAGCACCACAACGCGCTCTCCATGCAGCTCTCCGAGGAGCTGGCCAGCGCTCTGGAACTCGCACGGCGCTCGCGGACGGTGAAGGTCGTGATCATTCAGGGCGCGGGCGAGACGTTCTGCGCTGGCGACGACATCACCGAGATGGGGCAGTGGGGTAACGCGAACGAGATCGTGGGACGCGTGCGCGGCTATCAGCGGATGGCCGACACCCTCGCGGAGCTCGACAAGATCACGATCGCCGCGGTCGACGGGTTCGCCGTTGGTGGCGGTCTTGAGATCACAATGGCGTGCGACTTCGTGATCGCGACCCACCGCGCGAAGTGGGGGATGCCCGAGGTCGATGTCGGCATCACTCCGGGCTGGGGCGGCACGACCCGCATGGCGCGCCTGATCGGGCGGCGGATGACCAAGGAGATCAACCTCCTGGGCGCTCTGCACCCCGCAAGCCGCGCGGTCAAGCTGGGGCTGTGGAACCGTGTCGCAGCGGAGGATCGCCTGGGAGAGGAGGTCGACGCTCTCGTGAGGGTGTTGCTCTCCAAGAACCAGCAGGCGCTGCGGCAGTTGAAGTTCATCATCGACCACGGCGTCGAGGCCGACCTGCACACCGCACAGGGCTTCGAGGCGCTCTCAGCGGGACTAACCGGCGCGGTCAACGGCGCCTGGCAGATCGCCGACGCCGACCAGGCCGGCGGCATCCTGAGCTTCATCTCCGGCGGCGAGCGGTGGAACGCACGCCGCGCGCTGGCGCGCGATTTCTGGACCGACGCGCCCGCAGGGGCCGCGCAGTGACCTTCGGCGGAGTCGGGCGGGCGAGTGAGCCTGCGGAGACTGCCGACACGAGCGCAATTGGGGGGTTGCCGTTCATTGATGCTCACTCACTCAAGGTGAACGCAGCGCCCGACCAGGTGTGGGAGGAGACGGCGCAGGTGACGCGCGGGTGGGTTGGGTACACCTTTCCACGCTCTGGCATTGCCGGTGCGGTAGGACCGCTGTTCGCCCGCCTGCTCGGCGCGTCGAATGTTGATTCGCCGCCACCGGGGCCGGGAGTGCCCGAAGCGATGGTGGGCTTTCGCGTGGCGCGGGCCGAGCGGCCGTCGCTGATCGCGCTGGAGGGCGAGCACCGCTTCTCGCGCTATGCGCTCACCTTCCGGATCGAGCCCGCCAACGGCTCTTCGTGCATCGTGACGGCCGAGACCAGGGCGGCGTTCCCAGGCCGCGCCGGGCGTCTGTACCGAAAAGCCGTGATCGGCACCGGCGCACACGTCAGAGTCGTCCGTCGCCTGTTGTCGTCGATCAAGCGCCAGGCTGAGCGGAGCTGATATGCCGCAGGCGACCGATCCTTGGGAGGAAGCGACCGACCCGGGCAGCATAGACGGCGTATTGCTCGCCGTGCACCCCTGAGAGGTATGGCTCCTCGATGAGCCGCGTCTGCAGCTCGAGGGCGAGCGTCAGAAGGATCGCTCCGGTGAGTGTCACGGGGTTTGGCGCGAGCAGGGCGATCCCCATGAAGGAGGGAATCATCGCCGCGAAGATCGGATTGCGCACGAGCGAGAAAGGGCCGTGGACGACCAGCTCGGTGCGCTCGGCGGGATCAACGCCGATCCGCCAGGCGTCGCCCATCGCAAACTGAGCGATCAAGGTAATCGCGATTCCCAGAGAGGCGAGCACAACCCCGAGGATGCTTGCGCCCTCGCCGTCGAGCGCTTCAACGGAGTTCAGTGCGCCCGCAATCTGGAGCGCCGGGCCCGCGATGCAGAGCACGACCGCCATCGCGAACAGCAACCCGCCTATCCGCTCGAACCCCGAGGCGCCGCGCAGGCCCTTGAATCCCGTTGAGCCCGTCCGGCGAACCTGAACGATCATGCGCACCCGGAAGGCGAGCAGGCCGTAGAGGGCAAGGAGAGCAAGTCCGAGGGCAGGCATACCTATATACTGAGCAATTACTCGCATGTCGTCAACTCGCATCCCCGACCGGCGGCTTGAGCCGCGAAAGCTCCCCAAGCAGGCGCGATCGGAGGCGACCGTCGAGGCCATCCTCGAGGCGGCTGCTCAGGTTTTCGAGCGGCAGGGCTACGCCGCCGGGACCACCAACCGGATCGCCGAGCGAGCTGGGGTGTCGATCGGCTCGCTCTACCAGTACTTCCCCAACAAGGACGCGATCCTCGTTGGGCTCGTGCACCGGCACCTCGCCGAAGGGGCGGCGGCGCTCGAACCGCACCTGCAACGGTTGAGCTGTGGTGCGCACTTCGACGACGTTCTCCCGGAGATCGTTCACGCGATGGTCGTACTGCACGCGCTCGCGCCGGGCCTTCACCGTGTGCTCTTCGAGGAGACTCAGCTTCCCCCGACGCTCCGCGCAGAGCTCGACGAACTGGAAGATCGGCTTGTCGATCTCGCAGCAGATGCGCTCGCGGCCGATCCGCACTCACGTCCTGTCGATCCCCGGTTGTCGGCCCGCATCGCGATCAGCGCGATCGAGGGCCTCACGCATCGTCTCGTGCTGCGCCCACAGCCAGGCGCCACCCCGGCGGCGATTGCCAGCGAGATCACGGTGCTCGTGCGCGCCTACACCCAGGCTCGGCACGCGCCGCGCCGGGTGTCGGCAGCTACCGCAGAGGCGGCTCGGCGATGAGCGAGCAGCATGAGCGGCTGTTGCGCCGCGCCTATGAGGCGTTCAACGCCCGCGACATCGAGGGGGCTCTCGCAACGATGCACCCCGGGGTCGACTGGCCGAACGCGATGGAGGGCGGGCGCGTTCACGGCCACGCGGAGGTGCGAGAGTATTGGGAGCGCCAGTGGGGATCGCTCGACTCACGGGTGCAGCCGCTGCATATCGAGCAGGACGCCGCCGGCCGCGTGGTCGCGACGGTCCACCAGCTTGTGCGAGACCTCGCGGGGAGCGTGGTCTCCGATGGGACGGTCGAGCATCGCTTCTCGATCGCCGACGGGCTGATCGAGCGCATGGACGTCCTCGACCACTGGACGATCCGCAGCGCCGACGAGAAGGACATCCCGGCCGTGCTCGACCTGTGGGTCGTGGCGGGTAGCGTGCCGAGTGTCAGCGACTCTCCCAAGGGACTCGCTCGGCTGCTGGCCACCGACCCCCGAGCGCTGCTGGTCGCTGAGCGGGGTGGCGTCCTGGTTGGTTCGCTGATCGCCGCGTGGGACGGGTGGCGTGGGAGCTTCTATCGGCTGGCGGTGTCGCCAGAGCATCGGCGCAAGGGACTCGCGACGATGTTGCTGAGGGAGGGCGAGCGGCGCCTGCGCGAGCGCGGCGCGCTGAGGCTCACGGCGATCGTCGCCGACGACGAGGAGGGCGCGATGGCCTTCTGGGAGGCTGCGGGATACCAGCGTCAGCCCCAGCGGGCGCGGTTCGTTCGGCACACCGATCTTGCGCTCGGCGAAGACGAGACGGGCGACGCGCCGGGTCGTTGGATGTCAACGAGGCGCGTACATGATTAGACCGACGCCGATGAGGCAGACGACCGCTCCCGCGAGATCGTAGAGGTCGGGTGTAAAGCCGTCGAAGGCAATGCCCCACAGCAGCGAGCCGACGACGAACACGCCGCCGTAGGCGGCGAGCACCTGGCCGAAGCTGTTGCTTGGCTGCCGTGTGGCGAGCACGCCGTAGAGGACGAGTGCGACCGCGCCACCGGCGAGGGCAAGTGGGCCCTTGCCCTCCCGAAGCGAGACCCAGATCAAGTAGACCCCCGCGATCTCCGCCAACGCGGCGGCGGCAAACAACACGATCGATCGGCTTGTCATCGCTGCTGCGAGGGCTGGTGGGGCCGCTCTGTACTCAGCAGCAGGGCGTAGCGATCGGAGCGGCGGGATCTACCCATGAGTCGATGCTTTGCCATAGCTCACAGTTGGTCCTCACCTCTCGCCCGAGCATCACGCTTGGGATCGCGCCGATCTCTGGGCAGCCGTGGTAGCCGGTCACGCCCGCGACGAGGTGGGAGATCCCGAACCACGTGGGAACGAGCGAAGTGGGCCACAGTGCGATGCTCCCCGGCAGTCGGCGTGTCCCGAGCGCGCCTGCGAGCAGGAGAAACCCAACGCCGGCAAGCGCGCGGGACCATCGTCCGGTTCGGCCCATCGGTGCGCGGGACACTGCGTCCTCAGAGCAGCAACCGCCGCTGAGCAGTCCCCCGACACCAGGGCGTCGGCTTCCGCGATCTCCGTCAGTCGGGACGGTGCAGCTTGCGCCGTCGGCTGGCGCGTCGGTGGAGTTGGGTGGCATTTCGGGCATTTGTCTTCCTTTCGTTGCTGGCTTCGACATGGTCTACAACCTCAAGTAGGCTTTAAGTCAAGGACATGGCATCAGATGGCTCCGAATTGACGATCGGCGAGGCTGCTCGCCGCACGGGTGTGCCCGCTTCGACTCTCCGCTATTGGGAAGCAGCCGGGCTGCTCGCCGCCTCAGAACGGGTGGGCGGCAAGCGTCGCTACGAGCCACAGACCCTGCGGCAGATATCACTGATCGTGCTGATGAAGCGCGGAGGATTCACGCTTGCCGAGATAGGCATTGTGCTCGCGGGCCTATCCGATAGAACACCGCCACCGGGGATTTGGCGCGAGCTGGCCGAGCGCAAGCTGCCCGAGGTCAATCGAACCCTTGCTCAGGCAACCGCCGTGAAGAAGATCCTCGAACAGGGACTTCGCTGCGACTGCCTGAGCGTCGATGACTGTCTACACCAAATCGACGCCGGCCACGCGACGGTGAATCGTACGCCGACCGTTCGTCGACGAGGCACGCGACCTGCCCGGCCGGCCGCCTGAGAGGGCCGAAAGTGACTGCTGACCTTCCGCTTGGCGAGGAGCTCGATTGGAAGCCGGTCCCACAGCCAACCTCCGTGTCGCTGACCGGCGCGCACATCCTGGCTCGCCCGGTCAACGCCGAGAGCGATGCCGTGCCGTTGTTCTCCGTCTCGCACCCGCCCGACGGCGACCCGGCGATCTGGACCTACCTGCCCGACGGCCCCTATCAGAGCCCGGAGCACCTGCGCCAGACGCTGGCGTGGGCTGAGACATCCGAGGACCCGCTCTATTTCACGCTCGTGCGTCTCGCCGACGAGCGGCCTCTCGGCCTGGCCTCCTACCTGCGCATCACCTCGGAGCTCGGCGTCATCGAGATCGGCCACATCTGGTTCGGGGTGCCGCTGCAGCGCACAACAGCTGCCACCGAGGCGATCTACCTGCTGATGCGCCACGCCTTCGACGATCTGGGTTATCGCCGCCTGGAGTGGAAGTGCAACGCGCTCGGCGCGGCCTCGCGCCGTGCCGCGGAGCGCTTCGGGTTCACCTTCGAGGGCATCTTCCGCAACCACATGGTGGTCAAGGGCCGCAACCGCGACACCGCCTGGTACGCGATCACCGACGATGAGTGGCCGGCGATCCGGCGCGGGTACGAAGCGTGGCTCGCCCCGGAGAACATGGATGGCGAGGGCCGTCAGAGACGGTCGCTCGGGGCGCGCCTCAGCGAAGCTCGGCCTTGACGAGACGTACTCCCACGTCAAGGGTGGCCTGTGTGCGCAGCTGTCCGTAGCGACGGTCCCACTCGCCGTTCTCGAGGTCCCGGCGGAGCCGGTCCAGTCCGCTGTCCACGACCGAAGGCGCCAGCAGGTGCCAGATCGAGGAGGCCCTGCGGACGGCTGGGTCGAGGTGAGCCTCGGGCCGGCTCCAGAGAGCAACACAGAAGCTGTCCGTGCAGTCGCCAGGCACGAGAACCGTGTCGACCTGAAGACCGGGAAGGACGTCTTGCAGGTGGGCGATCGTCGGGAAAGTCTCGCGGTCGTGCTCGACGATCTCCGGCAGGTAGTCGCGACAGAGCCACATCTCCGCTGTCACGTCCAGGTCGAGGGTGAGGAAGACGATCCGTTCGCGAGTGACCCTGAGCACTTCGGCGAGGCCGCGGTCGACGTCATCCCAGTGCTGCATCGTGAAGACGCCCATCGTCGCGTCGACGCTCTTGTCCTCCAGCGGAAGGGACTCGGCGGTTCCCTGGATCGCGGGAGCGGCGTCCGCCGGGCGCTGGGCGATCATCACCGGGGAGGGCTCGATCGCGATGATCTCGTGATCGCTCGGCTCGTAGGAGCCGGCTCCTGCCCCGATGTTGAGGACGCGCTTGGCGTCATTGAGCGCTCTGCGGATCGCCGCTTCGAAGCGTGGGTCGGCGCGACGGACCTCGCTGTAGCTGAGGCCGATGCGGTCGTAGGCTGGAGCGCTCACCGCTTTGCGCTCGCGTGGCGGCGGCGGGGCGGCTTCTCTGATCGGCTCTCGCGCATGAGTGAGACGAGCAGTTCGACGAAGTCGCCGTAGAGGTCGTGGCGCACCGCGTCGGGGTTGACCAGGGATTCGATTGCGAGGCCGATGCCGAGCGCGCGCAGGACGAGCGCGAGGTCATCGACGGGCATGGCGAGCTCCGCTCCGGCCTCTTGCTGGTAGTGGGTGATGTAGCGCGCGAGTGCCTCGCGCATTGCTGCGGAGCGGGTGCCAAACCGTCTTGCGAGCTCAGGGTCTCGGTCGGCGTGGGCGATGAACTCGATGTGTAGGACAAGCGACTCGCGGTCCCGGGCGAGCCGGTCCATCCACTGATCGGCCAGCGCGCGGGCACGGACCTCGAGGGGGGCATCGGCGGGAAGCGCGGTCTGCGTTTCGGCCAGCTCGCGGACCCGCTGTGCCATGTAGTCCTCGAAGACGGCGAGGAACAGGTCGGCCTTGCCCTCGAAGTTGGAGTACACGGCGCCGTGCGAGTAGCCGGCCTCCTCGGCGATCTCCTCGACGCTCGCCGCCTGAAAGCCGCGCTTGGCGAACACCTTCGCGGCGGCGTCGATGAGCCGAGCACGAGTCTGAGCCTGCTGCTCGGCTCGCGTCAGTCGTCGTGCGGCAACCATCCTCAGATGAGCATACCAACTCAGATTGTGATTATCATTCAGGTGCGTGCCCCCTGCTTCGTCCCGCAGAAGCCTTCGTGCCCCACTTGCTCGTCGCTTCGACGGCGTGGGCGGGAGGCGTCTGCTCTGGCTGGCCGGGATCGTGATGCTCGCCTTCGGCGCGGCCGAGCTTCCGGCGCTGGCGAGGATGAGTTCTCATGGCACCGGGGTCCTCGGGTTCGAGTTCGCCGGCAGCACCCATCGCATGCAAGAGATCCTCACCCGCTGGGGATCAGCCGGGCGCACAGCCGCGCAATGGCACGTCTTCATCGACCTTGGGTTCATCCTCGGTTACGGCCTGCTGCTGATCGGATTGTGCGGCCGGCTCGCCGAGCGCTTTGAGCGTGAGGGACACTCACGGGCGGCAAGCGTCGCGGCGCTGCTGGCGTGGGGCGCGCTCATCGCGGCCATCGTAAACGCGCTGCAGAAGATCATCCTGTGGCTTGAGCTCCACGGGCACATCGCGCAGCCGCTGCCAACGCTCGCGGCGGTCGGTGGGACGATCACCTTCACGTTTGCGATCTCAGCGGCGCTGTTCGCTGCTGTAGGCACGATCGCGATGCGCCGCCCATCTGTCGTGAGGGCTTCGGAAGGACAGACGTGATGAGCGACGTCGAGCGCCTGCTTGCCGAGCAGGCCCTCTACTACCGCGAACGAGCTGGCGAGTACGAGGACTGGTGGTTCCGCCGCGACCGCTACGACCACGGCTCCGAGACGAACGCCTGCTGGTTCGCCGACGCCGCCGAAGTGCAAGACGCCCTGGAGGGCTTTGACCCGGCCGGAGACGTCCTGGAGCTCGCATGCGGGACCGGCCTATGGACCCAGCGACTGGTCTCTCACGCTGCCAGCGTGACTGCGATCGACGGCTCCCCGGAGATGCTCAAGCTGTGCCGCGCCCGCGTGAATGATCCGCGCGTCAAGTATGTCCAGGCGGACCTGTTCGCGTGGGAGCCCGACAAGACATACGACGTGTGCTTCTTCGGCTTCTGGCTCTCACACATCCCCGAGAACCGCTTCGAGACGTTCTGGGAGAAAGTCAGGCGCGCAGTTGGACCGGAGGGCCGGGTGTTCTTCATCGACAGCCTGCGCAGCCAGCAAGCGTCAGCCCTCGATCACAAGCTCCCCGATCAGGCCGAGGAGATCATGCTCCGCCGGCTCGCCGACGGCCGCGAGTATCGCATCGTCAAGCGCTTTCACGAGCCCCAGCCGCTGCAGGAGCGACTCGCTGAGCTCGGGTGGAGCGCCCTGGTTCAGGCAACGCCCGAGTTCTTCATCTACGGGCACGCCACCCCGGCCCCGTAGCGTCGCTCATCTAACCGCTCACTATCAGGCGCCCGTTTACGGCGCCGGGGTGATCTCGCGTGGGAACTCGCGCAGCAGCTCGATCATCAGCGCCGGGGCGAGCATCCCTCTCTCGTCGGTGTGGCCGTTGCGTGCGAGCGCGAACAGCCGCTCAACGAACAGCTCCCAGCGCAGCGCCGGTCGCATCTGGATACGCAGATGGACAGGCGCGGCGTTGAGACTCCACGCCATGTGAGGAGCACCCGCGGGAGCAAGGACGACCTCGCCTGGGACAGCGATCCGCTCGACCCCCGCGATGCGAAAGCACACGCTGCCGGCGATGACCTCCCAGCGCTCCTGCATCTCCGGATGGATGTGCTCCGCCGTGCGGTGCCCCGGCCGCGTCCAGAAGTCGTCCATCTCCAGCAGCCGCCCTGCGGTTTCTGCCGCGGTCTGCAAGAACACGATCCGCTCGCCGCTGGCGGGGTTCACCAGCTCGTCTCCCGCGCGCGCCATCAGCTCGATCTTGGCAGACGACTCTCCAATTACTCTGCGTGCTATCGACTCGCTCTGCTCCCCCGACTCCTCGCTGCTCGACGTGGTTGAAGCTGTGCGAGCGCTCCCGTATGGCCGCCCGAGCGACCGCACGGTCGAGGGGATGCTGCGCGAGGGTCGCGGTACGTGCTCCACCAAGCATCTGTTCCTCGCCCAATTGATCGCGGAGCGCTTTCCCGAGACCGAGTCCCTGATCGTCCACCGCGTGTACACGCTTGATCGCGTCCGTGCGCGTGGGCTGTTCGGCGCAGCGGTCGCCGAGACCGTACCCGAGGGCGGGCTCGTCGATGTCCACCGCTACATCACGATCGCCCTGGAAGGGCGACGGATCGAGATTGACGCAACGTTTCCCGGCCCGGCATGGGATGGACGATCCCCGCTCCCGCTCGCCTGCGGGCCTGGACAGGACTACCCGGCGGGCGAGGAACCGGACGCCGAGAAGCGAGCGCTTGAGGAACAGCATTGCGACCCCGCCGTCCGCGAGTCGTTCATCGCTGCCCTCGCCTCAGCCGGCGTCGAACTTGAACATCGGGGGCCGCGGACATGACAAGTCGCGGCTCGCACGGCGGGCGAGGAGCCAGTACGCCAGTAGGCCCGCGCCAGCGAAGGGAGCAGCGCAGGAGAAACTGCCGAGCAGGTTCGCGGTGAGTATCCCGGTGCCGGTCGCTGCCCGCACAGCGGCGGGGCCACCGAAGCTCGACAGCGACGCGAGGAACGTTGCAATCAGCAGTGCTGCGCCCAGGAGCGAGATCGTGGCGTGCGTGATGCTGGGCGTGGCGAGCCTCGGCTGCCTGCCTGTCTCCAGTTGGATGACACGAACGTCCAGCAGTTCGGGACCGCCGATGGGGGCAGCGATGTCGAGCTCGCTCCAGTCGGGACCGCGGACGACCTTCAGCAGCGCTCCCGCGAGGGGGCGGCGCCCACAGACCGTGACTGCGCGCCGGTCAGCGGCGAACTCACGACCAGCTACATAGCGGCCACGCAGGGCGTCGAGCGCCGGCAGGAAGAACAACGCCGCCGAGAGCGCCTGCACCAACACCGCCTTGAGTGGGTCGAGGTTGCAGACGTGGTAGCGCTCGTGCTCAAGCACCGCCTGCAACTCCCCACTCGATACGCCCTCGAGCAGCCCGCGACTGACCGCGACGCGAGGAGTCAGCACTCCATAGACGAACGAGAACGACTTGGACGTATCCACGAGGACGACACGCCCGCCCAACCCGGCCTGCGTGGCCGCTCGCGTCAACCGGTCGGGGAGCGCCTGAGCCAGCCCGCGCACGCGCCGCGCGAGTCGGCGAGAGGCGAGCACCTGTCGCGCAAGCGAGCGGCCCCCGAGCGCGAGCCCGGTTGCGACCAGGACGACGAACAGGAGCAGGGGCAGCCAGGATGCGCCGTCGTCCGGCAGTCCGGCGAGCCCGTCATGAGATACCCGCGCCAGCAGGAGCGGCACGAGCACGCCTCCCATGGCTCCGCAGAGCACATACGCGCCCAAGAGCAGCGCGACGCCCATGAAGGCGAGGAAGCTGCGGTTGGCGCTGTCCAATCTCATCGATCTTCCGCGAGCAGCGCCCGCAGGCGGCGCAGCACTCCGGGGTCCGCGCGTGCCTCATCCACGAAATGCGCGACCGCGGCATCCCCGTAGTCACGGATCACACCGCGTACCGCGATCCCGGCGGCGTCCGTGGCGGTGGCCTCGTACACGTAGCTGCGTCGCTCCCCTTGGCGGTTCAGCACGCCCTTGGCGGTGAGCCGGTTCATCACGGTCATCACGGTCGTATAGGCCAAGGGCTCGGGTCGGCCCTGGTTGAGCGCATCGAGGACCTCACGGACGGCGACCGGATCGGTGGCTGTCCACACCGCGTCCATCACCTCGGACTCGAGCGGAGCGAACCCGCTGCTCGCCTTCTTTGGCCTTCCCGCCACACCCTACACATTACTACATTTTTGTCGTGTATGCTCGGAACTATGACCACCACCCAACATGACTACGCCGCACAAGCCCGCCAGGCCATAGAGATCGTCTGCTCTGGTGACCTCTCCCGGATGGAGGAGTTCTTCAGCCCCGACTTCGTGGATCACGTCAACGATGCGACCTTCTACGGCTACGACGGAGGACGCGAATCGGTCGCCTTCTACCTCGCCATCTTCAAGAACCTGCGGATGGGAGTGGAGGAGCAGGTCACCGAGGGCAACCGAGTTGCGTCCAGGTGGGTTCTCAACGGCACCTACCACCGCCGCCCCGTCGTTCTGCGGGGCATCACGATCAGCCACTTCGGCGAAGACGGCAGAACCCTGGAAGAGCACGGACACACTGACTCCATCGGCCTCCTGCGCCAGCTCGGCGTGATCCGCACTCTCGTCCTCGGCCTCGAAATCCTTACCCGCCGCGTCAAGCTCCCCAAGGGCGCCCTCAAAGCAAGCTGAAGCGGCACACACTGCCGGCCCAGACACGGCCCAGCTTGGCGAACACCTGGCGAACATCTCGACGGGAAACGCCCGGAACGCTTGGGTATGCGTGGGAGCCCGCCAGGCCCGATTTTCCAGGCGTTTACTGCCTTTTCGTGCCCTTCGCTACCCACTCGTTCCCGTCCTGTTCAGCCTCGACAAGGCGGAGGTCATTGGTTCGAGCCCAATATCGCCCATCGAAGAAACCCGCTGGAAACGGCGGGTTTTTTCGTGCTCGCAGCGCCGCCGGGGGAGGGCTTAGGTAGGGGCCGCGTCCTTCTGGCGTCCTCCAAAGCTCGCGCGTCGGACGCGCCGCCTATCGCGCTAGAAAGGTCTAGCGAAACGGCATGCACCACATCGATACCTATAGGTGCTTGGCAGGTGGCCTACAGGTGCCTATAATGACTCGGGATGACGCCCATAACCTTCACGATCACCGGCGAACTCTCGGAGCAAGGGCTGCTAAACGCCAAGGCGGAATTGGAAGATCTGCTAGCCCGGCAGGGACTCCCGACCATCCTCGGCAACCCTGAGGAGGTCGCCGCTCGTAAGGCGCGTGCTCTTGCGGAGCGTGCGGGCGACACGACGTGGCGATTTGTTAGTCGCGTCGCCCACGGCTACGAGCCGGGGCAGGAGTTCACGTTCGAGGACCTGCGCTACGTCTTTAGCGTCACTGTGGAGAGCGTCAAGTCGTGGCACCGCAACATGGCGCGGACGGCGAAAAGCATCGATGAAGAGATGGGTTCAGAACCCCGCTTTTTCGAGGCCCGTTGGGACGGCGCCCGGCAGCATTACCGGCTGACAGATGTCATGCGCGAGGCCCTATTGGCTGCGGACGCAGGGCGTCGAGCGAAACGCCTGTAGCGGGCCGGGTCCAATGAACATCCCTGCCGGATGTGCACCTTGAGAAGGCGGGTGATCATTAGGCTACGGTAAGACAGGGCACGGTGTTCTTTACAACGCCGATGGCCAGGTGATCGGGGTGACGATCATCAAATGCCAGCGAGCGCGCGCAATCCCGCTTCGTCGCCAGCAGCCTTGGCGAGCAGCGCGTGGGCTACGTCGAGTGCGTCACGCTTCGACAAGCACCCGACCCTCGGTGAGCGCGGCATGTAGTGCCGTGCCGGGTTCATCGCCCCACTCCTCGACCTGGGCGTCGCTGTAGACGAGCACGTCGATTGGTCTGCGCAGGTCGTGTAGGGCGCTGCGTAGGCGCACCATCTCGGCGTGCCGGTCGGGTACGTGAGGCTCGATCACAAGGAAGTCGAGATCGCTACCCGGACGCGCGTCATCGCGGGCGTGCGAACCGAACAAGATGACCCGCACGGGCGAGCCCGCTGTCTCGGCGAGCCTGCGGGCGGCACTCTGGATGTCCTGGTCTGCGTCCACGCCTACGGACGCTAGCGGAAGGGGCCGACAATCGGGATGACCAGGCTCTGAAGCCAGCGCCGCTGGGAAGGGGTCCGGGACTAGCTGCGTCCTCCTCGCGTCCTCCATCCGGCGGATTCAGGCGGGTTTTGCGGTCCGGCGCGGTCGGCTACGGTCACCAACCTTCCCCTGCTAATCCGCTGGTTTCTATGCGCTTGCAGGGACTTCCGCCGACCCCACCCGACGAATCGGTCGGCCACGATCGAACGCGAGACCGTCGACTTCGATTTCCCGTCGGTCGAGGACGCTGGGCAGCGCTACGCCACCGATTTCGGGCCGTTCGTGATCGCCGGGGGAAGTTCCTGAACCACAGGACCGCTGGGTCGAGTTCCTGCGGGCGTTCGCCGACCTGATCCGCCGGTTTAACCCCGCGAGCGACGGGACGGCGAAGATCCGCTCCGACTATTTCGTTATCCGCGTCGAGCGTTGACACACCGACGCGTGCACCTCTGCCGACGCCGAGCGCGCCCCCGCAAGTCACATCGCGCCCCCGCAAGTCACATCGCAGCGAGCGTCCGCCGACCGCCGCCGCCGATACTTGCTCGGGACGCTAATAAGCGTTGGCGCGTGATGCACCTGGAGTGGTTGAGGCGTAATATGCTGTGGCCTGCGCTGCAGTTCGCATCATTGTGGATCTCAGGCTGCCGTGGCACGCATGTGGCATATGAGCCGATCGATGAACCGCTCAGCGTGAGCAAGTTGGTGACGGTCGATGTACTCATTTACGGTGTGAGCTTGAGCTATATCACCAGGGCCGCAGATTATGGTCGGGGCTTGTAAGCGTTGCTTGTACAGGCCTGCCTCGGTTCCGAAGTTGAGTGCTAAACGGCTGTCGGTTTCGGCGAGCTCTGCGAGCAGTCTCGGCAACGGTCCGCGCTCGTCAAGGCCCGGATATCGTGCGTTGATCTCCAGTTGTATCGCGGCCTCTGACGCGACCTCCCGAAGCCCATGTTGTGTTCGGTCGATAAGTCGCATAATCGGCTTCAGCAGCAAGTCAATATCTTGCTGTGGCGTTGCGCGAATCTCGACGTCGAAACTGCAACAGTCAGCGACGACGTTGACCGATCGGCCTCCCTGAATCCAGCCAACGTTGATGGAGGGGTGAGGGACAGCAAATCGCTGGTCGTCGGTCAACTTTTCAAGTCGCCGCTGATAAGCGTACAGCCTCTTTATGAGCAACGCGGCGACGACGATCGCGTTAACGCCACGCGCCGCGTCGCTTGAGTGCGCAGAACGTCCGTGTACTGTGATCCGGAACGCGACCTTACCCTTGTGGGCGGTGGCTACGCGCATGCCCGTAGGCTCGCCAATGATGCACAATGACGGTTTGGTTATCTGTTCCGTGAGCACATCGAGCATCGGGCCGACGCCCTTTGCGCCCATCTCCTCGTCGCAGGATAGAGCGATAACGATGGGACTGCGCGGAGGCGCTCGAACAATGCCTGGCAATGCCGCAAGAACGACCGCAATGAAGCCCTTCATGTCGGTTGTGCCTCGACCATAGAGGCGTGATTCCCGCTCCATAAGCTGGAACGGGTCTGTGTGCCATCCGTGCTCCGCTGCCGCGACGACGTCGGTGTGGGCCGCAAGCACAACGGGCGGCGGCCCTGATGGCCCGATGGTGGCGAAGAGATTCACCGTCCCTCGGCGAGTCCCCGCAACCATCACACTGGACACCCCTAAACGCTCCAAAGCCGATCGGATATCTTCAATGAGTGGCAGATTGGATTCGCCCGCGACTGTGCGATGCGCGACAAGGCGCCGCAACCACTCAATGGTTTCCGCGCTAGGGGGGTTCATGCTGCAATAGCGGCTGGCTTCTCTACTGCTCGCGAATGTGTAATGGCAGCGGCACCATAGCCAAGATGGGTATAGCCCTTCTTTTTCAACTCGTTGGCAAGGCGACCGTATCCTTTCCTTACCTTGTCACGGTTAGCCTCCACCCGAACGTAGAACTGGCAATCTGCCTTGCGCTTGAGGGCAGTTAGCGGCATCGGGTTCGGCTCGTTCTTCTTGCCGTTGACGCGCCAAAGCGGCTCGTCCTCCCAGAGGTGCCACTTGACCTGGTTGGCTCCGAATCGCTCGATGGCCTTTTCGTTGACAACCCAGGTGTCCTCGTCGGCCGTACCTATGCTGTAAGTGATGGCTATGCAGCGCAGGTCGCAGGACGGCGGCAAGCTCGCAGCGAGTCGGTTGACCGCATCGAACATCGTGACCGTCAGCTCGTATCCGTATCTGCCCCCTTCCGATGTGCGGACCATCGTATTTGGTGCTGGAACCAGAGAAAATGGCATGTTCGCCACGACGAGCACCCGTTCCTCCTCTGCCGCGAACAACGGAGGTATGCCGTGACGTATGTCGTTGACGCCGACCACGGTGTCAGTGCTCTCATTGATTAGTGCATTGATCGCGGCGTACGCTACCGCTCTCGCGCTGTTGTCGAAACCGTACCTGCGACACCCGTCGGCGTGGTAGCGCAAGACGTTGTGCCCGCATCCGACAGCAGGGTCGATGACACATGTTGCCCAGTCAGCCAGTCCGTGCATCTTGCACGCCCTCATCACTAGGTTGCTCTCGTCAATGAATGGAAATACACGAAACGCCGAGCTTACCCAGAGCCCATCGGTCATAAAAACGTCGTCGCCGCTTGCGTGAAGCTTGACTCTGAGTGCATCTGACTCTACGAGCCTGAGTCGCTCAAGCAGGCGTCTTTCCTCGTTCGAGTGAAACGCCAGAGACCTGTGCAGCCGAAAGAGCAAGCCTTGAAACTCCGCGTGCTCCATCCACGCGTCGTAGGATTGGTGGCGCGCGACCTCGAGCAGAACCTTGCGGAGGAGACGTCTGGCTTCTGGCTGCTCCTGAAGGTACAGCAAGATCTGATTGAGGTCATCCATTGTGATGGTTTCGATGTGGTCCGGGTCAACCGAATACTCATCTTGAGGTGTAGCCGCCGTTTCCCCGGCTGTAATCTCGTCTGTGGGGTCGTCGGGCTCATTGGCATTCCACCAGGTGACAAGGTGCTCTTTGGGAATGTGATTTGAGGATGCGTAGGCTCGGATCATATGCTGTGGGAACTGGTTGTCGAGTTGCTTCGCGAGCTCGTCGAACTTGCCCTTTGTAAGTTGGGCGTTACCCTGTAGGAGTGCGTTGACTTGGTCACTGGCGATGCCATCCCTCTCCCATGGGTGCCGCGGTTCGGGTTTAGTGGTCGCCTCCAACCACAAGATGGGGTATGGCATTCCGCCCAGTATTCCCTTCAGCGGCTGCCAGCCTACGTGGTGCACGGTGAGTACGTGCTGGCCGGGAAGATCTGTGACAAATTGCGCAATGTCAAACGAGCAGCCTACTCTCTTCGGAGGTGCGAGTGCCGCCAGGCGAAAACCAAGGTCGATATCGCGTCCGATGTAGTCCATTACGGTCCTCGCCGTGGGCTCGTAGTCGCCAGTCTCAGGGTCGACCGCCGTTCGGCCAGGAATGATGGCAATGTTGCCATCAACGATGCGGAGGTACTTGTTGCGCAGTGGAAAGCCCGCAGTCCATGCGCACGCGCGAACTCCCATGCCCAAGGGTACCAGCGAGGCGTCGAATGCTTGCACAGTCTCAACAAACGCGCGTAGCGAGGTTCCAAGTGTGACATGACGCTTTTCATCCTCGGGGTATACCAACTCGGTGAAAATGATCTCATCGCCATTAATCTTCCAGAGACGTGGCGGCGGTGCGATCGAGGCGTGGTCGGACTCTTCTTCGCGAAAATCCTTGACACTCTTCCTGAATGCACCACCAAAGTCGACGAAGAACTTTTCAAAGACCCGTGGCCACGTGCTCCCGGAGGAATGTGATCCCTCGACCCGACGCTGATTCTTGAAGTTCGTACCGCCTGCAAGATCAGCCGACATGAATAGGCGCAGATGCTGGCGCCGATCAGTCACGGAACCTGACCGCATGTCTGGTGTCATTGCGTCTCCTTACTCTGGGCAGTTGGTGGAATTGGATCAACTTGCGGAAGCTATCAAAGACGGCGGCGCGAGGGGCTTGCCACGACATTTACGGCGGCGCGAGGGGGTTGCCACGGCATTTGCTCGCTTTGGGCTGTTCGCACGCCGTTAGTGGAGGGGCGAAGATCCCGGGGGACGTCGTGAGGCTTATCTGTGCCGTCGCCATCGACCCGATGGCAGAGGGCATCCTCGTCTAGACGACGATTGGCGTTCTAGGGTCGGTCCGCCTTGCGGGATGGCAGGAGCGCCCATGCCGGCGGGATCCGACGGCGGGCATGGGCGCGGTCGGTTATGTCATGTCACTTGGATCGCAAGAAAGCCCAGGTGGTCTGTCAGGGAGCCGGTACGGCGGGAGTCCGGCTTGGGCTTCCGATGCTGCGTTGACGCGGAAGGGGCGCATGTCCCGTGTGGCGCTGCGGCTCCGTCTGGAGGCATCTCGGTCGCGGGTGGCGAAGGGGTTGACTCACGCTTTTGAGAGTCTCGCTTTATGCGCAATCCTCCCCCGGCCGAGGCCCTCGACGAGCACCTACATCACCCTAAACAAACCGCGTTGCAACGACCGGTCGAATCTGCCTTGCACGCCTCAGTCCGAACCCACGCGCAGCACAAGCTTGCCGATGTTCTCGCCGCGGAACAGCTTGAGCAACGTGTCGGGGAAGGCGCTCACGCCGCCCTCGACCACGTCCTCGCGTGAGATCAGTCGGCCTTCGCGCATCCACCCGGCGATCTCGGCGGCCGCCTGTCCGAAACGCGCGGCGTAGTCGAAGACCACCATGCCCGTCATCGACGCGCGGTTGACCAGCAGCGCCATGTAGTTCGCCGGCCCACGCATTCCCTCGGTGGCGTTGTACTGCGAGACCGCCCCGCAGATCACGATGCGCGCGCCGCGCGCTAGGTGCGTGAGCACCGCGTCGAGGATCTCGCCGCCGACGTTGTCGAAGTAGACGTCCACGCCCTTTGGCGCCACCTCGCGCAGGGCTGCGCGGACGTCCTGGGTCTTGTAGTCGATCGCTGCGTCGAAGCCGAGGTCCTCCACGATCCAGCGACACTTCTCCTCGCCGCCTGCGATGCCGATCACATGGGAGCCCTTGAGCTTGGCGATCTGCCCCGCCGCGCTGCCAACCGCGCCGGCCGCGCCCGAGACGACGACCGTGTCTCCCTCGCCTGCCTTGCCCACGTCGAGCAGCCCGAAGTAGGCGGTCATGCCGGTCATTCCCAGCGTGCCGAGATATGTGGGCAACGGCGCCAACGACGGATCGACCTTCATAACTCCAGCACCATCCGACAGCGCGTACTCCTGCACGCCGAACGCGCTGTACACGTGCTCGCCGACCGCGAAGTCGGGGTGTTCGGAGGCGATCACTCGTCCGACCGCGCCCGCGCGCATCACCGCCCCGATCTCCACCGGATCGATGTATGAGGCTCCCGCGTTCATCCAACCGCGCATCGCAGGGTCGAGCGAAAGGTAGGAGATCGCCACCACGAACTCCCCGGGGCCCGGCGTCGTCACAGGCTCCTCGGTGATGTTCCAGGCGGAGGCCTGTGGCAGGCCGGTTGGGCGGGCGGCGAGACGCACCTGATGGTTGATCGCGCTCATTTTGCAGTTCTCCAAACGTTTTTGGGTTGTGGGGTCAAGCTGTGGTGCCCCGTCCACGACCAACTCTGAGCCCATCACCTGCACGCTCTCGGTCGCAGGTCAGAGATAGGTGGCCGGATGGCTTGCTTGCGTTCGCAGAGGCCATCTGCCGCAGCAGGCTATTGCACCGTCGGCGCGGGGCCGAGAGCCGAGGCGAATTGGTTGCAGGCAGCCTCCGTGGCGGCCTGTGTGATGCTCGCCGCGAGCGCGGCTACCGCGGGTTCCACGGCGGCGTCGGTGAGGTTGGCGTAGCCGACGACGATCGCGGGGGTGCTGGCGGCGAGTCCCTCCAGGGCGATCCCGCGCGAGCGGGCGGCGGCGAGCACGGTCTGCTCGTCGAGGCCCTCGGGGAGGTGCAGCACGGCGTATAGGCCGGCGGCCGCGCCGTGGACGCTCACCTCGGGCAGTTGGCTGGCGAGCGCCGCCAGCAGCGCGTCGCGTTGGCGTTGATAGCGCCGGCGTTGGCGGCGCAGGTGGCGGTCGAGCTCGCCGCGCTCGATCAGGTCGGCCAGCGCGAGCTGCTCGAGTGGCGCGGGCATCCCTCCGCGTAGGCGCTGGAAGGCGGCGATGGGCTCTACGAGGCGCTCTGGGAGGGCCAGCCAGCCGAGGCGCACTGCGGGAGCGAGGGTCTTGCTCGCCGAGCCGCCGTAGACGACGCGTTGGGGTTCGAGGCCCTGCAGCGAGCCGATCGGCTGGCGGTCGTAGCGGTACGCGGCGTCGTAGTCGTCCTCCACGATCAGCGCATCCCGCTTTTGTGCCCACGCCACGAGAGCGGCACGACGAGCGGGTGAGAGGACCGCGCCGGTGGGGTACTGGTGCGCGGGCGCCACTGCCACCGCGTCGACGTCCTGGAGCTCCAGGCCCTCGACGATCAGCCCATCGCGATCGACCGGGAGCGGCACGAGTTCGAGCCCCGCGGCGGTCGCTGTCTCTCGTATACCTCGCCAGCCTGGGTCCTCGACGGCGACTCGCCGGGCGCCGGCGGCGGCGAGGGTTGACCACAGTACCTCGATGCCCTGGCGTAGCCCGTTTGTCACCACGATCCGCCCGGGGTCGGTACGCACCCCGCGCACCCGGCCGAGGTAGGCGGCGAGCGTGGCGCGCAGCTCGGGCGTGCCGGCCGGATCGGGGTAGGCGAGGCGCTCGTCGGGCACGTTGCGCAGCACCCGTGTATAGGCAGATGACCACGCCGTTCTCGGGAAACCGTTCAGCGCCGGGCGGAAGGGACTCATGTCGTGGCGGACTGCCGGTCCGGGGGTGGTGTCGGACTGTGACGAGCGCTCGCGTGTGAGCGTCGCGGCGACTGTGGTTCCTCCGCCGCGGCGGGTGTGGAGATAACCCTCGGCTGCCAGTTGCGCATATGCGTCCACAACCACACCGCGCGAGACTCCGAGCTCGGCGCAGAGGGCGCGCGTGGAGGGAAGACGCGTGCCGGGCGCCAGGCGCCCGCTGTGCACGGCCTCGCGCAGCGCGTGCTCGACACGCCAGCGAAGCGATCGCTCGGGAGTGCTCGCCAGATCGAGGTGTAGATCCATTGGCCCCAGATTCTGTCATCTGTTTGGCCCTGTTCAGCGAGCCAAAGCTGCCCTAACGTACCAGACTTGCCCGCCGCCCCGTCTCCGTCTCCGTCTCCATCTCCACGCACGAAGGTTCGTCGCATGCCTGCCCGCGCCCGTTACGACCGCGACGCGATCGATGCGATCCTCGACGAGGCGATGGTTGGGCACCTCGGCTTCACACATGAGCGCCAACCCTTTGTGATCCCAACGCTGCACGCACGCGTCGGCGAGGAGGTGTACTTCCACGGCTCCGCCGCCAGCCGCACGATCCGCGCCCTGGGCGCCGGTGCGCCGGCCTGCCTGACGGTGACACTGCTTGACGGGCTGGTGCTCGCCCGCTCGGCGGTGCACCACTCCGTCAACTACCGCTCGGTCGTCGTGCTTGGCAGCGCGCGTCTGGTTGAGGACCTATCTGAGCGCAGGACGGCAGTGCAGGCATTCACCGAGCGCCTCATCCCTGGACGCTGGCAGGAGGTTCGCCCGCCCACCGTCAAGGAGCTGAAGGCCATCCATGTGCTCGCCCTTTCCCTAGAGGAGGCATCGGCGAAGATCCGCACCGGGCCACCCCTCGACGACGAGGAGGACTACGCGCTCCCCGCATGGGCCGGCGTGATTCCCCTGCACACCCACGCCGGCGCCCCGAGACCCGATCCACGCCTGGCCAGCGGCATCGCCCCATCCCCAACGGTTTGCGATTGGACCCCACAACGCCCCAGAGCACTTGGTGAGTGAAAGATGCCTCAGGTAAGGGCAGGACCTCGCCCTGATGCTCTTGTTTCGCGGTAGCGTGCCGGATTCGTGAAGGTCGGGAGACTCCGAGGCACGGTATGCGCAGCGGCGGTGCTCGCCACGCTGAGTCTGTGGCTGGCCGCCTGCGGGGGGTTGGAGTCCGCCGGCACCTTCACCCCGCGCACTCCCGGGACGCTGACGGTTGCAACGGCTCAGATCCCCGACCCCGGGTTGTGGACCGGAACGACGCAACACCCGACCGGAGGTTTCGAGTACGAGCTCGCACACGCGCTGGCACAGCGGTTTGGGTTGGCGAAGGTGAGGGT
The DNA here is from genome assembly GCA_963812955.1 of uncultured Solirubrobacterales bacterium. GTDB lineage: Bacteria > Actinomycetota > Thermoleophilia > Solirubrobacterales > Solirubrobacteraceae > Palsa-744. Next base: position 138,137 of record CAWEXC010000002.1, read on the forward strand.
CGTGCTGGTGCCGTTCGGGCAGCTGGTGGCAGGCGATCTCGGTGGCGCCGATCTCGCGCTCTCGGACATCACGCTCACCAAGGAACGTGGCGAACATGTGAGTTTCTCGACGCCCTACCTGCCCGCACCCCCCGCGATCCTCGTGCGCCCCGGCACCCAGGTTGCCGACGTGCATGCCGCCCAGAGCCTGCGCTGGGCGGTGGAGCAGGGAACGACCGTGCAGAGCGCGCTCGAAGAAGCGATCGAACCCTCCCTAGCCCCGCTGATTCTCCATCATGAGCGCGAAGTGCTGACGGCGTTGCGCGCCGGTCGGGTGGACGCTGTGATGCTGGATCTCCCCGTGGCGCTGGCCTACGCGCGCGAAGCGCCTAACACCTACGCGGTCGCCGCACAGCTACACAGCGAAGACGTGCTCGCGGCGGCGCTGCCGAAGGGATCGGAAAATGTGGAAGCCGTTGACTCGGCGCTGCGCGCACTGATGGCGGATGGCACGATCGAACGCATGGGGCGCAGGTGGCTGCACACCGAATTGAGCGAAGGCCAGGCCGAACACGTGCCGGTATTGAGGACGAACGAAGAATGATGCCGGCGCAACTGCACGGAGTATTGGCGGAGGTCGTCGAGCTCTCATCGCCGAAGGGCGCGCCCTGGGAGTTCCTCGTGATCTTTGCGACGCTGCTGCTGGGCCCGGCGATCGTCGAGCGCGCACGCGTCCCGGGGCTGATCGGACTACTGCTCGGGGGGTATGCGATCGGCCCGCACGGACTCGACCTGATCGGCCCGGGAAACACCACGGTGCCGGACCTCGGCCAACTCGGGCTGCTGTATCTGATGTTCGTCGCCGGGGTCGAGCTCGATCTCAACCTGCTGCGCAGGTATAAGCGCTCGGCGGTTGTGTTCGGGCTGTTGACGTTCCTGCTGCCGATGGCGTTTGGCACCACCGTCGGCCTCGGGTTGGGGTGGGAGGTGCTGGCGGCGATCCTGCTCGGCTCGCTGCTGGCGTCCCACACGCTGATCACCTATCCCACAGTGCGCGATGCGGGGCTTGCCTCGGATCCGGCGGTCGCCACTGTCGTGGGATCGACCGTGCTGACCGACACGCTCACGCTGGTCGTGCTGGCGGCCGTGGCAGGGGCGGTCGGAGGGGGTCGCTCGACGATCGAAGTTGGCGTTCAGATCGTCGTCGGCCTGACGGTTCTGATCGCTTTCAGCATGCTCGTGCTGCCGCTGTTGGCGGGCTGGGCGTTTCAGCTGTTCGGCGCCGAGCGCGCGGTGCGCTACATCGTGGCGATCACAGCGTTTCTGGCGGCGGCGACGGTCGCCGAGGTGTTCGGCATCGAGGGCATCGTGGGCGCGTTCTTCGCGGGCCTTGCACTCAATCGCTTGGTGCCCAACGAAGGGCAGCTGATGGATCGCATCGGATTCTTCGGCGGCGCGGTGTTCATCCCGGTGTTTCTGGTGTCGATCGGGCTGATCCTCAACCCGGCGGTGATCGTGAAAGGCGAAACGCTGGGTCTCGCCGGCCTGTTCATCGTCGCGTGCCTCGGCGGCAAGGCGCTGGCGGCGGTGCTGTCGGCGCGGCTGCTCGGCTTCTCTCGCCCGCAGGCGGGATTGCTGTTCTCGCTGAGCGCCGCGCAGGCCGCGGCGACTCTTGCCGCAACGGTGGTGGGATTTCAACTGGGCCTGTTCAGCAGCGCAGTCGTCAACGCGGTGCTGGTGCTGATCTTCGCGAGCGTGCTGGTTTCGACGGTCGTCGGCACACGAGCGAGCGCTGCCATGGCGACGCACGAGGATCGAGCCCGGCCGATGGGCGCGCGCGTCGTGGTGGGGGTCGGCGATCCCGCGTCGGCGGCGGGTGCGCTGTCGATCGCCGTGCGCATCGCCCGTGCGGATGGGGGGGTCGTGCAGCCCGTGCTGGTCGTGCCGCAGTCGGCCCCGTTCGCGCCCCGCGCTGCGCACAGGCGCCTGCGGCACGCCGCCGCCGTGGCTGGGGTGGATGGCGAGGTCTCGACGGTGGTGGATCGCTCGCTGCTGCACGGCGCGATGCACGCCGGTGTGGCTGCGGAAGCCACGCTCGTGCTCGTCGCCGAGTCTGCCGCGATGGACGCGGCCGGGCTCGAAGCCGCCCGCGCGATCGTGACAGAGGAGCTGTCGGGCGCCCCACCGGTTGCGTTCGTACGCGGGAACGCCCCACGTCTTGGAGTTGTGCGAACGCTCGTGGACGGCGAGGATGGGGAGGACTCGCATTCGCTGCTCAGCGAGCTGTCCCTGCGCGTGGCCAGTGGGTCCACGGATCGCCTGCAGGAGGACGATGGCGATTGGACGACGCTGCTTGCACCGGACGATGTGACGTTCGTCTCGGTGGGGCCGGACGCGACCGCGACGCTACCCCCGGATGCGCCGGGAATCGTGGTCGCCACGCTGGATCTGGACGCCGCGTGAGCTGAGCGGGCGAGGAACCTGCGAGCAGGTCGCGTCGTCCGCCAGGCCGGTCCGTCTCCTCCTTGGAAAAGAACATATGATTGGACGCCAATGCTCGCGCTGGTGGTATCCCTCGCAATGATTTCCGCGGCGTCGCTCGCCGCGCCCGCCCCGGCGCGAGTGGTGTCCCCGCCGCTGGTGTACCACTCGGCGGCGGTGACCGCAAACGCTCAAACCGCGATGGCCCCGCGGTGCAAGACGGCGGGGCTGGTGATGTGGCTGAACGCCGAAGGCTCGGGAACGGCGGGGAGCTTCTATTACAAACTCGAATTCGTGAATCTCTCCGGGCGCACCTGCACCCTGGCGGGGTATCCCGGAGTGTCGGCGGTGAACCTGAGCGGGCGCCGGATCGGGGCGTCGGCGAAGCGGGAAGTTGCAGGGCAGCCGCACACGGTGACACTCGCCCCCGAAGGCGAGGCGACGGCGCTTGTGCGCGTCGTCGACGTGGGCGCGCTGCCGTCTTCGTGCCACCCGACGGCGGCTGCGGGGTTCCGCGTCTATCCACCCGGCGAGACCGCCTCAAAGCTGGTGCCATACCCGTTCCGCACCTGCTCGAACGCCCGCGAACGCGCAAGCTCGGTGCGCGCACTCAAGCGCGAATAGCCAGGCGAGGTGGCGGCGGCGGACGACCAACCGACGCTGATCGTGATCGATGCGGCAGCATGGGTGGCGTGGTTGGCGAGCAACCACGAGCACTCCCCCGGAGTGTGGTTGGGCCTGGCGAAGAAGGGCACGACCGAGCCGACCAGCCTCACCTACGACGAGGCGCTGGTGGAGGCGCTGTGCCACGGCTGGATCGACGGCCAGGTGCGGCGGCTGGACGCACACATCTACCGCCAGCGCTTCACCCCCCGGCGGCCGCGCAGCGCGTGGTCCAAGCGCAACGTGGGGATCGTGGAGCGGCTGACGAGCGAAGGCCGGATGCGCCCGGCGGGGATCGCCGCGGTCGAGCGGGCCAAGGCGGATGGGCGCTGGGAGCAGGCATACGCGGGGCAGGCGACGATCGAGGTGCCGGCGGACCTCGCGGCGGCGCTGCGTGCGCAGCCGGCGGCGCTGGCGATGTTCGAGCTGCTCACCAGCCAGAACCGCTACGCGGTGCTGTACCGGATCGACAATGCCAAGCGGGCGGACACGCGCGCCCGGCGGATCGAGCAGTTCGTGGTGATGCTGGCCCGCGGTGAGACGCCGCACCCGCAGAGACGCAAGCGTCCCGACTGACCTGACACCGTCATCGGGGCCAGATCGTCCACACCGCGAGCCTGCTCGTGCGACCCCGGATCTCGAACTCTCCGATCGATGAGAGGTCATCTGGCATGTTGCGCAGGCGCTCGCGGGTGGTCGCCGAGATGAACAGCATCGCCTCGCTGTCCTTGGTCATGCCCTCGAGGCGCGAGGCGATGTTGGTGGTGTCGCCGATCGCCGTGTACTCCACGCGCTGCTCGGAGCCGACGTTGCCGACGATCACCGTGCCGCTGTTGAGCCCCACGCCCATCACGAAGCTGCGATCGAAGCCTTGCTCGGAGAGCCACGCGTTGAAGCGGTTCAGGCGCGGTCCGATCATCTCCCGCGCCGCCGCCACCGCTCGGTCGGCGTGATCATCCTGCTCCAGCGGCGCCCCAAAGACCGCCATGATTCCGTCCCCCATGTACGCGATCAGCGTCCCTCTGGCGCCCAGGATCGCCCCGGTCATCTCGTTGAGATAAAAGTTGACGACCTCGATCACGCGCACGGCCGGCTGGGTCTCCGAGAAGCTGGTGAAGTCACGCAGGTCGCAGAACAGAACGGTGCAGTCGCGTTCCACGCCGCCCAAGCGCAGATTCTCGTCGGCGCTGGCCAGCACTTCGTCGACGATCTCGGCGGGTACGAAGCGCGAGAACACGTCGCGCACGCGTTCGTGCTCGATCGTCTCACTCACGTACACCACCGCGAGCGTGCCGAGCGCTCCGAGCGCCAGCGCCAGCAGCGGGTAGACGAAGTCGACGATCAGCCCCCTGTCGAATGCGACCTGGACGGCGACGGTGAAGAGCACCGCCAGCACGAGCGCGCTCAGCAGCGAGCGCCGACGGCGCACGCGCAGGCTGCCAAGCGGAATCACGAGCCCCAGCAGCGTGATCAGCGCCACGTCCAACCAGCCGGGCGCGTCCCTGAGCGGCACGCCTCGCAGCAGCGTCTGCGTCGCGTTGGCCCAGATTTCCGGCCCCGGCATCCCGGCGCTGGTGGATGCCGCATGGATGTCCTGGAGAATCGGATCGGTGGTCCCCACAATCACGATCTTGCCGCTGACGGCGCTCTGCGAGAACCTGTCTGCCAGCACCTGGTAGAAAGAGATCGCCCGCACCGTGCCCGACGGCCCGGCGAAGTCGATCGGCAGCGTTCCGTCTTCGAAGCGCGAGGCGGGGATCGCATGTCCCCTCGCAGTTTCGGCGGCGACCACGGCGAAGCTGCGAAGCCCTTCGAAGGAGTAGGGGAGGCGGCGGATCGCGCCGTCGGAGTCCTCCGGCAGCCCGGCGTAGGCGGCCCGTGCCCCCGCTTCGCGCAGGCTTTGGGGGCCACCGAGCACTTCCGTGCGCCCCCCCTTCGCAACTTCGATCGTGCCGAGCACGGCTCTGCCGTGGGCTTCGGCCACCGCATCGAACAGCGCGTCGTCTTCGCTTTTCACGGTCGGGTGTGTGAATTCGATGTCCACCGCGATCACCTTCGCTCCGGCCTTGCGCAGGTTGTCGATGACCTTGGCGTAGTAGCGACGCGGAAACGGGAACTCCGAGGGCATCTGGCGATTCCTCAGTTCCTGCAGTGTGGCGGGATCGATCGCCACGAGCACGACATCGGCCGGCGGCGCCTGCCTGCCGCGGATCGAGAACCGGGCGTCGATCGTCTGCAGTTCGGTGGGCCGCAACAGGTGGATCGCGTAGGCGCCCACGCTCACCCCCACGGCCAGGATCGCCACCACCAGCAGCGCCGCGGCCCTTCGCCGCTCCCTGCGCGTCCTGACCATGTCAGCGGCATCCTGTCACAATCCCCGCCTCTGCACACGCCGATGCCAACCACCAGATCCCCGCTCGGAGCGCTGAGGCCGCGACTGTGGCGGATCGTCCTCTGCGCCGCGCTGCTGAGCAGCATCGTCGGCTGCGCCTCGGCGTCGGCGCTCAATCTGACCGGTACCTGGTCGGCCAACTACCGCTGCGAAGCCGGACCGTGCCCGGGAGGCCAAGTCAACTTCCCAGCCACGGTCACGCTGACGCAGGCCGAAGGCTCGGAAACGGTGAGCGGTACAGATGGCACAGAAAGCATCTCGGGCAGTTTGAAGGGCAACACCTTCACCTACCGCAGCTTCGTGGGCGGCTACGAAGCGCAGGCGACCCTCACGGTGGCGGCAAACGGCCTGTCGTGGTCGGGTCCCCTGCACGACAACAACGGGACGAGCGGCACAGACACCGCGAGTCGGACCCCGCTCAAGAGCGGGAAGCCATTACCGGTGCTCGCCAAGACCGGCAACGTGGCGCCGGTGTCCGGGAAGGTGCTGGTGAAGCCGCCGGGCAGCAAGCGCTTCGTGGCGCTGTCAAAGCTGCAGCAGATCCCGTTTGGAGCGGTCATCAACGCCACCAACGGCACCGTCAGCGTGACCACCGCCACGCCGAGCGGCGCCACCCAGACCGGCAAGTTCTTCGGCGGCGAGTTCGTCTTGACGCAGGGGGGGAGCGGGATGGTGCTGGCGACGCTCACCGGCGGCAGCTTCTCGGCCTGCCCGACCGCGCGGGAGCGCAGCCACACCGCACGTGCCGGCACCGCATCCGCGCGGGTGGCCGCTTCGGGGAGCCATGCCGCGCGCAAACTGTGGGCCAACGCGCACGGCAAATTCTCGACGAAGGGCAACTACGCCGCGGCGGCTGTGCAGGGCACCGAATGGCTGACCGAGGACCTGTGCGAAGGGACCCTCATCCGGGTCACGCGCGACAAGGTTGCGGTCACCAATCTGGTCAATCATCGCCACGTCGAGGTGCGCGCCGGCCACCACTATCTCGCCAAGGCGCCGTAGCCAGCTTCATCGGTATAGTCCCTGCGGCTCGCAGGCCAAGCCCAATAGGGGGGGAAGTTGTCTACCCAAGCGCTATCGCCCATCTCTGAGAAGCTCGCGTTCTACCGGCGCGCCACCAACTACATAGCGGTGGCGATGATTTACCTGCAGGACAACCATTTGCTGGAGGAGCCGCTGAAGCCCGAGCACGTCAAGCACCGCCTGCTCGGCCACTGGGGGACGGTGCCGGGGATCAACCTGATGTACGCGGGGCTCAACCGCATGATTCTCGACACCGACTCGAGCGTGCTGCTGGTTACCGGACCGGGCCACGGGGCGCCCGCGAACCTCGCCAACCTGTGGATCGACGGCTGCCTGGAAGATGTCAAGCCGGAGATGAGCCGCGATCGCGAGGGGCTCTCCAAGCTCGTGCGGCTCTTCTCCTGGCCGGGTGGCTTTCCCAGCCACATCGCCCCGATCGTGCCGGGCACGATCCACGAGGGTGGGGAGCTGGGCTACGCGCTGGCGACCGCGTTCGGCGCCGCGCTTGACAACCCCGAGCTGATCGTGGCCTGCATCGTCGGCGACGGCGAGGCGGAGACCGGGCCGACGGCGGGCGCATGGCACTCCAACAAGTTCCTCGACCCCGCCACCTGCGGCGCGGTGCTGCCGATGCTGCATCTCAACGGGTACAAGATTGCCAACCCGACGATCTTCAGCTCGATGAGCGACACCGAGCTGACGAAGCTGTTCGAGGGCTATGGGTGGCACCCGATGATCGTCCAGGGCGATGACCTCGACGGGGAGCTGGCCGCCGCGCTCGATACCGCCCACGGTGAGATTCGCGAGCTGCAGAGTGCCGCGCGCGAAGGCAGCCGGCCGGTGCGGCCGATCTGGCCGATGCTGATCGTGCGCTCGCCGAAGGGTTGGACCGGTATCCGCGAGCTCGACGGCATCCAGGTGGAGGGCACCTCCAAGTCTCATCAGGTGCCCGCGATGCAGGCCCGCACCAACCCCGAGCACCTGCAGGCGCTGGAGGAGTGGCTGCGCTCCTACGGCCCCGAGGAGCTGTTCGACGCAAGCGGTGGACCGGCACCCGAGATCGCCGCGATGTGCCCGACCGGCGAGCGGCGCATGGGCGCCAACCCGCACGTCAACGGCGGGCGCATGCGCGTGGCGCTGCAACTGCCCGAGCTGAGTGACCACGCGGTCGCGCTCGAGCGGCCCGGCGGCGCCAGCGAGAGCTCGCTCGGCGCGGTCGGCGAGTACCTCGCTCAGGTGTTCGAGCTCAACCGCGAGCAGGCCAACTTCCGCGTGGTGTGCCCCGACGAGGTCGCCTCCAACCGGCTGGGGGCGCTATTCAAGGTCGAGAACCACGCCTACGAGTGGCCGGTCGATCCCGAGATCAACCCCGACTACAAGCCCGACGGGCGGATCATGGAGGTGCTCTCCGAGCACAACTGCCAGGGCTGGCTGCAGGGCTACGTGCTCACCGGCCGCCACGGCATCTTCCCCTGCTACGAGGCGTTCATCCCGATCGTCGACGGGATGGTCAACCAGTACGGCAAGTTCCTGAAGATGTCCCGCGAGGAGGCGCCCTGGCGCGAGCCGGTCGCCTCCCTGAACTACCTGCTCACCTCGGAGGGCTGGCGTCAGGATCACAACGGCTACTCCCACCAGATGCCGGGCTTCATCAACTCGATGCTCAACCGCCGCGAGGAGCACGCCCGCGTGTACGTGCCGCCGGACGCCAACACGCTGCTGGCGACCGTCGACCACTGCCTGCAGGCGACCAACTGCATTAATCTGATCATCGGCTCCAAGCTGCCGCTGCCGCAGTGGCTGACGATGGATGAGGCGCGCGAGCACGTTCGCGTTGGGGCCTCAGCGTGGGATTGGGCGAGCGCCAACGACGACGGCGATCCCGATCTCGTGCTGGCCAGCTGCGGCACGATCCCCACGATCGAGCTTTTGGCAGCCGCCAGCCTGCTGAAAGAGGATGTGCCCGATCTGAAGGTGCGCTTCGTCAACGTCACCAACCTGTTCGCGCTGGCGGCGCCCGGCAAGCACCCTGACGCGATGCCCGCGGGCGCGTTCGGTGAGCTGTTCACCAAAGGCCGGCCGGTGGTCTTCAACTTCCACGGCTATCCCTCGGCGGTCCACCAGCTGATCCACCGCCGTCCCAACCAGGAGCGCTTCCACGTGCGCGGCTACGCCGAGGAGGGGACGACGACCACACCCTTCGACCTGCTGGCGATGAACGGCGTCGATCGCTACCAGCTGGCGATCGAGGCGCTGAGCCGCGTGGATCTGGGGATCAGCGACAACATCGGCGGGATGTCGGGCGCGTTCGCGGTGCGCAATATCGGAGGAGCCCAAGAGGCGATCGCGAAGTACCGTGAACAGCTCGCCGAGCACCGGCGGTATGTGCGCGAGGTCGGCAACGACCCACCGGAGCTGACCAACTGGGTGTGGCCGGGGTCGAAGGCGTAAAAAGTGGAGAGAATTCCAGATGAGGTGCGGGGATCGATGAGCATTGACGCGACGCGGCACGAGGATGCCCACCTTCAGGTCGGCGGGACGCAGGGGGATCGATGAGCGCCGGACCCGCACAATCGGCAAGCGCTCAACTCGAAGCCGGCGAATATCGCGAGGCCCACAAAATGGCGCTCGCGGGTCTTGCCACGGCGCCCGAGGACGTCGAGCTGCTGGTGCTGGCCGGGCGCGCCGGTGTGGAGCTCGACGCCGAGGATGCGACCGAGCAGCTGCGGCGTGCGACCGAGCTTGCCCCTGAGAACGCCGATGCCTGGCACTACCTCGGGGAGGCGCTCGCCACCGAGGGTCAAATGGACGAGGCCAACGATGCCTTCCGCCGCGCCGTTGAGCTCAACCCCGCCGACCAGGTGGCGCTCAGCCACCTCGGGCACACCTCCGCCGCCACCGGGCGCGAGGAGGAGGCCGTGGGCTACCTCAGCCAGGCGGCGCAGAGCATGCGCGGCGCCTCCACCGCGGCGATCAGCCTCGTCGACATGTACCGCACGCTCGGCCACTACGAGGAGGCGCTGACGCAGGCGCAGCGGATCGCCGAGGCTGAGCCCGAGGATCTGGTGGCCGCGCTCGATGTGGCCGAGCTCAGCCTCGAGGTTGGGCAGCTTGACGAGGCGGTGGCCGCGTTCGAGCGTCTGCGCACGCTCGACGACGTGCCGGGCCACGAGATCTACCCGCTGCACGGGATGCTCAAGACCGCGATCCAGCGCGGTGATTGGCCGCGCGCGCTCGAGCTTGCGCGTACCGCGCCGGTCAGCGATCCCGAGGGCCGAACCCTCAATCTGATCGCCTTTCTCCAAGCGCAGGCGGGCGAACCGGCCGAGCAGGCGCCCGCGCGCGAGGAGGTCGATGCCGCGCTGAGCGCATCGCTGTTCGAGTACCGCCGCATGCACGCCGACGACCGACGTCTCGCCTCGGAAGATCTCCTTGGCTGAGCTCGCCACAGCCTCCCGCGCCGACGTGGTGGAGTGGTTTCGCTGCCCCTCGTGCGCGGCGTTCGTCTACCACAAGCGCCTGCGCCGCAACCTCGGCGTGTGCCCCGACTGCAACCACCACTTCCGGCTGCGCATCCGCGAGCGCCTCGGCCAGCTCTTGGACGAGGGCAGCTTCGAGGAGCTGAGCGGCGACCTCGAGATCCTCGACGCGCTCTCCTTCGCCGACTCCAAGCCCTACGTCGAACGGATCGCGCAGGCGCAGAAGAAGAGCGAGACCAAGACCGGTGCGCTGCACGGCACCGGCACGATCGACGGCCTGCCGATCGTCGTCGCCGGCATCGACTTCTCGTTCATCGGCGGCTCGATGGGCGGCGCGGTGGGCGAGTCGATCACGCGCGCGGCCGAGCTGGCGCTCGAGACCCGCACGCCGCTGCTGGTGATCTCCGCCTCCGGCGGCGCCCGCATGCAGGAGGGATGCGTGTCGCTCATGCAGATGGTCAAGACCTCGCAGGCGATGGCGCGCCTCGCGGAGGAGGGCGTGCTGTTCATCTCGCTGCTCACCGACCCCACCTACGGCGGTGTCAGTGCCTCCTACGCGACGCTCGGGGACATCCTGATCGCGGAGCCCGACGCGCACATCGGCTTCGCCGGGCCCACCGTGATCGAGCAGACGATCCGCCAGAAGCTGCCCGACGGATTCCAGACCGCCGGCTTCCTGCTCGAGCACGGGATGCTCGACCTGGTTGAGCCGCGCGAAAGCCTGCGCCGTACGATTCGCAACCTGCTCGAGCTCCACGCCCGCGCCGAGGCGGCGCGCGGCGAGGACGCGGCGGCGCGCCAGGGACGCCTCCCAGCGGTCGAGGGGAAGGCGCCGATCGTCGATCCCGAGCAGCTGCCGGCGCGCGACCCCTGGGAGATCGTCCAGCTCGCGCGCCACATCGACCGGCCGCGGTTCCTCGACATCGTCGGCTTCGCTTTCGACGGCTTCCAGGAGCTGCACGGCGACCGGATGTTCGAGGAGGACCACGCGATCATCGCCGGCCTCGCGCAGCTCGGTGAGATGGCGGTGATGGTGATCGGGCAGCAGAAGGGCCACACCACCAGCGAGCTGGTCGAGCACAACTTCGGCATGCCCGAGCCCGAGGGCTACCGCAAGAGCATGCGCCTGATGCGCTATGCCGCGCGCTTTGGCCTGCCGCTCGTGACGATCGTCGACACGCCCGGCGCCTATCCGGGCCTCGGGGCCGAGGAGCGCGGGCAGTCCAACGCGATCGCCGAATCGATCATGCTGATGTCGCGCCTGCCGGTGCCCGCCGTGACGGTCGTCACCGGCGAGGGCGGCAGCGGCGGGGCGCTCGCGATCGCCGCCGGGGATCGGGTGTTGATGATGGAGAACGCCTACTACTCGGTGATCAGCCCCGAGGGCTGCTCGACGATCCTCTTCAAGGACGCCTCCGCCGCCCCGCGCGCGGCCAAGGCGCTGCGCATCACGAGTCCCGAGCTGCTGCGCCTCGGCGTGATGGACGCGGTCGTGCCCGAGCCCGAGGGCGGCGCGCAAACCGACCCGTTGGCCGCCGGGGCCAACCTCAAGGCGGCGATCGTCGCCACTCTCGGCGAACTGCTGCCGCTGAGCACCGACGAGCTAATCGCCCAGCGCTACGAGCGCTTTCGCAAGTTCGGCACCCCCGGGCGCCAGCCAACACTTCCGCCACTATCACAGGGGGAGACATCATGAGCGACAACGAGAACACCCAAACGAGCCCCGACCGCGAGCTGATCGAGTCGGTGTGGGCTGAGGCCCGCGACCTGATCAAGCGACTGGAGGGCAGCACCGTGCAGCGCTTCGCGGTCGCCGCCGGCGACTACAAGATCGAGATCGAGCGCGGAGCGCCGGCCACGCCGGGCGTGCCGGGAACAGCCCCCTATCCTCCTCCTCCCAACCTTTCTCCCAGCGGCCCTGTTGCCACCGGGGCGGGCCCCGGGATGAGCATCGCTCCCGGCGCGCGCATGGCCTCGGGCGTCTTCACGATCGGCGATCTCGAGGCGGACCGCAGGGTGCCGGTGCTGGCGCCCCTGGTTGGCACCTACTACGGCGCAGCACAGCCTGGTGCCAAGCCTTTCGTGGAGGTTGGCTCGAGTGTCGAGCCCGGCCAGACGGTGTGCATCGTCGAGGCGATGAAGATGATGAACGAGGTCGCCGCCGGTGAGGGTGGCAAGGTCGCCGAGGTTCTTGTAGAGAACGGCGATTGGGTCGAGTTCGAGCAGGTGTTGATGTATCTGGAGCCTTCCGATGACTAGGGCCAGGGCACGCGATCGCTCTGTGCATCCGGCGACCCCGGGGAGCTGATCCCTTGTTCGAGAAGGTTTTGATCGCCAACCGGGGTGAGATCGCGCTGCGAGTCGCGCGCGCGTGCCGCGAGATGGGCATCAAGTCGGTGGCGATCTACTCCACCGCCGACGCTGAGTCGGCCGTCGTGCGCTTCGCCGACGAGGCCGTGCACGTCGGGCCCCACCACCCCGGCAAGAGCTACCTGCACATCCCCAACGTGATCGGCGCTGCCCAGAAGACCGGCGCCGACGCGATCCACCCCGGCTACGGCTTCCTCTCCGAGGACCCCTTCTTCGCCGAGATCTGCTCCGACAACGGGATCACGTTCATCGGGCCGCGCCCCGAGGTGATGGAGAAGGTGGGGGACAAGGCGATCGCTCGGGACCTGATGCAGAAGGCCGGCCTGCCGCTCTTGCCCGGCACGATCGAGCCCGTGCAGACGGCGGAGGAGGCGCAGGAGATCGCCGACGGGATCGGCTACCCCGTGATCATCAAGGCGGTCGCCGGCGGCGGCGGGCGGGGCATGAACGTCGTGCGCCGGGCAGAGGACCTGGTGCGCCTCTACACCACCACGCGCGCCACTGCCCAGGCGGTGTTCAAGGACAGCGCCGTCTACATCGAGCGCTACCTCGAGGCCCCCCGCCACACCGAGGTGCAACTGGTGTGCGACAGCCACGGCAACGGTGTGTACTTCTTCGAACGCGACTGCTCGGTGCAGCGCCGCCACCAGAAGCTGATCGAGGAGGCGCCCTCGATCCATCTGTCGGAGGCGCAGCGCAAAGACATCGGCGAGCGCGCCGTCGCCGGCGCTCTCTCGGTCGGCTACACCGGCGCCGGCACGATGGAGTTCCTGCTCGACCACGAGGGCAACCTCTCCTTCATGGAGATGAACGCCCGCATCCAGGTCGAGCACCCGGTGAGCGAGATGGTCACGAGCGTCGATCTGATCCAGGAGCAGATCCGCGTCGCCGCCGGCGAGCCGCTGTCGGTTTCCCAGGAGGACGTCGTGCTGCGCGGCCACGCGATCGAGTGCCGCGTCAACGCCGAGGACCCCGACCGCGACTTCGCCCCGGCCGCCGGGCGCCTGGACGTGTACGTCCCGCCGGGCGGGCCGTGGACACGCGTCGACTCCCACTGCTACCCGGGCTGGAACATCGCCCCGTTCTACGACTCGCTGATCGCCAAGCTGATCGTGTGGGCGCCCACGCGCCTGGAGGCGATCGAGCGGATGGACCGCGCGCTGTCGGAGTTTCAGATCGAAGGCCGCGGCGTGAAGACGACGATCCCCTTCCACCGCCGCGTGCTCGCCAACGAGCAGTTCCGCTCCGGCGATGTGACCACCGACTTCGTCGAGCATTTCCTCGCGGGCGAGGCGGTAACTGCAACATGAGCCGCCAGTTCGCGCGACCGACCCGGAGCGAGACGTTCTGCTCGCGAGGAGCGACCGACCCACAGCAAGGAGACCCCCATGAGCAGCGGTGAAGCCGCAGTCGAGATGTTGCCCGAGGTGCTGGACTATTTGGGCGAGCAGCACACGCTCACGCTTGCCACTGCCAGCCCGAGCGGGGTTCCCCACGCCGGCACCTTCCTCTACGTGCACGACGGCCCCGAGCTGTACTTCTGGACGAAGGCGCACACCACCACTGCCCGTCACATCGAGCAGAACCCGCTGGTGTCCTTCACGATCGATCGCTACTCCGACGACCTGCAGAAAATTCGCGGGCTGCAGGGCAGGGGAGAGTGCCGCGTGATCCTCTCCGGCGAACAAATCGCGCGCGTGGCCGACCTCTTCGGGCAGAAGTTCCCGGCGCTCTCGCCCGGCACCACGATGACAATCTCGTTCTTCCGGATCATGGCGAGCGAGCTGCAGTTCACCGACAACACCGACGCGTCGATCCACCAGCAGGAGGGAACCTTCGGCGTGGAATTCCACCGCGAGCGGGCCTACTCCGTGTTCAGTGACCTGCCGCTGCAGAGCGTCTCCAGCCTCTCGGGCGAGCTGCTGATCCTCGACTTCCCCGCTGGTGAGACGATCGCCCGCGCCGGTGGGCCGGCGGACAAGTTCTTCATCGTCGTGGACGGTGAGATCGAGGTGGACCGCGAGGGCGCCGGCGATGACGCTGCACCGGCGTCGCTCGGCCCTGGGCAGTTCTTCGGAGAGCTCGCGATCCTGCGCGACCGGCCGCGTACGGCTACGCTGACGGCGCGCAAGCCCACGCGGCTGCTGGCGATGGAACGCGACACGTTCCGCGACATCGTCGCCGAGTCCCTGGGGACGACCAAGGACTTCGACGCGATCGTGCGCGAGCGGCTGCGGAGCCTCGACTGAGGGCGCTCCGGCGAGTCACTACCACGCGCCACTCCGCTCATTGATATGCCCGCTTTCAGCAGCAAGGACTTCCGCGACACGGTCGGTGCGTTCGCCACGGGCGTCACCGTGATCACGACGCGCGGGGAGGAGCACGCGTATGGCATGACCGCCAACGCCTTCTCCTCTGTGTCGCTCGACCCGCCGTTGGTGCTGGTATGCACGATCGCGCGCTCGGAGGGCAGTGAGCATCTGCGGCGCAACGGGGTGTTCGCCGTGAACATCCTCGGCACCCACCAGGAGCCGCTGTCGCGGTACTTTGCCTCCAAGGAGCGCCCCCGCGGGCGCGACGCGTTCGCCGAGGTGTCGCACAGGGTGGCCAGCAGCGGCTCGCCGATCCTCGAGGACGCCCTCGCCTACCTCGATTGCCGGCTGCACGCCGAGCACGCGGCTGGCGACCACGACATCTTCATCGGCGAGGTGCTCGAGCTGGGGGTGCACGACACAGCCGAGCCGCTGATCTTCCACCGCGGGCAATACCGGCTGCTCGGGGCGGGGTAGGGCTGGGTGGTGGTGTCTTAACTTTTGGGCCCCTACCACCAACTGGACCTGTGGGGAGCTATTGGATGATGGCTGTGAGAGGTCCAGTATCTGGTAGGTAGGCCCGGGTTGTTGCTGGTACCCCGGGCGTGATGTACGGCCGCTTACCGGTGGATCCGGCTTACGCGGTCGAGCCGGCGAACGTCTCCAGCTTTCCCGGCGAGTCGGCGGCGAACACTTCGACGTCGCTGTCGATCTGACGCACCAGCCCGCCCAGCACGCGTCCGGGGCCGAGCTCCAGGACCCTCGTGCAGCCCTCCTTGACGAGCGTCTGCACGCAGTCCACCCACAACACGGGACTGGCGATCTGCGCCACCAGGGCCTGGCACACCTCCTCGCCGGTTCTGATCACGGTGCCCGAGGCGTTGGCCACCAGCGGGACCTTGGGGTCCGTCCAGCTGAGCTTGTCCATCGCCGCGGCCATCTCGCGCTGCACCGGCTCCATCAGCACGCTGTGGAAGGCGGCTGACACCTTCAGGCGCACCGCCTTGCTGGCACCGGCCTCCTCGGCCAGCTCCAGCAGCCGCTGCACGCCGGCCTCATCGCCGGAGACCACGGTCTGTCGCGGGCTGTTGAAGTTGGCGGGAGCCACGGTACCCGCCTTGGAGGCGGTCTCGCACAGCGCCCGCACCTCCTCGGCCGGCAGGCCGACGATCGCAGCCATCCCGCCCGGGCGCTCGGATCCGCAGTTGGCCATCAGCCTCCCGCGCAGCGACACCAGCTCCATGCCCGCCTGCAGGTCGAGCGCTCCGGCGGCGACCGCCGCCGTGTCCTCGCCGAGGCTGTGTCCGGCCACGAAGTCGGGCTCCAGACCCGACTCGCGCGCCAGCTCGTGGATCGCGAGCGAGAGCGCAAACAGCGCCGGCTGAGTCACGTCGGTGCGGGTGAGATCCTCGATCGGGCCCCCCAGTGCGAGCTTGCGGATCGGCAGCCCCGAGGCCTCGTCGGCCAGGCTGAAGTAGCGATCGAACAGCTCTGGCCGCGCCTCCAGCAGCTCTGCGCCCATGCCCACACGCTGCGAGCCCTGTCCGGGAAATACAAATGCCGTTGCCCCCATGTACTCAGCGCTCCTTGGTCGTCTCAGTGTGGATCTCGCGCAACCGGTTGGTGTCGACGTCGTACACGAAGCCGCGCACCATGTCGCGGTGCGCTAGGAACTGGGATTGGCGGACGCGCAGAATCGATTGGCGCACGTCGGCGTCGACGTCGGTGAACGACTCGATCGCAAACGCCGGCGCCACGCCGGTCGCCTGCTGCAGCTCGGCGCGAAAGCCATCATCGGTGAGCGACTGCATGCCGCAGTTGGTGTGATGGATCAGCATCACCTCGCGCGTGCCCAGCTTCCGCTGGGACACCGCCAGCGAGCGGATCACGTCATCGGTGACCACTCCGCCCGCGTTGCGCAGGATGTGCGCCTCGCCGCCCTTCAGTCCGAGCGCCGCGAAGACGTCGATGCGCGAGTCCATGCACGTCACGATCGCCAGCTTGCGGTTGGGGCGGACGTCGAGGTGCCCGGTGGGCTGTGCGTCCGCGAACGCCTCGTTGTTGGCGAGCAGCTCGTCGATCGCGTCCATCGGTGGAACCCTAGCCGGGATCGGCCGATGACGGGCTGAGCATCCCTCGCCGTTGCGACCCCGGGATCCGCGGATTCAGGCTTGAGCCGGATCGGTATAGGCTTGGCCTCTCATGTGGCGCAGAGCGTGCTTTGCAATTGGCGGTGTTCTCAGAGGAGGGTGTTTTGGATCTCGGGCTTAGCGGAAAGCGGGCGCTCGTCACGGGCGGATCGCGCGGTATCGGGCGTGCACTGGTGTTGGGGCTGGCGCAGGGGGGCGCCTCGGTTGGGGCTTGCTACAACCGGGAGTCCGACGACGTGGAGCGCCTGCGAGGCGAGCTGGCGCAGATCGGCGGCGCGAGCTTCCTCGCACAGGCCGACCTCGCAGACCCGGCGTCGGCGGAGGCGTTCGTCCAGAACACGAGCGAGCGCTTCGGCGGCCTTGACATCGTCATCAACAACGCCGGCGTGGTGAGTCACGCGATGATCGATCAGCTTGAGCTCGAGGAGTGGCATCGGGTGATCGACACCAACCTGACGGCCGTCTACCTGGTCAGCAAGGCTGCCCTTCCGGCGATGGGGGAGGGGGGGTCGATCGTCAACATCACCTCCGCGGTCGCGATGCGCGGGATGCCGGGGCGCGTCCACTACATCTCCTCCAAGGCCGGTCTGATCGGCCTGACACGCGCTCTGTGCAAGGAGGTCGGCCGGCGGGGCATCCGCGTCAACGCGCTCGCCCCCGGCATCATCGAAACCGACCAGACGGGTGAGTTGGACGACGCCGGCCGCGCGCGCTACTCCGGCCTCGCTGCGCTCAACCGGCTGGGACGGCCAGAGGAGATCGCGGACGTTGCGCTGTTCCTCGCCAGCGACCACGCGAGCTTCATCTCCGGGGTGACGCTGAACGTGGACGGGGGGATCTGACCCCTCTGGAATGGAGCCAGCCCAGAACGTCCGGACCGAGCGTAGAGCTTCGAGTGGGACCTTCGAGCGGGACGCTACTGGGACTTTGTGAGTCCCTCACCGGCCTCATCGGACGAGAAGGTGCCGTTGAAGATGTCGCCGGTGAACAGGTGCAGCTTGAAGTTCTCGGGCTCGTGGGCATCCGTGAAGAACTCACCGAAGCGTTCGATCGCCCGCTTGTGGTACTCCGCCTCGGTGCTGGACAGCAGCTCGTCCTCGCCCTCCCAGAAGGTGATCGAGAGCGCCTTGCCCGAATCGGGGTCGACCAGTGAGAGCGCGCCCTTGAACCCTTCGCGCGCCATCGTGACCGGAAGGACGTTCTCGTACCACAGTTTGAGGCCCTCTTGCACCCGTCCCTCGGGTGCCTGGACGTGGGTCACGCGACAGAACACATGCTCCCCCTTGTATGTGGGTTTGGACGAGATTGAAGCTCGCGCCGATCCTAGCGCTCCGCCGTCGGCGCTGCGAGGTCCTCGCCCATGATGGTTGGATGCGCTCAGGACTCGTGCCGATGCTGGCGGCCAGCGGGTGGCCAACGCATGTAGGATGCCTGCGGTGGTGCGCGCGACTCTGTACATGACGGTCAAGGAGGGTCGCGGGCCGGACTTTGAACGGGCGTGGCGGGCGATCGCCGAGCAGGTTCGGGCAGTCCCTGGGAATATCCGCCAGACGCTTGCGCGCGACCCCGAGGACTCCGACAGCTTCGTCGTGACCAGCGACTGGAGCGACAGGGAGGTGTTCGGGGAGTTCGAGCGCAGCCCGGAGCAGGACGAGCTGACGGCGCCGCTGCGCGAGCTGCGCTCCTCGGCGCGCATGACGGTGCATGACGTACTCATCGATATAGACGGAGGGGCGAACTGAATGGCCGCACGTGTGATGGTTTTCGCCAAGATCAACCGTGAGGACGCCGACGCGTTCGAGTCGGCGTATGCGCAGGTCACCGCCAACGTGAAAGGCACGGCTGGGCACATCGGCGACGAGCTGTTGCGACGCCGCGAGCCGGCCGACTCCGACGGGGAGCCGCTCAGCTACATCCTGCTCAGCGAGTGGGAGAGCAAGGACGCGTTCCTGGCGTGGGAGGAGTCGGTCGCCCATGTCGCCAAGCGCTCGCCGATGCACCCGTACTGGGCGGGGACGAACGAGCGGATCATCTACGACGTCGCCCACACGATCAAGCCGAGCGCCTGAGGGGGCCTTATGTACGCGCGAGTCAACACCACCGAGTGGAACCCCGAGAAAGTCGATGCCGGCATGCAGCTGACGGAGGAGAAGATCATCCCCTCCTATCAGGAGCATCCGGGCTTTCGCGGCTACATCCTGCTGACCGAGCCCGACGGCGGTCCACACGCCGTCGCGATCACGCTGTGGGACAGTGAGGAGACCAGGGAGTCGAGCGCCGGGATCGCCCGGGCGATGGTCGGGGAGCTGAAGGACGTGCTGCAGGCGCCGCCAAAAACCGACCACTACGACGTTCGCTTCTATGTGCAGGGCTAAAAGGGAAGGGGGTGTGTGATGGCGCAGTACTGGGCCCTCATGTGGGACATCAAGCCGGGTTCGCAGGATGCGGTTCGCCAGGCCTTCAAGGAATATGGCCGGCCCGATCACACGGTCCGCGACGAGGATGGCAACGCCGTCGGAACGCTGCTCAGCACGCAGGTGTTCATGAAGGGCAACACGGTGATCAGGGTGGTCGAGACGACCGACGACGTGCCCCTGCCCGTACTCGGGCAGCACATGGGTCGCCAGCCGGCGATCCGCGAGCTGGAGGACAAGATCGACGAGTATGTCGCCGAGCCGCGCGACATGTCCACTAGCGAGGGCGCGCGGGAGTTCTTCATGAAGAGCACGATGGAGCTGCTGGTCACGCGGCGGCACGACGAATGAGCGCGACTGAGCCGCCTGCCGGCCCGCCGGAGGCCCCGCTACGACCGTCCGGATCGCCGGGTGGACCGTCCGGATCGCCAGGTGGGCCGGCAGGGCCGCCGGGGGGGGCCGGATCGCCGGGGGGGCCACCAGGGGGGCCACCAGGCCCGGCGATCGTGGTGGACGAGCGGCGGGCAGCCGACTTCGCGTCGCTGTTTCGCCTCGACGGCCAGCGCGTGGTGGTCGTCGGCGGCTACGGCGGCATCGGCGAGGTCACCACGCGCCTGTTTGCCGAGTGTGGCGCCGAGCTGATGATTGCGGGACGCTCGCAAGAGAAGGCGCAGGCGCTCGCCGAGGAGCTCTCCGGGTCGGGGCACGTGGCGCATGGCGTGCGCGTGGACATCTCCAGCCGCGAAAGCGCGCGCGAATTGATCGAGCGGGGCCGGCGCGAGCTGGGTGGGGTGGACGTGCTCGTCAATCTCGCCGGGATCGACATCGAGGCGCCGGCCGAGCGTTTCGAGGAGGAAGCGTGGCAGTCGCTCCTGGACATCAACCTCTCGGGTGCCTTCTGGCTTTCCCAGGCGGCCGGCGAGGCGATGATCGACGCCGGCTGCGGCGGGCGCATCATCCACTACTCGACCACACGCAGCGTCGCAGGCGCGCGCAGGGGCTTCGCTGGGTACGCCGCCAGCAAGGCCGGCCTCAACGGCCTCATCCGCCAACTCGCCACAGAGTGGGGCAAGTACCGCATCACCGTCAACGGGGTCGCGCCGGGGTTCGTGCCCACCGAGCTCGTGCGTGAGGCGGCGGCTGATGATAGGTTCGTCGCGATGATGCTTGGAAGGATCCCCTTCGGTCGCTTCGGCGAGCCGGTCGAGCTGGCGAGCGCGACGCTGTTCCTCGCCTCGCCGGCGGCCAGCTTCGTCACCGGGCAGGTGCTGTTCGTCGACGGCGGCGTGACCGCGAGCTCCTAGCGTGTCCTCCTCATCGACCGACAAGCAGCGGATCGCGTTCATCGGCCTCGGCGTGATGGGCAACGGCATGGCCTGCCGGCTGGTCGAGTCGGGGTATGACGTCACCGTCTACAACCGCACGCGCGCCAAGGCCGAGGAAGTCGCCAAGCTCGGCGCCCGCGTCGCCGACTCCCCCGCGGATGCGGCGCGCGAGGCCGACGTGGTGATGCTGAGCCTCGCCAACCAGGAGATCGTCGCGCGGATGCTGTTCGATACGGATGGGGTGTTCGAGACCCTCGGGGAGGGCGGCTACATCCTCGATATGAGCACCGTGCCACCGGACTTTCCCAGGGAGGTCGCGGCGCGCGCATTCGAGGCCGGCCACCACGCGCTCGATGCGTGCGTGCTCGGCAACCCGATGCACGCCCGCCAGGGCGAGATGCGGGTCATGGCCGGCGGCGAGGAGCAGGACTTCCGGGCGGTCGAGCCGCTGCTGGAGGTGCTCGGCAAGGAGGTGACCTATCTTGGCGGGAGCGGCATGGGCGCGACGATGAAGCTGGTCCTCAACATGCTGATGGGGGTTCAGATGCCGGCGCTCGCCGAGGCGGTGGTGTTCGGCGAACGCGCTGGGCTGGAGCGCGAGAAGGTGCTGGAGATGATCGCCAAGAGTGGCTACAGCTCGCCGGTGATGGGCTTCCGCTGCGCGATCATGGGGCAGCGCAACTTCGAGCTGGCGGCGTTCAAGCTCGGGCTGATGCGCAAGGACATGACGCTCGTGCTCGGCGAGGCGCAGAAGGCGGGCGTGCCAATGCCCGTCACCGAGAGCGCCCATGCGATGCTCACCGCCGCCCAACAGCAGGGGCTCGGCGACCTCGACGTCGCCGCGATGCTCGCCTTCCAGGAGCGGATGTCCGGAGTGCACGACTACCCCTGGCCCGGTGCCGACCCCGAGGACGGTGGAGCCGCAACGTGATCGTGGAAGGCTGGGGGAGCGCCGTCGGGACCGTCGAGATTGGGGCTCTCGCCGCGTGGGCCCTGAACGGAGCCACGTCGTGATCATCGACGTCCACGGCCACATCACGCACCCCGAGCTGTTCAAGCGCTATCCGATGCCGCCTGCACTCGCGGACATCGAGGGGATGCTCGACCGCAAGTCGCAGGCGGGGATCGGCGTGACGATCGTCGGCAGCCCGGTCGGCTTCGGGACGATGAGCAAGCGCGGTCACGACAACTACGCCCAATCCGCAGACGAACTCAAGTCGTTCCACGAGTGGCTAGCCGAGACGGTTCGCAAGCACGCCCCGCGGCTGGCCGCCTACGCCTACACCAACCCGTTCGGCGACGCCGCGCTGCTCGACCAGACCGCGCAGACGGTGAAGGACGGGGGGTTCGTCGGGTTGATCGTCAATACCAGCGTGGGCGGCGAGTATCTCGACTCGCCGCGCGCCGACCAGTTCTTCGCGATGGCGGCCGAGCTCGGCAAGCCGATCTTCCTGCACCCTCCCGCCGAGCCGGTCGGCAGCGACAGCATCGAGGACTTCCGTTTGGTCGAGCAGGTCGGGCGGTTCATGGACGTCACCGTCGGCCTGGCGACGCTCGTGTTCGCGGGCCGGCTGGAGCAGCACCCCGACCTCGAGATCGTCGCCGCCACGGCGGGCGGCGCGATCTCGTTGCTTGCGGGGCGCATGGACCAGGCCTACCAGCCGCGCCACTGGGCCGGTGGCGGTCCCCCCGGTGGCGGTCCTCCCGGCGGTGGGGCCCCGGGCGGTGGACCGCCCAGCGGTGGGCCTCTTGGCGGTGGCCCTCCCGGTGGTGGGTCTCCGGGCGGTGGCCCTCCCGGTGGTGGACCGGGTGCCGGCGGGCCCCCAGGCCCCCCGCCGATGGCGCAGTACACCAACAAGATCACCCAGCCCCCGAGCACGTATCTGCGACGCGTGTACGTCGATACGGCCAACTCGAGCGTGCCCAACCATCTCGCCAACCTGGGGCTGATGGGTGCCGATCACATGCTGTTCGGCACCGACTCGCCACCGCTCGCCACACCGCTGCAGGATGCGATCGCGACGGTCGATGGACTGCCGATCTCAGCGGCCGATAAGCAGGGCATTCTCGAGCACAACGCGCGGCGGCTATTCGGGCTGTGACTGACTCCAGTAGGATCGCGCCGTGCCCGAGCTGACGCTAGTCATTGTCGAGGGAAGCCAAGCCGGAAGCGAGGTCTCGCTGACGTCGATCACGCTGCTCGGTCGCGATCCGAGCGTCGATCTGATCATCAGGGACCCCGACGTGTCCGCCCGGCACGCGTCGCTGGTGCCGCTCGCTTCAGGGTTTGCGATCGAGGACCTGGGGTCCACCAACGGCACGTTCGTCAACGGCGAGCGCCTCGCCGCCCAGCAGGAGCTCGCGCCGGGCGACCAGATCCAGCTCGGAGCCACGGTGCTCGAAGTGCGCGGCACCCCCTCGTCGGCCATACCCGCGGTTCAGCGCACGCGCGTGAAGCAGATTCCGGTGCTGCCGGTGCTCGTCTTTCTCGCCGGCCAGCTACAGGGGACGAAGCTGCAGGCCGGGGCACAGCTCGTCGTCGGGCGCGAGCTCGGCGCCGCGGACGTGATCCTCGATCGCGATGAGGCGGTTTCACGCCGGCACGCCGCGTTCTCGCCCGCTGGGGGTGGGCTCACGATCCAGGACATGGGCTCGACCAACGGCACGCTCGTCAACGGCCGGCGCCTGACGGGCACCGCGGCGCTCGAAACCGGCGACCGCGTGCAGATCGGCGACACGGTGATCGAAGTGCAGCTGCCGGGCGCGCGGGTGGTGGAGCCGGCCGCGCCCGTGGCCGAGACCCCCGTGCGGGCCGCGCACCCCAACACGATCGAAGTCGAGGATCTGGTCAAGGAATTCCCGGGAGGCCACCGCGCTGTCGATGGGATCAGCCTGTTCGTCAACCCAGGCGAGATCTACGGCTTCCTCGGACCCAACGGGGCGGGTAAGTCGACGACTGTCCACATCCTCACGACGCTGCTGCCGGCAACCTCGGGAGTCGCGCGAATCGCCGGGTTCGACGTGATCGGGGAAGGCAGTCGCGTCCGTTCCACGATCGGTGTGGCGCTGCAGGCGGCCGCGCTCGACATGCACCTCAACGGGTGGGAGCACATGGAGATGCAGGGCGCGCTGCACGGTGTCCCCAAGCGACAGCGGCGCAAGATCGCCGAGGAACTGCTCGACCGGGTGGCGCTCACCGATGCCGCCGGCCGGCTCGTGGGCGGGTACTCCGGAGGGATGAAGCGGCGCCTCGACCTCGCGCTCGCGCTCGTGCACGGGCCCCGGGTGCTGTTCCTCGACGAGCCGACCACCGGCCTCGATCCGCAGAGCCGCACCGCACTGTGGGAGGAGGTCGCGCGGCTGGTGAGGGAGGAGGGGATGACGGTCTTCCTCACCACCCAGTACCTCGAGGAGGCCGACGTGATGGCCGACCGGGTGGGGATCATCGACCACGGTGAGATGGTCGCCGAGGACACCCCCGCCGCGCTGAAGGCCGAGATTGGCCGGCCCACCGTGGAGGTCGTGCCGGTCGAGCGCTCCGACTTCGCCGCCGCCAGCGAGGTGCTCACCCGCTTCGGGGAGCTTGCCAGCTCCACGCACGGGGGCGTTGCCGCGCGGCTGCGTCCGGGGATCGACGATCTCGCCGACGTGATCCGCGCTCTCGACGAAGCCTCGATTCGGGTGACCAACGTGCAGCTACACGCCCCCACGCTGGACGATGTCTTCCTCGTCAAGACCGGCCGCTCACTCGAGGGAGCCGCGGAGGAAGCCGCCGCACAGGAGGAGCCGGGCGTGCTCGAGCAGCTGAACGCGGGCTCGGGCATTGAAATCGCGGACGCGGTCCAATGAGCGCCGCGCGCGCCGCGCTCCGATGAACTCCTCGCTCAACGTTCAGATCCGCACGCTCGCGCGGCGCTCGATCAGGCGCACGCTGCGCCAGCCGGTGCTGGTTGTGCCCAACGTCATCTTCCCGCTGTTCATGCTCGCGGTGCTCTCTTCCGCCGGCAAAGAGATCACCGACGTCAAAGGGTTCCCCACCAAGTCCTACATCACGTTCATCATCGCCGCCACGCTGATCCAGGGCGCCGCGGGGGCGACCACGCTCGCCGGCAACTCGCTCGGCAACGACATCGAGACTGGCTTCCTCAGCCGTCTCGCCTTGACCCCTGTGAAGGTGCCGGCGCTAGTCGCCTCGCAGCTCGCCGGCGTGGCGGTGCTCGGCTTCATCCAGTCGGTGCTCTATCTGGTCGTCGGCTTGGCCGGCGGTGCCACGATCAAGGCGGGCGTCGGCGGGGCGCTGGTGGTGCTGCTGTTCGTGCAGTTGACGATTCTCGCCTTCGGTTCGATCGGCCTGCTCGCCGCGGTGCGTACCGGCTCCGCCCAGCAGGCGCAGGGCGTGTTCGTGATCGGGCTCGGGCTGCTGTTCATGTCCTCGATGATCATGCCGCGCAACCTGATCACCTCCAGCTGGTTCAAGACGGTCGCTACCTACAACCCGATGTCCTACCTCGTGGAGGCGCCACGGAGTCTGTTCATCACCGGTTGGGACGCGCAGTCGCTGGAGCTCGGCACGGCGATCGCGGGCGCCGCCCTGGTTCTGTTCCTGGCGGCATCGACTGCCAGCTTGAGATCGAGGATCCTGAGATGAGCGCCCGCTCGGTGTCCGTCGCACAGGGCGTCGCCTACCAGTGCACCCGCAAGCTGATCCGGCTCCCGCCGAAGCTGCTGCCCTCGCTGCTGCTGCCGCTGTTCATGTTCGCGGCCTTCGGCGGCGCCCTCGGAGCTGTGGGGAGCACCCGCGGCTTTGGCTACTACAACTACACCGCGTTCGTGTTCGTGTTCGTGGTCTACATGGCCGCGATGTTCGCGGCTGTCTTCACCACCTTCGACATCGCCGCCGACTACGAGAGCGGCTTCGGGCACCGGATGATGCTCGCCGCGCCACGTCGGCTGGCGATCGTCGGCGGCTACGTGATGGTGTCCTTCTGGCGGGGCCTGCTCAACGTGGTCGTGGTCTTCGCGATCGCCTTGGCGACGGGCATGCCCGTCAAGGGCGACGCGCTCGACATCGCCGCATTGATCGTGCTCGCGGTGCTGCTCAACGTAGCCACAACGCTTTACGGGGCTGGCATCGCGCTGCGCTTTCAGAAGCACCGCCTCAGGCGTGCTGATCCTGATCCCCACTTTTATGCTGTTCTTTCTCTCTCCGATCTTTATCCCCCGCCACCAGCTCTCCGGCTGGTTGCGCGACGCCGCCGACGTCAACCCGCTCACCCCGGTGCTCGAAGCCGGGCGGGGCTTCCTGGCCGACGACCCCGTCAAGGTCGCCCTCGCGTTCGCAGCGCTCGTGGGGCTGATCCTGCTGTTCTCGGTCTGGGTCGTCGGCGGCATGCGCCGCGCGGAGCGAGGCCCGGGCGGCGGCTCCTCGCGTGGGCCTCGTGCGCGTGGTCGCCGCGGTCGCGCCCGGGGATAGTGCACGTCTCCAGCGCCTGAGGCTGCGGTTGGCCTGCGCGATCGGGTCTGTGTGGCGGTCAGCGGCGTGTCGGCAGGCTCTGCCTGGCCGAGCAGATGCGCCTCGAGCGTGACGTGGTGCCCGAGGGCGAGCGCCACCCGCCGGAGAAGCCTGAACCAGCCGTGGGCCGAAGGCCGAGCAGCACAGCGAAACACGGCTCTAAACGGCCTTCTACCCCGACTGACAGTCCTCTAAACCGTCCGCTCACGTGCTGCTGGCTCGGTCGATTCGATGAACTGGACGAGCACGTCGAGGAAGCGCTCGGGTTCGTCGAGCTGGGGGAAGTGGCCTGAATGCGGGAACACCTCCAGGCGGCTGTTGGGCATTCGTTCGTGGGTCGCGTATCCGTGGGAGACGGGGATAATCGAGTCGCGCTCGCCCCAGATCAGCAGGAATGGGAGCTGTTCGGCTAGATAAAGCCGGTTTGAGGCGTCGACCCGCTGGCCGCCGGGCTCGACGACCGAGCGAAGCGTGTGGACGAAGGCGGCACGGGCGGCGCTGTCGGACAACGTCGAGTGTCCGCGCGCCATCTCCTCGAGATCCGTCCCGAGGCCCAGACCCAGCCGGCTGAGCAAGTTGCCGGCGCGCGCGCCGGCGTCGAGCAGACGGGTTGCCGCGAGCAATGGCAGCACGAGCTCGGAGCCGGGAAGCGTTGCGGCTCGAAGCAGCCAGTTGACGTCGCGGCCAAGGCCGCCGCTGTCAACCAGGACGAGTCGCTCGCAGCGCTCGGGGAACTGGTAGGAGAACTGCATCGCGATCCCTCCGCCGAGCGAATGCCCCACAAAGGTTGCCCGCTCGTGTCCGAGGGCGAGCAGCAGATCACGCAGGCTGCTCGCGTGAGCGCCGAGTGAATAATCGCCTCTGGGCTTGGCCGACTCGCCATGACCCGCCAGGTCGGGGGCTATCACGGTAAAGCGGTCGGCGAGGTAGGGCATAACCCGCTTCCAGGTCGCCGAGCTGGACGTGATCCCATGGACGAGCACCACGACGGGGCCGCTGCCAGCTTGACGGTAGGCCACGCTGTGACCGTGCATCGTCGTGTGCCTCACGTCTTCGCGGCTGCGTTTTGTTCGAGGCGGCATCCGAAGCTCCAATCCTCTCGTAACCCGCTTCCCGGGCGGGCGCGGTCAGGGCCCGCATCGGAGAGTATCGTTGTCAATACCGGTCGTATTTGGCTTGATCGACTGTCCAGGACGCAACGCGCTGATTTGGGACCGCGGGCCAGCGCGCTCACGGGCCCGTGCGCTTGAGAATTACATAATGAGTGGACAGCCAGCCGGCGTAATTGTGTTCTTTTGGTTGCCGAACTACCCTGCGATCAGCCCGACCCGCTCGAGCGCCTCTATCAAGTGCATGCTGCGATGAGCCAGCGCAAGCGCGACGGAGAGCCCGAGGGAGCAGATCTCGCGCTGAAGGCCGCCGAGCACACGCCAGGGGTCGTCCAACACGCCATCTCCCGGATCATGGCCAGCCCGCGCACGTTCAACCT
Organism: uncultured Solirubrobacterales bacterium; assembly: GCA_963812955.1. Lineage (GTDB taxonomy): Bacteria > Actinomycetota > Thermoleophilia > Solirubrobacterales > Solirubrobacteraceae > Palsa-744. The sequence continues at coordinate 165,726 of CAWEXC010000002.1, forward strand.
CGTGGTATCGAACATCCCCGGTCCCTCAGGAGACCTATACATGCTCGGCTGCCCGCTGCAGGCTACCTATCCCCGTCCCGCTGGCCGACCGCCACGCGGTCTCCGTCGGCATGACTACCGTCCACGATCAGGCCTGCTTCGGCATCTACGCCGACCGCGAGACACTGCCCGACGCCAGCCTGCTGGCCCACGACATCGATGACGCGATCGACGAGCTACTCGCCGGCACCGCTTGCCGCCGGCTGAACGGCTGACAAGCGGACGAGGTAGCGAGCCGACGCCATAGTGCAACCGTGCAATCGCGCTGCCGGGAGCGACGAGCGCCGTGCCCGCTCAGGACACGACCTGAACGATCACAACCACGATCACGACCACGATCACGATCAGCAGCAGTGGTACGAGCATCACGACGGGACGCCGGGCGCGCGGCGGAAGTTTGATCAGTAGCGGCAGCAGGCGCCTCCCCAGGGGGGATTTCATCAGCAGGCGCACGGGCAGTGGCAAGGTCCCTGGCGGGCCGCCGCCCGGAGGGCCGGGAAAGCCGGCTGGAGGACCGGGAGGAGCACCGGCTTGAGGTCCGGGAGGTCCGCCGACTGGTGGGCCGCCTGGATCCCCGCCGCCGGCGCCCGGCGTCTGCGCCACCACGTTGCGCACCACGGTCTTGTCGACACCCTCTACCGGCTTGCTGCGGATCACGGTGCGATTCGGGTCCACCGGGGGCGGCTCGCGATCGACTTTGCCCAACACAGTCCGCTGGGGGTCATCGACGACGGGCTCCTCGCTGACGGGGATCTCCAAGGCAAACAGCGTGATCCCCATCTTCAGGCTGGTGTTGCTCGTGAGCATCGTCACGCCTGAGATTCGCCTGCCGGCGACGAACGTGCCGTTGAGCGAGCCGAGGTCCTCGATCTCGAGTCCTCCGGCGACCGGCCGGATGGTCGCGTGCCGGCGGGACATCTCCGAGTCATCGACGACGAGATCCGCTCCTTCGCGGCCGACCACGAGCTCCCGGTCGCACTCGATGCTCTGTCCCTCGTAGGGGCCGGTTGTGATCGTCAACGTGGGCATAGCGTGCTGCGCGGCAGCCTAATGGTATGGGAAGCCCGCGTCAAACTTTTGGCCGAGCGCGCGGCAGGTTTCCGCCGGGCTGGCATCAAACCGCAGGCCGAGCCCGCGTCAAACTCCCGGGGCGAGGCGCGACCACACCCAGCACGCTCGCCCTCCAGCACGTCACCCCATGATATGGTCGCGCCAAGGCCAACTATGGGAGGACTATCGGTCCGGCGCCAATGATCGAGCTTGCCTCCATCTTCACAGTCGCCTCGGGCATCGGCTATCCGCTGATCTTCTTGATCGTGGTGATCGAGACGGGCTGCGGCGTTCCGATCGCACCCGGTGAAATCGCCGTCGTCACAGGTGGGATCGCCGCCAGCAGCGGCAGGCTGAACATCGTAGCCGTGATCGCGGTCGCCGCCGCCGCGGCGATCATCGGCGACAACATCGGCTATGTGATCGGCCGCAACGGCGGCCGCAAGCTGCTCGAGCGCCCCGGTCTGTTCGAACGCCAGCGGCACGCGGTGATCGGGATGGCCGACTGGTTCTTCGACGGCCACGGGCCCAAGGCGGTGTTCATCGGCCGCTGGCTGCCGGTGCTGCGCGTGTACTCCTCGTGGCTGGCCGGCGGGGCTCGCATGCGCTGGCAGTCGTTTGCGTTCTGGAACGCCCTCGGCGGCATCGCCTGGGCGACAAGCATGGGCCTGTTCGGCTACTTCGTCGGCGCAAGCGCCACCAAATTGATACACCAGCTCGGCATCTTCGGGATCTTCGTGCTCGCGATCGGGCTGGTCGCCGTGTTCTTGATGATCCGCCGTCAGCGCCGCCGTTTCACGCTTGCAACGGAGGCGCAAGTCGCGGGCACGCCGGTCGGTGACACAATGGGAACTAAGTGACGTCGAAGCTGCCGCCCGGCCCGAAGAAGTCGATACGCACCAGCATGAAATGGTTCCGCGAACCCGCAACCATCATGCAGGAAGGCTACGAGCGCTACGGCGACGTGTGGCTGCTCAGCATGCAGCGCGGGACATCGTTCGTGCTCGTCTCCGAGCCCGACCTCATCAAGCAGATCTTCACCGCCGATCCGGCGGTGCTGCGTGGGGGAGAGGCGAACGCTCAGATCGGCACGGCGCTGATGGGCAAGCACTCGGTGATCCTGCTCGACGAGGACGAGCACACCGCGTCCCGCAACTTGCTGTTGCCACCCTTCCATCGCGACAGCATTCAGCGCTTCAGCGAACACGTGGCTCGAGCGTGCGAGCAGAATCTCGCCAGCTGGCCGCTGCACACCCCGATCGAGCTCCTGCCGCGTATGCAGGAGATCACCCTCGACACGATCATGGCGGCGGTATTCGGTGTGACTGGCCCCACAGTCGAGCGCCTGCGCGCGCGGATCACCGACCTGGTGGCGTTCGGCGCCGACGAGCGGCGGATGGTGCTGATGCACGTGGCACAGCGGGCCGGGCGTGTTCCACGATCGTTCGTGCGCGTGCGCGACCCGCTCGACATGGTCCTGTTCGAGGTGATCGAGGCGGCCAGGCGCGATCCCCGGCTCGACGAGCGCGACGACGTACTCGCGATGCTGCTTGGGACCCGCCACGAGGATGGCACTCCGCTTGCCGACCGCGAGCTTCGCGACATCCTGGTGACGCTGCTGATGCAGGGTCACATGTCGACCGGCACCGCCCTCGCCTGGGCGCTGGAGCGACTCACGCGTCACCCGGCGATGCTCGAGCGGCTCAGAGCGGAGCTCGAAAGTGGCAGCGAGGAGTACCTCGACGCGGTGATCAACGAGGTGCTGCGCCTGCGCCCACCCGTCGGGCTGGCGATGCGCATGGTCAAGCAGCCATATGAGATCGGCGGCTACGAGGTGCAGCCCGGCATGCTGCTCGCGCCCTGCATCCTGATGCTGCACCGACGAGAGGACATCTATCCCAACCCGCTGGAGTTCCAGCCCGAGCGCTTCCTGGACAAACCCACCGGCACATATACGTGGATTCCGTTTGGCGGCGGACAGCGGCACTGCATTGGCCGGAGCTTCGCGACCATGGAGATCAAGGTCGTGCTGCGCACGCTCGCGCTGCAGGCGCGGTTCGCGCCCAGCGAGCAGCCCGACGAGGAGATCACTCGTCGAGGGATCATGTTCAGCCCGAAGCAGAACGCACTCGCGGTGCTGCGCGAGCGCGTGCCCGCGAAGTCTTCTGTCGCGGCGTGAGCATCCGGAGTAGCCGGTCATGGGCCAGACGGACGCCGGGAGTGGGCGTATGCGAGACTTCCGCGTTCGGGCCGGACGACCATCACAGCGAGAGGGACGAAGTCAGTGGCCGATAATCGTGTGATCATCATTGGCGCCGGAATCGGCGGCCTCAGCCTCGCGGTGGGGCTCAAGCGCAAAGGCGTGCCGATCTCGGTCCACGAGCGCCAGCCCGAGGTCAGGGAGCTGGGGACGGGAACCGGGATCCAGCGCGTGGCCCAGCAGGGCCTCGAGAGTCTCGGCCTGAGCGAGGCGCTGCAGGAGGTGGCCGGCCAGCCGTTTGAGGCGCTGCTGCTCAAGTCTCACGGGAAAGGGCGGACGATGGCGCGCATCCCGCGGCGCGGCGAGGCGTTCGTCGTGCATCGCGGCGAGCTGCTCAAGGTGCTCAAGCGCGAGCTCGACGCCCCCGATCTGATTCGCTGCAACTCCGAGTGCGTCGGCTTCGAGCAGGACGGCGCCGGCGTGACCGCGCGGTTTGCCGACGGCAGCACCGACCACGGCAGCGTGCTGATCGGCGCCGATGGGGTGCGCTCGGTCGTTCGCTCCCAGGTCGTCGGGGACGGGCCACCGTTGTACTCGGGCCAGACCGCGTGGCGGGGGATGCCCGTCTACACCCACCCCACGCTCCCCTCCAACATCTCCGAGCAGGTTTGGGGCCCGCGCGCCCTGTTTGGGCTGTTCCCCTGCAACGAGCGCCTGTTCTGGTGGGCCAGCGACGTGCGGCCCGAGGGGCAGGCCGATCCACCGGGCGGGCGCAAGCAGGACCTGCTGGGCTCCTTCGGCGGCTGGCCGGAGAGCATCGCCGCCGTGATCGAGGCGACTCCCGAGGAGCAGATCTACCGTGGCGACCTGTATCACCGGCTGCCGATCAAGTGCTGGACACAGGGCCTTGTGACGCTGCTCGGCGACGCGGCCCACCCCACGATGCCGGCGTTCGGGCAGGGCGCCGGCATGGCGATCGAGGACGCCGCGGTGCTCGCACGCGAGCTGGGTGCCGTCGCCGACCTCAGCGACAAGGCCGCGCTTGCGGCGGCGTTTGCCAGCTACGAGCAGCGGCGCATCCCCCGCACCAGCGCGATCGTCAACCGCGCGCGTAGGATGGCCAACATTGCCAAGTGGCAGAGCACCCCGGCACTCGCGCTGCGAGAAACGATGATCTCGGCGGTGCCCGAAAGCCTGTGGCTGCGCACCTACGAGCACGAGCACACCTACCAGCTCTAAACACCACAGCTGATGCGGGTTCTGTTCACGACAACCCCGGGTTGGGGGCACGTGCATCCGATGGTGCCGTTGGCGCGAGCGTTCGCCGAGCGCGGGGACGAGGTGCTGTGGGCTGCCCCGGCCGGCCTGCGAGAAGCCCTCGAGCAGGTCGGGTTCCGGATGGAGGCGGCCGGGATCGCGTTCGGCGGCGGCCCACCGCCGTTCGACCCGCGGGAGCTCATGGCATTGCCCGCGCGCGAGCGCTCCACGGTGATCTTCCCGCGCGTTTTCGGAGGGATGCTGGTACCGCCGATGCTGGCCGACCTGCTGCCGATCGTCAAACGCTTCGAGCCGACGGTGATCGTCCACGAGGCGGCCGAGTTCGCGGCGGCGATCGCGGCAGCCGCGGTCGGCGTCCCCAGCGTGACCCATTCGCTCGGGACGCTCATGCCGGCCGAGCGTATGGCGGCGATCGGCGAGCAGGTCGACGGCCTGTGGGAGGAGCTTGGGCTGAGTCCGCGCCCCTATGCCGGCAGCTACGCCGACCTCTACATCGACATCTGCCCGCCCAGCCTCCAGAGCGCCGACATGGACCACGTCCCGTTCGTCGCCTCGTTGCGGCCGGTCACGTTCGCCAGTGAGGGCGAGGAGGGGTTGCCGAGCTGGCCTGCGCAGTGCAGCTCCGACCCGCTCGTCTACGTCACGTTCGGCACGACCCTGGCCTCGCGGGCGGCCCCGACCGCGACCGTTCTGGAAGCGGTGCGCGAGCTCCCGGTGCGGCTGCTGCTCACCGTCGGGCCGGAGGGAGATCCTGCCCTGTTCGGCGAGCAGCCGCCAAACGTTCACATCGCCCGCTATATCCCGCAAACTGAGGTGCTCGGTAGTTGCGCGGCGGTCATCTCCCACGCCGGATCGGGCACCATGTTCGCGGCGCTCGCGCGTGGCATCCCCAACATCTGCCTGCCGCAGGCCGCCGATCAGTTCCAGAACGCGGAGGCGTGCGTGCGGGCCGGTGCGGGCTTTGCCTTCGACCCCGGAGTAGTGACTGCGCCGGCGCTCCGCGACGCCGTGGAGCAACTGCTCAATGAGCCCGGGCCGCGAGCGGCGGCCGCCAAGCTCAGCCGGGAGATCGCGCAGATGCCGGATCCCGACGAGGTGGCCGAGGGTATCGCCGCACGGTTCGGGGGTTCGTAAAGGTGTCGGGAAGTGCTGAGGTTTATGCTGCGAGGCGGATGCGGAGCTTTCTGCGAGGCTCGGATGGCTGGTATGGCTGAGCCTGAGCTGCGAGGCTCGGATGGTTGAGCCTGAGCGTTTCGACGTGGTAATCGTCGGGGCGCGCTGTGCGGGGTCGCCGCTGGCAGCGCTGCTCGCGCGTCGCGGTCTGCGTGTGGCGGTGATCGAGCGGGCGAAGTTTCCGCGCGACACGCTCTCGACCCACTTCTTTCAAGCGCAGGCGCTTGCCTCACTCGAGCATCTCGGAGTGACGGAGAAGCTGCGGGCGAGCGGCTCTCCATGCGTGGGGCTGATCGATCTGCGCATCGAAGACCTTGCGTTCCAGGCGCCGGTACCCCAGCTACCAGGCGACGTCGGTGGGATCAGATCGGTGCGTCGCATGGTGCTCGACCCGATCCTCGCCGAGGCCGCCGTCGAGGCGGGCGCTGAGGTGCGCATGGGGGCGACGGTGACCGGCGTGGTGCAGGATGGCGGGCGGGTGACCGGCGTGCGGGTCACGCAGGACGGCGTGGAGAGCACGTTGCGCACCCGTCTGGTGGTTGGTGCCGACGGTCGCAACTCGACGGTCGCAAAGAGTGTCGGCGCGCGCAAGTACAACCTTGCCCCCAACGAGCGGTTCGCCTACTGGTCCTTCTTCGAGGGAGCCGACCTGGGCTCCGATCCGGCATTCATCCTGCATCGCTGGGGCGAGCGCTTCGTGATCGCGGCCCCATCGGACAGCGGGCTGTATCAGGTCGTGGTGATGCCCGAGCTGAGCCAGCTCACGCGCTACCGCGAGGACCTCGAGGGCAACTTCATCGAGCACGCCCGCAGCTGCCAGCCGGTGGCGGAGGTGCTGTCGGGGGCGAGCCGTGTCGGGAAAATCTTTGGGATGCTGCGCTGGCAGGGCTTCTTCCGGGATGCCTCTGGCCCTGGCTGGGTGCTCGTCGGGGATGCCGGCCACTTCAAGGATCCGGCCGCCGGCCAGGGGATCGGGGATGCATTCAGGCAGGGCGAGGAACTGGTGCCGGCGATTCTCCGCGGCCTGAACGGCTCCGATCAGGACCTCGACCGGGCGTTGGTGGAGTGGGGACGCTGGCGCAACGCCGATGCGATCGGGCATTACTGGCTGGCGACCGACATCGGCAGCGCGGGCAAACCGCCCACCGCGCTTCCCGAGGTCGGCAAGCGGTTACGCGCGCAGGGCGAACTGGGACCGTTGATCGATCTCTTCAGCCACCGCGGCAAGCCTTCGCAGGTCTTCACCCCGCCGCGGCTGCTCGCCGCGATGGGACGGGTCTTCGCGCAACCAGGGTGCGACCGGCGTGCGCTGCTCCGCGAGATCGGTGGGCTCGTCGCTCTGAACGCACACCGTCAGCGTGTGTATCGGTGGCCGGTCTACGAGGCCGCCGGCGTCACAACGGACGCCGGGGCCACCGAGGTGGCCGACGGCTAGCCGCCAGGGGCAGGCCACCCGGCGGCGCGGTGGGGGGTCGGGTTGCTGCCGAGGCCCGGGAGTGGTCAGCCGGCGACGCCCGGAGGCGGGCCACCGACGCCTGGAGGCGGACCACCAGCGACGCCAGGGGGTGGGCCACCAACACCGGGGGGTGGACCGCCAACACCCGGAGGCGGGCCGCCGGCGAATGCCAGCGAGGAGTCCCACAGGCCATCGAGGCCGACGATTGCCGCGCGCGCCTGCTCGATCGGTATGCCCGGCGGCTCGAACAGCCCGTCGGACTCCCACCGCTGTGGGTCGAGACTCAGGGCGTATGGGTTGATCGGCCGATCGACCGGAGGGCCCTCGGGCAACGCTTTCGCGGCCTGGTTGAAGATCGCAACCGCCATCGCCTCCGCGTTGCGCACTTGGGTGCGCAACTCCTCGAGCAGCGACTCGTCGTCGGGATACTCCTTGACGAGACCGACAAGGCCCGAGATCAGCACCGGGAACGTCGCGAGCATGTCGGGGTCCCGTGGCTTGCGCTCGAGCTCGTGCCATTCGCGAAACAGCTTGTGCATGTTGATGTTCAATTTGAAGAGGCGCTCCATGTCATCGTCGGCGCGCTTCATGAAGTCGAAGTCGGTGAGCCTGTTCTGCGTGAACAGCAGGACGGCGCCGACGTGGTTGATGTAGAAGTCCCACGTCAGGAAGCCGCACATCACCCAAGGGTTGCCGAACACGGGGTAGGAGTCCCGGTAGCGCGCCATGACGTGTTCGAAGAGGCGCTGATACAGGTCGTTGTAGTAGCCGGCACGCTCGCCGATCTCCTCGCCGTTCAGATCGCGAGTGACCAGATCGGTCGTGAAGGTGTTGCTGTAGCCGATGAAGTCGGAGCCCGGCGAATAGAAGGGATCGGCGAACGCCGCCGCCTCTCCCACCAGCGCCCAGCGGTCGGTCGAGAAGGCCTGCTTGACCCCGTACGCGAAATCTTTGACACGGAGGAAGTCCTCGATGTCCTCCTGGCGCTGCTCCACCGACGCGGCGAGCTGCGGCTCGTGCTTGCGCAGCCAGCCGAGCAGGCGATCGAGCTCGTTGATCTCCTCGTATGGGTGAAAGCGGGGGTCGGCGCACACGCCGATGCTGATCGGCCCTGTGGCGAGCTGTATCAGCCACACCCAGTAGCCCTCTCCCATCAGGTGGTTGGTGCTGTACCTGCGAATGCCCGGCTCGGACATCCTCGCCATCCACGCGGGGTCGTCGGCGCCCCACTCCTCGAAGTCGAGTCCGCCCCCGAGCCGGAACCACGCGGAGTTGATGTGGTGCCCGCAATCGGTGGCGAGGTCGAGCTTGCGCTTCATGATGCTGGCGCGACCGGCAGCGTCGACGATCCAGCGCGCCGCGAGCGCCGTCTCCTCGTCGAACTGCTCGAAGGTCACCCGGTGCTGATCGCCGCCGAGCTCGATCTCACGCACGCGCGCGCCCTGCTGGATGTCGACGCCGAGCGAACGGGCGCGCGCCGCGAGCTTGTTCTCGAACAGGCCCCGATCGAGCTGGAAGTTGTCGTGCGGCGGGAATATCGGCGGCCCCATCTCGACCCGCTTGGTGATGTCCTCGTTGCCGTTCGCGGTCGGGAAGTAGCGCAACCCGCACTTGCGCACCTGTTCGGCGAGCAGGTGGTCGTGCATCCCGACGACCTCAGCGAAGTAGTGGGCGCCGCTGGGAACCGTCGACTCGCCGACCTTGAACGCTGCCAGCGGCGCCGGGCCCTCACGCTTCTCGAGCACCACCACACTCGTCTGCGGCCGCGTCTGCTTGAGCTGGATCGCCAGCGTGAGACCCGCCAGTCCGCCTCCGAGAATCGCGACGTCATAACGCTCTTGCGGCGGGCGTACCGCCGCAAACTCCACAATTGAATCGCCCCGTTCGATGCTCACGGATTCGCCATCCTATACGACCACGCCGTCACGCACATTGAAGCTCGATCGGCTCGCCTGCGCGAAGCAAGCGCGCAGCGGCGCCAGCAGGCGGGCGTGATCCTCCGAGGCGTCCCATCCGTTGGAGAGCTCGTTGCTCTCCCACTCGCTGATCACCAGCCAGCGCTCCCCGTCCTCGCTGGCCTCGCACAGCTGATGGCCGATCAGTCCCGGCTCCTGCGCGACCCGCTGGCGCAGCGCCGCGTAGGCGCTCAACAACTCATCTCGGGATCCCGGCTTGATCCGGACGTCGACGACCAGGCGGACGCTCATATGTGTGGCACGGAAGGCGCTGGCAGCGCGAGGCGGATGCTGTCGACCGACCCATGCACGCCGCTCTACTCCGAGCCCTCGGCCGGTGGGGCGGGTGGGTCCCAACTGTAGAACTCCCGCGCCTGGGCGTCCTTCGGCGAGCGCCACGTCTCGGGGTTGTTCGGGGTGATGTAGGGATCGAGCTTGGCGCTGATCTCCTTGAACAGGTCGTGGTTGCGCACCTTCTCGACGGCGTCGGCGAACTCGTCATCGGTCTCCACCAGGTGGATGTAGATGTCGTCGAGCACGAACAGGCTGCGGTGGCGCACCCCGGTGATGTGCGGCAGCTCGGTCCCGTCGGACTCGGCGAAGATCCGCGCGACCTCCGCTTCGGCGCCGGGCTTGATGCGGGCGACTATCACACCTCTTTTGATGATGGCCCGACTCCTTTCGCCCGGTTGCTCAAGGACCGAAGCATATATTGTCCACGCGCGAGCCGCCATGTCCAGCCGACGCCTACTGATCATCGCCCGCCATCAGACCAAGCTGCTGCTTGGCAATCCGGGGGCGCTCGTGATCTTTGTGATCATCCCGCTGCTGACGATGGTGATCATGAAGACGACGCAGAAGGCGGCGCTGCTCGGGGCCGGCTACCGCCACGTCAACGGAGCCGAACAGGTCGTGCCGGGGTTGACGGTGATGTTCGCGTTCTTCTGGCTGGTCTATGTCGGACGGACGTTCTTTGCCGAGCACGCCTGGGGCACGTGGGACCGCCTGCAGATGATGGCCTCCACGACCGAGGTCGTGATCGGCAAGCTGCTGCCGTCGTTCGTCGTGATCACTTTGCAGATGATCATGCTGTTCGTGATCGGCGACCTGGCGCTCGGCATGAACTCGAAGGGCTCGATGGCGACGCTGTTGATCCTCGCGCCGGCGATGGCGCTGTGCGTGCTGGCGCTCACCTTCGCGCTCGTCTCGTTCTGCACCACGATGACCCAGATGGACGCCTCCTCCAACCTGCTGATGCTGGTGTTCGCCTCGCTCGGCGGGGCGCTCGCGCTGACCGCCACGCTGCCCGGGTGGGCTCGGACGATCGCGCCCGCGATCCCCAGCCATTGGGCGATGCAGGCCACGACCGACGTGATCCTCAGGGGCGAAGGGTTTGGGTCGGTGATCGGGCCCACCGCTGTGCTGCTCGCGTTTGCCGCGGGCTTCACGGTGCTCGCGGCGATCCGCTTCCGCCCGACCGACCGCAAGCTGATCTCATGAATGCTCCCAGCACGTCCCGCGCGAGCACCGGCGAGCTGCTGCGCGTGATCGCCGGGCCGGCGGCCGGCACTGACATCCCGCTCGGGCACACCGTCCCGATCGGGCGCGCCGCGGAGGGACCCGGCGGACTCGGCGGCGACGAGGAGCTCTCCCGCAGCCACGCGCGCATTGTGATGCTCGGCGACGGCGGCTATGCGCTGGAGGATCTTGGCTCGACCAACGGCACCTACCTGAACGGCTGGCGGATCCCCGCCTCGCAGCTGCTCAGCGCCGGCGACCGTATTCAGGTCGGCCAGACGGTGCTCGAGGTGGTGCTGCCTGCCGACCCGCAGCGCACCGTGATGCGCCGGCGCCCGGTGATCCTGGCCGGCTCCCCCGACGCGGAGGAGCTACGCACCCCGCGGTCGCAGGCGACTCTCTACGTGAGTGGTGTGCGCAAGGCCTACGGGGACTTCGAGGTCCTCAAAGGCGTCGACCTCGAGATCGAGCCGGGTGAGATCGCGGGGCTGCTTGGCCACAACGGCGCGGGCAAGACGACCTTCGTCTCGTGCGTGGCCGGGCTGCGGCGGACGGACTCCGGCACGATCCTCGTCAACGGCGTCGACGCGACCAGCGACCCGCTGAAGGCGCGCCAGCATCTGGGCATCGCGCCGCAGGAGCTCGGCATCTACCCGACGCTCACGGTGCGCGGCAACCTCGAGCTGTTCGGCGAGCTCGGCGGGCTGCGGGGACGCGAGGTCGCAAAGCGCGCTGAGGAGGTGGGGGAGGCCCTTAGCCTCACCCCCAAGTTCGATGCGGCCGCCGGCACGCTCTCCGGCGGGCAGCAGCGGCGCCTGCACACCGGCATGGCGATCGTCTGCAAGCCGGCGCTGCTGATCCTCGACGAGCCGACCGTCGGCGCCGACATCCGCACCCGCCAGGAGATCCTCGATCTCGTCAAAGGGCTCGCGGAGGAGGGGCACGCGATCTGCTACTCGACCCACTACCTCCCCGAGATCGAGCAGCTCGGCGCCTCGGTGGCGCTGCTCCAGGGCGGCGCGATCATCGCCCGCGGATCGATCGCCGAGCTCGTCTCGATGAACTCCACCCAGGTCGTGGAGCTCACCTTCGACGGGCCGGCGCCCGAGATCGCCGTGCGCGGGGGGGAGATCGTGTGCGACGGCTCGCTGATGCGCATCTCGACCGACAACGCCGCGGCGATGGCCGCCGCCGCGCTCGGGCAGCTCGGTGGCCACACGATGCGACTGCGCAACATCGAGCTGGTTCGCCCCAGCCTCGACAGCATCTATCTGACGCTCACCGAACAGCGCTACTCCAGCGAGGAGCCGGGTGCCGGGGGGAGCGCGGACGGTGATCGCGATGCCCCGATCGTCTCGGGGGTCGCCTTGCAGAACTCCGGGGTGGGGGTCAGAGGTCGTATTTGATGCTGCCGGCGATCGCGCGGCGCCAGAAGGCTTTTGGGACGGCGCGCAGGACGTTGTTGCGAACCGCCACGATCGCGGGGTTCCCCAACGAGAACAGCTGCCCCCGGCGCCGCGAGGTCAGCACGATCTTCGCGCAGCGCTCCATGCGCGCCTGCTGGAAGGAGTCCAGGGCGCCGGCGAGCATCCGCTGATCGCGCAGCCCGTCGGTGAGTGAGAGCTCCTTGGCGAGCACCACCGAGTCCTCCATCGAGATCCCCGCTCCCTGCCCGACGAATGGGGTGGTCATGTGCGCGGCGTCACCGATCACCACGACTCGGCCCTTCACCCACGTCTGCGCCGGGTCGCGATCGCACACCTCGGCTCTGATGATGCGCTCCTCGTCGGTCGCTTCGACCAGGCGGCGCGTCACCTCGGGGAAGCGGCGCAGGTCCTCGCACAGCAGCTTGCGCACGTCGCCCGCGGGGTCCGAGCTTCCCTCCGGCACACTCTTCATTAATCCCCAGTAGATCCGGTTGGCGCCGACCGGAAACATCACGAACTGCCGGCCGGCGCCGAGGTAGGTGCGCGAGGTGTCCGCCGGCAGCGTGTCAGGGCTCATCTCGACGATCGCGCGCCAGCTGGTGAAGCCTGAGTAGCGGGGCGGCGGGTCGGCGGCTCCGTACACGTGCCTGCGCGCAACCGACTTGCCGCCGTCGGCGCCGATCAGCAGCGCGCCCCGCTCGGTGTGGCCATCCGCGAACGTCGCCGTGACTCCATCGGCGTCCTGCTCGACCGCGACGCACTCGGAGTCCAGACGCAGCACGCCCGGCTCGAGGGCATCCACCAGCGCCAGCTGGACGTCGGCGCGCAGCAGGCTGATCGTCGGCGTGCCGTACTCGTCGGCGGCCTCTCCCTGCGGAAAGCTGAACAGCAGCTTGCCGTGGATGTCGCGGATCTCCTGGCTGCGTAGCTCCGTGCCAGCCGCCTCGATTCGGTCCCCGATGCCGAGCTTCTGCAGGGCGCGCAGCGCGTTGCTCTGCACGCCCAGCCCGGCACCCGCCTTGCCGAGCTCCGCGGCCCGCTCGAACAGGCGCACCTCGATCCCGATGCGCGTCAGCGCGATCGCCGCGGTCAGTCCCGCCGGCCCGGCGCCGATGATCAGCGCGCGGTGGTTGCCGTCTGCTCCGGTGGGCTTGGCCTCCGACTCCCGACCCCTCGGGGCGACGGCGACGGCGATCGGTCCTGGCGCTGCGTCATCCGGTGCTTGTGCGACCCCGGGATCGGTGGCTCCAGGCTCAGGCTCCATCCGCCGCCTCCGCCTCCAGGCGCTCCTTGATGACCTGCATCTGCACCTTGGTGTTCTTGTTCATGTACTCCTCGGCGTGCTCGTCGTCGGCGGGCGCCTCGGGCTTCATCGAGAAGTCCTGCACCCAGCGCATCGTGGTGCCCTCGCCGTCCTGCACGAAGTACCACTCGATGTTCATGTACTGAAACGGGCCGGTCTCGATCCGCTTGGACTTCGAGCTGTGCGTCGTCGGGTCGGCGGTTCGCTCGGAAGTCCAGCTCCACACCTGCCCGTCGTAATCGGGGTCGGGGTGGGTGGTGAGCTTGAAGCGCACGGTGTCGCCGTCTTGCTCGAGCACCTCCGCGGCGGCGTACTCGCTGAACAGGCTCGGCCAGCTCTCGATGTCCATCATCCGCTCCCACACGAACTCCAGCGGGGCCTCGATGGCGACTGAATTGTCGGTATGCGCGGCCATGCGTCTACTCCTCCTCGGCGAGGCGCTTGTTTACATAGTCGATCGCCTCGCCCACGCTGTGGATCTCCTCGGCGTCCTCGTCGGGAATCCTGAACCCGTAGTCCTGCTGCATGGCGAGCTGGATCTCCATGAAGGCGAGCGAGTCGAGGCCCATGTCCTCGAACGTCGCCTCACGGTCGTCGATGACGTCGGCCTCTGGGAGGCCCACGCGATCCACGAGGATCCGCTTTAGATCATCGAATTCGAACTTCGTCTGCTCGGGCAATGCCTTCTCCTTCGGTAGCGGTTGGTTGATCGACAGGGGTGCCGGTTTCAGATCGACAGGGTGTCGGTTTTCAGATCGGTAGGTGTGCCGGTCTTCAGATCGACCGGTGTGCTGAGCGCCTGCAAGGCTGGCAGCTGCTCCAGCGCCGCGCGGCGCCCGGCGGCAAGAAACAGCTCGGCGAGGTGGAAGTCTCGCCAATGCGCCGGTCCGAAGCGTGGCGTAATCGTTACGTCCGCCAGCTCGGCGTGCCGGGCGCTGGTCTCCAGCTGGCTGAGATCCATCACCTCGAGCAGGGTGTCGAGCATGCCGCCGCGCGATTTGCGCTCGCGCGCGGGTTGGAGCTCCGGCTGCTCCGGCCACGCCGGGAGCACCTCAGCGCCGTTCAGGTTGACTGAGACGGCGAGGTCAGCTCCGTCTTCGAACACGGCGCCGGTCGGTACGGGCACGAGCGCCAGGCCGTCCACCAGGCGGTGCCCGTCGCGCTCATAGGGTGGGAACACTCCGGCGAGTGCCGTGGCGGCCAGCAGCGCCTCCCACAGCGGCCCGTCGCGCAGCGGCGCGGGCGCGCGGTCGGTGAGATCGACGGTCATCACCGCCAGCGGGATCAGCGTGTCTGCGAACGAGCGCTCCGCAGTGCTCTCGCGCATCAGCTTGGTCATCGCCTCCAGGCCGGAGGAGCCACCGCTGCCACCCATCGAGGTCTTGAACAGCTCCCCGACGTTGGCGGCGTCGAAGGCGCTGCGCAGGGTCGCGTCGATCGCCGCGGCGTCCATCCCCAGCGCCAGGTAGGCGCCGACGATCGCGCCGATGCTGCTGCCCGACACATAATCCACGACGTAGCCGGCCTCCTCCAGCACCTGCAGCGCGCCCACGTGGGCATACCCCTTCGCGCCGCCGGCGCCCAGCGCGAGGCCCAGCTTGGTGCGGGTGAGATGACGCGCCAGCCACGCCTCTTCGGCGGGGTCCGCCTGCGGGCAGGTGCGCACCACCCGGATCGGCGCGGCCGCCGGCCACTCGCGGCTGGCGGCCGCGGCCTCAGCGCCGATCACCACCACCTCCACCTGCGCACCGCCCCCGTTCGACCCCCGCGCGAGCGCGCCCAGCCGCTCGGCGTCGCGGGCCGAGCCGACCAGCGCGACCACGCGGTCGACTTCGTCGAGCAGCAGCCCCATCGTCTCGGGGTCGAGCTCGCCCGGCAGCAGCACCGTCGCGTGCTCGTCGGTGAGGTCATCGGCGGTGGTCAGCGTCCCGGCGAACGACAGCCGCCGGTCCAGCCAGATCACCGGGCGGGGGCTCACGCGCTTGGCGAGCTCGGCGACGCGCGTTGCCGTCTCGCCCAGCGCCGGGCTACTGAGGAGCGCCACCGTCTCGCCCCGCTCGTGCTCGACGCGGCGTGCGTTGGCGATCACCAGGCGCTCGCTCTGGATGCGGATCAGATTCACAAGGATCGCCGGGTAGCGTTGCGCGAGCTCCAGGAAGCGCTCGCCGTCGAGCTCCATCGCCGAAGTGGAGAGGGCTGCGACCACGGTGGCGGTGCGCGGCTCGCCGGTGACCGCGCCCTGGGCGCCGACGACATCGCCCTTGCGCTGGCGGGCGACCACCTCGCCCGCGGCGGCGTCGGCGTGCCCGGCGAGGATGTGCACGAGGCCGCCGGTGATCAGCCACAGCCGGTCGCTGGCCTCGCCCGCGGCGCAGATCTGCTCGCCGGCGGCAAACTCCCGCGGGCGCATCTGCTCGGCGACTGCTCTCAGCTCCTCGTCGGAGAGGCCCGTGAACAGCGCGCTTGGGGGGAGTGGGGGCATTGCGTGCGGCGACATCACCGGCGCTCCGCCCGATGGGCGTGGGGCCTGGGCGCCGGCTGGTGCCGGTGGGGCCTGCCCGAGCTGTATGGCGTCATCGGATCTCCGCCTCGTGGGCTTGGAGGCTGCTCGCCAGCTCGCGCCGGTCGGGCTTGCCCGAGGCCAGCAGCGGGAGCTCGCGTAGCACGCTGACGCCGTAAGGGACCTTGTAGCCGGCGATCCCCGCTCGTGCGAAGCTCACCACGTCGCGCCCGGCGAGCGTGGTCTCGGCGCTCGGCACCACGAACGCGTGCAGCGTTTCGCCCATCGCCGCGTGCGGCACGCCGATCACGCTCGCCTGGCCGATGCCGGGGTGGGTGAGCAGGAAGCTCTCGACCTCGGCGGGGAACACGTTGAAGCCGCCCACGTGCACCACTTCCTTGGCCCGTCCGGCGATTGTGAGGTTCCCGGCGGCGTCAATCCCCCCGAGGTCACCGGTGCGAAACCACTCGCCGTCGAACGCCTCGTCCTGCTCCCGTGGACGGCCGTGGTAGCCGGCGGTCACGTAGGGGCCACGCACCTCGATCGCTCCCAGCGGGGCCTCGTCATCCCCCGATACAGCACCCTCCCCATCCCCAATCCCATCGCCCCGGGCATCCGTCCCGCCCAATGCAGAAGCTCCCGCCCCGGCGCCCACCACCCGGAACTCATAGCCGGGGAGCGGACGACCCACGGTGTGGTGGCGAACCGCGGGGGGGTCCTCGGGACGGCAGCTGCTCGCCGCGCCGATCTCGGTCATGCCATACACGTTGAGGATGCGCGTCTCGCGCCGGTCGAGCTCCTCCAGCACCTTGGGCGGGCACGAGGATCCGGCGGTAAACCCGCTCTTCAGCGGCAGCTTCGCCGTCGTCTTCAGCAGCCGTGCGAACAGGGCCGGCGAGCCATGCAGCACGCGCGCCTCGTGCCGCTGCACCGCCTGCACGAGCGGCTGCAGCGAGGTCGTGGAGTCCACCAGTACCGCCTCGCCGCCGGCCGCCAGGCAGCACAGCAGGCACGCCAGCCCGAACGCGTGGGAGCCGGGGACGACCAACACGCACGGTCCCTGCGCGTCCTCGCCCAGCAGCTCGGCGAGCTGCTGTCCCTCGGCCACCCCCAGTGGGTGCGACATCAGCGCGCCCTTTGGCTCGCCGGTCGTACCGGAGGTGTACATAATCGCCGCCACCTCTGGGTGCAACGGCTCGGCGCTCTCGTCCGCCGGCCATCGGAGCTCCGCGCGGGCCTCTCCCAGCTCGTCGACCACGATCCCGGTCGCGAGCGTCGGGATCTGTTTGCCCAGCGCGTCCAGCTCCTGCGCGAGCGAGAACCCCCCGTGCTTGGCCAGCGAGATCGCCGCCGATGGCTGTGCGTCGGCGAACACGCGCCGCAGCTCGAAGCTGCGCAGACGGGCGCTCAGCGGGATGACGGTCGCGCCCGCTCGCCATGCTCCGAACAGGGCGACCACGAGCGCGGGCACGTTCGGCGCGATCACGGCGACGCGCTCGCCGGCTCGCTCGCCCAGACGCGCCGCCAGCCGATCCACCGCCTCGTGTAGCTCGCGGTAGGTGAGCTCGACGTCGCCGTGCGCCAGCGCCGGGCGCTGCGGGCTCTGCGACACAGCCGCCTCCAGTAGAGCGCCGATCTGTGATGGCTGGGGCATGAGCAGGTGCGCCCGATGGTAGCTGGGGCTCAGCTCATGCGCCTGAGCACGAGCGCACTGTTGAAGCCGCCGAAGCCGCGCGCGTTGACGAGGATCGTCGAGAGCTCCCCGCTGCGCTCTGACCCCTTGACGAAGTCGAGCTCCCCGTCGGCCGGTTCGTCGAGGTTGACGATCGGGGGCAGGGTGCCGTCGCGCATTGCCAGCAGTGCCGCCGCCGCATCCAGTGAGGCGCCGCCGGCATACATGCGTCCCACGCCGCTTTTCGGGGCGATCACAGGCACCTTGCCGGCGTGCTCGCCGAACACCGTTTTGATCGCCTCCACCTCCAGCGCGTCGATCTCGGGCACGCCGAAGGCGTCGGCGACGACCGCGTCGACGTCGGCGGGGCCGATGCCAGCGTTCTTAAGTGCCACAGACATCGCCCGCGCGGACTGCGTGGGATCCGGCGCCGGTTGGCCCCAGTGGTGGGCGTCGTTGGTGGCGCCGTAGCCGATGATCTCGCCGTAGATCTGCGGGGCTTTGCGCTGCTGGGCGCTCTCCAGGCTCTCGACCAGCAGGATCGCTCCGCCCTCGCCGGGGACATACCCGTTGGCGCCCGCGTCGAACGGGCGGTAGGCGGCCGCCGGGTCCTGCGCGGTGCTGAGAAAGCCGGTGCCCAACTGGCAGGTGAGGGCGTACGGGCCGATCGGTGCCTCCACACCGCCGCTGAGGGCGGTCTCGACGCCGCGGCGGATCGTGCGCCGCGAGTGGGCCAGCGCCTCCAGGCCGCCGGCGCCCTCGGCGAGCACCACGCCGGAGGGGCCCTTCATCCCGTGCTTGATCGAGATCTGCCCCGTGGTGGCGGCGTAGAACCAGGCGATCGACTGGTAGGCGCCGACGAACACCGGCCCCTTCTCCCACAGCGCCTGGATTTCGCGCTGCCCGAACTCGTTGCCGCCCGAGGAGCTGGCGGTGATCACGCTCATCGAGTAGGGGTCGTGCTCGCTCGGGTCGAATTTGGCGTCGTCGAGCGCCTCCTGGGCGGCCGCGAGCGCCATCCACGTCCAGCGGTCGGTCTGCTTGATCAAGCGCTGGTCGATGTAGCTCTCGGGGTCGAACTCCTTCACTTCGCCGGCCAGCGTCACGGGGTAACGCGAGGGGTCGAAGCGCTCGATGCGCTCGATCCCGCTGTTG
This sequence comes from uncultured Solirubrobacterales bacterium, assembly GCA_963812955.1. GTDB lineage: Bacteria > Actinomycetota > Thermoleophilia > Solirubrobacterales > Solirubrobacteraceae > Palsa-744. Next base: position 184,452 of record CAWEXC010000002.1, read on the forward strand.
CCGGCGCGCGTGGCCTGCCACCACGACTCGCGATCGTGGCCGGTGGGGGCGACCACGCCGATGCCGGTGATCACGGAGCGGCGGTCCGGGGAGGGGATCGTGGGGCTCATCTCACAGCCCCGCGTTGCGGCGCTCGCCGGGGACGGAGAAGATCATCGCCGACTGGAAGCCGCCGAAGCCGCTGCCGGTCGAGAGCGCCACGTCGATCTGCTTGCGCACCGCCACCTTGGGCGTGTAGTTGAGATCGCACTCGGGGTCGGGGTTCTCCCAGTTGGCGGTCGGCGGCACCACGCCGCGGTCGATCGCCAGCGCGCAGGTGGCCATCTCGATCGCCCCGATTCCGCCGAGCGAGTGGCCCACCATCGACTTGATCGAGCTGATCGGCACGTTGTAGGCGTGCTCGCCCAGCGTGTTCTTGTATGCCGCCGTCTCGTGGCGGTCGTTCTGCTTGGTGCCCGACCCGTGGGCGTTGATGTAGTCGATGTCCTGCGGCTTGGTGTCACCCTGCGCCATCGCGTCGAGGATCGCCTCGCTCATCTCGCTCGCGTCGGGCTTCAGCCCGGTCATGTGGAAGGCGTTGCCGCGGCTGGCAAAGCCGGTCACCTCGCAGTAGATGTGGGCGCCGCGCTGCAGCGCGCTCTGCATCTCCTCCAGGATCAGCACAGCCCCGCCCTCGCCCATCACGAACCCGTCGCGGTCGCGGTCGAACGGGCGCGAGGCGTGCTCGGCGTCGTCGTTGCGCCGCGAGGTCGCCTTGATCGGGTCGAAGCACGCCATCGAGATCGGGGAGATGCCCGACTCCGCGGCGCCCGCGATCACGATGTCGGCCTCGTCGTCCTGGATCATCTGGTGTCCGTACCCGATCGCGTCGATCCCCGAGGTGCAGCCGGTCGAGACGACAACCGAAGGGCCGTGCGCTCCGAACTTCAGCGCCACCTCGCTCGCCAGGCTGCTGGGGACAAGGCCTTGGTAGAGGAACGGGGGGGCATAGTCGGGGTCCACCAGCCACTCCCGGCCGTGGTTGGACACCGCCACGTAGCCGTCCTCCAGCACCATCGTGCCGCCGACGGCCGAGCCGAGGCTGACCCCGGTACGGTCGAGGTCGATCTTCTCGCTCTCCAGCGCGCTGTCGGTCATCGCCTCGATCGCGGCGGCGACGGCGAACTGGATGTAGCGATCCATGCGGCGCTTCTCGTGCTCGCTGAGGCCGGCCGCCAGCGGGTCGAAGTCGCACTCGGCGGCGATCTGCGAGCGGAAGCCCGAGGCGTCGAAGAATGTGATCCGCCGCGTCGCCGTGCGTCCGGCGGTGATCGCCTCCCAAAAGGCGTCGCGCGTGCTGCCACCCGGGGCGACCACGCCCACCCCGGTCACCGCCGTCCTGCGTAGCGTTTTCCCGTCGCTCATCGCCGTCCTCCTCGCAGTCCCCCGTCGCTCATCGTTTTGCCTACTCCGTGTCCACGTGGCCGGCGTCGGGGCGCGGCGCGAGCGGCCCGAGGTGGAAGACGATGAACGCATCCTCCTCGCCGTCGTTGACCAGACGGTGGCGCATGTTGATCGGGATCAGCAGCGCCTCGCGGGCGCTCAGCCTGTGGGACTTGTCGTCCAGCTGCGCGTCGAGCTCGCCGCTGACGACGTACACGAACTCCTCCGAGTAAGGGTGGTAGTGCTCGCTGATCCGTTCGCCCGGCGCGAGCGTCGCCACGCCCATGAAGCCGGACGTCGAGCCCGCGGTTTTGGGGCTCAGCAGGGTGCGTACGTCGCCGCCGCGACGCGTATCGGCCGGCTTGTCGTCCACGCGGTGAATCTGTGGCTCGTCGGTGGGCTCGGCTGGGGGCTGCTCTGAGGACATAATGAACTTTCCTCGTCTCTCGTTCGTATGGGGACGGATCCGAGAATCTATCCGACAATGGTTATGCTTGCGCTGCGCTGGTGAGCCGGGAGATCAGGAGGATCGGGTTGGAAGTCGGACCGATGTCATCGATCGACGTGATCGCCTCAGCGCTGGGCGACGATCAGCCGCTGCTCGGCGAGATGAGTTCGCCCGACGGGGCGCTCACGCTGCTCTTCTGCGATATCGAGGACGCGGCCGAGATCGGCGAGGAGTTGGGGCCCGAGCGCTTCACCGAGCTGCTGGCCGACCATCGCCTGATCGTCGAGCGGGTCATCAGCCACCACGGGGGTACGGTCGTCAAGGCGCACGACGACGGCTTCATGGTCGCCTTCGACAGCGCCCACGCGGCGCTGCACTGCGCGCTCGACCTGCAGAGCTCGCTCGCCGACCGCACCGTCCCAGGCAGTGAGCGCCCGCTACGCCTGCGCGTCGGCCTGCACACCGGCTTCGTGATCCTCAACGAGGAGGAGATGTACGGGCGCAACGTCGTGCTCGGCGCTCGCGTCGCCGGCTGCGCGCGCGGGGGCGAGATCGTGGTCTCATCGACGCTGAAGGAATACACCGAAACCGATCCCAGCTTCCGGTTTGAGGAGCGTGGCGAGCACCGCTTCAAAGGGGTGCTCGGCGAACACCACGTGTTCGCCGTCGTCCGCTGAGGCTCCCGATCGCGGATGGTGGCACCGCCGCGAATGTCCCCATCCAGGCAGGCGGATATTGTGGCGGTGGCACCGAGGCCATCTGTGGCGCAAAACATCTACATCACAGCGATGGGCCCGCACAGCGGCAAGTCCGTCGTCGCGCTCGGCTTCACCGAGATGCTTTCGGCGCGCCTGCAGCGCGTCGGCTTCTTCCGTCCCGTGATCCGCAGCGCCACCGACCCGGACCCGCAGATCGAGTTGATGCGCGACCGCTACCAGCTGCAACCCAGCTACGCGGAGATGCACGGCCCCACCGCCGAGGAGGTGACGGGGCTGATCGCCCACGGCGCACACGAGGAGATCGAGAAGCGGGTGCTCGCCGCCTACCGCGAGCTCGAGCGCAACTGCGACTTCGTCGTGTGCGAGGGCACCGACTTCGCCGGCTCCACCCCCGCGCTCGACTTCGACCTCAACGCCAACCTCGCCAACCAGCTCGGCTGCCCGGTGCTGGTCGTGGTCAACGGGGCGGCGAGCGGCGACGTCGTCGAGGAGGTGCAGCTCGCGCGCGAGGTGCTGCAGCGCAAGGATTGCGAGCTGTTCGGCGTGATCGTCAACCGCGTCGCGCCCGACGCCGTCACCGAAGTCGAGCGCCGACTCGCGCCCAACACCGGCCAGGAGTGGGTGTACGTGATGCCCGAGCATGCCGAGCTCGGCTACCCGAGCGTGGGAGAGGTGCAGGCCGCGCTCGGCGCCCGCCCGGTGCTGGCGGTCGACGGCATGCTCGACCGTGACGTGCGCGAAGTGCGGGTGGCGGCGATGAGCGTCGAGCACTTCATCGAGGACCTGGTCGACGGCACCCTGGTGGTGGTGCCGGCCGATCGCTCGGACATCGTCGTCGCCTGCCTGGCCTCGACGCTCTCACCGTCTTTCCCCGCAGTCTCCGGGCTGCTGCTGACGGGCGGCTACCAACTCTCGCCCACCGTACGGGGACTGCTCGAGACCGCGCCCTTCCCGGTGTTGGAGATCGACGCGCGCACGCACGTCGCCGCGGCCGCGATCGCGGGCGTGCGACCGGTGCTGCGGGCCGGGAACGAGCGCAAGATCGCGACCGCGCTAGGCCTCTTCGAGCGCAGCGTCGACAAGGTCGAGCTACAGATGCGCTTCATGGTCGAGCGCCCGGCGCGGATGACGCCGAGCATGTTCGAGTACGAGCTGATCGAGCGAGCCAAGGCGGCGCGGCGGCACATCGTGCTGCCCGAGGGCGAGGACGAGCGCGTGCTGCGGGCGGCCGACATCCTGCTGCGCCGTGGCGTGGTCGCGGTGACGGTGCTGGGCGACCCCGCCGCGGTGCGCGGCAGCGCCGCCGCGCTCGGCCTCGACCTCGACGGCGCGCAGATCGTCGATCCGCTCAACTCCCCGCTGCGTGAGCGCTACGCCGCGGTCTACCACGAGCTGCGCCAGCACAAGGGGGTAACCGAGGCGCTCGCCTTCGACGCGCTTGCTGACACCACCTACTTTGGGACGATGATGGTGCACCTCGGGGAGGTGGATGGGATGGTCTCCGGAGCGGCGCACACCACCGGCGACACGATCCGCCCGGCGTTCGAGTTCGTCAAGTCCCGTCCTGGCGTCTCAGTCGTCTCCAGCGTCTTCTTCATGTGCCTCGCCGACCGCGTGCTGGTGTACGGCGACTGCGCCGTCAACCCCAAGCCCGACAGCACGCAGCTCGCCGACATCGCGATCTCCTCCGCCGATACTGCGGCGGCGTTCGGCATCGCCCCACGGATCGCGATGCTCTCCTACGCCACCGGCGACTCCGCCAAGGGCGCGCAGGTCGATGCGGTGCGCGAGGCGACCGAAACGGTGCGGCGTCTGCGGGGCGATCTCAAGGTCGATGGGCCGATCCAGTACGACGCCGCCGTCGATGCCGGCGTCGCCAAGCTGAAGCTGCCCGACAGCGAGGTCGCGGGCAGCGCCACGGTCTTCATCTTCCCCGACCTCGACACCGGCAACGTCGCCTACAAGGCGGTCCAGCGCTCCTCCGGGGCGGTCGCGATCGGCCCCGTGCTGCAGGGTTTGCGCCGGCCGGTGAACGATCTCAGCCGCGGTTGTTCGGTCACGGACATCGTCAACACGGTGGCGATCACGGCGATCCAGGCGCAGGAGAGCGGCTGAGGGTCAGTCCTTCCCGGAGTGTGCCGGCGTTAGCGCTGGCCGAGGGCGAAAAAAAGGGGTGGGGAGGGGGGCGGGGCTCGTGCCGCGGCGACACCCAAGCAGCGATCACTGGATCTGGTAGGTGCGCTCCTGCTCCCACAGCAGCTGCCAGAACTTCTGCGGCATCGCCGACAGGACCTGCTCGCGCATGAACAGCCCCACCGGGTTCTTCACGTGCGAGAGCTTCGCCAGCATCGCCGAGCGGTTGACGATCTGGCTGGTGCGCGGGATGCGCTTGCCCTCGTAGGAGTCGAGCGCCGCCTGCATCGCGCCGGGGGCGGAGAGGCTGTTGGCGGCAGAGAGCTCCCGCCCGAGCACGACACCATCCTCGATCGCCATGCCCGCCCCCTGTCCTAGCGTTGGGGTCGTCGGGTGCGCCGCGTCGCCGAGCAGCGTCACGCGCCCGTTGCGCCAGCGCTTGACGGGCTTGCGGTCGTACAGGTCCTGGCGGAAGAGCTGCTCCTCAGGAGTCGCTTCGATCACCTGCTGCACCTCCGCGGGCCAGCCGTCGAATGTGTTCAGCAGGTCCTGCTTGCGGCCGATCGGCGGGTCGATCGCGCCCTCGGGCCGGATCTGGCTGCCCCACCAGAACAGCCGTTTGTCGACCGGGAACATCCCGAAGATCGACGCCGGGCCGTACACCTGCTGGGCGAAGTTGCGCCCCAGGGATTTGTGCTCGTACTCGGGCAGCGCCCGCCATACCGTCGCGCCCGAGTACCGCGGCCGGCCGTCGCCGATCAGCTTCGCGCGGATCACAGACTCCAGCCCATCCGCGGCCACCAGCGCCGCGCCGCGCTCCTCGTGGCCGTCCGCGAACAGCGCCGTGACGCTGCTTGCATCCTGGCGGAAGCCGACGCACTCCATGCCGCAGTGGACGATGCCGAGGTCGCCGACGGCCCGTGCAAGCAGCTCCAGCAGCTCGCCGCGATGGACGGCGACGACCTCGCCGTGCCACGGAACCGCCGCCAGCGTGCGCCCGTCGCGCCACGAGAGCAGCCGCAGCGCCTCGAACCCGGGCCCCGAGATCCTTCGCAGCTCATCGCGCAGCCCCAGCATCGACAGCGCCTGCGCCGCAACGCGCTGGATCCCCACGCCGGTGCCGAGCTCTCTGAGCTCCGGCTGGCGCTCGAATACCTCGACGGGGACGCCGCCGGCTCTCAGCGCGGCCGCGGCCGTCAGGCCGCCGATCCCGCCGCCGATCACGAGCACCCGGTTGGAGTCCTGCATCGCCTGAGGACTCTACTTGCTGCGGTTCTTGGGCGGGCATTCGGCGAGGCTCGGGTGGCTCCGTGCGGGGTACCGCGCCACGATTGCCCGCAGTCTGATTCAATGGGGCTGTGCGAGGTTCTCAGCTGGGGGGAAAAATTGACGTTCGATCAGGTGCGGCGACCCTGTTCGTGCGCGCACTGCTGGTGGCTGTGGCGATGCCGCTCGCGATCGGCTTTGGGCCGGCGGTCGCCTCTGCCGGCGCCGCGCCGGAAAAAACCGACGTCATGTTCATCTTCGACACGAGCGGCTCGATGGGCGGCGTCCTCCAGGAAGCCAAAGAAGGGATCAAGAAAGTCATCGAAGAAACGCGCGCAACGCTCGGTCCGAACACCGCCTACGGGGTCGCGAACGTCGAAGACGTGCCCGGCTATGAAAGCGGCGAGACGGAACTCTCGCCCCAAAGCGAAGAATATTACGAAATGGACGCCGAAAAGCCGTGGCACCTGTGGCAGTCGGTGACGACGGAAGTCCCCAAAGTCGAAGAAGCGATCGAAAAGCTCTCGGGCTCCGAAGGGGTCGCGCACGCCGGCGGCGACGGCCCCGAAGCGTACGGGCGCGCGCTGTGGGAGAGCGACACGAACCCGCAGGTCGGCTGGCGCGAAGGGGCACGCCACGAGATCGTGCTGATCGCCGACAACGTCCCGCACACGCCGAACGTCAACGAAGGGATTCCGCCGGAATTCGCGTTTACGTCCAATGACGACGCGGAGGCGTGGCCAAACACCGGCGAAGAACCCGGCGGCAGATTCGGTATCGCCGGCACGCAGTGGGTCCTGGGCGACTCGCTCGAATTCCACAAAACTCTTGAAATGCTCGATGTGGACGGCAAGCCGCTGGCGATGGTCGACTACTTCCACACGGGTGAGGAAGAAAGCCAAAACTACATCCACTACTGGGAATACTGGGCCAAACAGACCGGCGGAGAAGCGCTCCAGGCCACGGAAGGCGGGAAAGAAGAATTCACCACCAAACTGGTCAAAATCATCAAAGAAACGACCGGCAGGCCGCTGCCTCCGTGCCCCACGGGCGATGAGCCGCGCGTGGGTGAAGGAGCGTGCGTCAAAGCTCCTCCGCCGGCGCCGCCGACGCTCGCCACGACCTCGCCGCCGACCATCCTCTCGACGACCAGCGCCACGTTCACGGCGACGGTGAACCCGGGGGGCCTCGAAACGGAGGTGCACTTCGAATACGGGCCGATCCTCGGGGCAACGGCGGCCAGCACGGCGACGATCACCTACGGCTCGGTGACGCCCAACCAGTCGGCGGGCGCAGGCTACGCCAACCAGACGGTCACCGCGACGGTCACCGGTCTGCTGCCCAACGTCACGTACAACTGGCGGGCCGTGGCCACCAACAGCGCGGGCAGCACGACGGGCACCAATCAGACGTTCAAAACACCGGCCGATCCGCCACCGCCGCGCCCGGTGCTCGGGAAGTCCGTGAACGTGACGCCGGTGTCGGGGATCGTCTACGTCGAGCTGCCGCCCGGCGCCACGCTGGCCTCCGCGGCGTCGGTCTCGCCGTTCTCGTCCTTCGGGCCCGGTGCGCAGGCGGTCGAGGCGCTGACGAAGGGGCAGGCGTTCATCCCGCTGACCGAGGCGCGTCAGATTCCCGTCGGGTCGGTTCTCGAAACGACTGGGGGCGTCGTGGGTATCACGACGGCCACCACCGCGTCCCGGAAGGGCAAGCTGCAGTCGGGCGACTTCGGCGCGGGGATCTTCAAGCTCCTGCAGAACCGCAAGCAGAAGGGCTTGACCGACCTTGACATAATCGACAACCGCAGCGCCAGCAAGGTGTGCGCTTCAGTCGGCAAGAAGGGCAAGAAGAGCAAGGGCAAGGCCTACGCGGCCAAGCTCAGCTCGAAAACGCTCGGCCGGGTCAACGCCAGCGGGCACGGGCGCTTCTCCGTGCGGGGGCAGTACAGCGCGGCGACCGTGCGGGGGACCGTCTGGAACGTCGGCAACCGCTGCGAAGGGACGCTCACGCACGTCACGCGCGGCGTCGTCTCGGTCCGCGACTTCAGCCGCCGCAAGACGATCACGCTGTTCACAGGCCAGTCCTACGTCGCCAAAGCATCCCGTCGTCACTAGGCCGGCTGCGATGCGGTCCGGTCTCGGTCCACGTCTATTTTCGCATTCGCGTTGGGCGGTGGCCGGATCCGCCGCGCTGGCTGTGCTGGCGGCGACCGTTGCGCTCGCCGCGGCGGCTGGGGCGGCTACCTATACGGTGGGGACGACCGAAGACAGCACCGGGGAATGCGCTCCTGCCTCCGGCACCTGCTCCCTGCGGCAGCTGATCGAATACGAGAACTCGCTCTCGCCAACACCCGGTCCATCCGACACCATTGTCGTCCCTGCCCCCGAAGGCGCCGCGTTCTACGAGCTCTTCGGCGGCGCGCTCACGATCACGCAAAGCGTCTCGATCGTCGGCGCGGGCGCGCGCGCGGTGAGTATCTACCAGGAGTCCGACACGCCGGATCGCGTTTTCCTCGTCGAGCCGAATCCCCGCACCAAAGCCGTTCCGACCGTCACGATCTCAGGGCTCTCGATGGCATTCGGACACGCCAGTGCAAACAACGGCTACTTCGGTGGCGACGTCCTCAACGAGGGCTCGCTCACATTGAGCGAAGACGCAATCACAAACGGTACGGCTGAATCCGGCTCGGGCGGCGGGATCTCAAACGATGGCGGCACGCTCACCGTGACGCACTCGCTCGTGTCCAACAACATCAGCACCAACCCCAACGGCGGCGGCGACTCGGGCGGTATCCAGAACGTCGGCCCCAATCCGGTGACAGAAGAAGCCGGGAAGCTGATCGTCGAAGACTCGACGATCACCGGCAACAGCGCGGCGCTCGGCGGGGGCATCTTCAGCTGGGGCGACACCGCCAACACGACCTCGATCGTCAACTCGACGATTGCTAACAACGATGGCGGTACCCGCAGCACCGAAGGTGGCGGCCTGTTGGCCAGCGAAGGCACGATCTCGGTCGAGAACTCGATCGTCTCCGGCAACACCGTCGAAGAACCGCTCACCGACGAACGCAGACCCTCGAACTGCGGGGACAGCGGCATCTCCTCCCTCGGCCACAACCTCCAGAGCGCAGCCGACTGCGCCTTCACCGCCACCGGAGACCTCAAGGACATCGAACCGGGATTTTTGTCGAGCGGCCTGCAGGATAACGGCGGCAACACCGACACGTTCGCGCTGGAAGCGACCAGTCCCGCGGTCGACGCGATCCCTTCGGGCGCTCCGGGCTGTAGCGCCACCGACCAGCGGGACATCGCGCGACCGCAGGGCACCGGTTGCGACATCGGTGCCTACGAGCTGTTCCAGCCGGTCGAGGGGCAGGAGTTCTCCGAGGTGGTAGGCGCCGCTTCGCCACAGGAAGGAACCACACCCACAATCGACTGGGGAGACGGCACACCGGTGTCGCCGGGCAAAGTCGCCGCCAATACGGGGCAGCTCACCGGGACCCATACCTATGCGGAGGAGGGCGTCTACCACGCGAGCTTCACCTACACGAACAGCGACGGCTTCCCTGAAACCCGGCCGTTTGACGTCAAGGTCCAGGACGCCCCGTTGAGTGCGACCGGTGTACCGGTGAGCGCGACCCCGGGCGTGGCATTCAGCGCTACGGTGGCGACCTTCATCGACGCCGATCCTGTTGGCGTGGCGTCGGATTACACCGCGACGATCGACTGGGGCGACGGTGCCACGACAGCGGGGACGATCGGCTCCGCAGCGGGCGGTGGCTTCACGGTGACGGGCGCGCACACGTACGCCAGCGTAGGGGTCTATCCAACGAGCGTCACGATCGCAGATGTGGGCGGCGCCACAGCGACCGCCACGAGCACGGCGAACGTGGCCGCCGCGCCACCGCCGCCTTCCGTGGCACCGCCGACGCTCGTCACGATCTCGCCACCGACCGTCATAACGACCACCAGCGCTGCCTTTACGGCGACGGTGAACCCGCATGGGCTGGCGACGATGGTGCACTTCGAATACGGACCGGTCCTGCAGGGTGCGAAAACGGCGGCGATCACCTACGGCTCAGTGACGCCAGACCAGTCGGTGGGGCCGGACTTCGCGAACCATACGGTCACCGCGACTGTCACCGGTCTGCTGCCCAACGTCAGGTACAACGTGCGCGCAGTGGCAACCAATAGCGCGGGCAACGCGGTCGGTGAAAACCAGACGCTGAACACGCCCGCCGATCCCCCGCCGCCACCGCCCGTGCTCGGCAAGGCCGTGAACGTGACGCCGGTGTCGGGGATCGTCTACATAGAGTTGCCGCCGGGCGCCACGTTGGCCTCCGCGGCGTCGGTCTCGCCGCTCTCGCCATTCGCGCTGGGGGCGCAGGCGGTCGAGGCGCTCACGAAGGGGCAGGCGTTCATACCGTTGACCGAGGCGCGCCAGATTCCCGTCGGGTCGGTCCTCGAAACGACGGGCGGCGTTGTGGGCATCACCACAGCCACCACTGCGTCCCGCAAGGGCAAACCGCAGACCGGAGACTTCGGTGGGGGGATCTTCAAGCTATTGCAGAACCGCAAGCAGAAGGGCCTGACTGACCTGGATATCGTCGACAACCACGGCGCCAGCCAGGTGTGCGCCACGGTCGGCAAGAAGGGTAAGGCCCTCGCGGCGAAGCTGAGCTCGAAAACGCTTGGCCGGGTCAATGCCAGCGGGCACGGTCACTTTGCCGTGCGGGGGCAGTACAGCGCGGCGACCGTGCGGGGGACAGTTTGGAGTGTGGCAAACCGCTGCGAAGGGACGCTCACGCACGTCACGCGAGGGGTCGTCTCGGTGCGCGACTTCAGCCGCCGCAAGACGATCACGCTGTTCACCGGGCAGTCCTACCTTGCCAAGGCACGGCACCACTAGCCCGGCGATGAGCGTCGGCGCGCCCTTATGGCGACGGTCGCGCTGCTTGGGAGCCGCCATGTGCGCGGTGCTCGCCGCGTTGACCGTCGGGGCTGGGCTGGCCACGTCGGCGCAGGCGGCGACGTACACGGTGGGGACGCTCGAAGACCGCACCGGGATCTGTGAAACCCCCGCCTCCGGCAGCTGCTCGCTGCGGCAGCTCATCAACTATGAGAACAGCCTCGTCGAAACACCCAACCCGCCCGACACGATCGATGTGCCTGCCCCCGAAGGCACCGCCTTCTACGAGCTCTCCAACGGGGTGCTCACGATCTTCAAAAGCGTCTCGATCGTTGGCGCCGGCGCGCGTGCGGTGACCATCTTTCAGGAGTCCTCACCCGCAAACCGGGTCTTTTTCGTCGAGCCGAACCCCCGCAACAAAACCGTCCCGACGGTGACCATCTCGGGCCTGTCGATGGCGTTCGGCCACGCCAACGAAGGCAACGGCTTCTTCGGCGGCGACATCCTCAACGAGGCGACGCTCACGCTGAGCGAAGACGCGATCACGAACGGCACGGCCGAATCCGGCTCCGGCGGCGGCATCTCGAACGATGGCGGCACGCTCACCGTGACGCGCTCACTGGTGTCCAACAACATCAGCACCAACCCCAACGGCGGCGGCGACTCGGGCGGTATCCAGAACGTTGGTCCCAACCCCGTGACCGGAACCGCCGGGAAGCTGACCGTCAACGATTCGACGATCACCGGCAACAGCGCCGCGCTTGGCGGCGGCATCTTCAGCTGGGGCGACACGAGCAACACGACCGCGATCGTCAATTCGACGATCGCGAACAACGACGGCGGCACCCGCAGCACCGAAGGTGGCGGCCTGCTGGCCAGCGAAGGCACGATCTCGGTCGAGAACTCGATCGTCTCCGGCAACACCGTCGAAGATCCGCTCACCGCCGAACGCGTACCGTCGAACTGCGGGGACAGCGGCATCTCCTCTCTCGGCCACAACCTCCAGAGCGCAGCCGACTGCGCCTTCACCGCCACCGGAGACCTCAAGGACATCGAACCGGGATTCCTGTCGAGCGGCCTGCAGGACAACGGCGGCAACACCGACACGCTCGCGCTGGAAGCGACCAGTCCCGCGGTCGACGCGATCCCCTCGGGTGCCCCGGGCTGCAGCGCCACCGACCAGCGGGACATCACGCGACCGCAGGGTACCGGCTGCGACATCGGCGCCTACGAGCTGTTCCAGCCGGTCGAGGGGCAGCAGTTCTCCGAGGTGGTCGGCGCCGCCTCACCGCGCGAAGGAACCACGCCCACGATCAACTGGGGAGATGGCACGTCGCCGTCAGCGGGCAAAGTCAACGCCAACACCGGGCAACTCACTGGCACCCACACCTACGTCAACGAGGGCACCTACCAGGCGAGCTTCACCTATACGAACAGCGACGGCTTCCCCGAAACCCGCCCATTCGGCGTCAAGGTCCAGGACGCCCCGCTGACCGCGAGCGGGGTACCGGTGAGCGCCACTGCGGGCGTGGCCATCAAAGCCACGGTGGCGACGTTCACCCACGCCAAACCGGCGGGCGCTGCGTCGGATTACACCGCGACGATCAACTGGGGCGATGGCTCGTCGAGCGCGGCGGGGACAATCAGCGCCGCGGCTGGCGGGGGCTTTGAAGTCAAGGGCTCGCATACCTACGCCGCCGCCGGCCGGTACACGACCAGCGTCGCGATCAGCGATGTGGGCGGCGCCAAAGCGACCGCCACCGGCAGCGCCAATGTGGTCGGCCCGCCGGACGTCTCGAACGTGAACGTCGTCTCGGTCACCGAAACGACCGCCACGGTCGGCTTCAAGATCGACCCGGACGGCGCTGACACCACCTATGTGATCGACTACGGGCCGACCACGAGCTACGGCCAGCAGACAGCACCGGTGGACATCGGCGCCACGCCCGGTCCGCAGTCGCTGACGCGGACGCTCACAGGACTCGAACCCAACAAGACCTACCACTTCAACGTGTTCGCCACCAACTCGGCCGCGCCAAAAGGCGTGGGCGGCGGCGATCGGTCGTTCACCACCGAACCTCCCGCCCCGTTGAGCGCGACCGGGGTATCCGTGAGCGGGACGGCGGGCGTGAAACTCAACAACGCCACGGTGGCGACCTTCACCGATGCAGACCCGAACCGGGTGGTGTCGGATTACACCGCGACGATCAATTGGGGCGATGGCTCGTCGAGCGCGGCGGGGACGGTTAGCGCCGCGGCTGGCGGGGGCTTTGAAGTCAAGGGCTCGCATACCTACGCCGCCGCCGGCCGGTACACGATCAGCGTCGCGGTCAGCGATGTGGGCGGCGCCAAAGCGACCGCCACGGGCAGCGCCAATGTGGCCGGCCCGCCGGACGTCTCGAACGTGAACGTCGTCTCGGTCACCGAAACGACCGCCACGGTCGGCTTCAAGATCGACCCGGACGGCGCTGACACCACCTATGTGATCGACTACGGACCGACCACGAGCTACGGCCAGCAGACAGCACCGGTGGACATCGGCGCCACGCCCGGTCCGCAGTCGCTGACGCGGACGCTCACAGGACTCGAACCCAACAAGATCTACCATTTCAACGTGCTCGCCACCAACTCGGCGGTGCCCGGGGGAGTGGGTGGCGGCGATCAGCCGTTCACCACCGGGCAGCCGAGCCCGCCCATCATCCCACCTGCCCCCTTGGTCAAGCACCCCCCGGCGAGCGCGGAACCCAAATCGGGCGTGCTCGGCTTCCAGGCGACGCAGGCGCTGCTTCCGCCGCCGGTGCTCGGCAAGACCGTGGACGTGACGCCGGTGTCAGGGATCGTCTACGTCGAGTTGCCGCCCGGGACCACATTGGCTTCGTTCTCAACGGCTTCGCTTGCGGTGTTCTCGCCGTTCGCGCTGGGGGTGCAGGCGTTCGAGGCGCTCGCCAAGGGGCGGGCGTTCGTGCCGTTGACCGAAGCGCGTCAGATTCCTGTCGGGTCGATCCTCGAAACGACTCATGGCGTGGTGGGTATCACCACGGCCACCACCGCGTCCCCGAATGGCAAGCTGCAGTCCGGCAACTTTGGAGCCGGGATTTTCAAGCTGCTGCAGGCGCGCAAGCAGAAAGGTCTGACCAACCTGGATATCGTCGACAACCACAGTGCCCACCAGGTTTGCACCACGGTTGGCAAGGGCAAGGCCCTAGCGGCCAAGCTGAGCTCGAAAACGCTCGGCCGGGTCAACGCCAGCGGGCACGGGCACTTCGCCGTGCGGGGGCAGTACAGCGCGGCGACCGTGCGGGGGACGGTTTGGAGTGTGGCCAACCGCTGCGAAGGGACGCTCACGCACGTCACGCGAGGGGTCGTCTCGGTGCGCGACTTCCGCCGTCGCAAGACGATCACGCTGTTCACGGGGCAGTCCTACCTTGCCCGGGGGCCTGTTAGACGGGGCTGATCACCGCCGGCCCAGGGTGTGGGATCTCTCAGACGCTGAGGGCCATTCATACCCGGCCGGGCCCCGAGCGGTAAGCAGGCGGATTCCTACGCGGGGACGATCCGCGACCGGCGGGCGCCGAGGCTGGGCATCGCCTCACTGTCGGCTTCGATCGCGCTGACCACCAGCTCGGCGAACAGCGCCGCGCGCTCCGCGTCGTCGGGCCCGTAGTGCCCGCCGTCGCGGCGGTCGAGCAGCGACAGCACGCCGATCGGGCGGCCGAGGCGGATTAGCGGGACGACCAGCATCGTATAGGGGACGTGGCCGGTGCCGGCGGCGATGCGCGACGCGAAGCGGGGATCGGTGCGGCATTCGGGGACTGCCAGTGGCTGTCCGTTTTCGACGACGCTGCCGGCGAGTCCGTGGCCGGGGGGGAGGCGCACGCCGACGATCTCGCGCGCTCCCGCTCCCCACGCCGACTGGTAGACCAGCTCGCGGGTGTTGCCGTCGGTCAGCGCGATCGAGGAGGCCGCTGCCCCGAACACGCCTGCGGCGGTGCGCGCGATCCCCTCCATCAGGCTGCGCCGCGCGGCGGGCGCCTCGATCGAGAGGGTGAGCGACCCGCCGATCGTGGGCTGCGTGTGACCTCGGGGCTGGGTGTGGCTGCCGAGCGCGCGGGCGAAGGCGGCGACCGAGGCGACGCGCCGTTCGGGGACCATCTCCAGGCCCGCCTTCACCGCGTCGGCGATCTCGGGAGGTACCTCGGGGGCGAGCTCGCGCAGCTCGGTCGGACTGGCGTACACCGGCGGACGCCCGACGATCAGCGTCCACAGCGTGGCGGCCAGGCCGAAGACGTCGCTGCGCGGCGAAACTGAGCCGCCGGCGAACACCTCGGGCGCCATGTAGCGCGGCGTGCCGACTCCCACGGTGCCTTCGTCCTCTTCCTCGTCCTGGAGCAGACGAGCGATCCCGAAGTCGACCAGCACGATCCCGTCCTCGCCGAGGATCAGGTTGTGGGGCTTGACGTCGCGGTGCACGATCTGCTGGTCGTGCACGTACTCGAGCGCCTCGCAGCTCTCGCGGGCATAGTCGAGCGCCTGCTCCAGCGGCAGCCCCGGATTGCCCTTCTGTGCCAGCAGGGTGTGCAGATCGGTGCCGTCGACGAGTTCCATCACCAGGTACTGGCCGCGCTCGTCGGCGAAGTGGTCGGTGACCTCGACGACGCGCGGGTGGCGCAGCAGCGACAGCAGCTGCGCCTCGACCTCGAAGCGCTCAGCGTGGCGGGTATTGTTGACGTGCTTGATCGCGACAGCCTCGCCGGTGCCTGTGTCCTGGGCGCGATAGACAGCGCCCATCGCGCCGCTCGAGATCGGCTCTCCGACGGCGTAGCGGTCTGCCAGCAAGAGCCCCCGCGGCAGGACGAAGCGCGACTGGTCCTCCATCTTGAGAGCCAGCGTAACGCAGCCCCCGGCCCTCTGCACTCCTTCCCGTGTCACGCAGGCGCACCGATGTGGCCGGCGACCGGGCACTCGGGTAGCGTTTAGCGTGGGTGAATGGATGAAACGCAAGCGCAGGCGCGCCGGGGCGGCACGCACGCGCCAGCTGCGTCGGGTGCTGCTGGCGATCGTCGCGCTGGGCGCCACGGGCCTTGCGATCGTCGCCTACGAGACCAACCTGCTGCGCTCGCTCGAACTGAGCACCGTCAACACCCGCTTTACGATCCGTGGTCGCCAACAGCCGGCGGCGAACATCGTGCTGGTCGAGATCGACGAACGGACCTTCGACGAACTGGACCTGCAGTGGCCCTTCCCGCGCCGTGTGCATGCCAAGGTGATCGAAGACATCGCGCGCGACCACCCCAAGGCGATCGCCTACGACGTGCAGTTCAGCGAGGCCAGCGCTTGCCCGCTCTCCACCAAGGGCGCCCAACCGCCGCCGGGCGAGTGCCCGCAGGCGCGCAGCGATGAGACGGCGCTGCTCGAAGCGCTGAACAACGCCGAAGGGCGCACCGTGATGACCACCACCGAAACCGAAGGCAACGGGAAGATGAGGTTCCTCGGCAGCGAAGGCAACGCGCTGCTGGGCGAAGTCGGGTCGCGGCCGGCCAACGGGCTGCTGCCGACCGATCCGGGCGGCGTTCTGCGACGCGTCAGCTTCTCGGTCGGCGGGTTGAAGACGCTCGCGGTGGCGAGCGCCGAAGTCGCCGAGGGGCGGCGGGTACATGCGAGTGAGTTCAGTGGAGGCTCCGCCTGGATCGACTACTACGGGCCGGAAAACATCTTTCCTCGCGTGTCGTTCTCGACCGTCTATCTCGGCCACGTGCCGCGTGGCTTCTTCCACGGCAAGATCGTGGTCGTCGGTCCCTCGGCGCCGACACTGCAGGACATTCACCCGACCTCCACCGCCCGGCAGATGCCGGGTGCCGAAGTCCAGGCGAGCGCGATCGCGACGGTGCTGCGGGGCCTGCCGCTGCGCTCCTCGCCGGCGTGGCTGGATCTGGCCCTGATCGTGCTGCTGGGCTGCGCCACGCCGCTGGCCACGCTGAGGTTTGGCTCGATCGCCACCGTGGGGCTGGCGCTGGCGCTCGCCGCGGCATTCACGGTGGGCGTGCAGATCGCCTTCGACGATGGGCATGTCGTGTCGTTCGTCTACCCGCTCGGGGCACTGATACTCAGCGCGGCGGGGGCGCTGTCGGTGCAGCTCGTGACGGTCGCCTTCGAGCGCGAGCGGGTGCGTGACCTGTTCTCACGCTTCGTGCCAGAGAACGTCGTCGACGAGGTGCTGGCGAGTACTGGTGGGGAACTACGCCTCGGTGGGGTGCAGCGCGAGGGAACCGTGATGTTCACCGACCTGCGTGGCTTCACCTCATTCGCGGAAACGCTGACGCCGGACCGTGTGATCGAAGTGCTCAACCGCTACCTGAGCGAGATGAGCGATGCGATCCTCGACCACGGGGGTACGCTGGTCGCGTACATGGGAGATGGGATCATGGCCGTGTTCGGAGCGCCGATCGTCCAGCTCGACCACGCCGACCGCGCGCTCTCCACGGCCCGCGAGATGCTCGCCGTGCGCCTGCCGCGCTTCAACGGATGGCTGCGCGAACAGGAGCTGGGATCGGGGTTTCGCATGGGCATCGGCCTGAACTCGGGGCGCGTGATGTCGGGCAACGTTGGCTCCGAGCGGCGCGTGGAGTACACGGCGGTGGGCGACACCACGAACGTGGCCGCGCGCATCGAGCAGCTCACCAAGGGCACGCCCCACCAGCTGATGCTCTCGGGGGCCACAAAAGAGGCGCTCACCACACAGCCCGACGATCTTGCGTTCGTCGACCGGATCGAGCTGCGCGGCCGGCGGGCGGAGATCGCGATCTGGGCGCTCGCAGAGGAGCCCGAGGGGCCGGCGGCGTCCCCGTCCTCGGCGGCCGATCAGCTCAAGGAGGAGGGGCCGGAGCACTTGTCAGCCGACCACTCGGCCGAGAGCCTGTCGCAGGAGCCTACGGCCGCCGATCAGCCAGAGACCGTGTAGCCGGCCTTATGCAGGGCCGTGAGCGCGCTCGTCGTGCGGGCGCCGTCGCTGCCGATCGCGCGCTGGGCCCGTGCGTAGGCTGCTTCGTTCCCGGCGCGCGCGGCGGCGGCGAGGGCGGCGTAGTCGCGGCTGAGCGCCGCCAGCGAGGCGGCGAGGTTCGCGTTGAGGCTCTGCACCGCGGGACTAACGGAGAGTCGCCCCAGTGCGCGCGAGGC
The DNA here is from genome assembly GCA_963812955.1 of uncultured Solirubrobacterales bacterium. GTDB lineage: Bacteria > Actinomycetota > Thermoleophilia > Solirubrobacterales > Solirubrobacteraceae > Palsa-744. The sequence goes on from CAWEXC010000002.1 coordinate 202,521, forward strand.
GGTGGTGTAGGCCGTGGCCAGCTGTGCGGCCGCTGTGGCCTGCGCGGCGGCGCTCGACGCGGTGCGTAGGCGGGCGGAGCCGGTGTTGACGGCGCTGTTCAGCGTGGCGAAGGCGCTCCCCAGCGCCGACGCATACTGCTTGCTGGGGGCTAGCCCGAACGCGGTGGTGCCATTCAGCTTCAGCGTGGCGGCGATCTGCGCGCATTGTGATCCCGACCCGGCGGTGGCGGTGCCCAGGCATGCGATCGTGACGACGCCGCCCGTGGTGGGCACGGTATAGAGCGTCAGCGGCGAGGCGAGGCCGTGCACCGAGAGTCCGCTGTAGCGGTATGCCTCGAGCGTGCCCAACCGCACCGGCTCGGCATGGGGCAGCGGCCCATTCAGGGCGGCGGTGAACGCCGCGGGCAGCAGGGAAGGCCCGGTGGCACCCACCTCGCCGGCGAGCAGGCGCTGGCTGGAGGAGGCTGAGTAGGTACTGGAGGCGCCGGCGGCCGAGCCGGTGCTCAGCGCGAGCGGCTGTGAGAATGTGAGTCCTGTAACCGTGGGCGCGCTCCCGAGTCGTTGCCAGCCGCCGGGGAAGGAGAGTTCGACGTAGCCCGCCGACGCCGAGTCGGTGAAGGCCGCGCCGGAGCCGCTCGAGCCACCGCCGAGCAGGAGTCCGGCCACGAGCGCGAGCACGGCCGCGGCGATCAGTACCGGCACGTACCTCCTGTTGGGAGCGCCGGTTGCGGCGCCTGCGCCGGTGGGAGTGCCTGGGCGCGCGTCGGTAGCGCCGGCCGGTGGCGGGGCCGCGGCGGAGGCGGGGTCGCCGGTGTGTGCCGGTGCATCACGCTCGCCGCCGGGTGTGGGCGCGGCATCCGGTGCCGTCAGCGCAGCGGCGGCAAGACGGGTCGCACCGGGGTCGCTCTTGGCGGCCGTGTGCGGAGCGCGGGTCGGGGAACCGACTGCCGGGCGCAGGCGCGTCGCGTCGGTTGAGGCGGGCGGCGTGGAGGACTCCGCCGGCGCGGCGCCGAGCGCTCGCCGGGCCTGCAGCATCAGCTCGCCGGCTGAGGCCGGCCGGTCCTCGGGAGCCTTCGCCATCCCGCGCGCGACCACCTCGTCCATCGCTGCGGGGATGTCGGTGCGCATCTGCGAGAGACGCGGTGGGGGCTCGGTGAGATGCGCGAGCAGGGCCCGCTCTTCGGTTGAGCGTTCGAACGGAACCCGGCCGGTGAGGCACTCGCAGAGCACGGCCGTGAGCGCGTACACGTCGCTGCGGGCGGTGGCGCGCCCACCGCGGGCCTGCTCGGGGGAGATGTAGTCGATCGTGCCCACGAACTGGCCGGTTTCGGTCATTGCCGCGTCGTCGTTGCCCTTGGTCAGCCCGAAGTCGGCGAGATAGGCGTGGTCGCCGGCGCCGACCAGCACGTTCTGAGGCTTGACGTCGCGGTGGATCAAGCCCTTCGCGTGCGCGGCGTCGAGCGCCTCGGCCACCTGCGTGAGCAGGCGCAGCGCCCGCCGGTCGTCGAGTTGGCGGCGCAGGATCAGATCCTTGAGCGTGGGGCCCTCGACCATGCGCATCGCCAGGAACAGCCGGTTGTCGGTTTCGCCGGCCTCATACACCGTGACGATGTGGGGGTGGTCGAGGGCGGCCTGCAGCAGGCCCTCGCGCCGGAAGCGTTCGCGGAAGGCGGGATCGGCGCTGAGTTCCGCGGTGAGCACCTTCAGCGCCACGACCCGCTCCAGCGAAAGCTGGGTGGCTCGGTAGACGGTGCCCATGCCACCCTCGCCGAGGGTGCCGTCGATGCGGTAGCCCGCTACTACCGTCGGGTTGTCAAGCGAGTCCACTGGTGGCCCTCCTGCACCTGAGTCCCAACGGATTCACGGGATTGACCATCATCACCAAGCGCTGCTCATCAATGGGGAGTCCCGCACGCTTTGAGACTAGCCCACGAGCACCGGGCCACTGCCTTTGCCGCCGCTCGGAGTGGAGGATTTGGAGGGCGTGCTGGGAGTGGGAGTTGGGGTCGAAGTCGATTCCGGGGTCGTGGCCGGAGGGGGAGTGCTCGCCGGCGTGGGAGTGGAAGCCGGAGCGGGAGCGGTTGAATGCGGCGGATGATGCAGCGCCGGCGGCGTGGCGGGCGTTGCGATACCGGAGACGTGCACCGGCGTCGAGGAGACCACCATCGGGGCGGGCAGCGGCGCTGCCTGTGCGCTACTCGCCGTCGCCTTACGTACGCCGAAGCTCACGCCGAACACCACCAGCACGACGATCAGCGCTGCGATTGCCGCGCGTCCACGCGAGGGCTGCGAGGTGGTGCTCATGCGCAGTGCTCGGTCATGGCGCCCACACGACCATCCCGATCCCACCATCTAGTTCGGTGCGGGCCCATCGGCGGCGGCCGCGCCCGGTCATTCGCAGCGCTCGGGCTTTTTCGAGCCCGGGGCCAGGCAACGCTGGACCTTGGTGAAGTTGGCGTGCCCGATTTTGTATTCGATGTACGCCCCGGTCTCGTTCTTGGCCGTCACGTAGATCTTCAGGGCGGCGCCGTTGGGCAGCACTGCCCCGTGCAGCCCGGGAAAGCCGAGTGAGCGAGCGGTCTTGGCCTGGGGACGGCAGCCCCGCGTGCAGCGCACTTCGACGCGGGCCTTCTTCGGAGCGCTGACGGCGACGTTCACGACGCGAACCCCCCCGGCGAGCGGCTGCGCGGTGAGCGTCGCTTCGGCCTGCAGGCGCTTGAGCTGGACGACGTAGTCGAACAGGAACTCGAGGTTGCCCCCGGCCGATTCGACTCCGCCGAGCTGGACCGTGTACAGCTTTCCGGCCTGGACGTTGGCGAACAATTCGCCGGCCGCCGTGGGCTGGTTGACGGCACACTGGCGCTGGCTGTTTTCGGGCAGCAGCGTCGTGGAGTTGTAAGGCACGACCGCCATCACCGTGCCGAAGGAAGCCGAGGTGCGGACCCGCACCAGCCCGTTGGCGTTCGGGTAGAAGTCGTACCAGATCGTCTTGCCCTCGCTGACGCCGTTGCAGCCCGTGAGCTCGGCGGGCCCGGGGTGGGGGCTGAGGATGTCCGACTGGACCGTTGCCGCCGCCGTGTTGCGTTCGTCGCGCAAGGTTTCCGTGCGGTTGAGCGGGGTGCCCGGATGGTGCGGGGTCGGCGGTTCGTTGAGGTTGAGCGCATCGAGGTAGTTGTCGTTGATCGGCGGCACCGGCGCCGCTTCGCAGGGTGCTTTGACGCAGACGGCCGTTTCAGGCGGCGCCGTAGCGCTCGCGGTCATCGTCGTCGTGGCTCCGATCGCCAGCAGCGTCGTCGACGCGACAAGCGCGATCGCGCGCCAAGAGCGTGTCTGTGTCGTCCGCGTCAAAATGCACCTCGCCTCATTGCTTGACTGCATCATAGATCGCGCGGGTACACTCGTGCCGCGCCATATGAGCACGAGCACGAGGGGGAGCCAGGCAGCGGACACCGAGCGGTCGGGCTCTGTCGGCGCCGCCCGCCTCGCGATCCACTACTTGGTGCTGGCGCTGGTGGCGGCGAGCGTGATGGTGTTCGTGTTCACCTCGGGCGCTACCAAGCACGCCCAGCCGCTGATCGCGGGGGGTTATGACGTCTCGCCGGCGAGCGTCTGCCTCGGGGCGAAGGTGGAACTGGCGCAGTCGGGCGAGTTCATCACGATCGCGGGTGCCAAGTCCACGCTCGGCGGCGAGCTGAGGTTCGTGAGCGGGCGTCTGAGCGGTGCGGTGCACTGCGTGCGGGGCGGTCGCGTCGCTCAGCTCAACGCCCACGTCGCCCATGGCCTGCTCGCCGGCTCGCTCGGGGGGCTGCCGGTGAGCGCCGTGCTGAAGCGCAAGCCCCCCGAACCCGGTGCCCCCAAACCGGGGCTCGCGACCGCCAAGCCGCGCACCCTGGAAGAAACCGTGGTGGCGTTCTTCATCGCCGTGGTGGTGGTGATGTTGTTTGCGCGCCTGTGCGGCAGCCTGATGCCGAGGATCGGTCAGCCGCGGGTGATGGGCGAGGTGCTCGCGGGGATCCTGCTCGGCCCGACCGCGTTCGGGGCGCTCGACCCGGGGCTGCAGGCCAAGGTCTTCGCGACTGACATCGTCCCCTACATCGGCGTGGCGGCGAACCTCGGACTGGTGTTCTACATGTTCTTGATCGGCCTGGAGGTGGACCTCGGGGAGCTGCGCAGCCGCGCGAGGATGACCCTGGTCGTCTCGAACACGGCGCTGCTGGTGCCGTTGATGATGGGGCTGCTGGTGGCGCTGCCGCTCTACCCGCTGCTGGCTCCGGACATCCGCTTCGCGGCGTTTGCCCTGTTCGTCGGGGTGTCGATGTCGATTACCGCGTTTCCCGTGCTGGCGCGGATCATTTCCGAGCGGCGCATGGTCAAGCGGCCGCTGGGCGCGCTGGCGCTCTCGGCGGCGGCCGTCGACGATGTCTCGGCGTGGTTTTTGATCGCGCTGGCGACGGCCGTGGCGGGGGCCGGCAGCGGCGTGGCGGTGCTCGAGACGATCGGCTGGGCGGGGGTGTTCTGCCTCGGCATGGCGTTCCTTGTGCGCCCGGTGATGGCGCGCGCGGCGGTCGCCTACGACGAGGCCGGGCGCGTGCCCGGCACGTGGATCACGATCATCTTCGCCGGCGTGCTGCTGTCGGCGATTACGACCGAGACGATCGGGATCGCGGTGATCTTCGGCGCGTTCGTGATGGGGCTCGCGATGCCTCGCCACGCCGGTCTCAGCGAGGACGTGACGCGCCGTGTGGAGGACTTCGTGCTGACGCTGCTGCTGCCGCTGTTCTTTGCCTACACGGGCCTGCGCACCGACGTCGGCCTGCTCGACCGCGGCGAGCTGGTCGCGATCACGTTGGCGTTGTGCGCGATCGGGATCGTCGGCAAGTTCGGCGGCACGCTGATCGCGACCCGCACGATTCGTCTGCCGTGGCGCCAGTCGGCGGTGCTGGGGGCGCTGATGAACACGCGCGGCCTGACCGAGCTGATCGTGCTCAACCTGGCGCTCACCGTGGGGGCGATCTCGCAGGCGCTGTTCACGGCGCTGGTAATCATGGCGCTCGTGACGACGTTCATGACGGGCCCGTTGATGCGGCTGTTCGATCCCCACAACGCCTTCGGGGAGCAGCCGGAGGAGGAGCTCGCCGCCGCCAGCGCGACGCTGGTCCCGGAGCCGCTCCTGGAGGCGCCCGAGCGCTCGATCCTGGTCGCGCCGCAGAGCGCGGCTGCGATGAGTCAGCTGCTGGCACTGGCCGAGCCGCTGGCACGCTCGCAGCCGCGCCGCGAGCTGATCCTTGTGCGCCTCGTCAGACCGCCCAGCGGAGCGGCGGTGCGCGGCGGGCTGCGCACCGAGGCGCGGTTGGTGGGGGAGGCCTCCGCCCAGGTGCAGCGCAGCCGCCGGGAGCTGCTGGAGGCAGGGGTGGCCGCCCGGGCTGTGGCGCTGACATCGGCCGACGCCGGGCGCGACCTGACGCGGCTGTGCCACGACGAGGATGTCGATCTCGTGCTGATCGACGGCCGCCGACCGCTGCTCGGCGACGGCGTGCCCCGCGAGGAGGTCGGCACCGTATTGAGGGAGGCCCAATGCGACGTGGCGGTGCTGGTGGCGCGCGAGGGCGCTGTGGTGAGCCCCGGCCCCGAGCGCTCGGTGATGGTGCCCTTCGGGGGCGCCGACCACGACTGGGCGGCACTCGAGCTCGCCTGCTGGATCGCGGCCGCCAGCGGGGCCCGGCTGCAGCTGCTCGGATCATCCGAGCGCCGGGAGGACAGCCGCGATGCGAGCGGCCTGCTGGCGAATGCCTCGCTGGTGGTGCAGCAGTTCGCCGGGGTGTCGGCTGAGCCGATCCTGGCAGCGCCCGGTCGTGAGGGCATCCTCGCCGCGGCCGCAGGGGCCGGGCTGCTACTGATGGGCCTCTCCGAGCGCTGGCACAGGGAGGGGCTGGGGGAGACTCGCCGTGCGATCGCGCGATCGGCGCCAGCGCCGATCGTGTTCGTCCGACGGGGCGAGCGGCCGGGCGCGTTGGCGCCCGCAACGGACATGACCCGCTTCGGCTGGTCGACCGCGGCGCTCGGCAGGCCGAGTTGAGCGGGAGGACTACGCTGCGGCGCCCAACTTGGCCCAGAAGCGGGCCTGGCCGTACCTCGTACTTCTAAAACCAGGTGAGGCGATCTGCGGCCAACATGGCAAGACGCGTCGAGACCTGCAACGCTGCCAGCGTGCACATGACCACTGCGATCCAGGCCCTACCGAGGTGGCAGGCGTGAGTGACGAGCTCGAGCAGGATCAGCCGGCGGCAGCGAGCGAGGCGCCCGACCCGCTGATCGGTGTCACCGTCGGGCGCTACCGGATCGAGTCGCTGCTGGAGGTTGGCGGCATGGGGCGCGTGTACCGGGCGATCGGCGCCGAGGGTGAACTGGTGGCGCTCAAGCTGGTGCGGGGCGACCTCGCCGAAGACAGCATCTTTCGCAAGCGCTTCGAGCGCGAGGCGATGATCGCCCAGCAGGTGAAGAATCCGCATGTGGTGCCGGTGCTCGATACCGGCGAGCACGAGGGTGTGCCCTATCTCTCCCAGCGCTTCATCGAGGGTGGCTCGCTGGAGCAGAAGCTCAAGCGCGAGGGCCGGCTCGACGTGCCCACGACACTCAAGCTCTGCGCGGAGGTTGCGGACGGGCTGGACGCGCTGTTCGCCGGAGGGATGGTGCACCGCGACGTGAAGCCCGCCAACGTCCTGCTCGACCTGGACGGCACCGCGCTGATCACCGACTTCGGGCTGGCGAAGGACAGCGAGGGCACCAACCTCACGCGGCCCGGTCAGGCGCTGGGCTCGCTGGACTACATGTCGCCCGAGCAGATTCGCGGCGAGGCGGTGAGCGCGGCGACCGACGTGTACGCGCTCGGGTGCGTCATCTGCCAGTGCCTTAGCGGGACGCCGCCGTTCGCCGACCGCAAAGGCATGCGGATCCTGTGGGCACAGCTCCAGGACGAGCCGCCCGACCCGTGCGCTGAGGTGCCCGATGCGCCGCCTGCGCTGGGGGCAGCGGTGCTGCGCGCGCTCGCGAAGGCTCCTGCCGAGCGTCCGCAGAGCGCGGGCGAGTATGCGCGCCTGCTGCACGAGGCGGCCGGTCTGACGCCTCCATCTGGGGAGTAGCGCTACCGATCCGTGTCGGGCTCCGCTTGAACCGCCTGCCAGCGCCCGTCCTCGAGGACTAGACGTACCGTCTGGCCGCCCTCGCCGAGTGCGATCTGCGCCTCGCGGGCATCGAAATCGACCTCCAGCCTGAGCGATAGCGGCGGAGTCTGGTCGCTCGGAATGGTCGTCGACGGCGGGGTGTTCTGCTCGGGGGCCGGCGCAGGCACAACGACGGGGCTGCGAGCGAAGACGGTCGGGGAGTGGCGGTCCGGGGCGGGCGGACCTGTCGCCTCGGGGGCCGCCTCCTCGGGTTGCGGCTGCACGATTGCCCTGACGACTAGCGTCGTGGCGCCAGCCTCGATCGAGTCGCCGAGCGCCAGCAGACGAGGACTCTGGATCCGCAGGCCGTTGATGAACGTGCCGTTGGAGGAGCCGAGATCCTCGATCGCATAGTCGCCCGTGGCTTCACGCGAGATGCGCGCGTGCTGGCGGGAGATCTCCTCGTCCTCGGAGAGCCGGCCGGCCCCCTCGGCGTGTCGCCCGATCACGAGCTCGTCATCGACGACGATCGTGTCGCCGGTGGCGTTGCCGCTGATCACCTCCAGGCGCAGGTAGGTGGAGCCGGCTTTGTTCATCGCAGCACCGTAGCGATTGCCGAAGTCGGATCCTGCTCGCCATGCTCCGCTCGGATCACGTGCATGACCGCGTTGATCAGGGCCAGATGCGTGAAGGCCTGGGGGAAGTTGCCCAGGTGGCGGCCGGTGCGGGGATCGATCTCCTCGGCGTACAGCCCCAGTGCGGAGGCGTGGGAGATCAGCTTCTCGCACAGCGCCCGGGCGCGCTGCAGCTCGCCGATCTCACACAGCGCCGATACCAGCCAGAAGGAGCAGATCGTGAACGTGCCCTCCTCGCCGGTGAGCCCGTCGTCGGTGTCGTCGACGCGGTAGCGCAGCACCAGCCCGTCCTCGGTGAGCTCCTCGGCGATCGCGCGGACGGTGGCCACGATGCGTGGGTCCTCGGCGGGCAGGAAGCGCACCAGCGGCATCAGCAGCAGCGAGGCGTCGAGCGTGGTGGTGCCGTAGTGCTGGGTGAAGACCCCGCGCTCGTCCACCCCGTGCGCGCAGATGTCGGCGTGGATCTCCTCGGCCGCCGCATTCCAGCGCTCGGCCCACTCGCCGTCATCGCGCAGCTGCGCCAGGCGGGCTCCACGGTCGGCGGCGACCCAGCACATCAGCTTCGAGGAGGTGAAGTGCTGGGGTTCGCCGCGGACCTCCCAGATCCCATGGTCGGGCTCGCGCCAGTGACCGAGCGCACCCGCGACCTGACGCTTGATGATCGGCCACAGCCGGTCGGGCAGCTGGTCGCGCGAGCGGGTGTGCAGGTAGATCGAGTCGAGCACCGCGCCCCACACGTCGTGCTGGCGCTGGCGGTAGGCGCCGTTGCCGATCCGCACCGGCCGCGACCCGCCGTAGCCGGAGAGATGGTCGAGCTCCTGCTCGTCCAGGCGGCTCTCGCCGCCGATCCCGTACATGATTTGAAGCTCGCCCTCCTCGGCCTCGGCGAGGTCGGCGACGAAGTAGAAGAAGTCGTTGGCCTCCCAGTCGAAGCCGAGGGTGTAGAGCGCCCACAGCATGAAGGTCGAGTCGCGGATCCAGGTGTAGCGGTAGTCCCAGTTGCGTTCGCCGCCCAGGGTCTCGGGCAGCGAGGTGGTGGCCGCCGCCACCATCGCCCCAGTGGGGGCGTAGCTGAGCCCCTTCAGTGTCAGCGCGCTGCGCTGCAGGTAGGTGCGCCAGGGGTGGTCGGGGAAGGTGCCCTGCTTGAGCCACTCCTGCCAGTGGTGGGCGGTGCGCACGAGTCGCTGGTTGGCCTCGTCGTAGGTGGTCGGGAGCGGGTGCTCCGACCAGCCCAGCGCGGCGAACCCTGCCTCCCCTTCGTGCAGGATCGTGCGCGCCCGGGCGCGCGGGCCCTCGAAGCCGAGGTTCATGTCGGTGACCAGCCGCAGCTTCAGGTCCATGCCCTCCGAGCCGGCCGTCGCCTCGTTGTAGCCGGGGCCGGTGTAGGACCATTCGGCCGCGAGGCCCCCGTAGTCGAAGACCGGTTCGCAGTCGAGGTGGATCTCGGCCCACCCCTGCACGCAGTACACCGTCCGCAGCAGTACGTGGTCGGCGTCGTAGTCAGTCGGCGAGCGCCGGTGGGTGCGCGAGCGCTCCTGGTTGTGGTACCACGGCCCGATGCAGAGCACGTCGCGAACCACCACCCAGCCGGTGCGCGTCTCCCAGCTTGTCTCGAGCACCAGCGTGCCCGGCAGGTAGCGCACCGCGCCGGGCACGGTCAGGCCGGCCGGCCCCAGCCGAAAGCCGCCGGCGTCGCGGTCGAGCATCGCCCCGAACACGCTCGGCGAGTCCATGCGCGGCAGGCACATCCACTCGACGTTGCCGCTCGGCGCGATCAGCGCGCAGCTCTCGCAGTCCGACAAGAAGCCGTAGTCGGCGATCGGCGGAAACGGACTCCCCTGGCTGCCGTGCGGTATGGCGTTCACCGCGCCAAGGCTACTAGGGGCCTACCCCAGCCGCCCTGCGGCGGGGAGGCGCGGGCAGGGCCGCGGGACTGGGGCGCGCCTGGCCGTGGGTCTGGAGGCGGGTGGGGCCGCGGGCATTGGGCGGACGGGGCCGGATAGGCTCTGGGTGGATGACCTGGGTCGAAGTCTTCATTGCGTTCGTGGTGTCGCATCTGGTCGGGGACTATCTCCTGCAGACCAACTGGCAGGCCCTGCACAAGCGTGGCGGCCTGGAACGGGGAGCAAGCGACGCGCGCCGAGCGCTGTTCACCCACGTCACCCTCTACACGCTCTGCTTCATCCCGGCGCTGGTGGTGGCCGATCTCGGCGTGGAACTGGTGTGGGTGATCCCCGCGATCTTCATCCCGCACCTCATCCAGGACGACGGCAGGCTGCTGCAGGCCTACATGAAGGGGGTCAAGCGGCTGGATCCGAAGGAAAACCTGGCGGTGTCGATCGCCGTCGACCAGACGTTCCATCTGCTGGCGCTACTCGTCTTGGCGCTGGTGATCGGCTCCTGAGGGACTGGATCACGCCTGAGGGGCTGGCATGCCCGGGGGGCTGGCAGGCTTGGGGGGTTGGCAGGCTTGAGGGGCTGGCACGCCTGAGGGCTGGGATCACGCCCACTCGCCCGTCCGATCGGCGCCGGCGTCAATTGGCGAGTCGCAGGGTGGGCCACGACCTGTCAAGTTGGTGCTTGCCGGACGGTGGAATCATCGGTCGATGCCCGAGATCTCGCTGAGGGCGTTCTCCGAGGATGACGGCCCCGTGCTGATGGGTGTGCTCGGCGTGCCCGAGGTCGCACGCTGGCTGCTGCCGGCCGGACGCGCGCAGCCCAATACAGAGGCCGAGTGCGCGGCGCGGGCCCGCGCCGGCGCCGCGCACTGGCGCGCGCACGGGTTCGGCCCGTGGATCGTCGGCGAGCGGGGGCGCACGGTCGCCTGCGGCGGCCTCGGCCTGCGGCTGCTCGATGGCAGCGCGGTGCTCGAGCTCGCCTGGGCCGTCATCCCGGACGCATGGGGCTGCGGGATCGCCACTGCGATCGGCCGCGAGGCGCTTGCGCTCGCGGCCGCCCGGGGCGCGCGGGAGGCGGTCGCGCTCAGCCGCGCCGACAACCTCGCCTCGCGGCGGGTGATGGACAAGCTCGGCATGGTCCCCACCCGCGAGCTCCAGCACGCGGGGTTCGAGCATGTGCTCTACCGCGTGGAGGTTGGCTGAGGCTCGCGATCCGGGGCTGTCGCGAACTGTCGCGCTCGTGAGCTGTCGTAGCAACTGCGTATCGGTGCGCCCGTCAGTTCGTCCGCCAGGCTCCAGGGGTTTCAGACAGTAGGTAACGAGTACTTGCGCGTCTTTGGCGACTGCTCCAGCAGCCCGACCTCCACGAGCGTGATCACGTAGCGGTGGATCGTGCTGGCGCTGATCTGCAGGCGCTCGGCGATCTCCATCAGTCCCAGCGTCGACTCGTCGGGGCCAAAGCAGGTGAGGATCGCCAGGCCCCGCAGTAGCGAGCGCGACAGCCGGCGGTCGTCGTAGGTGGGCATGCCAGTTTCGTCGGCGCGGCTGAGCGCGGCCGAGATCAAGGCGGCGAAGCCGGGTGCTCGTCCGGGGTCGGCGGTGCGCACGATCTCCTCGATCTGTCCGGGAGAAAGCGTGATCGAGATCTGTGGTTCGGTGGCCATCATGCAATCCTCGCAGATACCGCAGACGATTGTCTGCGGCGCCCCAGGCACGGTCATTCGAAGGCTCTTGGCATCTGGTGGCGCAACCAACTGGTTCATGGGTGCGACACCACGCCCAAGGGCGGCCAAAGGCACGAACCGAGACGTTCGGTGGGCGTAGGGCGGTGGTACCGATCAGGCGTGGCTATGTTGGAGGCATGAGCGAGATCGATGTCACTTACTTCAACGACCCCGGCTGTCCCTGGGGCTACTCGGTCAGCCCGGCGCTCGCGGTGCTGCGCTGGCGCTACGGCTCGCAGCTACGTTGGCGCCTGGTGACGATCGGGCTTTCGGAGGACCCCGAGCGGTACGTCAAAAGCGGCTACACGCCAACGCGCTCCTCCCTCGGCCAGTTGATGTACCGCGCGCGCTACGGGATGCCGTTCGCGCTGACGCCCCGTGCGCGCGTGCTCGGCACCGCGCGCGCCTGCCGGGCGATTGTGGCCACACGGCTGCTCGATCCCGAGCGCGAGCTGGCGGTGTTGCGAGCGCTGCAGTTGGGGTGGTTCACCACGACGCTGCTGCTCGACGAGGACGAGGGGATCGCGCAGGCACTCGCGCGCGTGGACGGGCTCGACGTTGGTGCGGTGGTGGGGATGCTCGATGACCCGCGTGTCACCGAGGCGTACGAGGCCGACAAGCGCGAGACTCGCGAGGCGGAGGGTGGGCCCACGCACTTCCAGGGCAAGGCGCGCCAGACCGATGGGCCGGTGCGCTATTCGGCACCCTCGATCATCTTCACCGCTGGCGCTGGATCAGCCGGCGAGCGGCGCTTGGAGGCCGGCGGCTTTCAGACGATCGAGGCATATGACGTGCTGATCGCCAATCTCGATCCGTCGCTGGAGCGCGAGGCGCCTCCCGAGACGCCTCTGCCGGCGCTCGAGCGCTTCCCGGACGGGCTCGTCACGCAGGAGGTGGCGGCGATCATGGCGCAGGGCAACACGCCGCCCGACCGCGCTGTCGCCGAGCATGCGCTGATCGAGCTAGTCGGAGATGGTCGCGCACAGCGCACCGCCCTGGGTGACGACGCGCTGTGGCAGCCGGTATGAGAGCGGGCCGGTAGCCTCCAGCGCTCGATGAGCACCACGGTCACCCTCCCCGACGGCAACGCGCTGGAGCTTCCCGTCGGCGCCACCGGCGCCGACGCAGCCGCCGCGATCGGTGCTGGCCTGGCGCGGGCGGCGCTGGCGGTGGAGATCCGCGGCGGGGATGGTGTGGCGGTCGGGGAGGGAGGGGAGGCCCGCGAGTTGCGCGACCTCTCCCGGCCGCTGCCCGACGGCGCCTCGATCGCGATTCTCACCGCTCGCAGCGAGGGTGAGGAGCCGCTGCGGCTGATCCGCCACGACGCCGCTCATGTGCTCGCCGCGGCAGTGATGGAGCTGTACCCGGGCGTGAAGATCTCGATCGGCCCGGCGATCGAGCAGGGCTTCTACTACGACTTCGAGTTCCCCGACGGGGTAAGCGTCTCCGAGGCCGACTTCCCGGCGATCGAAGAGCGGATGCGCGCGCACGTCAAGGCGGCGGAGCACTTCGAGCGCGAGGACATTCCGGTCGCGGACGCGCGCGCGCGCTTCGCGGCGGCGGGGCAGGACTACAAGGTCGAGCTGATCGACGACCTCGTGCGAGCCGCGGACTCCAGTCCGGGCGACAGCGAGGGTGGGGGAGGTGACGCGCGCGCCAGCAGCGGCGGAACGGGCGAGGGCGAGAAGAGCGCTCGGCGGTCCCGGTTGGACACCGTCTCGCTCTACACCAACGGCCCCTTCACCGACCTCTGCCGCGGCCCGCACGCGCCCTCCACCAAGACGGTGGGCGCCTTCCGGCTGCAGTCGGTGGCGGGCGCCTACTGGCGGGGGGACTCCACGCGCACGATGCTCACCCGCATCTACGGCACCGCGTTCTTCACGAAGGCCGAACTGCAGGAGCACCTTCGAGCGCCTCGAGCAGGCGCGCGCGCGCGACCACCGCAAGCTCGGGCGCGAAGCTCGAGCTCTTCCAGTTCTCCGAGCTCTCGCCCGGGGCGCCCTTCTGGCAGCCCGCGGGGATGGTCGTCGTCAATGCGCTCACCGACCTCTGGCGCGAGCAGAACCGCGCGCGCGGCTATCGGGAGGTCAAAACACCGATCCTCTACGACGTCGAACTCTTCAAGCAGTCCGGGCACTGGGACACGTACCGCGAGAACATGTACTTCACGGAGGTCGAGCAGCGCCCGATGGCGCTGAAGCCGATGAACTGCCCGGCGCACATCCAGATCTACAAGGACGCGCGCCGCTCCTACCGCGACCTGCCGATCCGCTACTCCGAGGCCGGGCTCGTGCACCGCCACGAGCCCTCCGGCGTGCTCCACGGCCTGCTACGCGTGCGCCACATAACCCAGGATGACGCGCACATCTTCTGCACCGAGGAGCAGGTCCAGGAGGAGGTCGTGCAGTGCCTGCGCTTCGGCTTCTACATCTACGAGCTCTTCGGCTTCGAGCCGCGACTGGAGCTCTCGACCCGTCCGCAGAAGCGGATCGGGGGAGAGGAGATGTGGGATCGCGCCGAGGGAGCCCTTGCCGGGGCGCTGGAGTCCGAGGGTCTGCCGTACGAGCTGAACCCCGGCGACGGCGCCTTCTACGGCCCCAAGATCGACCTGCACATGAAGGACTCGATCGGGCGCTCCTGGCAGCTCGGGACCGTGCAGCTCGACTACTCGATGCCCGAGCGCTTCGACCTCACCTACACCGGCGCCGACAACGCCGAGCACCGGCCCGTGATGATCCACCGTGCGCTGCTGGGCTCCTTCGAGCGCTTCATCGGCATCCTGATCGAGCACTACGCGGGCGAGCTGCCGCTGTGGCTGGCGCCGGTGCAGGCGATCGTGCTGCCGGTGTCAGATCGCTTCAACGAGTACGGCGACTCCGTGCAGGAGCGCCTTCGGGGGCAGGGTCTGCGCGTCGAGCTCGACGACCGCAGCGAGTCGATTGGCCGCAAGGTGCGCGACGCCGAGCTGCGCCGCATCCCGCACATGCTCGTGGTGGGCGAGCGCGAGCAGCGCGAGGGCACGGTGTCGGTGCGCGAGCATCGGGCTGGAGACACGGGCAGCGTTCTGGTGGAGGAGTTCGCGCAGCGGCTGGTGGCACACGCGCGACGGCGTGCGTCCTCGCCAACGTTGCAGGTTATGCACGAAGATGCATAGTCCTGCTCGCCGGGGGCTGGTGGGGTGCAAGTGGGTTGGAATTGGATGGTCGTCGAGGAGCTTCCCCTTGCGTACCGCCGGCGCCCCGTTATACTCGGCCACCTTGAGGAGTTCCCGCATCCCATTTTCAGTGTGCCGCGCCATCGAATCGGCTTGACGCGCCGCCGGGACAGCTAGTGGCCGTACCCCGCAGGTTCGACCGGCGCCCGCCTGAGCGGGACACGACCAGGGTCAACGAGCGAATCCGCGTGCCCGAGGTGCGTCTGATCGACGACCAGGGTGCTCAGGTCGGGGTGCTGAAGACCCCCGACGCGCTGCGCTTTGCCCAGGAGCGCGACCTCGACCTGGTGGAGGTCGCGCCGGAGGCGCGCCCCCCTGTGTGCCGTGTGCTGGACTACTCCAAGTACAAGTACGAGCTGGCCCAGAAGCAGAAGCAGGCGCGCAAGCACCAGCAGCAGATCACCGTGCGCGAGATCAAGTTCCGCCCGAAGATCGCCCAGCACGACTACGACACCAAGAAGCACCATGTCGAACGCTTCCTGCGTCACAAGGACAAGGTGAAGGTCACGATCATGTTCCGCGGCCGCGAGGTCACCCATCCCGAGCGCGGCACCATGATCCTCGACCGGCTCGCCGAGGAGCTCGCAGAGCTAGGTGTGGTCGAGCAGCGTCCAATGCAGGAGGGGCGCAATATGACGATGATGCTCGGCCCCTCCAAAGCGGTGCTGGCGGGGCGCTTCGATGCCTCCTCGCCCGACGGCTCCGAGCCGACCGTCGAGGACGAGGCGACTCCGGCCGAGATCGTTGAGGCTGAGGCAGCCCCTGCCGAGGTGTCCGCTCCCGATACGCCGCCCGCTGAGGAGTCGGTCTCCGAGACCGCGTAGCGCGCCTCAGGCCGCGCGCGTGCCCTTCATCGAGAGCATCGCCGCGTCGGCGTGGTGCAGCAGCTGCTCGGCGTTGGACCCGTCGTGCGGGTAGACGCTCGCACCGAGGCTGGCGCCGACTTTGACCGCGCCCGCGTCCACGCGGATTGGCTCGGCGAGCGTGAGGCGCATGCGCTCCATGAACGCCTGTACCTCAGTGGCGGGATGGCGCAACATGCTGAGCAGCGCCACGAACTCGTCGCCGCCGTAGCGGGAGATCAGCTCGTCCTCGCGCACCGCGCCGCCCAGCCGTTCCGCCAGCGTGCGCAGCACCTCGTCGCCGGCGTGGTGGCCGAGTGTGTCGTTGACCTGCTTGAACCCGTTGAGGTCCATGTAGACGAGTGCAACCGCACACCCATGGCGCTGGGCGCGCAAGATTGCGCGGTCGAGCTCTTTGTGGAACAGCCTACGGTTGGCGAGGTCGGTGAGCTGGTCGTGGTGGGCTTGGTGGCGCAGCTGCTCGAGGATTGTGCGCCGCTCACTGATGTCGGCGAAGGTGGCGATCGCCCCGCACTGGTGTCCCTGCTCATCCAGGGCGGGTCGTGAGCTGAGCGAGATCCACGTGACGGCGCCGCCCGGCTTCAGCATCCCGATCGCCACCGAGCGCGAGCAGCGTCCGGTTTGCAGCGTTTCCACGCTCGGATGCGAGGCGACCGGCCAGGGGGAGCCGTCCTCGTGCACGAAGTGCCAGCGGCGGTCGCGGACGTGGCGGGAGAGCAGCTGGTCGTGGCTCATGCTGAGGATCCGCGCGGCGGCGTTATTGGCGTAGATGGTGCGCCCGTGGAGGTCGAACACGAGCACGCCCTCCGCCAGCATCTCGGTGGTGACGTGCAGGCGGTTCTCCAACGTGCGCAGCTCGCCGCGGCGCACTCGTAGCTCGCTGCGCAGGCGCTCGGTGGCGGCGATCGACTGCACAAGGCGCTCGCAGGCGAGGTCGAGGGCCCGCTCGGGATCGGCCGTCCCGACCTCCGCAATCTCGCGCAGAGCATGGTTGATCGCGCTCGGTGCGGCGTTTGGTAGCCGTTCCGCGTGCTCTAGGAGCGGATGCGCGATCGGGGCTCGATCCATCAGTGGATTCATCGGCTCTCGGCGGCCGATACATGACAGCCATTTGGGCCGGTGGACGCCATGAAAGGAAGCCCGGCCACCCGTCTGCCATAATCACCGGCTCGCGATGCCCAAGATGAAGACCCACTCCGGCGCCAAGAAGCGCTTCAAGCTCACCGCCACCGGCAAGGTGCGCGGTCGGCACGCCTTCACCAGCCACATCCTGGAGAAGAAGTCGCCCAAGCGCAAGCGCGCCCTCGGGGCCCCCGCGTTACTCTCGGCGGACGACACCCCGCGGATCAAGCGGATGCTGGGCGCGCCCACGAAGAGCGCGCGCAGTGCTGCTGCCGGGTCCCGCAGCGCATCGGCGGCATCGCGTGGCGCCACGGCCGCACCCCGTGGGTCGAAGGCCGCTGCGAAGAAAGGGGCGGACTCGTGAGGGTCAAGCGCTCCGTTCACGCGCGCAAGAAGCGCCGTGCCACGCTCGAGCTGACGAAGGGCTTCAGGGGCGAGGCGCACTCCAACTACCGTCGCGCCAAGGAGGCGCTGATCAAGGCGGACACCTACGCCTACCGCGATCGGCGCAACCGCAAGCGCGACTTCAGGCGGCTGTGGATCACGCGCATCAACGCCGCCGCCCGCCAGAACGGGATGAGCTACTCCCAGTTCATGCACGGCCTCTCGCTGGCGGGCGTCGAGCTCGACCGCAAGGTGCTGGCGGACATCGCCGTGCGCGACGCCGACGCGTTCCGACGTTTTGCCGAGGTTGCCCGCGAGGCGTCGGCCGCCTGATCTCAAAGGCCGCCGACATTCCGAGCCTCCCGGGCGCCGTTCCTCAAGGACGGCGCCTTTTTTGTTTACCAAAGCACATGCCCACCACTTCACAAAATGAAGGGTTGGGGTCCAAAAAATTCAATACACAACCCCCGCCTCGCCGACTTCATATACACCGATAAACACCATCGCCTTCCTCTCCCGCCGATAAACACCATCGCCTTCCTCTCCCGCCGATAAACACCATCGCCTTCCTCCACCGCCGATAAACGCCATCGCCTTCCTCCACCGCGCCGATGACCACCATCACCTCCCCCCACAACCCCCACCTGCAGGAGCTGCGGCGCCTGCAACGCCGCCGCGAGCGCACGCGCAGCGGCCGCTTCCTCGCCGAGGGCGAGGATCTGCTCGCGGCCGCGGCCGACGCGGGGTGGAAGCCGTGGAGGGCTATCGCGCCGCAGGCAGCGGGCTGGGAGGGCAAGACTTCGTGGATGTGGAGCCGGCGGCGCTGGCGGCGGTCAGCACGCTCGGGTCGGGAACACGCGCGATCGGCGTGTACGAGCAGCGCTGGAGCCCACGCCCGCTGGGGCCGCTGTGCGTTTACCTGCATGGGCTCTCCGATCCCGGCAACGTCGGCGCGGTGCTGCGTGCGGCCCACGCCTTCGGCGCCTCGTGCGTGGCGCTCGGCCCCCACTGCGCCGACCCGTGGTCGCCAAAGGCGGTGAGGGCGAGCATGGGCGCGATCTTCCATGTGGAGGTGGCGCGCGTGGAGTCGATCGCGCAGCTACCGGGCGAGCGGATCGCACTGGTGCCCGACGACCAGCCCACCGGCCCAGCCGCTGAGCGGGCCGGCGCCGGGACCGATCACACTGCTGGTCGGGGCCGAGCGCGAGGGGCTGCCGAAAGAGCTGATCGCCGCATGCGAGCGGGTCGCGTACATCCCGATTGCGGGTGACTCGCTGAACGCGGCGATGGCGGCGACCATCGCGCTGTATGAGATGACCAGAGGGTGGCGCAGCCCGCTCCAAGCCGCCAAGCGGGTGGCGCAGCCGGCCCAAGGCCGGCAAGCAGGACCCCTCGTTTTGGATCCACCGGGCCCCTCTGTTCCGAATAGTGTGCAGGCGTCGTGATAGAACGGATTGAACAGTTGCGCGCGCAGGCGGAAAGCGAGATCGCCGCGGCCTCCACCGTGGAGGCGCTGGAGGATCTGCGTGTGCGCCACCTCGGGCGCAAGGCCGAGCTGCCGCAGATGCTGCGCGGCGTGCGCGAGTTGCCCCCCGCCGAACGGGGCGCGGTGGGCAAGGCCGCCAACGAGGCGCGCGTGGGGCTCGAGCAGCTGATCGAGGTGCGCGCGGGCGAGCTCTCCGGCGCGGAGTTGGGCGAGCAGCTGCGGCGCGACCGCGTGGACGTCACCCTGCCCGGCGCCCCGCCGCAGCCGATTGGGCGCCTGCACGTCCTCACCGCCACGATGCGCGAGCTCGAAGACGTGTTCCTCGGGCTGGGCTTCACGATCATGGAGGGACCCGAGGTCGAGACCGTCCACTACAACTTCGACGCGCTCAACCACAGCCCGACGCACCCCGCGCGGGCGCGCACCGACACCTTCTACATCGACGCCCCGCCCGGCGGCGAGGAGCTGGTGCTGCGCACGCACACCTCGCCGATGCAGGTGCGCGCGATGGAGGCGCACCCACCGCCGCTGTACGTGGTGATCCCCGGGCGCGTCTACCGGCCAGACTCCGACGCCACGCATACGCCGCAGTTCCACCAGATCGAGGGGTTGGCGGTGGACGAGGACATCACGCTCGCTGACCTCAAGGGCACGCTGCTGGTGTTCGCGCGCGAGCTGTTCGGCGATGCGCGCGAGGTGCGCCTGCGCCCGCACTTCTTCCCCTTCACCGAGCCCTCCGTAGAGGTGGACGTCTCCTGCTTTCACTGCGCCGGCAAGGGCCACCTGCGCGACGGGTCGCGCTGCTACCTGTGCAAGGGCGAGGGGTGGCTGGAGGTGCTCGGCGCTGGCGAGGTGGACCCCAACGTCTACTCCCACGTGCCGACCACGGCCGCCAACGCGCCCGGGTATGACCCCGAGAAGGTGCAGGGCTTCGCGTGGGGGATGGGCGTGGAGCGGATCGCGATGCTCAAGCACGGGATCCCCGATCTGCGGCTGTACTTCGAAAACGATCTGCGCTTCCTGGAGCAGTTCTAATGCGCGCGGGCACATTCCCCTTCCCACATGGAACCGGTGGGCGCATGCGCCCACCGGCGGGGCCGCGCATGCGCGGCCCCGGGGAGGGCCGCATGCGGCCCTCCCACAATGCAATAGGGAGAGGGACACCAAGATGAGGGTCCCGCTCCCATGGCTGCGCGAATACTGCGATCCCGACCTGGACGTGCGGGGGATCGAGCAGCGCCTGACGATGACCGGGACGAAGGTCGAGGCGATCCACCACCACGGGGTGCCCTCGGCGGAGCACTTCGTCCTCGGGCGCGTGCTGAGCGCCGAGCAGCATCCGGACGCCGACCGGCTGCGGGTGTGCAGCGTCGAGCTCGGTCTCCCCGAGGGCCCGGCGACGATCGTGTGCGGCGCCCCCAACGTCGCCGCCGGGCAGACGGTGGCGGTCGCGCGCCCGGGCGCGGTAATGCCCGACGGCACGAAACTCGGCAAGGCCAAGCTGCGCGGAGTGGTCTCCGAAGGGATGATTCTCGCCGAGAGCGAGCTCGACATGATTGATTCGAGCCCGGGCGGCCACCCGAGCGGGCATGCATGGTGCTTGACGACACGCGGTATCGACGGCGAGCTTGCGCCCGGCACGCCGCTGCAGGATGTGCTGCCGATCTCGATGGACGTGTTGGAGCTCGAGATCACCACCAACCGCCCCGATTGCCTGGGCTTGTACGGGGTCGCGCGCGAGCTGCACGCCGCCACCGGCGCCGTGCTGGCGCCCGCGCCGTGGAGTGAGGACCCCGGTAGCCCGGGGCCACTGGTGGCGAGCGGTGGCGTCGCGCCGGCCGCGGTCGAGGTGCGCTGCCCCGACCTCTGCCCCCGCTTCACCGCGCGCGTGTTCGAGCACGTCACCGTCGCGCCCTCCCCGCCGTGGCTGAAGGCACGGCTGAGCGCCGCGGGCCAGCGCCCGATCAACAACGTGGTGGACATAACCAACTACGCGATGCTGCTCACCGGCCAGCCGCTGCACGCCTTCGACCTCGACCGCGTCGCCGGCGCACGCCTCACGGTACGCCGCGCCGCCGACGGCGAGCAGGTTGAGACGCTCGACGGGCAGACGCGCACGCTCGATGCCGAGATGGTGGTGATCGAGGATGCCGAGGGCCCCACCTCGATCGCCGGGCTGATGGGCGGCGCGCGCTCAGAGGTGGGGGAGGCGACCACGCGAGTGCTGCTGGAGGTCGCCAACTGGAACGGAGCTAACATCCACCGCTCCTCCTGGGCGCTTGGGTTGCGCAGCGAGGCGTCGGGGCGCTTCGAGAAGGGCCTTGCCCCCGAGCAGTGCCTGCACGCGCAGGCCGTCGCGTCGCGATTGATGCTCGATTTGTGCGGTGCCACGCTCCTGCCGGGCACGATCGACGTTGGCGCCGAGGGGGAGTGGGTGCCGCAGGCCACGCGGACGATCCGGCTGCGCGAGCGCCGCGTGCGGGCGATCCTAGGCGTGCCTGTGGCGGTGGCGCGCCAGGCGGAGATCCTCGAGGCGCTCGACTTCAACACCACGCTCCGCGAGGACGGCCTGGACGTCACCGTGCCGGCGCTGCGTCGCGAGGACGTCACCCGCGAGGTGGACCTGATCGAGGAGGTCGCGCGCATCGACGGGTTGGAGCGCCTGCCCGCCACTCTGCCCGCCCGCCGCGGCGCCGCCGGGCGGCTCACCCACGCCCAGCGCCTGCGCCGCGCCGCCGAGGACGCGCTGGTGGGGCGCGGGCTGCACGAGATCGTCGGTTGGAGCTTCGCCGACCCGGGGCTGCTCGACCGGCTGCTGATCCCGCCCGACCACCAGCTGCGCAAGGTCGTGATGGTCGCCAACCCGCTGTCGGACAGCCAGTCGATGATGCGCCCCACGCTGCTCGGTTCGCTGCTGGACGCCGCGCGCCACAACGTCTCGCGCAGCCGCCCCGACATCGCGATCTTCGAGTCCGGCACGGTCTACCGAGCCGCGGCTGGTGAGCGCTCTGCCGACACGAGTCCCACCGACACGCCCACCGCCGCCGTGCGCCCAGCCGATGAGCACCATGGGCTCGGGGTGTTGCTGAGCGGGCACACCACACCCCGCTCGTGGCGGGGGGAGCGCGCCCAAGCTGACTTCTTCGCCGCCAAGGCGCTGCTCGCTGGGCTGCTCGACCACTTCTACGTTGGCTGGTCGGTGGCGCCCGCCGACTGGCCTTTCCTGCATCCCGGCCGCAGTGCGGCCGTGTTTGCCTCCGCTCCCAGGGGCGCTGCGCCGAATCCCGCTGCCGTTGCCGATGGGGGGGCGATGCTTGGCTTCCTCGGCGAGCTGCATCCGCTGGTCGCCGGCGCGTGGGGCCTCGAGCGCACGGCGGCGTTCGCGATCGACCTCGGCGCGCTCGGCGCGATCGTGTCCGAAACGGTCTCCTACCAGTCCTTCGGGGTTTTCCCGGCGCTGCGCCAGGATCTCGCGGTGACGCTGCCCGAGAGCGTCAGCGCCGACGAGCTGCTCGCGCTCGTGCGCCACGCCGGGAAGGAGACGCTGGAGGAGGCAGAGGTGTTCGATGTGTACACCGGCGCACAGGTGGGGGAGGGCCGGCGCTCGCTGGCTCTCGCCCTCACCTTCCGCGCGCTCGAGCGCACGCTCACCGACGAGGACGTCGCACCCGCACGCGCGCGGATCGTCACGGCGCTGCGGGAGATCGGAGGCGAGCTTCGTGGCTGAGCAGCGGTTCGCATCCGGCTCGCCGCGCCTGCTGGTCGCTGGCGCCACAGGGTTTGCGGGGGCGCTCGCGGCACATCTGTTGTGGCGCCATCCCCAGTTCGAGCTATGCACCGTCACCGCGCGTGCGGAGGTGGGCCAGCGCTTGGACGAGCTCTATCCGCGCTACCGGGTGCCACTGGTGCTGCAAGAGCTCGACGTCGATCGCCATGGCGATGTGGATGCCGCGGTCGTCGCTTACCCGCACGCGGCCGCGGCTCCGGTCGTGGCCGCGCTGCGCGCTCGCGGCGTGCGCGTCGTGGACCTCAGCGCAGACTTTCGTCTCAGCGAGCTCTCCACCTATGAACGATGGTACGGCCCGCATCCGCACCCAGAGTTGCTCGAAGACGCCTCCTACGGGCTGCCCGAGCTGCACCGCCCGGCGATCGCGGCCGCGGACCTCGTCGCCACTCCAGGCTGCTACCCGACAGCGTCGCTGCTTGGCCTCGCCCCGCTCGCTCGCGTCGGGCTGATCGCCGACCTCGTGATCGACGCCAAGCAGGGTTTGTCCGGTGCGGGCCGCTCGGCGACCTGGCAGACGCACTTCTCCAATAGCGGCGAGAACATCCTCCCCTACAACATCGTCCACCACCGCCACACTCCGGAGATCGAGCAGCAGCTGGACGATCTGGACCCCACTACAGATCGTGCCCGCCCACCCCTGCGGGTGCAATTCACTCCGCATCTCGTGCCGCTCGACCAGGGGGAGCTAGTCACCTGCTACGTGACGCCCACGCGAGCGATGGAGCAGGACGAGCTGGACGTCATGTATGAGGACGCCTATGCGGGTGAGCCGTTCGTCGAGCTGGCGCCGGCGCCGGCCGAGGTGCGTGACGTGCGCGAGACGAACGTTTGCCGGCTGCACGTGGCGCTCAGCGAGCACACTGGCAAGGTCGTGGTGCTCTCGGCGATCGACAACCTGTGGAAGGGCACCTCATCGCAGGCTGTGCAGAACCTCAACCTGATGTTCGGCCTACCCGAGACCGAAGGACTTCTATGAGCTTGGATGAAGAGCACATCCACGTGGGGTGGTTGGGATGAGCGCGGGCAACGACGTGTGGGGTGATCGCTCCAGCGACGGTCCTCCGCGGCCGTTCTTCAGCTCGCGCTGGGTGGCGGTGCCCGCGCATGTGCGCGAACTGGAGCCCGACGCGGGGCTGCCGGCCGGCTTCCGCGCGGCGGGCGTCGCCTGCGGGATCAAGCCGAGCGGCAACACCGACCTCGGCCTGCTGATCTGCGACTCCGAGCACCCCACCAGCGCCGTCCGCTTCACCGCGAGCAGCACCGCCGCCGCGCCGGTGCTGCTCAGCCGCGAGCGCTGCCGCTTGGATGCATTGCGGGTAGTGCTCGCCAACTCTGGTTGCGCCAACGCCGCCACCGGTAAACGCGGCTTGGACGACGCCGCCAAGACGCAAGGTGCTGCCGCGATCGCCATGGGCGTGCAGCCGGAGGAGGTGCTGCTCGGCTCGACCGGCGGCATCAGCTGGTATCTCCCGGTCGACGCCGTGCTGCAGGGGATCCTCGCCGCGAGCGGGCAGCTGCGCCGCGAGGGTGACGTCGACTTCCAAAAGGCGATCCAGACGACCGACGCGTTTGAGAAGCGCGCCAACCTCGAGGTGCAGCTGTCCTGCGGAACGGTGCACCTCGCCGCCCAGTGCAAGGGAGCCGGGATGATCTCGCCGAACTTCGCCACGATGCTGTGCTTCGTGGAGACCGATGCGGCGCTCGAGCCGCACACCGCCGAGCTGCTGCTCGGCGTATGCGTCAAGCGCTCGTTCGACCGCTGCACCGTGGACGGCGACCTCTCGACCAACGACACCGCCGTGCTGATCGCCTCCGGTGCGAGCGGCGTGGCGATCGCGCCCGAGAGCGAGGACGAGCTGCGCTTCGGCGAGGCGCTTGACGCGCTGCTGCGCCAGCTGGCGATCATGATGGTCACCGACGGCGAGGGCGCGGCGCGAATCGCCCGCGTGGTCGTGCGAGGCGGGTCGAGTGGCGGGGAGCGCAGCGCGCTCGATACGGTCGAGGCCGCCGCACGCGGGGTCGCGAATTCCCCCTTGGTGAAAGCCGCGCTGCACAGCGCCGACCCCAATTGGGGTCGACTCGTGATGTCGGTTGGCGCAGCATTGCCGGGCGCCGCCCCGTTGCCCGTAGACATCGCGATCGAGGGCATCCTCGTGTGCTCGGCCGGCACCGCGATCGACTACGACGCCGACGCGCTCGCCCGGGCGATCGACAGGCGCGAGGTCGAATACGAGATCACCCTGGGTGGGCGGGACTCGATCGAAGCCGAAACCGAGGTCTTCTTCTCCGACCTCTCGCACGAGTACGTGCGGATCAACGCGGAGTACACCACCTGATGCGCGACGTCGCCACCCTGCTCGAGGCGCTTCCCTACATCCGTGAGTTCCACGGCAAGACCGCGGTGATCAAGTATGGGGGCGCGGCGATGGAGGATCCCGCGCTGCGCGAGGAGTTCGCGCGCGACGTGGTGCTGCTCAAGTACGTGGGCCTCAACCCGATCGTGGTGCACGGCGGCGGTCCCGACATCACCGCCTACATGGAGCGCCTCGGCCTGCCTGTGCAGTTCGTCGGCGGTCTGCGCGTCTCCGACGAGGCCACGGTCGAGGTCGCCAAGATGGTGCTGGTGGGCAAGGTCAACAAGGAGATCGTCGGTCGCCTCCACCGTCACGGCCAGCCCGCGGTGGGTCTGTGTGGCGACGACGGCGCGCTGTTTCGCGTCGTGCGCCGCACCGCGCCCGGCGGTGAGGACATCGGCTTCGTCGGGCGCATCGAGCGCGTCAACGTCGACGTCCTGCAGCACATCGCGCGCGACTACATCCCGGTGATCGCCTCCGTCGGCGCCGACCGCGAGGGGCACTCTTACAACATCAACGCCGACGAGGCCGCCGGCGCGGTGGCGAGGGAGCTGGGCGCCTACAAAATCGTGTTCCTCACCGACGTCGCCGGCTGGTTGGCCGACCCCGAGGACCCCGCCAGCCTGGTTGGTCAGGCCACCGCCGAGCAGGTGCGCGACGCGCTGGGCGGCCTGGAAGGGGGGATGCGCCCCAAGCTGCAAGCCTGCCTGGAGGCGATCCAGGGAGGTGTTAGCTCCGCGCATATCGTCGACGGGCGGATTCCCCACTCGCTGCTACTGGAGTTCTTCACCGACGCAGGGATCGGCACCAAGATCGAGGCCGCCCCATGAACGCCCATGGCTGCGCTGGACCGATCATCCGGGATCGGCCAGCGTCCTCGATCGCTCGTGTGCAAAGCACACTTCGCTCACTGCGTCCTGGGTGGGTGGGATTTAATGCAT
Source organism: uncultured Solirubrobacterales bacterium (assembly GCA_963812955.1). Classification (GTDB taxonomy): domain Bacteria; phylum Actinomycetota; class Thermoleophilia; order Solirubrobacterales; family Solirubrobacteraceae; genus Palsa-744. The sequence continues at coordinate 228,089 of CAWEXC010000002.1, forward strand.
CTGGGCGCCCATGGGGGAGCGTCTAATGACCCTGGCCGACCTGCAGGAGATCGAGGCGGCGAGCCTGATGGCCAACTACGCACGCTTTCCGGTCGAGTTCGTGCGCGGCGAGGGGGCGTGGCTGTGGGACGCCGAGGGCGAGGAGTATCTCGACTTCCTCTGCGGCATCTCGGTAACCAACGTCGGGCACTGCCACCCGCGCGTGGTCGAGGCCGTGCGCGATCAGGTCGGCAGGCTGATGCACGTCTCCAACCTCTTCTACACCGAGCCCGCGATGCGTCTGGCGCAGCGGCTTTCAGAGAGCAGCCTTGGCGGCAAGGTGTACCTCTGCAACTCCGGCGCCGAGGCCAACGAGGCCGCGATCAAGCTCGCTCGCAAGGCGCGCCCCGGCGGAGACATCGTGTCGGTGTACAACGCCTTTCATGGGCGCACCTACGGCGCTCTCTCTGCCACCCCCCAGGAGTCAAAGCAGGCGCCCTTCGCGCCGTTGGTGCCCGGCTTTCGCGCCGTCGCCCCCGAGCCCGAGGTGCTCCACGAGGCGGTCGATGCGCACACTGCCGCCGTGCTGCTGGAGCCGATCCAGGGCGAGACGGGCGTCAACGTGCTCTCCAAGGAGCTGCTGCGCGCCGCGCGCGCTGCCTGCGACGAGCACGGCGCCGCGCTGATCTTCGACGAGATCCAGTGCGGGATGGGCCGCACCGGCTCGCTGTGGGCCTACGAGCAGATCGGTGTGCAGCCCGACGCATTCACGACCGCCAAGGCGCTCGGCGGCGGCCTGCCGATCGGCGCGCTCGTGACAGGCGAGCGTCTCGCCGACGTGTTTGCGCCGGGCGACCACGGCTCGACCTTCGCCGGTGGCCCGGTGATCTGCGCTGCCGCGCTCGCCGCGCTCGAGATCGTCGAGGACCCTGTGCTGCTGGCGCATGTACGCGATCTCGGTCTGCGCCTTGCCGCCGGCCTGGAGGGGCTGGCGCACGTGCTTTCGGTACGCGGGCGCGGGCTGATGCTTGCTTGCGAGCTCGACATCTCAGCGCCTGAGGTCGTGCGCCGCGCGCTGCTGGAGCAGCGGTTGATCCTCAACGCCACCGGCCCCACCACTGTGCGGCTGCTGCCCCCCCTGATCCTCACGGAGGCCGAGGTCGCGCAATGCCTGGAGCGGCTCGGCGCGGCGCTCGCCGGATAAGGTTCCGCGCCGTGAGCGATCCACGCCCCTTTCCCCCCCGCACGGCCTCCTACGAGGCCGACCCCGAGCAGGTGCACCGGGTGCTGCTGCTCTACTCCGGCGGCCTTGACACCAGCGTGATGCTGAAGTGGATCCAGGACCGCTACGACGCGGAGGTCGTGTGCCTCACCGTCAACCTGGGACAGCCCGGCGAGGATTACGCGGTGATCGAGGATAAGGCTCGGCAGCTGGGCGCGCTCGAGTGCCACGTGGTGGACGCGCGCGAGCAGTTCGCCCGCGACTTCCTCGCGCCGGCGATCCGCGCCAACGCCGTGTACGGCGGCGGCTACCCGCTGTTCACAGCGCTCGGGCGGCCGCTGATCGCCAAGCTCGCAGTTGAGTATGCGCGCCGCAACGGCTGTGACACGATCGCGCACGGCTGCACCGGTAAGGGCAACGACCAGGTACGGATCGAGGCCACGGTCGCCACGCTCGGCCCGGAGCTGAAGGTGATCGCGCCCGTGCGCTCCTGGCAGATGGGCCGCGAGGAGGAGATCGCCTACGCGCGCGAGCACGGCATCCCGATCAAGGGCGGCGCCGAGACCGTCCCCTACTCGATCGACGACAACCTCTGGGGGCGCTCCTCGGAGGGGCGCTGGATCGAGGATCTCAACCATGCCCCCGACGAAGACGTCTTCCAGCTCGTGACCCCGCCCGAGCGTGCCCCCAACGAGGCCGAGGTCGTGCGGATCGGCTTCGAGCGCGGGGTGCCGGTGGCGCTGAACGACGAGCGCCTGGAGCTGGTGGAACTGCTCGAACGGGCAGCTGAGATCGGCGCTCGCCACGGCGTCGGGATTGTCGATCACATCGAGGATCGCATCGTCGGCTTGAAGGTGCGCGACATCTACGAGGTGCCCGCTGCTGCGCTGATCCTCCCCGCCCATCACGAGCTCGAGCGGCTGGTGGGCACGATCCACCAGAACCAGTTCAAGCCCCAGCTCGACCGCCAGTGGGGCTACCTCGTCTACGCGGGGCTGTGGTGGGAGCCGCTGCGGAGCGACCTCGACGCCTACATGGAGTCGGTCAACCAGCGCGTCACCGGCACGATCGGCCTGAAGCTCTACAAGGGCCACGCACGCGTCGTCACCCGCGAGTCGCCGCACGCCGTGTATGACGCCAGCCTCGCCTCCTTCTCGGAGTCGGGGGGCCTCTTCTCGCAGACCGCCTCACCCGGGTTCATCGAGCTGTGGTCGCTGCAGTCGCGCATGGCGTGGCGGCTGCGCGAGGAGGAGTAGTCGCGTAGCGGCCGCTCGCGCGCGGGAGTGCGGGCAGCGATGGCAGCTTCGGGGAATCGTTGTCAGGTTGGGCGGAGGGACTGGCGCCGGCGAGGTAGAGATGTGCGTGAGCCCGTCCGGTGGCGCTCATATTCTGCGCAGTGGTGATCCCCGAGGAAGACGAGGCGCGGCGCAAACGTACCCCGCAGGAGGAGGAGCACGACACGCTCGCCGAACGCCGTGCCCGCCGCGCCTGGCTGGGCGATGCGGCCCTGCTGCGTCGCGCTGAGGCGGCAGAGGCGTCGGTGCGCACATTGGAGGCCCACCTCGCCGATCTGCGCGCGCGCCAGGTCGAGAGTGAGCGTGCGCGCGAGAACATCGCCGCGCAGCTCGCCGAGCGCGAGCTGGAGCTGCGCCGCGTCAAGCAGCGCGAGTACGCCGAGCAGCAGCTGCGGGTCGAGGCCGAGGAGATCGCCGTGCGCGCCCGTCGTGGCCACCGCACCGAGCGCGACCGCTGGCAGCGGCGCGTCGAGGAGGCACATGCGGCCGCACAGTACGCCGAGGAGCAGAGGGACGCACTCGCGGCTCGCCTCGCCACGGTGAACGAGAGCTGCGAGCGCTTGCGGCAGGGCGTCGTCACGTTGCAGGGAGTTGCCGCCGAATTGCGTGTCACTTTCGAATTGGAGCATCGCACCTCACAAGCGCGGATACGCGAGCTCGAGGGCGAGCTGGAGCGTGCGCGCGCCCACCCACCCGCGGAGCAGCGCTCGGAGGCCGAGGAGGCCCAGCGGCGCGAGGAGATGGCTGGGGCGCTCGCCGCCGCGGTCGCGCGCCTGCGGACTCGGGCGGCGGTTGCCACCGAGCAGCCACAGGCGGGAGAGGGGCTTGCCCCGCGGGCCCCGGTGGTGTCGGCGGCGGAGCAACCTCCCGCGGAGGTACCCGCCGGGCCGGCGACGGCCGGCGCCCCCCGCTCCGAGGCCGGCTCCCCCGAGGTCTCCACCGTGATCGTGGTGCCACGCCTGTTCGCGACGCACGGGCGTCCCGGGCGCCGGCTGGCGCCCGCGGTGAGGCGCGTGGCGGTGCGGCTGGCCAGGTGGGCCGACCGCGCTCAGGACCGTCCACGCTAGCCGCCGGACACCCGCCGACTGTCCGCCGCTCACAAGCCTAAGATCCACACCGGTGTCCAACCTCGCCTGCGCCCATCTGCACGTGCACTCCGAGTACTCCCTGCTCGACGGTGCCTGCAAGATCGACGCCCTCGCCGAGCGCGCCGCGCAATTCGAGCAGCCAGCCCTCGGTCTCACCGATCACGGCGTGATGAACGGCGCGGTGGAGCTCCACAAGGCATGTGCCAAGCACGGCATCAAGCCGATCGTCGGTTGCGAGATCTATCTCGTGGACGATCACACCACATCCACCGCCGACCGATCCGATCCCACCCGCCCGGGCGGGAATCGAATCAAGCGCAACCACCTCACGCTGCTGGCCGCCGACGACACCGGCTACCGCAACCTCGTCAAGCTCTCCTCCGCCGGCTTCCTGGAGGGGTTGCAGCGCGGTAAGCCGACCGTCGACCTCGAGCAGGTCGCGCGCCACTCCGAGGGCGTGATCGCGCTCACCGGCTGCCTCGCCTCGCGCTTTTGCCAGCGTCTCACCGAAGACCGCGCCGAGGACGCGCGCGCCCACGCCGACGAGCTGCTTGGCATCTTCGGCTCCGAGAACGTCTACTTCGAGCTGCAGAAGAACGGGCTGGCCGCCCAGGAGAAGTGCAACGAGGGGATCGAGCGCATCGCGCGCGAAGTCGGCGGGCGCCTGGTGGGTACCGGCGACGTGCACTACCTGCGCCGCGAGGATTATGAACACCACACCGCGCTGTTGTGCGTGCAGACGAAGAGCACGATCGCCGCCCCGAAGCTCACCTTCGACACCAACGAGTTCTACCTGCGCAACAACGCGGAAATGGCCGAATCCTTTGCGCAGTGGCCGGAGGCGCTCGCCAACACGCTCGAGATCGCCGAGCGCTGCTCGGTGCGCTTGGAGCTCGGCAAGCAGCTGATCCCGAGCTTCCCGACTCCCGGCGGAGCCCCCGAGCGCGAGTATCTGCGCGCGCGTGTCGAAGAGGGCATGCGCACGCGCTACGGCGACCCGCCGAGCGCGCAGGCGCTGGAGCGGATGGAGATGGAGCTCGGCGTGATCGATCGCATGGGCTTCAACGCCTACTTCCTGATCGTGTGGGATTTCGTCAAGTACGCCAAGGAGAACGGCATCGCGGTGGGCCCCGGCCGCGGCTCGGCCGCCGGCTCGATCGTGGCGTACTGCCTGCAGATCACCGACGTGGACCCGCTGCGCTACGAGTTGCTGTTCGAGCGTTTCCTCAACCCCGAGCGGGTGTCGATGCCTGATATCGACATCGACTTCTCCGTGCGTGGGCGCGAGCGCGTGATGCGTTATGTGACCGAGAAGTACGGGCGCGAGTCGGTCGCGCAGATCGTCACCTTCGGCAAGATGCTGCCCCGCGCCGCCACCCGCGACGCGGCGCGCGTGCTCGGCTTCGACTACGCAACCGGGGATCGCCTGGCGAAGCTGATCCCCGACCCGATCATGGGCCGCTCGCCCTCCTTCGAGGAATGCCTGAAGCCGGGTGAACCGCTGCGCAAGGCCTTCGACGAGGAACCCGATGCCCGGCGCGTCCTCGAGACCGCGCGCGGCTTGGAGGGGATCGTGCGCAACTCCTCGATCCACGCCGCCGCCGTCGTGATCGCCGACCGCCCGCTCACCGACATCGTGCCGCTGCAGCTCGCCGACGCCGGCGCCGGCGAGAACGGCGAGCGCAGCTTCCGCACCGTCACGCAGTTCTCGATGAAGCCGATCGAGGAGATCGGCCTGCTGAAGATGGACTTCCTCGGGCTGCGCAACCTCGACGTGATCGAGGACGCGCTCGACATCATCGAGCGCTCCACCGGCGAGCGCCCCGACTGGACGAAGGTGCCGCTCGACGATCAGAAGACGTATGAGATGCTCGCGCGCGGTGACTCGATCGGCGTCTTCCAGTTCGAGTCCGAGGGCATGCGCGAGGCGCTGAAGAAGGTGCGCCCGGACGAGTTCAACGACCTCGTCGCGCTCAACGCGCTCTACCGCCCCGGCGCGATGGACCAGATCCCGGTGTATGCCAAAGGCAAGCACAACCCCCACTCGATCTCCTATCCAGACGAGCGCCTGCGAGCAATCCTCCAGTCCTCGAATGGGGTGATCCTCTACCAGGAGCAGGCGATGCAGATCTCCAAGGAGCTCGCGGGCTTCTCGGGGGCCAAGGCCGACGACCTGCGCAAGGCGATCGGCAAGAAGAACCGCGCCGCGATGGCCGCGCTGAAGCCCGAGTTCGTCGAGGGCTGCCGTGCATCCGGCACCAAGCCCGAGGTGATCGAGTTCCTCTGGCAGTCGAACGAAAAGTCCGCTGACTATTCGTTCAATAAGAGCCACGCCGCCTGCTATGGGCTGATCGCCTACCGCACGGCCTGGCTGAAGGCCAACTACACCCCCGAGTACATGGCCGCGCTGATCTCCTCGGTGATGTCCACCAAGGACAAGGTGCCCTTCTTCGTGGCCCGCTGCGAGGAGCTGGGGATCGAGATCCTGCCCCCCGACGTCAACCTCTCAGACCACGAGTTCACCGTGGTGGAGGGCAACATCCGCTTTGGCCTGGACGCCGTCAAGGGGGTCGGCTACCAGGCGGTCGAGGCGATCAAGCGGGCGCGCGAGGAAGCGATACCCGGCGGAGCATCGAAGCTCGCGGGGAAATCGACCGACCCAGGTGTGTTCACCTCGCTATGGGACTTCTGCGAGCGCGTGGACAACCGCTCCGTCAACAAGAAGGCGATCGAGGCGCTCATCAAGTGCGGCGCATTCGGCTCCACCGGAGCCTCCCGCAAGGGGATGCTCGCCGTGCTCGAGCAGGCTCAATCCTCCGGGCAGAAGGCCCAACAGGACGCCCAGATCGGCCAGGGCTCGATCTTCGACCTGGAAGGTACGGGCGGCGCACAGGACGGTGGGGGTGTGCTCGGAGCCGGCGCGGATTCGCTGCCCGGAGCTGGCTCGGGGCGCCCCGGTGGACGAGGGTTCGATCATCCCCCAATCCCCGCCGGGGAGTTCGACCAGGCGGAGCTGTTGGCTGCGGAGAAGGAGGCGATCGGGCTGTTCGTCTCCGCCCACCCGCTCAAGCCGGTGCGCGAGGCGCTGCGCGCCCGCGCCGACTGTGCGCTCGAGAAGCTCGCCGGGCGGCGCGATAAGGAGTGGGTCACCGTCGGCGGGATCGTGACGGAGTCCAAGCGGATCCGCACCCGCAACGGCGACCACATGATGTTCGCCACGCTCGACGATCTCGAGGGCTCCGTGGAGATGCTTGTGTTCGGCAAGGCGCTCGCCGAGCACGAGGCGGTGCTCGCCGTCGATCAGGTGGTGCTGGTGCGAGGGCGCGTCGATCACAAGGAAGCCGGCAAGACATGCCTGGTGGTGCAGTCGGCGGAGAGCTTCGCCCCGAGCGAGCAGGAGGTGGCGGATGCACGCGCGGCATCGGCGCGCGCGGCGACACCGGCGCGGCCGGTGTGCCTGCGGATCGACGCCGCCAAGCTGCCCGCGAGCGCGATCGACGAGCTCAAGCACGTGATCGGCAACTTCCCGGGCACCGCGGAGGTCGTGCTCGAGATGGACACCACAACTGGCCCCCGCCGCCTGCGCCTCGGAGAGGCCTACCGGGTTGCGCCTACCCCCACACTGCGGGCGGAGCTGGAGCAGGTACTGGCCCCCGCCTGCCTCGCAGTAGCCTGAGGGTCGTTCAGCTCACCCAGGCGCTTTGCGGCGCCGGCGCGCCTGTAAGCCCCGCTTGCGCAGCGCCATCGCCAGCGCGACCTCCTCGGCGGTGGGGCCGCCCTCGCCGGGGGTCTCCAGGACGCAGGGCAGATCCTCGAAGGGCGCGGCGGCGAGGAAGGTCGCACAGCCGCGCTCGCCCAGCTCCCCCTGCCCGACGTTGGCGTGGCGGTCGCGGCACGAGCCGAGGGCTCCCTGCGAGTCGTTGAGGTGCAGCGAGCCCAACCGCTCCAGACCGACCTTCGCGGAGACTTCATCCAGCAGCTTGTCCATGCCCGCGGGCGTGCGGATGTCATACCCGGAGGCGAACAGGTGGCAGGAGTCCAGGCACACCCCCAGCCGCTTCCCGCCCCCGGCGGCGTCGATCAGCGCAGCCAGCTCCTCCACCGAGCGCCCCAGGGTGCCACCGCCGCCGGCGGTGTTCTCCAGGTGCAGCGCACAGCCCTCGCTCTCCGCGAGCGCCTCGCGGATCGTGGCGCCCGCGCGGGCGATCGCCTCGCCGACGTCACCGGTCTTCGCCGAGCCGGGGTGCAGCACCACGCCGCTGGCCCCGATCGCAGCCCCCACGCGCAGGGAATGAATCAGCGAGGTAAGCGTTTTGGCGCGGATGTCGGGGTCCTCGCTGGCGCAGTTGAGCAGGTACACCGCGTGGATCAGCACCGCGTCGATCGGGCTGGCGGTGAGCGCCTCCACGAACGCGGCGACGTCCTCATCGCGGTAGACGGTGGGTCGCCACATGCGCGGCGACTGGTTGAAGATTTGGATCGCGCGGCAGCCGCGCTCCTCCCCCCGCTCGATCGCTTTCGGCAGGCCGCCGGCCGGCGAGACGTGCGCTCCGATTAGCATGACGGCGATCTTATGGTTTCCGCCGCTCCCGGACAGGCCGACAGCATCGCACCCCCCATGCGCGTGAGGTTCGCTCCGTCCCCCACGGGGGCGCTCCACATCGGGGGCGCCCGCACCGCCCTGTTCAACTGGCTGCTGGCGCGCGGCAAGGGGGGCACGCTGGTGCTTCGCATCGAGGACACCGACCGCGAGCGCTCCACGCCCGAGAACGTCGAGCAGATCCTCGACGCGCTGCGCTGGCTGGAGCTCGATTGGGATGAGGGGCCGATCCTCCAGACCGAGCGCTCCGAGCGCCATCAGGAGGCGCTCGCCGCGCTCCTGGCGAGCGGGCATGCCTACCGCTCCAACGCGACCGCTGATGACGTCAAGGCTTACAAGCAGCTGCATGGGGCCGACCGCGGCTTTCGCGGTGAGACCGAGGCGGAGGGGGCGGTGCGCCTGCGCGTCCCCGACGATGGCGCGTCGGTCGTCCACGATGTGATCCGCGGCGACACACGCTTCGAGCACGTCCATCTCGACGACCCGGTGATCGCCCGCGCTGACGGCTCGGTTCTCTACAACTTCGCCGTCGCGATCGACGATCTCGACGCGCGGATCACGCACGTGGTGCGCGGCGAGGATCACCTCTCCAACACCCCCAAGCAGCTGCTTGTGCTCGAGGCCGCCCGCGCCGCCGACTTCGATGCGGACGGGGAGCCCCCTGTGTATGCGCATCTGCCTCTGCTGCACGGGCCGGATGGCAAGAAGCTCTCAAAGCGACATGGCGCGGCCTCGGTGCAGGAGCTGCGCGACGCCGGCTACCTGCCCGAGGCGGTGCGCAACTATCTCGCGCTGCTCGGCTGGGGCGCGGGGGACGACGCCACGGTGATGTCCACCGAGGAACTCGTCGAGCGCTTCGCCCTGGAGCGCGTCAGCCGTAACCCCGCCCAGTTCGACGAGACGAAGCTGCGCTGGCTGAACGGTGTGTACATCCGCGAGCTCTCGCCCGCCGAGCTCGCACGCCGTCTGGAGCAGTACACCGGGCGCTCCGGTCTCGAGCAGGCGGCGCGGATCAGCCAGGAAAAAATCCAGACGCTCGCCGACTTCTGGCCCCTCGCCGGCCCGTTGCTCGACGGCCCGATCGAAGATCCCGCGGCGCGCGCGCGCTGGCTGGATGACAGCGGGCGCGAGGCGCTCGGTCAGATCCGCTCTGCCCTGACCAAGACGACAAGCTTCGACGAGGCCTCGGTGCAGGAGGCGCTGGAGGCTGTGATCGCCGAGCGTGGCGCCAAGCCACGCGAGGTGTATCAACCGTTGCGCGTGGCGCTCACAGGCACGACGGTCTCACCAGGAATCTTCGAGAGTGTGGCGCTGCTCGGTCGCGATGAGACGCTGCGGCGGATCGACGAGGCTCTCGCGCTCGGCGCATGAGAGGTTCTGGACGAATCGTCGGCTGCCCTTGAAAATGCCGGGACGCGGTCGATTACCAACCCATACCTGCGGCTAAATGCCTCAACCGAACGTCCACGCCTGCCGATAGACCATCTGACCAGGCGGCCCAACGGATTGGGCGGCGAGCGATAACAAGGCAGGTGCGCAGAAGCATGCAAGCAACAGCCACCACACAGCAGCAGCGGGCCAAGGAGCGGCCCAACGCGGCCGGCGAGCCCACCTCCTCGGGGAACGGCCGCCATCAGAACGAGGGGCACGGACGGCGCTTGACCCAGGCGTTCGAAGCGCTCGAAAACTTTCCAGCGCTGGCGGAGTCGCGCAAGCGGCTGCTGGCGGTGATGTCCAAGGACCACGTGGCAACCGCTGACGTGGTGAGCGCCGTGGAGTCGGATGTGGCGCTGGTGACGGCGGTGCTGCGCATGGCCAACCAGGCGCAGGGGACGCGCGGGCGCGTGGACACGGTGGTGGGAGCGGTGGAGGTGCTTTCCCCCCAGACCGTGCAGGCGCTGGCGGCGAGGGTGAGAACCTTTGACTTCTTCGAGCGCGCGAGCGTGTGGGATGCGGCGCCGGAGCGTTTCAGACTGCACGCGCTGGCGACCCAGCATGCGGCGGACCGGGTCGCCGCTGAGGTTGGCTATGAGAACCGCGACCGCCTGACGGTCACGAGCCTGCTGCACGATATTGGCAAGCTGGTGCTGATGCACGCCTACCCGGGGTATCCGGCGCAGGTGCACCAGGGCGCGCAGACCCCCGAGCAGCGCATCCACCAGGAGCGCCGCGAGCTGGGTGTGGACCACGCGCTCGTCGGTGGGGTGCTGGCGCGGCGCTGGGGGATGCCGGTGTCGATCGCAAGCGTGATCGAACGCCATCACACCCCGGACGCCGCGGGCGAGGCGGCGTTCGTGCGCCTTGCCGACATGCTCGCCCACTACACCCAGGGCGCCCAGGTATCCCCGACGGAGATGCTGCGCACCGCGCGCCTGGTGGGCCTCGGCCCGGAGGAGCTGCGCCGCGTGATGTACGAGCTGCCAACGGCGACCAACCAACGCCAGCGCCACGTCGATCCCTGTCCGTTGTCGACTCGCGAGCTGGGGGTGCTGCAACGCCTCGCCGAAGGCAAGGTGTACAAGCAGATCGCTCACGAGTTGACGCTCTCGACGAGCACGGTGCGCACGCATCTGCACAACATCTACGGCAAGCTCGGAGCCGTCGACCGCGCGCAGGCGGTGCTGATCGCCACAGAGCGGGGTTGGCTCTGAGACGCCCGCTGACCGGCGCGATGCGTTGTCCTCAGTCGCTCATGTGCTGAGCACATTTCGCTCCTTGCGTTCTCGCCTCGCTTGGTCAGCGACCGCCTCAGAGGCCTTGTCTCGTAAAGTCGCGCCTGTGAGCGCGCGATGATCTCGATCACCAGCAAGTCCCCCTACGCCGTGCTGGCGCTGGCCGAGCTGGGCCGCAGCGGGGGCGCTGGGCCGGTGCCGATCGGCGAGCTGGCGCGCCGCCGCGAGGTGCCGGTGCAGTTCCTCGAGCAGCTGTTCGCGGTGTTGCGCCGTGCGGGGATCCTCAGCTCCCAGCGGGGCGTCAAGGGCGGCTACACCTTCGCCCGAGACCCCGCCACAGTGAGCGTGCTGGAGGTGGTGGAGCTGCTCGACGGCCCCCTCGGCCGCGATTCCGAGGGCGTGTTCGCGGATGCCGCGCGGGCCGCGCGCAAAGTGCTGGGCGACACCACGATCGCCGACGTGATCGAGCGCGAGGCGCGCGAAGCTGGCGCGAGCATGTACCACATCTGATCGCTCCCGGTGGGCCCGACTTAACGTGTATGAAGCGCACCTGCCCGCCGCGCGCGCTTGGCGGCGTACATCGCCCGGTCGGCCTCGATGAGCGCCGACTCGTCGTCGCGGGTGAGCCTGTGCAGCAGCGCGAAGCCGGCGGAGGCGTCGAGGTGGACGACGGTGGTGCCCGTGTCCACGGTGCACGTCGCGATCACGCGCATCAGATCCTCGGTGACGATCTCGGCGCCCTCGGGATCCATGTGGGGTAGCAACACGGCGAACTCGTCGCCGCCGAGGCGGGCGACCAAGTCGGTGGCGCGAAGCCTCCGCGTCAGCATCCTCGCAACTGCCTTCAGAGCCTCGTCGCCGACTTTGTGGCCGTGCAGGTCGTTGACCTGCTTGAAGCCGTCGAGGTCGATCACGATCAGGGCTGCCTGCTCGTCGTAGCGTTGACAGCGCCCGATCTGAAGCTTGAGGTCGTGCTCGAAGAGGCGGCGGTTGCGCAGCCCGGTGAGCGGATCGTGGTCGGCGAGATGCCGTAGGTGCTCCTCGAGATGCTTGCGCTCGGAGATGTCTTGCACCTGGACGATGAAGTGCAGCGGCCTGTCCTCATGGTCGCGCACGAGGGAGATCGAGAGCAGCGCCGACATCGTCTCCCCGGCGGCGTTGAAGTAACGCTTCTCGGTCTGGTAGGCGGAGATCTCGCCGTCCAGCAACTGACGGCGGCGACCGGCATCGTTGTTGACGTCCTCGGGGTGGGTGATGTCGCGAAAGCGCTTGCGGATCAGCTCGTAGGAGGTGTAGCCGGTGATGTCGCACAGCGCCTGGTTGACAAGCACCCAGCACCCATCCTGATCGAGAAGGCCGGTGCCGATGGGGGCGCGCTGGAAGACCTCCTCGAAGCGCTCCCGAGGGTGGCGCTCGGGTTGATCGGAGGACTGGTGCTCGGAGACGTCCAGGATCACGGCGACACCGCTTGTGATCGTGGCGGGGATTGCTGTGGTCGAAGCGAGCGGACCGACGTCGATCACCAACCGTTGGCGCCCATCGGCGGTGTGGATCCCGCGGGATCGCGTGTCCCCCTGCAGGGCGGAGCGGCAGAGCGGCTCGATCTGGCGCCAGAGCTCCGCGGGGAAGGCATCCGCAAGGGACCTGCCTTCGCGGTAGATCGGTGAGCCCTCGGTGCGGCCGAGCGCGTGACCGGCGGCGAGGATCAGGCGCAGGTCGGAGTCGAACACCGTTATCAGAGCTCCCGGCAGGTCTTCTCGGGTGAGCATTGCGGACTCGTCGAAGCCCGCGAGAAGCGGAGCTGCGGCGTCGGGATCGGGCGCGGGCATGTCCGTATATCGGCGGGCCTGCATATGTCCTTGACAACGCTCGGCCGGATCTCGCCGTCCCCCAAGCCACCGCCATGAGGCCCCCGTGGGCTGTGGGCCACTATTGTCGTGCGCGGATGCCCCGAATCCCGATCAACATTGCGGAACTGGTGGGGGAGACGCCGCTGGTGGAACTGCCACGGCTGCTGGGCGAGAGGGAGCGGCGGGGCGACGGGGTGCAGTTGTACGGGAAGGTCGAGTCGGCCAACCCGGGGGGGAGCGTGAAGGACAGGATCGGTGTCGCAATGATCGAGGCGGCCGAGGAGGAGGGACGGATCGAGCCAGGCCGCACGACGATCGTGGAGGCGACCAGCGGCAACACGGGGATCGCGCTGGCGATGGTGTGCGCGGCGAAGGGGTATGAGCTGGTGCTGACGCTGCCGCAGGGGATGAGCCGCGAGCGCGAGAGCCTGCTGAAGTTGTACGGGGCGAAGGTGAGGATCACCGAATCGCTGGGTGGGATGAGCGAGGCGGTCGCGGCTGCGCGGGAGCTGGCGCGCGGGGAGGACGTGTGGCTGCCCGACCAGTTCTCAAACCCCGCCAATCCCCAGGCGCACCGGCGTACGACCGGCCCCGAGATCGAGCGCGCCCTGGATGGCGCGCCCGACGTGCTGGTGGCGGGGGTGGGCACCGGCGGGACGATCACCGGCGCCGGCGGGTACCTGCGCGAGCGCAACCGCCACCTGCGGATCGTCGCGGTCGAGCCACAGGGTTCGGCGGTACTGTCGGGCGGCAGGCTCGGCCCCCACCGCATCCAGGGCATCGGCGCGGGCTTCGTGCCGCCGGTGCTTGAGCGCGAGCTGCTGGACGAGGTGATCGCGGTGGCCGACGATGACGCGATCCGCACCGCGTGGAGTTGCGCGCGGCGCACGGGCCTGTTGGCGGGCATCTCCGGAGGCGCGGCGCTGTGGGCGGCGCTGCAGGTGGCGGAACGCCCGGAGTCGAGAGGCACGCGGATCGTCGCCATCGTGCCGGACTCGGGCGAGCGTTATGTATCGCAGGCGTTCTTCGCGCCGTAGGGCCTGAGTTATTTGGATGGGGGACCCCCACAAAGGGGGTCAGGGGTGGTGGCTCGTGGAGTACTCGACCGCGGCACCAGATACACGGCGTTGTCCTCCCTCGCAATGAGGCGTACCACCAGCGAACCAGCCCTACTTCGACTGCCATGGGTCGATCAGATCGATTCCCGTGCCTTCACTAAATGGCTGGCACGGAGGTGGGCTACCCGTTCACCCCCGGCACCGGGACTCCCGTATTCGTGCGTCATTGCGTCATTGTGTGCACTTGTATAGCGGCGAAATATACACTATGATCACGGCAGAATATGCATTCGACTCTCTTGCCCAAGGATCGGCATCTGCATCGCCGTCACGCCGAGGCGGTCGTGAAGCGGGCGCTGGGGGAGTCGCGGGTGGTGGTCGTGAACGGCCCTCGCCAGGCGGGCAAGACGACGCTCAGCAGGCTGGTGCTGGGCGATGCCGAGCATGTCAGCCTGGACTCCCAGCCAGTGCTCGATGCGTGTCTCGCGGATACGACGGGCTTTCTCGAGGCCTATCCGAAGCCGCTGGTGATCGACGAGTTCCAGCGCGCCGGGGATGCGTTGGTGCGGGCGATCAAGCTGGAGGTGGACCGGGACGGCGCGCGCGGCCAGTATCTGCTCACCGGCTCGAGCCGCTTTCTGAGCGTGGCGACGATCTCGGAGTCGCTTGCCGGTCGCGTGCAGATCGTTGATCTCTGGCCTTACACCCAGGGCGAGGCCGATGAGCTGGGTCCCGAGGCTGACGCTCTGCTGTACGGTCTCTTCGAGGAGCGCGCTGCGATCCTCCCCCCGCGATCGGTGCCCGCGGTGGGTGCCGCCGAGTACTTCGCGCGTGCCTGCAGGGGAGGTTATCCGGAGGTGGCTGATCTCGATGGAGCGGCAAGGCGGCGCTGGTTTCAGAGCTATCTGCGTACGATCGTCGGCCGCGACGTCCCGGAGATCGCACCCGGTCGGCGGCTGGGTGAGCTGCCACGGCTGATCCGGACGCTTGCGGCCCGCACGGGGCAGGAGCTGGTGGTCGAGAACGTGGCGCGCGAGACGGGGATCGAGCGCAGGCTGTTGAGCCGCAGCTACCTGCCGCTGCTGGAGACGCTCTACCTCACGGTGGCGCTGCCGGCGTGGTCGCGCAATTTCGCGAGCCGTGCGATCAAGCACCCGAAGCTCCACGTGGCCGACCCGGGCCTCGCCGCACATCTGCTGGGCGTCGACGAGCACGAGCTGGTCTCGCCGATGAGCGCTGCTCGCGGTCCGCTGATCGAGACCTTCGCCCTCGACGAGCTGGTGCGGCAGGCTGCCCGGCTGCTCGATCCCGAAGTCGCCCTCTACCACTACCGCACACGCGACAGGGCGGAGGTGGATGTGGTCGCCGAGGCGGCCGACGGGCGCATCGTCGCGTTCGAGGTGAAGGCCGCCCGATCGGTGAACAGGACTGCCTTTCGCACCCTGGCAGGACTGCGAGACCTGCTCGATCGCGCCGGCGGCCGCTTCGTTGCGGGCGTCGTGCTGTACCTCGGCGATCAAGCGCTGCCCGCCGGCGACCGGCTCGCGCTGCTGCCGCTGTCGCACCTCTGGGCGCCGCCGCCCTGAGACGTCGCGAGCACTCCGAGTCACCCAAGGATGGGCCACGAGCGGGTCGGTCGGATTCACGGATGCCGACCGAATTCATCGCGCAGAACGGCCTCGTGTTCAAGCAGGACACGGCGATCGCCGTCACCGGCTGCACGAGCGTCCGGCACAAAGCCGCAAGCCGCCGACGTGGCTCTCACCGCCGCTAACCTGTTGCCATGCTGGGACTGGGTACCTTCGCGGGCGTCGTCAAGGAGCTGCGCCGTGACGTGGCGGCGGCGCGCGACCGCGATCCCGCCGCCCGCGGCGTTGGGCCCGCGGAGATCGTGGCGACGTGGCCGGGGATCCACGCGCTGCTGTCGCACCGGATGGCGCATGCGCTGCACGAGTCGGGCGTGCCGCTGCTGCCGCGCACGATGTCGATGCTGACGCGGACGCTCACCGGCATCGAGATCCACCCGGCGGCGCAGATTGGCAAGGGCCTGTTCATCGACCACGGCGCCGGCGTGGTGGTGGGGGAGACCGCAACGATCGGCGACGACGTGACGCTATACCAGGGCGTGACCCTCGGCGGCACGGGCTTCGCGACCGGCAAGCGCCACCCGACGGTGGAGGACAACGTGACGATCGGCTCAGGCGCCAAGCTGCTGGGCCCGATCACCGTCGGCCATGGCGCGAAGATCGGCGCCAACACGGTTGTCATCACCGACGTGCCGCCCAACTCCACCGTGGTAGGCAACCCCGGCCACCCGGTGCGCGTGGACGGCCGCCGCCCTGAGGGCCCGGACGCCGACTGGATCCACCTCCCCGACCCGATCGCGGAGGCGATCGGTGGCCTCTCCAGCCGCATCGGCGCGCTGGAGCGCGCGGTGGGCGAGCTCTCCGGGGGGCGCATCGAGCCGCCCGTCGCCAAGGTCAGGCCGCTGCGGCCGGTGAAGGGCCCCAACCCCGCGGGGGGTTGAGCGCGGCCGAAGCGCGCGTCATCACGTCCGCGACGACGGTTACGGTCACGCACGACAAGCTCCCGCCCGGCACGTTGCGGGCGGGTGGTGAGGCGGCGATCGGTGAATGGGGTGCTCTGTGCGCAAGCGAGCTATGGGGGCGGCAACGACGATCTGCGCGGTGCTGGGGTTGCCGGCCGCGGCGGCGGCGGTTCCCACGTGGAGCCCGGCGAGCCCTCTCTCTGGAGTCGGCGCCGAGTTGACGGATACGGCGATGGGATCGCGCGGCGACGTCGCGGTGACCTGGGCGATCTTGGCCCCAGGGGGCGTCGCCGTGCAGATTGCCACACGGTCGCCGTTCGGAAGCTTCTCGCCCGCGGTCGATCTCTCGCCGGCGGGCGCTGAAAGTCGTGCTCCGCAGGTAGCTGAGGATGCCGCCGGGGAAGCCACCGCGGTGTGGTATGCGAGCGTTGAAGGGTCGAACTTCATCGTGGAAGCCGCCACCGTGACCGACGGGATTCCCTCCGCGCCGGTGAAGCTCTCCGCGGCCGGACAGAACGCCACGTTCCCGACGGTCGCGGTGAATGAAGGGGGCGACGCGATCGTTGCGTGGAGACGCTCCAACGGGGCCAACGAAATCGTCCAGGCGTCGTTTCGTCCCGCCGGAGGAAGCTTCGGCGCTCCGGTGGACCTCTCCCCGGAAGGTCGCAACGGCGATCTGCCCAGGGTCGCGATCGACGCCGCTGGCGATGCCACCGTCGTCTGGGACAGCACCAATGGCGGCCCGGAAGTCGTGGAAGAGGCGACCCGTTCGGCCGCGACCGGCAGCTTCGCCAAACCGGTGGTGCTTTCCAAGGAAGCCGAGCCCGCACAGGAGCCGGTGGTGGCGATGAGCGCTGAGGGTGACACGGCCATCGCATGGATACGCTCAAACGGATCCAACGAGGTCGTCCAGGCTGTCACGCGGCCGGCCGGTGCCGGCGGGTTTGGCATGGTCGCCGAACAGCTTTCCCTACCGGGAACCGAAGCGTTGAATCCCGAGATCGCCATCGACGGGCACGGGGACCCCACCGTGGTGTGGTGGTTGAGCACAGACGACATTCAGGCGAGCACCGGCACTCCCTCGGGGGGGTTCCCCGCGACCCCAGAGGGTCTGGCGCCTTTTGGTCTGTATCCGAATGTGGCCGAGGACTCCGCTGGTGACATGGTGGTGGGCTACATCCAGGAGTTGGGGGCAGCAATCAGCGCGGCCGCTTCATTCCGCCCCGCCGGGGGACAGTTCACGGCGCCCTGGGAGGTCTCTCCCACCGGCCAGGAAGTGCTCTTCGAATTCAAGCTCGGCGACGAGAATGGTTTCAACGTGGCGATCGACGGTGACGGCGACAGCGTGTTCGGCTTCAGCGCCGCAACCGGCGGCGAATTCATTGCCCGAGCGAGCCTGCTCGACGCGTCGGGGCCGCTCTTGAAGAATCTGGCGATCCCCGCAGCTGCGACCGTCGGAGTACCCGTTACGTTCTCGGTGGCCCCTGTCGACGCCTTCTCCGAACCATCCACGGCGTCGTGGTCGTTCGGGGACGCCTTCACCGCGAGCGGCCCATCTGTGACGCACACCTTCGCCAATCCGGGCACCTACACCGTGGCGGTGAAAGGAACGGACACAGTGGGAAACTCGACCTCGCAGACCGCCACGATTGCGGTCACCGCGCCTCCTGCGCCGCCCACGTTCATGGCAGCGAGCCTCGGCTCCTCCACCGTCACCGCCGACAGTCACGGGCGGGTGCATCTGAAGGTCGCATGCCCGGCTGGTGGAGCGGCGTGTGCGGGAACAGCGACATTGACGCTGCCAGCTACCGCGACCGGCCTGGCTGTTGCCGCCCGCACGAACAGCACCCCCGTGACTGTCGCTGCCGGCCATGCATCCTTCAGCGCTGCAGCCGGGGCCTCGACCATGGTGAGCGTCGCGCTGCCCACCCCGGTGCTGCAACTGCTCAAGCGCCACCACCATCTCACGCTCACGGTTGCTCTCGAATCGCACGGGACCGGGGGCCAGAGCGCGACCACCACCGGAAAGTTGCTCATCAAGTCGTACGTCAAGCCGAAGAAGCCGAAGCGGACGAAAAAGAAGAAGTAGTCGCCGCTCAGTAGTACACGCACCGGCAGCGATGCCGCGGGCGCGCCTTGTACTCCGGGGCCTGACCGCGATTCCACAGGCGATGGTCGAGCGCCCGCGGCGGGATTCCCGTGCGCGCCGAGATCAGCTCGCAGGCGTGCACCGCGCAGGCGCGGATCTCACGCTCGGGGCCGCCTGGCGGGAGCAGTTCGCCGGCGTCGATGCGGGCGGCGAGCGACTCCTCGTACACCAGGATGCCATCGCAGCGCAGCACGTGGGGGACGAGGTTGTCCGCAAAGATCGTCAGCCGGTCGAGGTCGGTGAAGCTCGTCACTCGCGCTAGCGCGAGGTCGGCGGCGGCGATCTGGGCGCGCTTGTAGAAGCTGCGGTCGTCGAACATCGCCATGCCGCGCGCCAGCGCTTGCGCAAATCGCTCCGCCGACCCGCCGCACTCGGCCACGAGGTCAAGCGCGCGGCGCTCGCCGAGGAAGCGGCCCAGCTCGCGCAGCGCCTGGCTGTAAAGGCTCATCAGCTCGTGGTTGGGCCGCTGGCCGAGGATCGCGGCGATCGTGCGGGTGTCTACCGCGCGCAGCCACGCCCCGTCGAGCGCCCACCCGCCGCAGGCGGCGTGTTGCGCGCGCACATGGTCGGTGAGTCCCCATGCGACGGTGAAGTAGCCGCTGACGGGCGCGCCGCCGTCGAGGCGCTTGCGCAGGGTGGGAAACCAACCCGAGCCGAAGTTGATTGCGTCCAGCGCCAGCAGGTAGTCGGCCACGTCTGCGGGCTCGCCCTCCAGGTAGTGGCGCACCGGGTCAAGCTCCGCGCGGGGGCCCTCCG
Organism: uncultured Solirubrobacterales bacterium; assembly: GCA_963812955.1. Lineage (GTDB taxonomy): Bacteria > Actinomycetota > Thermoleophilia > Solirubrobacterales > Solirubrobacteraceae > Palsa-744. The sequence continues at coordinate 247,306 of CAWEXC010000002.1, forward strand.
GCTCGGGCTCGGCGATCTTCGCGAGGACCTCCTCGTCAGCGATCGCGTCCATGTCGATCCGCACCCACCGCGCCTGGGCGGCGGTCTGCGCGCAGCCGTAGCGGACTTCCTCGAGCAGTGGCATGACTGACACGTTACGCCCGCCGAGCCCGCAACTATGCTGGAGCAGATGCCCGAGAACCCCCACGCCGAGCATCTCCAGGAGCTGCTGGAGGGCCTTAACGAGCCTCAGCGGGAGGCTGTGACGCACGGCGAGGGGCCGCTTTTGATCCTCGCCGGGGCGGGCTCGGGCAAGACGCGCGTGCTCACCCACCGCCTCGCCTTCCTGATCTACACCGACCAGGCGCAGGCGGGGGAGATCCTGGCGATCACCTTCACCAACAAGGCCGCCAAGGAGATGCGCGAGCGCGTCGAACGGCTGCTAGGCCACAGCACGCGGGGGATGTGGCTGATGACCTTCCACGCCGCCTGCGCGCGGATCCTGCGCGCCGAGGCCGAGCGGCTGGGGTATACGCGGCAGTTCACGATCTACGACCAAGCCGACGCGCGGCGGCTGACCAAGCGCTGCATGGACGCCGTCGGAGTGGACCCCAAGCGCTACACGCCGGCGGCGATCCACAACCAGATCTCCTCCGCCAAGAACAAGCTCAATGACGCCTCCGCCTACAGCCAGGCGGTCGGCTCGCAGTTCGAGGAGCTGGTCGGCGAGGTGTACACGCTGTATGAGCGCGACCTGATGCGCATGAACGCGATGGACTTCGACGACCTGTTGTTTCGCACCGTCAACCTGTTGGAGCTGTACGCGGAGGTGCGCGAGCGCTACAGCGAAAGTTTCCGCCACGTGCTGGTCGACGAGTACCAGGACACCAACCACGCGCAGTACCGCTTCCTGCAACTGCTGGTCGGCGGCGGGCGCCAGGCGCCGGCGCGGGGGGAGCCAGTCCATCTGGCTGGCCATCGCAACCTCGCCGTGGTCGGCGACGACGCGCAGTCGATCTACAGCTTCCGCAACGCGGACATCCGCAACCTCCTCGACTTCCAGGATGACTTCCCCGACGCGCGCGTGGTGAAGCTCGAGCAGAACTACCGCTCCACCGAGACGATCCTGAAGGCCGCCAACGCGGTGATCGCCAACAACCGCGGCGGGATCGCCAAGCGCCTGTGGAGCGAGCTGGGCACCGGCGAGCCGATCCAGGTGCGCGAGCTGGAGGACGAGCACGCCGAGGCACGCTTCGTGGTGGGCGAGATCGAGCGGCTCGTCGACGAGGGCGCCTCGCGCGCGGAGATCGCCGTGCTCTACCGCACCAACGCGATGTCGCGCGTGCTGGAGGACACGCTCGTGCGCCGCGAGATCGCCTACCAGGTGATCGGCGGCACGAAGTTCTACGAGCGCGCCGAGATCAAGGACGCGATCGCCTACCTCTCGTGGCTGGCCAACCCGTTCGACGTGGTGAGCTTCACGCGCGTGGCCAACTCCCCCCGGCGCGGACTCGGGCAGACCTCGCTGGGGCGCATCGTGGCGCACTCCGCCACCGTCGGCGTCTCGGTGTGGGAGGCGGCGGCCGCGCCCGATGCGATCCCCGGCCTCGGCGCGGCCGCGGTGAAGGCGCTGCGGCGCTTCATGGACACGATGGACGAGCTGCGCATGCGGTTGGAGCAAGGCGTGTCGGTGGGGGAGTTGCTGGAGGCGGTGCTCTCGCAAACCGGCTACATCGAGGCGCTCGAGGCGGAGCGGACGATCGAGGCACAGGGGCGCATCGAGAACCTCGAGGAGCTGGTGTCGGTCGGGCGCGAGTTCGACGCGACCGCCGAGGCCGGCCACGAGGCGCTCGACGTCTTTCTGCAGCAGATCGCGCTCGTCGCCGACGCCGACTCCCGCAAGGACGAGACGGAGGGTTTGGTGACGCTGATGACGCTGCACAACGCCAAGGGCCTGGAGTACCCAGTGGTGTTCATCGTGGGCTGCGAGGACGGCGTGTTCCCCCACTCGCGGGCGCTCGACGAAGGCGGTCTGGAGGAGGAGCGGCGCCTCTTCTACGTCGGGGTGACCCGCGCGATGCGCAAGCTCTACCTCACCCATGCGCGCCGCCGAGTGGTGTTCGGCGCGCAGGCATACGGCCTGCCCAGCCGCTTCCTCGACGAGGTTCCCGCCGAGCTCACCGAACGCGAGCAAGCGCAGCTGCTGGTCGCAAGCGCCGCGCGTGGCGGCGGTGGGATGAGCTGGTCGAATGGCGCGCGCTCGAGCCGGGCGCTCGTCGGTGTAGGCGGCGGTTGGGACTCTGCCGCCCGCATTGGCGCCGCGGCGGGGCAAGGCGGCGGCATCACCGCCAGCCGCGGAGCGGGCGCAGGTGACCCGACTGCCGGCCGCGGGCCACAGGCTAGCTCCGGGGAGTCGTTCCGGCTGGGCGAGGACGTCACCCACGCCTCCTTCGGCGAGGGGGTTGTCACCGCCGTGGAGCCTCACGGGGTGATCGTCGTGCGCTTCGCCCGCGACGGCTCCGAACGCAAGCTGATGGCCGAGTTCGCCCCGGTCACCCGGCGGTAGCATCTCTACGCAATGAGCGCCACGATTATCGACGGCAAAGTAATCGCCGCGCGCGTGCGCGCGCAGGTTGCCGAGGAGGTGCGCGCGTACGTCGAGCTGACGGGGCACACGCCGGGACTGGCGACCGTGCTGGTCGGCGAGGACCCGGGCTCGGCGGTGTACGTGGGGGGCAAGCAGCGCGCTTGTGCCGAGGTCGGGATGACGCCCTTCGATAAGCGCCTGCCGGCAGATGCCTCGCGCGCGCAGGTGGCCGAGTTGCTCGAAGCTCTCAACGAGGACGATGCCGTCAACGGGGTGCTGCTGCAGCTGCCGCTGCCGGCGCACCTCGATGGTCCGTCGCTCACCGGCCTGATCGACCCGGACAAGGACGTGGATGGCCTGACACCGGTCAACGCCGGACTGCTGTCGCTCGGACGGCCGGGGTTGCGGCCGTGCACCCCCCTGGGGGTGATGGAGCTGTTGGCGAGCGTCCACGGTGGGGACGCGGGCTGGCTGGAGGGCGCCGAGGCGGTGATCGTCGGCCGCTCCAACCTCTTCGGCAAGCCGATGGCGCAACTGCTGCTCGCCGCCAATGCAACGGTCACGGTCTGCCACTCCCGCACGCGCGATCTCGCAGGGCGTATGCGCACGCGCTGACGTACTGATCGCGGCGATCGGCCGCCCGCGTATGGTTGGCGCCGCGTTCGTCAAGCCCGGGGCGGTGGTGATCGACGTTGGCATCAACCGCCTCACGCCGGAGGAGGCGGGCAATAAGAGCGGGCTGGTCGGCGATGTGGACTTCGCAGCGGTGTCCCCGCTTCGCCGGAGCGATCACCCCAGTGCCGGGCGGTGTCGGGCCGATGACGATCGCCCTGTTGCTGCGCAACACACTCGATGCCGCGCACCTGCGGGAGGGGGTTCGGGTCGCGTGATGAGCCCGCGCCGTCAAGCCGGAATGGGGGAGCGTCGGTGACCCTGCGCTGCCGCACGGGCGCGGGGGAGCGTCGATGAGCCTGCGCCGCATGCGTTCTGGAGAGCTGATCGCGCTCGCAGGGGCGATCTGCCTGATCGTTGCGCTGGCGCTGCCGTGGTATGAGAACGCGCAGGGAAAGCTCAGCGCGTGGGCGACCTTCGGCGTGGCGGTCGCGCTGCTGATCCTCGCCGCAGCGGGCGCACTCGTACTGGCGCTCGCCACCGTCACTGAGCGCACCACCGCGATCCCGGTCGCCGCTGCGGTGTGGAGCACACTGCTCGGGATCCTCGCCACGGTTGCGGCCGTAGTGAGGCTGCTGGAGCGCCCCGATCACGCCACTATGCTGTGCTCGGGGGCGTGGCTGGCGCTGGTCGGAGCGCTGCTGGTGCTGGCCGGGAGCTGGCAGTCGATGCGCGACGAACGCACGGGCCTCTACCCGCCCGACGCCACGCCGCCGCGCGAGGTGCCGCCGGCCACGCCATAGAGGGTGCGCAGCCGGCCAAAAAGGCCGGCGCGCCGGGCCCCTCTTTTTTCAGGCACAATCCCCGCCGTGATCGATCGCGACGAAGTCCTCCACGTGGCCCGCCTGGCGCGGCTGAAGCTGGAGGACGACGAGGTCGAGTCGATGGCGCGCGAGCTCTCCGGCGTGCTCGACCACATCGCCAAGATCGGCGAGCTCTCGCTCGACGACGTGCCTCCCACCTCGCACGTGGTGGAGGTCGTCGGCCGCCTGCGCCCCGACGAGCCGCGCCCATGCCTGCCGCGCGAGGTAGCGCTCGAACAGGCACCTTCCGTGGCCGACGGGGGCTTTCTCGTCCCCAGCCCTCAGGCGTGAGCGCTCCCGAGATCATCGACCTGTCGGCCGCGCAGGCGGTTGCCGAGATCGAGGCCGGCCGGCTCTCCGCGGCGGAGCTGTTCGATGCCTACCGCGCGCGGGCGGCCGCCGACGAGCTGAACTGCTTCACGTGGGTGGCCCCCGGCGCGGATGGAGGGCCGTCCGCCGACCAGTCCGACACCCCGCGGCATGGTGTGCTGCCCGCCCACGCTTCCGACGCTCCGCTGCGCGGAGTGCCGCTCGCCGTCAAGGACCTCTTCTGCACCGCCGGCGTGCCTTCGCAGTCGGGCTCGCGCATCCTCGAGGGCTACCGCCCGCCCTACACCGCCACCGCCGTCGCGCGGCTCGCGGCGGCCGGCGCGCCGCTGCTGGGCAAGACCAATCAGGACGAGTTCGCGATGGGCTCCTCCAATGAGAACTCCGCCTTCGGCCCAGTACTCAACCCGTGGAATCGCGCACGCGTGCCCGGGGGGTCCTCCGGGGGCAGCGCCGCCGCCGTCGCCGCCGGCCTCGCTCCGTGGGCGCTCGGCACCGATACGGGCGGATCGATCCGCCAGCCTGCCGCACTGTGCGGGATCGTCGGGCTCAAACCGACCTACGGCGCCGTCTCGCGCTACGGCATGATCGCGTTCGCCTCCTCGCTGGATCAGGCCGGCCCGCTCACTCGCGACGTGACCGACGCGGCGCTGCTGCTGCGCCACATGGTCGGCCGCGACGAGTGCGATGCCACCTCGCTGGGGCACCCCGAGGAGATCGCGCTGCCGACTGCCGAGAGCCTCACCGGCGTGCGTTTGGGCGTGCCCGAGGAGCTCACCGGCGAGGGGATCGACCCCGGGGTGCTCGACGCCTTTCGCGGTGCGCTTGCGCGCGCGCGCGAGCTTGGCGCGGAGATCCACGACGTTCGCCTGCCCCACGCTCCCCACGGGCTCTCCGCCTACTACGTGCTGGCGCCCGCGGAGGCCTCCTCCAACCTCGCCCGCTTCGACGGCGTGCGCTACGGGCTGCGGCGGGTTGCTCCCGCCCCCACCGGCGATCGGCAGGCCGACGAGGAGGGCGGTCTCGTCGGGATGTACACCCACACCCGCCACGACGGCTTCGGCGCGGAGGTCAAGCGGCGCATCATGCTCGGCACCTACGCGCTCTCCGCCGGCTACTACGACGCTTACTACGGCCGCGCCCAGCGTGTGCGCACGAAGATCGTCGCCGACTTCGATGCCGCGTTCGCGGAGGTGGACTTCATCCTCACGCCGACCTCTCCTACCGTCGCCTTCCCGCTCGGGGAGCGCACCGGCGACCCGTGGTCGATGTACATCAACGACTTCTGCACCGTCCCGATGTCGCTCGCCGGCATCCCCGCGATCTCGATCCCGTGCGGCCTGGCGGGCGACGGCGGCGGCGGGGAGCTGCCCGTCGGGCTGCAGATCGCCGGTCCGGTGTTCAGCGAGAACCGCCTGCTCGATGCTGCGTTCGCGCTGGAGCGGGCGCTCGGCTTCGATGGGTCGCGGGCGCGCGGGGGGTCGGCGTGAGGGGTCGAGCACAGGGAGTCCGTGCGATGGGCGTAGTAGTACGAGGTGCCCGTGCGAGAGGGGCTTGGATGGGGGGCGTCGAGGGATGAGCGCGGTCGAGTACGAACCGGTGATCGGCCTCGAGATCCACATCCAGCTGGCGACCGCTACGAAGATGTTCTGCGGCTGCGAGCTCTCCTTCGGCGAGCCTCCCAACACCCACACCTGCCCGGTGTGTCTCGGCCTGCCCGGCAGCCTGCCCGTCGCCAACGCCCGCGCCGTGCACTTCGGGCTGATGATCGGTCTCGCGCTCGGCTCCGAGCTGGCGCCGCGGTCGATCTTCCACCGCAAGAACTACTTCTACCCCGACCTGCCCAAGGGCTACCAGATCTCCCAGTACGACCTGCCGCTCTGTCTTGGCGGGCGGCTCGGGGAGGTGCGCATCCACCGCGTGCACCTCGAGGAGGACGCCGCCAAGCTCGTGCACGTCGGCGCCTCCGGGCGCATCCACGGCTCGGACGCGAGCATCGTCGACTTCAACCGCGGCGGCACCCCGCTCGCGGAGATCGTCACCGAGCCCGACCTGCGCTCCGCCGAGGCCGCCGGCGAGTGGCTGCGGCTGCTGCGTACCACGATGCGCGTGCTCGGCGTCTCCGACGTGAACATGGAGGAGGGCTCGCTGCGCTGCGACGCCAACATCTCGCTGCGACCCGCCGGCAGCGAGCAGCTCGGGGTGAAGACCGAGCTGAAGAACATGAACTCCTTCCGCTTCATCGAACGCGGCATCCGCGCCGAGCTCGCCCGCCAGGAGGCGATCCTGCGCGGTGGTGGGCGGGTCGAGCTCCAGACGCTGCACTTCGACCCCGCCTCTGAGCGCATCACCTCGCTGCGCTCCAAGGAGGAGGCCCACGACTACCGCTACTTCCCCGAGCCCGACCTGCTGCCGGTTGCGATCGACGCGGCGATGCTCGACGCCGCCCGCGCTGCCCTCCCCGAGCTGCCCGCCGCGCGCGCCGAGCGCTTCGAGCGCGAGATCGGGCTCTCCGCCGACAGCGCCCACCTGCTCGCCTTCCGCACCGAGCTCGGCGACTACTTCGAGGCGGCGCGCTCCGCCGAGGTCGATCCTGCGCCACCCGCTCAGGCGCTCGCCAACTGGATCTCCGGCGACCTGCTCGCACGCCTGGCCGATGGGCAGGATCCCGCCGAGTCGCATGTTCGGCCCGATTCGCTGGCCCTGCTCGTGGGCCTCGCTGACGCCAAGCGCATCAGCGTCGGCGCCGGCCGCCAGGTGCTCGACCGCCTCGTCGCGGAGGGGGGCGATCCGGCGGCGATCGTCGAGGCCCAGGGTCTGGCGGCGATCGACGGCGGCGATGAGCTCGCCGCGATCGTCGCGGCGGCGCTCGCGGCGCACCCCGAGGCGGCCGAGAACGTGCGCGCCGGCAACGCCAAGGCGATCGGGCCGATCGTGGGCCATGTGATGCGTGAGACCAAGGGCCGCGCCGACGGCGGCGCGGTCACTCGGCTCGTGCACGAGCAGCTCGGCGTCTGAGTCGGACCGGCGGAGCCACTACGTTCGTGCGGTGGGCCACTGCCCGCCAACCGGATCTGCTTGGCAACCGCAACACCGCCACCGTTCAGATCTTGTACCGCGGGCCAAATACATACACACGCGCGGACGCCAACATTGGGGGACCTCCAAGGGTGACCTTCCAATCTCGCCTCCGCGGGCTCCCCTCGACCGCGGATGGGCGGAGCAGGATGCGTGCGGCCGGGCCGGGGCGCCAACTCCCGCCCGGCCGTATCGCATCACATCGTGAGCGGCGCACCGTTCCATTCGCCGCTCCTCTTCAAGCGCCCGGAGTGCCTCCAGCGGCCCGCGCGTCGCCGACGCAGACCGTGAGCGCTACCATCTAGCGATATGAACGAGCAGCCCGCAGCCACCTCGTCGCGTTCGTTTGGCCGGATGATCGTCGCGGTGCTGGTCTTGGCGGTCGCCGCCTGGGTGCTGCTGCACCTCGTGATCGGCCTCGTCACCTTCCTGGCCGTCCCGGTCATCGTGGTACTCGCCATCGTGGCGATCGTCTGGGCCGTACGCGTCCTGTTCTGAGAGGCGCGCGATGGGATACGTGGTCATCTGCCTCGGCTTCGGTCTCGCCGGCGGGTTGGTTGGCCGCATCAAGGGCAGCTCGTTCCTGCTGTGGTTCGTTATCTCGGCGGTCGTGCCCTTCTTCGGCCTGCTCGCCGCGATCGCCTATCGCATGGAGAGCAACGAGCTGCGCCGTCGCTGTCCCCACTGCGGACGCGTCACCAAGATCTACGATGCCCTCTGCACCCGTTGCGGGACGGAGCTCGACTTTCCTGAGACGGTGATCGCGCCGGAATCGTGGCAGCCGCCGTCGGCGGCCAGCGGTTGAATCTCTATCGCGCCGCACGGTACTCCTGAGAGGCTAGGGCGCCGCCCGGTTCTCCTGAGTCGTTAGGGGCACCGATTAGGGAGCCCGAAACGACGAAGGCTCTATAAACGTGGCATGAGCGCCAAGGCTCCGCCCATGCCCATAAACGACTCGCTGATCGCGCGGCTGATCCACCGCGCCGGCTTCCCCGACGAGCGCGACTTCGTGCTGCGCGTCGTGCAGCCGGCACTGGTGGGCATGATCGATGGCACCGTCTCCTCGCTGCCGCCGATCTTCGCAGCGGCGATCTCCTCCAACTCGCGCGTGGCGCTGCTGGTCGGCTTCTCGACGGCGCTGGGTGCGGGCGTCAGCATGGGATGGTCGGAGGCACTGTCGGACACCGGCGAGCAGACCGGCCGCGGCTCGGCGGTTGTGCGCGGCGCGATCACCGGCGGCATGACCACGCTCGGCGGCATCTTCCACACGCTGCCGTTCTTCATCAGCGACGTCCACAAAGCGCTGCTGGTCGCGGGGTTTGTCGTTGCCTTCGAGCTGTTCGCGATCGCCTGGGTGCGCAAACGCTTCCTGAACGTCTCGATGCGCTCCTCACTGCTAGTGGTCACCGTCGGCGGGGTGATTGCACTGGCGATCGGGATCGGGATCGGCTCCTCCTAGCGGCCGCTGGCACGGCGCCAGGCGGCTCCTCGATCGCTCGTGTGCAGAGCACACTTCGCTCACTGCGTCCTTGCCTGGCTTGGCCATCGACCGCTAGGAGTGCGTAGCGGGAGGGCACAAACCCGCTGGTACACTGCCTTTTTGGCCCGTTTCGAGTGCAGTGGAAAGGCGGTTGGCAGACATGCGCGCGGTTGACGCACTGATGGAATGCCTCAAGGCGGAGGGCGTCGAGGTCGTCTTCGGTCTGCCCGGAGGCGCCAACCTCCCGACCTATGACGCCTTCGTGGACGCCGGCATCCGCCATATTCTCGTGCGCCACGAGGCCGGCGGCGGGCACGCCGCCGAGGGCTACGCCAAGGCGACTGGCAAAGTGGGCGTCGCGTTCGCGACCTCCGGCCCCGGCGCCACCAACCTGATCACCCCGATCTGCGACGCGATGATGGACTCGGTGCCGGTGGTGTTCATCACCGGCCAGGTGCGCACCGAGCTGCTCGGCACCGACGGCTTCCAGGAGGCCGACACGATCGGGATCACGATGCCCGTCGTCAAGCACTCCTTCATGATCCAGCACCCGCTGGAGATCCCCCGCGCGATCCACGAGGCCTTCCACATCGCCTCCACCGGACGGCCCGGCCCGGTGCTCGTGGACATCCCGCAGGACCTCTCGCGCGCGGAGATCGCCTACGAGCCGGTCACCGACGTGCGCCTCCCCGGCTACCAGCCGACGCTGGAGGGCAACCAGAAGCAGATCCGCCAGGCCGCCAAGGCGCTCGCCGCCTCCCAGCGTCCCGTGATCTACGCCGGCGGTGGCGTGGTCAACGCCAACGCCTCCGCGGAGCTGGTCGAGCTCGCCGCCTGCGACCGCTTCCCCGTCACTTGCACGCTGATGGGCCTCGGCGCCTTTCCCGCGCGGGTGGATGCCGGCGTGGGCGGTGCAGCGATGGTTGGAGCAGGGGCGGATGGGGTACCCAACCCTCAGTGGTTGGGGATGCTCGGGATGCACGGCACCCGCGCCGCCAACTACGCGATGGACGAGGCCGACCTGATCTGCGCCGTCGGCGCCCGCTTCGACGATCGCATCACCGGCAAGCTCTCGGAGTTTGCGCCCCACGCCAAGTTCATCCACATCGACGTCGACCCGGCGGAGATATCCAAGAACGTGCCCGCCCACATCCCGATCGTCGGCGACGCCCGCAACGTGCTCGCGAAGCTGGCGATCGAGTACCGCGCGCTGGGGGCCGACCCCGCCCGCCTCGACGAGTGGTGGGGCCGCATCGAGAGGTGGCGCGAGCAGCACCCGCTCAAATACGAGGACAGCACCGACGCCGAGATCAAGCCGCAGTACCTGATCCAGGCGTTGTACGAGGCGACCGGCGGGGAGGCGATCGTCTCCAGCGACGTCGGCCAGCACCAGATGTGGACCGCTCAGTACTACGACTTCCCCGCGCCGCGGCGCTGGATCAACTCCGGTGGCCTGGGGACGATGGGCTTCGGACTGCCGGCCGCGATGGGCGCCGCCGTCGGCTGCCCCGACCGTCTCGTCTGCTGTGTCGCCGGCGACGGCTCGGTGCAGATGAATGCCCAGGAGCTCGCCACCTGCGCGCAGGATCAGATCCCGATCAAGGTGTTCATCATGAACAACGGCTACCTCGGGATGGTGCGCCAGTGGCAGGAGCTCTTCTGGGACGGCCGCTATTCCCACGTCGACATGGGCAAGTTCCCCGACTTCGTCAAGCTCGCCGAGGCCTACGGCGCGACCGGGATGCGCTTCGAGGACAAGCACACGCTCGTGGACGACATCAAGCGCGCCATCGCCACGGAGGGCCCCGTGGTCGTGGACGTGCGCGTCACCCGCGAGGAGAACACCTATCCGATGATTCCTGCCGGGCAGGCTGCGCGGGAGATGGTGGGATGAGGATGGGTGCTCGCACGAAGCTGCGAAACGATGTTGCGTGGATCGAGCACGTGGCGGCGAGGCAGGGGGTGGTGGGCAATGGGTGAACCAGCGACCAAGGCGCCGATCAGCCTCGCCGAGCTCGAAACCTCGGGCAACCTGCGCACCGGGCGCAAGCACGTCCTTTCGATCCTCGTCGAAAACAAGTCGGGTGTGCTGACGCGCATCGCAGGGCTGTTTGCCCGCCGCGGCTTCAACATCGACACGCTCACGGTTGGCCCGACCGACGACGAGCGCGTTTCGCGAGTGACGCTCACAGTCGATGGCGCCCTGCATCCGATCGACCAGGTCACCAAGCAGCTGCACAAGCTGATCAACGTGCTGAAGATCCGCGACCTCGACCCGGGCGACACGGTCTCGCGCGAGCTCGCGATGTTCAAGGTCGCCGCGGACGGCCCCCAGCGCGGCGAGCTGATGCAGATCACCGAGATCTTCCGGGGCAAGGTGGTCGACGTCACCAAGCGCTCGATCATCGTCGAGATCACCGGCACGACCGAGAAGATCCAAGCCTTCGAGGACATGGTGCGGCCATTCGGGCTGATCGAGATGATGCGCACCGGGGAGATTGCGATCGCAAGGGGTCGCAGCGAGACGTGAGGGGCACGCTCGAGCGGACGCACGAGAGCCCATTCGCGCTCAGCGACGCCGACCGCGAGCGGCTGCGAGCACGCCTGCAACTCGCCGTCAAGCGCGCGCGGCGCAGCGGCCGCCAGACACTCGCGGCGCTGACTCTGCCGCTGCCGGCGGACCTTGACCCCAGTGCTGTCGTCTGCGCCTCGCGGCGTCCGGGCGAGTCGTGGTTTCTCTTAGAGCAGCCCGAGCGTGGGGCGCGCGCGCTGGCCGCGCTCGGCGAGGCGGTCTGCCTGACGGCCACCGGGCCCGAGCGCTTCGCCACCGTGGCCGACCGTTGGCGCGCGCTTGCGGCGGCGGCGGTCAGCGACCCGCCCGAGGATCCCTCCGACCCGGGCTCCAGCGGCGGCGGGCCGATCGCGCTGGGCGGCTTCGCGTTCGCCGCCGAGGGCGGCGCCGACATGGCGTGGAGCGGTTTCGCGCCCGCCTCGCTGATCGTGCCCGAGGTCGCGTTTACGCGCGAGCAGCGCCCCGAGCGCCGGACCGGGGGGGCGTCGCCGACCCCGCCCCCCGATCTGCGTGCTGCGACGGACGGCATGCGCGTGCGGATGACGCTGTGCGCGCTCGCTGCCCCCGACGACACCGCCGAGCAGCTGCTCGCCTGCTTGGAGCGCCGTCTCAGCGAGCTGTGCATGGAGCCGCTGGCACTGCTCGACCCCGCGCCGACGGGGCGCTACCGGATCGCGAGCGCGATGCCGCCCGAGCACTACGAGGCCGCGGTCGCGCGCGCGGTCGAACTGATCCGCAAGGGGCAGCTGGAGAAGGTGGTGCTGGCGCGCGAGGTGCAGGTGCACGCCCCTCGAGACCACGATCCCGCCGCGCTGTTCGGGGTGCTGCGCGAGGGCTTCCCCTCGTGCACGGTGTTCTGCGTCGGTCGCGACGACGCCGCATTCGTCGCCGCCAGCCCCGAGCTGCTGGTGCGCCGCGAGGGCCACCGCGTCAGCGCGCTCGCGCTCGCCGGCTCGATGCGCCGCAGCGCCGACCCCGCCGTCGACGACCACCTCGGCGAACAGCTGATGCACTCCGAGAAGGACCGCGAGGAGCACGCGATCGTGATCCGCCGGATCGAGCGCGCGCTGCGCCAGCACGCGCTGTGGACGGCCGCGCCGCCCGAGCCGGCGCTCGTGAAGGTCGCCAACATCCAGCACCTCGGCACCCCGATCCGCGCCCAGCTCGCGCAGCCGCTCGACGTGATCGAGCTGCTCGAGCTGATGCACCCCACACCAGCCGTTGGGGGCGAGCCGCTGGAGCGCGCGCGCCCGCTGATCCCAGCCCTGGAGGGCCTCGACCGCGGCTGGTACGCGGGCCCCGTCGGCTGGGCTGACGCCACCGGTGACGGCGAGTTCTGTGTCGCGCTGCGCTGCGCCCTGCTGCGCGGCCGTGTCGCCCGCTGCTACGCCGGCGTCGGCGTCGTGCGCGACTCCGACCCCGCCGCGGAGCTAGCCGAGACCGAGGTCAAGCTGGCGGCGCTGTTACCGCTGTTGGCGGGCTGAGCTGCGGCTGGCGCGCTGCTCCATCGCGCGTAATTCTCCCATATGCCTCCGACGTCCCACGTGGCCCGCACGAGCGCTTCGGCGAGCACCTTCCCGCGTGATGCGTCAGCTGTGCCAGATCGCTTCGCGCTGGCAGACGACAGCGCCCCAGCCTGCGGGCAGGCGCGTGGGGGAGCCCCCCGGCGGAAGCTCGGGTGCCAGCAGGCAGTACTCGGGGGCCGGGCCGAACACGAGCGCTCGGCGCCACAGGCTGGCGTGCGCGGGGTCGATGCCGTCTGCGAGCAGCTGCGCCAGCTCGCCGGGCGGCTCGCCGGGTGGGCGGGAGACCCATACGGCGCGAGGTGCGTCGGCGAGGTCGGCGTGGCCCTCCAGCAGGCCGTACAGCCCGCCCGCGCCAGAGCCGAAGCGCCGCGCGATCCCCTCGTGTGCGCTGCGGTGGCCGTGTGTCACTGCCGCCTCGTTCAGTACTCCGAGGGCGGTGAAGTCATCGAGCAGGTACCAGTCCTCGTAGGCGGCCTCCTGGGGGGAAGCCAGCCAGGGGCACTCCGCGAGACGTAGCGCCGCCGAGCCGCGGAAGCCGGCTGGAGGGGAGTGGTGCAGCGAGCGGTGAAAGCGCTCGCTGGCGTGCTCGTAGGTCTCGCGCTCGACGCCGTCCGCGGGGCGGTGCCATAGGAGGTAGGCGAGCATGACTTGTCCCGGGCTCCGTGTGGGAGCTCAGGCTCCCCCGACTGAAGCCGGGGGACACGCGCCTCCGGCGCTGGCCGATTTGGGGATGCGAGCGGAGCGTGTGTCTCCCCAATCTGTCCCCGTTTTGGCCAGTATCCCCGTTTCGACCGAAGCGGGGGGACACTCGCCTCCGGCGGGCATCCCCGGTTCGGCCAGCACGCCGGCGACGGCCTCCCACGCGCGGCGGTGCAGCGCCACGTTCTCCCCGCGGTCGGTGCGTACCTCGATGATCCCGGCGCGGCGCGGGCGTTGCGTGAGCGACCGCTCGAGCGCCGCGCGGAAGGCGAGCACGTCGGTGACGGTCTCGTGCTCGAGGCCGTACAGCCGCGCGGCATGCGCGAAATCTAGGCCCGTGGGGGTGGCGATATGGCGAGTGTATATGTCCTCCTGGGTTGCGGCCACGGGCAGGAAGTCGAAGATGCCGCCGCCGCCGTTGTCGATCAGCACGATCGTCAGATCCAGCTCCAGGCGCTGCGCGGCGAGCAGGCCGCCGATGTCGTACGCGAGTGCCACGTCGCCGATCAGCAGCACTGTCGGGCCGGGGCCCGCGGCCGCGGCGCCGAAGGCGCTCGAGACGGTGCCGTCAATGCCGTTGGCGCCGCGGTTGCACAGCACCCGTGGGGGGTCAGCGCGCACCGGCCAGAAGCTCTCGATGTCACGCACCGGCATCGAGGAGGCGACAAACAGCGTCGCCCGCTCGGGCAGCAGCACGCCGAGCTCGGCGGCCACGGCGGGCTCGCTGAGGCCGCCTGCGCCCAGCACTCCGAGCAGCGCCTCCGCGGCGCGCTCGTCCGCGCTGCGCCAGCTCTCCAGCCAGTCGGGGTCGTCCGCGCTCGCGCCACTGTGCTGGCCGATCTTCGATCGGTCGCTTGTTAGCTCCCGCAGCGCACGCACGGGATCGACTGCAAGGGAGCCGCTGAGCACCGCCTCGGGATCCTGCCAGTCACCGATCGGATCGAGTAGCGCCTGCGGCACGTCGCCCAGCCCCGCCAGCCACTGGCGCAGGGGCTTGGAGGTCGGCAGCGCGCCGACGCGAAGCACCAAGTCGGGGCGCATCTGCGTGGCAAACGTGTGGTCGCGCAGCAGCGCGTCGTAGTGGGCCACCGCTGCTTCCCCGCGGCGCGCGCCCGAGAGCGGGTCGGCCAACAGCGGCCAGCGCGCGGCGGCGCAGAACTCCGCGGCGGCGCCCAGCGGGGCGGCGCGCTCGCTGCGCCCGGCGACGACCACTCCGCGCGTGCTTGAGGCAACCAGCGTCGAGAGTTCCGCCATCGCGCCCGGGGCGTGCTGGTGCGCGGTGTCGCGGCGCACGTACGGCGCGCCGTCGGGCCGGCCGCTCGCATCGGGTGGCAGCTCGTGCGTCTCGTCGCGTACCAGCGGCTCGCGCAGCGGGAAGTTGAGGTGCACCACGCCGGGCCAGCCTTCGAGCGCTCGCCAGTAGGCGCGGCAGGCGAGCGTGCGCATCCAGCGCAGCCGCTGCTCTGTGGCCTCGTGCGTGCCCACCTCGAAGAACCACTTCGCGGCCTGCCCGAACAGCTTCACCTGGTCGATCGTCTGGCCCGCGCCGTTCTCGCGCAGCTCAGGGGGCCGGTCGGCCGTCAGGATCAACAGCGGCACGCCCGCCTCGTGCGCCTCGATCGCGGCCGGCAGCAGCTCCGCGGTGGCGGTGCCCGAAGTGCACGCTACCGCCACCGGCACCCCCGTCGCCTTCGCCAGCCCCAGCGCAAAGAAGCCGCTGCAGCGCTCGTCGATGTGCGAGTGGCAGCGCAGCCGCGGCTCGCGGGCGAGACTCAGCACCAGCGGCGTGCTGCGCGACCCCGGCGAGGTGCACGCCTCGCGCAGCCCGCAACGGGCCAGCTCGTCCACGAACGCACGCAGCAGGATGTGGGTGTCGGTGGCGTCGGTCATCTCTGTGTTGGGAGCGAGACGGTCACGAGGTGCGTTTGAGTCGATGGTGGGTTGGGATCGGGGATGGAGGGGTTGGGATGGCGTGGTTGGGGCGACGAAAGTAGGATCGCGGGGTGTCGGAGAGCCTTGTCCTGCTGCACGGCTTCGGCGGCACCCACCGCGCGTGGGACGGCGTGGTGGACCTGCTCGACCGTGAACGCTACCGGCCGCTGGCGCTCGACCTCCCGGGCCACGGCAGGGAGGCGGATGCGCCGCGGCCGATCTCCTTTGTCGGTTGCGTCGAGCACGTGCTCGACGCGAGTCCCGCGCGCTTCGCGCTGTGTGGCTACTCGCTCGGTGGGCGCGTCGCGCTGCACGTGGCTCTGGCGGCGCCCGAGCGGGTGGTGCGGCTCGTGCTGATTGGTGTCAACCCCGGCATCGAGGATCAGGGCGAGCGCGCCGCACGACGACGTTCGGATCGCGCCCTCGCTGACGAGCTCGAAGGCGGGCCCTACGAGGAGTTCATCGAGCGGTGGCGCACCCAACCGCTGTTTGCCGCCGACCCTCCCGAGGTGGGGGTGCTGGCGCGCGCTGATCAGCGCCGCAACCGGCCCGACGCCCTTGCTGCTGTCATGCGGGGACTCGGCACGGGGGAGATGCAGCCGCTGTGGGATCGTCTCCCCGAGCTGGCGATGCCGGTCACCGCGCTGGTGGGGGAACGTGACGGGAAGTTCCTTGCTCTGGGGCACCGGATGGTCGAGCTGATGCCGGCGGGCGAGCTGGTCGTCGCGCCGGGTGGCCACGGGCTTCCGTTGGAGAACCCGGCAGCGATCGTGGGGGTGCTGCGGTAGCGGAACGGCGCGGGAGGGTGAGTGTTGGCATTGAAAATTTAAAGGGTGTATAGCTATGGCACACGGCTCTCAAAAAGTTCATATGAACACCAGCGCTCTTCGGCCATGTTTGGCGAACTTCGGTGAGCCAAGCGCTGCGACCCCACCCAAAGCCCCGTGGCACGGGAACCGCTAACCCAGGGACTCAGACGGCGCCGATTGCTGCCACCCCCAACCCCGGGGCTGTTGGCACCGTGATGCGGCCGTTGCGCACGGGCAGAGCAACGCCCTCCCCCTCCTCCTCCAATTCCTCGAACAGGCCGAGTGTCGCCAGGCCGCAGGCCGGGAGCGGACCGCGCGAGGCGAGGGCGGCGGCGGCGTGCACGGCGGCGGCCACGCCGAGCGGGCCGTCGAGCGTCGATGCGAGGTAGACCTCCGCGCCAGAGGCCCTGACGAGCGCCGCGGCGGCGAGCAGCCCGGCGATCCCGCCGCAGCGGGAGATCTTCAGGCACACCGCGTCGGCGACACCTGCGCCCAGCGCTCCGTGCTCAGCCGCGGTCTCGTCGATCGCCACGCGCGCCGCCACGCGCTCGCGCACCTCGCGCACCGCCTGCAGGCCGTGGGTCGGCTCCTCCACCAGCTCGAGGCCCACCGGGGTCAGCGCCTCGATCGCGCGCACCGCGCCCTCCACGTCCCAGGCGCCGTTGGCGTCGACCCGCAGCGCGGTGTGGGGGCCCACGGCGGCGCGCACCGCCGCCACGCGGCCGGCGTCGTCGCCGACGCCCACCTTTAGCTTCACGCACTCATACCCCTGCGCCGCGGCGCGTGCGGCCTGCTCGGTGGCGCCCGCGCGGTCGGTGGCGCCCACGGTCGCGTTGACTTGAATCTCCACGGCAGGGTCGTCTGTGAGCAGCGCTGCCACAGGCTTGTCCGCGCGGCGCCCGGCGCGATCCCACAGCGCGAGGTCGATCGCGGCGAGCGCCGCGGGAAGGTCCTCGACGCGCCGGCACG
The DNA here is from genome assembly GCA_963812955.1 of uncultured Solirubrobacterales bacterium. GTDB lineage: Bacteria > Actinomycetota > Thermoleophilia > Solirubrobacterales > Solirubrobacteraceae > Palsa-744. The sequence continues at coordinate 264,739 of CAWEXC010000002.1, forward strand.
CCTCGATCAGCTGCACACCGTTGGCGCTCGCGGACTGCATCAGCACCGGCCGATAGGCCTCCAGCGCCGCGCGCACCCGATCGATGCTGACGCCGTCGTAGGCCTGCAGCGGCGCCGCCTCGCCGTGGCCGCTGACGCCGTCGGCGTCGGTCAGCGTCACCGTCAGCAGTCTCCGCTCGCGCACTGTGCCGTATGAGCTCTCGAACGGAGTGCGCAGGCGCAGCGTGCGCTCGGTGACGGTCATCCGCATGCGAAAATGCCTTCCCTACCCGCCGATGCCTCCACTGGCGAGGATCCCAGCGGCGAACAGCAGGCAGAACAGCAGCTGCAGCAGGCCCGTGCGCGCGAGCGCTCCGTTCAGCGCGGGGCCGTCAATGCGGGTGCGCACCACGCGGATCAGGGCGATTGCCAGCGGGATCGCCGCCCACGGGAGCAGCAGCCAGGCGGTCATCGAGCCGAGCAGCCACGGCAGCGGCGCGGCGAGGAACGCGATCGTAAGCATCGCGGTGTACAGCGCGCGTGTGCGCTGCCTACCGAGGCGCACCGCGAGCGTGCGCTTGCCCGCGCGGCGGTCGGTGTCGATGTCGCGCACGTTGTTGACCACGAGGATCGCGCTCGCCAGCAGGCCCACGGGCACCGCGCACGCGAACGCCTGCCACGGCAGGTGTTGCACCTGCACGTAGTAAGAGCCGGCGACCGCCACGATCCCGAAGAAGAGGAACACGAAGATCTCGCCCAGCCCTTCATACCCGTACGGGCGCGGCCCGCCGGTGTAGAGGATGCCGGCGAGGATCGACGCCGCGCCGACCGCCAAGAGGCCCCAGCCGGCGACCGAAATCAGGTACGCCCCGCACAGCACCGACAGGCCGAAGGTGACGTAGGTGGCGATCAGCACCTGGCGAGGCGGCACCAGCCCGCCCGCGGTGACGCGCACCGGGCCGAGGCGGTCCTCGGTATCCGCGCCGCGGCGGGCGTCGGAGTAGTCGTTTGACAAATTGGTACCAACCTGGATGAAGACCGCGCCGAGCAGCGCCGCCACGAACGCGAGCGCCCGGAAATGGTCGTCCCCCAGCGCGAGCGAGGTGCCGACGAGCACCGGGGCGATCGCCGCCGGCAGCGTGCGCACGCGCGCCGCCATCACCCAGATGCGCACGGCGCTTGGCGAGTGCACCGTGAGGGGCGGGCGATCTTCGATCGGCACGGTGGGGGTCACGATGTCCAGCTCGCGACTGGTCGCCCGGGGCCGGGTGGGGGGTGGGGTGTTGTGTTCAATTTTTTGGCCCCTAACCAATTCGCCGGCTCCCCCTCCGGGGGCGGTGGCCTGCCCGGGATGCGCACGGTCATGCCCTCCGTGGGAAGCGCGAGAAGTCGGGGGCGCGCTTCTCGCGGTAGGCGTCGCGGCCCTCCTGGGCCTCCTCGCTGCCGTAGAACAGCAGGTTGGCGTCGTGCGCGAGCTGCTGCACCCCGGAGAGGCCGTCCTCGGCGGCGTTGAACGAGGCCTTCAGCAGGCGCAGCGCAAAGGGGGAGAGCGCGAGCATCTCCCGGCACCACTGCACGGTCTCCTCCTCCAGGCACTCCAGCGGCACGACCGTGTTGACGAGCCCCATCCCGAGCGCTTCCGCCGCGTCGTACTGGCGGCAGAGAAACCAGATCTCCTTCGCCTTCTTGGGGCCCACGAGGTTGGCGAGCAGCCCCGCGCCGAAGCCACCGTCGAAGGAGCCCACGCGCGGGCCCACCTGCCCGAAGCGGGCGTTCTCGGCGGCGATCGTCAGATCGCACACGAGATGCAGCACGTGGCCGCCGCCGATTGCATACCCGGCAACCATCGCCACCACGGGCTTGGGCAGGCGGCGGATCTGGATGTGCAGGTCGGTGACGTGAAAGCGCCCCACGCCGGCGCGTCCGGCGCTGTCCTCGGCGAGATAGCCGGAATCCCCGCGCACGCGCTGGTCGCCACCGGCGCAGAACGCCTGCGGTCCCTCGCCGGTGAGCACGATCGCCCCGACATCGAGGTCCTCCTGTGCCTGTGTGAGCGCGCGCGAGATCTCGATCACGGTCAGCGGCCGGAACGCATTGCGCACCTCCGGCCGGTCGATCGTGAGCTTCGCGATTCCCCCGTCCTCGGACTTCTCGTAGCGGATGTCGGTGTACTCGCCGGCGGCGATCCAGGTGGTTGGCATGCGCGAAGGCTAGCCTGTGGCGATGGTCGTCGATACCTGGCTCGAACGGGCGGCTGCGTCTGCGCCCTCGGCAATTGCTGTGCAGACGCCACATGAGATCTGCTCCTATGGCCAGCTGCTCGGCCGTGCGCAAGCGGGTGCAGGAGAGCTGGCCGCGCGGGGGGCGTCGCGTGGCGATCGCGTAGCGATCGCGCTGCCGGCGGGTCTCGACTTCGTGTGCGCACTGCACGCCTGCCTGTTGTTGGGGGCGGTGGCGGTGCCGGTCGATCTGCGCCTCGGCGAGCGCGAGCGCGCGGCGATCGTGGATGGGGCGGCGGTTGTCGTGGACGAGCCGCTGCGTGCGGCCGGCGTGCGGAGCTCTGCTGCTGGCACCGGCGGGACGGATGCAGTGGGCGTGGGCCGTGGTGGGCCGGCCGGCGCCACGCACGACCTCGACGCGGTCGCCGCCGTGATCCATACCTCGGGCACCACGTCAGCACCGAAGCCGGTCGAGCTGACCTACGGCAACTTCCTGTGGAGCGCGCTCGGCTCGGCGGTTGCGCTGGGACTTGACCCGCGTGAGCGGTGGCTGTGCAACCTGCCGCTGTCGCACGTCGGCGGACTGTCGATCCTGTTGCGCAGCGCGATTTATGGCACGACGGCGGTGGTGCACGAGCGCTTCGACACCGAGCTCACGCTGCGGGCTGTGATGGGTGAGCCTGGGGGTGGTGTGCATCTTTTCGAGAGCCCCACCAATGGGGTCCCGGCCGCAGAGTCGCTGCCCGATGCACCGGTGACACTGGTCTCGCTGGTAGCAACCACGCTCACACGCCTGCTGGACGCCGGCCTGGAGCACCCGCCCGCGCTGCGCTGCGCGCTCACCGGGGGCGGGCCGGTGTCCGCGGCGTTGCTGGAGCGTGCGCGCGCGGCAGGGGTCCCGGTAAGTCTCACCTACGGCATGACCGAGGCCTGCTCGCAGGTGACGACGCTGCCGCTCGCGGCGATCGAGACACCGTCTGCCCAGACGCCCGCGGCGAGCGCCACGGCAGGTCCGCCGCTCTTCTGCACGCGCGTGCGCACCGCCGCCGATGGGGAGATCGAAGTCGCCGGCCCGACCCTCGCGCGCGGCGTCGCCGGCGCGGATGGATGGTTGCGAACGGGAGATGTGGGTAGATTGAATGGTGAGGGAAACCTGTTGGTAACCGGACGGAAGGCTGACACGATCGTCAGCGGGGGGGAGAACGTGGCGCCCACCGAGGTGGAGGCCGTGCTCGAACAGCATCCCGGCGTGCTCGAGGCGGCGGCGGTCGGCCGTGCCGACGAGCGCTGGGGCGAGGCGGTCACCGCCCTGGTCGTCGTGCGGGGCGGTGCGAAACTGCATGGCGAGGAGCTACGTGCGCACTGTGCCGCTCGCCTGGCCTCGTACAAGGTTCCAAAGGAGGTGGCGCTGGTGGAGGGGCCGCTGCCGCGTACGCGATCGGGCAAGCTGCTGCGAAGGGAGCTGCGATGAGGGCCGATGCCGGATCACACCAAAGTGGAGCGGGGGCGCCGGTGCGTAATGGCACCGACCCCGCCGGGAACGGCGAGCATCCCGCCGAGGAGCACCGCCGCCGCAGCGCGGAGCACTGGCAGGAGGCGGCCAGCGGCTGGGTGCGCCGCCAGGAGTCGATCCGCGAGTGGGGGGCGCCGGTGTCGCACTGGATGGTCGAGGCGATCGAGGCCCAGCACGGCCAGCGCGTGCTCGAGCTGGCCGCTGGCCTGGGGGAGACGGGGCTGCTGGCGGCCGAGCTGGTCGCCCCCACCGGCGGGGTGATCCTCTCCGACCACGCCGAGGCGATGCTCGAGGGCGCCCGAGCCCGCGCGGCGAAGCTCGATCTGACGAACGTTGAGTTCCAGGTGTGGAACGCCGAATGGATCGACCTCCCAGTAGCGAGTGTCGACGCGGTGCTGTGTCGCTGGGGCTACATGCTGATGGCCGACCCGCTCGCCGCACTGGTTGAGACGCGCCGCGTGCTGCGCCCGGGCGGGCGTGTCGCGCTGGCGGTGTGGGACTCGCTCGCCGCCAACCCGTGGGCGCTCGCGCCGCGCCTGGAGCTGCTGGAGCGCGGGCTGGCGCAGCCGCCGGCGGAGTCCACCGAATACACGCCCGGCCCGTTCGGGCTCGGCGACCCGGAGCGCCTGCGCGCGCTGCTGGGCGAGGCGGGCTTCACCGAAGTCGTGGTCGAGGCGATCGAGGTGGTGCAGCGCCACGACTCCTTCGCGGCCTTCTGGGAGACGATGCTCGACCTCTCGCGCGAGCTGCACGACCTCGTGCTGTCCCGTCCCGAGGCCGAGATCGAGGCGATCGGGGACTCGCTGGCAGCGCGCCTGGCCCCCTTTACGGCCCCCGACGGCACGCTCGAGATCCCCGGTCGCTCGCTGGCGGCAGTCGCGTTTGCCTGATCCCGCGCGACCGGCCTGCGCGCAGTGCCCGGGCCCGGGGCGCCCGCGGCGGGTGGTGGCTTTCGGATAGCCTGCCCGCCATGCTCTACGACGACGACGCCAACCTCTCGCTCCTCGACGGCAAGACCGTCGCAATCATCGGCTACGGCTCCCAGGGCCACGCTCACGCGCTCAACCTCAAGGACTCCGGCGTGCAGGTCGTGGTCGGGCTGCGCGAGAGTTCGCCCTCGGTCGCCAAGGCGCGCGAGCAGGGGCTCGAGGTGCTGAGCGTCGTCGAGGCATCCAGCCGCGGCGACCTGGTGATGATCCTGCTGCCCGACGAGCTCCACCACCAGGTGTGGGAGACGGATATCGCCGACGGAATCGCGCCCGGCAACATGCTCCTGTTCGGCCACGGCTTCTCGATCCACTACGGCGAGGTGGTCCCACCTCCGGGTGTGGACGTGGCGATGGTCGCCCCCAAGGGGCCCGGCCACCTCGTGCGCCGCCAGTTCACCGAAGGCAGCGGCGTGCCCGGCCTGATCGCGGTCGCCCAGGACGCCACCGGCAACGCCCGCGCGCTCGCGTTGGCGTACGCGAAGGGGATCGGCTGCACCCGCGGTGGCGTGATCGAGACGACCTTCAAGGATGAGACGGAGACAGATCTCTTTGGCGAGCAGGCCGTCCTCTGCGGCGGCGTCTCCGAGCTCGTGCAGGCGGGCTTCGAGACGCTGGTGGGGGCAGGATACGACCCCGAGATGGCCTACTTCGAGTGCCTGCACGAGGTCAAGCTGATCGTCGATCTGATGTACGAGAAGGGCCTCGCGGGGATGCGCTACTCGATCTCCAACACGGCGGAGTACGGCGACTACACGCGCGGCAAGCGTGTGATCACCGAGGAGACGCGCGCGGCGATGCGCAAGATCCTCGGCGAGATTCAGTCCGGGGACTTCGCGCGTGAGTGGATCGCCGAGAACCGTGCAGGGCAGGAGAACTTCCTGCGGATGCGCGAGGAGCAGGCCAATACGCAGATCGAAGCGGTCGGCAAGGAGCTGCGCTCGCACATGGACTGGATCCAGTCCTCGTTTTAGCTAAACTCGCGCCTGTCGCGACTGGCGCAGCAGCGAGGTGGAAGCGACCACCGGGGAGCGACATCGGTAGTGCCGCCGCGCGCCTGGGCACCTCTTATGTAACCCCCTCGAGGCCGAAGCGAGGAAGCCCATGAGCACCAGCGCAGAGCAGCAGTTGACGATCCCACCCGAGCTGAAGCCCGCGGACGGGCGCTTTGGCTGCGGTCCTTCGAAGGTCCGTCCCGAGGCGCTCACGCGGTTGGGCGATGGCGCCGCGCCGATGGGCACCTCGCACCGGCAGAAGCCCGTGAAGGCGCTCGTCGGTGAGATTCGCGCGGGGCTGGCCGAGCTCCTCGGCGCGCCCGACGGGTACGAGGTCGCGCTCGGCAATGGTGGGGCCACGGCCTTCTGGGACGCCGCCGCGTGCGGCTTGATCGAGCGCCGCTCGCTGCACCTGACCTACGGGGAGTTCTCCTCGAAGTTCGCTCAGGTGGCGCGCGAGGCACCATTCCTGGATGAGCCGGTGGTGGTGAAGGCGGAGCCCGGCGATGCGCCCGACCCGGCGCAAGCCGATCCCGTTCAGGCCGGTGCCGACGTGGTTGGGTGGGCACATAACGAGACGTCCACCGGCGTGATGGTCCCGGTCGTGCGGCCGGGTGGCGAGGCGCTAGTGCTGATCGACGCGACCTCGGGCGCGGGTGGGCTGCCGGTGGATGTGGCGCACACCGACGCCTACTACTTCGCCCCGCAGAAGAGCTTCGCCGCCGACGGCGGGCTGTGGGTCGCGCTGCTGAGCCCGGCGGCGCAGGAGCGGATCGCGAAGCTCGCCGACTCGAATGGATCGGGGCCTGCCGCCAACCCGCGCTGGATCCCGCAGTTCCTCTCGCTTGCGATGGCACTTGAAAACTCGCTCAAAGACCAGACCTACAACACGCCCGCGGTGGCGACGCTGTTCCTGCTCGCCGAGCAGGTCCGCTGGATGCTCGACGGCGGCGGCCTCGATTGGTGTGTGTCGCGCACTCGCGCCTCCTCCGAGCACCTGTACGGCTGGGCCGAGCGTACCTCCTACACGACGCCGTTCGTCGCCGACCCCGCGAAGCGCTCGCTGGTCGTGGGGACGATCGACTTCGATGACTCCATCGACGCAGCGGCGGTCGCCAAGACGTTGCGCGAGAACGGGATCGTCGATACCGAGCCCTATCGCAAGCTGGGGCGCAACCAGCTGCGGATCGGGATGTTCCCCGCGGTCGAGCCGGCCGACGTGCAGGCGCTGACATCGTGTATCGAGTGGGTAGTGGAGAGGATTGGATCATGAGCGCCGCCGACAGCGCCCACACGAGCCCCGCCCCCCCTCCTCCTCCAACGCCATGGCCACCGCCCCCGATGGAGAGCGCCTGAAGGTGCTGGTCAAGGAGAACATCGGCGACTCCGGGGTGGAGCTGCTGCGCGAGCACTTCGACGTTGACCTCGGCTTCGATTGGAGCGACGAGCAGCTGGCGCAGCGGATCGGGGAGTACCACGGCATCCTGATCCGCTCGGCGACGAAGCTCACAGCGGAGCTGATCGACAAGGCGACCAAGATGCGCGCGATTGGGCGCGCCGGCGTGGGGGTGGACAACGTCGACGTGGACGCTGCCACTAAACGCGGGATCGTGGTCGCCAACGCGCCGCAGTCCAACGTCGTCACCGCCGCTGAGCACACACTGGCGTTGCTGCTAGCGCTCGCGCGCAACATCCCCCAGGCGTACGTGTCGCTGACGGCGGGCAAGTGGGAGCGCTCGAAGTTCTCCGGCGTGGAGCTGTACGAGAAGACGCTCGGGATCATCGGCTTCGGGCGGATCGGCCAGCTGGTGGCGGCGCGCGCGCGCGGCTTTCAGATGCGCGTGGTCGCGTTCGACCCGTTCGTCAGCGCCGAGCGCTACCGCGAGCTGGGGGTCGAGAAGGCCGAGAACAGCGAGGAGATCTACGCGCAGGCTGACTTCATCTCGATCCACCTCCCCAAGACGGAGGAGACCAAGAACTGGCTGGACGCCGCCGCGTTCGCGCAGATGCGCGACGGCGTGCGGATCCTCAACGTCGCGCGCGGCGGGCTGATCGACGAAGCGGCGCTGAAAGAGGCGCTCGACTCCGGCAAGGTTGGCGGCGCGGCGCTCGACGTGTTCCCCATTGAGCCGATGACCGAGAACCCCCTGTTCGGCTATCCCAACGTAATCGTCACGCCCCACCTAGGGGCCTCCACCGCGGAGGCGACCGACCGGGCCGGCTACCAGAGCGCCGAGCAGATCGTGGCGGCGCTCGACGGCGGGGTCGTCTCGACGGCCGTCAACATCCCGGCGATCGGCGCCGAGGACATGCAGGTGCTGGGCCCGTTCCTGCCGCTTGCGAGACAGCTGGGACGGTTGGCGATGGAGCTGGCGGAGGGCAGCTCGGTCGAGCGCATCGAGGCGGCCTTCATGGGTCGCATCGCCGACTTCGACACGCGCCTGCTGACGCTCGCGGTAATCCAGGGCGCGCTGCAGGGCCGCACCGAGGAGCAGGTCAACCTAGTCAATGCCCCTTCGATGGCGGAGGAGCGGGGGATAGTGGTTGAGGAGAAGACGGTCTCCGAGGCGCAGGACTACAACGAGCTGATCCGCGTCACGGTGATCGCCGGCGAGCGCAAGGTCGCGGTCGCGGGCACCGGCATCGGCCCGCACCGCGTGCCGCACCTCGTCGAGGTGCAGGGCCGGCGCCTGACGGTCGAGCTGGAGCCGTTCGTGACGGTCTTCCGCTACGCCGACCTGCCGGGCATGATCGGCCGCGTCGGCACGATCTTCGGCCGCCACGGCATCAACATCTCCTCGGCCGCGGTCGGGCACACGCCCGACGGGGCCTCCAGGGATCGAGTGCCCACCCACCCCGGGGCGGCCGGCGAGGATCAGCGCCTGGCGGCGATGGTCGTCACGACCGACGCTGCGGTGCCTGCCACGGTCGTCGATGAGATCGTTGCCTCAGAGGGGTTTGTCGGGGGTTGGGCCGTAGTGCTGCAGTGACGTTTGGCTGGCAGGCGGCTCTCCGTTGGGGCCGCTGGCCCCCATTTGGCCGCGTGGCCAGTAAATCGACTAAGGTACGGGCCGATGAGGGCGGTAGTCATCACCAAGCACGGCGGGCCCGGCGTTCTGCAGGTGCAGGAGCGTCCCGACCCGACGCTCGGCTCAGGCGAGGTGCGCATCGATGTCGCGGCGGCGGGTATCAACTTCGCCGACATCATGGCGCGTCTGGGCTTCTACCCCGACGCGCCCAAGACGCCCTGCGTGGTCGGCTACGAGGTCGCTGGCACGATCCTCGAGCTGGGAGATGGAGCGTCGAGTCCCGCCCACCCCCTGAGCGTGGGGCAGCGCGTGTTCGTGAGCACATTCTTCGGCGGCTACGCCTCCCAGGTGGTCGTCCCGGCCATCGACGTGTTCGCGCTGCCTGACGAGCTGAGCTTCGAGCAGGGCGCCGCGATCCCGGTCAACTACGCCACCGCGTGGGCGAGTCTGATGGACTACGGCGACCTGCAGCCCGGGGGGCGCGTTCTGATCCACTCGGCCGGCGGCGGCGTCGGCATCGCCGCCACGCAGATCGCCAAGCGGGAGGGCGCCGAGGTCTACGGCACCGCATCGCCAGGAAAGCATGCCCGCATCGCCGAGCTGGGCGTCGACCACGCGCTCGACTACACCAAGTCTGGCTGGGAGCGCGGCCTGCCGAAGTTCGACGTGATCATGGACGCCGTCGGCGGTGCGAGCTTCCGGCGCAGCTACAACCTGCTGCGCCCCGGAGGGCGCCTGGTGGCGTTCGGTGCCTCCGCCGTTGTCTCCGGGCAGCGCAGAAACCCCGTCACGGCGCTGCGCACGGTCGTGCGGATGCCGCGCTTCAGCATGATCAAGCAGATGTCTGAATCGAAGGCCGTTGTCGGCCTGAACATGCTCACCTTGATGAAGGACCGCGGGACGATCGAGCCGTGGGTGGCGCCTCTGCAGGCGCTGCTCGACGATGGCACCGTCCGGCCGGTTGTCGCTGAGAGCTTCAGCTTCGACGATGCGGGCGCCGCGCAGAACATGATCACCGAACGGCGCAACGTGGGCAAGGTCGTACTGACGCCCTGAGCTGAGATGGTCGGCGCTGCCGGTCCTCGATCGGCGGGCGTCCCTGTGCCGACCGGGGTGGCTTGGCATCGCATCGCGGCGGTGCTACCCTGCGCGAAGCATGTCGTTGCAGGTCTCTATTCGACTTCTCCTTCTCCCCCCTCGGGGGGAATAGTGCGTGGCGGCCGCGTAGCCGCAAACACAGCCGGAGGAAGTTCGAACGAGACCTAGAGGGTGGCGCAGGCGGCCGAAGGCCGGCGAGCCGGGCCCCTCTTCTATCAGACGAAGGAGCAGAAACGACATGAGCGATCAGCAGGTGGCACCAATACGAGACGAGCGCAATCGTGTGCGTGTCTTCGACACGACGCTGCGAGATGGCGAGCAGTCGCCGGGGATCTCCCTGAACAGGCAGGAGAAGCTGGAGATCGCCCAGCAGCTGGCGCGGCTGGGCGTGGACATCATCGAGGCGGGCTTCCCGATCACCTCGCCGGGCGACTTCGAGGCGGTGCAGGCGATCGCGCGGGAGGTCGAAGGCCCGGTGATCTGCGGCCTGGCGCGGACATCCAAGCAGGACATCGAGGCGGCGTGGGAGGCGGTGCGGGATTCCGAGCGTCCCCGCATCCACACGTTCATCGCGACCAGCGACATCCACATCGAGCGCAAGCTGCAGACCACGCGCGAGGACGTGATCGGGCCAGGCCCGTGCGGCGGTGGCGCAGGCGCGCGAATACACCGACGACGTCGAGTTCTCGCCCGAGGACGGCTCGCGCTCGGACATCCAGTACATGGCCGAGGTTATCCAGGTCGCTCTGGACGAGGGCGCGACCACGATCAACGTGCCCGACACGGTTGGCTACACGATGCCGCACGAGTACGCGGCGATGTTCGAGGAGCTCTATCGCCTGGTGCCTGACCTGCGCGACGTGACGGTGTCCGTGCACTGCCACGACGACCTGGGCCTGGCGGTCGCCAACTCGCTGGCCGGGATCGAAGCGGGCTGCCGCCAGGTCGAGTGCGCGATCAACGGCATCGGCGAGCGCGCCGGCAACGCGTCGCTCGAGGAGATCGTGATGCTGCTGCACACGCGCGAGCCCAGCCTGGGGCTGTGGACGGGGATCGAGACGACCGAGATCGCACGCACCAGCCGTTTGGTCTCGCGCCTGACCGGCTATCCGGTGCAGCCGAACAAGGCGATCGTCGGGCCGTAACGCGTTCGCGCACGAGGCCGGCATCCACCAGGACGGCGTGCTGAAGGAGCGCACCACCTACGAGATCATGGACGCCACGACGGTGGGGCTGCGCAGCAACGCGATCGTGCTGGGCAAGCACTCCGGCCGCCACGCGCTGCGCGAGGCGCTGGAGGCCCAGGGCATCCGGGTCGACGGCCAGGCACTGAACGCAGCGTTCAAGCGCTTCAAGGAGATCGCCGACCGCAAGAAGTCGGTCACGGCGATGGACCTGGAGGCGCTCGTCGCCGATGAGCTGCGTAGCGGCAGCGGCGAGCTGCAGGCGTACACGCTGCGGAGCTTCGAGGTGCATGCTTCGACGAGCGAGGCGCCCCGTGCGAGCGTGGTGGTCGCACCCCCGGAGGGTGCGGAGGTGAGCGCCGAGTCCTCGGGCGACGGCCCGGTCGACGCGATCTTCCGCGCGATCAACGCGGCCAGCGGCGTCGGCGCGGCTCTGCGCGAGTTCCACATCGACGCGGTCACCGAGGGCCAGGACGCGCTCGGCGAGGTGTCGGTGGTCGTCGAGGTGCAGGGCCAGACCGGCTCGGGCCAGGGCGTATCGACGGACATCATCGAGGCGGCCGCACGCGCGTACGTGCGGGCGCTGTCGGTAGCGCTCGCCCGCGCGCAGCGCGATGCGGACGCGGTCGGCCTACCGAAGCCGGGGGACGCTCGTCTCCGGCGAGCATCCCCGTTGCGGTCAGCGACGGCGCCTTGAGTCTCGACCCGCCGCGCTCTGCTGAGGCTCACGGTGAGCCGGGTGGGCATGGCAATGCGTCCAGCGGGACGCGCGTGAAACCAAATACTGCTAATAGATAGACCGAGGATCGGAATAATGCCAAAGACACTGTTCGAGAAGATCTGGGAGGCGCACGAAGTGGCGCCCGGACTGCTCTACATCGATCTGCACCTGGTACACGAGGTGACGAGCCCACAGGCGTTCGACGGGCTGCGCCTGGCCGGCCGCCGGGTGCGCCGGCCCGAGCGCACGCTGGCGACCGCCGACCACAATACGCCCACCGACGGCACGCCCAACGCGGCGGCGATCAAGGAAGAGCTCTCGCGCGTGCAGGTGCAGACACTCGAGCGCAACTGCGCCGAGTTCGGCGTGCCGGTGTACTCGCTCGGCTCCAAACGCCAGGGGATCGTGCACGTAATCGGCCCCGAGCTGGGCGTCACCCAGCCCGGCATGACGATCGTCTGTGGCGACTCGCACACCGCCACCCACGGCGCCTTCGGCGCGCTCGCGTTCGGGATCGGCACGAGCGAGGTCGAGCACGTGCTGGCGACGCAGTGCATGGTGCAGCAGCGTCCCCACTCGATGCGGATCCGCTACGAGGGCGAGCTCGGCTTCGGCGTGACGGCGAAGGACCTGATCCTCGGCACGATCGGGCAGATGGGCGTCGGCGGCGCCGGTGGCCACGTCGTCGAGTACGTCGGCCCGGCGATCGAGCGCCTCTCGATGGAGGGGCGGATGACGGTCTGCAACATGACGATCGAGGGTGGCGGGCGCGCGGGCATGGTTGCCCCCGACGAGACGACGTTCGCGTGGTTCACCGAACGCGAGCGCCCCGGTGCGCCCAAGGGCGCAGCCTGGGAGGCCGCGTTTGCGCGCTGGAGCGAGCTGAGCGAGCGACGAGGGCGCGGGCTATGACCGCGAGCTGGTCGTTGACGCCTCCGCGCTCTCCCCACAGGTGACGTGGGGCACGACGCCGGCGATGGTCGCGCCGGTCACCGACAGGGTGCCCGATCCGGGCGAGCTCACCGAGCGTGCTGAGCGTGAGGCGGTCGAGCGGGCGCTGCACTACATGGCCCTGGAACCGGGGACGCCGATCGAGCAGATCGCGATTGACCGCGTCTTCATCGGCTCGTGCACCAACTCGCGGATCGGCGACCTGCGCGCGGCTGCCGAGGTCGTGGCGGGGCGCAGGGTGGCTTCGACTGTGAACGCGATGGTCGTGCCCGGCTCCCAGCAGGTGAAGGCGCAGGCCGAGCAGGAGGGCCTCGACCGGATCTTCCGCGACGCGGGCTTCGACTGGCGCGTGGCGGGCTGCTCGATGTGCCTGGGGATGAACCCCGACATCCTTGCGCCTGGCGAGCGCTGCGCCTCCACGTCGAACCGCAACTTCGAGGGCAGGCAGGGCCGCGGCGGCCGCACCCACCTGGTCTCACCGCAGATGGCGGCCGCCGCTGCGATCGAGGGGCATTTCACCGACATCCGCAATTGGAACTAGGGAGGCCAGGGATGGACCCAATAGAGACGATCTCCGGCGCGGTCAGCCACTTCGACCGCGCGAACGTGGACACCGACCAGATCATGCCCAAGCAGTTCCTCAAGCGCGTCGAGCGCTCGGGCTTCGGTGAGTTCCTCTTCTACGACTGGGCGAAGGAGCCCGGCTGGGAGCTGCCGGCCAACCCGATCCTCGTGGCCGGCGAGAACTTTGGCTGCGGCTCCTCGCGCGAGCACGCCCCGTGGGGCCTCGAGGATTACGGCTTCCGGGCGATCGTGGCGCCCTCGTTCGCCGACATCTTCTACTCCAACTGCACGAAGATCGGGCTGCTGCCGGTGGCTGTGGACGAAGAGCACTGCAGCGCGCTGGCCGCGGCGGGGGAGGGGCAGGTCGATCTACGTGCGCAGGAGGTGCGCTACCCCGGTCCCGACGGACAGCTCGTGTCGGTCGCGTTCGAGATCGACGCCGAGACGCGCCGGCGGCTGCTGGACGGCCTCGACGACATCGCAGTGACGCTCGGAGAGGAGGAGCTGATCGCGGCGTACGAGGCGCAGCGGGCGGGTGGATCGGATCCCGCCCACCCGCTGGTGGGGGCCGACACCACCGCGCTGTGAGCGGCCCCACCGATCCCCCGCTCGCGAGTGAGGCGCTGCCCGGCTACGCTTCCCGCTCGGCAGATGGACAGGAGATACCGATGAGCAAGCGCATAGCGATACTCCCCGGCGACGGGATCGGGCCCGAAATCATGGCGGCAACGCGTGACGTGCTGAACGCCGTGGGAGAGTTCGAGCTCGACGAGCGGCCGATCGGCGGCGCCTCGATCGACGCCCACGGCGCGCCGCTCACCGCGGAGACGCTGGCGGCGTGCAAGCGCGCCGACGCGGTGCTGCTCGGGGCGGTGGGAGGCCCGAAGTGGGACAGCACCGTGCCGGGGGCGCCGCGCCCGGAGCGGGGCCTGCTGGAGCTGCGCCAGGGCCTCGAGCTGTACGCGAACGTGCGCCCCGTGCGCCCGCTGCGCCAGTTGTATGAATCCTCACCGCTGCGCCGCGAGCGGATCGAAGACGTCGACCTGCTGGTCGTGCGCGAGCTGACCGGCGGGATCTACTTCGGCGAGAAGACGCGCACGACCGAGCGCGCCAGCGATCTCTGCACCTACACCGTGAAGGAGATCGAACGGGTCGCGCGCACCGCCTTCAACGCTGCGCACACGAAGGTGACGAGCGTCGACAAGGCGAACGTGCTGGAAACATCGCGGTTGTGGCGGGAGGTTGTGAGCGGCGTGCAGGACCGCGAATACCCGCACGTCGAGCTCGAGCACATGCTGGTGGACAACGCCGCGATGCAGCTGATCGCCAACCCGCGCCACTTCGACGTACTACTGACCGAGAACATGTTCGGGGACATCCTCTCCGACGAGGCGGCGATGCTGACGGGCTCGATCGGGATGCTGCCGAGCGCCTCGCTGGGCGACCGCGAGCCACGCGCGCCGGGGCTGTACGAGCCGGTGCACGGCTCGGCGCCGGACATCGCGGGGGAGGGGATCGCCAATCCGATGGCCATGTTCCTGTCTGCTGCTTTGATGCTGCGCAACAGCCTCGACATGGATGAGCAGGCGCTGGAGGTAGAATCAGCCGTTGAACGCGCGCTCGACGACGGCGTGCGCACCCCCGACCTGGGAGGCGCCGCCAGTACGGCCGATGCGACGCGGGCGGTGCTCTACTACCTCTGAGGATATGACATGAACCCCACCGAGCTGATCTGGATGAATGGAGAGTTCCTCCCCTGGCAGGAGGCCAAGGTCCACGTCCTCACGCACGGCCTGCACTACGGCACGGGGGTCTTCGAGGGCGTGCGCTGCTACGACACCGAGCTCGGACCGGCGGTGTTCCGCAACGCCGAGCATGTGCAGCGGCTGCTGCGCTCGGCAGAGCTCTACTACATGCCTGTGCCCTACTCCGAAGCGCAGCTGCGCGAGGCGACGCGCGAACTGGTGGCCCGCAACGGCCTCTCTTCCTGCTACATCCGCCCGATCGTTTTTCGCGGGTACGGCTCGATGGGCCTCAACCCAATGGAGGCCCCAGTCGACGTGTCGATCGCCTGCTGGGAGTGGGGCACATACCTCGGCGAGGAGGGGATGCGCAACGGTGTGCGCGCCAAGGTCTCCTCGTGGGAGCGGATCGGCCCGCGCTCGCTGATCCCCCACGCCAAGGCATCCGGCCAGTACCTCAACAGCGTGCTCGCGAAGGTCGAGTCGATCAAGGCCGGCTACGAGGAGGCGATCCTGCTCGACGAACACGGTCACGTGTGCGAGGGCACCGGCGAGAACATATACGTGGTGCGCGAAGGCGAGATCGCCACGCCCGGCCAGCACAACTCGATCCTCGACGGGATCACGCGCCGCTCAGTGATCCAAATCGCCCAGGACCTCGGCTACACCGTGGTCGAGCGCAACGTGGCGCGCGCGGAGATGTACCTCGCCGACGAGGTTTTCCTGTCGGGCACCGCGGCCGAGCTCGTGCCGGTGCGCGAGATCGACGACCACGCGATCGGCACCGGCCGCCCGGGCGAGATCACGCGCGTGCTGCAGGCCGCCTTCGACGATGCGATCCACGGGCGCACCGAGCGCTACCGGGAGTGGTTGGACGTGGTTAGCGCCCCGGCGCTCGAGACGCCCGCAGGCGAGGCCCCGGAGGCGGTCCCGGCGCAGTCGCGGAGCGCCGCCGCCAGCGGCTGAGAGCGCCCGTAATGTCGAGGATCGAGCTCTACGACGCGACCCTGCGCGACGGGATGGGCGGCGGCGGGCTGAGCCTGACGGCGGACGAGAAGCTGCGCGTGGTGCACGCGCTCGACGAGCTCGGTGTCGATCTGATCGAGGCCGGCTTCCCCGCGTCCAACCCGAAGGAGCGGGCGTTGTTCGAGCTGCTGGAGCACGAGTCGCTCGCGCACGCTGAGATCGTGGCCTTCGGGATGACCCATCGGCGCGGGATCGAGGCGGCGGCCGACGACGGGCTGCGCGTGCTCGCGGAGTGCTTCGCGCCGGTCTGCACGCTGGTGGGAAAGGCCTCGCCGCTGCACGTCGAGAAGGTGCTGCGCGTCTCGCGGGAGGAGAACCTGCAGATGATCGGGGCGTCGATCGCGTTCCTCGTGAGCGTCGGCAAGCGCGCGCTGCTCGACGCCGAGCACTTCTTCGACGGCTACGCGCTCGACGCCCACTACGCGCTGGAGTGCCTGCGGGCGGCGGCGGGAGCCGGCGCCGAGCGGGTCGTGCTGTGCGACACCAATGGTGGTTCGCTGCCGACGTACGTGCACCAGGTGGTCGAGGAGGTGCACGCGGCGCTGCCCGACGTGGCGCTCGGGATCCACACCCACGACGACGCCGGCTGCGCGGTGGCCAACACGCTGGTGGCGGTCGAGGCCGGCGCTACCCAGGTGCAGGGCACGATCAACGGGATCGGCGAGCGCACCGGCAACGCCAACCTCGTGACGATCATCGCCGACCTGCAGCTGAAGCTCGGCAAGGAGGCGCTGGAGCCCGAGCAATTGGCACACTTGAGAGAGACCGCGCACTTCGTCGACGAGCTGCTCAACCGCGTGCCCAACCCGGCGCAGCCGTACGTCGGCAAGCACGCCTTCGCGCACAAGGCCGGCCTGCACGCTGCCGGCGTGAGCGCCGACGCGCAGACCTTCGAGCACGTGGACCCCGCCCTGGTCGGCAACGACCGCGAGGTGCTGGTGTCAGAGCTCGCGGGTAAGGCGACGGTGATGGAGAAGGCCCGCGAGGCGGGGATCGAGCTCGACGACGCGGCACTGCTGCGTGTAGCCGAGCGCGTCAAGGAGCTCGAGCACCGCGGCTTCCAGTTCGAGGCGGCCGACGGCTCGTTCGAGCTGTTGATGCGCAGGGAGGCGGGCGAGTACGAGCCGCTTTTCCGCCTGGAGTCGTGGCGCGTGATCGTCGAGCAGCGCGCGGACGGCGCCGTGGAGACCGAGGCGACGATCAAGATCTGGATCCCCGACCCCAACGACCCCTCCCACACGGCCGAAGCGGCTCCCGGAGAGGCCGATTCGGCCTACGAGGGGCGCCATTACGTGCGTACCGCCGAGGGCAACGGCCCGGTGAACGCGCTCGACACCGCGCTGCGCGAGGCGATCGGCGAGATCCACCCGCACCTGCGCGATATCGAGCTGGTCAACTACAAGGTGCGGATCCTCGACGAGGACAAGGGCACCGGCGCGGTCACACGCGTCCTGATCGACGCCTCCGACGGCCAGCGCGTGTGGGGCGCGATCGGCGTGTCGGAGAACCTGATCGCGGCATCATGGGACGCGCTGGTCGATTCGCTGGAGTCAGGTATGCAATCCCCGCGCCCGGCGGCGGCAATCCCGGCGGGCGGCGGGCGGTAGGAGAAAAAAGAGGGGGAGGGAGGAGAAATTGGCCGAGGGCTCAGAGAGACGGCCGGCGGGGCGCCCGCTGCGCTACGTTCCGATTCCCATCGAAGGGGACGACGAAGTGCTGAGTCCGTTCGAGGAGGACGAAGAGACGATCCCGCTGGCCCGTCCCACGATCGGCGCCGAGGAGGAGCGCGCGGTATTGGAGGTGCTGCGCTCCGGCGCGCTCTCGCTGGGACCGAAGGTCGGTGAGTTCGAGCAGGCCTTCGCCAGCCGCGTGGGCAGGGTGGGCGGGGATCCCATCTATGCCAGCGCCGTCTCCAGCGGCACGGCCGGCCTGCACCTCGCGCTGCGCGCGGTGGGGGTGAAACGGGGCGACGAGGTGATCACCAGCCCGCTCTCGTTCGTGGCCTCCGCCAACGCGGCGCTGTACGAGGGCGCGCGCCCGGTGTTCGCCGACATCGACCCGGTGACGCTCAACCTCGACCCCGAGGCGGCCGAGGCGGCGGTCACCGAGCGCACGAAGGCGATCCTGCCCGTGCACATCTTCGGCTACCCGGCGGAGATGGGAGCCTTCGAGGCGATCGCGCGCCGCCACGACCTGGCGATCGTCGAGGACGCCTGCGAGGCGCTGGGCGCCCGCCACGCCGACGGCACCCCCGTGGGAGGCCGCGGCCACCCGGCGGTGTTCGGCTTCTACGCCAACAAGCAGATCACGACCGGCGAGGGCGGCATGATCACGCTCGGCGACGAGGCGATGAAGGCCCGCATCGACAGCGAGCGCAACCAGGGCCGTGCCCCGAACATGGAGTGGCTGGACCACGACCGTCTCGGCTTCAACTACCGCCTCTCCGACATAGCCTGCGCGCTGGGTCTGACGCAGCTGGGGCGCCTCGACGCCTTCCTAACCGCCAGGACCCGCCTGGCACACCAGTACCGCGAAGCGCTTGAGGGTGTAAGGGGCGTCGAGACCCCCTGCCCCGACATGGAAGGCAGCCGCCGCGGCTGGTTTGTCTTCGTGGTGCAGATCCCCCGCCGCTGCGACCGCGAGGCGGTGATCAAGGAGCTGGCGGCCGAAGGCGTCCAGAGCAAGCCCTACCTCCCCGCGATCCACCTGATGCGCTACTACCGCGAGCGCTTCGGCCATAAGCCGGGCGACTTCCCGGTCTGCGAGGACGTGGCGTCCCGCTCGATCGCGCTGCCGTTCTTCGTGGGCATGGAGGAGTGGCAGGTTCGGTGCGTGGCGGATGTTTTGCGCGAGGCGGTTGGGCGGTAGGGGTCGTCGGCGTCGAGGCCGATGCCGCGCCCGCGGAATCCGTCGAAAGAGTCGCTTGACGCCGGCGTGGCGGGGTGATAGCAAGAAGAGGCTTCACGGAATGCGCCAACAGCCGGCGCCGAGGCGTCTCTGCCTTTGAAGATGAGCGCCCCGGCGCCGGTAACCAATCCTCACCGGCCGAAACCGGTTAGGCAAGAGTCATCATAACCAAAGCGCACAGCTCCGCGGACGCCAGCGGTCATCCGCCGCGGTGTCCGCGGAGGGCCTTGGAGGGCGGGGGAGGGCGTCGACGGGCAATCAACCGGGGCTGCGAGGGGACACCCAGTGCCGCAGAAAGCCCAAGTCGGAAACATATGCCAAGTTTGACCAGTACTTCTCGGCAAGTGAGAAACACCTCTTGAAATTCCCTTGACGCCCAGGTACGTTAGTAGCGTGGTAGCTTCGAATCTGGCCACTGCCGCGAGAAGCGGTGTGCGGTGCGAGGAAAAGGTGCCAAGTAGTACAACACATAAATATGGCTGGCACCGGGACGTCTCTGTTTGAAGATGGGCGCCGCGGAACGCTGGCAACCAATTCTCAAAGATAAAGGAGCAGTACGACATGAAGTACTTTAAGAGCCTGGGGCTATGCCTCGTGGCGGTGTTTGCGCTAAGCGCGGCGGTTGTGGTGGCTACGGCTGCCGCTGAAGTGCCAACGTTCTTATTCAAAGAAGGGGGCACGAAACCAGATTTCTCTTCCAAAACTGGCGTGGGCAAGCTAACCACGGTGGTGGCTGGTGAAGAAATCGTCGTCGAATGTGCGTCTGCCACAAATACTGGAGAAGCTGTAGCTGGAACAGATCGCGCAAAGAATATAGCGATTGTCTTTTCAAAATGTACGTCAGAAATCAAAGGGGTCAAAGTTGAATGTGGCACTAAAGGTGTCATTACGACAAACAAACTCGAAGGTGAGCTTGGATATATTCACGAAGGAACACCATTAACGGTTGGCTTTGTCCTCAAGCCAGAAGCGGCGGGAGGTTTGTTTGCTGAATTTAAATGCGCTACAGTCACAATCAAAGTAAGAGGCAAAGCAGGTGGAGGAGTAATCGCAGAAGTTTTACCCGGATCGGTCGGTAGGTTAATCGATAAAGGCGAAGTAGGTCTCCTGACATACAAAGCAACTGGAGAGACACAGGAACCGACCTCGCTTAAGGTCTTAGGGACATTAGTAGATGAATTATTACTAGAAGCAAATGTTGGCGGCGCCGGCTATGGGTTGGCGGCAATCCACGAGGAAAAAAATATCGAACTCTCGTTCTTAGAAAGTGTTGAAATAAGCGACTAGGCTGTGAATTCTAATTGGTTGTTGCTAGTGCGTGGGGTCATGCGTTACCTCACGCACTAGTGTCCGGTTTGCTTTAGTTGTTGACAGGACTTCGGAGGAGGCGAGAGAGGTGGGAAATCGAGAGGGGGCGAGTGGTGCTGAATGGAGAATTCTAATGCGGGGGTGCTCGCCGTCATGGTTTTGGTTGGCGATTGTCCTCTGGGCGTTGCTCGGCGGAGCATCCAGCGTTCCGTCATCCGCGTTCGCCGTGGCTCCAGTTATCGAAGAATTCGAAGGGCACGATGAGGAGTGGGCGGCGGAAGTCTCTGCAACTAGTGCAACGTTGCGTGGTGATATTAACCCTGAGAAAGAACCCACGACGTATCGCTTCGAATATGATACGAGCGAATACTCTTCTTCTAGCGTTCACGGGGCAGTCATCCCGACGTCGCCGACGGGAGGTGATGTGGGCGAAGGCGAAAAAGGCGTGGTCGTGGAAGTCCACCCACAGGATTTGAAGCCTGACACGGTTTACTACTTTCGCGTGGCCGTCAAAAATGCTAAGGGGGAAGAAGCGCAGGGAAGCGGTCGGTCATTTACCACGCAGCCCGCTAGCGGTGCGCTGACGCTACCGGGCGGCCGCATGTGGGAACTTGTGTCGCCGGCGACAAAGGACGGAGCACTCATCCTGCCAATTGAGGAAGGCGGAGGACTGGTGCAGGCTGCCGAAGGCGGTGGGGCGATAACCTACATATCCAATGGGCCGGCGAAAAGCGGACAGGACCAACCCGCAGGGAACGCTGGAGACGCACAGCTTCTCTCTGTGCGGGGAAGTGCAGACGATAGCTGGAGTACGCAGGATATTTCCACGCCCCACGAAGTAGCAACCGGTCTTGCGGGCGTGACGGGTGGTACGGGACAGGAATACAAGTTTTTCTCGCCGGATCTGTCGGTTGGGCTTCTACAGCAGTTTGGGTCGTTGCCACTCTCGACGGAAGCTCCACCCTTGTCGCCGGGTGCCTCGGAAAAGACAATATATCTGCGTGACGACAAGCCACTTCGGTCTGGTGTTTTGGGGGCCGAGCAAATGGTCTATCGGGATGCTGAACAGGAAGCTGCTGATCCCGAAGCCGAAGCGGGCTACCTCCCGTTGGTGACAGGCTGTCGATCCGTAGCCGAATGCAGGACACCGAGGGTGGAGGAACTCGCGGACGTGTTGCCTGGTACTCAATTCGGCAGTTCGATCACAGGGGCTAGGATCCTTGATGCAACCCCCGATTTGAGTCATTCAGTCATTTTCTCTAGCGTGCCTCTTAAGGCAGGAGCAGAAAAAGAACAGCTCTATGAGTGGGGAGCGGGCAGGTCTTCTGCTGAACCAGGTCAGTTGCAACTTGTCAGTGTGCTAACCAAAAGTGAACAAGCTTCTGCGCCAATTCTAGGCGGGGGAGGCGAAGCAAAGCGTCCTTCCGACACTAGGGGTGCCGTTTCAAATGATGGATCATATGTAATATTCAGTGACAAGTCTGATCACCTTTTTATGCGCGATATGCTGAATAGCCATACAGTTCAATTGGATGAATTGCAGCAGGGCACAAGCCCGGGCACGCCTGGAGCAAAATTCCAGTTCGCTAGCAATAGCGGATCCAAGGTATTCTTCACCGACGGAGAGCGATTGACTGCTCGATCAACAGCAGAATCTACAAAACCAGATCTATATGAGTGCGACATGGTGGAACGAGATGGTGAACTAGAATGCATCTTGAGCGATCTGACGATCTCTTCTACAGATCCTACTGGGGCTGGTGTACAGGGCTACGTACTTGCTGGAAGCGATAGCGACTCGTATCTCTATTTTGTTGCGACGGGTGAGTTGACAGAGGAAGAAAATGAGCGAGGAGAAAAAGCTGAAGCCGGCGAAGATAATCTCTATATGCTGCATTACGACGAAAAGTCAAAGGAATGGAAAACCCCGGTTTTTATCGCGATTCTCTCAAACAAAGATGGAAGTGACTGGGGCGCACGATCATCTCCGGGACTCGAGGACGTAACCGCACGGGTTTCACCTGATGGGACACATCTGTCGTTTATGTCTGAGAAAAGCCTCACGGGCTATGACAATCAAGACGCCACCAGTGGGGAACTCGATGAGGAGGTCTACCTATATAATGCGCCTGTGGCTAGTGTCCCCACTGGCAGGGGGTTGGTGTGTGTGTCATGCAATCCCACCGGTGAGCGCCCAGTCGGGGTGCTGGATTCTGACGCGGCCAGAGAAGGGGCGGGGCTGTTGGTGGATCAGCAGAACATCTGGGGCCGCGAAGGTCGGTGGTTGGCTGGCAGTATTCCGGGATGGACTGCCATGGAGGAGGGTGTCGCTGACTATCAGTCGCGGTATCTCTCGAACAGCGGACGCGTATTCTTTGACAGTCCGGATGCTCTCGTTTCGCAGGCGACGAACGGCTTGGAGAATGTGTACGAATACGCACCGGAGGGTATGGGATGCGAGAGTTCGAGCAGTACCTTTAGCGAAAGCATCAAAGGTTGCATCGGATTGATCTCGTCGGGCAAATCTCGCGAAGAATCCGTGTTCTTGGATGCGAGCGGCATGGGTCCAGGGGAAGAAGGCGAAGATGTGTTCTTCCTCACGTCTCAGCCGTTGGTGTCTAAGGATCGCGATACAGCGTTTGACGTTTACGATGCGCATGTGTGCAGTGCCTCGGCGCCGTGCTTGAGCGAAGCGGCGGTCCTGCCGCCCTGTATGACGGCGGAATCGTGTAGGGTGGCACCGATGCCACAGTCGTCGATTTTCGGCGCGCCGACAAGTGCGCTGTTTTCGGGATCGGGAAATCCGCCGTCCAACTTGCCCTTGCGTTCGTTGTCAAAGAAATGCTCCAAAGGCAAGAAGTTGAGTCACGGCAAATGTATTGAGATAAAGGCAAAGAGGGTCAAACGTAAACTGAGGAAAGCCAAAGGGCCGGTTACGACAGGTCGTAATCGAGGGGGCGGACGATGAGAGTATTACCAATACGGGCATTCTTCTTGGCAGCAACTCTTATGGTCGTCTTGTCCATAGGGCTCTCTCTGGCGGCCCCACCCATATTCGCTGAATCTGTATCGCCATGGTGGCACGTAAATATCGGGTCTCGACCCACCGACCTGACACCCGGACCCGAACGAACAATTGTGGTCTCGGCGACGAACGTGGGCGACGTAGACGTGAATGGAAGCATGGGTTCCCCAGTAACCGTGAGGGATATACTACCGCCAGATGTTAAAGTGGAAAAAGCATTCTACCTCGCCGGTCCCGATGATATAGACCTCCCTGGTGAAGGGTCTGGCGAAGGGGAAGGAGAATGCTCTGTCCGGTCAGCCTCCACGGGAGCCGAAGAAGTCGTGTGCAGCTATGAAGGAGTTCTTCCACCATATCTTCGCATTGAAGTCGATATCTACGTGAACGTGGAAGAAGACTCGCAGGAGGCGGGAACGTTGACCGACGAAGCAAGCGTCACAGGCGGCGGTGCGGCAGAGGCGTCAATCAGTACCCCGCTGAAAATAGGCAGCAGGTCGACGTCGTTTGGCGTGGAAGCGTTTGAATTCGCGCCGGAAGGTGCGGATGGCGCCCCGGAAACCCAGGCTGGGTCTCATCCGTTTCAGCTGACGGTTACCGTTGCGTTGAATACTGGCCTCGAAACTAAAGGGAAAGAAGAGTTTGAAGAAAAAGAAAAACGCTTTGGGGAAGTGGAAGAGCCGGCGCTCCCCAAGGATCTACGGTTTAAGCTGCCGCCGGGACTCATTGGCAATCCAACACCGTTTGCGCAGTGCACCGAAGGGCAGTTCAAATTGGAAAAATGTCCGATTGGGGCGCAGGTCGGGGTTGCCGTGGTTACCGTTGCTGGTCCCTTGTGGAAGACCGAAGCGGTACCGGTCTTTAATATGGTGCCTGCAACTGGCGAGCCGGCTCGTTTCGGGTTCGACGACGAAAACGATGCGGTGTTCCTCGATACCTCCATTCGTACCGGCGGTGATTATGGTGTGACGGTTAGCGTCAATGACATCACGCAGGTTGGCAAGCTACTTTCGTCGCAGGTCACACTCTGGGGCTGGCCTGGCGATCCGCGTCATGATATATCTCGGGGTTACGGGTGCGTTGGCCTACTCAGTGTCTTTTACGAACGCTACGAACCAGAACTTGGTTGCAAATCTCCCGCAGATTCGGTCGATGCGCCGTTTCTGTCGCTGCCGACATCGTGCGGGAAGAACCCGGCGAGTGAACCGTTCATGGCTGAAATGGAAGGCGATTCGTGGTCTGCCCCAGGCAAGCCATCGGAGCCAACCGGGACCGTAGAATACAGGTTGCACGATCAGGCAGACCCGTCGATCACGCTTGACGGTTGCAACAAGCTCGGCTTCGAACCGTCGATTGAAGTTGCGCCGGACGCGCTGGAAGCGAGCAGTTCGACGGGGTTGAACGTTGATCTGCATGTGCCGCAGGAAGAGGTTCTGACTCCAAACGGGCTCGCGGAGTCAGAGGTGAAGGAAGCGACGGTGACGCTGCCCAAGGGCGTGTCGGTAAACCCGGCAGGTGCGGACGGTCTCGAAGCGTGTTCGGACAGCGAGGTCGGCTACGAACCCGGAAAGAACAGCCCTCCCGGCAGCCCTCCCGGTGATCTGCGCTTCGGCGAAGGCTTGCCAGAACCGTTCTGTCCGGACGCGTCCAAGATCGGGACGATGACGATCAAAACGCCCCTGCTATCCGATCCGCTCGAAGGTGCGGTGTATCTTGCGACACAGGAAGAAAACCCGTTTGAGAGCCTACTGGCGATGTATATCGTCGCGGAAGACCCGACGGCGGGCGTGCTTGTCAAGCTCCCCGGAGAAGTTACTCTCGACGAAATGACTGGCCAGCTGACGGCAAAATTTGCGGTGCCACAACTTCCGTTCGAAGACGGGGAATTCAAGTTCTTCGGTGGAGAACGCGCACCACTGACAACCCCGCCGCTGTGCAAGGGTGGGAAGGGCGAAGAAGGCTATGTCACGACGACAACGATCGCTCCTTGGTCAGGGAACTCATCGTCTCATCCATCTTCAGAATTCGCGATCAGGAGCGGACCCGACCGTAGTCCGTGTCCGAACAGCCGGCCGTTTGCACCGACTTTGACGGCCGGCACGACCAGCAACCAGGCTGCGGGCTTCAGCCCGTTCACGATGACGATGAGCCGGGAAGACGGGAACCAGCAGCTTCAGGGTGTTCAGCTGCACATGCCGCCGGGCCTGCTGGGGATGCTCTCCAGCGTGACGCCGTGCGAAGAGGCACCGGCCGACGCGGGGACGTGCGGCCCGGCAAGCCTGATCGGCGAAACGACGGTCAGCGCGGGGGTCGGTGGCAAACCGTACACCGTCACAGGCGGCAAGGTCTACATCACCGGCCCCTACCACGGAGCGCCGTACGGCCTCTCGATCGTGAACCCGGCGAAGGCCGGCCCGTTCGACCTCGAGCACACGGCGAAGCACAGCCCGCCGTGC
This sequence comes from uncultured Solirubrobacterales bacterium, assembly GCA_963812955.1. Taxonomy (GTDB): domain Bacteria; phylum Actinomycetota; class Thermoleophilia; order Solirubrobacterales; family Solirubrobacteraceae; genus Palsa-744. Next base: position 290,439 of record CAWEXC010000002.1, read on the forward strand.
GACTGCTTGATCGTGCGCGCGAAGATCGAAGTGGATCCACTCACGTCCGCGCTGACGGTGACGGCCAACTCTGGGTCTGAAGAAGATGCGATTCCGACGATCCTGGAAGGAATCCCGCTGCAGATCAAGCATGTGAACGTTACGGTCAACCGCGGCGGCTTCATCTTCAACCCAACCGACTGCAACAAGCTCAACATCGCGGGGAGCCTGACGAGCGCAGAAGGCGCCTCCTCCTCGCTTGAAGTGCCCTTCCAGGTCACCAACTGCGCGGCGCTGGCGTTCAAACCGACGTTCGCGGCCTCAACGGCGGCGCATAACTCCCGCACCGAGGGCGCGAGCCTCAAGACCACGGTGACTTACCCGAACACGCCGCAGGGGACCGACGCGAACATCGCCAAAGTCAAAGTGAGCCTGCCATCGAAGCTGCCGGCGCGTCTGAGCACGTTGCAGAAAGCGTGCCCGGAAAAAACGTTCGCGGAAAATCCCGCGAGCTGCCCCGCCACTGCCAGGGTCGGCGAGGCAACGACAAAGACGCCGGTGCTGCCCAATCCGTTGAGCGGCCCGGCGTACTTCGTCTCCCATGGCGAGGCTAAGTACCCCGAACTCGTGATCGTGCTGCAGGGCGACAACGTCACGATCGACCTGCACGGGGAAACCGCGCTCATCAAAAAAGGAACCATTCTGACCACGACCTTCAATGCGGTGCCCGACGCGCCCTTCTCGAGCTTCGAACTGAACCTCCCCGAGGGCCCGTACTCAGCCATCACGGCTAACGGCGCGAATCTCTGCAAGGCTGGCTCGCTGACGCTGCCCACCGAACTGACCTCGCAGGACGGCTCGGTGATCAAGCAGAGCACCAAGCTCAAGGTCACCGGCTGTCCAAAGAAAGTCAAACATAAATCGAAGAAAAAGGGGAAGGGCAAGCACAAGAAGAAATAGCGGGCGTGGCTTTACCAAGCTCGCGGGCGCCATAAGGTCCCTCCCGGTGCTCGCTGAGACCCGGAAGAAGCGTGACTTCCTCTCCACGCATTTTTCGGACAGCTGAGCGGCGACGCCGGGCCTCCAGGCAGGGCGCCGGCGTCGCCGCCGGCCGGTGCCCGTCTCATCGGGGCATCGACTCCGCTGGGGTCAGAATCGGAAACAGGCCCATGCGAGTGCATTACTTGAGCTCCGTCTGCCCAAGCGTATTTCGGCAATACCGTGACGGCAGCCTTGACCAAGGCCGCAGACGACGGTATCAGTTGGCCTCGCGTGGCCATTCACCCTTGCCAGATAACGGCCGTCGAGGACCCCCACCGTCTTTGCCAGGGCGACATACGCCGACGTGCGGTGTGAGTGATGCGGGGGGCCCGCGTTGCACTCGCAGGCGGGCTGGCTCTGACCACGATCGCGGCAGCGATCGTGCTGTCGGGCTCTCCGCAGGTGCTCACCGGGAGCGACGCCGTCGACGCCGCCATCTACCCGCCGCTGGCCTCGGTATCTGGAGGGGGGAGCGGCTGCCAGGCGGGCGAAACGGTGCCAGCCGGCTCCTCGGCAATTCGCCTCTCGCTCGAAGCCTCCGCGGGCCCGCGGGTAGCCGTCGCCGTGCACTCTGGCACGACGGTGATCGCGCGAGGCGAGAGCGCGCCGGGATGGCTCGGTAGGGTCGTCACTGTCCCAGTCGAGTCCATTGATCGCACGGTTCATCGGGCGACCGTCTGCTTCTCCTTCACGGGCGCGAACGAACGGGTGTCGCTGCTCGGGGTGCGCACTTCGCCGCAAAACGCTGCAAGGAGTGGCGCTCGCGCTCTTCCGGGGCGTATTGCTATCGAATACCTGCGAGCGGGGTCGTCGTCGTGGTGGTCGCTTGCGCCCTCAGTGGCGCGGCGGCTGGGCCTCGGCCGCGCCTGGGCCGGCACCTGGGTAGCCCTGATGGTGGCGGCTCTGATGGCCACGGGCATCGCGCTTGCGTCATGGGTGGCACTGCGGGAGGCGCGATGAGCAGGCGCACGCCCACTCGACGAGGGACGGGCGCTGGCCCGGTGCGCAAGGTGGCGCCTAGTCCCACAAGACGGGCGGGGGGGACCCCACAACACCGCCCGCGGGTGCTGGCCGAGCGTGGCAGGCAGCGGGCTTCCTGGTGGAGTCGCGCCAAGCGGAGTCTCAAACGTATTCCCCTGGCTGCGTGGCTCTGCGCTCTCGTAGCCTGCCTCAACGCCGCCAGCTGGTCGTTGATCACGCCCCCGTTCCAGGCTCCGGACGAGCAGGCCCACTTCGCCTACGTCGAGCAGCTTGCGAGAAACGGCCGCCTGCCTACGTCGAGCACCCAGGAATTCGCGCCCGACGAGGTGCTGGCGCTGGAAGACCTCAATGTGGCCGGAGTGAGCCTGCAACCGCAGCATCATACGATCGCCTCCGAAGCTCAGCAGCGGAGGCTCGAAGGGGGTATGGCGCGTGCCGCGACTGGCCCGCTGACCGACAAGGGCGCTGCCGGGGTCGCCGCCTCACAGCCGCCTCTCTACTACGCGCTGGAGACGATCCCGTATGCCGTGGCGGGTGGGGGTGTGCTCGACCAGCTCGCGCTGATGCGGCTGCTGGGTGCGCTGATGGGCGGTGTGACCGTGCTGTTCGTCTTCCTGTTTGCGCGCGAGGCGCTCCCGGCGGTTCCCAGAGCATGGACGGTTGCCGGGCTCGGCGCAGCGCTCATGCCGGCGCTCGGGTCGATCTCCGGGGCAGTCAATCCCGACGCGATGCTGTGCGCCGTGTCAGGGGCGATCTTCTACTGCTTTGCCCGAGCGTTTCGACGCGGCCTCACGCCGCGTCTGGCGGCCGTGGTCGGCGTACTGACGGCGGTTGGCCTGCTCACCAAGCTCAACTTCCTGGGGTTGGTGCCGGGAGTGGCCCTGGGGCTGGTACTGCTGGCGAGGCGCACATCGCGAGCGCTCGGTCCTCGCGCCGCGGTGCGTACGTTCGTGCCGGCGTTTGCGATCGCCGCGCTGCCAGCCTGCGTATACATACTTGTAAACCTGCTCTCTCACCATCACGTGCTGGGCTTCGCGGGAGGCGTGATCGGGTTCACGGTTGGTCACCGCTCCATGCTTGGCGAGCTCGGCTACATCTGGCAGCTCTATCTGCCGCGCCTGCCGGGCATGCGCGTCGACTTCGCCGATATCTCACCGCTGCGAGACCTGTGGTTCAACGGCTTCGTCGGAGACTATGGATTTGAGGACACTTTCTTCCCGCGGTGGGTGGACAACCTCGCGCTGATCCCAGCGCTCGCGATCGCCGCCCTCGCTGCTCGCGAAGTTTTCTTCGTACACAGGCCTGAGCTGGCGCGTCGCGTCGGTGAGCTTGCCACCTATCTCACGCTGGCGGTGGGTCTGATGGTGCTGGTCGGCGCCAGCGCCTATCTTTCCTTCCCATCTGAAGCCGCGGCGTTTCCCGAGCCGCGCTACCTCCTGCCTCTGATGCCCCTGTTCGGCATCACGCTCACGCTTGCAACACGGGGTGCGGGGCGGCGATGGGGCGCTACGGTCGGCGTGCTGATCATAGTCCTGTTCTTCGCGCACAACCTTTTCAGCCAACTGCAGGTGATTGCGCGGTACTACGGTTAGCGCCATCGGCTGCGGTCGAAAACGTACTTCTTCTTGCGGCATCGAGGGGTCGCAACGCACTTCGTCTGGGCGTTTCGAAAATTGTGGCGGGCGTCGGGCCATCCCGGCCCGGCGCACCGCCACATCCCTGGCTATGCGCCGCGCGTAGCGTAGCGCATCTCCATGAAAGATGTCGCGCGGTCAGATCTAATCGGATCCGCGGACCTTAGCCCCCCCGGGGCGGAGAGCTGCGCCAGCACCGAGGAGGGGCTATGCCGGTACCACGGAGGGCCACGCCCGTCGAAGGCCTTGCGCGAGACCCCCTGCCCCGACATGGAAGGCAGCCGCCGCGGCTGGGTCGTCTTCGTGGTCCAGATCCCCCGCCGCTCCGACCGCGACGCCGGTGATCAAGGAACTGGCCGCAGAAGGCGTCCAGAGCAAGCCCTACCTCCCCGCGATCCACCTGATGCGCTACTACCGCGAGCGCTTCGGCCACAAGCCGGGCGACTCCCCGATCTGTGAGGACGTGGCATCCCGCTCGATCGCGCTCCCGTTCTTTGTGGGCATGGAGGAGTGGCAGGTGTGGTGCGTGGCCGACGTTTTGCGCGAGGCGGTTGGGCGGTAGGGCTCGCGCGAGGGAGGCCGATGCCGCGCCCGCGGAATCCGTCGAAAGAATCGCTTGACGGCGGCGCCGCGGGGTGATACCAAAGAGAAGCTTCGGCACCAATAGGCCGGCGCCGAGGTGTCTTGGCGTTTGAAGACGAGCACCCCGGCGCCGGTCACCAACCCTCACCGGCCGAGGCCGGCAGGGCATCTCTAGTATAGCCCTAAAGCCGCTCCACCACACGTCTTTCGCACAGCGCGCGGGCGTCGAGTGTGGCGAAGAGGCGACACGATCGACTCAGACAGTCCCTCCGCGCGTCGTCGGAGACCGGGGCGGAGGACCTCTCGAGCGGCAGTCCGCAAGGACCGCCGGCGTGCCTCATTGGCACCCAGAGGGCGGTTCCTCATCCCCGATAGGAAACATTTTTCTACGATTCATGGCAGGGCGAAAAAGTAAGAAACAGGCCTTTCAGGTCATTGACAACTCCTGTATAGTCCTACGCGAGCCTTGAATTGGGCCATCTAGCGGGAGGAGCCGCGACGGCTGGAGAAGGGGCTTTGTAACGAAGCGCATAAATCAAACATAGGCCGGCACCGGGCGTCTTGCGTTTGAAGACGGGCGCCGTGGCGGTCGGTCACCAACTCTCTAAGGAAAAAGGAGTAATGCGACATGAAGTACTTTAAGAGCCTGGGGCTTTGCCTCGTGGCGGTGTTTGCGCTGGGCGCGCTGGTGGCTAGCGCGGCACAGGCGGAAGAAAACAAAGGTCCCTTATGGATCGTAGGGAGCCCGGCCAAAGGGCTGAAAGCTGGGGAAACTAGAGCAATCACATCGAGAACTGAGGCAGCCCCCGTCCTAAAAGGGTCGGTAGCCAGTGTTGAATGTGAAAAAGCAACAAATAAAGGCATCCTTTTAGGAGGAAGCCCGGGTACGGCCTTCGTGGAAATCAAGTTCGAAGTATGTCACTTGAAAGGAAAGCCTAACTGCACGGCTACGGGTCTCAATCCGAAAGGCGCAGTCGAAGGCGAAGTCCCTGTGAATACGTTAGTCATATTAGCCTTTGCCAATGGAAGTAGAACTTCCGCGATTGCCGTTTTTGCTTCCGAGTCCTCAGAAAATCTCTTTACCGAATTCGAATTCAAAAATAAAACCGGAACAGAATGTGGCGCTTTCGCCGGGGCAAAAATTGGCGTAAAAGCAAATGGCACACCAACTATCAAGATCAAAGGCCAGGAAAGAAAAGCTGGACAGCTAGCTGAAGTCGGTATGGCCGAAGGCACTACGTTTGTGTTATCAACCCCCGGGTTAACGTCAGAAGTCGGCTTACTGAGACTTCCAGAAACGGCCATCAAAGAAGCTGAACTTTATAATCTTGAAACAGCAAAATATGAAAAAATCAAAGCAGAATTGACCGGCGGCGGAGTGCTCGGTACAATTAACGAGGTGGCAACTACCCAGATCGAAACAAATCCAAAAGAACCATTTGGATGGAACTATTAACTACTATTGCTAGTTAGTGATGAAGGGCCGGTGGGGCCGCGAAGCGTGGCCCCACCGCCGGTCACCTGTGGGTGTCAAGACAAGCATGTCAATGAGGAACTAGAGGGGGCGGCAAATGGGGAGAGGTAAGTGCATTGGGGTGTTCGGTCGGGCGCTACTAGTCTTTATGGTTGCGGCTGTGGCACCGAGTACGGCGCTGTCCGCCGGTGACGCCAACAGGGCGAATTGCCCTGCCGAAACCGAATCCTCCCCGGGCTTCCGCTCCTACATGCCCGACTGCCGTGCCTACGAGCTGGTTACGCCGCCGTACAAAGAGGGCGCAGTGCTGCTAGAACCCGGCGCCATATCCGCTGGCGGCTCGCAGCTGATCGTGGGAGCCTTGGGCGCATTCAGCGGTGCGGGCAACTTCTGGAGCGACCCAACGCGCAATCCCCAGGGTGTCAGCTACGAATTCGCACGCGGCACGGCCGGCTGGCAGGCATCGCCGCTGACACCGACTGCTAGCGAATACACCTACAGCACGCTTTTGGCCGTGAGCGCGACAAACCTTGGCGAAACGCTGTGGGGAGCGGAGCAGACGGGCTTTCGCTACCACGAAGACATCTATCTGCGGACCGGTCCTGGACTGTCGGGATTCCATCGCGTCGGCCCGGGAACGCCCCGCGATGAAAACGGCGGACAGGTCTTGGAAAGCGATGAAATCTCCTCGCCTTCCCAAGAGCTGAGCCTCGCCGGCGCGTCTCATGATTTGACCCACTCGCTCTATGAAATCGAATCGTCGCCCACCGCGTTTCTGCAGCGTGTCGGCAAGAGCGATCTGTGGGACGGCGATACCACCGAACCGGCACAGGATTCGCTCTACGAGTACGTGTACACCGGAGCCGAAGATCGCGAACCGGTTCTCGTCGGGGTCAGGAACCGCGGTCCCCTCGACGGCAGTCCGCACGTCGACGAACACGCGGAACTGATCAGCCAGTGCGGCATCGAGTTGGGTGATACCACGCGACGTTCCGTTACCTACTCTGCGTATAACGCGGTCTCGGCGAGCGGCGAAGCGGTGTTCTTCACTGCGCAGGCTTGCGGGGGGGGGCCGGCGGTCGACGAACTGTACGCGCGGATCGACGGCGAATCGACGGTCTCGCTGTCTGAGCCGGTGCTGCTGCCGGCGGGCAGCGAATGCTCGGAAAGTGAACCGTGCCATGGGGCGGAACCCAAGCCGGCCATCTTCGAGGGCGCCTCCGAAGACGGGAGCTGTGTCTTCTTTCTCAGCGAACAGCCGCTCGTCAACGGTGCGCCGGACGAAGGGATGAAGCTGTACGAGGAGCGGTTGAACGTAAAGGCCGCCCAGCTCGAACAAGTCGTCGACGTCTCGAACGAGGGCGCTGCTGGGCTCGACCCCGAAGTCCAGGGCGTCGTTCGTATCTCTGAGGATGAGAAAGGTGAAGACAGCGATCGTGTCTATTTCGTCGCGAAGGGGGTGCTGGCCGGCAAGGATCGGGTTGCAGGTCGTGAACCGGAAGAAGAAGGACCGGTGCCGGGCGCCGATAACCTCTACGTGTACGGGCCTGACCCCGGACATCCGGGGGCATATCGCACAGTGTTCGTCGCGACGCTGCTCACTCCAGAACAGGAAGCCGGCCTGGAAGGCGAAGCAGCCGCCGAACGAAAAGGGATCGAAACCCAGGCGAACAATACCTTCGCCGTCGAAGAGTCGGAAATCGTCCGACGATTGGAAGCTGGTGAATTCGGGTCCGGCCTAGTCGCGTTCGAATACGCCTTCCAGCTGATTTACGAAGCCGAAAAGCGTGAGGAAAACTTCATCGCGCGTACAATTGGTTTGCGTGGTCCGTCCGGAACCGTGCCGGAGGACAAGAGCGTTTGGGCGATGGCCGACGACCGGCCGGTACAGACGACCCCCGACGGCGGCTATCTGGTGTTTCCCAGCTCAGCGAAGCTGACACCACTGGACTCGAGCGGCGTTCCGCAGCTGTTCGAGTATAGCGCGGACGGCGAATCGCTCACGCGAGTGTCGATCGGCGCGGCGGGCCCCGCCAGCGGCAACGTAGCGACCTTCCAGGACTCGCCGCAGATCACTGTGCAGAACTTTTCCCTCGCTGATCTGCCGACGACGGCGCAGACCGGGCGGGCAATCACGGTCGATGGCTCCCGGGTATTCTTCACGAGTGCCGCCGGTCTGGCGCCGCAGGCGAAGGAAGGCGCGACGAACGTCTATGAGTACAGCGAAGGGCAGGTGTACCTTGTCAGCGGCGGCACCGATGCGAGTACGGCCGTCGAAGCCCGCCCGACGGTCAGGCTGGTGGGCGTCGATCCGTCTGCTCAGAACGTGCTGTTCATGACCGCGAGCCCGCTCGTGCCTCAGCAGGGGGACACTGCACCGGCTGTGTACGACGCGCGGGAAGAAGGGGGTTTCCCTGCTCCCGTGCTTGAGGCGGGCTGTTTCGGTGAAGCGTGTCGCGGCTCGTCGGCGCCGGCGCCATTGCTGCAAGCGCCGGCCAGCGTCGAGCAGATCGGGGGCGGTAACGCCCCGCCTGCGCCCGTGGTGGCGCCCAAGGCGAGCACGAAGCCGAGTGCCAAGCGCGCGCAGTGCAAGAAAGGCTACGTGAAGAATAGGCAGAACAGGTGCGTGAAAAGGAAGAAGTCAAAAAAGGCCGTCGCGAAGAGAGCTGGCGGCGACCGGAGGGCAGCTCGATGACTATCTTCAAGAGGCTTGTCCTTTGCGTACCCTTCTTTTTGCTGCTCGTGCCTTCTTGCTCAGCGCCGGCCGCAGCCGCCCCCTCGCCAGCGGTGACTCCGAGCGCGGCCTGGTCGATCAAGTCGGACGCGGAACCCACCAACTTCAACGCGGCCGATGTTGAAGACGAGGTTCAGCAGCTGACTGTCACGGCGACTGAAGGCACCTACACGCTGCGTCCGGCAGCACTTGGCGAAGAAGCGACGGCGCCGATCGCATGGGACGCAAGCGCGGAAGCGGTGCAACACGCGCTCGAAGCCCTCGCGGGCGTTGGTGCGGGCAACGTGTCTGTGACAGGCGGCCCCGGCGACGCGGGTGGAAGCAAACCCTACACGATCACCTGGGTCGGTGCGCTGGGCAACGGACTGAACCCGGTGGGGTTCGTGGAAGTGGAAGCCGGCGGGCTCAAGGACGGTGCCGCGGGGGGCAGCGTTGTGATCGAAATCGTCAAAGAAGGACACGCGCCGGACGTGTATGCCGTGTCGGCGTTCAACGACGGCAGTCGTGCCACGGCGGGTGAAGTCACGATCACGGACAGGCTGCCCGCCGGGGTCGTGCCGACCGAAATTCGTGGCGAAGAACCGACATCGGAAAAGCCGGCGGAATGCTCGCTGCAGGAACTGAAGTGCACCTACTCTGAACCGGTTCTCCCCGGCTACGAGGTGCGTATCTGGGTCAACGTGGCGGTCACGTCCGCGGCGCTGAAAGGGCCGCTGGTCAACTCGGCGTCGGTTTCGGGTGGGGGCGCCGGCGAAGCGTCGACCAGCATGTCGAACCCCGTGAACGTCGGTCCGGCGCCGTTCGGCCTCACCGGGTTCGAATCCACCGCGGAGAATGCCGCCGGATCGCCCGACCTCCAAGCCGGCGACCACCCCTACGCCCAGACAACCACGATCGAGCTGAACACGGTGCTTCAGCCCGTTTTGCCCCACGTCGATGTGGCCCAGGACGTGAAGGATATCTCGGTCGAACTTCCGCTCGGCTTTGGCGGCGACCCGCTCGCGACTGAACGCTGCCCAGAGATCCGTCTGGTCGAAACCGAAGAGGCTATCAACAACCGTGGCTACCATGCCCTGTGTCCCGCAGGAAGCCAGGTCGGCACTGCCAGCTTGATGTTTGCATCCGGCCAGAATGGGCGTGGCGCGTACACCGTACCGTTCCCCGTCTACAACGTGGTACCGGAGCATGGTTATCCGGCTGAGCTGGGACTCAACGCCGGCTTGAGGCAGCCGATCTTCCTCTATGCCGATGTCGTGCACAGCCCGTCAGGGTATCGGCTGCGCTTCACGACACCTGGTGCCCTGCGTCAGATCGGGAGCGAGCCCGAAGCGCTCAGGTTCACGGTGTTCGGCGACCCGGGTGCCGTGAGCGGCACGGGCGATAACGCCGGGTTCGTGACAAACCCGACCGGCTGCACGACCCAACCGCTAAAGACGCGCGTGTACGTGACCTCGTGGGAAGGGGGCGAAGCGAGTGAGGAAGCGACCGCCTACCCCGAAGTGACGGGCTGCAACCTGCTGCAGGGCGCCGCGGCGTTCGACTCGAGCCTCGCTGTGGAACCCGAAACGACCCAGGCCGACACGCCCTCCGGCTACACCGCTGTCGTGAAGCTGCCGCAGGCCCCGAGTGTGTTCGGTGCGCTGGCGACACCTGAGTTGAAGCACGCGACGGTCACGCTGCCCCCGGGGCTGTCGATCTCGCCGTCGGCGGCGAGTGGGCCCGCCGCGCTGGCGGGCTGCCCGGCGACCGGGGCAGATGGGATCAACATCGGCAGCGACGAAGTGGCGCCTGACGGCCAGGATCTCGGGGATCCCGAAGCGACCGAACTTGGCGCCGGTCATCCGGGCGGGGATGGCAGCCCCTATGACGACGGTATGTGGCACACGGCGCCCGGCCACTGCCCGGAAAACTCGCGCGTCGGTGAAGTCGAAGTCAAGACGCCGGACCTTGCCGAACCGCTGCACGGCCACCTCTATATCGCCGAGCCGAGCTGCGGCCAGGCCGGGGGGGCGCCCTGCGACGAAGCAGACGCCGAAGAAGGCAAGGTCTTCAAGGTATACATCGAAGTGGCCGGTTCGGGCGTGATCGTCAAGGAAGCCGGCATCGTCGAAGTGGGAGGCAAGGGTGGGCACAGCGTCGCACCTAGCCTGGCGCCCGGCCAGGTGCGGATGCGCTTCGAAGAAATCCCACAGTTCCCCTTCGAAGAAGTGAAGGTGACCCTTCCAGGTGGGCCGCGGGCGGCGCTCGCCAATCCGCAGACGTGCGGGACGGCGACGACTACGAGCGAATTGGAACCGTCGAGCGCGCCAGCGTCGGGGCCGAACGCGACTCCCTCCTCGTCGTTTGCTGTGACCGGCTGCGAAGGCGCGATGCCATTCAAGCCGGGCTTCCAGGCGGGCACCGTGACACCGATCGCGGGTGGCTACAGCCCGTTCGTGCTGCAGCTCACCCGCCAGGACGGCGAACAGGACATGACGGGTCTTGAAGCGACGCTCCCCGAGGGCATGCTGGCGAAGCTCGCGGGCGTCCCGGAGTGTGGTGAAGCGGAAGCCAACGCGGGCACGTGCTCGAGCGCCTCGGAAATCGGGACGGTGACGGCCACCGCGGGCGCGGGCTCACAGCCGCTCCTCCAGAGCGGCAAGGTGTACCTCACCGGCCCCTACAAGGGCGGTCCGTTTGGTGAGGTGGCCGTGGTCTCGGCCGTCGCCGGCCCCTTCAACTTCGGCAAGATCGTTGTCAGGGGCTCGATTCGCATCGACCCTAACACCGCGCAGGCGAGCATCGTCTCCGATCCCTTGCCGACGACCGTCGGCGGCGTACCGATCCGCCTGCGCAGCGTCGACGTCGAAGTAAGCCGGCCCGGGTTCGCGTTCAACCCGACCGACTGCAACTCGCAGGCGGTGACCGGCACGGTCACCGCCGAGCAGGGCGCCAGCGCGGCGGTGTCGAGCCCATTCGCGGTGACGGGCTGCGCCAACCTGCCCTTCAAACCGTCGTTCAAAGCCTCCACCCAAGGCAAGACGAGCAGGGTTGATGGCGCGAGTCTCACGGTCAAGATCACCGCCAAGCCTGGCGAAGCCAACATCCACAAGGTGCACCTGCAGTTCCCCAAAGCCCTCCCCGCTAGGTTGGCGGTGCTGCGCAAAGCCTGCACCGAAGCGCAGTTCGCCGCCAACCCCGAAGGATGCCCGGCGGCATCGGCGATCGGCACGGCGACGGTGGTGACGCCGGTGCTCAGCACGCCGCTCACGGGGCCCGCATACCTCGTATCGCACGGCGGAGCCGCCTACCCCGACGTCGTCTTCGTGCTCAAGGGCGACGGCGTGAAGATCGACCTCACCGGAGGCACCGACATCAAGAAAGGCGTCACTTACTCGACGTTCGAAAACGTCCCCGACGCCCCAGTCACCTCGTTCGAAGCCAAATTCCCAGAGGGGCCGGATGCGGTCTTCGGGACCGACCTCCCCCCGAAGGCGAAAGGCAGCTTCTGCGGACGCACGCCCGTGATCCCCCTCACGCTCGAAGGTCAGAACGGCGCGGTCAACAAAGAGAACATCAAGCTCGCCGTCACAGGCTGCCCCCGCCACAAGGTGGGCAAAGGTCACGGGAAGAAGCACAAGCCGCGAGGAGTTCGGCATAAGAAGAAGTAAGCCGGCTCACGAAGCTCCCGGGCGCCATGACCCTCCCTGGGCGCCCGCGGGATCCGAATCGTGATCTCCTCTCTCCACGAATTCGGACAACACGGGGGCGCCGGCTGCCAGGGCCGGCGCCCCTTTTTTGCGCTCCACGGCAATAAGAACACCTAACCGTAATACCGCGCTACCACCTGCAGCTGGCTGAAGATGTCGTGCCCGATGAACAGGACGATCAGCGCCGCGCCCACAACTGGCGCCCACCTGCGGCCGGCTCCGCGCATCGCCAGCACCAGCACTGCCCCGAGCAGCGGCAGCATCGCCAGCAGGTAGCGCGGCTCGCCCAGCGCCAGTTCGTGAACGACCACGTCGGCGTGGTAGGAGGAGAATCCGATCAACACCAGGACCCCGACCGCAATCGCTGCGTAGACGCCCAGCTCGGGCAGTCGTGCCCTGAGCGCCGCCCTGCTGGCAACCAGCTCCCGACCGCAGAGTACCGCAACCGCAGCCGCAAGAACCAGCGCGACGTTGTCGACCCAGCCCGGGAACGTGGTTTCCATCCAGCCGTAGAGGCCGACGGAACGGTCGAACCACACTTCCCGATACGGGGCTATCCCGAGGAAGTAGTGCGGCATTCCCGGCAGCCGCGGCATGAACATCTGCCATGTGTAGCTGATCTCTTTGAACAGCAGCTTTGGCGGAAGCGCACCGGTGATCCCCGAGGCGATTCCGAATGTGGAATGGTGAGAGAGCACGTTGACGAGCGCGTAGAGCAGCACCGGCGCCGCGCCGATGCCCGCGGCGCTCGCAAGCGACCCAAGCGCCTCCCGGCGATCGACGCGGGCTTCGCGCACTGTGAGCACCACGAGGCCGACGTATACCCCGAATGCGACCCCGACGAAGTTGAGCTTCGTGAGGAACCCCACGGCGATCAGGATCCCGAGCACCACCGAAAGGCGGCGGGTGAACCCGCGGCGGAATGCGCGCGCCAGGCAGAGGAACAGTGCCGCCGAAACCGCATACAGCATCGCTTCCGGGTTGACGCTCCCCGAGATCGAGCCCAGCAGCGGCTGCAGCGCGATGCACAGTGCGCCCACGGACGCCGCCCAGGGCACGCCCGGCAGCAGCTCGCGCAGGAAGAAAAACACGAGCAGTGCGGTGATTGCGGCGAAGAGCGCGCTCAGAAGCCTCATCAGTTGCAGCTGGGCGAGCATGTTGCCGCCACCGAGGAAGTAGGGAACCACCTGGAGCGCGTAGTACAGCGGCGGCTCGGGTGAGGCGACGCCCGCGTATCCGGAGCTCGTGGTCGAGCGGCCGGAATTGACGTCCGCGGTGAGGGTGTGCTGTTCAGTGTCCGAACCGATCGCGGGCGTGGCGGGCGAGAAGCGCATTTCGTAGTAGTGCAGCCCGCGCAGCAGCAACGTCTCCTGCGGGGAATACGGTCCCGGCTTGGTGCTGGGCAGCGCACCGGCTTCCGCGAGCTGCGCGACGTAGGCAAAGTGGTCGACCTCGTCCTTGCCTTGGAATGGTGGCGTGATTAGTGACCAGACGCATGCGTTCAACAGCGCGATCACGGCGCACACACGCGCCGCCGCGGGCACGCGCCTGAGCGCAGCGAGCGCGCCTCTCATGGCAGCTCTCGCAGCGCATACCCGAGTGCGAGTGTTGCCGTAGAGCCCATCAGGGCCGCGGCCAGCAGCGCGATCCAGGTTCCCGTCACGTCGCGGCCCAGGCCCATGCGCCGCGCAACCGCCACCACACGTGACCACCACGAGCCCTCACCGGCTACCAGGTATTCGACCTCGATCCGGCCGTAGAGCGGTTCCCCGGTGGTCACCCCGACCCCGGGTTCGGAGAAATTTTCGCTCGTGGCCGAAATCGCCCTCAGCCGCGCCGGCGCTTTGGCCCCGAGGATCGTCACAGGCTCGCTGTTGGGTCCGATCGCGAAGCAGAGAGCCACGTTTGCGGCCTCGTGCGAGAGCGGCGTGACGGGCACCGTCACCGACTGCCCCGTCCACGCGGCGCTGTGAACGCCGGTGGCGAGTAGCTGTGAGCCTTGGTACAGCGCGAGGTGCACCGGTGTCCCGTAGAACGCGCGCATCCACAGTCGCACGCCGACCACTCCGGCTGGCAGCGTTTCGTTGGCCTGACACACCACGAGATGGCTCGTGGTGAAGCCAATCGCCTCGTTTTCGCCGCGTCCCGCCAGTTCGCGACCGACCGACCGCACTACGCGCGGCGGAGCGTCCGTCGACGTGATGGCGCCCACGATGGCCAGCACGAGCACCCCGAGGGCGATCGTGATCTTCGCATCGCGGCCCGCCTTCGCGGTTTTCGTGGTGAAACTGAACACGGCTCCGGTCAAACGCCTCACTTGATTGGGAAAGCGTTTGTATCAGAGGCCCGCGGCGAGGCGGAGGGCATGATCGCGTGTGCCGACGGTCCGGCCACATCGCGCACCGAGGCTGCGTCCCAATGCCTGGCCAGAGAAGGGGTTTCAGTAGTGTGCGAGTACCCCGCGAGACGATGCATCGGTCGACAAAGTCACTAGGCAATGTCTCCGATTCAGGGCTTCAGAAAGAACATTGTGGCGAGCGCCGGGCCATCCAGGCCCGGCGCACCGCCACATCCCTGGCTATGCGCCGCGCGAAGCATAGCGCACCTCCATAAAAGATGTCGCGCGGTCGGATCTGATCGGATCCGCGGACCTTGTGGGCCCGGGGGGAGGGCTGCGCCAGCGCTGCGGAGGAGCTACGCCGGTACCACGGAAGGCGACGCCGACGCCGCCACCGACGCAGCCGCGCCGGTGGCCACTTCCCCAGCGGCCTCGGCCCCGATAAACGGCGCCAGCGCGAAGTAAGTGGCCCGCGGCACCATCACCGGCAGCTCGTGCATGCGGCGCTGCAGCGCGTGGTTGAGCATCAGCTCGAACAGGCCGCCGCCGATCGCCTGGACGGTGACCTCCGTGGGGCGCAGGCCTTGGGTGGTGTGCCCGGGGCCGGGGTGCAGCATCTGCGCGTAAGGGGCCGCGCCCTTGAAGGCCCGTGCGGTGGTGCGCTCGGTCGCCGCCAGCACGTCGATCATCGCCATGTGCGCGAACGCCGGCTCGCCGGCGAGGAAGCCGAACAGCGCCGAGAGGCCGGCGCGCACGCCGTAGCGCCAGTCGGGCTGGGCGTCATAGGCGCGCTCCACGAGCGCGAGCGCTTTGTCCTGGCCGATCTCGAAGGCGACGAGAAAGGCGTCCTCCTTGTCGCTGAAGTGTTCGTAGAAGGCCTGCAGCGACACCGACGCCTCGGCGGCGATCCCCTCGACCGTGAGCGCCGCGTAGCCGCTCTTGGCGGTCAGGTTGGTGACGGCGTCGAGGATCCGCTCGCGCTGGCTGTGCACCACGAAGCTTCTCGGCATCCCGTTCTCACCGCGCGGCAGGCGCCGACGGCGGCTGACCGCGGCGCCGAGTGAGAGAGAGCCAGGTGCCCGCCCGCCCAGCAGCTCGCTGCCCTGCCCCCCGGCGGGGTCGAGGTGCAGTTCCTGCAGCGTGGGGTCCACCAGCGTCATGATCGACTCCGGCGCCGGCCAATAGGAGGTCGCCCAGTTGACGAGGTCGGGCAGGCGTTTGCGCAGCTGTTTGCGCTCGCCGCGGCGCAGGTGGGTGTAGATCACGTGCAGGATGCCTCCGAGGACGCCCCGCAGGATCGGGTTGGGGATCGGGCCTGGACCTGCCACCAGGCCGAGGTTCTCGCGTACGAGGTCTTCGTAGCGCACCACGAGCTGTTCGCGGCGCTCAATCCCCGCCGGGCCGGCGGCGCCGATCTCGACCATCAGCACCCGCAGCGCCTCCGGCCGCGCGATCGCCAGCTCGAACACCTCCCCGAGGGCCGCCTGCACGATGTCCGGCAGGCCCTCGGCGCGGCGGAACGCCGTCGCGACCCCGCGCTGGCCGACCGCCGCGATCGAGTCGTACGTCGCCAGGAAGCACTCCTCCTTGTTGGCGAAATGCTCGTAGAAGGCCTTGCGCGAGACGCCCGCGCGCCGGATCACGTCCGACACGGTGGTTGCCGAGTAGCCCTTTTCCCCGATCGCGTCGATCATCCCTTCCAGCAAGCGCGTGCGCTGGTTGGTCGCGACTTGCTCGCGCGTGAGCGAGTGTGGGCCCCGCGGCAGCGCGGGGGTGAGGCCGATCCGTGGCTGTTCGAGCACTCCTGGCATACGGTGATTATCGCGCGCTCGGCCGCTCGGCGCAGGAGGCGTTTCTATCTGCCCGGTGAGGTTGACACGCTGCATGGCTGGGATTAAGAGTATCGGGACTATCTAAAACCATGGACCGCCTAGTCTACCTCGCCTGGAATCGATCTGCGTCCCGGTCGGCTGGCCGAAACGGGGATGCGAGCGTCCCCCGGCTTCGGTTGCTTCGGGCAACTCGAAGCGCAACACCGGGAGGGCCTGATCTCCGCTACTGTCCTCAACAAACCGCACCGCCCCCGCAGCCCATGTCCCGCTTCAGTGAGCCACAGCATCCCGACTTCCGGCGCCTGAACGCGTCGCTGCGCTTCGACCAGCGTCTGTGGCCGCAGGACATCGAGCAGTCGCGCGCCCACATCTGGATGCTCGCCGAGCGCGGGATCATCTCGATCGAGGATCGCAACAACCTAATCGAAGCTGTCGAAGAGACAGAGGCCGAGCTGGCGCTCGGGATGTTCGCCTTCGAAGACGCCGACGAAGACATCCACTCGGCGATCGAGCGGCGCGTCACCGAGCTCGCCGGGCCGGTCGGGGGCAAGTTGCACACTGCGCGCTCGCGCAACGACCAGGTCGCGACCGACGTCGCGATGTTTGTCCGTGCGCAAGCGCGCGCCGCGCACGACTCGGTGGGGGAGCTGATGGGCGCGATCCTCGCCCGCGCCGAGCAGCACGTCGACTGGCCGCTGCCCGGCTACACCCACTCCCAGCGCGCGCAGCCGGTGTACCTCGGCCACCACCTGCTCGCCTACTTCTGGATGCTCGAGCGCGACCGCCAGCGCTTCGCCTTCGCGATCGAACAGGCCGGGCGCCTGCCGCTCGGGGCCGGCGCGCTCGCAGGCGTCAACTTCGATACCGACCGCCGGGTGGTCGCCCGCCAGCTTGGCTTTCACGACATCGTGCCCAACTCGATCGACGCGGTGTCCAACCGCGACTTCGCGCTCGACTACCTGTACGCGGCCGCGACCTGCGCCACCCACCTCTCGCGCCTCGGCGCCGAGCTCGTGCTGTGGTCGAGCTCGGAGGTCGGCTTCTGCGAGCTGCCCGACGCATGGTCGTCGGGCAGCTCGATCATGCCGCAGAAGAAGAACCCCGACGCGGCCGAGCTGCTGCGCGCCAAGGCGCCCCGTATTCTTGGGCACCTGACGGCGCTGCAAGGGGTGCTGCACGCGCTGCCGCTCACCTACAACAAGGATCTGCAGGAGGATAAGGAGCACCTGTTCGACACGGCCGACACGCTCGAGCTCGCCCTGATCGCCGCGCGCGGAATGATTGAAGGGGTGAGCTTCAAGCGCGAGCCGATGGCGGAGGCGGCCTCTGAAGAGATGCTCGGCGCGACCGACATCGCCGACATGCTGGTGCGCCACGGGGTGCCCTTCCGCCAGGCGCACGGGATCCTCGCCGGGCTGGTGCGCGCGGCGCTCGATGCGGGCAAGAGCCTTTCCGAACTGACGCCTGAGGAGCTCGCCGCGCACAGCCCGGTGCTGGGCGAGCACAGCGCGGAGTACCTGGCGCTGCTGACCCAGAGCTCGTGGCTGGAGAGCAAGGTCTCCGAGGGCGGCACCGCCTCGGGGCGCGTCCAGGAGCAGCTGGCGCTTGCCCGCGGCGTGCTCACTCATCCGCCGGCGGAAGCCTCGAACGACCCCTGGGATTGACGTGCCTGGAGCGCCCGCCGTCCCCGGCTTTGCCGTACGTGCGCCGCGCACGCCGGCGCCCGGTGCGCTGCCGGTCGACTTCTACCGGCGGCCGGTGGTGGAGGTTGCCCGCGAGCTGATCGGCTGCGTCGTTGAATACCGCGCCGCCGCCGGCATGATCGTCGAGACCGAGGCCTACCACGAGCGCGAGCCGGCCTGCCACGCTTACATTGGACTGACCCCGCGCACCCGCACCCTGTTCGGCGCCCCCGGCCGCGCGTACGTCTACCGCTCTTACGGCATCCACGCGCTGCTGAACGCCGTCTGCGAGGAGCAGGGCGTCGGCGCCGCCGTGCTGATCCGCGCACTGGAGCCGCTGCGCGGGGTCGGGCGCATGCGCGAGCGCCGCGGGTTGCAGCGCCGCGAGGAGCTCTGCTCGGGCCCGGGCAAGCTCACGGTTGCGCTCGCGATCGGGCTGCTGCACAACGACTCCGACCTCACGCGCGGGCCGATCACGATCCGCCCGCCGCGCGAGTCGTGGCTGCAGACACCGCAGGAGGTGCACTGCGGCACCCGCATCGGGATCAGCAAGGCGGTCGATCTGCCGTGGCGCTTCTGCCTGGCGGGCAACCCGCACGTCTCACGCCCGCGGCCCTGATCGCTCAGGCTCAGGGTTTGGCGCCGCCCGTGGGCGCACTCGTACCGCCGCTCGCCGGGGCCGTGGACGTTTCGGGCGCGGGCGCCGGATTCGCCGCTCCGCCCCCCGCCGCGGGGGCTGGGCTTGCCGGCGTTTGGGGTGCGGGTGCGGGTGTGCTCACCGGAGGGCTTTTGCCGGCCGGCGCCTGGGTGCCTTCCCCGCCTTCTCCGCCGGCCGGCTTGCCGCTCTGCCCGGTGGCGGGACTCGCAGGTGCGTTCGCATGGCTTTTGGCGCCGGCTCCCGCGCCGGGCGCTTCCCGCGGGGAGGAGGGGGAGGAGGAGGGGGGGGTGGTTGTGCCTGTCGTGCTGCCCGCTGCGGCAACCGTCCCGGCGCCGCTCGCACCGCCGGCGCGCTTCGCCAGCGCGCTCGTGTGCTTGGCCGTTTCTTCTGCGGTGCGTTCTTTTTCGACTTGCATCGCGCCGATCATGAAGTTGTGCCAAATCAGCGCGGGGAAGGTGCCGCCGAGCACCGGGCCGCCGTCGTACTCGGTCGTCATTGGCACCAGCGCGTTGGGGAAGCCGACCCACACGGCGACCGTGTAGCGGTGGTCCCAGCCGACAAACCACGCGTCCCCGTAGTTGGAGGTCGTGCCGGTCTTGCCGGCGGCGAACTGGCCCAGCGCGGCCGCGTGCGCGGTGCCGTACGCGAGCACCGTCTCGAGCATTTCGGTCTCGGTGCCCGCCACCTCCGGCGGCAGCACGCGGTGCAGCTCGGTGTGGTCGAGTTGTGCGTGCGAGCCGCCGCCCACGCTTTCGATCCCCACCGGCGCGCCCGGTTCGCCCAGCGTGCCGCTGACCCGCTGCCCGCCGTGCGCGATCGTCTCATAGGCGTGCGCCATGTCCAGCGGCGTGACGCCCGTTTTCAAGCCCCCGATCGTCATCGCTGGGTTGGTGGAGATCGGCGTCGTTATGCCCATCTCGTGCGCCAGTTTGGCGATCCTCGCGGTGCCCACTTTGAGTCCCACTTCGGCGTAGATCGAGTTGTCAGAGTAGGCCGTCGCCCCCGTCAGCGTGTTCTCGCCGGTGTAGGCGTTTTCGTCGTTGTGCACCACGAACAGTTCGGTGCTGTGCGGGACTTTGAAGACCTTTTCCTTGGAGGTCCACACCGAGTCGGGGGAGATACCGTCCTCCAGTGCCGCCGCCAGGTCGAACGCCTTGAAGGAGGAGCCCGGCTGGCGCTCGCCGTCGGTGGCGAGGTTGAACGGGCTTTCGTCGTAGCTGCGCCCGCCGACCATCGCGCGCACCTTGCCCGTTGAGTTTTCGATCGCCACGAGCGCCGCCGTGGGGCCTTCCGGGCCAGGCAGGTAGCCGGCGATCGCCCGTTCGGCCGCGCGTTGCAGGCCGAGGTCGAGCGTCGTGTGGATCTGCAGGCCGCCGTAGTAGGCGCGCTCAGCGCCGTAGCGCGCCACCACCTGCGGTCCCACCCAGCTGTCGAAGTAGCCCGCGTCGATCCCATCCACCAGCGGCTGGCTGGGGGGCGCGATCTCCTGCGGGGAGGGCAGCGGCTGGACCGTGCCTTCTTCGTACTGCCGGCGCGTCAAGTACCCCTGTTCGCGCATCTGCGCGAGCACCACGTTGCGTCGTTCGCGAGCTGACGCCGGCTCGGTCACCGGGTTGTAGCCCGTGGGTGACTGTATGATGCCCGCCAGCAGCGCCGCCTCCCACGGCCTGAGCTCCTGTATGCACAGCGGGTATTTCGGCAGGCCGCAGTCGCGGTGGGCGGGCTCTTGGCCGAAGTACGTCTGCGCCGCCGCCTCGATCCCGTACGCGCCGTTGCCGAAGTAGATCGTGTTTAGGTACTCGGTGAGGATCTTCAGCTTCGACCAGTGGTGGGCCAGGTGGAACGCGAGCGCCGCCTCCTTCAGCTTCTCGAGGACCGTGCGATGCGCTTGCTGCCCCAGCGCGTTCTTGACGAACTGCTGCTCGATCGTCGAGGCGCCCTGCACCGCGCTCTGGTGCAGCACGTCGGCCACGAACGCCCGCGCCAGCGAGCGCAGGTCGATGCCGCTGTTGGTCATGAAGCGCTTGTCCTCGATCGAGACCACCGCGTGGCGCACGACTGGCGTGATCTGCTGCTGGGTGACGAGAATCTGGCTGCGCTCGCTCAGCATCCCGATCGGCGTGTCGCGGTCGTCCAGCAGCACCGAGTTGCGCGCGTTGTCCTGGCGGTACCTGGCTTCCAGGTGCGGCAGGTCGGACGCCACGGCCATGAACATGCCGAACGCAAACGAGATGAGGCCGAGCAGCGCAAGCGCCAGGAAGATCAGCAGGAAGCGCAGCTTCTTCAGGCGCGTCGTGCGCGAACCGTCTAGGCGTCGCGCCCGCGCGGCGTGGTCGGGCAGCGAGACTGACTCCACCGGGTGCGAGAGTCTAGCATTGGCCCGCCATGCCGATGCCCTCCCCAGGGCGGCTTGCCGCCCTCCTATCCCAAAATGCTGTTGATCTGCTGCCCGACGGCGCGCTAGCCGACAAGCTCGCCGAGGCGCGCCGGGCCGGCCGGCCGCTGCGCGTCAAGCTCGGGATCGACCCCACAGCCCCGGATATCCACCTCGGCCATGCGGTTGTGCTGCGCAAGCTGCGCGAGCTGCAGGACGCCGGCCAGCTGGTCGTGTTGATCATCGGCGACTACACCGCCCGCGTCGGCGACCCCTCCGGACGCTCGGCGCTGCGGCCGATGCTCACCGACCTGGAGATCGCCGCCAACGCCGCGACCTTCCGCGAACAGGCGCTGCGCATCCTCGACCCCGACCCGGCGCGCCTGGAGGTGCGCTTCAACGGCGAGTGGCTGGACATGCCGATGGCGGAGCTGCTGCGCCTGGTCGGCACAACCACTGTCGCGCAGCTGCTCGAACGGGATGACTTCGCCCAGCGCTACTCAGCCCGCGCCCCGATCTCGATGCTCGAGCTGCTGTACCCGCTCCTGCAGGGGTACGACTCCGTCGCGGTCCGCTCCGACCTGGAGCTCGGCGGCACCGACCAGAAGTTCAACCTGCTTTTGGGGCGCGACATCCAGCGGGCCTACGGCCAGCCCTCTCAGGCGGTCCTCACGATGCCGCTGCTCGTCGGCGTCGAAGGGCGTCGCAAGATGTCCAAGTCGCTGGGCAACCACATCGGTATCACCGAGCCGCCCGCGGAGATCTACGGCAAGACGATGAGCATCCCCGACGAGGTCGTGGGCGACTACTTTCGCCTGCTGCTCTCCCGCCCGCCGGCCGCCGGCGCCTCGCCGCGCGACGCCAAGCGGGAGCTCGCCCGCGGGATCGTCTCGTGGCTGTACTCCGCCGAGGCTGCCGCGGCCGCCGAGGCCGAGTTCGACCTCGTCTTCGTCCACCGCCGCGCCCCCGGCGAAATGCCTGAGGCGCACGTAGCCCCCGAGGATGGGGTCGTCCACTTGCCCGCGGTGATCGCCGACGAGTTCGGCTTCTCGCGCGCCCACGCCCGCCGCCTGATCGACCAGGGCGCCGTGTCGCTGGGGGAGGTGGCGGTCGAGAGCCGCGCGTACGACGCCCCCGTCGAGCGCGCCGATGGCAAGGTGCTGCGGGTCGGCAAACGCCGCTTCCGGCGGCTGGTCGTCGACTGAGAGGGTGGCGCAGCCGGCCGCAGGCCGGCGAGCCGGGCCCCTCTTCCTCAATCGCGCTATACTGCTCCGCCGGTCCTAAAAGTGCCCTCGGGCGCTGGTCCGGATCGACTTCTCCGGGGAAGTCCTCCCCAAAGAGGCTCGACGGTCTTTGAAAACTCAACAGCATGCGCACCGACGATCGAAGATCGATCGTGGTGTGCGTCCAGGTTCGACCCGCTTGCAGCGGCGCTTCGGCGCGGCTGGGAGCGGACAAAGAGTCAAGTAGGAGCAGTACCCCGTCATGGTCTCGGGGCCACGTGTATAGGTCCCGGGCCGTCCGTTCGTCGCGCAAGCGGCGCTCGGCAACTCCATGACAGCTTTTCGTGAAGTTCTTCACGGAGAGTTTGATCCTGGCTCAGGACGAACGCTGGCGGCGTGCTTAACACATGCAAGTGGAGCGACGAACCAGGGCTTGCCCTGGGGCAGAGCCGCGAACGGGTGAGTAACACGTGGGTCACCTGCCTCGATGACCGGGACAACCCGAGGAAACTCGGGCTAATACCGGATGTGCCCGCAAGGGGAAAGGAAGCTTCGGCCTCCGCATCGAGATGGGCCCGCGGCCCATTAGCTTGTTGGTGAGGTAACGGCTCACCAAGGCTTCGATGGGTAGCTGGTCTGAGAGGACGATCAGCCACACTGGGACTGAGACACGGCCCAGACTCCTACGGGAGGCAGCAGTGGGGAATCTTGCGCAATGCGCGAAAGCGTGACGCAGCAACGCCGCGTGGGGGAAGAAGGCTTTCGGGTTGTAAACCCCTTTCAGTTGGGACGAAGCTTCGCCGGTGAATAGCCGGCTGGAGTGACGGTACCTTCACAAGAAGCACCGGCTAACTACGTGCCAGCAGCCGCGGTAATACGTAGGGTGCAAGCGTTGTCCGGAATTATTGGGCGTAAAGAGCGTGTAGGCGGCTTGATAAGTCTGCTGTGAAAGTCCAGGGCTCAACCCTGGAAAGCCGGTGGATACTGTCAAGCTAGAGTCCGGAAGGGGCGAGTGGAATTCCTGGTGTAGCGGTGAAATGCGCAGATATCAGGAGGAACACCAATGGCGAAGGCAGCTCGCTGGGACGTGACTGACGCTGAGACGCGAAAGCGTGGGGAGCAAACAGGATTAGATACCCTGGTAGTCCACGCTGTAAACGATGACAACTAGATGTGGGGGGTGTCGACTCCCCCCGTGTCGAAGCTAACGCATTAAGTTGTCCGCCTGGGGAGTACGGCCGCAAGGCTAAAACTCAAAGGAATTGACGGGGGCCCGCACAAGCAGCGGAGCATGTGGTTTAATTCGACGCGACGCGAAGAACCTTACCTGGGCTTGACATGTGAGTGACAGGTGTGGAAACACACTCTCCCTTCGGGGCACTTTCACAGGTGGTGCATGGCTGTCGTCAGCTCGTGTCGTGAGATGTTGGGTTAAGTCCCGCAACGAGCGCAACCCCCGTCGCATGTTGCCAGCATTAAGTTGGGGACTCATGCGAGACTGCCGGTGACAAACCGGAGGAAGGTGGGGATGACGTCAAGTCATCATGCCCCTTATGTTCAGGGCTACACACGTGCTACATTGGCGCGTACAGAGGGTTGCGATACCGCGAGGTGGAGCGAATCCCTTAAAGCGCGTCTCGGTTCGGATTGCAGGCTGAAACTCGCCTGCATGAAGGCGGAGTTGCTAGTAATCGCGGATCAGCAATGCCGCGGTGAATACGTTCCCGGGCCTTGTACACACCGCCCGTCACACCACGGGAGTGAGCAACACCCGAAGCCGGTGGCCTAACCCGCAAGGGAGGGAGCCGTCGAAGGTGGGGCTCGTGACTGGGGTGAAGTCGTAACAAGGTAGCCGTAGCGGAAGCTGCGGCTGGATCACCTCCTTTCTAGGGAGCACATAACAGTGCCCCGGTCCAAGCGGCCGCTCGATCTCATCGAGACCTTCGGGTCTCAACGTGAGCTCGGACGGTGACAAGAGCAGACCGGGCCTAGCATGTCGACCGAACCTGACTGGCGCGCCGCGTCTTCGTCAGGCCCCTACCTACTCGGGGCCTGGGGGAGGGACGGCATCAAACCCGCCAGCATGCTGTTGAGCTTTGAGAGACCGGCGCCCGCCCGGCGTCAGGCGCAGTGGCGATATAGAGATCGCCTCCGCACATGCCCAGCGCAGGCCGGCGTATAGCCTCTCCACGGTCCTTGAAAACTGCACAGAAGCCACATCAGCCGCCATCGATAAGCGGCGGCTGAAAACGGGTATCACCGGGCCGCTCGCGATCATTCTCATCCGTTCCTGCTTGTACAGGGGCACGGAGGATCACGATCGGTCTGATCACCGTCAAGATAGTAAGGGCACATGGTGGATGCCTTGGCACCAAGAGTCGATGAAGGGCGTGAACGGCTGCGATAAGCCACGGTTAGGCGCTGAATAGCCTTTGACCCGTGGATTCCCGAATGGGGAAACCCAGCGCTGGTAATGCGGCGTTATCCCTGGCTGAACACATAGGCCGGTGGAGGACAAGCGGGGGAAGTGAAACATCTCAGTACCCCGAGGAAAGTAAATCAACAGAGACTCCCTGAGTAGTGGCGAGCGAAAAGGGATCAGCCCAAACCTGCTGCGTGTAAGCGGCCACGCGTTGCGTAGCGGGGGTTGTAGGGCGCTTGTTC
Source organism: uncultured Solirubrobacterales bacterium (assembly GCA_963812955.1). Lineage (GTDB taxonomy): Bacteria > Actinomycetota > Thermoleophilia > Solirubrobacterales > Solirubrobacteraceae > Palsa-744. The sequence continues at coordinate 315,324 of CAWEXC010000002.1, forward strand.
CGAGCCGTGGCCGGCTCGGCGGAAGTTACAAAATCATGTGGTAGTCGAAGCGTGTGGAACCGCGCACCATAGAGGGCAACCGTCCCGTAGACGAAACTGCATGATCTTCCGTCAAGCGTTCCTGAGTAAGTCCGTGCCCGTGAAACGCGGACTGAACCTGGGGGGACCACCCTCCAAGGCTAAGTACTCCTTGGTGACCGATAGCGGACAAGTACCGTGAGGGAAAGGTGAAAAGTACCCCGGAAGGGGAGTGAAATAGTACCTGAAACCGCGTGCCTACAAGCGGTGGGAGCAGGCTTGTCCTGTGACCGCGTGCTTTTTGCATAACGAGCCGGCGAGTTACTCGTCTGCGGCAAGGTTAAGCGATGAGCGGAGCCGTAGCGAAAGCGAGTCCTAATAGGGCGACATAGTCGTAGGCGGTATACCCGAAACTGAGCGAGCTACCCATGGGCAGGCTGAAGCGGGGGTAAGACCTCGTGGAGGGCCGAACCGACCTAGGTTGAAAACTGGGCGGATGACCTGTGGGTCGGAGTGAAAGGCTAATCAAGCTCAGTGATATCTGGTTCTCTCCGAAATATATTTAGGTATAGCCTCGGATAAATTGCGTGTTGGCCGTAGAGCACTGTTTGGACTAGGGGCCCTACCAGGTTACCGACTTCAGGCAAACTCCGAAGACCATCACGTTTACTCCGGGAGTCAGTTGCTGGGGGATAAACTTCAGCGTCGAAAGGGAAACAGCCCAGACCGCCAGCTAAGGTCCCTAAGTACTAGCTAAGTGGGAAACGATGTTCGAGTGCATAGACAACCAGGAGGTTGGCTTAGAGGCAGCCACCCTTGAAAGAGTGCGTAACAGCTCACTGGTCAAGTGTTCGAGCGCGGACAATGTAACGGGGCTCAAGCTAGTCACCGAAGCTGCGGGTGCGATATAGACCTTCGGGTCGATATCGCGCGGTAGGAGAGCGTTCCCATGCCAGTAAAGCGGCGGCGTAAGCCAGTCGTGGAGGCATGGGAAGTGAGAATGCCGGCATGAGTAACGAAAGAGAGGTGAGAATCCTCTCCACCGATTGCCCAAGGATTCCTTAGTAAAGTTCGTCTACTAAGGGTTAGTCGGGACCTAAGGCGAGGCCGAAAGGCGTAGTCGATGGCCAACAGGTTGATATTCCTGTACCACGTCGCTTCCGTTTGACCGATGGGGGGACGAGGAAGGCTAAGGGAACTCAGGCGATGGTTGTCCTGGGACAAGCATGTAGGGGCGGCTCCAGTCAAATGCGGAGCTGCATTCAACCCGAGGTGCGATGTGAGCTGGCGTACAAGCCGGCGCCTCCCCGACGCCATACCTCCAAGAAAAGCCTCTAGGGAGGAAGCGCGTGCCCGTACCAAAACCGACACAGGTGGGCAAGTAGAGAATACTAAGGTGATCGAGATAACCCTCGTTAAGGAACTCGGCAAAATTGCCCCGTAACTTCGGGATAAGGGGCGCCCCAGTAGGGTGAAGCTCTTCGCGAGTGGAGCCCGAGGGGGCCGCAGTGAATAGGCTGAAGCGACTGTTTACCAAAAACACAGGTCTCTGCTAAGTCGTAAGACGACGTATAGGGGCTGACGCCTGCCCGGTGCCGGAAGGTTACGTGGAGTTGTTAGGGCTTGACCCGAAGCAGCGAAGCTAAGCCCCGGTAAACGGCGGCCGTAACTATCAGTTGACCGAGGTAGTTGTAAAACTTGGCTATATGCTGGAACATCCGTATGTATCCCGCACTACTCGTACGCAGCGTTCTGTCTGAGCGGTGCGCTACAGTGAAAATGTGTCGGGTGCGGACAATCAGCAGGAAAGGCCCAGGGTTCAGTCGAACCAGGACGGTCGGCCGCGCAAGCGGTGTCCTGGACGGCGTCGAAGACCGTGGGAATCCTCAGAGACTATACGCCAAGCTCGTTCCCCAGACCGGGGGCGAGATGAGATAGTCCGCTCTCATGGGCGACCATGAGAGTCCGCCAGAAATGTGCGGACCGCCTGGAAAGTCCAGGTCGTAACAGTAGGAACGGTCCTAAGGTAGCGAAATTCCTTGTCGGGTAAGCACAAACACTTGCCCCGCCGCCTCGCGAGAGGCGGCCGAGAACCGGCTCATATCGGGGAAACCCTCCCTGCCAAAGTGGCAGCGGGCAATCTCGAGGGAAGTCCTAGTGACCCCCTAACGACTGATCCGAAAGGAGAGGCGTGTCACGCTTCGGAAAGTCCGAAAATCCATGTGATGCGCAATACGCCGGCCCTCATCGAAAGACAAGGCGCCTATGGAAGAGCAGTACCGCTGGACCCCTGGTATGTCACAGGTCTGACGGAGGGCGAGGGATGCTTCTGCATCTCCTTGGCCGTCCGGGCGAAGTTGCGAACAGGTCTCGAGGTGAGGCCTTCGTTTTCGCTCTCACTCAATGAGAAGGATCTGAGACTACTGGAAGGTCTGAAGGCGTTCTTTGATTGTGGTTGGATCCGGGAGTCGAAGGGAGATCGCACCTTCAAGTACGAGGCGCGATCGATCGGAGACCTCACGGGAATCATCCTTCCGCATTTTGAACGTTTCCCCTTGCGGGGATACAAGGCGAGAAGCTGTGCAGGCTTCTCCCAGGTATGCCGGATGATCGAACAAGGAGATCATCTGCAGCGGGATGGTTTGCGAGAGATCGTTGGTATCGCCTACCAGATGAATCTGGGAAAGCGCCGCCACTCGCAGGCTGCACTCCTAAGGGTGCTGGATGAGGTGAAGGTATAGTCTGCGCTCTCGGGTGACGAGAGAACACGCGAAGTTCCGACCTGCACGAATGGCGTAACGACTTCAGCACTGTCTCAACGAGGGGCTCGGTGAAATTGCAGTCTCGGTGAAGATGCCGAGTACCCGCGGCTAGACGGAAAGACCCCGTGAACCTTTACTACAACCTGGTATTGGGATTCGGTGCATCTCGCTCAGGATAGGTGGGAGGCTTTGAAGCGCCGGTTGCGGCCGGTGTGGAGCCATCCTTTAGATACCACCCTTGGTGTATTGGGTTTCTAACAGCATTCCGTGAATCCGGGTGCTGGACAGTGCCAGGCGGGTAGTTTGACTGGGGCGGTCGCCTCCCAAAATGTAACGGAGGCGCACAAAGGTTCCCTCAGCACGGTTGGAAATCGTGCGTAGAGCGCAAAGGTAGCAAGGGAGCTTGACTGCGAGACCGACAGGTCGAGCAGGTGCGAAAGCAGGTCTTAGTGATCCGGCGGTAGCAAGTGGAAGTGCCGTCGCTCAACGGATAAAAGGTACTCCGGGGATAACAGGCTTATCGGGCCCAAGAGTCCACATCGACGGCCCGGTTTGGCACCTCGATGTCGGCTCGTCGCATCCTGGGGGTGGAGTTGCTCCCAAGGGTTGGGCTGTTCGCCCATTAAAGCGGTACGCGAGCTGGGTTCAGAACGTCGTGAGACAGTTCGGTCCCTATCTGCCGTGGGCGTTGGAGAATTGCGAGGATTTGTCCCTAGTACGAGAGGACCGGGATGAACGCACCTCTGGTGTATCTGTTGTCCTGCCAAGGGCATAGCAGGCTAGCTACGTGTGGATCGGATAACCGCTGAAAGCATCTAAGCGGGAAGCCGGCCTCAAGATGAGTTCTCCCATCCCCTAGAGGGAGTAAGACCCCTGGTAGACCACCAGGTTGATAGGCCGGATCTGGAAGGGCGGTAACGCCCGTAGGAGACCGGTACTAATGGTTCGAGGGCTTGACGGATTT
>CAWEXC010000003.1:0-475560 GCA_963812955.1 uncultured Solirubrobacterales bacterium
TTCTTTCGCACACTAGCCGCCCACGGGGCGGTTAGTGGCGTTGGCGTCCCCATCCGGTGGGTGTCTCGCGGGTGCCATACTCGTTGCGCTGCGGGTGCTCGAGGGGCTTTGTCTCGTCGCGAGCTCCGGTGTCGCTGCTACGCGGTGAGATTTTGGGGGGATGTGCGCGGCGAGATTCTGGGCGATCCTGATCGGATAGGCTTGCGCCATGTCGAGCTTGGCGAGCGTATTCGCCCGCATCAGTCCCTATCTCGCGCACCGGCCAGGCAGCGCGCGTGCCACCCAGGCGCACGCCTGGTTGATGCGGCGCACGGGTGGGCGAATCGGCGGATCAGCGCTCGGTACCGAATTCCTCGTGCTGCGCACCATCGGGCGGCGCAGTGGCCGGCCCCGAGATGCCCCTTTGCTCTTTCTTGCTTACGGCGAGGGCTTCGCCATCGTCGCGTCCAACGCCGCCTCTGAGCGTCCCCCTGCCTGGTGGTTCAACCTCAAAGATCGCCCCGACGCAGAGGTGCTCGTACGTGGGCGCACCCACCTCGTTCGCGCACGTGCCGCCACCACCGAGGAGATCGCCGAGCTCTGGTCCCAGCTCGTTGAGGTCTACAACGGCTACGACCACTACAAGTCGATTGCCAAGCGCGAGCTGCCCGTCGTGATACTCGAGCCGCGCTGAAGGAGGCACGCAGTCGTCTCGGGTGGTTGGAGTGCATGGCCTGATGAGCGACCTCCGCCTGCCCAGGTCCCTTCGGGTATGGGCTCTACACGTAGTACCGCGAGATCACCAGCAGCTGGCTGAAGATGTCGTGCCCCAGGATCACAAGCACCAGCAGCGCCCCCACGGCCGGGCCCCAGCGTCGTCCCGCGCCACGGGCCGCCAGCGCCAGAATGGCTCCGAACAGGACGAGCATCGGCATCAGGTAGCGGGGCTCGACGTAGGCGCCGATGTCTTTGGGGTATGCCAGGTAGTCGCTGGCTCCCACCAGCGCCATCACCCCCGCCGTCATCACGAAGTACACCGCCAGCTCGGCCACGCGTGCCGCGAGAGCCCTGCGGTTGCGCACCAGCTCACGCGCGCACAGCCCGGCGATCAACGCCGCCGGGATCAGCGCGAGGTTGTACACCCACGCGGGGAAGAAGGTGTCCAGCCAGCCGTAGCGCCCCACGAGGCCGTCAAACCACAGCTGGCGGGTGGTCGAGACGCCGTGGAAGTACGTCGGCATCCCCGGCAGCGCCGGCAGGTAGAGCTCCCACAGGTAGCTCAGCTTCGCGAAGACCGAGCTTTTCGCGGTGACGATGCTCAGGCCGGTGGGGCCGATGTTGATCAGCGCAAAACGCCCCGATAGCGCGCTGATCGCGAGATATACCACCACCGGGCTCACCGCCACCCCCGCCGCCAGCGCCAGCGAGCGGTATGCGTCCGATCGCGACACCCGCGCCTCGCGGCACGCGAGGATCGCCAGCGCAAGCGCCGCTCCGGGGAGCAGGCCGATGAAGTTCACCTTGGTCAGCACGCCCACCGCGATCACCGCGCCGATTGCCGCGGCGCGTCCGGGCGTCAGCCCCAGGCGAAACGCGCGGGCGAGGGCGAAGAACAGCCCGGCTGACACGGCGTACAGCATCGCGTCGGGATTCACCGCACCCGACATGAACCCCAGCAGCGGGAACAGCGCCACGCCGAGCCCACCAACCGTCCATGCCCAGCGCACGCCCGGCAGCGCTTCGCGCAGGAACAGGAAGGCGAACAGCGCCGTCACGCCCGCCATCAGTGCCGATAGCAGCCGCATCAGCGCCAGCCGCGCGAGCACTGTGCCGCCGAGGTTGTAGGGGATCGTCTCCAGCGCGTAGTACAGCGGCGGCTGCTCGGTCGCCACGCCCGCGTCCTGGCTTGCGCTCGAGGCCGGCGTGCTCAGCGCCCGTTCCAGCTGTGCCTGTTCGGCTGCGGTGGCGATCGTGTGGTTCTGCGGCAGCTCGCGTACCTGCTGGTATTTCAGCGCGATCAGTGCTTCGGTCTCCGACGCGGAGAACCCTTCTTCGTTGGACGTGGGCAGCGTGCCCGTCGTGGCCAGGTGCTGCACGTAGGCGAAATGGCTTGGTTCGTCGGTGATCTGGAAGGGGGGTGAGATCAGCGACCAGCACACCGCGTTGAGACCCGCCACCGCGATGCAGATCCACGCCGCCCGCGGGATGCTCGCGAACATCTCCGCCAGCCGGTGCGAGGACGGCCGTGAGGCCGCTCGACGTCGTCCCAGCTGCCGCCGAGTGGCCCGTCCGCTCCGGGCGAGCGATTGCTCTCCAACCGCTGCCTTCCCTGCGGGCGGGCGTTTCGCCGGCGTCCGCGCGGCCGTGCGCCTGCTCATCGCAACTCCCGCACGATGCCCCAAGAGGTGAGCACGACCACGCTCAACGCGAGCGCCAGGATGAAGAAGACGACCCACATCCCACTCGCGGCCCGACCGAGGCTGACGTGCCTGGCGATCGCGGAGATGAGCGACAGCCACGAGCTGTGCCCGGCGCGCACGTATTCGACCCGCAACCGCCCGTGCAGCCGTTCTCCACGTTCGCTCACCGCCACCGGGGCGGAGGTGTGGGCCCCCTTGAATTCGACTTCGCCGTTGAGGTCGCTCAGCTGCACGCAGAGGGTGACGGGCGACACGCCGCGCGCGAGGGGCGCCACCGGGACCGTCACCTCGCTGCTCGTCCATCCCGCGCCCGTGCTGCCGCGGGTCACCACGCGCCCACCCGACAGCACTCTCACCGCCACCCGCGGGCCGACGATCGACACCAGTGACAGGCGGATCGCCGATGTGCCCGCCGGCAGGGTTTCGCCGGTCTGGCAGGCTCCGACGTTGCGTTCGACCAGGCCGATCAAGTTTTCCGCCGGCACCCGGTTGGTGCCGGCCAGCGTCGGCGGCGAGCGCGCCAGCGTCACGGCGAGGATTGCCGCGATTAGCACGAGCCCGGCGGCGAGGACGATGGATGTGCGCACGATCTCCCTTGCGACCCTTCGAATGGCGTACGCCCGGTGGCGGGTTCGAAAAGCCGGGCCCGCGGCGGATGATCGTCAGCGCGCGGCGGAGCGTCAAGCGCGGCTTGGCGGCCCTGCGCAAAAGACTTCGCTGCGTTCGTCGGACTTCACAAACGCCCTGCAAATCGAAGGGTTCTGCGATGGGGCCAAGGGAGACTTCGGCGTACGCGATGTAGGGGAAATGTTTCTCTTGGCACAGAGGCACACCTGCGGCGGGGCTGCCGGCTGGCCTCCCCGCCGCGGTGGCTTCAGCTCACGCAGCGACGCGCGGTGCGCGGGAGCCCATCTGGGCTCGTGAGGGCGTGGGCCCTCCAGAGGCGCTGCCGCGAGTTCCTCCCTGCCGACCTCCCAGTCGGCTGGATCGCCGTCCTCGAGCAGGAGGAACGCGCGGGTCAGCGCGAGCGCATCCCGGGCGCGCTGGGCGAGCTTCGATGTCCGGGGTGAACAGAACATGTGTTCGTACAGTACGCGCCCCCTCGGACGGAAGGCCCCGAACATACGTGCGTACCTCGCCGATTGCCACGGAAGTGGCATGGTTGAGCCAGATCGGGCGCTTGACGCTGCAACAAAAGTTGCGGCGTCGGTGGGACCCTGCGGTGCTCGATGGTGGCAGTCGCCGATCGTGCAGGTTCCGCGGCGCCGTGCGCGAACTCCAAATCCAATGGCTGTTACGCTTGGCTCACGACGCCGCGCCGGCCCAATCCTTGGCCGCAAGGGGCGCTCGAAGCCCATGGAGAAGTTCGTCATCGAAGGCGGCGTCCCGCTCTCCGGCACGCTCACCCCGGCCGGTAACAAGAACGCGGCGCTGCCGATCCTCGCCGCCTGCGTCCTCACCGAGGACGAGGTGCTCGTGCGCAACGTGCCCCGCATCCGCGACGTCGAGGCGATGGTCGCGATCCTCGAGCACTTGGGGGTGCGCGCCGCCTGGATGGGCCCCAACGAGCTCTCCCTGTGCGCTGCCGGCGTGCACGGCGTCGAGGTCGACCCCGAGCTCGCCGAGCAGATCCGCGCCTCATTCCTGCTTGCCGCCCCGCTACTGGCGCGTTTCCAGCGCGCCGTAATGCCCCCGCCCGGGGGCGACGTGATCGGCCGCCGGCGCCTGGACCCGCATCTCGACGCCTTCCGCGCGATGGGCGCGCGCGTGAACTGCGGGCGCGACATCCTGCTCACCGCCGCCGGTGGCCTGCGGCCCACCGACGTGTTCATGGACGAGCCCTCGGTGATGGCGACCGAGAACGCGCTGATGGCCGCCGCGCTCACGCCCGGTCAGACCGTGATCGGCAACGCCGCCTGCGAGCCCCACGTGCAGGACCTCGCGCGGATGCTGGTGAAGATGGGCGCCGATATCCAGGGCATCGGCTCCAACCTGCTGACCGTCAACGGACGCGCACAGCTGCACGGCTGTGAGCACCGCATCGCCCCCGACCATATCGAGATCGGCAGCTTCATCGCGCTCGCTGGGGTCACCGGCGGCGAGCTGCGCGTACGCGACACCGTCCCCGGCGACCTGCGCATGATCCGCCTCGTCTTCGAACGGCTGGGCCTGCGCACCGAGGTGCACGGCGATGACATCCTCGTGCCCGGTGGGCAGCGGTTGGTGGTGCAGGCCGACGTGGGGGAGTACAAGAGCAAGATCCAGGACGGTCCCTGGCCGGCGTTCCCCGCCGACCTGACCTCGATTGCGCTCGCACTTGCCACGCAGGCCGAGGGCTCGATCCTGATCCACGAGTGGATGTTCGAGAACCGCCTGATCTTCACCGACAAGCTGATCCTGATGGGGGCCGACATCGTGATGTGCGACCCCCACCGCGCGATCGTCACCGGCCCCCGGCGCCTGCGCGGCGAGCGCGTCGAGTCGCCCGACATCCGCGCCGGTATGGCGATGCTGCTGGCGGCGCTGTGCGCGGACGGACGCTCGGAAATCGGCAACATCCGCCAGATCGACCGCGGCTACGAGCGGATCGACGAGCGCCTGCGCGAGCTCGGCGCCAACATCGAGCGTGTCGCGGTCGAGCCCTCACCCGCGGTTCAGGTTTGAAAGAAGAGGGGCCCGACCGAAGCCGGGAGACACGCGCCTGCCGGCGCTGGCCGATTTGGGGATGCGAGCGAAGCGAGTGTCTCCCCAATCGGTCCCCGTTTCGGCCAGCCCGCCTGCGGCCGACTGCGCCACCCTCTATAGCCTACGGGCCATGACCCACCCGATCCCCAGCGGCACGCGCGACGTGCTGCCCGACGAGATGCGCGAGATGCGCGCGATCACCGAGGCGCTGCGCGGCGTCTTCGAGCGCGCCGGCTATGGCGAGGTCTACACGCCCGCGCTCGAGTACGAGGCAGTGCTCGCCCGGGCCGATCGCTTAGGAGTCCCGCCCACCCCGCCACCGGCCTACCGGCTGTTTGATGAGACCGGCGCGCTGCTGGTGCTGCGCTCGGACATGACCGTCCCGATCGCGCGCGTCGTCGCCACCCGCTACGCGCACTCCGAGCCGCCGCTGCGCTTCTGCTACCTGGCGCACTGCTATCGCGAGGTGCGCCCCCAGCGAGGCCAGCCGCGCGAGCTGCTGCAGGCCGGCATCGAGTTGCTGGGCTCGCCCGCGCCCGAGGGCACCGCCGAGGCCCTCACGGTGCTCTGCCGCGCGCTCGATGCAACCGGCCTCGCCGACTACCGCGTGGGCCTCGGCGACGCCTCGCTGTTCCCCGCGCTGATGGCTGGCGTGGGCGTCCCCGAGCAGCTGCGTTCATCGCTGCTGGAGGCGCTCGTGCGCCGTGACTTCGTCGAACTCGAGCGCCAGCTGGGCGAAGCCGGACTACCCGCCGCCGACGCGGATCTGCTGCTGCGTGTCCCGCAGCTGCGCGGTGGTCCGCAGGAGCTGGCGGCTCTGCCCGTCCCGGCGGCCTCTGCGGCGGCGGGATTGCTGTCCGTCCACGAACTGCTCGAGCCGGCGGTCGCGGGGCGCGTGATCTTCGACTTCGGCTTGGTGCGCTCGCTCGGCTACTACACGGGCGCGGTGTTCGAGGTGTACGACCCTGCGCTGGGCGCCCCGATCGGCGGCGGCGGGCGCTACGACGAGCTGCTGGGCCGCTTCGGGCGCTCGCTGCCGGCGGTGGGCTTCGCGCTGGGAGTGGACCGCCTGCACATCGCGCTCGCCGGCGAGGAGCGCGGCCGCGGGGCGGGGATGACGCGGTGAGCGCGGTGGTGGCGGCGGGGCGGAAGATGTGCTTAAAAAAAGCGACCCTACGCGTGCCCGCGCGCCCGCGCGCGCGGCGGCCCCTTTTTTTTGAATGCACCACCCGCCGACCATGGAGCAAGCGATGATGAGCGCGATCAACGACCTCACGATCGCAGTGCCGCGCGGCGCCCTCTTCTACGACACCGTCGCACTGCTCACACAGCTGGGGGTGGATACCGACGAGCTGCGCTCCAACGACCGCAAGCTGCTGTTCGCGGAGATCGGCGTGATCACGATGCGCCCCTCCGACGTCCCTACCTATGTGGAGGCCGGCGCCGCCGACATCGGGATCACCGGCAAGGATGTGCTCGCCGAGCGCGCCCTCGGGGGTACCTCGGCCACCGGCCAATCGGTGATCGGCCGCGAGGTGTACGAGCTGCTCGACCTCGGGTATGGCCGCTGCACGATGGTGCTCGCCTCGATCGCCGGCCAGCCCGATCCCGCGGCGGAGGCGCTGCGCCGCCTGGGGGTGATGCGCGTCGCCACGAAGTACCCCCTGATCGCGGCCCGCCACTTCGAGGAGACCGGCCGCCAGGCGGAGATCGTCGAGGTGAAGGGCTCGGTCGAGCTGGCCCCGCTCACGGGGCTGGTCGAGGCGATCGTGGATCTCACCGCAACTGGCACCACGCTGCGCGAGAACGACCTCGAGGTGCGCGAGGAGCTCTTCGAATGCACCGCCCGCCTGATCGCCAACCCGGTCGCGCACAAGCTCAAGGCAGCGGCGATCGACGACCTGCTGGAGCGGTTGCGTGCGAATTGAGCGCCTCGACGCCGAGGGCCGGCCCGCCGCGCTCGCCCGTCGCCTGCGCCGGCTGACGCTGCCCGCCGGCGACGCCGAGGAGTTGGTGGCGGAGATGATCGCGGTGGTGCATCACGAGGGCGACGAGGCCGTGCTGCAGTACACGCGCGAATTCGACACCGACGGCGCCGATCCGCCGCCGCTGCTGGTCGAGCCCGTAGAGCTCGACGAGGCGATCAAAGGCCTGTCCCTGGAGGTGGTGGCGGGGTTGCAGGTGGCGATCGCCAACGTCGCTCAGGTTGCGCAGGCGAGCGTGGGGGAGGACGTCACCACGCAGCTGCCCCAGGGCCAGCGCGTCACCGTGCGCGAGCTGCCGGTCGGCTCGGCGGCCGTGTATGTGCCGGGGGGCCGCGCCTCCTATCCGAGCACCGCCGTGATGGGCGTGGTCACCGCCCGCGCCGCTGGGGTGCTGGACGTGGTCGTGTGCTCGCCTCCTGGGCGCGATCGGCAGATCGATCCCCTGATCCTCGGTACCTGCCGCCTGCTCGGCGTGGAGCGCGTGTACCGCATGGGCGGCGCACAGGCGATTGCGGCGCTCGCCCATGGCACCGAGACGGTGGCGCGCGTGGACGTGGTTGTGGGACCCGGCAATATTTACGTGCAGGAGGCCAAGCGCCAGCTCTCGCACATCGTCGGGATCGATTCCTACGCCGGCCCCAGCGACCTGCTGGTTGTGCTCGGCGAGGATGCCGACACGCATCTGGTTGCGCTCGACCTGCTCGCCCAGGCCGAGCATGGCAGGGGCAGCTTCGTCGTGGCAATCTCCTCCTCACCCAGCGTGCTCGACGCCCTCGCGTACGAGCTGGAGCGGTTGGCAACGCAGCGACCCGAACTGGAGCCCGAGGCATGTGTGCTGGTGCAGAGCGCCGACGCGCGCGCGGCGGTGACAATCGCCAACGACTTTGCCCCCGAGCACCTACAGCTGATCGGCGCCGAGCCCGAGGCGCTCGCCCCGCTCGTCAGCACCGCCGGCTGTCTGTTCGTGGGGGCGGCGGCCGCCACGGCGTTCGGTGACTACGTGGCGGGCTCCAACCACATCCTGCCCACCGCGGGCGCCGCGCGCTTCGCCTCCGGGCTCTCGCCGCGGCACTTCCGCCGGCGGATGGCGGAGGTGCGGCTCGGCGAGGTGGGTGGCGAGACTGTGCGCAAACTGGCAGCCGCGGGAGCGCCGATCGCACGCGCGGAGGGCTTTGAGTGGCACGCGCAGTCGATGGAGGCGCGCGCGGCGGGGCCCGGCACGGAGTCATCGCCCGCCACAATGTCTTCGGAGCCCCCCGTCGGGGAGAATTGATCCGATGAGCGCTTCACCCAGCCGGCAATGTTGATCCGATGAGCGCCCCTACCACCAACACGCCACCGCGCACCGCCACGATCGAGCGCCGCACGGGGGAGACCGATGTCAAGCTGACGCTCGCGTTGGAGGGCAGCGGCAAGGGCGCGCGCGCCACCGGCGTGGGCTTCCTCGACCACATGCTCGACCTACTGGCTCGTCATGGGCGGCTCGACCTCGACGTGCGGGTGAGCGGCGACCTGCAGACCGGCGCTCACCACACGGCCGAGGACACCGCGATCGTGTTCGGTCGGGCGCTCGACGAGGCGCTGGGCGACCGCGCCGGGATCGTCCGCTACGGTGAGGCGTTGGTGCCGATGGACGAGGCGCGCGCCAGCTGCGCGATCGACATCTCCGGGCGTCCCTACACGCTGTTCGATGCCGACCTCCCGCCGGGCGCCACCGGGGGCTTCGAGCACGAGCTCACCGAGGAGTTCTTCCGCGCGCTCGCCAACGCGGCGAAGCTCACGCTACACCTGCGCGTCGAAGCCGGCAGCAACGCCCACCACATGATCGAGGCGGCGTTCAAGGCGTTCGCGCGTGCGCTGCGCGCCGCCGTCGCGCTCGACCCCACAGAGACGGGCGTGCCCAGCACGAAGGGGACGCTGAGTTCATGACCCCGCGGATCGCGGTGGTGGACTATGGGATGGGAAACCGCCGCTCGGTGGAAAAGGCGCTGGAGCGCGTCGGCGCGAGCGCATTTGTCAGCCGCGACCATGCGCAGCTGCAGGCGGCGGATGGCCTGCTGCTCCCGGGCGTGGGAGCTTTTCCAGCAGCGATGGAGGTGATCCGCGAGCTTGGTCTCGATGGGCTGCTAAGCAAGCTGGTGGCGGCGGGCACTCCACTGTTTGGGTCGTGCATGGGCATGCAGCTGCTGTTCGAGCGCTCCGAGGAGCACGGCGGCGCGGAGGGCCTCGGCCTGCTCCGCGGCGAGGTGCGCGGGCTGCGGGCGCCGCAACTGAAGCTGCCGCACATTGGTTGGAGCGAGGTGCGCTGGCGGCGACGCTCGGAGTTGAACGAGGGCCTGCCCGATCCGGCTTTCCTCTACCACGTGCACTCCTTCGTCGTCCACCCGTCCGACCCCGAGGTGGTGCTGGGGACAGCGGAGTACGGGGAGCTGTTTCCCGCGGTCGTCGAACAGGGAAACATCTACGGCGCCCAGTCGCACCCCGAGAAGTCCTCGACTCACGGATTGCGCCTGCTCAGCAACTTCGTCGGCCTCTGCGCCGCGGCAGCGGCCGCACGGATGCCGACCCAGCCCGACGGGCTGGGTGCCCCGTCGTGACATGTGGCCTGCTGGCAGCCCGCCGACCGAACTGAGCCCCCGATGATCCTCTACCCCGCGATCGACATCCTCGACGGCAACGCGGTGCGCCTCGTCAAGGGCGACTTCGACGCAAGCAAGGTGTACGACCAGGACCCGCTGGCGGCTGCGCGCCGCTGGGTAAAGGAAGGCGCCGAGCATCTGCACATGGTGGACCTCGACGGCGCCCGCGCGGGGCGCCCGGTGAACCTCGAGCACGTGCGCCGCGTCACAGCCGAGCTGGACGTGCCGGTGCAGCTGGGCGGTGGTATGCGTACGCTGGAGGCGATCTCCGATGCGCTGGCTGCGGGCGTGGAACGCGTGATCCTCGGCACCGCCGCGTTCACCAACCCCGACCTGCTGGAGCGGGCGCTCGAGCGCCACGGGCAAGAGCACGTGGTGGTGTCGGTGGACATCCGTGAAGGCCGCGTCACCACCGAGGGGTGGACGAAGGCAGCCAACGTAGGCGTCAGCGAGGTCTTTGCGGACCTGGTCAGGCAGGGGGTGCGAGAGCTCGCCTATACCAACGTCGACCGTGACGGGATGCTCGACGGCGTGCATCGCGACGACGTGGTGTGGGTGGCGAAGGCAGCCACCGGCGGCCATCTGATCTACTCGGGCGGGATCGGCCAGCTGGAGGATTTGCGTATGCTGGCGGAGCTCGGCGAGCCAAGCCTCACGGGCGTGATCGTCGGCAAGGCGCTGTACGAGGGTCGCTTCACAATGGCGGAAGCTCAAGCCGCGCTCGTTGGCTGATCGCGCAAACGCTACCGTGGGCGCGTGCATCTCAAGCGCGTGATCCCCTGCCTGGACGTGGACCGTGGCCGCGTGGTGAAGGGCGTCGAATTCCTCGACATCCGCGACGCTGGCGACCCGGTGGAGCTGGCGGCCCACTACGACCGCGAAGGGGCGGACGAGCTGGTGTTCCTCGACATCACCGCCACCCACGAGCGGCGTGAGACGATCGTGGCGCTCGCGCGGCGCACGGCGGACGAGGTGTTCGTGCCGTTCACGATCGGCGGCGGCATCCGCTCGGTGGAGGACGCGCAGGCGGTGCTGGACGCGGGCGCCGACAAGGTGTCGGTGAACTCCGCCGCGCTCGCGCGCCCAGAGCTGATCGACGAGCTGGCGAAGGTGTTCGGCACGCAGTGCGTGGTGCTCGCGATCGACGCCAAGGCGCAGGCGCGACCGGCGGCCACCAACGGTGCTCAGCCGAGCCGCGTGGACGGCGTGGATCTCGGCTTGGAACGGGTGTGGGAGGCGTACGTCGCGGGTGGGCGCACCTCCTCGGGCCGCGACGTGCTGGGGTGGGTGCACGAGGCGACCGAGCGCGGGGCGGGGGAGATCCTGCTCACGAGCATGGATCGCGATGGCACCAGCGAGGGTTATGACCTGCAGCTGACAGCCGCCGTGAGCGAAGCAGTGGGGGTACCCGTGATCGCCTCAGGCGGCGCGGGCGAGCTTTCGCACCTCGCCGACGCGTTGAGCGCCGGCGCCGACGCCGCGCTGTGCGCCTCGATCTTCCACTACGGCCTGCACACGATCGCCGAGGCCAAGGAGCACCTCGAGCGCGCCGGCATACCCATCCGGCGGTGAGCATGGCCGAGACGTCACAGAGCGTGCCCGGGACGGTCGATCTGCTGGAGCAGGTGCGCGCGCTGCCCGGTGGAACCGAGCTGCTGGCGACCGCGGCCGAGGTCGTCCCCGGCAGAGCCTTCCTGGTGGGGGGTGCCGTGCGCGACCTGCTGGCTGAACCGGGGATTCGAGCCAAAGGCGCGTGTCTCCCGGCTTCGGTCGGCCGCCGTCCCCGCGAGCTGGACGTGGTGGTGGAGGGCGGCGACGCCCCCTTCGGCCAGACCGCCACCCAGCTCGCGGGCGCGCTTGCCTCACGCCTTGATGCTCACGCTTCGGTCAATCAGCATGAGCGTTTCGGCACCGCGATCGTGGAATGGGAGGAGGGGGGGAAGGGGGCTCGGATCGACATCGCTACCGCTCGCCGCGAGCACTACCCGGCTCCGGGGGAGCTGCCGGAGGTCGAGCCGGCATCTTTGGCGGAGGATCTCGGACGGCGCGACTTCACCGTCAACGCGCTTGCGTGGGTGCTCGACGGCGCGCAGCCCGGGGCGCTGCATGCGGTGCCGGGTGCGCTGGAGGACCTGCGCGCGGGGCGTCTGCGCGTGCTGCACGAGCGTAGCTTCCTGGAGGACCCCACGCGCCTGTGGCGTCTCGGGCGCTACAGCGCCCGCCTCGGTTTCGCAGTGGAGGAGCACACCGCCGAGCTGGCCGCCGCCGCGGTGGCGGGCGGCGCGTTGGGCACGGTGTCCCTCGCCCGTATCGGCGCCGAGCTGCGTCTGGCGCTGGGCGAAGCCGACCCCGTAGTGGCGCTGGCGGCGCTGGATGAGCTCGGCTTGCTCGCCGCGCTGCACCCACGTCTGTGGTTCGACACCCGGCTCGCCCACGACGCGCTCGAGCTGCTGTCCGGCGCCGAGGGCAGCTCCGCGGAGTCGCGACCAGACCTGTTGCTGCTGGCGGTTGTGTTGCAACCGATGGTGGTCGACTTGCTGGAGGAGGACGTGGACGTAGAAGGCGACATGTACGCGCTGCTCGAAGGCATGGAGTTCCGCTCAGCCGAGATCGCGCTCGTGGCCCGCGCGGCGATCTGTGCCGACGCCCTCGCCGAAGAACTGGCCCGCGCGGAAGAGAGTTCGGAGATCTACGAGGCAGCCTCTTTTGAATCGCTCGAGGGCGTGGCGCTCGCCGGGGCGTGGGATGAGCCGAGCTGGAGCGATGCCCGCATCGCCGCCCACCGCTGGCTGACGGAGCTGCGCAACGTCCGGCTGGAGATCACCGGCGCCGATCTGCTTGCGGCCGGGCTCCCGGAGGGGCCCGAGATCGGCCGCCGCCTCCAGGACGCCCTGTACGCGAAGCTGGACGGTGAGCTGGCCGACGGGCGCGAGGCGGAGCTGCGGGCGGCCCTGCGGTGAGCGACCTGAGCTTCGAACTCCCAGGTGGCGGCCACGCGCTGTTCACCAGCCGCGCCGAGGGCAACCTCTCGACGATGCGCGGCCCCGGTAACGAGCGCGGCCGCCGCGAACGCGACCGTCTCTGCGAGCAGCTCGGACTGCGCTGGCTGTGTGCCAGCCGCCAGGTGCACGGTACGGCGGTGCAGCGCGTGACCGGAGGATTGGATCCTGCCCACCCACGCGGTGGGCAGGCCGTGGAGATCGACGCCGACGGCCACGCCACTGCGCTGGGCGAGCTCGGCATGATGGTGTTGGTGGCAGACTGCCTGCCGGTGATCATCGGATCCGAAGCAGCCGTCGCGGCAGTGCACGCCGGCTGGCGCGGACTCGCCGGCGGCGTGCTCGAGGAGGGGGTGCGCGCTGTTCGTGAGCTCGGCGGAGAGGGAGAGATCGTCGCCGTAGTCGGCCCCGGCGCGCGCGGCTGCTGCTACGAGGTCGGCGAGGAGGTGCACAGTACGTTCAGCAACGCCCATCAGGTCGGTCGCAACCTCGACCTCGCGGCGGTCGCCCGCGACCGCCTGGAGGCTGCCGGGGCGGCGCGCGTGGAGGACGCCGGGGTGTGCACGATCTGCGACGAGCGCTTCTTCTCCCACCGCCGCGAAGGGCTCGAAGCGGGGCGTCAGGCAGGGATCGCGTGGTTGAGCTGAGCGCTGCGGAGCGCCTCGCTTCCACCGCCGCACGCGGCGCGGTGTGGGGTCGCCGGCCGGAGTTGCATGGTGAGCCGCTCCCGTGCCTGAGCTGATCGCCGATATCACCGCCGAGCGGGTCCGCGGGAACCTCGCGCGCGTGCGTGAGGAAATCGTGCTCGCCGCCAGGGAGGCCGGGCGTGACCCCTCGGAGGTGCAGGTGCTGGCTGCCACCAAGTATGTCGCGCCTGCCGATCTGCCGGCGCTCGCTGAGGCGGGCATCTGGCTGGCGGGCGAGAACCGCGCGCAGGACTTGCAGGAGAAGGTTGCCGCCCACGGCGATCGCTTCGCCTGGCACTTCATCGGCCAGCTCCAGAGCCGCCGCGTGCCGCTGATCGTGCCCCACGTGCGCCTGATCCACTCGCTCGCCAGCGAGTCCGCGCTGGGCGCACTGGAGCGCTACCGCGAGCAGGCAAGGCCGGGAATGGAAGTTCTCATGCAGGTCAACATCGCCCGCGAGGTCGGCAAGGCCGGCGTGCTCCCCGAGGAGCTGCCGCGCTATCTGGCGCGCTCCCCCTTTCGAGTTGCGGGGCTGATGACGATGCCCCCGCTCGTCGCCGACCCCGAGGAGAGCCGCCGCTGGTTCGGTGCCCTGCGCGAGCTCGCCTGGGAAAACGGGCTGGCGGAGCTCTCGATGGGCACCTCCCAGGACTACGCGACCGCAGTGGAAGAGGGCGCCACGATCGTCCGGCTGGGCAGCGCGCTGTATCACTGAACCGGCCAGACCCGTACGGCAGGCAAGTGCAGGACCTCGGGGCGCCCGGCGGCGAGTGGTAGAAAGGTGGCAGGCGGACGAGCGGCTCCCATTCAACCGCGGCCAAAACGCTAGGATAAGCAGGGAAGTTCGCGTTTTCAGCGAAGACTTCCCCCGACAATGGCGTTTCGAGACTCATGGCACCGTGCGCTCGTGTACTTCGGCCTCGCCGAGGAGTACCACGAGGAGTACGAGGACGAGGCCCCCCACGAGGCGGCGATTGAGGATCGCTACCGCGAGCGCCCCAACGTCCGGCGCCTGCGCCGTCGCCGTGACGACTACGACGAGATCTTCGCCGAGGACGAAGGGGATCCGGCCCCACCCGCCCGGGGCGGGAGTCGGGCGAGCGGAGGGCCTACCACCGTGCTGCGCTCGGTCGGTTCGCGCACCAACGGCGACGTGCGCGTGCATCTCGTGATTCCCAAGTCCTTCAACGACGCCCAACAGGTGGCCGACCGTTTCAAGGACTCGATCCCCGTGATCCTCAACCTGCAGGGCACCGAAACCGATCTCGCCAAGCGTCTGATCGACTTCGCCTCGGGCCTCACCTACGCGCTCGACGGCGGCATGCAGCGGATCGCCGACAAGGTGTTCATGCTCACCCCGCGCAACGTCGAGATCTCCGCCGAGGAGCGCGCCAGGTTGATTGAGAAGGGCTTCTTCAATCAGTCCTGAGCTCGGGTCCGAGTTCGCCCCCCTTCAGGGCCGGCATGCCCGATAGCCTAAGCGCGCGATGCAGATTGGTCTGATCGGCTGCGGCAACATGGCGCGCGCGCTCGCCCGCGGGTGGGGGCGGCCGGTGCTGTGCTTCGATCCGGTCGCCGAGCGCGCCCGCGCGCTGGTGCAGGAGACCGGGGGGGAGGCGTTGGCGAGCAACGCCGAGGTCGCCTCCCGTGCCGAGCTCGTGGTGCTCTGCCACAAGCCGGCCCAGCTGCGCAGCATCGCCGAAGAGGTCGCTCCCGCGGCGAGTGCGGTCGCCTCGATCCTCGCCGCCACGTCCCTCGCCGATGTGAAGGAGGCGTACCCCGGGGTGCCGGTCTACCGCTTCATCCCCTCCCTGCCCGTCGAGGTTCGCCAAGGGGCCGTCGTGCAGGCTGCCGACCCCGAGCGCGAGGCGGTGAGGCCCACCGGCGACCTCGCTGTCAACGCGCTCGGTGAGACGCCCACCGGAGAGCTCGCCCTCGACGCGATCCAGGAGAGGCCCAGCGGTGATGGTGCTTTCGACGCGCAGGTGCGCGAGCTGTTCGCCGAACTCGGCTCGCTCGTCGTACTCGACGATGCCCTCCTCGACGTCGCGACCGGTCTTATGTCCTGCGCCCCCGCCTACGTGGCGCTGATCGCCGAGGCCCAGGTCGACGCCGGCGTGCGCCGCGGCATCCCCGCCGAGGAGGGCGCGCGGCTGGTCGTGCAGACGCTCGCCGGCACCGCGGAGCTGCTGCGCCGCCGCGACTACGACACCCTCGCCCTGCGCCGCGAGGTCTCATCGCCCGGGGGGCTCACCGCGCGCGGGGTCGACGCGCTGGAGCGCAGCGGGGTGCGTGTGGCGTTCAGCGACGCCCTCGACGCCGTGCTGCGCAGACGCGGAGGGCCCGGCGGGCGCCGTCGGGGGCCGCGACCATGATGCTGCTAGCCAGCGCCCGCACCGAGGTCGCCAACTACCTCTCGACGCTGATCTACGTCTACATCCTGCTGATCTTCGCCCACATCGTGGTGGGCTGGCTGTTTGCCTTCGGCGTGCGCCCGCCCTACTCGCGCGCCGTGGGCGCTGTGATCGGGTTCCTGCGCGACGTGTGCGAACCGTTCCTGCGGATCTTCCGCCGTGTCCTGCCAAGCTTCGGCGGCCTCGACCTCAGCCCGATCGTCGCGATTGTCGTGCTGGAGCTCGTTAACAGCATCGTCGTGCAGCGCATCATCGGCGGTTGACACGCTCCCCCTGGATCCGCGTCGCGCTCGTTGCGCTGGCCGTCGTCGTCCTCGACCAGCTCGCCAAGCACGCCGTGCGGGCCTCGATCGTGCAGGGCGAAGAACGCGGAGTGCTACCCGGTGTGGCGCTGGTGAACACGCGCAACCAGGGAGTCGCCTTCGGCTTTCTCCCCGGCGACCCGGTCGCCGTTACGATCGTGATCGCGCTTGCGCTGCTGGCGCTGCTCGTGTACTTCGCGCTGCACAGCACCCGCCCGCTGATCTGGCTGCCGACGGGGATGCTGCTCGGCGGGGCGCTCGGCAACGTGATCGACCGCCTGCGTGCCGGGTATGTCACCGACTTCGTCAAGCTGCCGCTCGGCTGGCCGCCCTTCAACCTCGCCGACGTCTCCATAACACTTGGGGTTCTGATCCTCCTACTGATCATCGAGCGTCCTCGAGAGGGGCGAGCGTCCGAGCTTGATCCACCAGCCGGCGATCCGCGTGGGGCGGGCACCTGACCAGACGGGGTGCCGCGTTGCACGCCCCCCTTTCGCAGGCGTTAGTTATGACCCCTTGCCCGCCAACCACACCGCCCGCCTTCTCGATCGTCTACCAAGACGACCACCTGCTCGTCGTCGACAAGTCCGCCGGCCTCGTGGTACACCCCGCGCGCGGGCACCGCGAAGGCACGCTCTCGCAGCTGCTCGCCGGCGTTGCCGCGGGGGGCGATCCGGAGCGCGCCGGCATCGTGCACCGGCTCGACCGAGACACCTCGGGTCTGCTCGTAGTCGCCCGCTCCGAGGAGGCCCATCGGCTGTTGCAGCAGGCGCTCGCCGCGCGGCAGATCGAGCGCGAATACCTCGCGCTGGTTGAGGGCCGCCCGCGCGCGCGCAGCGGCACGATCGAGGCGCCGATCGGGCGCGACCCCACCGTGCGCACCCGTATGGCGGTCGGCGGCAACTTCCCGCGCGAGGCCCGCACCCACTTCACGCTCGAGCGCGCCCTCCCCGCGCACTCGCTGCTGCGCCTGCGGCTGGACACGGGCCGCACCCACCAGATCCGCGTGCACCTGCAAGCGATCGGCAACCCTGTCGCCGGCGACCCCGAATACGGAACCGCGGGGGTGCTCGGTTTGGAGCGCCAGTTCCTGCACGCCACCCGCCTCGCGCTGACGCACCCCATGACCGGGGAGCGGTTGGAGGTGCGTTCGGAGCTTCCCGCCGACCTCGCCGCCGCGCTGAAGCTCGCCGAACGGCTATCCTGATCGGCTGATTCCGACCCTCGACCCGTATGGGGCACGGATCGTGACCCTGCTCGTGGTGACCGGCCTACGCCGGTGGCTTCCCGCGAGTCCCACGACCCGCCGTACGGACTTACGCACAGCAACCCACCAAGGTATACACAAGGGAGAACACTGTGGCACAAGTTGGCATCGCGGAACTGCTGGAGGCCGGCGTTCACTTCGGTCACCAGACGCGCCGCTGGAACCCCAAGATGCGCCGCTTCATCCATGGCGAGCGCGGCGGCATCTACATCATCGATCTGCTCAAGACCGCCGTCCTGCTGGAACAGGCGCGCGAGTTCGCCGGTACCCTCGCCCACCGCGGCGGCGTGGTGCTGTTTGTCGGCACCAAGAAGCAGGCTCGCGACATCGTCCGCGACGTCGCCTCGGCCGCTGGCATGCCGTACGTCAACCACCGCTGGCTGGGTGGGCTGCTGACAAACTTCCAGACGATCAATCTCCGCATCCGCCGCCTGCACGATCTCGAACGCTTCGAGGCCGAGGGCCAGCTCGCGCTGCTGCCCACCCGTGAGCGGATGGCTCGCCAGGCCGACCTCCTCAAGCTGCGCGCCAACCTCGGTGGCGTCAAAGACATGCAGCGGGTCCCCGACGCGATGTTCGTAATCGACCTCAAAACCGAGGCGATCGCGGTGCGTGAGGCACAGCGGCTGCGCATCCCGATCATCGGCCTGGTCGACACCAACTGCGACCCCGACGGGATCGACTTCGTGATCCCCGGCAACGACGATGCGATCCGCTCCTGCTCGCTCATCACTCGCGCGATCGGAGACGTCGTCGCGGAGGGCCGCAACGTCTTCCGCGCCGAGGAGGAACGCGCCCGCCAGGAAGCCGAAGAGCGCGCCCGGGTCGAGGCCGAGGCGCGCGCAAAACGCGAAGCCGAGGAAGATGCCGCTCGCCGCGAGGCCGAGGAGCAGGCTGCCCAGCAGGCCCAGGAACGCCTTGCCGCGCAGCAGGCAGCCGCTGCTGCTGCCGCAGCTGCCGCTGAGGCTACGCCTGCGGCGCCAGCGGAGGCAGCGCAGGCAAAGGCAGCCCCACAGGCGCCAGCGGAGGCAAAGACAGCCCCGCAGGCAGCAATGGAGGCGAAGGCAGCCCCGCAGGCACCAGCGGAGGCAAAGGCGGCCCCCCAGGCGCCGCCGGAGGCGCCCAAGCAGGCTCCTGCGACCGTTCCGTCGCCGGAGCCAACCGCTGCGGAGGCTCCCGCGCCGGTGCCCGCCGAGCCACCTCAGGCACCCGCTGAGGCGGCGCCGCCCGAGCCGGCCGCTGCGCACCAGACCCCCGCCGGCGTCGAGGTCCCGCCGTCAGTCGAGGCCCAGCCGGATGGAGCCGCTGTCGCCGTCGAGACCCCCGAGGAGGCGCAGGCATGAATGCGGTGGAGATCAGCGCCAAAGACGTGAAGGCCCTGCGTGACCGCACCGGCGCGGGGATGATGGACTGCAAGAAGGCTCTCACCGAGGCGGCGGGGGACCTGGAGAAGGCGATCGAGCTCCTGCGCCTGCGCCAGGGCAAGAAGATCCAGGATCTCGGCGAGCGTGTCGCCACCGAGGGCACCGTGCAGGCCTACATCCACCCCGGCGCCAAGGTGGGGGTGCTGATCGAGGTGGATTGCAACACCGACTTCGTCGCCACCAACGAGGACTTCACCGGCTTTGCCAGGGACGTCGCGATGCAGATCGCCGCCAGCCCGACCGTCGCCTATGTGACCCGTGAGGACGTTCCCTCCGAGGCACGCGACGCGGAGGCCCGCCTCTACGAGCAGGAGGCCGCGGACAAGCCCGAGAACGTGCGCGAGCGGATCGTCACCGGCAAGCTCGACGCCTGGTACGGCACGATTGTGCTGCTCGAGCAGGAACTGCACAACCCCAAGTTCGAGGGCAAGACCGTGCAGCAGCTGCGCGACGAGCTCACCGCCAAGACGGGCGAGAACGTGGTGATCCGCCGCTTCGTGCGGTTTGCCGTCGGACAGTAGCCCTGTTCGGCTGGGGATGGAGCAGGGGGAGGGGTTCGCACGTCGCCCCGACCGCCTGCACGCTCCCCGGCGCGTCGTGAGCAACCACGACGGCGGCGGGGCATGGAAGCCCCGCACCCAGTCCCGCTCGCCGAAGCAGCCGCTCGCGCGGATGCCCACCAAATGCAAACGATAGGCTCTCCTCCGCGATGGCTCCCGCGTTCAAACGCATCCTCTTGAAGCTCTCCGGCGAGGCGCTGATGGGGGAGCTTCCGTTCGGCACCGACCCCGCGCGCGTCGCCGCCGTGGCGCGGCAGGTGAGCGAGGTGCGCGACCGGGGGGTCGAGGTCGGGATCGTGGTGGGGGCCGGCAACATCTACCGCGGCATGCAGGGCGCCGCCGCCGGGATGGACCGCTCGACCGCCGACTACATGGGGATGCTCGCCACGGTGCTCAACGCGTTGCCGCTGCAGGACGCGTTGGAGAAGAGCGGCACCGACACGCGCGTGCAGTCAGCGCTCGCGATCTCCGAGGTCGCTGAGCCCTACATCCGCCGCCGCGCGATGCGTCACCTGGAGAAGGGGCGCGTGGTGATCTTCGCCGCCGGCACCGGCAACCCGTTCTTCACGACCGACACCGCCGCCGCGCTGCGCGCCGCCGAGGTGCACGCCGAGATCATCCTGATGGCCAAGAACGGTGTCGAGGGCGTCTACACCGCCGACCCCGCGCTCGACCCCACGGCGCAGTTCATCCCCGCGATCACCCACATGGAGGCGCTGGAGCGCCGTCTGCGCGTGATGGACTCCACGGCCCTCGCGCTGTGCATGGAGAACGCAATGCCGCTCAACGTCTTCAACATGGACGACGAGAGCAACATCTCGCGGATAATCTCCGGGGAGCGCGTGGGCACGCTGGTATCGACAACTCCAAGTGAGCAGGAGGGCAGTAGTGGTCATGGTTGAGCTTTACGGGACCGCCGCCGCGGCGCCCGCCGGCGAGGAGGGTCGTCGCGATGGCTGCTGAGATGATCGACGAACTGATCGATGACGCGCGCGGGCGGATGGTCAAGTCCGTGGAGGCCACCCAGCACGAGCTTGCCACCGTGCGCACCGGCCGCGCCAGCCCCGCGCTGCTGGAGCGCATCGTGGTCGACTATTACGGTGCGCCCACGCCGCTGAATCAGCTCGCCACGATCTCCGCGCCCGAGGCACGCCTGCTCACCGTGCAGCCCTACGACAAGTCCTCGATCAAGTTCATCGAGAAGGCGATCAACGAGTCCGACGTCGGTCTCAACCCCTCCAACGACGGCAACCTCGTGCGCCTCGCCGTGCCCGAGCTCACCGAGGAACGCCGCCGCGAGCTGGTCAAGGTCGTGCGCCACCTGATCGAGGAGGGTCGCGTGAAGATCCGCAACGTGCGCCGCGACGTGATGCACGACCTGCGCGAGCTCAAGGAGGCCGGGGAGGCCGGCTCTGATGACGAGCACCGCGCGGAGGTCGAGCTGCAGAAGCTCACCGACGCCCGCATCGCCGACCTCGACGGGGTGCTGAAGGCCAAGGAAGAGGAGATCCTCGAAGTCTGATGGCGGGCGCCGAGCCTCCCGCGGCGTCCGAGCCCTCCGCGCTGGCAGAGGCGACGGGGGCATCCGAGCCCACTGCAATGTCCGAGCGGGCAGGACAGTCCACCCGGGCGCGCTATGTCGCGATCATCACCGACGGCAACGGCCGCTGGGCGCGCGCGCGGGGGCTGCCTGTCAACGCGGGGCACGAGGCGGGAGCCGACACCGTCAAGGCGCGCCTGCGCGACGCCGTGGATCTGGGGATCGAGGAGCTCACCGTGTACTCCTTCTCGACCGAGAACTGGTCGCGCTCCCCCACCGAGGTGCAGGCACTGTTCGAGATGTTCTCGCGGCGGATCGCCGGCGAAACCCCCGAGCTGCACGCCGAGGGCGTGCGCATGCGCTTCATCGGCCGCCGCGAGGGCGTCCCCGGGGATCTGCATGAGCAGATGCGCTGGGCGGAAGAGCTCACCGACGCCAACTCCACGATCACGCTGTTCGTTGCCTTCAACTACGGCGGGCGTGCGGAGATCGTGGACGCCGCCCGGCGCTTTGCTGCCAGGATGACGACGCAGCCGGCTGAAGCCGGAGCCCTCGCTTTCAAATCCGACGAGGAGGAGTTCCGCCGCTGCCTCTACGCACCCGAGATGCACGACCCCGACCTGATCATTCGCACCAGCGGTGAGCGACGCCTCTCCAACTACCTGCTGTGGCAGTCCGCTTACTCCGAGCTGGTGTTCCGCGAGGAGCTGTGGCCGGACTTCACGCGCACGGCGCTCGAGCAGTCCCTCGCCGAGTTCAGCGCCCGGCGGCGGCGCTTCGGCGGGCGATGAGCTCCGGGCGCTCCGACCTCGCCGCGCGGGTGCTCGCCGCGTTGCCGGCGATCGCGTTCGCGCTGTTCATCGTGATCGAGGGCGGCGCCGTGTTCGCACTCGGCGTGCTGGTGCTCGGTTGGATCTGCATGCACGAGCTGTACGCGATGTACGAGCGCACGCACCCCGTGCGCCTCGCCGGCTTCATCGCGCTCGCGGGACTGATCGCCGCGGCGCTGTATGGAAGCCCCGCCCCCGCGGAAAAAGTGCTGCTCGCGGCGGTCGCCTCGCTGCCGCTGCTGTTCCTGCTGACGATCCAGCAGCCCCACCCCAGTGTCGCCGGGCTGGTGATCACGCTGCTCGGGATCTTCTGGATCGGGCTGGCGCTAGCCCACGCCGTGCTCCTGCGCCAGCTGCCGCACGGCGAGGGCATCGTGATCGATGTGCTGGTCGGCACCTTCCTCGGCGACACCGGCGCCTACCTCGGCGGGCGCCTCTTCGGCCGCCGTCCGCTCGCGCCGAAGATTTCGCCTGGCAAGACCGTCGAGGGGCTGGTGGCCGGCATGATCTGCGCCGTCGCCGCCGTGTGGCTGGCCGGGCGCTACCAGGAATGGCTACCCGGCACGCACGCGCTAGTGCTCGGCTTCGGCGTCGCCCTCGCTGGTCCCGTCGGCGACCTGTTCGAGTCGTTCATCAAGCGCGAGGCCGGCGTCAAGGACGCCGGGAAGCTGTTCGGCGCACACGGCGGCGCCCTCGACCGCCTCGACGCGGTGCTGTTCACGGCCGTGGTGGGGTATTACATCTGGCTTGCCTATGTCTGAGCCCAAGCGTCTCCTGATCCTCGGCTCCACTGGCTCGATCGGTACGCAAGCCCTCGACATCGTGCGCCGCAGCGAGAAGTTCGAGCTGGTGGGCCTCTCCGCCGAGCGCTCGTGGGAGGCGCTGCTCGAGCAGGCCTGCGCCCACGAGGTGGGGCGAATCGCGCTGGTCGACCCCAACGCCGCCGCGCGCGCGGCCGAGGCGTGGACCGGGGGGGAGGTGCTGCACGGCGCGGAGGGCCTCGTGCGGCTGGTGGTCGAGTCAGGCGCCGATCTGGTGCTCAACGCGCTCGTCGGCTCCGCCGGGCTTGGTCCCACGGTCGCAACGCTCGGCGAGGGCATCGATCTAGCGCTCGCCAACAAGGAGTCGCTCGTGGTCGGCGGTGAGCTCGTGACCGCGCTCGCGGAAGCGACCGGCGCGCAGATCGTCCCGGTCGACTCCGAGCACACCGCCCTGCACCAGCTGCTCGCAGGCCAGCCCCCGGGGGCCGTCGAGCGGCTCACGATCACCGCCTCGGGCGGGCCATTCCGCGGGCAGACGCGCGCCCAGCTTCAGGAGGTGACGGTCGCGCAGGCGCTCGCCCACCCGACTTGGGAGATGGGGAGCATGAACACGATCGGCTCGGCCACGCTGATGAACAAGGGCCTGGAGCTGATGGAGGCCCACCATCTCTTCGGCACGCCGTACGAGCGCATCGACGTGGTCATCCACCCGCAGTCGCTCGTCCACGGGCTTGTGCAGCTCGCCGACGGCGCGATGCTCGCCCACATCGGCCCGCGCGACATGCGCGTGGCGATCTCCTACGCGCTGCACGGCGGGGAGAGCGTGAGCCTCCCGATCGCGCCGCTCGACCTCGTGAACGTCGGCGAGCTGACGTTCGAGGCGGTCGATCTCGACGCGTTCCCCTGCCTGGAGCTGGCGCGTGCGGCGGCACGCGCAGGAGGCACTGCGCCGTGCGTGCTGAACGCCGCCAACGAGGTCGCCGTCCACGCCTTCCTCGCCGAGCGCCTGCCGTTCGGCGGCATCCCCGCAGTGATCGAAGCCACCCTGGAGCGGATCCCCGCCGCCCCCGTGCGCGCGTTCGAGTCGCTCTACGAGGCCGACCACGAGGCCCGCGCCCTCGCCGCGGAGGCAGTCGCCGCGCTGGCGTGAGGCCGATCCACCTGCGGGCAGTCTCAGCGCCGCCTGCCACACTGAACGCATGAGCTGGGTACTCACACTCCTAGGCATCGTCGCGCTCGTCGTCCTGCACGAGGCCGGGCACTTCACTGTCGCCAAGGCGGTGGGGATGCGCGTGGAGCGCTTCTCGCTGTTCTTCCCGCCGAAGATCGTGGGGTTTCGCAGGGGGGAAACCGAATACATGATCGGCGCGATCCCCGCGGGTGGGTTCGTGAAGATCACCGGGATGAGCCCGCAGGAGCTCGAGGGGCTCGATCCGGAGGTGGCAGCGCACGCCTACTACAACCAGCCGCCCTGGAAGCGGATCGCGGTGATCCTCGCCGGCCCAGGCGTCAACCTGCTGATCGCCTTTCTGCTGTTCTGGGCGATCCTCTTGTCGGGCAGCGTGGACGGCATTTCTACGCTCGAACGCCTCAATCCCTCGATCCACACCAGCGTCCCGAACACGACGGTGGTGGCGCTCGAGAAGCGCGAGCCCGCTTACGGCACGCTCAGGCTGGGCGATCGGATCATCGCGATCGACGGGCGGCGCGTAAACGAGGCGTCCGCGATCAAGGCGATCGGCGCCCACCGCTGCGCCGGGACGCCGCGCGCAGGCTGCCGCGCGGTGACGCCCGTGCAGCTGACCGTCAGGCGCGCGGGTCGCACGGTCACGCTTTCGGCCTACCCCCGCTACAGCGCTCAGCTGCACCGTATGTTGATCGGCTTCGGCTTCGGCGCGACCGCCAAGAGCTACGGCCCATTCGCCGCCGCCGGGACGGCGCTCGGCGAGATGTGGGGGATCACCGCCCACACGCTCACCAACATCGGCCACGCCTTCACCAGCGCGAAGGTGCGCCATGAATTCAGCAGCATCGTGGGGATCACGGTGGACACCCAGGAAGCGGTCACCGCCGGCGCCGGCTACGCGCTCGTGATCCTCGGCTTCGTCTCGCTCGCGCTCGCGATCGTCAACCTCTTTCCGTTCCTGCCGCTCGACGGCGGCCACGTGCTGTGGTCGCTCGCCGAGAAGGTCCGCGGGCGACGCGTCTCGCTTGCCGCGATGTGGCGCTTCAGCTCGATCGGGATCGTATTGCTAGCTTTCCTTGTCATCAACGGCATCAGCAACGACATCACACGGCTGGGCGGATGAGCGACACCACCACGAGCACGGCCGGGCCCGCGCCCGACAGCGAGGGCCCCTCGGCGGCGCACGCCACAACGATCGTCGAGGCGTTTGAGATCACGAGCTCGAGGCTGGCCGATCGCGTCGCGATCCGCACCAAGGACGACGAGCAGACGCTCACCTGGGCGCAGTGGCACCGGCGCGTGCGCGACCTCGCCGGGGGGCTGCACCGGTTGGGGCTGCGGCGCGGGCAGACGCTCGCGATCATGCTCTCCAACCGCCCCGAGTTTCACATCGTCGACCTCGCCGCGGTCACGCTCGGCGCGACGCCCTTCTCGATCTACCAGACCTACGCCGCCAACCAGATCGAGTATGTGGTCGCCGATGCCGACGCCCACATCGCCGTGGTCGAGCGCCAGTACCTCGAGCGGTTCTTGGAGGCCCGCGACAACCTGCCCCACCTGGAGCGCGTGATCGTCCTCGATCACCCCGACGAAGAGTCCCTCTCCGACGGCGTGCTCACGCTCGACGAGGTCGAGGCCTTCGGGCGCGACCCGCAGACGCAGGCCGCCGTGGAGGAGGCCGCCGCGCAGGTCGAGCCCGAGGACGTGCTGACGCTGATCTACACCTCCGGCACGACGGGGCCGCCGAAGGGCGTGCAGCTCTGTCACCGCAACCTGCTCTCCGCGGTGCGGGGGATCGAGACGATGGTGCAGTTCCCGGAGGAGTCCCGCGTGATCTCGTGGCTGCCCGCCGCGCACATCGCCGAGCGGGGTGCCCACCACTACCTGCCGATCGTCTACGGGCTGCAGATCACCAGCTGCCCCGACCCCCGGCAGGTGCTCTCCTACCTGCCCGACGTGCGCCCCCACTGGTTCTTCGCGGTGCCTCGCATCTGGGAGAAGCTGAAGGCGGGCCTGGAGACGATGATCGCCGGTCAGCCCGAGGAGCAGCGCGCGCAGACCGAGCGCGCGCTCGCCGCCGCGGTCGAGAAGGTGCGTATCGAGCAGCGCGGCGAGCGGGTTCCGGCGGAGCTCGCGGCCGAGGTCGCCGCCGCCGACGAGCAGATCTTCGCCGGCCTGCGCAAGATGCTCGGCTTCGACGAGGTGCGCGCCGTCAACGTCGGCGCCGCCCCCACGCCGATCGAGGTGCTCGAGTTCTTCCACGCGATCGGTATCCCGGTGTCGGAGCTGTGGGGGATGTCGGAGACATGCGGCGCCGGCTGCGTGAACCCACCGGAGCGGATCAAGCTCGGCACCGTCGGGCCGCCCGCCCCAGGCGTCGAGATCTCGCTCGCCGAGGATGGCGAGGTGCTGGTGCGCGGGGAGATGGTGATGCTCGGCTACCGCGGCGACCCGCAGAAGACCGCCGAGACGATCGACCCCGACGGCTGGCTGCACACCGGCGACATCGGCGAGCTCGACGCCGACGGCTACCTGCGGATCGTCGACCGCAAGAAGGAGCTGATCATCAACGCCGCCGGCAAGAACATGTCGCCCGCCAATATCGAGGCCGCGATCAAGAGCGTCTCGCCGCTGATCGGCCAGGCCTGCGCGATCGGCGACCGCCGCCCTTACAACACCGCGCTGATCGTGCTCGATGCCGACTTCGCCCCGATGTGGGCTGGGCAGCACGGCCTCGAGGGCCGCACCCTGGAGCAGCTCGCCGGCGAGCCCGCGGTGGTTGCCGCCGTGCAGGAGGCCATTGACGCCGCCAACTCCCGCCTCGCCCGCGTCGAGCAGATCAAGAAGTTCACGATCGTCCCCGGCGACTGGCTCCCCGGCGAGGACGAGCTGACGCCGACGATGAAGCTCAAGCGCAAGCCGATCTCGGAGAAGTACTCCGCCGAGATCGAGGCGATGTACGCGTAGGTACGCGCCCGGGGCCCCGGGTCGTTGACTTCCCCGAGTGGGGAGACCATACTGCTCACGCCCTCGCCCACTGGACCCGGACTCGAGGTGGACGGTGGGGGAGGCCAATAAAGCAATGGGGGCCTTCCACCAGCTGGTTGGGGATGGCTCCTTCTTCATACCCATAGCCTCAGCGTCTCGCTGAGTCAGAAGGAGATAAAAACATTATGTTCAATGTACGAGCAGCACTGCTGGCGCTGGCGGCGGTTCTCATCGCCAGCGCATCGGTGTCGGCTATCGCGTCGGCGCAGGTGGGGCCGGTTTGGCACGTCAATTCAAAAAAACTGGAAGCGAGCGAAAAAGCCGCGTTCACGGGAGAAAATTTCGCGGGCTCCACGGCCACGATGAGCACGACGATCCTTGGTAAAAAACTGATCATCCTATGCAAAGCCTTCACGACCGAAGGCTTAATCCTCGGCGGTAATCCGGGCAAAAGCGAAGGTAGCATCGAATACAAAGAATGCGGCCTCGAAGCCGAAGGCAAATTAAGCACCGCATGCGTGGTCACGTTGGAAAAGAGCAAAGTGCTGGCCGAACTCGACCACTTACTCGGCGGTAGCGAACCAAAACCGATATTGGTTGATTTCTACCCGCAGACGGGATCGGCGTTTTCCAAGCTCACAATCACCAGCAAAGCCGGCGAAACCTGTGTGTACGCCTTATCGGGCACTGAAATCAAGGTTGCCAAAGAAGCCAAATATGGCGTGGCGTGCGCGGACACACATCAGGAAGTCGAAGAATCGACGGCCTTAATCATGTGCACCGAACCGGCGATCACCGAAGTGGAACAAGAAGGCAAAGCGGTCAAAGTTGGGTTGGAAATGGCCGGTGCCACGGTGACGTTCAAAGCGGATATGTTAAGCAAACTGACAAGCGGATTATTATTCGGCGCCTGGCAAAGCTAGCTCTCTAACGTCCTAGAAGCAGCAGTGTGGGGCCGGGGTCGCACTCCCGGCCCCACGCATACCCAGCTCTTGACCAGCGGGCCCGCGCGCTCGGGGAGCGCCGGCCCGAACAGCGCCTCGATCTCACCCCGGCGCAGCAGCTCGATCTCCTCCCAGCTGCCACTCGCCCCCAGCTTCCAGTAGGGGCGGCGCAGGCTCGGCGCCAGCCAGTGCGCGAGCGGCAGCAGCGCGTGTGGCTCGATCGGGAACGACCACGCTGGGGTCTGCACATACCAGCCCCTGCCCACGCGTCGCAGCTCGGCGGCAAACGCCACGCGGCGCTCCGGCGGGACATGCTCGATCACGCTGTTGCAGTACACGAGGTCGAACTCGTTCTCGGCGAATGGCAGCCCCTCGCTGGCGTCGGCCTGCACGAACGGCCCGGGGTAGCCTTGGCTGGGCGCGATGTCGGTGCCGGTGATGTCGAGCCCGGGCTCCAGCGCTCTGAGGCCGATGCGCCCGCAGCCCACGTCCAGCACGCGGCCGCCCGGTAGCAGGCCGGTCAGCTTGAAGAAGCGCTCGTGCCGCTGCCGGCGCGCGCGGGCAGCATAGGGGGAGGCGATTCGCGCGAGCGGCCCGCGTGCGGTGGGGTAGACCTCGGAGGGCACTTGTGTCACCGGCATCGGAGGTAGGTGCGCATCATCGTAGAATCAAAGTACAGATGGCTTCGGAGCGGCAGATCACAGTGGGGGGCATAGCGATCGGCGGGGGCGCCCCGGTCGTTGTGCAGACGATGACCAAGACGGAGACCGCCAACCTCGCGGCGACGATGGATCAGATCGTGAAGGTCGCCGACGCCGGCGCCGACATCGTACGCGTCGCCGTGCCCCGCGAGCAGGATGTCGAGGCGCTGCGCACGATCGTCGAGCGCTCGCCGATCCCGGTGATCGCCGACATCCACTTCAACCACACGCTCGCGTTGAAGGCGATCGAGGCTGGCGCCCACTGCGTGCGCATCAACCCCGGCAACATCGGTGGGCCCGACAAGGTGGGGGAGGTCGTCGCGCTCGCGCGTGAACGGGGGGTGCCCCTGCGCGTCGGCGTCAACTCCGGCTCGCTGCCCCGCCACCTGCGCCAGCTCGAGTACGACAACCCCGTCGAGGCGCTCGTCACGGCGGCGCTGGAGACCGTCGCGCTGATGGAGAGCCTCGACTTCCACGACTTCAAGGTCTCGATGAAGTCCACCTCGGTGCCCAACACGATCGCCTCCAACCGCCTGCTCGCGGAGAAGATCCCCTACCCGCTGCACCTCGGCGTGACCGAGGCCGGCACCAAGTGGTCGGGCTCGCTGAAGTCCGCCGTCGGGCTCGGCACGCTGCTCGCCGACGGGGTGGGCGACACGATCCGCATCTCGCTCTCCACCTTCCACGCCGAGGAGGAGGTGAAGGTCGCCTGGGAGATCCTCAAGGCGCTGAAGCTGCGCGAGCGCGGCCCCGACCTGATCGCCTGCCCCACCTGCGGGCGTCTGCAGTTCGACATGGACTCCGTGGTCGCTGAGGTCGAGCGGCGCCTGGAAGCGTACGAGGACCCGATCGAGGTCTCCGTCCTCGGCTGCGCCGTCAACGGCATCGGCGAGGCCCGCCACGCCGACTTCGGGATCACCGGGGCGAAAGACATGGGCATGATCTACTCCAAGGGCGAGCCGCTGAAGAAGGTCGCCACCGAGCAACTGGTGGACGAGCTGTTCAAGGAGATCGACCGCTACTACGCCGCCGGCAAGACGGTGCAGCGCGACGAGGCCGCCGCCGCCGAGGCGCGTGAGTGGCTGGCAGAGAATGAGGATGCCACCGCGATGACGCCCGAGAAAATGGCGGCTCTCGAGGCAGCCGCCGCGCGCAATGACTCAGAGGCCGACGCAGTGCTCGAGTCGATGCTCACGCCTGCGGTGGGGAACGGTCACACCGATACACCGCGGGCTCGGCTCGACGAGGCGGAGTCGCCCGTCGCTGGTCGCCGTTTCAGCCGCAGTTGAAAGGTGAGTGGGGGAGGTTGATCGGCGAGACGGTGGAGGGGTGCAGTTATATGTTCTCTTTTAAAAAGGTGTTTGCTATTGCGCACGCCATTTAAAATCGAACATATACTGCACGCCCCTCTTCGTATACCTATGGGCTATACACGGTCCACCCGGGCTTTCTAGGAAGCCGGGGCAAGCAGGGACGCAACCCATCCCGGCGCAGCGGGCTTGGCCCGCGTAGCCCATCCATCGTCGCCTTCCTTTCTCTCTCAGCCAACCGCCGCGAAGCGCTCTGCGACCTTCGACCAGTCCACGACGTTCCACCACGCGTCGAGGTAGTCGGGGCGGCGGTTCTGGTACTTGAGGTAGTAGGCGTGCTCCCACACGTCCACGCCGAGCAGCGGCGTCTTGCCGTCCGAGATCGGGTTGTCCTGGTTGGCCGAGCCGACGACCGCGAGTCCCGAGCCGTCGTACACGAGCCATGACCAGCCCGAGCCGAACTGGTTGATACCCGTTTCCTTGAGCTTCGCCTGGAAGTCCGAGAAGGAGCCGAACGCCGAGTCGATCGCCTGCGCCAGCGCCCCCTCGGGCGCGCTGCCGCCGTCTGCACTCATGCTCTCCCAGAACAGCGTGTGGTTGTAGTGCCCGCCGCCGTTGTTTTTGACCGGGCCCTTCTTGTCGCCGAGGCTGTCGAGATTCTTGAGGACCTCCGCAACCGGCTTGTCGGCCCACTCGGTGCCCTCGAGCGCGGCGTTGGCCTTGTCCACGTACGCCTGGTGATGCTTGTCGTGATGGATTTCCATCGTCAGCTTGTCGATGTGCGGCTCCAGCGCGTCGTACGCGTAGGGGAGCGGCGGAACTGTGTAGGCCATCGGGAGCTCCTTGTCTGGTTCTCGTGGTTCGCTCGATTGAAGATCGTCGGTCGCCCGCTGTTCTATCAAAGGCTGCCCGCTCGCCGGCGGCGCGAATCGTGAAATCGAGACGACCCCAGGGCATATCCCTGTAGTCCGCACGCCTGGATGCGTCCTCTAAAGGGATAGGCCCGTAGGATGTGGCCTCATGACCCGCCTCTCCGAGTACCTGTTGCCCACCGAGAAGGAGGCCCCGGCCGACGCTGAGGCGATCTCGCACAAGCTGATGGTGCGCGCCGGGCTGGTGCGCCAGATGGGGGCCGGTATGTGGACGTGGCTGCCGGCCGGGTGGCGGGTGCACCAGCGCGTGGTGGGGATCATCCGCGAGGAGATGGACGCGATCGGCACGCAGGAGATGCTGATGCCGGTGCTGCAGCCGGCCGAGCCGTGGCAGAAGACCGGGCGCATCAAGATCGAGGAGCTGTTCAAGCTCACCGACCGCAAGGGCTCGGAGCTCGTGCTCGCGATGACCCACGAGGAGGCGGTCACCTTCCACGTCGCCCATATGGTGCGCTCCTACCGCGACCTGCCGTTCGCCGTGTACCACTTCCAGGTCAAGGAGCGCGATGAGCCTCGCCCCCGCGCCGGGGTGCTGCGCACGCGCGAGTTCGTGATGAAGGACGCCTACACCTTCGACCGTGACGCCGCCGGACTAGATGTGAGCTACGACCGCCAGGTGGGTGCCTACGACCGCATCATGGAACGCACCGGCCTGCGCTTTTACCGCGTCGAGGGCGACGTCGGGATGATGGGCGGCAGCGGTGCACACGAGTACATGGCGCCGTGTGCGGCGGGGGAGGACCGTGTGGCGCTCGCGGAGGGTTACGCCGCCAACCTCGAGGTCGCGCTGCGTCACCCCGAGATTCGCGAGCTCGCGACCCACCCGTCTACGGGCGAGTCCCCAGGTGCTCCCACCCAGACCACCGCCGGTGGGCCTTCGGGCGCACCCGCCCAAACCATCGCCGATACGTCGGCCTACGCGCTCGGTGACCGGCCGCTGACGATCGAGCCCGCGATCGAGATCGCCAACATCTTCAAGCTCGGCACTCGCTACTCCGAGCCGCTCGGTGCGCGCTACCTCGACGAGCATGGCGAGGAGCACGCGATCTGGATGGGCTGCTACGGGATCGGCCCGGCGCGGATCGTCGCCGCCGCGGTCGAGCAGTACGCCGACGAGCACGGCATCTCCTGGCCCCGCGCGCTCGCGCCGTTCGCCGTGCACCTGGTGGCGCTGGGCAAGCCCGGCACGCCCGAGCGCGATGCCGCCGACGGGGTGTACGAGACACTGCGCGGCGGTGGGGTGGAGGTGCTCTACGACGACCGCGACCTCGGCGCGGGTGAGAAGTTCGCCGACGCCGAGCTGCTCGGCTGTCCGCTGCGGCTCACCGTCGGACGGCGCTCGCTGGAGTCAGGCGAGATCGAGGTGCAACTGCGCCGCGGTCGCCAAAGCGCGCCCGGCCTGCCCATGGGCGCCGAGCCGGAGGCACTGCTACGGGCTGTGGACGAGCTGTGCCAGGCGCTCCCCTAGAGAGCTGGGGCGAGGACTGCGGCATGGCCAACGGCGCATCCGGAGCTCACGCGGGTGAGAGTGAGCGCGGCGCCCGCCTGACCATCCGTCGCCTGGTCGGCCTCGATCGCTCCGGCCCGCCGCCGCCCCAGACCGCCGCCGGGCAGCCGTTGCGGCCGTGGACGGTGCCGAACGCGATCGGCTTCGTACGGCTGGCGCTGATCCCGGTATTCCTGGTGGTGGCGCTCTCGACGGCCGACGGCACCGGCGCGCTGCCCGCCGCGCTGTTCGCCGTGATCGGCTGGGGGGACTACGCCGACGGGATTGCGGCGCGCGTGAGCGGCCAGTACAGCCGCCTCGGCGCGTTGATGGATCCCCTCACCGATCGCCTGCTGGCGATCGCCGGGGTGGTCGTGTGCTGGCACTTCGCGCTGCTGCCCCGCTGGGCGCTGGCGGTGCTGGTGGCGCGCGAGCTGGCGATGCTCGTGCTCGGCCGCTACGGACTTTCGCGCGGCGTCGAGCTACGCATCAACTGGCCCGGCCGCCTCTCGGTGGCGCCGCTCATGGGCGCCTTCTTCTTCGCGATGGTCGGCCTCGAAGGGCTCGGCGCGATTCTGCTTTACATCGGCCTCGCGCTGGCGCTCGCTGCCACGGTGCTGTACGTGCGCGACGGCGCGAGGCAGCTACGACGCAAGCCCTCAACCTCAACTTGACGCTTCGTCTATAGTGGTCGATGAACTGTCGAGACAAAAAAGCCGCGAGAGGAGCACAGAACCAGCCATGGACACGTTTCCCGACCTAGGTGCCCTCACGGACGCCGAGCTGAAGGGCTTGATTCGCGAGCTGACCGACGAGGAGACCGATATCTCCTACCGGCGGCGCATCTTGCACGGCAAGATCGACATCCTCCGCGCGGAGTTGGTCAATCGCCTGCAGCACAAGCACGACAACGGCGAGCAGCTGATCACCGGCGCGGATGTCGAGCAGCTCAGCGAGATCCTCGCTGGTCGAAGCGGGGATGCGAGCCGAAGGCGAGTGTCTCCCGACTCCGGTCGATCCTCGATCGCTCGCCAGGGCGAGCCGCAAACCGACGCCTGAGGGAACAACGGGATGGCGACGCTCTGCCCCGAGTGCGGCTCCGCCAACGGCGAGGGCGCCAACTTCTGCCAGCGCTGCGGTGCCCCGTTGCGGGCGGATCAGGACCCCACCCACCCGAGCGAGAGCGCAGGCGATTCGGTTACCGCCACCTACCGCATCGACGAGAGCGGCGAGCTGGTGCCGGTCGAGCTCGACGATGTCACCGCGCGTGGGCCGGCGCTGGTGGTGAGAGCCGGCGGGGGCCGCGTGGGCGAGAGCTTTCCGATCGAGGGCGAGCGGATGAGCATCGGCCGCCGCCCCGACAGTGCGGTATTCCTCGACGACATCACCGTCTCGCGCGACCACGCCCTGCTGATCCGGCGCGGCGACGATTGGCACCTCGACGACTGCGGCTCGCTGAACGGCACCTACGTCAACCGCGAGCGGATCGAGTCGCACCACCTCGAAGAGGGCGATGAGCTGCAAATCGGCAAGTACAAGCTCAGCTACCACGCACGCTGATGGCAACCCACACGACCACCGTCTCCACTTCGGCCGCTCCTGCCACAGCCACGCCCGGAGCGGGCAGTGGGCTGGCGCCGAATCAGAAGCCGTACACGATCGGCGCGGTGTGCAAGGCCTTGGCGCAGGAGTTCCCCGACATCTCGATCTCCAAGATCCGCTACCTGGAGGACCAGAAACTGCTCAACCCGCGACGCACCCCTGGCGGCTACCGCCTCTACAGCCAGGGTGACGTGGCGCGGTTGCGCACGATCCTGCGCATGCAGCGCGACGAGTTCCTGCCGCTGCGGGTGATCCGCCAGGAGCTGGCCGCCGGGCGCAGCGGCGAGACGCCCGCGCCCGGATTCGATGGGGACCCCACCCAGCCAGTGCCAGCAAGGGCGGGGGGGCATGGGGCGGGCGGGCATCCATTCTCTGCGCGCAGGCGGCGCGCGAGCGTCAGCGTGCGGGAGGAGAGCGGCGCGCTGTATACGCTTGAGGAAGTGCTGGAGGAGACCCAGGCCGACGCGAAGCTGGTGCGCGAGCTGGAGGAGTATGGGGTCGTCAAGGGCGAGCAGCGCGGCGGGCAGCGCTACTACGACGAAACCGAGCGCGAGATCATCGGCGCGGTCTCCGAACTGGCGCGCTATGGCGTGGGGGGGCGCAACCTGCGCGTGTTCCGCACCTCCGCCGACCGCGAGGCGAGCCTGCTACAGCAGATCCTCGCTCCGGCGCTGCGCTCGCGCAACCCCCAGCGGCGCAAGGAGGCGCTGGAGGCGCTCGAGAACCTCGCCGCGGTCACCTCGCACCTGCGTCACCTGCTGTTGGTGCGCGACCTGCGCAAGATCGCCAACTAGAGGTGCCCACCACCGAGCGCACCCGCACGGTGGACGCGCCCGCCGGCGAGGTGTGGGAGCTGATCGCCGACCCCAACCACCTACCGCGGTGGTGGCCGCGGGTGACGCGTGTGGAGGGCGTCGAGCGGGACGCCTTCACGAAGGTGTTCGCCAGCCGCAACGGCAGGCTGGTGCGCGCCGACTTCCACGTGGAGACGGACGAGCAGGCGCTGACACTGCGCTGGGAGCAGCAGGTGGAGGACACCCCCTTCGCGCGCGTGCTGTCGGCCGCGCGCACCGAGCTGCGGCTGGAGCCCGCCGGCAACGGCACGCAGGTGACGATCGAGCTGCGCCAGAAGCTGCGCGGGCTGTTCTCCAACCTCGGCGCCAGCCGCGTGCGCCGCGCGGCGGGCAACGTGCTCGATGAGGCGCTCGACGGGCTGGAGCGTATCTTTGGCTGAGCTCCTGCCTTCCTCGCGCGGGCCACGGCTCCGCGACAAGCGATCTCAGCGGTGGCGGCCCGGTGGCTGACCCTCCAACGATGCGCTGGTGGGGGTGGGGCGATCCCGCGCATGCACCGGCGGTGGGGCCGGCGATGCTGCGGCTGCTGCGCGACACTGTGGGGACCTCGCCCCAACCCCACCCACCGGTGGCGCTTGCGCGCGTGCAGATGCCCCCCGCACAGCTACCCGAGGGCGCTCGCGCGGAGCTGCAGGCGCTGCTCGGAGCGGACGCCGTGCGCGACGATCACGCCGAGCGCGTCGGGCACGCCGCAGGCAGGGGCTACCCCGATCTCGTGCGCCTGCGCGCGGGCGAGCTCCAGGAGGCGCCCGACGCCGTGTTGTATCCAAGCAGCGCCGCGCACCTGGTGGCGCTGCTGGCGTTGTGTGCGAAGCGCTCGATCGCCGTGGTGCCATTCGGCGGCGGCACGAGCGTGGTGGGCGGCGTGGCGCCGCTGCGGGGCGAGCACGCGGCGGTGGTCGCGCTCGACATGCGCGAGTTGGCGGAGCTCGTTGAACGTCGACGTCGAGTCGCGGCTGGCAACCGCCCAGGCGGGAATGCGCGCGCCCGCGCTGGAGCGGCGCCTGGCGGCGCGGGGCCTGACGCTCGGGCACTTCCCACAGTCGTTTGAGTACGTCTCGCTGGGTGGCTGCGCAGCGAGCTGTGGAGCCGGGCAGGCGTCCACCGGATATGGGCGCTTCGAGGATCTGGTGGTCGGGATACGCCTCATCGCACCCGCCGGCGAGATCGCGCTCCCGGCGCAGCCGGCGAGTGCGGCGGGGCCGGATCTGCGCAGGCTGCTGGTCGGCTCGGAGGGCACGCTGGGGGTGATTGGCGAGCTCGATCTGCGCGTGCGCGCCGCGCCGCAAGAGCGCTGCTACGAGGGCGCGTTCTTCGCCGACTTCCCCTCCGGGGTTAGCGCACTGCGGGCGCTCGCCCAGGAGCACGCGGCGCCCGCGGTGACACGGCTGTCCGACGAGGCGGAGACGCGCATGTCGCTCGCCCAGGCGCACGCGGCCGCGGGTGCGGGGAGAGCGGAGGGAGCGGGGGAAAGCATCCGCCGCGCGCTGCAGGCCCGCGCGAAGAGCCGCGCCGGCAGGGCCTACCTGCGCGCGCGCGGCTACGGCGAGGGATGTTTGGCGATCCTCGGCTTCGAGGGCACCCCGGAGGAGGTGGAGCGCGGCCGCGCGCGGGCGCACGAGCTGGTGCGCAGCCACGGCGGCCTGCCGGTGGGGCGCTCAGCGGGGGAGGCGTGGCGTAGGCAGCGCTTCGCGGCGCCCTACCTGCGCGACGAGCTGCTCACGCACGGGGTGATGGTCGAGACGCTGGAGACCGCGACGAGGTGGTCGAACGTGGGGCGGCTGCATCGCGAGACGCGCGCGGCGATCGAGCGGGCGCTGCGCGCGCAGGGCACCGAGGGCGTGGCGATGTGCCACGTATCGCATCTTTACGAGACCGGCGCCTCGCTGTACTTCACGCTGCTGGCGAGGCAGCGCGAGGGTGTGGAGATCGAGCAGTGGCAGGCGGTCAAGCGCGCGGCCGGCGACGCGATCGTGCGCCACGGTGGCACGATCACCCACCACCATGGCGTCGGGCGCGACCACCTTCCATGGATGGAGCGCGAGTTGGGCGCGCAGGGAGTAGGAGCACTGCGCGCGCTCAAGCAGGAGCTGGACCCGGCGGGGATCATGAACCCGGGGAAGCTGTTGCCGGGGAAGCTGTTGCCATCTGTATAGCAAATGTATGCACCAATGCCGGGAGGGTGGATGGGCCGGGAGGGGTGGATGGTGTAATGAAAAAATCAAAGCCCGATAGCAATTGCGCACGGCCTTTAAAAAGTTATACACACACCGGCGCCTCCCCCGCTCCGGGTGCTACCCCAGCTTGAACGACCCGCTGAGCACGATCGGGCCGGGCTGCTTGGGCCGTTCTTCGTGCTCTTCGGTGAGGATGATCGTTGCGTAGTGGGCCGCGTTGGCGGGCAGCGCCTGGGCCGCTTTGAGAGTGCCCTTGGAGTTCACGGTTGTGCCGCCGCCGAGGAAGTAGGCGTCGGTGGGCGTGTTGTACAGCCACGCCGCATAGTGGAAGCCGTTCGTCGGCGGCAGGCGTTCGGCGGCGAGAATGAAGGCATGTTCGTTGCCCTCGGCGATCACCTCGACCAGCCCCAGCGCTTTGCTGGTGGTGTCGAAGGGCGTGAGCGGCAGCGTCGCGGTGAGGTGGGGTTCGCTGGCGGATTTGCCCGATTTGCCCGATTTGCCTGAT
This sequence comes from uncultured Solirubrobacterales bacterium, assembly GCA_963812955.1. GTDB lineage: Bacteria > Actinomycetota > Thermoleophilia > Solirubrobacterales > Solirubrobacteraceae > Palsa-744. Next base: position 37,177 of record CAWEXC010000003.1, read on the forward strand.
TTGGCGGGTGTGCTCGAGGTCGTGCTCGGGTTGGAGGAGGTCGCGGTCGAAGTTCCCCCGCTCGACCCGCCGGGCGCCGTCGAGGCGGGGGCGGAGCTCGGCGAGCCGCCGCCGCTGCCGAGGCCCACGATCAGCGCGACGGCGACGATCACGATGACGGCCAGCCCGCCCAGCAGCAGCGCGCCGCCACGCCGCGAACTGGGGGCCCGCGGAGCGTCCGCTGCCGGTGAAACACCGGGAGGCGCAGACACGCGGGTGACCGCCGGAGGCGCAACGCTCCCATCCGGTATCGCCCCATCCGGTACTACCCCATCCGGTGCCGCCCCATTCGGGATCGCCCCTTCCGAGATCGCCCCCTCCGGGGTCGCCCCTTCCGGGGCGGGTCCCTCCGTGGGGATCGTGGGCAGCGCATCACTCGAGAGCGGGGCGAGTTCTGCGGTGAGCGCCTGCGCCCAGGCACGAGCGGCCGCAGAGCTCTCCAGGTACGTGACGGTGGCCGACTGCCCCGGCGGCGGGGCCTGCCCGAGCAGGTACTCGCCCACCTGCTCACGCTGCGCGGGACTCAGCTCACGCGCCTGGCGCGGGGCGAGCAGCGCCAGCGCTGCATGCGCACGGTCGTGCACCGCGCGCTCCTCGATGCTCAGCATCGCGGCGATTTCGCCGTAGTGTTTGTGCCGGCCCACGAGCAGAGCCAGCACGGCCCGCAGGTCGGGGGGTAGGTCTTCGACGCGACTCATCGGAGATTCGTAGGCTATCGTGGCGCCGCAATGAGCATCCCCAGCGCCGAGGAGATCAACGAGGTGCTGCAAGGGTTCGACCGCCTGTACGGCCTGCAGCTGTTGGCGCTGTCGGCCGAGGAGGTGCGCGCCCGGGTGCAGGTCCGCGACGAGCTCAAGCAGCCGGCCGGCCTCGTGCACGGCGGCGTATACGCCTCGATCGCGGAGTCGATGGCCTCGCTGGCGACCGGGATGTCGGTGCTCCCGGAGGGCTCGGTCGCGATGGGCCTCTCCAACAGCACGAGCTTCCTGCGCCCGATCACCGCAGGCGCGGTACACGCGCGGGCCACGCGCCTGCACAGGGGCCGCACAACATGGGTGTGGGACGTGCATTTCAGTGACGACGCCGGCAACCTGTGCGCATTGACGCGCATGACGATCGCCGTGCGCCCGCTGTCGGAGACGCCCCCGTCTATTTCGTGAGGAGTTCGCCCGAGGGCCCGACCCCGGCCGGCGCGATCGCCGGCTGCTGGGAGGGCAGCGGCAGTTCGCCGTAGCCGGTGTTGGGCTGCGGCGGAGCGAGTGGCGCGCCGGGGATGCTGGGCGCGTTGATCATCGCCATCGCCTCGGCGGCGGCCCGTGCGAGTGCCGGCTTGTCGGCGTAGAGGTCGACCACCACGTCGCCGGTTGCCAGCGCCAGCGCCTTGCCGCCCAGATCCGAGCGGCCGCGTACGCCCCGGATCAGCACCGCGCTCTGTTTGGCTCCGCCGCCGGGGAGGAAGCTGTTGTCGGGCGAGGTGACGATCTGCAGTGGGGTAACGCACACGGTCTCGCCCCCGACGATGCAGTTGCCGTACTGGATTTCGTAAGCGCCGCTGGGGTCATGTCCCACGTGGGTGATCGGTAGCCCCTGAAAGGAGCCCCCGAGCCAGTACACCGGGAAGGCTTCCTGAATCACCAGCGACTCCAGGACGCTCGGCGTGGTTGGCCGGTCCTGGACGGTGTTGGCGCAGGCGCTCAGCCCGAGGACGCCGAGCACGAACAGCGCCAGCGCGGCGGCGGGGCGGGTAAGCGCAGGCAATCGGAATCGCACGGGCCGCAGCGTAGCGGCACACTGCCCCCCGGCGGCCGTCCTACCCGCGATAGCGGTTGGTGATCGGCATGCGCCGGTCGCGGCCGAAGGCGCGGGTGGTGATCTTGATGCCTGGCGGCGCCTGGCGGCGCTTGTACTCGGCGAGATCGACAAGGCGGATCGTGTGGTCCACCTCCTCGGCAGGCAGCCCTTCCGCGATCAGCTGCTCCCGGCCATGGTCGAGCTCGATGTAGCCGTGCAGGATGCGGTCGAGCAGCTCGTACGGGGGCAGCGAGTCCTCATCGCGCTGGTTCTCGCGCAGCTCTGCGGAGGGGGCCCGGGCGATGATCGATGGGGGGATTGGCAGGTCCTCAGATGAGTTGCGCCACGCGCACAAACGGTAGACGAGCGTCTTGGGAACATCCTTGATCACCGCAAAACCCCCGGCGAGGTCGCCGTAGAGGGTGGTGTAGCCGACCGACATCTCCGACTTGTTGCCAGTCGTGAGCACCAGCCAGCCAAACTTGTTGGAGAGCGCCATCAGCAGGTTGCCGCGGATCCGGGCCTGCAGGTTCTCCTCCGTCAGATCGGCCTCCCTGCCGGCGAACTCCGTGCGCAGCGCCGACACGTAGGCGTCCATCGGTGCGGCGATCGGCAGCTCGTGGACGCGCACGTTGAGTGCGGCTGCCAGCGCGCGCGCGTCGTCCTGGGTCGCCGAGGAGGAGTAGGGGGAAGGCATGATCGCCACGCTCACCCGCTCGGCTCCGAGCGCGTCCACGGCGAGACAGCCGACCAGCGCGGAGTCGATCCCACCGGAGAGGCCGAGCACCACGTGTTGGAAACCATTCTTCTGCACGTAGTCGCGCAGACCGAGGCACAGCGCGGCGTAGATCTCGGCCTCCGGTGGCGCGAGCGGCGCTGTCAGCCGCTGCGGCGGGCCATCGACCGCGGCTGTGGGACGCTCCGGCGTCCTGCGCTCCGGCTCCGGCGTCTTGTGGGCCTCTTCCTGCTCCGGCGGGGAGGCATGATCGAGATCGAGCTCGCACACCAGCAGGTCCTCCTCGAACTGCGCGGCGCGCGCAATCGTCTTGCCGGTGGGGTCGAGCACGAAGGAGTGCCCGTCAAACACGAGCTCGTCCTGGCCGCCGACCAGCCCGCAGAAGGCGATGTGGGCACGACATTCGCGGGCGCGCTGCGCAAACAGATGCTCGCGCTCCAGCCCCTTGCCGGCATGGTAGGGGGACGCTGAGATGTTGACGATCAATCGCGCGCCCGTAGCGGCCTCTTCGGCAGCTGGGACGCCCGGCCGCCACAGGTCCTCGCACACCGTCAACCCAACCTGCTGTCCACCAACCTTGATCACCGCGCCCGTGTGTCCCGCCGCGAAGTAGCGCTGCTCGTCGAAGACGCCGTAGTTGGGGAGGTGCACCTTGCGGTAGACCGAAAGCACAGCCCCACCGCCGAGCACCGCCGCCGCGTTATAGACCTCCCGCGCCTGCTCCGGGAACCCGACGACGGCGACGATCCCCTCGACATCAGCCGCAAGCTCGCGCAGCGCGTCCGCCGTGTCCTGCAGAAAGTGCTCGCGCAGCAGCAGATCCTCGGGCGGGTAGCCGGTGAGCGCGAGCTCGGGGAACAGCACGAGCTCCGCGCCCTGCGACTGCGCGGCGGCTATGCCCGCACGAATGCGCCGCGCATTACCGGCGATGTCGCCGACAGTCGCGTTCAGCTGGCAGAGCGCCAAGCGCACTATGACTTGGCAGCGGCCTTGCCGGTAGCGACAGCACGTGGGGCAGCCCGCTTCGTGGTACTGGCGCGGGAGGGGCGCCGGCTGGCTTTCGGCGGATTGGCAGCCCGCGAGAGCCGGCGGATCGCGCGGTCGAGCTCCTGCGCGATCGTGTCGAGGTCGGGGAGCGCGTCGTAGTCGCCGAGCAGGCCGAACCCGAGGTGGCCGTTATAGCTCATCACCGCGATCCCCAGTGCCTGGCGGCGGGCGAGCGGCACCACCGGGTAGAGCGAGCGCAGACGGCGGCCGAGCAGGTAGAGCGGGAACTGGGGGCCGGGCACGTTGGTGACGACGAGGTTGAAGTAGCGCTGGCGCGCCTGCAGGCGCGCCGCCTGGCTGAGGATCGTCGGGGGGGCGAAGCCGGCGAGGTTGGTGAGCACCTGGGCACCGACCGCCTGGCCGGAGTGCTTGAGATCATCCATCGCCACGCGGATCTGCTCGTAGCAGGCCGCGGGGTCCTCGATGCCGACCGGCAGCGGCGCCCACATCGCCGCCACGCGGTTGCCGAGCGCGCCGCGCTCGACATCGGCGCGCACCGACACGGGCACCATCGCCTTCAGCACCAGCCCGTCGGTCGGGTGATCGTGCGCGCGCAGCCAGCGGCCGAGCGCGAGGCTGACGGCGGCGAGCACCACATCGTTGAGGGTGCCCCCGAGCGAGTCCTTGATCGCCTTGAAGCGGGCGAGGTCGGCGTCGACCCAGGTGTAGCGGCGGTGGGGCCCGATGTCGACGTTCAGCGGCGAGGAGGGCGCAGGCGCGTTGATCCCCGCCATCGTGGTGGCGCTGACATTGGCGAGCCCGTCCCGCAGCTGCGCCAGCGCGCGCAGCGGACGGCGCACGACCCGCCGCGCCCCGCGCGCCATCTCCCCCGGCACGGTCGTACGCTCCAGCAGCGCCTCGCCGAGCAGCTTGGCCGAGCCGGGCAGCGGACGTGGGCTCCACGGTGGAGGATCGGATGCTCGCCCACCCTGCGGCTCAGGCGCGGCGTCGAATAGCACTGTGGTTATGTCCACCCCGGAGATCCCATCCACCAGCGCGTGGTGGGTCTTGGCGATCAGCGCAAAGCGCCGCCCCGCCATGCGCTCAACCAGCCAGATCTCCCACAGCGGCTTGGAGCGGTCGAGGCGCTGGGAAAAGAGCCGCCCGGCGAGCCGCTTGAGCGCCGCCTCGTCGCCCGGGCGCGGCAGCGCGGTGTGGCGGATGTGGTAGTGCGGGTTGAAGTGGGGATCGTCGGTCCACACCGGGCGCCCCTGATCGAGCGGCACGTAGGCCAGGCGCTGGCGGTAGCGCGGCACGAGGTGCAGGCGGCTCTGCACATGCTCGACGAGCTCCTTCGGTGTCGGCGCGCGGCCTTCGAAGATCATCACCGACGCCACGTGCATGTGCGCGGTGGAGTGATCCTCCAGGTGCAGGAAGGCGGTGTCGAGGCCGGTGAGGCGGTCGGGGTTTGCCATCAGGCGTGGATTGTCGCTGCTGGAAGGCCGCACGTCAACGCGCGGGTGGGGATTCGTCTCGGCGCGTACCTCCCGCGCTGCCGGCAAGCCCGTGGAAAACCCGTGTCTTTGACTGGTCGCGCCCTTGATTTACGGCACGCAACGGTCTTCTGTGATCAAGCGCACACTAAACGGGCGGTGGTCGGTCTATCGTGCCCCGCTTGACTCAGCCGAGTCGCCTCCGTCGTTGGAGGCGAGCGGGGGACCCACTGCCGGATCGTGAGAGGACGGTCCGGATGGGGCGAATCGGCCGCTGATGCGGCGGTAACGCCTTCGCCGACGCACGCCATCGTGCGCCCGGCGGCGCGTGAGCCCGACAGCTAACCCCGTAGGCGGTGACCAAGGAGGACCCATATGTACGTACCCGCCACGCCTGCGCTGACGGTGACGGCACTGCCGCCGAACGCGATCACTGCGGGCGAAACGGCTCCGCCGCTTCCGCCCATCGTCCCGCACGTGACGCGCCTGCGCATCCGCAGCGCCGTCCTGAACGTGCTCGACGGCCGCGCAGCGTCGATCGCGGGCTCGCTGCGCGGCGTCACGGCTCGGAGGGGAACCTCGCGGCCAGAGGCGGCGGCGCAGACCGTTGTCTTGCAGGCGCGTGGACGCCACGGCTGGCGGACGATCGCCGCGGCGCGCACCGGCGCGCGCGGATATTTTCGGCTGCGCTATCGCCCCGCTCGCGTCGGTAGCGAACTGCTGCGGGTGCGCTTCGCGGGCGCCCCCGGCGAGGATGGCTCCGAGCGGGCTGTGGGCCGGCTCAACGTTTACCGCCTCGCCGAGGCCTCGTGGTACGGCGGCGGTGGCAGCCTCGCCTGCGGCGGCTGGCTGACAAGCGCCACGCTGGGCGTCGCGAACAAGACGCTGCCGTGCGGCACGCTAGTCACGCTGCGCTACGACGGGCACACTGTGCGTGTGCCGGTGATCGACCGTGGCCCGTATGTGGCCGGCCGCGAATACGACCTCACCGAAGCGACCAAGCGGGTGCTCGGCTTCGAAGGGGTGGGGGAGGTGTGGGCGACTCGCTGAGCGTCCTTGCCATTCGCGAAGCGATTCGAGCTCGGCACCGTCCTCGCCCGGGCGCCGAGCTTGCCGGCCATCCGGTGATGCGTTATGCTGTATGCATGAAGCGCACAACCATTATGGTTCCCGACGATCTCGATGCCCGGATGCGTCAGGAGGCCAGGCGGCAGGGTGTATCGATCGCCGACGTTGTCCGCCGGGCGATCGAGCGAGACCTCCCGAGCCCGCCCAAGGATGGTCGGCTGTCCTTCTTCGCCGTCGGAGAGGGCGGTCCGGACGACGTATCCGAGCACGTCGAGGATTACGTCGGGCACGCCCTCGGCAGCCGTGATACGACCCGCTCGCGGTAGTGCTGATCCTCGACGTTGGGCCGATCTACGCGGCCTCGGCTACGCGTGATCGCAACCATCGACGGTGCGTCGCACTACTGACCGGCGCTTCACGGCCGCTGCTTGTCCCAGAGTTGGTTGTAACCGAGGTCTCGTATCTGCTCGGCGATCGCATCGGCCCTCACGCCGAAATCGCGTTCGCGCGGGCGATCGCCGACGGTGAGGTCATCGTCGAGTCGGTGCGCGAGTCGGAGTGGGAGCGCATCGCGGAGTTGGTGGAGCAGTACCGGGATCTGCCGCTCGGCGTTGTGGACGCATCGGTGGTCGTACTCGCCGAACGCCACGCCGCCCGCGAGATCGCCACGCTCGATCGTCGCCACTTCGCGGTTGTGCGCCCGCGGCATGTGGCCGGATTCACGCTGCTGCCAGAGGGCTGAGTCCCGCCGAGCCGCACGAGGACGTCCCCACCGGACGCCGGTAGAGTCCACGGCGGGACTACCCGAGAGGCGGTGCGCGTGAGCGAGCAGATCCCCTACGCCAACTACCAGTACGAGATCTACCTGCGCGGGCTGGGTGGACAACGCCCCGCCCGGCCGCTGGACTGGCGTCGCCTTGAGCGCGACGCCTACCGGCTGCTCGCCGAGGGTCCGCGCGGCTATATCGCGGGCGGCGCGGGGCGCGGCAAGACGATGCGCGCCAACCGCGAGGCGTTCGACCACTGGCGAATCGCGCCACGGATGCTACGCGACGTCTCCGAGCGCACGCTCGCGCGCACGCTGCTGGGGACGGAGCTACCCGCCCCGGTGCTGCTCGCGCCGATCGGCGTGCAGACGCTCGCCCACGCCGACGGGGAGCTGGCGATGGCGCGCGCCGCGGCCGAGGTGGGGGTGCCGTTCGTGGCGAGCACCGCCGCCGCGCACACGATCGAGCAGATCGCACAGGCCGCCGGGGAGCTGCCGCGCTGGTATCAGCTGTACTGGCCGCGCGACCGCGAGCTGGCGCGCAGCTTCGTGGAGCGCGCCGAGCGCGCCGGCTACAGCGCGATCGTGCTGACGCTCGACACGTGGCTGTTGGGCTGGCGCCCGGCCGATCTCACCAACGGCTTTCTGCCATTCCTGTGGGGCGAGGGCAACCGCAACTATCTGGAGGACCCCGTCTTCCGCGGCGCGCTGCCGGCCCCGCCGGAGGAGAACATGCAGGCCGCGATCGGCCACTGGGCGTGGCAGTTCGCCAACCCCGCCGTCACCTGGAAGGACCTCGCGTTCCTGCGCGAGTGCACCGAGTTGCCGATCGTGCTGAAGGGCATCCTGCACCCCGACGATGCCCACCTCGCGGTCGAGCACGGGGTGCAGGGCGTACTCGTCTCAAACCACGGCGGGCGCCAGGTGGATGGTGCCGTCGGCGCGCTCGACGCTTTGCCAGGAGTGGTCGCGGCGGTCGAAGGCCGCTGTGAGGTGCTCTTCGACAGCGGCATCCGCACCGGCTCGGACGCGCTGAAGGCGCTTGCGCTCGGCGCCAGCGCGGTGCTGCTCGGCCGCCCCTACATCTGGGGTATGGCGCTGGGCGGCGCGCAGGGAGTGGTCGAGGTGCTGCGCTCGTTCCTTGCCGACCTCGACCTGGCGATGGCGCTCAGCGGGTATGCCGCGATCGACGAGGTCGGTCCCGGGGCGCTAGTCGAGCAGCGGAGGTAGGTGCCTCTCAGCGCCGGTGCCGGCTGTCGACTGGTTGACATCTACGACCCGTTTGGCGGCGCCTGCGCCGAGCAGGAAGTCGACCACGGCGGAGCTCATCGATTCCGTCGCGGACGCTACGTCCGCAGCCCGGTCGGCGGTGGTGGCGGCTGCTCGACACGCTCTGGGCTGGGCAGCGGCCTGGCGCCGATAGATATCGGCGCGGTGCCGATGAAAGCCGCGGAGATTGCAAGAACAACCCCGGTATGTAGACTGTCCCGTGAGGGTTGACAATGTATGGGTCCCCACGAAGGATGACCAGCCGATCGGCATCGAGTGACGGCAAGAGTGGCGCCACGGAAGTAGAGCAGGCGTCGGCGGCGACAGACGTGTCTCAGGCAGTGCAGGAGCTGCAAGAGCTGCCGGTGCAGCTGATCGACCCCAACCCGTCGCAACCACGGCAGCACTTCGACGAGACCGCGCTGCACGCGCTGGCGGGCTCAATCCGCAAGCGGGGCGTTCTGCAGCCGGTGCTTGTGCGTCGTCGTCCTGGTGGGAGATATCAGATCGTCGCGGGAGAGCGGCGCTGGTATGCGGCTCAGATCGCGGGCCTGGAGAAGATCCCCGCTTTGGTGTGCCATTACGACGACGCCGCGACGCTGGAAGTGGCGCTGATTGAGAACATGGCGCGCGAGAACCTCAGTCTCCTGGAGGAGGCGCGCGCCTGTGAGACGCTGGTGCAGCTGGGTCTGACCCACCGGCAGATCAGCGATCGCGTGGGGCGGAGTGGCAGCGCTGTGGCGAACCTGAGGCGCCTGCTGAACCTGTCGGCGGAGATCCTGCGGTTCATCGAGCGGGGCGAGTTGGGCGTGGGCCACGGACTGGCGCTGCTGGTGGCGAATGATGCCAAGGTGCGTGGCGATCTGGCGGGCAAAGCGGTCAGAGAACGATGGACGGTGCTGGCAATCGAAGCGCGTGCCCGTGAAAGCAACCAGGAGGCGCCCGGACTCGACGAGCGGGCGCCGGTGCCCCGGCGAGGTCGCGGGGGAGGCAGGCAGGAGCAATACCTGGACGAGGCCAGTCGCGGGGTTGCCAGGGCATGGGGCGATCTGGTGGGCTTGGAAGTAAGCGTCCGCCCGATGGCTCGCGGGCGACTGCGCCTGGAGGTTGAATTCAACTCCCCGGAGGCCGCGCTCGACGCGGCCGGGCGGCTGGCCGAGGCGGTGTCCGGCTCGAATGGCGGGGAGTCGCGCTGAGGACATTGTGGCGCTTGGAGAATCAGGTGGAGAAGGGAGCATCTCCATGACTGCGGCATACGTCCCCCGACAGGTCATACAGCGAGCGCGGACGATCGCGTGGACCACGGCGTTGGGCGCGATCACGGCCGAGGCGTTGTCTGAGCGCGACGGGTTGAGTGCCGCCGCGGCCAGAGAGAGCTTGGATGAGGCTGTCGGGTTGGGCCTGTTGGAGAGGCATTCGCTGCTTGTGGGCTATTCCGACCTCTACACGGCGACCATCGCCGGTCGGAAGTTGGCCCGCAAGCACGCGGACGCCGGCGGGTACCCTTATCCGGAGGGGCTGCGCACGGCGGGTGTCACCATCAAGGATGCCCGGCACACGATCGCCTGCGCCAGCGTGGCGGCTGCCTTGGAACGCCGCTACCCCGACCACCGTGTGATCGGAGAGCGCGAGCTGCATCGCGATGAGAGCCGGCAGAGACGTCGCTTGGCGAGTGTGGACGTCCGCCGCCACGGGCAGCTGCGCTCCCACCACCCCGATCTCGCGATCTGGCCGCCTTCCAACGCCGGGAACTCGCGAGCATTGCCAATCGCGGTGGAGGTCGAGCTGACGATGAAGTCGAAGGAGGAGCTGCGGGCGATCTGCCTTGCGTTTGCCCGCAGCCGCCATATCGAAGCGGCGCTGTACTACGCAGAGACGACGAAGATCGAGGAAAGGCTCCTCGACACGGTGCAAGCGGTGAGAGGCGAGGAGATGATCGTCGTGAATCCCCTGAGCGCGATCGTCAAAGCGCTGCCCGGCTTCGAGCTGGTTCCGTGGGAGGCCGAGGAGCCGCGCGGCCCGGCGACGCTGTGATCGGGCGCGGCGAGCCGCTCATGCCGGTAGTGGAAGAGGATCAGGACGGAGCGACCACCGAATGTAGGACACGATGGGGCTGGACGGACTGGGTACGGGGGCAGTGCGTCCAGGCGGGCCACGATGCGACCAAGAGCCGCCGAGCTGGCGACGGTCAGAACCCCAGCAAGACCTCTCCCCCGATACCCGGGAGCTTCCGGGTTCAAATACCTACAGATCAGCGCGCCTGTAGGATGAGCGGGCACAAGCATTCTTGCCGTCGCCGGATTGGCGCTGGCCTTCAACCGGAAGTCGTTGCTCGGGCAACCGTGACTACGGGATATCACCTCCAGCGTCCCACGTTTCGCCGATATCGAACTAGTTGCGGGCGCCTGCCCGCCGCAGCCGCTCAACGTGGCGAGTGTCACCGCGAGCAACGCGACTGAAGGCACCCGCGTGAATGGCGTGAGGCGCATCGATCGAGTATCCCAGGAGTGGCGACCACGCCGTCAGAAAGGATCGCAGGCCGGCTCGCGCTCCCGCCCGGCACCGTCAAGGCCGGATGCGGCTCGGGTTGACGAAGCTGCGCTCTGGGCGTGACCCATACACCTCCCGACCCGCCGCCGCCAGCGCTAGATTCGGTCCAGATGCCCGCCGAGTCCTCCGAGCTAAACACCGCCCACCTCGACGCCGAGGCTTTTGCATCTGCGCTGCTATCGAGCCTCGGGAACCGTCGTCGCCCGAGGAGTGCAGCTTGGATGGTGCGGCTCAGGCCGTGATCTGCTCGCGCTCGGCGCGCTCGGCTTCGGCGACCATCTCGGCGGCGCGCTTGGGATCGCCGAGGGCCAGTAGGTGCGTCTGCTGGGCGATGTAGAGGGCGGCCGTGCGGTCGAGCGGGACGCGCTTGCCGTCGATCACAGCGTGGACGCGCTTGGGAGCGCCGTTGTTGTTGGGGCCGCCGTTGTTGGTGTGCTCAGCCATGCTTCCAGGATAGGACATCGGTCAAGCGGATCGGATGGCGCCGACGAGTTCGGCGATGTGTTCGGCGAGCGGCCGGTACGGGTCATGTTTGCCGACGAACGCGATGCCCAGCAGCTCGTCGTGACGGGCAAGGTCCTTGAAGGCGACGATGTCGAGGCCAAACGTGACCAGCCCGGCGTTGAGCGCGATGGTCGTGCCTCTGAGATTGCCGTCGACGAACGGGTGGGCGCGCAGCACCTTGGCGTAGAGGCGTGTGGCGGCATGAACGGCGCTGTAGGTGTCGCTGCCGGACGATGCGCGAATCTCCGCAGCGGCGGTGTTGAACTCGGCGCAGATCTTGTCCAGCCGGCGCGGGAGTTCGCGCGGCGTGACGCCCCGGTAGCCCCGGTTGTGCACGCCAAAGTAGACGTGCTGTGGTTGACCGTCTCGGAAGCCGCGCAGCCGCCCGGCATCGTTGGGGAACAGCTCGCCGAAGATCTCGCGGTGCCAGGAGCACAGCAGCGCGGGCGAGAGCTCGATCGGACCGGCGTTCGCGAGGGCCTCGAGCGTTTCGAGGATGTCCGCAAACCGGTCGACGCTGAGGTTCCAGGTTTCCTCCGGGGTGCGTCCGGCCGCGCAGAAGAACGGCGACTCTTCGTCGTCGCGGAATCCCCGGAAGGGTGCGCCGTGGCTGGGGCTCATCGCGCGGGACTGTAGGGCGCGCTGCGGAAGCCTCAGCAGCACTGGCGTCTGCTTTGCGGCGGCGTGGCGCTCGCCGGGCGAGGCTCGTGCGGGCACGCACGCGGGTGAAGAACGAGGTGCGCACGCCACGGCGGCAGCCCATGCCCGCCCCGCCGGAGGGGGCGCTAGATTCGAGCTGAGTGTCCGCCGAGTCATCCGAGCTAAACACGGCCCACATCGACTGCGACGCCTTCTACGTCTCGATCGAGCTGCAGCGCCGGCCCGAGCTGCGCGGGCTGCCGGTGGTCGTTGCAGGGACCGGCCCGCGCGCGGTGGTCACCACCGCGAGCTATGAGGCGCGGCGCTTCGGCGTCGGCTCCGCGATCCCCGCCGCGCGCGCCCGGCGGCTGTGCCCGCAGGCGGTGTTTCTCCCGCCGGACTTCCCCACCTACCGCGAGGTGTCGGGGCGCGTGATGGGGGTCGTGCGCGCGCAGGTCGAGCGGGTCGAGGTCGTGGGTCTCGACGAGGCGTACCTCGACGTGAGCGGCCTCTTTTCCCCGCGCGCGGCGATGCGCCGGCTCGTCGAGGAGATCCGCACGGAGACGGGGATCACCTGCTCGGTGGGGATCGGCCCCAACAAGCTCGTCGCGAAGGTCGCCTCCGACGCGGAGAAGCCCGCGGGCTTCGTGGTGTTGAGCCGCGAGCAGGCGTGCGCGCGCTTCGGCGGCTCGCCCCCCAACCTCGTGCCCGGGATCGGCCCCAAGACCGCCGCGCGACTGGCGCAGCTCGGCCTCACCACGCTCGCCGCCCTGGCCGCCGCCCCCGAAGCAGCGCTGGTCGAGCGCTTCGGCCCCAACCTCGGCCGCGAGCTGCGCCGCCGCGCGCGCTTTGAACACGACGGCGAGGTCGGCGCCGCCCGCAAGGTCGTCTCGGAGTCGCGCGAGCGCACCTTCGACCACGACCTCCACGACCCCGCGCAGCTGAGCGCGCTGCTGGAGCGGATGTCCGGGGAGCTGTGCGCCAGCCTGTCCGCGCACGGGCGCAGCGGACGCACGATCGGGATCAAGGTGCGCCTCGACGACTTCACCACCGTCACCCGCGCCCACACGCTGGCCGAGCCGACCTGCGACTCGCGGCTGGTCAATTCAATCGCGCAACGGCTGCTGCGCCAGTACGCCCCGCCGCGCCCCGTCAGGCTGCTGGGCGTGCGCGTCGCCGGCCTGCAGGGGAGTCCCGACCGCCCTTCGGAGGGGCATATGGGCGGCGAGAAGGCATCGGCGGACGACCAGCTTGCCCTGCCGGTGTAGGACGCAGTATCGCGCCGCCCAGCGGCTGCCTGGGCTCACTCCACGAACAGGTAGGTGAAGCCCACCGCGCTCGGACTGAACACGCGCGAGCCGGCGTAGGTGGCGTTGGCCCGCCAGTTGCCGGGCGATGGCGGCGTGAATGGGATCGACGCCGTGCCTTCGTTGACAGCCGCTTCGAGCGTGCGGTAGAACTGCCAGCCGAAGACGGGGTCGAAGCGCTGTACTTCCACCTTCACCGGGCCAACCGCCGCCGGCCCAACGCGGACCTTGATTTCGACCGCCTGGCCGGCGGTGCCGTGCTCGGCGCCGAAGGAGATCTTCGTGTGGGTGATCGTGCGCGACTCGCGCGTGAGCGTGAAGTTGCCGGAGGTGTGATTGCGCTCTGAGACGACCGCGTAGTAGTGGCCCTTGCGCAGCTGCTGCTGGAGCTTCTGCGAGCCGCTGCCGCTGCACGAGCAGGCGAGCAGACCACCGTTCTGGTTGCGCAGCTGCAGGTTGAATTCGGCGCTCGCCGGCGCGCTCAGCCGCAGGGTCAGGTTGGAGTGACTGGTGACGTCCATCCGGTAGAGGCGCAGCACCTGGATGCCGCTCCCTTGCAGGCGTCCACTGGAGCGCCCGTAGTTGCCGAGTTCCTGCCCCGGGGTGGTTTGTGTGCCGTTGGCCGCTTCCACCTGTAGGTGGAAGCGTTGCTCGCCCTTGCGTTCGGGGTCTGGTGTCACCTCGAAGCTGTAGATCCCGCCCTTGCCCTGGCCGGGGGTGAACAGCCGGTAGCCACCGCAGTTCACGCGCAAGCGCGCGGAGGCCCCTTCGAAGGATCGCGTCCCCGGCCCGAACAGCGCGCCGTTCACGCATCCTCCCCTGGTCTCGTTGACGAGGTTGACCAGGTAGCTGACCCCGGCGTGCATGGCGATCGAATAGGCCGCGTTGATGTTCTGGATGCGATCGACCTGGCCGCTCGCGCCGCCGCTGGGTAGCCGTGGCCCGGGCGGCGCGACGGACGGCGTTGGCTGGAAGACGTTGAGCGTGAAGCCCGCCAACTGAGAGGTGGCGAGCGCCGCCACGCGGATCTCGTATTCGGTGTTCTTCTTTGCCTTGAACGTCAGCGAAGCCTTGCCTTCTTCTTCGGTCTGCTGGCAGGCGACCGGCTGCAGCTGCGAGCGCACTGCCTTGTATACGTCGATCGTGCCGTCCAGCTTGCCTCCCGCAGCCAGTTCGACCGCAACCCGCTGTGCGACCGTGGTGTGCAGGCTGTACCACACCGAGCTGACCGTGTCGGCGACACAGCTCGACTGCGCTTCGCCGGGCACCGTAGTGGCCGCCACGGTCGTGCCTTCGATGCTCTCCGGCAGCGCATGGATGGCTTGTGCGTTTGCGACTTCGTCGTTCCCCGGCGGCTTCGGGGGTTCGCTCAGCGCTGCACCGGCGGCGGGCGATAGGGCCAACCCGCACGTCAGCGCAAGCGTGAGGAGCGTCACTCGTGACAATCGCGCCATTGAAAGAAATTGTACGGGAGGGTCCAGACGGATAGGATTCGTCGATGCCCATCGCACGCGTCGGCGAGGTGGAACTCTCTTACGAGCGCAGTGGCTCGGGTCCGCCGCTGCTTGCGATCATGGGCATGAGCGGCACGCTGCTGAGCTGGGGCGAGCCGTTCCTGGCGCCGCTGCGCGAGCGCTTCGAGGTGATCGCCTACGACCATCGCGGCGTCGGCGAGAGCAGCCGCATGGAGGCGCCCTTCACGACCGCCGAGCTCGCCGAGGACGCCGCCGGGCTGCTCGCTGCGCTGGAGGTCGAGTCCGCACACGTGCTCGGCATCTCGATGGGCGGCATGGTCGCCCAAGAGCTCGTCCTCGCCCATCCACAGCGGGTTCGCACGCTCACCCTCGGCTGCACCTACTGCGGCGGTGCGGGCAGTGCGCTCGCCTCGCCCGCCGTCGCCCAACGGCTGTTCGAGGCGATGAGCTCCGGCGAGCGCGAGCGCATGATCCGCACCACCTGGGAGATCTGCATCTCGCCCCGCCTGCGCGACGACGCCGAGCTCTACGCCACCGCCCGTGCGCTGGCCGAAGAGCGGCCGGTCGCGCGCGAGGTGATCACGGCGCAAATGCAGGCGATCGTCGCCCACGACACCTCCGCCCGCCTTTCCGAGGTGCGGGCGCCGACGCTGATCGTGCACGGCACCGCCGACGAGTTGATTCCCGTTCAGAACGCCCACGTGATCGCGGGGCACATGCCCGAAGCTCGCCTGGAGCTGCTCGACGGCGTCGGCCACCTCTTCTTCTGGGAGCTTCCGCAGCGCTCCGCCGAGCTCGTGTGTGAGCACGCGCTGGTCAATGTGTAGCGGCGGCGCCGCCGCGCGATGGCCGCGCGCGAGCTGAGCGTCCTCACCGACGACGGGGTGGCGCTCTCCGCAGAGGAGGCAGATCCCGCCGGACCGGATCCCGCCCGCCTGCCGATCGTGCTGCTGCACGGGCTCACCGCCACCCGCCGGTATGTCGTGATGGGCTCCCGCCTGCTTGAGCGCTCCGGCCACCGCGTGGTGGCCTACGACGCGCGCGGCCATGGACGCTCCACCGCGGCGGTCGCTGCCGGCGGGCGGGGGGCGGGCGAGGCTGAGTACGGCTATGCGCGGCTGGCGCGCGACCTAGAGGCGGTGCTCGACGCGCTCGAGCTTCCCCGCGCCGCGCTCGCCGGCGCCTCGATGGGGGCCCACACCACTCTTCGTTTCGCGCTTGAGCACCCCGAGCGCGTGGCGGCGCTGGGGCTCGTCACGCCGGCCTTCGACCCCGCGGCGAGCGTCGGTGGGACAGACGGTGCCCCCGGCGGAGCGGGCGCCGCGCCGGATAGCACAGGCGGCGCCCGCGGTGAGGCAGGCGCCGCGCCCGGTGGGGCACTGGTCGGGCGGGCTGGATCTGATCACGATCGCGATGTGCTCGCCCGGGCGCTGCGCAACGGTGGGGTGGAGGCGTTCGTACGCGCCTACGACTTCTCCACCGTGCCGCCCGGCTGGCGCGACACCGTCGAACGGGTCGTCTCGCAGCGGCTGTCGCTGCACGAGCACCCCGCCGCCGTCGCCGACGCGATGGAAGTCGTGTCCCGCTCGCGGCCCTTCGAGGACTTCGCCGAACTCGCCGCGATCGCCGTGCCCACGGTGGTCGTCGCCTCACGCGACGAGGTCGATCCGGGGCATCCGCTCGGGCTGGCCGAGCGCTACGCGCGGGCGATCCCCGGTGCCACGCTCACGGTCGAGGAGGGGGGGCCGCCACTGCGTTCCCCGATCGCGTGGCAGGGAGGGCAGCTCTCGAAGGTGCTCGTGGAGCTGCTCAGACGAGCCGGCGGGGTGTGATCCTCCTCCGGGTGCCCACCGGGTGCCGCGCACGCGCATGGTCGAGCGCGTGCGTTATACATAAAGCATGACCGTACGTGAGTGGGATGGGGGTGTCTACGACCGCATCTCTGCGCCGATGGAGGCGCTGGGCCGCGCCGTGCTCGACCGGCTGGCGCTCGACGGAGACGAGACCGTGATCGACGCCGGCTGCGGGTCGGGGCGCGTCACCGAGGCGCTGATCGAGCGGCTACCGCGGGGGCGGGTGATCGCCGTGGACGCCTCTGCCTCGATGGTCGCCGCCGCGCGCGAACGGCTGCGAGCGGTCGGGGATCGGCCCGGAGCGCGTGGAGGTGCGCGAGGGGGACCTGCTCGAGCTGGAGGTGGCGGAGCCCGTGGACGCGATCCTCTCGACCGCCACGTTCCACTGGATCCTCGACCACGAGCGGCTGTTCGCTCGCCTGCACACGGTGCTGCGCCCCGGCGGGCGGCTGGTGGCGCAGTGTGGGGGGAAGGGCAACATCGACGTGTTGCGCGGCGTCGCCAACGAAGTTCTGGCGCACGAACCGTATGCCGCACACTTCCGCGACTGGCGGCCGCCGTGGAACTACGCCGGTCCCGAGGCGACCAGGGGACACCTGCTGGGCGTGGGCTTCGCAAGCGCCGAGTGCTGGTTGCAGCCGGCCCCGCAACAACCCGAACACCCGCGCGAGTTCCTCTCCTCGATCGTGCTCGGCCCCCACTACCAGCAGCTGCCGGTGGAGCTGTGCGAGCAGTTCATGGACACGGTGCTCGCCGAGCTGGGCCAGCCGGTGGTCGTCGACTACATCCGTCTCAACATCGACGCCTCGGCTTAGCTCACGCCAGCGCCGCGGAGTCGGTCTCGGCGCCGCCGCTCCGTGGTCGGAGGTGAGCGCGGCGTAGCGCCCGCCCAGCTCCAGCAGCTCATCGTGCGTGCCCCGCTCTACTATCCGCCCACCGTCGAGCACGAGGATCTGGTCGGCGTCGCGCACCGTGGAGAGGCGGTGGGCGATCGCGATCGTGGTGCGCCCGCGGGAGAGCTCGTCGAGCGCCAGCTGCACCGCGCGCTCGGTCTCGGTGTCCAGGGCGGAGGTCGCCTCGTCGAGGATCAGCACCGGCGGGTTGCGCAGGACGGTGCGCGCGATCGCGATGCGCTGCTTCTCCCCACCGGAGAAGCGGTAGCCGCGCTCGCCCACGGGGGTGTTGTAGCCGTCGGGCAGCGAGACGATCAGCTCGTGGATCTGCGCGGCGCGGGCGGCGTCTTCGATCTGCTCGTCGCTGGCCTCGGGACAGGCGAAGCGCAGGTTGTCGCCGATCGAGGCGTGGAACAGGTAGGTCTCCTGCGACACCAGCCCCACGGTGGCGGCGAGCGACTCCAGCGTCACGTCGCGGATGTCGGTGTCGTCGATCGTGATGCGCCCGCGCTCGGGCTCGTACAGGCGCGCGACGAGGTAGGCGAGCGTGGTCTTGCCCGAGCCGGTCTCGCCGACCAGCGCGGTGCGCGTCCCCGCGGGGATCTCGGCGGCGATCTCCTGCAGCGTCCACGGGCCATCGGGCCGGTAGCGAAACCACACGTCCTCCAAGCGCACCTCACAGGCAACGCCATCCCGGCTTGTCGCCGCGCCGAGCGGCGAGGCGCCGGGGCGCTCGACGATGTCGATCGGCAGGTCGAGGTACTCGAAGATCCGCCCGAACAGCGCCAGCGAAGTCTGCACTTCGAGGCCGACTGACAGCAGCTGCTGCATCGGGAACAGCAGGCGGGTCTGCAGCGTGGTGAAGGCGACCACGGTCCCGATCGAGATCACGGCGTGACCATGGACGGAGCTGTAGCCCGCAAACCAGTACACGGCGGCGGGCATGATCGCGAAGCTCATCTGCACCGAGGCCATCCGCCAGCGCCCCGCCATCCGCGCGCGCACCTCCAGATCGGCCAGCTCGCTGGACTCCGAGGAGAAGCGATCGACCAGCTCACCGGAGCGGCCCATCGTTTTGCCGAGCAGGATGCCCGACACCGACAGCGACTCCTCGACCAGCGTGGACATGTCGGCGAGGCGGCCCTGGCGCACCGACTGGATGCGCCGGCGCTCGTTGCCCACGCGCCGTGTCAGCCACACGAAGAACGGCAGCAGGATCAGCGAGAACAGGGTCAGCTGCCAGGAAAGCGCGAACATCGCGACGATCGTCGCGGTGACGGTGGCGACCGTGGAGACCGTGGAGGTCGCGGTGCTGGTCACGACGTCGTCGATCCCCCCGATGTCGTAGGCGATCCGCGCCTGCACCTCGCCCGAGCGGGTGCGCGTGAAGAACGCCAGCGACATCCGCTGCAGGTGCGCGTACACGGCGGCGCGCAGGTCGTGCATCACGCGCTGGCCGACCTGGTTGGAGATCCAGGTCTGCGCAACGCCGATCACCCCATTGATGATCGCCAGCGCGATCATGCCCGCCACCAGCCACGTGAGCAGTTCGAGGTCGTGCCCGACGATCCCCTTGTCGACCGCTTCGCGCAGCAGGAAGGGCGAGGCGACGCTGAGGATCGAGCCGAACACGATCAGCCCCAGCAGCAGTCCCAGCCGCACGCGGTAGGGCACGAACAGCCGCCCGATCCGCCGCAGCGACACCGGTTTGTCGGGGATGTCCTCGGGTCGGAGCTCCTTGCTGCGGCTGCCGCCACGCCCCTCACCGCCGCCACGGCCCTCGCCGTGGAAGCTCACCAGATCCTCCCGAATCGCCGCACGCTCATCCAGACGACTGTATCCACCGGCGCGACGGGGATTGATGGACGGGGGCTCCGGCTCTAAAGAGCCTGCGCCGGGCGGGGGTGCGCAGTGATGTGACGGCCGCCATGCTGCAAACGTGGTACGCTTTATACATGGCCCACACAGTGGTGGTTGTTGGTGATCGAGGACGGATGGTTCTACCTTCCGCCGTGCGCCGCAAGTTGGGGCTCACCGCGGGAACTCGCCTGTTGGTGGACGTCGAGCCCGATGGGTCGCTGAAGCTCCAGCCGTTCCGGGCCGCTGCCGAGCGGGGGCGGGGGCTGCTCGCCGACGTCGGGGACCCCGACGTCTCCTGGACGGAGGACTTGATTGCTCAGCGGCGAGGAGAAGCCGCAAGCGAAGGCTGACATGGCCGTGCCGGTGCTGGACGCCTCGGCACTGCTCGCGTACCTGCGCGGCGAGCCGGGCGCCGACGTTGTCTCCGAGGCGATTGCCGGCGGCGCCACGATCTCCACCGTCAACCTAGCCGAGGCGCTCAGCCGCTCCACCGACAACGGCGTGAACCCCGCGCAGCTCGCCCGTGAATTGACCGACCGGGGGCTGTTGGACGGTGCGATCACCACCGAGCCGTTCACCGTCGCGGACGCGATCGAGGCTGCCCGCCTGCGCCCGCTTACCCGCACGGCCGGGCTCTCCCTTGGCGACCGTGCCTGCCTCGCCCTCGCCCGCCGCTTGGAGGGGGTGGCAATGACCACCGACACCGCTTGGGCACGAGTCGAGCTCGACGTCCCGGTCACGCTCGTCAGGGAGGACTCCGACGCCACTCCTGCGCCTCCCGGCCCGGGTTGAGAGCGCAGGGGCGCTCACCGCGACACTGGAGAAAATTCGGCTGCTCAGCCACGCGCAGCGTACCCATGCGGGGCCGGCGCGTTCTGCGAGATCGACAATCCAAGAATCCGAAGCAAGAAACACGCAGACCGACGACAGCTCCTATCTCCACGCAGCGCAACGCTGGCTCCGCCTTGAAGTCCTGCCCGTGTGTAATGATGATCAGGCGTGGGGCAAAGGTCGATGACCTTGTCGCTGCGGTGCTAATGCCGGAAGGAGGAGCGGGTCGATGATCGAAAGGTGTCGACGAAGGGACCCGAAATGACGCCCGTTCTAGACCCACCCCGCCGAGCGAAGCGTTCGACGGAGTCGGCGACGGTCAACTTGGACCGGATCTTGGTCGAGACTATCGATGAGGTGGCCGTAGAAGGCGACTCTACGTCGTGGTTCGACTCGAACTTCTGGCCGGAAGGCATCGACTACGATAAGTGGGCTGCCGTCGTGCGGCCGTCGCCGCGGAGCGCCTTCGCCGATGGGCTCGATATTGTCGACCTGACCGAGGACTAGCATGAGCGGGCTGTGGCTCGACGCGCGCTCGACAAGCTAGACGAGAACCTTCTGCTCGACCAAGGCGAGATCTTGGCCGACGTGCCATTCGTCCGCTGGAAGGACGACAAGCCAATCTTTGAAGCGCTACGCCGAGGCATTATCACCTCGCATGGCTGCGCATGCGAAGATTACGAACGCGCAGCAAAGGAAGCGGCAAGGTCGCGGAAGGCTGGCGCCGTGATGCTTCATGTTGCCCCGATTGAACCGGCGACCCAATACCGCGACCGTCAGGAAGCCATCGCGCGGGGCGAGTTCCTGGACTACTTCTTCATCTCTGGCGAAGGGACGGTCCTCAAGAGCCATGTAGTTGACCTGACGAAGGAGCAGGCGATCCCTGCGTCTGTCCTCTCAAGGTGCAAGAAAGTCAGCCGCATCGCGGACTGGCAATGGAAACGCCTGCTCGTGCACATCGCGGTCTCGCGGTTCCACCAGCAACCAGAGGAGCTGTTCCAAGAGGAGTTGCTAGAAAGCAGGTCCGATGCGGCTTGATGCTTTCCTTCTCGCGGATGCTGTCAGCACACCGCCGGGAGACGACAAGTTCTATATCCACGGCGGAGGTCTCACCCGGTTCGTTGTGCCGATGTTGCCGTTTCCGCTCGGGGTGGCGGTGTTCATCCGTTTCGAAGTCGACGACGCGGACATTCAGGAGCCCCATCGCTTTCGGATCGTCGTTTTCGGTCCCGTCGGCATGAACATTCAGCCGATCGACCTCGAAGAGTGCGGCCGGGGAGCCGACGCCTCTCCTAGAGGGCGAGCAGCGCTTCATGCAAGTCGGCCTAAATCTTCCCCTCGGCATCATGCGCACGGGCCTCTATCGCGTAGAGCTGCATGTCGATGGAGTGCTTCTCAGAACCATCCAGGTTCCCCTTGTGCTCGCAGAACCCGAGTAGCGACGCCTCTGGCAGAGGGCTACCTGGAAGCGCCGCTGGACATGGTTGGCGAATAGGACAGCGAAGGGGACTCGGATGCCGCTCCCTCGCCGTCCAGGCCCGGGTGCAGCCAAGAGCGCGGCGTCATACGATTGAGGCCATGAACCTCTCCCCGTCGGAGATCCGCGTGCTGGGCTGCCTGATGGAAAAGCAGCGCACGACCCCGGATGTCTACCCGCTGAGCCTCAACTCGCTGCGGCTGGCGTGCAACCAGTCCACCAACCGCGATCCGGTGGTGCAGTACGACGAGGAGGTGCTGCGCGACGCCCTGCATCGCCTGCAGCGCCGCGGCTACACGCGCCTGGCCAGCGGCGCCGGCGCGCGCCGAAGTACCGCCACCTGCTGGCGGAAGCGCTGCCGATGGGCGAGGACGAGCAGGCGGTGATGTGCGTATTGATGCTGCGCGGCCCGCAGACCCCGGGGGAGCTCAAGCAGCGCACCGAGCGGATGCACGCCTTCGCCGACCTCGGCGGCGTGCACGAGACGCTGGAGCGGCTGATCGGCCGTGGGCTGGTCGCTGTCCTGGAGCGCCGGCCCGGCCAGAAGGAGGAGCGCTACGTCCAGCTGTTGGGGGAGGAGGCCGAGGTCTCCGATGCGACCCTCGATCATCGCCCATGCCCATGCCGGTCCCCCGGGCTGTCGATGGCTTGGAGGAGCGGGTGGCGCGTCTGGAGCGCGACGTGGCACAGCTGCGCGCTGCGCTGGGGGATGAGCCCGCGGAGCAGGAGCAGGCTTCGGAGGAGGTACAGGAGGCCTCGGAGGAGGAACAGGCCTCATACACGCGGCCCGCGGCGGAGCAGTCATCGTTTGTGCCCTCCAACCAGGGGGCGGAGCACATTGAGGGGGAGCCTGCGGCCTCGGCAGAGCAAGAGGAGGAGGGGGCGAGGGAGACGCTCGAATGGACGTGACCCACGCCACCGCGATCCTCGCCGCGACGACCAGCTCACCGGGGACACCGCCACCGGGGTGGGCATCCCCCTGGCGCTCGCGGCCGGGTTGGTGTCGTTCCTCTCGCCCTGCGTGCTGCCGCTGGTGCCGGGCTACCTCTCGACGGTGATCGGGGTCGCGCCGGCAGACATCCAGCACGCCGGCGCGCGCCGCGTGCTCGGCCCGAGCCTGTTGTTCATCGCGAGCTTCTCGCTGATCTTCATCCTGCTGGGCCTGACAGCCACGCAGATCGGCTCGGTGCTCACCGATCACATCGTCACGCTGCGCACGGTCGGGGGCGTGCTGATCATCGCCATGGGGGTGCTGTTCCTCGCCACGCCGTTCGTGGACGCGCTCAACTTCCAGTGGCACTCGGAGTCCTTGCAGCGACTCGCCGGCCGCGGCGGACCGCTGGTGGCGGGAGCGGCGTTCGCGATCGCCTGGACGCCCTGCACCAGCATCACGCTCGGGGCGATCCTCACCCAGGCGGCGGTGTCCAACTCCGCCGCCCACGGGGCGCTGCTGCTCGCCTTCTACTCCGCGGGCCTGGCGATCCCGTTCCTGCTGATCGCGCTCGCGTTCGAGCGCGCCACGGACGCGCTGGCGGTGGTCAAGCGCCACTTCTCGGTGATCGTGGGCCTCGGCGGGCTGGTGATGATCGTGCTGGGTCTGTTGATCGTCACGGGCGAGTTCACGGTGCTCAACGCCCAGGCCAATAGCTGGCTTCAGGGCACCGGGCTCGATGTCACGAACATTTGACGCACCCGGTGCGGCTCAGGTCGGACTATGCGTCGCAGCGGTGTGCATCTGCGTGCTCGCGGCGGCCTTGCGGGCGCGGTAGCGCTGTTCCCAGGCTTCCTGGTTGCGCTTGGCGTCCAGCACGAACGGGGAGTAGCCGATCGCTTTGACGATCCCCTCGTTGATCGCCGACTCGGGGAAGGGGAGGGGACGCATCACATCGACGAATAACACGACCCGAGTCTCGTCGGTGTCGTTCCACACCTCGTGGTTGAAGGTGTCGTCGAACACCATGCTCTTGCCCTCCTCCCAGTGGCGAATGTCCTCGCCGACCCTGATCCGGCAGTGGGTGGCGTCCTGGGGCACGATCAGCCCGAGGTGGTAGCGCAGCACGCCCTTGTAGGGGCCGCGGTGGTCGAGGATGTGCTTGCGCGGCGAGAGGATCGAGATCATCGCCGTCTTCATCCCGGGTATTTCTCGCATCAGGGCGGCCGTGCGTGGGCACATCTCGACCCCCAGCTTCGCCTCGAAGCCGTACCCGTACAGGAAGAACGTCTTCCAGCGGTCGTCGTCGGTGATCTCGATCTGGTCCTTGGAGATGTCCTGGAAGTTGGCTAGTGCGGCGTGGTCGTCGAGCAGCGCGGCGGCCTCGTCGCGGATCACCTCCCAGTTGCGCTCGATGTGCTCCACCCACGGGAAGCGCTCGAGCGGGAAGAACATCGCGTCGCCCACCAGCGAGCGCCGCCCGATGAAGCGCTCGATCGGGGCGAGGATCCGTTCCCCGCCCGCGATCGTCAGCTCCACCGTGCGCTCCCACAGCGTCTTATGCGAACCATCTGTCATTCGCGATGCCTCCTCCGATCGCCTCCGAGTGAGGCATCCAGAGTAGTACTCGTTGCGACGGTACGTCCAGATGGATTATGCAGCCTCGCGGAGGGCCGCCAGCTCTGGCGACTCCGCGAGCTTCTTCAGCGCGCGCTGCTCCAGCTGCGAGGCCCGCTCCGCCGAGAAGCCGAGGCGCTTGCCGATCGCGGTGAGCGTCTGCGGCGCCTCGTGGCCGGTGCCGAAGCGCAGCGTCAGCACGGTGCGCTCGGTTTCGGGCAGCTGCGAGATCGCGAGCTGCACAAGCCGCTCGCGCTCGTTCTCGTAGGCGGTCTCCTCGGGCGGCTCCTGGTCGGAGGGCAGCAGGTCGCCGAGCGCGGTGTCGCCGTCCTCGCCCACCTGCTGGTCGAGGCTGACGAGCGCTGCACGCTGGTGGCGCACTTCCTCGACCTGGTCGAGCTCGAGGCCGGTCTCGATCGCGATCTCCTCAGAGGTTGGCTCGCGCCCGAGGCGCACCGAGAGCTCGCGCTCGACGCGGCCCACCTTGCGGGTGCGCTGGGCGACGTGCACGGGCAGGCGGATCGTGCGCCCGGAGTTCTCGAGGCCCCGCTGGATCGCCTGGCGGATCCACAGCGTGGCGTAGGTGGAGAAGCGGAAGCCCTTGCGCCAGTCGAACTTCTCG
The DNA here is from genome assembly GCA_963812955.1 of uncultured Solirubrobacterales bacterium. GTDB lineage: Bacteria > Actinomycetota > Thermoleophilia > Solirubrobacterales > Solirubrobacteraceae > Palsa-744. The sequence goes on from CAWEXC010000003.1 coordinate 61,885, forward strand.
CTGGCGCGGATCAGGCCGAGCATCCCCTCCTGCACGAGGTCGGCGAGCGGCAGGCCCTGGTTCTGGTAGCGACGCGCGTTGGAGGCGACCAGGCGCAGGTTGGAGTTGATCATCAGTTCCTTCGCGCGCAGGTCCCCGCGCTCGATCCGCTGCGCCAGTTCGATCTCCTGTTCAGGAGTGAGCAGGGGGTAGCGCCGCGAGTGCGCGAGCAGCTGATCGACGGACTCGGGGATGAAGCTTTCGGGTTCGGGGGCCGCCACCGGACGGCGGCGGCGGGCGCTCGCGGCGGGCTCGGAACGGCCCTCCGCGAAGGGCGAATCGAGGGCAGCGGGTGCTTGCATGGCGTCGCGTGGGGCGTCCGCGGCCTCCAAAGTGTCTAGTGTTGTGATCTGACGGCTATCGTCTGTCATGAGTCTGGTCCTTCGAATTGAAAAGGAGGGGCCTGGCTGTGGCCGGCTTTCTGATTGTGAAGAGGGCCCGGCTCGCTGGCCTGCGGCCGGCTGTGCCACCTAAAGTTTGATAAACGAGGGGCTCGGCTCGCCGGCCTTCGGCCGACTGCGCCACCCTCTATGTCCGATGCTTGGAGTCGGAATTATAGGGCATAGTAGTTGCGTTGTCAATTATTCCTGGCGTAGCGACATAACGCGCGCGTTGATCCACCCTGTACACGGCGGCACGCCCCTGTTGGAGCCCATCGGCGGCCCATAAGTTGCTCTACCCGAGAACATGATCTACCCACATGGGTAGATCGTTACTCGGTAGTTATCTGTCGTGATGCGCTTCTTTATTCGCGCGCCGCGCCGAGAAACCTGCGCCGCCGCTGTTCGGCTCATCGGACGGCTGCGTGATTGGCGCGAGCGGGTGGCTGCTCGCTGGCCGAGTGGATGGCTGCCGGCGGCGCCACGGCCAGTGGTGGGAGCGTTTTACTGTGGCCGGCGCCCAGCGCTCGCGCTGCGCTCGGCGTAGCCCATCGCTTGCCAGGCCTACGGCGTCTGAGCTTCCGCTTCGGCGCTGGCCGAAACGGGGATGCTCGCCGGAGGCGAGTGTCCCCCGGCTTCGGTGGTTGTCGTGAGGATCGCAGCGCTGCCGCGCGTGAGCGTGCGCCGCACTAGGCCGGGGAGCAGCAGCCGGGCGACGGCCGCCAGGAAGTAGGGGCGCGGCACGTAGCGCTCGGCGTGGCGCCCAAGGCCCACCTCTACGATCGCCTCCGCCACCCGGTCGGGCGTGGAGACGACCCACGCCGTCTGCGGCCGCGCGAGCAGCTCGCGGGCGGGGAAGCCCTCGGTGGCGATGAACCCGGGGAACACGGTGCCGACGTGGACGCCGTGAGCATGCTCCTCGGCGTACAGCGCGTCGCTCCAGCCGGTGAGCGCGAACTTGCTCGCCGAGTAGGCGCCGGTGCCGGGGCGCGTGACGCGCGCGGCGGTGCTGGAGACATTGACGATCGCGCTCGGGGCGCACTCTCGCAGCAGCGGCAGCAGTGCCTCGGTGAGGCGCACGGGCGCGTCGAAGTTGAGCGTCATCGTGCGCCGCACATTGGCGTACCCGCCCTCGGCGAAGGGCGCGCGCCAAGCAGCGCCGGCGTTGTTGACCAGCAGCGTCAGGCGTCCGTCGTACTGCTCGCGCACATGCGCCAGCACGCGCGCCGGCGCGTCCTCGTCGGTGAGGTCGAGCGCCAGGCAGCTGCAGGCGGCTGGCAGCGTCTCGGCGAGGCTGCGCAGAAGCTCCTCGCGGCGCGCTACCAGCACCAGCTGCGCGTCGGGCTCGCGCGCCAGGCGCCGCGCGGTCGCCTCGCCGATCCCGCTGGAGGCGCCGGTGATCACCGCGACGAGTGGTTCGCTCACCGGCGCGACCTTACAGCAACGCACCACGCCAACGCCTTCGATCTCCGCATCGGCCCAAGCCGGCACCACCCTCATCGGCGCCCGGTAGGCTGTGGTTATGGAGTCCTCAGATCAGCTGCTGCCGGTCGAAGGCCACCACCTGAGGGGCATCTCCCCGCGCGCCTTCCAGCACCCCGCCGACCGCGCCGCGACGGCGGCGCTGAAATCGATTCCCTACCTGGACACGGTCGTGCGCAAGCTGATCGAGCTGGGCTACGAGCGCGCGCTGCGCCAGAGCTACCTGGGCTCGGCGGTGAGGCTCTCCGAAGAGCAGCTCGGCGACGTGTGGCGCGAGCACGCGATCGCTTACATCACGCTTGACATGCGCGATGTGCCCGACCTCTACCTCACGCAGTACCCGTCACCGAACGCGATGGCGATCGGCGCCAAGCGCCCAATCGTGGTCGTGCAGTCCGAGCTCGTGGGGCTGCTGGACGCCGGGCAGCGCCGCGCGGTGTTCGCGCACGAGGCCGCGCACATCCTCGCCGACCACCAGCTCTACCGCACCGCCCTCTACATCCTGATGCTGCTGGGGCGGACATCGCGGCTGCTGCTGCCGCTGGCGCCGATCCGCACGGCGCTGATGGAGTGGGAGCGCGCGACCGAGCTGAGCGCCGACCGCGCCGCGGCGCTCGTCACGCGCGACCCGCTGACGGTGTGCCGCACGCTGATGTGCCTCTCCGCCGGGGCGATGGTGGACGAGCTCGACCTCGACGTGTTCATGCGCCAGGGCCTGGACTACACCGAGAAGGGCGGAGGCCTTGAGCGCCTGACACGCCTGCTGATCGACCTTGGCGTCAGCCATCCGATGCCGGTGAAGCGCACGCACGAGCTGATGGCGTGGGTGCGCTCGGGCGAGTTCGATCGGATCGTCGGCGGGGAGTACCCGACTCGCGACGAACCGGTCGATGCCCGCGCCGAGGGCAGCGAGGCCGTGTCCCACTACTCCGAGCGCTTCCGCGACGCCTTCCGCGATGCCGGCGAGTCGGTCAACTCCGTCGGCCAGCAGCTCGCCGATTGGCTGCGCAAAAACCCGGGTGGGGAGGACGACGAGGACGACGTGGAGGACGCAGAGGAGTAACACCACCGGTCGATCTCGTCACGGGAAGGGCATGTGGACGGGCGCGAGACCGTAGATAGTCCGCCGGCGCGGCAATAGATGGTCCGCCGGCGCAACACGGCGCGCAGCGCGGCCGGCTCTCAAGCTTCGGGCGCGCGCTCGGGCGCGCCGCGGCGGAGGTTGCCGATCAGCAGGCCGATCACTGTCACGAGGTAGATCTGGCCGAAGAGCATCTCGAGCACCGAGAGCGCACGGCCCAGGTTGAGAATGGGGGTGAGGTCGCCGTAGCCGGTGGTGGTGAGTGTCGTGAAGCTGAAGTAGATCTGCTGGCTCTGGGTGACCGCGGCGTTGGGGATCTGCTCGAAGTAGGGATGGGTGCTGAGGCCGACGATCACACGGATGACCAGCGCGAAGAGCAGCCCGATCAGCAGATAGCTGGTCAGCGCTCCCGCCACTGCCTGCAGCGTGACGCCACGATCGCGCACCAGCCGCACGACGCCACGAGTGAGCACGATCAGCACTGCCAGCACTGCCGCGGCGGCGCCCGCGGCGCCCACCCAGTGCGGCACCACAGAGAGACCGACCAGCACGGCCAGCGTGATCAGCGCGAGCACGGTCAGCGTCGCCGCGAGACCACGCGGGATCGGATCCCGCCCACCCTCGCGTGAGGTGATGATGATCGCGAACAGCATCGCCCCCTGCAGGATCACCGAGACGGCACGGCCAACGGAGGTGTCGGGCGCGATGATCGAGAAGAGCACCGCCAGGATCGTGAGCGCGAGCACGACGCCGTAGCGGTGCTGGGAGGATCTGGCGCGCTCGAACGACGCGGTGGGTTCCGACGGCATTCGGAAAGGATGGCGTGGGCGGCGGCGGATCAGACGGTGTGTCTCAGTTTGGGGGTATGACCACCGACTGGACCTGTGGGCAGTGATCAGATGACAGCTATGAGAGGTCCAGTAGCTGGTTTGTTCGCCCGCGCTTATGTGCTGACACGGCGCCCTACCGCGAGCCCCACTTGCCCTGCCCGTAGCGGGCTAGCTCCAGGCGCGCGATCACCCCGCGGTGGACCTCGTCGGGGCCGTCGGCGAGGCGTAGCGCACGGGCCACGGTCCAGGCGGCGCCGAGCGGGAAGTCGTCGCTGAGGCCGGCGCCGCCGTGCAGCTGCATCGCCATGTCCACGACGCGCTGGGCCATGTTGGGTACCGCGACCTTGATCTGCGACACCGCGCCGAGCATCTGAGCTGAGGCCGTATCGATCAGCCACGCGGCGTGCAGCACGTGCAGGCGCGCCTGGTCGATCGCGATCCGCGCGTCGGCGATCCGCTCGCGGTTGCCGCCGAGGTTGGCGAGCGGCCTCCCGAACGCGACCCGCTCGGTGGCGCGACGGCAGGCGAGCTCCAACGCCAACTCGGCGAGGCCGATCAGGCGCATGCAGTGGTGCACCCGCCCGGGGCCGAGGCGCGCCTGGGCGATCGCAAACGCCTGGCCGGGCCCCCCGACGATCGCGCTGGTGGGCAGACGCACGTCGGTGAAGGAGACTTCGCCGTGGCCGCCGGGGGCGTCGTCAAAGCCCATCGTCGAGAGCATCCGCTCGACCTTCACCCCGGGGGTGTCGAGCGGGACGAGCACCATCGAGTGCTGGTGGTAGCGGTCGGCGGTGGGGTTGGTGAGCCCCATGAAGATTGCCACCTTGCAGTTGGGGTGCCCGACGCCGGTGCTCCACCACTTGCGCCCGTTCACGACTACCTCATCGCCGTCGAGCGTCGCCGTCGCCTGCATGTTGGTCGCATCGGCGGATGCGACGTCGGGCTCGGTCATGCAGAAGGCCGAGCGGATCTCCCCGGCGAGCAGCGGCTCGAGCCAGCGCTCGTGCTGCTCGGGCGAGCCGAAGTGCAGCAGCACCTCCATGTTGCCGGTGTCGGGCGCGTTGCAGTTGCACACCTCGCTGGCGATCAGCGAACGGCCCATGCGCTCGGCCAGGGGCGCGTACTCGACGTTTGAGAGCCCCGCTCCCTGTGGGTGGCCGCCGACCTCGGGGTTGCCCGGCAGGAAGAGATTCCACAGTTCCTCCTCCCGTGCTTTGGCCTTCAAATCCTCGATTGCGGGGTGCACGATCCACGGGTTGGAGCGCGCAAGTAGCTCACGGTGGTAGGGCTCCTCGCGGGGGACCACCTCGCGCGCGATGAATGCGTCCAAGCGCTCCAGCAGCTCGCGTGCACGGGGGGAGTACTCGAACTCCATCGCGTTCTCTCTACTGCTCGCCCACTGCGGCGGGTGTGGCGCGGGCAATCGCCTTCGACGGCGATCCCATCCTCAGCTCCCGCCCTGCACGTCCAGCACGACCTTACCGGTGGCGCGCCGCTCGTCGATCTCCCGCAGAGCCTCCGCGGCCTGCTCCAACGGAAAGCGAGCGCCGACGATCGGGCGCACGAAACCCTGCTCGATCAACTGCTCGATCCGCGCGCCGATCTCGCGACAGAGCTCGGGGCGGGTGAGCGCATAGGCACCCCAGCCGGCGCCGACCACCTCGACGTTGCCGAGCAGCAGCCGGTTGACCCGCACCTCGGGGATCGACCCGCCGGTGAACCCCACCACCACCAGGCGGCCGTCGGTGCGCAGCGAGCGCAGGCTGTCGGTAAAGCGATCGCCGCCGACGGGGTCGAGCACGACATCTACACCGCCGCCCGACAGCTCCTTGGCCTCGTCTCTCCACGGGCCGTCGGAGCGCAGCACCTCATCGGCGCCGGCCTCGCGCGCCACCAGCGCCTTCTCCTCACTGGAGACGACCGCGATCGTGCGTGCGCCCAGACCCGCGGCGACCTGCAGTGCAGCCGTGCCCACACCGCCGGCGGCCCCGTGAACAAGCACGCTCTCGCCCTCTTTCAGCCGCCCGCGCAGCGCGAGCGCGAAGTAGGCGGTGTGGTAGTTGAGGATCAGGCCGGCGCCCTGCGCGAAGTCCAGCGCATCCGGCAAGGGGAAGGTGAGGAACGGAGGCGCCACCGCCACCTCGGCGAAGCCGCCCCCCATGCAGAAGGCGGCCACGCGCTCGCCCGCGCTTACCCCAGCCCCCTCCGAGGCGGCGCGCACCACCCCGGCGACCTCGCCGCCCGGGACGAACGGCAGCGGCGGTTTGTACTGGTACTCGCCGCGCGTCTGCAGCACCTCGGGGAAGGAGACGCCGGCGGCATGCACGTCGATCACCACGCCCTCCCCGGGGGTGAACATGTGCGACGGAGGTAGCTTGGGATCGGGCAGATCGACCAGGCGCAGAGCGCTGGTCGGGCCCGTGAGGTCTACGATCTGGATCGCCTTCATTTGCATCTCTCCGCTCCCGCCGCGTCCGGGGGCCACATTCAACACTCTTTGGGCGCGTGCCGTCCGTCCCCTACCGCGGACACGGCACGGTGGTGTGGGCGCTGGTGTGGGCGCCGTCTTCGAAGGAGAACGAGGCGTCGAAGTGGAAGCCGCCTCGGGGGCAAGTGCGCGGCAGGACGATCCCCCGCGGGTGGTAGGGGAGGAACCTGCCACGGGTGTGTTCGAAGTAGGTGAGGTGCAGGGGGCCGATCGTGGAGCGCAGCTGCACCAGGGCGGCGTTGGGCGCACCGGGGAGGGTGGGGACGAGGGGAATCGTGGTGTCGAGGTCGCCGCCGAAGGGGCCGGAGGCGGGGAGCACGAGGCCGTGGAAGACGATCTGCGCGGACACGGGGGAGTGGCCTTCGGCGAAGAAGAGCAGCCCGATGTGCCCTTCCTGAATCTGCGCCATGAAGATCGAGGTTTGGGCGGTCTCGCGCAGCACCTCGGGGCCGAAGGGGACCTCGACGACCCCTTTGCCGTAGCCCATCTGCGACTGGGAGGGACACCCTTCGGGGCCGTAGAGTTCAAGCACGGCGGCGCTGCAGGTTTCGAGGCCGAGGCCGCTGGTGCCGATCCCGAGGTTGGCGGGATAGTAGAGGTCGAGGCCGGTCAGCGGGGAGGGAACCTGCCCGGTGGTGGTCGCGATCGTGAAGCCGAAGATGATCGTGGTGCCCTGCCCGAGGTGCTCGGGGGAGAGCGCGGCGCTCAGCTTCGCCGTCGGTTCGGGCTCGCCGGTTGCCGCCCTGGCAGCGGCTGCATGCCAGACGCACGCAAGCACGGCCGACAGCACGAGCGCGGCAAGGGTCACTGCCACCGGCATTGTTCGGACCTTGGAGACGGTTCCTTGCACGCAGCACGAACCATACAGCCCCAACTCGTCGGCGAACCACATATGTTTCTGACTGTTGTCTACAGGTCGGCAAGGGCGCCGCTAGGCCCGCTGCCACGTGGCGAGCCGCATCAGCGTGCCGGCACTGACACCACGGGCGCTGAGAATGCAGGTGTGGCCGGCTTCGCGCCAGGTAACGATCGTTGGGTTGGTGTGGCTGATGACGTGGAAGCTCACGCCGTGGCGTTCCACCGAGCTGCTGCCGACGGGGATCGCGAGCGGGTCGCCGGCGACGATCGAGTAGCCGATCCGCCGCGCGCGGGAGTTGGTGTAGAAGACGGTGGTGACGGTGCGCCCGCCGACCGTGTCGGTGCGCGCGCCGATCGCCTTCCAGCCGAGCGTGCCACCCCAGTAGGGGTAGTCGATCCCCGCGGCGGAGACCGCCAGCAGATGGGGGTTGTGCGAACTCTCGGCGGGCGCGGCCCCGGTCGCGGTACGCAGGCCCGCGCTGGATGCCTGCAGCACGGTGGGTGCGCTCGTGCTGCCCCCCGTGGTCAACACCAGCACGACGAGCACCACCGCCACGGCTGCCGCGAATGCGACGCCGGCCGCCAGCCGCGATGGCAGGCGCAGGGAGGACGAAGCGCGTCGCGAGCCGCGCTCACGCGTACGTTGACTGCTGTGGGCGGCGGCCGCGTCGGACCGTGTCTGCCGGGATGCTCGGCCGGCGGTTGCACGAGCGCTCGCGGACCCCTCGCCGGCGGCCGCGTCTCCCGCAGCGGCCAGCTCGATCGAGCGGCGCAGCAGAGTGGGGGCCTCGACGCGCTCCAGTGAACTCACGAGCATCATGGCGCGGCGCTGATCCTCCAGTTCGGCGGCCAGCTCGGGAGATTCGGCGACGCGCGCCAGCACGGACTCGTGCCGTTGCTCGGACAGCGTGCCGTCGGCGAGCGCTGCCAACTCTGCGTGGATGTCTTCGGGCTCGCGGCTCATGGGGTGCTCTCACTCATGGGGTGCTCTCACTCCTAAGACGCCGCGCGGGGGGCGCATCTTCCCGGGGGTCGGGAAGATCCCCTTCCCCCGACACGTCCGCGTGCGCGTGGCCGTCCTTCGACGGCGAGGAGGATTCCAGCGCGTGCACGACGAACGCGCGCGCCCGGAACAACCGCGTGGCGACGGTTGCCTCCTTGGTGTCAAGGAGCCGCGCCGCCTCACGGTGGGAGAGCCCGGCGATGTCGCAGGCGACCAGCGCGAGGCGGTAGCGCTCGGGGAGCCCGGCGATCGCGGCGAAGACCTCCTGCGCCTGCAGCGCCTCCTCGGGCCGCTCGCCGCCACGGGGATCGACGGGCTCGATCTCATCAATCGGGGTCGCGCTGATACGGGGACGCCGCGTGGCGGTGCGCCGGGCGGTGAGGAAGGTGTTGCGCAACACCGTCATCAGGTAGGCGAGCTCGTCCTGGCCGCGCAGCAGCCGTGGACGGGCGAGCACGCGCGCGAACGTCTCCTGAACGAGGTCTTCCGCCTCGTGAGGCGAGCCGCAGAGGGCCCACGCGGCGCGGTAGAGCCGGTCGAGATGGCGCGGCAGCGACTCCGGATCGAGCGCGGGCATCGCGCTCGACTGTAGCTGAAAGGTTTATCGTTGCCGTGGAGTCTGGTGCAGTGACGGGGCGCAGAACAGGCGCCCGCAACGAGCCCGGACAAATCAACTTCAGGAGACAAGCGTGCGACACCCTTCAATTTTTGCGGCCACCACTCTCGCGGTCGCCGGGCTGGCGGTTGCCGGCTGCGGATCCAGCGGCGGCTCCAGCTCAAGTAAAACCGAAGCGAATGGTTATCCATCGACGGGCGCCACCACCGCAAAGAGCCCTGCCGCGGCGGGGACCAGCTCCAGTTCCACGAGCGCGTCAGGCGCCGGGACGGCGATCACAACGGAGCACACGCAGCTCGGCACGGTTCTCGCCGCCGGCCCGAAACACCTGACCGTGTACCTGTTCGCGGCCGACACCGGTTCGACCTCGACCTGCTCGGGCGCGTGCGCGCAGGTGTGGCCGCCAGTGACGACGACGGGCGCCCCGAAGGCCGAAGGCGAAGCGGTGGCGGCCGACCTCGGCACGACCACCCGCTCGGATGGAACCAAAGAGGTCACCTACAAGGGACACCCGCTGTACTGGTATGTGAGCGATTCGCAGGCGGGCGAAACCACCGGGCAGGGCGTCCAGAGCTTTGGAGCCGCGTGGTGGGCGCTGTCGCCAAGCGGAAGCGAGATCACCGGCTCCTGAAATCAATCGCTGCACCGCTCTACCAGCAGCGCGAGCGTGGGACAGGCCGCGGCGGCGCGGCGTGCATGGGTGAGCAATGCGGGGTCGAGGGGCGCGCCGTCGAGGATCGGGTAGCCCCACTCGTCCAGGGAGATGCGCTCGGGCAGCAGCTCATGGCACATGCCGTGGGCCTCGCAGGCGATCGGGTTGACGCGCAGACGGTGCGATGCCGGACTCATGCCGGGACGGCGGTCGTTGGGCGGGAGACCCGCGGCCGCGGCAGCTCCGAGGGCCGGGCGCAGGCGCCGCAGGGGCCGTGGTGGGCGTGGTCGGCGAGCTCCTGCGCAAACACTTCGAGCGCGCTCGAAACAAGGCGGGCGACGCCATCGGGGTGTGAGCAGGCGCCGCGGCCACGAACCAGCCCGGCGAGGGAGTGCAGGCGCCGGTCGATTGCGTCCCGACCGCTGCGACCACGCGCGACCTGTCCGTTGCGGCGGCCCTCGCCGCGCCCATTGCTCCCGCCCGGCCGAGCGTCAGGTCCACCGCCCGCGAGCTGCTCGAAGGCGCAAGCAATCGCGTCGAGGCCAAACACGCATGGCCCGCATTGGCGGGCGCTCTGCGAGGCAAGCCAGCGGGTGAGGCGGGCGAGCTCGGCGACAGGGCAGGCATTCTCGGAGAGCACGATCACGACGCCGGCGCCCAGGGTGGCGCCGAAGGGGGAGAGGTGGCGATCGGAGAGCGCCACCTCGCGCAACCGCGAACCGTCGATGAAAGTCCCCGAGTAGCCGCCCAGCAGCACTGCGCGCGGCTGCGCGGTGAGCCCGTCGGCGGCGTCGATGAGCGCCGCGAGGGGGGAGCCGTGCTCGATCTCGTACACCCCCGGGTGGGCGAGAGGCCCGGCGAGTGTGACTAGCGCCGAGCCGGGCTGCTCGGGGGTGCCGAGCTCGCGGAACCACGAGGAGCCATGGCGCCCGATCAGCGCGAGGTGGGAGAAGGTCTCGACGTTGCAGACGAGCGTGGGGCGCCCGCGCACGCCCCGTTCGAAGGGCCGCGGAGGGGTGAAGGTGGGCAGGACGGGTCCGCCGGAGAGGTGGTTGACGAGCGCCGACTCGTGGCCGGCGACGTAGCGGTTGGGGACGGGGCGCAACTGGAGTTGGACCCCACCCACCCGCTCCCCGCGACGGGAACCGCGTTCCTCGAGCGCATGCGCAACCGCGTCGAGTGCTGACGGTGCGGATTCACAGACCCCGAGCAGGACTTCCTGCGCGCCCACGCAGGCGGCGGCGAGCAGGGCGCCGTCGATCACCAGATGCGGGAGCGAGCGCAGCAGGACCCGGTCCTTGGCGGAGGCGGGCTCGCCCTCGGCGCCGTTGACAACCACGATCGGGCGCCCACCGCCGAGCGGAGAACGCGAAGCTCCGGCGACGGCGCGCAGCTTCGCGGCGGTGGGGAACCCCGCGCCGCCGCGTCCCAGCAGACCGGCGCGCTCGACCTCGTCGATCAGGTCGGAGGTGGCGCCGCGGCGGGCCCGTCCACGGCCCTCGACGGCGGGAAGCTCCCCGTGGATCCCAAGATGCTCCCGCAGAGGGAGCGCGCCGCGGGCGGGGATGCCGGCGAGCAGCCGCGGCAGACCGGGAGCGTCAGACGCGGACCGGTTGAGGCCCTGGTGGGGATCTTGACCGTACGAGGTGTCGCCGCCGCCACCCCGACCCGCGCGCGCCCGGGACCCCTGGTAGGTGCTCACGGGTTGACCACGATCTTCGAATGGGAGGCGGAGGGATGGCCGAGCAGCGCCGAGGGGGTGCCGGAGCGCCGCGCCCATTCCGAGCCGAGCGGCCCGGAGGGCAGCCACAGCACGAGGCCGAGCGCGAACGCGAAGGCGCCGCCAACGGCAAGGCCGCGACCGCGGGCGCTGTCGCGAGACCTGTCGGCGAGTACCCGGGCGAGCACGGCAGCGAGTACAAGCGCCAGGCAGAAGGTGCAGAGCGCAAGCAGCCAGGTGGTTTTGACGTCGCTGCCGGTGCCTAGCGTGTGCAGCAGCGCAACGGGCCAGCAGGCGTAGACGAGCCAGTGCGTGGCACGCCAGGCGCGCGGACCGACGCGAGCACGCATCATGCTGGTGATGATCACCGCGAGCAGCAGGTCGAACGCGACCGCGCCGAGCCCCAGCCAGAAGGGCCGATAGGAGCCAACGAACGGGACGAACGCCGCTATCAGCGAAATCGACGTAAAGGAGTCAAGCGCCGCGGTGAGGATGTGCAGCACGAGGAACACGAGCGCCAGCAACGAGACGTTGCGGTGCAGCGCATCGACGACGAAGCGCGGCCAGGAGGGCGTGCTGAAGCGCCGCACATCCGCGACTCCGAGCGCGACGGCGACGCTCAGCAGCAGCAGCGCCACGGCACCAGTGGAACGGGTGAAATACCAATCGAGGCTGGGCCCGGACGCGGCGAGCGGGAGCGGAACGCTCATTGGAGATCGTCCACGCGCCGCGGCGAGGCAACCGCCCGCCCGGGGGCTGGCCAAAACGGTGATGCTGGTCGATTCGGGGATGCGAGCGCAGCGAGTGTCCCCCGAATCGGTCGCAGGCGAGTGTCACCCGGCTTCGGTGCTCCATGTCCCCCCACTGACGTGGGTGCGCGATCGGGCCGTGGGGCGCGATCAGGCCGCGGTGTGGGCACCAATCGGTCGAGCGGCCAGTTGCCGATCCGCAGCACCGCGCCGTCGTGGGCGACCAGCCGCGCGGGCAGGCCGAGCGCATCCAGCCAAGCCGGCGCGCGGCGGCCCCGCACGAGTGCCGCGGTGGCGGCGATGTTGGCGTCGGTGCAGTCGGCGGCGGCGACGCTGACGGTGCGCCAGGGACCGCGCGCGGGAGCGCCGGAGGAGGGGTCGATGATGTGGTGCATCGTCTGCGTGCCGTGCTGCCAGCGGCGCACGGCGACGCTGGAGGTCGCAAGGCCGCCGTCGGCGATCGCGACCGTCTGCCCGGGCGCGTCGGGGCCGGAGCGGTGGTCGTCGGTGACGTGGATCCGCCAGCCGCCGGCGGGGGCGGGCCCGGCGGTTGCAATGTCGCCGCCGAGGCTGACCAGCACACCGCAGCGCGCGGCCTCCCACACCGCCCGGGCGCCGCGGTCGGCGGCCCACGCTTTGGCCGTGGCACCGAGGTCGAGCAGGATCCCGCTGGGGACGCGCACGGTGCAGCGCCCCGCGTCGAGCTCAACGGTGCGGTGGCTGGAGAGCCGCCGGGCGATCAGGGTGGGAGGCTGGTTGCGCAGGTCTCCGCCATCGGCGCCCCACCCCCCGGCGCGCTCGTGCCGGCCCTCGAAGGGCGATGCCTCCGCGCCCCGCGCTCCGCTTGGCTCCTGGCGTTGCTGCATCAGCGAGAAGTCGCGGTCGTAGCCAGCGAGCACCAGCCCAGCACCGACCGTCGGATCGACGTCGCCGTCGGTAAGCTCGGCGGCGCGCAGCGCAACCTGCAGCGCCTCGACCAGCAGCGGGGCCACCGCCACCGGCCGGCCACCGGCAAGGGCGTTGACGCGGGTCAGGTCGGAGTCGTCGCGGAAGCGGCTGCAGGCGCGGTCGATCGCGTCGAGCTCGCGTGTGAGGATCGCGCTGGCGCGGGGTAGCCACAGGGGCTCGGTGACGCGCAGCACCACCGACGTGCCGAGCGCCTCCCAGCGCGCCGTCGCCGAGCCGGCGCGCTGCGCAGGCGTGCATGTCGAGCGCGCACGTCTCACGATCCACCGGAGGTAACCGGGGCTTCGGTTTCTGCCGGTACCGCCGAGCTGGATTCCTGCGGCACGCTCGATTCCGGGGCGGCGGATCCGGCTTCGGAGGAGGAGGAACCGGATTCGCTGCCCGAGGAGCTGGATTCCGGCGTGGAGGAGCCGGATTCGCTGCTGGATGAGCCCGATTCCGTGGCGGAGGAGCCAGATTCTCCCGATGATGAGCTGGAACCGGCTTCCGAGCCGCTGGAGCTCTGTTCGCTCGTGGATGGTGAGGATTCCTGCGCGGAGGATCCTTCCGTGGCCGATGAGGACCCTTCCGTCGAGCTCGACTGCGGCGCCTGCGCGGGCGCTTTGAGGGTGGAGGTGCCGGTCGAGGTGCCGCTGCCCGTGCGTGTGCCGGCCGCGCCAGCGGAATGGTGGGCCTCGCGGGAGGCCGTTGCGCGCGTTGCTTTGAGCGTTTTGCCCGGGAAGGCGCTGGCCGCAACCGCCGTCAGCACGCCGGTGAGGGTCGCGCTGCCGGCGATCAGCCAGCGGTTGGCGCGGCTCAGCCGGCGCAGGGCGGCGTCGCGGGTGCGGGAGGTGTGGTTGGGGTTGACGGACATCTATCGCAGTGGGCACCAGGGTGCACCGATGGAATATGAGGCTCAGTGTGCCGAGGAAACGCAAGCGGTGGCTAAAGAGGGCGTGAGAGGTTCCATAAGACTTTGATCTCCATGCTGAAACGTCTGCATCCAGACAAGTGTCGGCAGGCACCCTAGGTGTAGGACGCGCGTAATGGCTCGATGAGAGAGCTCATACGATCGCCGCGAAGGTGGCCACTTGCCGGCCACGCAGCCCTGGCGGCCCCTATGCTGGCGGTGATGGTGCAGTCGGCGCAACCCTCTAAGCCGGCGGCGACCACGGCGCCGTCGATCCTGCTGATCGAGGACGAGCCGGGGATCGTCGACTTCGTACGCCGCGGCATGGAGGCCGAGGGCTTCGCCGTACAGGCCGAGCACGACGGGCTGGCGGGCGAGGCACGCGCGCTGAGCGAGATGTTCGACGCGGTCGTCCTCGACCTGATGCTCCCAGGCAAGGGCGGGATGGAGGTGCTGGGCGCACTGCGTGCCGCCAAGCCCGCGCTGCCGGTGCTCGTGCTCACGGCCAGAGGTGAGATCGAGGACCGCGTGGCCGGGCTGGACGCCGGCGCGGTGGACTACCTCGTCAAGCCCTTCTCGCTGGCGGAGCTGCTCGCGCGGGTGCGTGCCCAGCTGCGCAGCGCCGCGCAGGGCTCCACCACGACGCTGCAGGCGGCGGACATCGAGGTGGACATGCTCAGCCGCAAGGTCAAGCGCGCGGGGGAGCCGGTGCTGCTGTCCACGACTGAGTTCGAGCTGCTCGTGTACCTGCTGCGCCACCGTGGCAGGGTGCTCACGCGCGAGCAGATCCTGAGCGCGGTGTGGGGCTACCAGCACGATCCCGCCACCAACATCGTGGACGTGTACATCGGCTACCTACGCCGCAAGCTGCGCGGGGTGGGCGGGAACCAATCCCCCGCGCCGATCCACACCGTGCGCGCGGTCGGCTACCGCCTCGGCCATGCCGATTGACGAGCAGCGTCGGCCGAAGTTGATGCCGACCAGCCTGCGCTGGCGGCTGGCGGTATGGGTGGCGCTCGTGGTGGTCGTCTCCTCCGGGATCACCTTCTTCGCCGTGTACCGCGGCACCGGCACCCAGCTGCGCCGCCAGATCGACACCGAGATCGCCGGGGATTCCGGTGGGTTTGCGCATGCCCTGAGCGCCTCCGGCGCACACACGCCCCACGCCGTGCTGGCTGCCGCGCGCGCATACGTCGCCGGCCAGCCCTTCAATGCCAGCTCCACCGTTCTGTACGCGCTCATCCCCGGCGCCGGCACCGCCACCAACACGCCCGAGCTGCTCGGCAGCCACGCACCCGACGACGGCGAGAGCGTGGCCGTGCAGGAACAGGAGAACCGGGCCGCGGGCCGGCTGCGCGCCGCGCGCAACGGGTTCTCGACGCTGGTTCTCCCCGACGTCGGCTACCTGCGCCTGCTCGATCGCCGCGTGCGCATCCCCGGCGCCGGCACGCACGCCGCCCAGCTCGTGACCGTCGGCGTTGGGGAGCCGCTGGCGAGCGTGGCGCGCGCCCAGCACGGCGTCGCGCGCGCGTTCATCCTCGCCGGCTTCCTCGCGCTGGCGGGCGCGCTGCTCGCCTCGCTGTTGATCGGTAGCCGCTTCTCGCGCCCGCTCCGGCGGATGGCGGCGATCGCCGCGCAGGTGGACGCCGGCGACCTGCACCCCCGCATCCACGACGTCGAGCGCGACGGCCGCGAGGTGCAAGTGCTGGCAGATGCCTTCAACCACATGCTCGACCGTCTAACCGACGCGTTCGCCGGCCAGCGCGAGTTCGTCGCCGACGCCTCACACGAGCTACGCACCCCGCTGACGGTGATCCGCGGGCAGCTGGAGGTGCTGGCCGCCCAGCGCAACCCCTCCGGCGAGGAGGTGCGCCGCGTCGAGCGCCTCGCGCAGGCGGAGATCGCGCGCATCACCCGCCTCGTCGACGACCTGCTGCTGCTCGCCAAGGCCGAGCAGAGGCAGTTCCTGCGCGTGGAGCCGATCGACCTCGAGACCTTCGTCGGGGAGCTGTGGGACGGCGCCACACTGCTGGTCGAAACGGAGATGCGCGCCGAAGGCGCGCATCTCCCGGCTTCGGTCGCGCGGCGCTTCGAGCTCGGGGAGGTGCCCGCCGGCACGCTGCTCGCCGACCCCGACCGCCTCGCGCAGGCGCTGCGCAATCTGATCGGCAACGCGATCGAGCACACGCGCGCGGGGAATGGGCTCGTGCGCCTGGATGTCGAGCGCATGGAGGGACGGGGTAGCGGCTTTGGAGCGGCGCCTGCCGCCGAGCGCTCGGGCGAGCGGGGGGGCGAATCGCTGCGCTTCGTGGTCCAGGACGACGGGCCCGGGATCCCGCCCGAGCAGCTCGAGCGGGTGTTCGACCGCTTCCACCGCACCGACGCCGCCCGCGACCGCGCCTCGGGCGGCACCGGTCTCGGGCTGGCGATTGTGCGCGCGATCGCCGAGGCTCATGGCGGGCGGGTCGGTGCCTGCGCAAACGCAGCCGGAGGCGCCAGCATCGAGCTGGAGCTGCCGCGCTTCAGCGCAGGTACACCGCGAAGAAGTCGCGATCGTCCGGGGTCAGGTAGCGTTCAGCCGGGCGTTCCATTTCTTCCAACAGCTTGAAGGGCTGGCGGGCGCCTGGGTGGGCGTAGGCGTTGAACGAAGTCCAGTATGAGTTGATGTCGAGCTCCATCGCCCGCACCGCACCGGCGTGGATCAGGATGTCGGCCAGGCTGCCGGCCGTCTGGTAGTCGGCGGCAGCGTAGATCAGGTTGCCGTGGCGGTTGACGCCGATCCCCGAGCGCCACACCTGCACGGCGTTGCCGAGCGTGGCGCCCCATTCCGCGCTGTCGCTGAGGGCGGGGTTGGGCCGCCCGCTGGAGACGATCAGCGGCAGGTTCTGGCGCGCGAACACCACGTCGCCAGGCACGCCCGCCCCGCCGTGCCAGGAGACCACGTCGCAGTGCCCGTTGGCGTAGCGCACGAACGTCGCCTGACCGTCGCGCATTGGGGCGTAGGCGTGCCCGTGGAGCGCCCAACCTCCGTTCGCGTCCACCAGCTTGAAGCCGCTGTTGAAGGTCGCCAGCAGCCGGCTGCGAGCGCTCGGGGGCACCTCCATCGGGCCGCGCGAGGGGAGTTCGACCGAGGGCTCCAACCGTCCCGCGTACAGCGAGATCGTGGTGCGCGAGGTGTTGATCCAGGCGACGCCCGCGACCAGGCGGGGGTATTCGGAGGGGTCGCTGCGGAAGGTCGTGACCAGCAGCGGCGGGTCGCTGCGGCTCTCGCTCGCCTGCGTGGGGCGCCACACGCCCTCGCCGGGCAGCGGCGGATACGCCAGCGGCGCGCACGCGCGGAGGGCGGTCGACGATCTTGACGCTGCCACTTCTGGCGCCCGCCGCGGGGACGCCGACCTTCGGCAGCACGTGCAGCGCCGGGCCGCCCTTTTCGGGCGCCTCGAGCGAGTAGTACACCGACTCGACTTTCGTCACCAGCGACGCGGCGCCGTGGTCGCGCAGCCACTCGACCGAGCGGATCCCGAGGCTCGTGTTGGATGGTTCGAGCATCGTCGTCACGTAGGAGACGAGCACCGGCACGAGCGCCACCACGCAGGCGGCGAGCAACACCCGCCGCACGCGCCTGGTCGGGCCATCCGCGGGCGCACGCCGCGACGGGGAGAAGGGCGGCGCCGGTCCGGAGGGAGGCGCCACCGGCCGGCCGATCGTCGAGCGGTTGGGCGCGGAGATGTGCGACTCCATCGCCGCGGATCGTAGGCCGCCGCGCCTTTCGCGCTCCTAAAAAGCGCTGCAACCTAAGAGCATTTTCACCCACCGCTGAGCTGCGCGGAAGTTAGATGTACTGCCATAGCAGCCATCGGTCCCACAGCACCAGCCAGCAGACGAGGAGGTCGCCGCCGAGATCGAGGTGGGCCTCGCCGCGCACATTCCACTCGGCGCGCTCGTGCGCGCCTGCCGGCCGCGGCAGTGGCTCAAGAACGTGCTCGTGTTGCCGCCCCTGCGGCCGCCGGGATCCTCACCCATCCGGACGTCGCCGGCAAGGTGGTGGTCGCGTTCGTGTGCTTCTGCATGCTCTCCAGCTCCACCTACCTGCTCAACGACGTGCACGACCGCGAGGAGGATCGTCACGATCCCACGCGTCGCAACCGGCCGATCGCCGCCGGCGAGCTCTCCGTGCGCGCCGCGGTCGCGGCGGCGCTCGTGCTGGCGCTCGGCGGCCTCGCGCTTGCCGCAGCCGTGCACCCGGCGCTGGCGGCCGTCGGGGCTGGCTACCTCGCGCTCACCGCCAGCTACACGCTGTGGCTGCGCAGCGTCGCGGTGGCCGACATCGCAGCCGTGGCGGGCGGCTTCGTGCTGCGCGCGCTCGCCGGCGGCGCCGCCACCTCGGTGCCACTGTCGCGCTGGTTCATGCTCGTCACCTCCTTCGGCGCGCTGTTCGTGGTCACCGGCAAGCGCTACGCGGAGCTGACCGGCGGCAAGCGTGCCACCGTGATGCGCGCGTCGCTGAGCGTCTACTCGGAGCGCTACCTGCGCTTCGTGCTCGGGCTCGCCGCCACCGTTACCACCACCGGGTACTGCCTGTGGGCCTTCCAGCGTGCCCACAGCGCGAAGCTCTCCTGGTATGAGCTGACGGTGATTCCGTTCGTGTTGTGGTTGCTGCGCTACGCGCTGCTGCTCGACGGCGGCGAGGGCCGCGCGCCCGAGGAGCTCGTACTGCATGACCGTTTCTTGCTGAGCATGAGCGCCGCCTGGTTGGCGGTGTTCGTAACCGGTGTGTATGTCGCCGGCTGAGCTGGCCCCCGCGCCGCCGCGCGCCACGGGCTCCCCCCACGTGGAGGAGGGTGGCGAGCGGCTGCTGTGCGGGTGGGGACGCACAGCACCCACTCGCGCGCGAATGCTGCGCCCGCACACCGCTGAGCAGGTCGCGCACGCGCTCGCCGCCTCCCCCGCGGCCCGCGGTGGGGCGATCGCGCGCGGGGCCGCGCGCAGCTATGGCGACGCCGCCCAGAACGGGGGCGGCGCGGTGATCGATGCGACTGCCCTGCGAAGGGCGCCCGCAGTGGCCGCGGACGGCTCGGCTGTGCGGGTCGGCGCTGGCGTGACGTTCGCCCAGTTGCTCGCATGGCTGACCGCGCACGGTCTCACGCTGCCGGTCGTGCCCGGCACGCGCCACCTGACAGTCGGCGGGGCGATCGCCAGCGACGTGCACGGCAAGAACCACCCGCGCGACGGCAGCTTCGCACGGCACGTCTTGTCGTTCACGCTCTGCACCCCCGCTGACGGGCCGCTGCTCGTCTCCGCCGAGAGCCACCCCGAGCTGTTTCATGCCACGCTCGGCGGCATGGGCCTGACTGGCGTCGTGGTCGAGGCGACGCTGCGCCTCGCGCCGCTGCACAACCCCCGGGCTGTGGCCGACATCGACCGCCTCGACACGCTCGAGCTGCGCCGTCGCCGCGGTAGCGAGCGGGCACTCCCACCGCTACACGATCGCGTGGGTCGATCTGCTCAGCGAGGGTGCCGCGTTTGGGCGCACGGTGCTCACGCGCTCGGATGAAGGCCCGACAACGCCGCTCGATACCCGCCCTCCGTTCTCGACACGACCACCGCTTACCGTCCCGCGCGGCTTCCCGGGCGGAGTGTTGCGCCCCGCCGCAGTGCGCGCCTTCAACGTGCTGCACTGGCACACAGCGCCCCGCCGCGCGCGGGGGCGGACGCTCAGCATGAGCGCGCAGCTGTTCCCGCTCGACGTGCTCGGCGAGTGGAGTCGGTTGTATGGGCCCGCGGGGATGGTGCAGTACCAGTTTGCAATGCCGCGCGGTGAGGAGGAGACGCTGCTGCGCGTGGTGCACCTGCTGCGCGCCCGCCGCGCGCCGATGTACCTGGCGGTGCTCAAGCGCTTCGGCTCGGGTGGGCGAGCATCGGAAAAAGGCGGCCCGCTCTCGTTCCCGCTCGAGGGTCTCACGCTCGCGATCGATCTCCCCGCCGGCGCGCCGGGCCTCCACCGCGCGCTCGACAACGCCGACGAGCTGGCTGCAGGCGCGGGGGGAGGGTCTATCTCGCCAAGGACTCCCGCCTGCGTCCCGCGATGCTGGCCGCGATGTACCCCGAACTGGAGCGCTTCCGTGAGCTGCGCGGGCGCATCGATCCCGACGGGGTGCTGCGCTCAGACATGGGACGGCGGTTGGGGTTGTGCGGATGAGCAACGCCACCGCCGCGGATCTGCGAGCCAGTCCGGGCGTGCAAGATCCCCCGTGCGGGCCCGGTGCGGCGGGATCGCGACGCGTGCTCGTGCTCGGCGGAACCTCCGAGATCGCCAGTGCGATCGTGCGCGAGCTGGCCACCGGCGAGCCCTGTGAGGTCGCGCTCGCCGGTCGCGACGCACAGCGCCTGGGCGACGTCGCTGAGCAGCTGCGCGGTGCCGGTTGCGCCCGGGTGCAGACGCTCGCGCTGGAGGCGACCGACCCGAACAGCCACCGCGCGGCGATCGCGCGCGGGATCGACCTGCTGGGCGGAGAGTGCGACCTCGTGCTGCTCGCGGTCGGGCTGCTCGGCGAGCGCGGCGGCCTGCCTGAGGATCTGCGCGGCGCGGTCGAGGTGCTCGAGGTGAACGTGGTCGGCTGCGGCTCGCTGCTGCTGGAGAGCGCCCGTGCGCTGCGTGCGCAGGGGCGCGGGACGATCGTTGTGCTCTCCTCCGTCGCCGCCGAGCGCCCGCGCGCATCCAACGCCGCCTACTGCGCCTCCAAGGCCGGGCTCGACGCGCTCGCGCAGGGGCTCGCCGACGCGCTTGCGCCGACGGGCGTGCGTGTGCTGGTCGTGCGGCCCGGGTTCGTGACCACGCGCATGACCCGCGGCCTGCCGGTCCCGCCGCTCTCCACCGACCCCGAGAGCGTCGCCCGCGCCACCGTGCGCGGCCTGCGCCGCGGCGCGCACACGGTGTGGGCGCCCGCCACGCTGCGCTGGGCGATGGCACTCGTGCGACTGCTGCCCCGCCCGCTATTCCGGAGGCTCCCGCTGTGAGCTCTCCGCCCCGCCCGCTATTCCGGAGGCTCCCGCTGTGAGCTCTCTGCCCCGCCCGCTATTCCGGAGGCTCCCGCTGTGAGCTCTCTGCCGCGCCGTCGTGCCGCCGCGGCGCGCGCTCGCCGACGACGCCTGCGGCTGATCGACCTGGCGTTCGGCCTCGTGCTCGCGCTGGTGGCGATCATGCTTGCGCCGGGGCTTGCGATCGTCGCGCTGCTCGCCGCCGCCGGGCTGCTCGCCTGCGCCGGTTCGTTTGCCTACGGGCGAGTCAGCCGACACCGGGCCAGCGGCCGCTGAGGGCTCGGCGCAGACTCCGGGCCGGCACTACGCCAGCCTGCAGCCGCTGCGTGCGTTAGCTTGGCGACAGCTCCCATCCAAATCCTTAAAAATCCTTTACCACCGCACCGTCAGTCCGTGCGCGTTGTTCGGAATCTAAAGGTGCCTCCCGACCCGACCGACATCTCCTTGCGCGCCAGCGACCGGCGCACCTTCCTCAAGCAGGGGCTGCTCGCCGCCGGCGGGCTCGCGCTTGGCTCGCGTCACCGTGGCCGTGAGCACACACGCCAGGGCCGGGCGCCGAACATCCTTGTGATTGTGGTCGACCAGCTGCGCACGCCCGTGTGGATGCCGGCCGCCGCGCTGTCCTCAGCGGTGACGCCCAATCTGGCGGCGCTGCGCGCCCGCGCCGTCAGCTTCGAACGCCACTACACCGCCTCCAACGACTGTACCCCTTCGCGTGGGTCGCTCGTCACCGGGCTCTACTCCCACCAAACGGGCTGCATGATCACCGGGGACAGCCATCTCGACCCCGGCTTTCCCACTTGGGGGACGCTTTTGCGCGAGCTCGGCTACTCGACCTGGTGGTGGGGCAAGTGGCATCTCAACCCCAACCCCGACGCCTCGCTTGAACCCTACGGCTTCTCGGGCGGCACCTACCCCTCGCCGAACGGCTCCCCGGGACAGGGCACGGCCGTCGATCCGGCGATCGCCTCCCAGTTCGCCGAATGGCTGCGCCTCGAAGGGGGCGACCCACCGTGGTGCGCGACGGTTTCGTTCGTCAACCCCCACGACATCGCCTGGTGGTACCGCTTCACCGAACAGATCCCCGCGGAGAGCGTTCCGCCTGCGCTCGCAGAAGCGCTGCCGGGCAACTTCGAGACCCCCGAAGCGCTCGAAGCGCAGCGCAAGCCTCAGCTGCAGCGCTCGCTGCAGGACACCGCCGCGCGCTCCTTCGGCGACGTCCCCTTCACCGGCCCCGAAGCGCTGGGCTGGTGGACCGGGCTGATGAACACCTACCTTGCGCTGCAGAGCTACGTAGACGCGCAGATCGGCACGGTGCTCTCCGCGCTCGCCGCCCAGCCCTCCGTGCAGGCCAACACCGTGGTGCTCTTCACCTCCGACCACGGCGAGTACGGGGGCTCCCACGGGATGCGCGGCAAGGGCGCCTCCGCCTACGAGGAGGCGATCCGCGTGCCGCTGTACGTGCGCGACTTCCGCGGGCTTGCGACCTCCGCGCCTGGCGTGGGGCGCACGCAGCTCACCTCCTCGGTGGATGTCGTGCCGCTGTTGCTCACACTCGCGACCGGCTCCTCCGCGTGGCGCCATCACGAGCGCTACCGCCACCTCGCCGCGCGGCACAACCTCGCCGCGATCTGCGCCCACCCCTTCGCTCCCGGGCGTCCCTGGATCCTGCACGCCACCGACGAGGACGTCACCGAGTTCGCCACCGAACCGTACGCCGCCTCCGCACCTCGCCACGTGGTTGCGCTGCGCTCCCAGCGCGGCAAGCTCGCGGTCTACTCCAATTGGCGCGAAGGTACGCTCACGGCAGAAGCGGCTGGGCAGGAATTCGAGCTCTACGACTACTCATCCTCGGGTGGGCAGCTGGAGCTCGTCAACGGCGCCAGCGCCGCGGGGGCCCTGGAAGAGGAACTGTGGGTCACGCTCGAAGAACAGGCGCTCCCCGGCGAGCTGCGCGCGGCGCTGCCCGCCTCTCTGCGCGTCGCCCAGCGCCGCGGCTTCGCCAACTACCAGTCGGTCGAGGAATTTCAGAGCTACAAGGCCTACGCTGCCCACCTGCGCAACGCCTCCGAACCTCAGCCCACGCCCGATTGAGTCTCAGCCCCAGACCGATCGTGCCCAAGCCCGACCGCTCCTGCACCCGTGTCCGATCAGCCTTCGCCACTCAGATCGCACCCCTACCATCGCTCGTTGAGCCAGGGTCACGGGTTCGATGCAGACGAAAAGCGGTTCAAAATACGCACCATTTACACTCCATGTTTCCAAACGCCCGGTCTGGGGTAACATTTGGGTTGACAAGATCGAGAGGAACGGGGAGTGAGTATGCCGCGCACAGCAATACCTCAGAATGAGTGGACGGTTCCCAGCCTGCGCGAACCGCGCTATTCGCAGTCGTTGGAGCGGGGTCTCGCGATCCTCGCGTGCTTCACGCCCGACCGTCCCGTGCTCGGGATCGCCGACATCGCCGACTCGCTCGGCATGAGCCGCTCAACCACTCACCGCTACGTGATCACGCTTGTGGCGCTCGGCTACCTCGAGCAGGGCGCTTCGCGCAAGTACCGACTCGGCTTGCATGTCACCGACCTGGGGATGTCGGCGCTCAACTCGACCTCTCTGCGCGAGCACGCCCAACCCTACCTCGACGAACTGCGCCGGCGCACCGGCTACACGATCAATGTCGCCGTGCTCGATGGCCCGGAGATCATCTATGTCGCCCGCGCCCGCTCCCACCGCCGTGGCCAGCAGCGGATCGACCTCGGCCTCGCGCTCGGCTCGCGCCTGCCCGCCTACTGCACCGCGATGGGCAAGCTGCTGCTCGCCCACCTCCCTGACAGCGAGCGGCGCGAGCTGCTCGGCGAAATCAAACTGGAGCGCCGCACCCCCACCACGATCACCAGCCGGCGCCTGCTGGCGATCGAGTTCGAGCGCATCTGCGAGGATGGCATCGCCGTCAACGATCAGGAGCTCAGCGCTGGGCTGCACTCGATCGCCGCCCCGATCCGCTCCGACTCGCGCGAGGTCGTCGCCGCCGCCAACATGGCTGCGCACAGCTCGATGATTTCGTTGCAGGATCTGATCGACCATCTCGGCCCGCACCTCGTCGCCACCGCCGATCGCATCTCCGCGCGCCTCGGCTACCGCCGCGACGATGAGATCGCCGCCGTCGGGGCGATCTGAGCGCTACCCCTGGCGCTTGGGGACCGCTTCGATCGCCTGTGCTGCGGTCGAGACGCGTAACAGCACCGTCGATTCGCCCGGCACGCTCGCGCCGATCCCGCCCGTGGTGCTGGTGACCGCGCCGCTCCATACGTTGCGCAACTGATACGCGTTTGCGGCTCCCATCCCCACGGCGGCGGCGTTGGTGGTGATCTTCGAGCGTTTTCGATGAGCGGTTGAGCAGTGCCACCGCGTGCGTGCCGTTGGCGAGCGGCTTCACCCACACCTCACCCGAGCCGCTCGAGGAGAGCAGGCGCGCCTGCTGACCGGCTGGGTCCTGGTCGATCGCGATCGCTTCCCTGTTGGTGACCGTCGTGTGGGTGGCGCTCGACATCGCGAGCAGGTCCTCACTGATCATCAGCGGCGCTGCCAGCATCGCCCACATGCTGAACTGGGTACGGAACTGCGCCGCCGACATCCCTTGGTCGGGGCCGAGGTAGTCGGGGTCGTTCCAGTGGCCCGGCCCCGCCGCTTCTGGGTTGGCGGCGTCCGCGTCGAGGTTGCGCAGCACCGAGCTGAATTCCACGTCGCCCGGCACGCCCACGTCGGTGTCCGTGCGCCAGCTGTTGCCGACGCTCGGCCCGAATGTGTAGGAGGAGAAGGCGGAGTTTTCGAGCGTCGGCACTTCGCTTTCGTACTGGCCGGGCTGCAGGTAGTCGCACACCGACAGCAGCATCGGGCGGTTGCTGGAATTGTGCGCGATCGCTTCGTGGAATTCGCCGTACGCGCTCGCCGGGGCGAGGCGCTGCTGGATGCCCCCGCAGAAGTCCACCTTCACCGCGTCGAAGCCCCACTTCGCGAACGTGTTCACGTCCTGCTGGTAGTGGGCGTAGCTGCCCTGCCCTTTGCCACCGCAGCCGTTGGTGCCCGCGTCGGTGTACAGGCCCACCTTCAGCCCCGCTGCGTGCAGCGTGCGTGTCAGCCACGTCATCCCGCGCGGCCACTGGGTCGGGCTCACGGTGATTTCCCCGGCCGCATTGCGAGCCCCCTGCCACCAGCCTACGTCCAGCCACAGGTAGTCGTATCCATCCTTGATCAGCCCTTTCGTGCGCATCTGGCTTGCCTGCTCGAGGATCGTCGCCTCGTCGTAGTGCGAACCGAACGCGAAGTATGTATCCCAGCCCATGTACGGCGTCGGCGCCAGCACGCCCACCGGCGTCGCCGCGCCGGTGGCCTTCCTGGCTGAGGCGTGGCGGGTGGCCGGCGGGTGGGGGCGAGTCCTGGTCGAGCTGGCACCCCGGTGGGGCGTGGCGTGCGCCAATGCCGCGGGAGGCGCGAGCGGCACCGCCCATATCATCGCCCCCACCACACAGCAGGTGAGGGTGGGGAAGCGCAGCCTGTCCAGCGCCGCGCTCACCGGCCTCGGCGGGAGCGGGCTTTACCGGTCGATACCTTGCGTGAGGACGCCTTGCCCGCGCCACCCAGCGTCACCGTGGCGCTGCGCAGTTGAGCACTGATCGCGCCCACCACGGTGCCGCTCACCGACAGCTTCGCGGTGAGCTTGTGCAAACTCGTGAGCAGGTGCCTGCCGGTCGCGTTCAGGGCTACGGTGACCGTCCGCCGCTGGCCTGCCGGCAGGTGCACGGTGACCGCGCCCACCGTCACCGTCTTGTGCGAAGTCCGTCGGGCCGCCGCCCTGCCGACGCGCGCGATGTCTCGCGCTGCCACGGCGACCACGCGGCTCCCGCGCAGCGTCTCGACGACGGTCAGGCGCAGCGCGATCGTGCAGCTCCCCGCCGCCTGCGCCGAGCACGTCAACGAGACGCTCACCGTGCGACCCGCCACGTGGGGGGTCCCCACCTGCGTCTCGGAGATCGCCCCCAGCCCGCCCGCTGGCACGGTCACGAACGAGCTCGTGGCGCTCGCGCTGCCGCCTGCGTTGGTGGCGGTCACGCGACACTGCAGGTGGTGTGAGACGTCGCCGCCGCCAACCGCGTAGGTCGAGCCGCTCGCACCGGAGATCGCCTTGGTGTCGCGCAGCCACGCGTAGCTCAGCGTCGCGTTGCTCGCGCCGCTGCCGCTCACGCCCGATTTGCAGGTCAGGCGCTGCCCTGGGGCCGGGATCCCGCTGATCGAAGGGTGCGGCTGCACCAGTGGTGGGGCGGTCGTCTTGAACGTCGCGTTCGCGGTTCTCGCTTCGCCGCTCGCGCTCACTGCCGTCAGCCGGTAGTCGTAGGTAACGTTCGGCGCCAACCCGCTCAGCGCCGCGCTGACGGGCTGGTTGGCGCTGCCCGCGGCGAGCGTGCTCGGACAGGGCACGCTCTGCCCGTACGCTTCGCTGGTGCCGTATTCAAAGCGGCAGCTCGCGAGCGTGGCGTCGTTGGTGTCCACCGTGCCGCTCATCGTCGCCGTGGTTTCGCCCACCGCGCTCGGGGTGCCGGTGACGACGACCGGCGGGGGAACCGTGGTCACGAGTACGTTGCCAGCCTTGTCGACGGCCGCGCACATGCCCTCGGACACACACGAGGCACCTGACAGTGACGTGGGGGAGTCGATCGGGGCCAATGCCCACGATGATGCCGCCGCGGTGGGATTGTCGCCGATGTACGCACCCCCGTTGTCGGCGGTCAGCACACAGAGCCCCGCCGCGGCGCAAGCGGCTGCCGTTGGAGCAGCGCCACCCATCACATCGACCGGGGTCGCGCTCCAGGTGGCGGCGGAGGCGTTGGGAAGTCCCGCGCTGGGGTTCCCGCTCGCCAGCGCCGCGCCGGCTTCATCCGTCGCCACGCACACGTTGGCGGGTGCAGAGGCACACGAAATCGCGAGGAGGGGGGAGTTGTCGATCTGGCGCGACGGCGCCCACGAGCCCGCCGGTTCGCTGCTCACCAGCACGTCGCCCGTTTTGTCCACCGCCACGCACAATGGGCCCGCGACGCAAGACACCGCCGTCAATGGGTGCCCGAGCGGTATTTCCGTCCAGGTCGCGCCGGCGCCGGCGCCTTCACCGGGATTGGCGCTGACGAACGCGCTGCCGCTCGCATCGACCGCCACGCAGAGGGAGTTGGAGGCACAGGAGACCCCGGTAAGCCCAGCACTAGAAATTTTCGCGGTATGCCACGTCGAGACACCACCCACGGGGTTGGTGCTGATCGCCGCGTGGCCGTCCCCATCGACCGCCACGCAAAGAGAGCTGGAGGGGCAGGAGACCCCGGTGAGGGCCCCAGCGGAAGGAATCCCTGCGGCGTGCCACGTCGACGAGCTGCCGGCGGCGGGGCTCGCGCTGACCAGCGCATCGCCGGCCCCATCGACAGCCACGCACAGCGAGTCTGAGGCACATGAGACACCCGTCAGAGCCGTGCGGTCGATGTTGGCCGCACTCCAACTCAGCGAGGGGGCTGCCCCGGCTGGGGCCGTCGCCAGGCAGGCGAGCAGCCCGGCGCACAGCAACGCCGCAACCGTGGTAACGGCGCGAAGAGCAACCATAGGCTCTCGGGGGGCGGGCCCATAGGGACGGTTCAAGTGCACGTCCACCCCTAACACCGGTTCTGGCTCGCGGTTGCGCATCGGCAGGGAAGATTGCCAGACCGGGTGGCCGACTCCCACGTTGCATGCACTTGTCTGCGGTAGGGGGACGTGCCCCGGGCGGCAGGCCGTTCCCCCGGCTTGAGACCTGCGACCCTTCCTGTCTATCAAATGACCAACCTATATAAATGATTCCGGAAAAGCGGCATCCGCGCCGGGTTTCCTGTACCGTCCGAGCTACATGCCACGCAAGCGAACAGTTGGACTGTCGGCTGGGGAGGCCGTACTGGGCCTTGTGATCGAGCAGCCCGACAGCGCCTCGCAGCTCGGACGACGGCTGGTAGAGCGCTTCCGCTCCGCGCAGTTCACCCGCTCCACCGGCCACAACGCACTCACCAGGCTCGCCCGCCAGGGACTCGTGCGGGCAGTCGTCGACGAGTGCTCTCCCGGCGAGGAGGAGCGCTACGAGGCCACGCCGCAGGGAGTCGAGCACTTCCGGGCGTGGCTACGGTCCAGTTCGGCCGTCGCTCCGGCGCTGCGCGAGGAGCTGCAGGCAAAGATCGCCTTCTGCTCGCCCGAAGACCTGCCGCAGCTGATCGACGCGATCTGCGCCGAGGAACGCGCCTGCGCAAGTATGTTCGCAGCGGCGCAGGGTCGCCTCAGCGCCGCCGAGCTCGTGGGGCCGCGACGCGCCACCGTTGCGCAGCGGTGGGCGGAGCTCGCCCGCCAGGCGGTGTTGCGCGACGAAGCGGCGATGTGGGGAATGCGCTTCAAGCGCCTCGAGCGGCTGCGCGCGCGCCTTGAAGAGATGGGCGCCGAGGCCGCGCGGGCATGAGCCCGCTGCTCTTGCTGGAGGGCGTCGGCAAGCGCTACCGCCGTGGCGAGCGCTCGCACTGGCTGCTGCGGCGGGCGACGCTCGAACTCGCCACGGGGGAGGTGGTCGCGGTGATGGCGATGCGCAGCCAGGGCAAGACCACACTGCTGCGGATCGCCGCCGGCATGGTCGCGCCGGACGAGGGCCGGGTGCTGTTCGCAGGGCGCGATCTGGACGGCCTCTCCGATCATGCCCACGCGCGCCTGCTGCGCGAGCAGATTGGGCTCGCCGGCCGGCTCGGCCCGGGGCTTGGTGTGCGGATGCTCGACTATGTGGCGATGCGTCTGGCGATCGGCGGTCGCAGCCGCCGGCGGGAGGTGCGCTTGCGTGCATTGGAGGCACTCGAGCTGGTGGGGGCGGAGAATTGTGCCGAGCGCCACTGGGAGGAGCTCTCAGATTGGGAGCGCGCGCTGGTCGAGATCGCCCAGGCGATCGCGGGCACGCCACGGCTGCTGCTGATCGACGACGTGCTCGACGGGCTCGGGATGCGCGAGACCGACGAGCTGGCGCGGCTCGTGCGCGCGCTCGCCGAAGACCACGAGATCGGCGTGCTGATGGCGGTCTCCGACCCCGAGGCGGCGCTCTGTTCGCACCGCGTGCTGTCGCTCGCCGACGGGCGCCTGACACCGATGTCGCCGCTGCCGCCGCTGCCGGCTGACGCCACCGCCCAGAACCGTGAGAACGTGATCGACTTCCCGCGCAGCCTCGAGCCCACCCTGCGCGATGCACGCCGGCGATGAGCTGCGTGCTGGAGCTGCGCGAGCTCGTCAAGCACTACCAGGTCGGGGATGGGGAGCCAGTGCGCGCGGTGGACGGCGTCTCCAGCACGATCGTCGCGGGCGAACTGGTGGCGCTGTACGGACCGAGCGGCTCGGGCAAGAGCACCCTGCTGATGCTGGTCGCCGCGCTGCTGCGGCCTGACAGCGGCGCGGTGCTCGTTGAGGGGCGCGAGGTCTCCTCGCTGAGCGAGAACGAGGGCGCCCGCTACCGGCTGCGCGAGGTGGGGATCGTCGGCGCGCCGTCCGACCTGCTGGCGGGGGCACGGGCGATCGAGAACGCCGCGCTGAAGCTGTGGCTGACCCACGCTCGCGACGCCGAGCGGCGCGTCGAACCGCTGCTTGAACGCCTCGGCCTGGGCGCCCGCATGCGCCACCACACCGAGCAGCTCTCGATGGGCGAGCGCCAGCGGGTGCTGATCGCGCAGGCGCTCTCGACCGAGCCGAAGCTCGTGCTGGCCGACGAGCCGACCGGCAACCTCGACACGCAGCACAGCCGCGAGGTGCTCGAGCTGCTCTCCGAGCTCTGCCGCGAGCGCGGCACCGCGGTGCTGCTCGCCACCCACGATCCCCAGGCGGCGGCGTTCGCCGACCGCGTGCACGAGCTGCGCGACGGCCGCCTGCGCGAGTACTGGCCCGAGCAGCTGCCTGAGCCGAGGCCTGGATACACCGCGCGGGAGGCAGGGGTCTCGGTAGATGGACCGATCGCGAGCACGCCGACCGGGGGGTAGGGGGATGGCCGCCTGGGAGGTTCTCTACATCTACCGGGCGCGCCTGCGTGCGCGGTTGGTGCTCGTGCAGGAGCTGCTGGCGATCGTCGGGATCGCCGTCGGCGTGGCGCTGCTGTTTGCCTCTCAGGTGGCCTCCACCAGCCTCGACGGCTCGATCCGCCAGCTCTCCAGCGGAATCGTGGGTCGGGCGAGCGTGCAACTGCTCGCACGTGATCCCGATGGCTTCGATCAACGACTGCTCCGTCGGGTGCGTCGCCTGCCCGGCGTCGGCGGCACCGAGCCGGTGCTCGAGGCGCGCGCCGCCGTGATCGGCCCGGACGGGCGGCGCACGGTCGAACTGATCGCCAGCGACCCCCGCTACACCAACCTCGGCGGCGCACTGCTGCAGGGCTTCACCGCGACGCAGCTGGGAGCGCTGCGGGTGATCGCGCTGCCCGCGCCGGTGGCGCAGGCGATCGGAGTCGATTCGCTGCAGACTGTCGGGCTGGAGCTCGGCGCGCGCCGGCTCACCGCGCTGATGGGAGCGAAGCTCGACGCGGGGGACATCGGCGCGCTCGTGCGCAGCCCGGTCGCGATCGCGCCATTGGCGTACGCGCAGGAAGCGACCGGTCTGCGCGGCAGGATCACGCGCATCCTCGTGCGTGCTCTGCCAGGGCGCGAACGTGAGGTGCGCGCAGAGCTCGAGACGCTCGCGGCGGGGCAGCCGCTCAACGTGGAGCCGGCTGACATCGATGCGCAGCTGTTCGCCACCGCCGCCGCGCCCGCCAACCAGAGCGAGGAGCTGTTCTCGGCGATCAGCGCGCTGGTCGGCTTCATGTTCGCGTTCAACGCGATGCTGGTCACCGCGCACCTGCGCCGCGGCCTGGTCGAGATCCTGCGCCGCCGTGGGGCGACGCGCGCGATGACCGTGCAGGTGCTGCTGTTCGACGCCCTCGTCCTCGGCGTCCTCGGCACGCTGCTCGGGCTGGCGCTCGGAGAGGCGCTCTCGATGCTCGTGTTCGGCGCCGACCCCGGCTACCTCGCGTTCGCATTCGCCGTCGGCGAACAGCGGATCGTCGCCTGGCAGAGCATCGCGCTGGCGGCCGGGGCAGGTCTGCTGGCCGCCTGCATCGGTGTGCTTGCCCCGCTGCGCGACGTCCTCACGCAGCGCCTGCGCTCTGCTCCAGTTCCTGACCAGTGCAGCCCTCGCCGACGCGAGCGTCAGGATCGGCGCCCGAGGACGCCGCGCCTAGCGCTGGGCGTGGGCTGCCTGGCGATCACCTCTGTGATCCTGCTCGCACGTCCCCAGTCCGCGATCCTCGGCAGCGTCACGCTCGTGGCGGCGCTGCTGTTGTTGCTGCCGATCGCCTTCGACACACTCCTCGCCGGGTTCGCGGTGATTCAGCGCCCGCTCTATGCGGCCTCTACCCGTATCGCGATCGTCGAACTGCGCGCGCCCCACAATCGCATGCGCTCACTTGCGATCGCCGCGACCGGCGCCGTCGCGGTGTTCGGTAGCGTCGCGATCGAGGGCGCGAGGAGCAACCTGCTGCGCGGCTTGGACGCCTCCGCGCGCGCGATCGACTCGAACGCAGCCGTGTGGGTGAGCCCACAGGGCGCAGCCAACACGTTCACCACGATTCCCTTCGCAGGCTCGGCGGCGCGCACGCTCTCCCGTATACCGGGCGTGAGCTCAATCGGGGTATACCGCGGTGGCTTTCTGGACTGGGGGAATCGCCGCGTGTGGGTGCTGGCGCCGCCGCGCACCGCCGCACACCCGATCCCTGTTGGCCAACTCGTGCAGGGAGAGCTCGGGCCCGCCACAGCCGCGATCCGTGGGGGCGGTTGGGCAGTGCTCTCGCGAGCGCTCGCCGCCGCACACCATCTGCGGGTCGGGGAGCGCTTCACGCTGCCCTCCCCGCACCCAACCGTCTTCCGTGTGGCAGCGCTCAGCACCAACCTCGCCTGGCCCTCCGGCGCGATCGTTGTGAATGCCGGCGATTACGCGCACGCGTGGGGCAGCCCCGACGCCAGTGCCTACCAGGTCCAGATCCAGCCGGGCGTCTCGCCAGCGGCGGTGCGGGCGCGGATTCAGCGCGCGCTGGGGCCCCGCACCGCACTGGTCGCAGAAACCGCCGCTCAGCGGATGCAGGCCAACTACGCCACCACGCGCCAGTCACTCTCGCGTCTGGCGCAGATCG
The DNA here is from genome assembly GCA_963812955.1 of uncultured Solirubrobacterales bacterium. GTDB lineage: Bacteria > Actinomycetota > Thermoleophilia > Solirubrobacterales > Solirubrobacteraceae > Palsa-744. The sequence goes on from CAWEXC010000003.1 coordinate 93,915, forward strand.
GCACGCTGGTGCTGATCGCCGCGGTGCTCGCGATGGCGGGCGCGATGAGCTCGATGATCTGGCAGCGCCGGCCGCAGCTGGCCTACATCAAGCGCCAGGGGTACAAGCGCGGCGTGCTGTGGCGAGCGCTGCTGTGCGAGAGCGCGCTGCTGCTGGGCGCCGGCTGCTCACTGGGAGCGCTGTTCGGGATCTACGGCCAGCTGCTGCTCAGCCACGCGCTGGCGCGCGTCACGGGCTTCCCGATCGTCTTCTCGATCGGCGGCGTCGTGGCGGTCACGAGCTTCGCGCTCGTCAGCGCCGCAGCGGTGGCAATCCTCGCGCTCCCGGGCTATCTTGCGGTACGTGTGCGTCCGACAACTGTCAGCACCGTATAGCCACAGCCCGATGCAGCGCCGGCCCCCGCGTGGTTGAACGGGTTTCGAAAGATCGGTACGCCAATTTCGAAACGCGTTCTGAGGGATCCAATCCGACGGCCCGTTCGCATCCACATACGACAACCCTCTCGCCGGGGCAGCTGTGCTCGCTTGCGGGTGCGACCACCCGCGAGCTGCTGTGGGGACTGCGCGCGGTCTCGCGCGAGGTGCGCGGCTGGCACACGCGGGCCTCGAGCATTCCCGACGAAGCGCTGCGAGCCGATGCGCTGCGTTCGCTGAAAAGCAAGCGTGCCAGCACCGACGGGGCGGCGCTCTTCTGGACGCTTCCCGATGGCCGCAGCCCCGACCTGCTGCGCCTGCTGGTCGCCTTCGAGGTGATGGCCGACTTCCTGGACAACGTAAGCGAGCGGGGCGTGCAGGCTGGCCCGGCGAACGGCATCCAGCTGCATGTCGCGCTCAGCGAGGCGCTCGATCCCGGTGGGCCGGTGTCCACCTACTACCGCCACCATCCCTGGCGTGAGGACGGCGGCTATCTGCCAGCGCTGGTGGGCGCCTGCCGCGAGCACTGCGCGCAGCTTCCCCACTATGGACAGGTGCGCTCGCTGGCGATCCGCGCGGCCACCCTCGCCAGGATGCTGGGCCTCAATCACGAGCCCGATCCTCAGCTGCGCGATACGGCGCTGCGAGAGTGGGCACGGCGCGAGGCGCGCAGCTGGGAGGAGCTTGCTTGGTTTGAGTCCACCGCGGCCGCCAGCGGTTGGCTGACGGTGCTCGCGCTGCTGGCGCTCGCCGCCGGAGGGGAGCCTGAGGAGAGTCGCGTGCGCGCCATCTGTGCTGCCTACCTGCCGTGGATCTCGCTGGTGGCCACGATGCTCGACAGCTACGCCGACCAAGCCGAGGACGCCGCCGGCGCGCAGCACAGCTACATCGCCCACTATCCATGCGCCGAGGTGGCGGTGGAGCGTGTCGGCGAGATCGTGCGCGAAGCCGCCCAGCGGGCGCGGGCGCTGCCCGACGGCGCCAGGCACACGGTGATCGTCGCGTGCATGGTTGCGATGTACCTGTCGAAGGACAGCTCCCGTACCCCTCAGATGCGTGCGAACACGCGCAACCTCGCCGCTGCGGGCGGCTCACTGTCGAGATTGCTGCTGCCGGTACTGCGGATCTGGCGGGTGTTGTACTCACAACGCGACGAGTAGCCCAAGTGGGAAACGGACGTCTGCCTGTCGCTTTTTGTCTGCGCAATTTCTGTTTTATGAAAACAAGTTGAGTTATCTGTGTGTGCCGTTTGCGCAAAGATCACCGCTATGAGGCCACGGGGGTCGGCTATCCGGGAGCGGTCGGCTTGAGCGAGCGGGGCGTCTCGCTCGGGCTGACCGCCGAGCAGGTGGCGAGCGTGATCGCCGCGGCGACCGCTGCCGGCACGGAGAGCGCCAACCTGCTCGCCGCGTTGGCGGCGCCGGGGGAGCTCACCACCTCACCGCTGCTGGACGACCGCACGGTGTCGCGGTCGCTGCTGTTCGGGTTGGTCGTCCTGATCTCGTTTCCCGCCGGCGGGAGCGACCGGGGCATCAAGGAGGTCGCCGCCGAGCTCAACCTGCCGACGTCAACGACCCACCGTTATGCGCACACGCTGCTTGCCGTTGGGCTGCTCGAACAGGACCCCCGCACGCGCCGCTACCGTCGCTCCGCGTGGCTGGAACCAGGGTCCAGCTAATGGGCTCGCTCGGACGCAACCCGCGAATCCCCGGGCCGTGTGCGCATGTCCGCCGGCGGCAAGGCATCGCTCCTGCGAGTGCCAGCCATGCTCGCCCTCAACAGGAGTGCTTCGGAGAAGCAAATGCCACGGGTGAGTAGACCCCCGGCGGCGCCCATCGGAGGGCCGCAGGCGGGGTGGCGCGAGCCGGTGCCCCACCTGCGTGAGCCGCGCTACTCGCAGTCCCTGGAGCGGGGCCTCGCGATCCTCGAGTGCTTCACCGCGGAGCATCCCGTATGGGGGATCGCCGACCTCGCCGACGAGCTCGGGATGAGCCGCAGCACCACGCACCGCTACGTGCTCACGCTCACCGCGCTCGGGCACCTGGTGCAGGGCTGCGCGCCGCAAGTACCGCCTCGGATTGGCGGTGACCGAGCTGGGGATGTCGGCCCTGAGCTCCACCAGCCTGCGCGAGCACGCACAGGGGCCGCTGCGGGAACTGGGCAGGCGCGCTCCCTACACGCTTGCGATCGGCATGCTGGATGGCCCGGAGCTTTTGTACCTGGACCGCGTCCGCGCGGCACGCAGGGGACAGGGCCTGATCGACCTCGACCTCAACGCCGGCTCGCGCCTACCGCCCCACTGCTGTGCGGTCGGCAAGCTGCTGCTCGCCAGCCTTCCCGAGGCGGAGCGCCGCCGACTGATCGCCGAACTGACGCTGGAACCACAGGGGCCCCACACGACCACCAACAAGAATGAGCTGCGCGGCGAGCTGGCGCAGCTCCGCAGCGAGGTGCTGGTCGTCAGCGAGGAGGAGCTGGCGCCCGGGCTGTATGAGATCGCGGCGCCGGTGCGCACGGAGACGCGCGAGACGATCGCTGCCGTGGGCATGCAGGCGCACAGCTCGATGATCTCCCTGGAGCAGCTGGTCGAGCGTTTGGGCCCGCATCTGATCTCCACCGCGGATCGCATCTCCGCGCGTGTCGGCTACCGCCGCGACGACGAGCGGAGTGGAGGGTAGGGTAGCCTCGCCTCACCGACGACCACCTCGCCGGATCGAACGGTGCACTATCGACGTTGCGCCAGCAGGCGCCGGGCGACTGCCCCGCCGGCGGCGCTGCCGACGAGCACGAAGCCCGCTAGCACCAGCCAGCTAAGCAGCGCGAAGGCGATGCCGATCGTGCCGAACTGCTTGGCCGATGCGCCGAGCGAGTGGGGTAGATACACCAGCGAGAAGCCCATCAGCGCCGTCATCCCCACCGCCGCCAGCGCCGCACCCGGGAGCAGCTCCCGCCAGTGCAGGCGCCGCCCCAGCAGCACGTACGGCGTCGCCAGCCACGCCACAAGCCCGAGCAGCAGCGAGCCGGCGACGTGCCACCAGCCACCGGCGATCCCTGCCACCAGGGGCCGCACGCTGATGTAGAAGGGGATCAGCGCAATCCACAGCAGATGCCACGGGGTGCCGCGAATACCGGCGGCGTGCAGCTCGTAGGCGAGCTCGTACATCCGTTGCAGGGCGCGCGCGAGCGCCAGCGCCGAGAACACCACCAGCACGAAGCCGATCACGGTCACGCTGTGAGCGACGGTCGAGGAGGGGGCGAACACTTCGCGCACGCTCTGCGCGGCCGTGCCGGAGAGCGCTAGCCGCTTGATGATCCCTGCGGCGAAGTCGTGCGAGACGATCGCCGGCACCACTGCGCTGTAGACGATCAGCAGCGGGAATAGGGAGCTGAAGGCAAGCGCTCCGAGCGCCACGCCGCGATCGACCGCTTGGATCGCCGCGAGGCGTTCCAGCCACGCCACGAGCAGCCCGGCCGGGGCGAGCAGCAGCCGCAGCGGCGCCTTTTGCCTGTCTGCGAGCCGCGGCGGGATCCGCATCTTCCTCCTCCGTCGGTCAAGGGGAGTGTCTGTCGCTGCCGTCGCCGACCAGGGCGATGGCGAAGCCGTCGTGACCCTTTTCGCCCACCGTCTGGATTGCGGTCGCGCTCACCCGGGGCTCGGCGGCGAGCAGATCGTAGAAGCGGCGCACCTCCTGCACGCCACCCTCGCCCAGCCGCGGGTCGTAGCCGTCGGGATCGAGGATCACCCCGCCGCGCACGACGTTGTCGCCGATGATCACACTCCCGGGCCGGGAGAGCTTCAGCGACCATTCCAGATATCCCGGGTAGTTGCGCTTGTCCGCGTCGATGAAGATCAGATCGAACGGTCCCGCACCCTCGGCGAGGAGCTCGGGGAGCGTCTGCAGCGCGGCTCCCACACGCAGCTGCACCACCTCCGCCACACCGGCGCGTGTCAGGTTGGCCGTCGCGACCTCGGCGTGGTGGGGGTCGAGCTCGAGCGTCACGATGCCGCCGCCCGGCGGTAGCCCACGCGCCAGCCAGATGGTGCTGTAGCCACCAAGGGTGCCGAGCTCGAGGATCCGGCGAGCGCCGTGAATGCGCACCAGCAGTTCGAGCAGCTTGCCCTGCGCCGGGGTGACCGCGATCGGGGGGAGGCCCGCGGCCTCGCAGGCCGCGAGGGCGGCGTCGAGTGCCGAGTCCTCGGGGAGCAGGCGATCGCAGATGTAGCGATCCACCTCGGTCCACAACTCTTGGGTCATGGGAAGAAGCTCATCGTTGTGGTCCATCTTTATCAGCTTCGGCGCTTCGCGGAGCGCCGGCGGAGAGCGACGCACCCGGTAACCACCGGGGTTCGATCGCACCCTCGTCGCGGAGTCATGCGAGTGTCCACGCTGCTACTAGGGGCGCTCGAACCGCGCCTCTCATCACCCAACTGCCACAATCGGCAGGATCGAGGAATTCGCAGGAGTCTTATGGCCAACACCCTTCCACCCATCGACCCCAGCCTTCGCTTCGGCGCAGTCCATCTGGCTGTGGCAGACCTTGGGCGCAGCGTCGATTTCTACACCCGCGTGCTCGGCCTGAGGTCGATCTTCTTCGAGCGAGGAGCGCACTGTCCTGGGTGCTGCTGCCGAGCGGCCGCTGCTGGAGCTCGCCGCGCTACCGGCGCCGACGCTGCCGCCTGTCCGCTGCACCGGCCTCTTCCACATAGCCATCCTGCACCCCGATCGACCGGCACTTGCAGACACGATAGTGCGCCTGGGGCAAGCGGAATGGAGACTCTCCGGGGCATCCGACCATGGTGTCTCGGAGGCGCTGTACCTGGAGGATCCCGATGGCCTGGGCCTCGAGCTCTACGTCGACCGCCCGACCGCCGAGTGGCCGCGGCCGCCAGGCGGGAGTGGTGTGCTGATGCACACGGCGCCGCTCGATCTGCGCGCACTGCTGGCCGAGGCGCACGGGGGAGGGGAGGCGAAGATCGACCCCGCTACGACGATCGGCCATATCCACCTGAAGGTCTCCAACCTCGAGCGATCCCTCGCCTTCTACCGCGACGCGCTCGGCCTGCAGGAGCAGGCGCGTCTGCCCGGCGCTGCCTTCCTCTCCGCCGCTGGCTACCACCACCACATCGGCCTGAACACCTGGCAGAGCGAGGGGGCGCCGCCGCCGCCCGCCAGCGCCCCGGGCCTGCGCCTGAGCGAGTTGCAGCTCGCCAGCGCCGGTGCCCTCAGCGCTGTGAACGAGCGCCTGCGTCACGCGGGCGTCGCCGAGCTCAACCGCGGGGAGGACGGCGTGACGGTGCGTGATCCCGATGGCCAGGAGCTCTCGATCGTGCATCCGCTGGGCGTATCGCGGCAGCTTGTCTAGGATGATCCGCCCTGTCGTTCAATCGGAGGTCCATAGATGCCCAGCGCAGGAAGCGGAGATGCCGGCGACGAAGATGTGCAGCCTGATCCAAGGACCAAGCTCATGCAGGAAGTGGCCGACGAGATGGATCAAATCGAAGCGGACTATGGCGACGACTACCAGATCGGCCGCGTCGTCACCATCGTCGAGGTCGTGAGACCCAACGGCGAGGTCGGCCTACGCGTTCGGGCCGGTCAGCTCCCGTGGGTCACGCTCGGAATGCTCCACTTTGCCCAGAAGGTCTTGGAAAGCCAAATCCCAGGCTCACAGTAGCGGCGTGTGCGACGTCTCACGGATGTGAGACCGCGTTCTCGCCTCATCGAGATCGGGTACGTTCGCTGAGGTATGGAGCTCGAGCACGCAATCCGAAGTAGGCGCACCCACAAGGTGTTCGCCCCAGAGCCGGTGGCGCCGGAGCTGCTGCAACAGCTGTTCGAGCTGGCCCGCTGGGCTCCGAACCACCACCTCACCAACCCTTGGCGCTTTCGGGTGCTCGGCCCCAGTACGGTTGAGCGGCTCAAGGGGATCGCCGAGAACGCCGCCCCCGGTTCGGCGAGCAAGCTCGACCGCGCGCCCACCCTTGTTGTTGCATCGGTTTACACGCAGGGTGACAGCGTTCAGCAGACGGAGGATCTGCTTGCGAGCGCGGTCGCTGCCTACCTAGTGCTACTCGCCGCCCATGGGGCAGGACTCGCTGGCTACTGGCGCACCCTGCCGCTCCTCGGTTCGCCGGCCGGCCGGGAGGTGCTCGAACTCGACGCCCTCGAGACCCCAATTGGGCTACTCCACCTCGGCCGCCCTCGCCAGGAACAGTATGTGCCCGAGCGGGCACCCACGGGTGATTTCGTGCGCCACATGCCTTAGGCGGGGGCACCCGGAGACAGCCCACCTTAGTCGCGCTCCAGGAAGCCAGCGTGCACGGAGGTTGGGCCCGAACGCCCGGCATCAGCGCACTGCGTTCGTAGGCCACACAAGCACGGGGCCGCGGGCACTGAGCTTGACGGTCGCCCCGGGCGCCAGCCGAGCGTCCCCGAGGGTCCGGACGAGCAAGAGCTGCTCGTTCCCCCCTTGCCCGATCTGCACATGCAGGACAGCGTCGTGGCCGTGGTATCCCGATCGGATGATCCGTCCGCTCAGGCCCTGCTCGCGATCGGAGGGATGCAGCTCGATCTGCTCCGGGCGGACCAGGGCGGTCACCTGGCAGCGGGTGGGTAGCGGCTCACCGTGCCACAGGGCGGGGAGCTTCCCGAGCGGTGTCTCGACGAGCGCCCCCTCCAGGACTCCCTCCATCAAATTGGCGTCGCCAACAAAACGCGCCAGCTCGTCGTCGATCGGCCGGGCGTAGAGATCCTGCGGGGTGGCGTACTGGGCGATCCTGCCGTCGCGGAGAACGGCGACGAGGTCCGCGAGTGAGAGCGCCTCGTCCTGATCGTGGGTCACGAGCAGCGTCGTCGTGGCCGAAGCCCGCAGGATCCGCTGAACCTCCTCGCGTACGCTGGCTCGCATGTGTGCGTCTAGGGACGCGAACGGCTCGTCCAGGAGCACGACCTCCGGTTTGACCGCGAGCGCCCGGGCCAGAGCCACTCGCTGCTGCTGGCCCCCCGAGAGCTGGTGGGGGTAACGGCGCGCGAGATCCGCCAACCCGACGAGCTCGAGCAGGTCGCCAACCCGTTGCCGGCGGGCCGTCCGGGGGAGCCCGAACCCGACGTTGGCCGCGACCGTGAGGTGGGGGAAGAGGCCACCCTCCTGCGGGACATAGCCGATCCGGCGGTGCTCGGGGTGGACGTGAACGCCCGCGCCGTCGACGGTCTGCTCGCCGATCTTCACCGTTCCCCGGTCGGGCCGGTCGAAGCCCGCCAGCAGTCGCAGCAGCGTCGTCTTGCCACTTCCCGAGGGCCCCAGAATGGCCGTCAGCGATCCCGCCGGCACTGTCAGATCGAGGCCGACAAGGACGGGGTGGGTCCCGAAGCTCTTATGCAGGCCCGCGATGGCGAGCCCGCCCAAGGTGCGATCGTCTCGAGCGAGGCCACTCTTTTCCGCGCCTTGGGACCCGAGGCGACTTGCTTGCTCGGCATCCAACCCAAGACCGCCTCCGCTGCCCGATCTAAGACCGCCTCGGCTGCCGCCGTCCCGTCCAAGTCCGCTCACCGTGCCATCGCTCCCTGAGAGGGAAGCCGGTCGAAGAAGCGCCCGAGCACGTAGCTCGGCAGGGCCGCGATCGCGATGATGGTCAGCGCGAACGGGGCCGCCTGCCCATAGGAGAGGTTCTGCTGGTAGGCCCAGAACTGAGTGGCGAGCGTCTGCACGCCGGTCGGGATCAGGATCAGCGTCGCCGTCAGCTCGGTCACCGCCGAGAGGAACACCAGGGAGAAGGCCGCCGCCAACCCGGGGGCGAGGAGCGGGAGCGTGACCCGCCACAGCACCGCAAACCGCCCCTGGCCAAGCGAGCGGCCGACCTCCTCCAGACCGACTGGCGCCTGCACGATCGAGGCCCGCACGCCGACGAGCGCCAGCGGGAAGAACAGGATGGCGTAGGCGATCACCAGCAGCGGGGCGCTCTGGTAGAGGAACCCGTTGGCATAGCGCTCGGTGAAGTAGGAGAGCGCGAGCGCGATCACCAGGCCCGGCATCGCGAGGACGAGATAGGTGCTGCGCTCGAGCAGTCGGTAGGAGCGCCTGCGGTGGCGGATCGCGAGCAGCGCGACCGGCAGTGCCATCGCGGTCGCCAGCGCCGCTGCGATCGCGCTGTAGAGAGCGGTGTGCCATGTGGCGTCCAGGAGCGATACGCCCGTGAGAAAGGCTCGCGGACCCCTGAGCATCCAGTAGACGCCGGAGCCGATCGGGACACCCAGTGCCAGCCCGACTGAGCACGACGAAGCCGGCGAGTACCGGGAGCCGCGCACGCCCCAGCTGGTGGCGCCGGAGCGCCCGCTGGGCGAGGGGGCCCGAGCGGCTGAGCCGGCCCCGGCCCCGTGCCGAGCCCCTCGCCCGAGAGAACCGTCAGGCTGAGGAGCACCAATACCAGCGACAGCGCCGAAGCCGTCGGCACGTTGAACGAGACGTTGAACTCCGTGAAGATCTCCGTGGTGAAGGTCTGATAGCCCAGGATCTCGAAGGCGCCGTACTCCGCTAGCAGCACGAGCGCCACCAGCAGGCAGCCACCGAAGATCGCCACTCGTGCCTGCCCGAGCGTCACTCGCCAGAACGTCCGCAGCCGCCCCATCCCCAGGCTGCGCGCCACCTCCTCCTGACCTGGATCGGCATTGCGGAAGCTGGCGGCGACCGGCAGGTACACGAGCGGGTACACCGCCAGTGTCATCACCAGCACCGCCCCGCGAAACCCCTCGACCCAGGTACTGAGCGAGGACCAGCCGAAGCTCACCACGAAATCGGGGATCGCAAGCGGCACCACCACCAGGACCGCCCATACCCGCCGGCCCGGAAGGTCGGTGCGCTCGACAAACCACGCTGCCGCGGTGCCGATCACGGCGCACAGCGCCGTGACCACGACTGTGAGCCTGATTGTGTTCCACAGCAGGCTGACCGTGAGGCTCCGGAATATGAGGTGCAGGATCGTCGATGTCCCGGCGCCGTGGGCCTCGAACAGCAGGAAGGCAAGCGGCGCCGCCAAGACCGTCGCCACGGCAATGCTGAGCCCAAGCAGCACCCACGGTCGCGGGGCGGACCGCGCCGGCAGCGGTTGGGGTCCGGCCATCGGCGCCCGCGCCGGTGCGGGCGCCGGGGCACGTCCGATCGCCGCCGTCTCCGGCGCTCGTTTGAGAGCGCTTCTCGCCGAAGTCCTCATCTCACGGCTCGACCGGATCGGGCGCGGCTGCTCAGAGCAGCCCGGCTTCGCGGAGGAGCGCGATCGCGGTGGACCCATCGCCGAGCTGAGCAACTGTGATCGAGTTTGGTTGGAGCTCCCCGAAGGGGGTCTCGGGAGCGGTGGGTTGGATCCCCGAGACGATCGGGTACTCGAAGCTGAGCGAATGGGCGATGATCTCCTGACCCCGGCGGCTCACCAGGAAGGCAAGGAACCTCTGGGCAGCGTTGTGGACCCTGGAGGATTTGAGGATCGCCGCTCCCGAGACGTCGATCACGTAGCCGGGGTCCCGCGGCGCGAAGTAAGCGATCTTCGAGTGGATGCTGCCCGCGCCGAGCTCGGCTTTCATGCGGTACCAGTAGTACTGGTTGATCACCCCGAATGCGACGGCGCCCCGGTTGACCTCGCTGGCAATCGTCTCGTTGTCGGGGTAGACGTGGCCGGTGGTATTAGCCTTGATCCCTTCCAGCCATTTCAGCGCCGCACCGCGACCGTCGGTGCGGTCGACTGAGGTGACGATCGGCTGGAAGTCCGTCTCTCCAGCCGCGAAAGCCAGCTTGCCCCGGTACTCGGGGTCGGCCAGCTGGAGAACCGATTCGGGAAGCTGGCTCGCGGCGATCAAGCTGGGGTTGTAGATCAGCACGCTGACCCGTGTCGAGACCCCGAGCCAGTCGCCCCGCGGCGAGTCGAACCTGGTTGGGGCGCGGGCGAGCGTGGTGGGGTCTACCGGCGCGAGCAGACCCTTTGCCCCCAGGTACTCGAGCGCGGGGGAATTCTCCGTGTAGATGACGTCTGCCGGCGAATTGGATCCCTCGGTGACGATCTGATCGGCAAGCGTGTCCTCGTCGTTGCTGCGCACGTTCACCGTGATGCCGGTTTCGTGTTCGAAGGCAGCGACGAGCGCATCCGTGGTCTGCACGTGCTGGCCGTTGTAGAGGGTGATCGACCGACCACCCGACGATGAGCCACCGCAGCCGACCAACAGACTGCCGGCCAACACAAGCGCCGTGACGAGCGAGGCGGGACGGTGTCTGCCCATCACGAGTTGACTTCCGGGTGGCGGGCGTAGATCCCGCCGGGCGGGTGGCTTTTACTGCGCTCCTGGTGGACGACCGACGCCAGCGTCTGCCGAGATAGCTTTGGTCTCATGGCGGGAGACCGTACCACAACTTAGGGTAGCCTAATTAGGCTTGCCTAATGTCCTGCTGAGACTTTCTTTCCTGGGTCCAGGGCCACAATGTCTGGCGTGGAAGCTGATCGCGCCACCTTCTACGCGGCTCCGCCGGTGGCCTACCCTCACGAACCGGTGTCGAGTGGCGCGCCGCCGAACCCCAGCTCGTTGCCGTCGGGGTCGCGATAGAGCGCCTTGCGTACGCCGTTGGAGTACGTCTCGCGCTCGTCGGGCTCGAGCCCGCGGGCAGCGATCGCGGTTACGTGGGCATCGAGATCGTCGAGGAAGATCGTCACCACGGAGTTGCCCGCGCCATCGGCGTGCTCCACGACGTAGACCGACCGGTCCTCGGCAAGCGTCCAAACCGCCTCAGTGGTGTGGGGGAAGAACGTCGGCTCGCCGAGCAACCGCTCATACCATGGTCGGGCCGCCTGGAAGTCCCGCACGCGCAGACCCGCGAAAAGGTGCAACGACATCGCCGCAAGTCTAGGTCACGCCGCCACGATGGGCAGGGGCGAACGGATCTAGGGCCTACCATCGGTCGTCTACTCGGAGGTTATCCACACGAGGTAGCCTTTGCCGTGTGCAGACGGACGGCTCGGCCACGACTCACTTCGAGCGTAAGCGTCCTGGCTGGTTCACCAGGCGAGTGTTCAATCCCGCCGTTGCCGGCCTGACCCGCCTCGGCATCAGCCTATTCGGCTCGCGCGTGCTGGAGGTGCCAGGGCGCACCTCCGGTGAGCCGCGTCGCACTCCTGTGAATCTCCTGACCTTCGAAGGTGAGCGCTACCTCGTCGCGCCGCGCGGCGAAACGCAGTGGGTGCGCAACCTGCGAGCCAGCGGGGAGGGTCGTCTGCTGGTTGGTTCGCGCAGCGAGCACTTCGCCGCTGTCGAGCTTGCGGACGACGAAAAGCCGCCCGTCCTGCGCGCCTACCTGAAGCGCTGGAAGTTCGAGGTCGGCGTGTTCTTCGACGGCGTTGGGCCAGATTCCTCGGTCGAGGAGTTGCGCGACGCCGCACCCAAGCATCCGGTGTTCCGGCTGCGCTAGGCGCTGCTTGTCACCAACCTCGCCAAATGAGCGAAGGAGCCCAGCATGTCACGTGACATCAAGATCCCCGGTCCCGATCACCCGATCACAATCAACTCAAGCAGCGACCATGTCGTCGTTCGCAGCGGTGAGGCGACGATCGCCGACAGCCACTCGACGCTCGTGCTGCGGGAGGCCAACTACCCGCCGGTCCGCTACATCCCGATCGCCGACGTCGACCGATCACAACTCGCGGCCAGCGAGCTGACCACCTACTGCCCGTACAAGGGCGAGGCGTCCTACTACTCGATCAATGCTGACGCGGAGCGTGGTACCGACGCGGTCTGGTTCTACGCCGATCCCCGTCCGGCAGTCGCCGAGATCAAGGACCATGTCGCTTTCTATCCCGACCGTGCCCAGCTCTCGGTCGAGGAGGCGAACGGCGCAGAGGACTGAGCGCGGTCGCGTGCCTCACGCTCGGCGGATCATCGCAGTGCTCGTCTACGAAGACATCGAGACTGCCCACAACTTCCTGGTCAACGCGTTCGGGTTTCAGGCCGGGCGAATTGACCGAGAGGACGACGGTCGCATCGTGGTGGTGGTTCGGAACGCCGCTGATCAACGGCTGCGTGGCGTGTCGCGGTACCCATATGTGCCTATGTTCTGGCACCGGGCCAACGCTTTGCTAAACCGGTCGCGATGGCCCTGATTCAAGCAAGCGGCCCTCTCTGTGGAGAGCTTCGACGTCTATTCCCCTCACGGCCCTTCCATCTGCGCTTCTGGGACGGAGGGGTCGTCGGGGCGACTGCACCCAACGCCCCGACGTTCCTCGTGCGAGGACCCTCGGCCCTCGCGCACTTCCTTCGAGCTCCCGGATCGCTGGGTCTCGGTCGCGCCTACACGGATGGTTCGCTGGCCGTGGATGATCTCGATGCGGCGCTCATCGTGGTCGACGAGTGGGAGCCACCGGCGCTGAGCAACGCTGATCGTGTACGTCTGGTATTGGCCATCGTGGCCGCGGCAGCGCCCGGTGGGTTCCCGCGCCGTCCCACCCTTCGAGCTGATCCTCCGTGGGCGCCTTCACAGCATCGCGCGCGACGCGGCGGCGGTCCGCTACCACTACGACGTTGGCAACGACTTCTTCGCCCTGTTCCTGGACGAGTCGATGACCTACAGCTGCGCGATCTTCTCGCGCGGTGCGCAAACGCTCGAGGAGGCCCAGCACACGAAACTCGAGCTGGTGACCGGCAAGCTCGGGCTGGCGCCCGGGATGCGCGTGCTCGACGTCGGCTGCGGCTGGGGCAGCTTCGCGATCCACGCCGCCCAGAACTATGGCGTGAGCGTCACCGGCGTCACACTCTCACAGCCGCAGGCTGAGTTTGCCCGCAAGCGGGTGGTCGAGGCCGGGGTCGAGGATCGGGTGGACATCCGCGTAACGGATTACCGCCAGTTGCCGCACACGTCCTTCGACGCGATCGCGAGCGTCGGCATGGCCGAGCACGTCGGCGAGCGCCAGATCGACCTCTACGCACGGTCTCTATACGCGCTGTTGCGTCCCGGCGGGCTGCTCCTCAACCATGCAATCGCGGCCCTCGATCCCGACCACAAACCGCTCGATGACATCTTCTCCACTCGCTACGTGTTCCCCGACGGCGAGCCCCTGCCACTGTCACGCATCCAGCTCGCGCTCGAGCGCGCCGGCTTCGAGAGTGAGCATGTAGAGGAGTTCAGGGAGGATTACGCAGTCACCTTGCGCCACTGGAGCAAGCGGCTGGACGAGCACCTGGATGCGGCCAAGACGCTGGCTGGCGAGCAGCGAACTCGCATCTGGCGTCTGTATCTCCGTGCCGCGCGCCGCGGCTTTGAGACGGGTGAAACGGCCGTCTATCAGGTCCTGACGCGAAGGTACGACAGACCGGGCGAGCAAGCAACTACCCCTGCGCAGTCTCACATGACTGAGATTCAGTCTCATATGGGTGAGACGCCGCGCTGTAAGACGACACCGAGATGACATGGCTTGGCGGCAGCACGCCGCCGACGGCGCTTCACGAAGAGGTCGTCCGCCCACAGCTGGCGACGATGGAAAGGCGGCTATCCGCTCCTCTCTCCACCTCCAATTTATACCACGCACGGGGCCTTCATGAAGCCCCGGGGTGTGCTGTATAACCGCCGGCCGAGACCAGAACCTACGGAGATAGGAGTTGCGAAATGCGTGTGTTGTCGTCGACGTATCCGACGGGAGTGTGGCTATGACCGAGCATGCGGTGGTGATCGCCGGAGGCGGTCCGGCGGGGATGATGCTGGCGGCTGAGTTGGCGTTGGCGAAGGTCGACGTCGCGGTCTTCGAGCGGCGTCCCGATCACGTGCTCGTCGGCTCACGGGCCGGCGGCTTTCACTCGCGCACGATCGAGGTGCTCGATCAGCGTGGGGTCGCCGATCGGTTCCTCGCGGAGGGTCAGGTGGCTCAGGCCGCGATGTTCGGCACGACCGTGTTGGACATGAGCGACTTCCCGACGCGTCATCCCTATTCGCTCGGGATCTGGCAGAACCAGATCGAGCGGATCATGGCCGCCTGGATCGCCGAGCTGCCGGTGCGGATCTACTACGGAAGTGAGGTGACGGGCTTCGCGCAGGACGACACCGGCGTCGACGTCGAGCTGTCCGACGGCGAGTCGCTGCGGGCGCAGTATCTCGTCGGGTGCGACGGAGGACGCAGCGTCATCCGTAAAGCAGCCGGCATCGAGTTCCCGGGGTGGGATCCGACGAGGAGCAACCTGATCGCCGAGGTCGAGATGACCGAGGAGCCGGAGCTGGGCATCCGCCGCGATGACAAGGGCATCCATGGCATCGGCAGGTTGGAGTACGAGATCCGCGACGGCGAGGTGGTCTACAAGGATGGGGGGCCGGTGCGGGTCGTCGTGACCGAGCAGCAGCTCGGGCCCAGCAGCGAGCCCACCCTGCGCGATCTGAGCGAGGCGCTGATCGCGGTGTACGGCACCGACTTCGGGATCCACAATCCCACGTGGATCTCCAGGTTCACCGACATGACACGTCAGGCAGCGGCCTACCGCGCGGGACGAGTCCTGCTCGCCGGCGACTCGGCGCACGTGCATTACCCGGCGGGTGGACAGGGCCTCAGCCTCGGTGTGCAGGATGCGGTGAATCTGGGATGGAAGCTGGCCCAGGTGGTCAACGGGACCTCCCCGGAGAGCCTCCTGGATACCTATCAGGACGAGCGCCACCCGGTCGCTGCCCGCGCGCTTCAGCACACGATGGCTCAGACCGCGCTCCAGCGCCAGGACGAGCGCATGAAGGCCCTGGTCGACGTGGTGTCGGAGCTGGCGAGCATGGACGAGCCTCGCAAACGACTCGCCGGGATCATCTCCGGGCTGGACATCCACTACGACCTCGGCGAGGGCCACCCGCTGCTCGGACGCCGCATGCCCGACCTGGACCTCGTGACCGCCGACGGCCCGCTCCGAGTCTTCGAGCTGCTGCACGACGCCAAGCCGGTGCTGCTCAACCTCGGTGAGCCCGGCAGCTTCGACATCACTCCATGGGCAGACCGCGTCCAGCTGATCGACGCTGAATATGACGGCCCGTGGGAGCTTCCGGTACTTGGCGCGGTCACCGCTCCCACCGCCGTGTTGATCCGGCCCGACGGATACGTCGCCTGGGTCGGAGACCGAACCCACCTCGGACTTCCTGAAGCGCTGACCACCTGGTTCGGACCGCCGACTGCGGCGTAGTGCACCGGCCTGCAAGATCGATCTGCTAGTGTCCCGCGCCGTAAGTTCTTTGCTTAAGTGTGGTATGCTGTGGTATGCCGAGAACTGGACGGCCCAAGCAGGTGCTGGAGTTGACTGACGTCGAGCGCGATCAGTTGGTGCGGTGGGAGCGGCGCAGGAAGTCTTCACAGGCGTTGGCGTTGCGTTCGCGGATCGTTTTGCGGTGCGCGGAGGGGCACTCCAATAAGGAGGTGGCGGTGGCGTGTGGGGTGTCAACGCCGACGGTCGGGAAGTGGCGCCGACGGTTTTGTGAGTTGCGGTTGGACGGCCTCTCGGACGATCCGCGTCCGGGTCGCCCGGCGAGTATCACTGCCGAGCAGGTCGAGGACGTAGTCGTGGCGACGTTGGAGTCCACGCCGGAGAACGCGACGCATTGGTCGCGCGCGAAGATGGCCGAGCGCTCGGGATTGTCAAAGTCGACGATCGGGCGGATCTGGCGAGCGTTTGATCTCAAGCCCCACCGCGCGGACACCTTCAAGCTCTCCAACGACCCGTTGTTTGTGGAGAAGGTGTATGACATCTGCGGCCTGTATCTGAATCCGCCGGAGGCCGCGGTGGTGCTCTCGGTGGATGAGAAGAGCCAGGTGCAAGCGCTCGCGCGCTCCCAGCCAGCGTTTCCAATGATGCCAGGCATGCCGGAGAAGCGCACCCACGACTATCTGCGCCACGGCACCACCAGCCTGTTTGCCGCGTTCAACACTCAAGACGGGACCGTGATCAGCTCGACTCACCGCCGTCACCGCACGATCGAGTTCAAGAAGTTCCTGACCAAGATCGACAGCCAGGTACCCGAGCACCTCGACGTGCACCTGATCTGCGACAACTACGGCACCCACAAGAGCCCAGCCATCCAACGCTGGCTCGACGCGCATCCCCGCTTTCACATGCACTACACCCCGACATACTCCAGCTGGATCAACCAGGTCGAGCGATGGTTCGCCTACCTCACCGACGATCTACTCAGGCGCTCCGATCACCGCTCAGTCCACGCACTGGAGAAAGACATCCGCAACTGGGTCGCGGCATGGAACGAAAACCCCAAACCATTCATCTGGGTCAAGACCGCCGAGCAGATCCTCAACTCCATTTCACGACTTCTAAAACGAATTAACGGCGCGGGACACTAGGAGCTCCGATGGACCTGACGAGCGCTTCGGCGATCCTCACCACACGGCGCTTGAGGCCTCGGCTCCCTGGAGCGTGTCGGGCGAGGGGATCCTGCTGCGGGCAGCGGCGCCCGGGGCTAGAATCGCGACTGACCGATGCTGACGCTCTACGAGCACCCCTTCGCGCTCTACTGCCAGAAGGTCCTGATCGCGCTGGGCGAGCAGGGCGTGGCTTACGACATCCTCGAGGAGCAGCGTGACTTCGACCGCGCAGAGCTGGCCGAGCTGTGGCCGCCAGCGTCGATCCCGGTGCTACGCGACGGCGAGGAGATCATCGGCGAGACCTCGATCATCATCGAGCACGTCGCCGGCGCGCAGCTGGTGCCGTCGCTGGAAGCGCGCAAGTGGGACCGCCTCTGCGACCAGTACATCTCCGACGCTGTCCAGGCGATCGTCTTCGACACGATCGAGGAGCGCTTCGACGAGCGTGCCGTCGCCCACGCGCGCGGCCGGCTCGACATGGTCTACGGCATGCTCGAGACGCAGCTCACCCAGCACGATTTCCTAGCCGGCGATACGTTCACGATCGCCGACTGCGCCGCCGCGCCGGGCCTGTTCTACGCCCTGGCGATTCACCCGTGGAGCGAGGGCACGCACCCGCAGCTGACGCGCTACTACCGGGCGCTGGCGCACCGGCCGTCCTTCGCCAAGGTGATCGCAGACGCGCGGCCTTACCGGCATCTGTTCCCGCTGCCCTGGCCGGCCGACTTCGACCGCTACCACTAACGTCCCCGGACGGGGCGCGCCAACGGCAACTGACGCCGCTCGAGCTCCGAGCCGAAGCCAGCGATCATCGCGTCGATCGCCAGCTGCCAGCGCCGGTCGATCGACGCGGGCGAGCTGCCCAGGCGCCCGTCGCGGGCGGCTGCGGCGAGGCCCTGCACGGTCGCGACGAGGATGTGTGAGATATCTGTGGCGTCGCCGTGTAGCACGTTGGCGTCGATCGCGGCGCGAACGCGTTCGAGGATGAACTTGCGCACCGATGCGCCGGCGCGTAGCTCGGATTCGCTCGGGTCGAAGTCGGCAAAGGGTCTGGAGAACATTAGCTGCGCGAGCACGGGGTGCTTGTGAATGAAGTCGCGGTAGGCATCGGCGAGTGCGGCCAGGTCCGCGCGTGGGTCATCGGTGCAAGGCAGTTCGTTCAGTCTCTGGCTCAGTAGCCGGAAGCCTTCGAAGAAGACCTCTCGCAGCAATCCGGCCTTGTCGCCGAACAGCTCGTACACGGCGGGTATGGATGTGGCGGCCTCGCGTGCGATACGCCGAGCGGTGAAGCCCGCCACGCCATCGCGCGCGAGTAGGTCGATGGCGTGGAGGAGTACGCGGTCGCGCAGCTCTGGGGTGCGTTGCTTGGCTCTCGGCATCGGATCAGCCGCAGCGCGGGCGCTCAGCGGCTTGCGGTGAGGCGCTGGCAGCACAGCCGTGTTTGAGAACGGTGTTTCGGAACACTGTTACAGTATATGAACGATCACGACCAGGAGGGGAGACCGGTGAGCGAACTCGTCAACTATCACCTCGAGAGCGCCGTCGCGACCATCGCGATGGACGATGGCAAGGTCAACGCGCTCTCGTTAGACATGCTGGGCGCATTGCACGAGGCGTTCGACCGGGCCGAGCGCGACTGTGCAGTCGTCGTCCTACGCGGCCGCGACGGCTACTTCTCGGCGGGCTTCGACCTGAAGGTCTTCGCCGGCGAGGACGCGCAGCAGATCGTCGAGATGCTCCGGCTGGGAGCAACCCTGGCGCAACGGATTATGGGCTTTCCGGCGCCGGTGTTGATCGCCAGCGACGGTCACGCGGTGGCGGCGGGAGGAGGATGTCCCGGCCGGCGTGGAACTTTGATGATGGCGGCCCGGGTGAATCTCTTAGACGGTGATGAGCGTAGCGGCCTCCTCGGCGACGTGTGTGGTGGTGGGCTGGGTGATCTCGCGTTCGACAGCAAGGGCGAGCTTGGCGAGGCCGTCGTAGCCGATGATCCGTCGGAACTGCTGCTCAGCCTCGATCATCCCGGCGGCAGTCCAGCGTAGGGACATCTCCCCGGACTGCCAGCGCTTGACGTTCCGCGAGCTGCGACGAACGCACTCGATCATCGACTCGCATGGGTTCGTGCTCTGCAGCGTGCGCTTCAGCGCGCCCTTCACGCCGAGACGGGTAACGGTGAGCGTCTCCTCCATGCCCTCCCGTAGGGACGCTGCGGCACCGGGGTGAGAACGCTCGAGCTCAGCGGCGAGCGCCTGGAGTTCCCCGAGGGCCTGTTTGTGATCCTCACGCGCCCACGCTCGGCGGAGCCGGCGCTTGACCTCTGGCCGGTCGCGCTCGGGCAGGTGCTCGAGCACGTTGCGCTCCTTGTGGCGGACACACCGATGGACCGGGGTACGCGGCCCCAGGACCGCGTTCACTGCGGCTCCGAGGGCCTTGGAGCCGTCGAGCACGACGAGCACGCCCTGCTCGACGTCAAGGCCACGGTCCACGAGATCAGCCAGCAGCGCGGTCGCGATCGTCTTGTTCTCTGTGGAACCCTCCCACAACCCGAGCGGAACCTTCACACCGTCAGTCGTGATCCCGAGCGCGACAATGTTGGTGTGGTCCTTCAAGACGACCCCGTCGAGCATCAGCACCGCCAACCGCACGTCATCCAGGCGACGACTCATCAGCTCCTTCAGCGTCTGCGCGGTTCGGGCAACGAAGGTGCGCGAGACCGCCGACTTCGACGTCGAGCGCGCCTGCGCCTCCACCTCCTCACCGACCGGCTCCTGGGTACGCACGAACCGGCGGGTGGAGACGCCCGCGAGCATCCGCTCCAGCACGACCGCGCTCAACACGTCACGGGCGGCGAAGTGCTCGTAGGTCTCGACCGACACCTCGCCGCTGCCGTCCTTGGCGCGCATCCGCGGCCGGCGCACCCCCACC
Organism: uncultured Solirubrobacterales bacterium; assembly: GCA_963812955.1. Lineage (GTDB taxonomy): Bacteria > Actinomycetota > Thermoleophilia > Solirubrobacterales > Solirubrobacteraceae > Palsa-744. The sequence goes on from CAWEXC010000003.1 coordinate 113,613, forward strand.
CGGCGGGCACCGAGCGTGACCTCGCCCTCGTCGCTGCCGTGCCGGTAGGCGACCCGCGCAGGGTCGTGCTTGCCGCGTGGCCCGCACACCTCCTGCACCTCCTCGGCCATCAGCTCGTGCATCACACCAAGCCCGACACCCACGCTCAACGCGAGCAGCCCCTCCCTAGCCGCCCCGGCGAGCTCCCCGAGCGCGGCCTGCACCCGCGCAGGCAGCACAGGCACCTCCGTCGACGCGTCCTCGCTCGTGACCTGCCCAGCATGTACCTTCTTCATGGCGGCTCCTCCTGTCTCGAATGGACCGATTTCGCACTCGCCACGGTCGCAACACGACCGGACGAGGCGGGAGGACCGCCACTTCAAGTTCTACGCCACGCGGGACATCCTCGGCGGGAGCATTCATGTTGATGGCGGCGGACGTGAGGATCGGGGTCGACGGCGAGTTTCGAGTTGGCCTCAACGAGGTGCAGATCGGGCTGACGATGCCTCAGTTTGTGATCGAGCTCGCGCGCCAGCGGTTGCACCCCGGTCACCTGGCGCGTGCGGTGATCGACGCTGCGATGTACACGCCCCGAGAGGCCGTGCAGGTCGGTTATCTCGACGAGGTAGTGCCAGCGACGGAGCTCGACGAGGCGGTACGGTGCGAGGCGGAGCGACTCGTCGGCCTGAACCGCATGGCGCACACAGCAACCAAGCAGCGCGTACGGTCGCCCTCGCTCGCCGCGATCGGTGCGGCAATCGAGAGCGAGATGAGCGTCGAGGCGCTGAGCGGGGTCAGCGCACCGGCATAGTCCGAGCTCGAGCGGCCGAGTGCGACGTTCCGCCGATCTGAGACGCCTAGCTGGATGAGTGATTTCGCTACGAAGACAGCTATCGGCTCTGCTACGTCCGCGGCCCGGAGGGGATCATCGTCGAGCTGGCAGAGCAGATCGGCTGAGGGCTCCGGCCGGCCGCCAACCGCCTCACCAGAGCGGGGGGAGGGGGGGACGGGTGTGGAATAGGCGGTCGGACGGACTCTGCTGCGACGGATGGGCCACCAGCACACGTCACCGCCTGCGGACTCGACGGCGTCGAGGTGAGCCTCGATCTGCTCCTCGCTAAACAGGCCACGTGACTGGCTGCTTGGGTGAGGGGAGAGGTCGAGCGGGCGCAGCGTCTCTCCATCGACGGGCGCGGGACCGCAGGCCTGAAGGCCGGGCACCTATGCCCGGAGGGGCAACCGAGTCAATCGCTTCGGAGTGGTTTTCTTATGCGGTGGCGAGTCCCAGCACGAAAGGCACATCGACGGGAGATGAGGTGTTGTGCATCGGTCTCCTGGGGGTGTTCTCCATCAGCGCCGGCGACAGCGTCATCGCCGACGATGCCTGGCGGCTACGCAAGGCGAAGACGCTGATCAAGCTGCTCGCTCTCGCGCCCGAGCGCCGCCTCCACGTCGAGGAGGCCGCCGAGCTGCTGTGGGCGGGGCGGGACCCGGCCTCCGCCCGCAACAACCTCCATCAGGCGATATTCGCGGCTCGGCGCGCGCTCGACTCGATCGGGCTGGACGGCAGCCGCTACCTGGAGCTGCGCGAAGAACTGATCCTGCTCAGCCCCGAGGACCCGGTGCGGATCGACGCGGTCGCCTTCGAAGAGCTCGCCGCCGCGGCGCGCGAGCAGGGCGAGCCCGGCGCCTATCGCTCAGCCCTCGAGGGCTTCGACGCCGAGCTGCTGCCGGCGGACCGCTACGAGGACTGGAGCCGGGAGCGGCGCGATTCCCTCGACCAGCTCCGCCTCGCCCTGGAGGCCGAGCTGACCCAGCTGGAGCGGGATTCCGAGCCGCGCCGGGTGGGTGCCAGCCAGCCCGAGCTACCGTCACAGCTAACCAGCTTCGTCGGCCGCGAGCGCGAGCTGGCCGAGGCCGCGACGCTGCTGCGCGACGCGAGGCTCCTCACCCTGACAGGAGCCGGCGGCTGCGGCAAGACCCGGCTGGCGCTGCAGCTCGCCGGGCAGCGGGGGGAGGACTTTACCGACGGGGTCTGGCCGGTCGAGCTGGCGGCGCTTGGAGAGCCCGAGCTGGTCGGGCCGGCGATCGCTCAGGCGCTGGGCACGCGGCTGGCCTCCGACCGGGCTCCCGAGATCACCCTCGCCGGGCACATCGGCGATCGTCGGCAGCTACTCCTGCTCGACAACTGTGAGCACCTGGTCGAGCCGGTTGCGCGCCTCGCCGAGGCTCTGCTCAGCCACTGCCCGAATCTGACCGTGCTGGCGACCAGCCGCGAGCCACTGCGCATTCCCGGCGAGGTGACCTGGCGCGTCCCCTCGCTCTCGCTCCCCAGGCTGGTTCCCGGAGCGCCCGCGGAGGAGTCGCTGGAGGCCGAGTCGGTGCGGCTGTTCGCCACCCGGGCCGCACAGGCCGCGCCCGGATTCGAGCTCGGCGGTGACAACGCGGACGCCGTTGCCTCCCTCTGCCACCGCCTCGACGGGATGCCGCTGGCGATCGAGCTGGCGGCGGCGCGGGTGAGCGTCCTAACTCCGGCTCAGATCGTCGAGCGCCTCGACGACTCGCTTGACCTGCTCTCGTCCGGGCCCCGCACGGCGATGACCCGGCAGCAGACCCTGCGCGCGACGCTCGCCTGGAGCTTCGAGCTGCTCGAGGCCGACGAGCAGGTGCTGCTGCGTCGACTCGCCGTGTTTGCCGGCGGCTTCGGGCTGGAGGCGGCTGAGGACGTCGGCGCCGAGGATCCACTGCGGCGCAGCGAGGCCGTCGGCATGCTCGGCCGGCTGATCGACAAGTCGCTGGTTCACGTCGAGGAGGGATCTGAGGACCGCCGCTACCGGCTGCTGGAGACCGTGCGCCAGTACGCGGTCGAGCGTCTCGAGGAGGCGGGAGAGCGCTCCGCTTCCGAGCGCCGCCATCGCGACTGGTACGTCGCGCTGGCCGAGAGCGACCCGACGCCGGCTGGCGAGCTGCCGGCCCGGATCACGCTGCGGGGCCTCGATCGGGAGCGCGACAACCTCCGCGCAGCCCTGGCCTCGGCGCTGGTCGCGGATCCTCAGGCGGCGCTTCGTCTTGCCGTCGCCCTCTGGCGCTTCTGGCTGATGCGCGGCTACCTCGCCGAGGGATACCGCTGGCTCACCGCCGCCCTGGCCGCGGCGCCCGAGTCGACGGCGGTGCGCGCCCGTGCCCTGCTCGCCGTCTGCGTGATCGGGCTGCGCCGCGGCGTCCCCGTGCATATCCACGAGTTCGCGGCCGAAAGCGTGGTGATCTTCCGCGAGCTCGAGGACCGGGCCGGGATGTTCGATGCGGTCGAGGTCTCGGCGGCCTACCGGGCGATCGTCAGTCCCGCGCAGGACGTCGAGCTGCTCGTGCGCGAACACGAGGCGCTGCTCGCCGACGACCTTCCAGCCGCCCGGCCGCCGATGTGGGCGGCGCACACACGCGGCATCGCCGCCTGGTTTCGGCGTGAATACGGCCCCGCACGGGAGCAACTGGAAGCTGCGCTGGAGCACGCCGGCGCTCTCAGCTCCGAGCCGCGCCCGGCGCTGTGGCCGCTCAGCTACGGAATGATCTCGGTCGAGCCCGAGATCGGCTACCCGCTCTTCCTGCATGAGGACACGGGGCTGATCGCCCGCCGCGTTGGCGGCGCCGCGGCCGCCGCTCACGTCCTGGTCAACCTCGCCGTGGTGGATCGCGCCGAGGCCGATTTTGCCCACGCTGAAGAGCTGATCGAGGAGAGCCTCGCCCGCTTCGAGCAGCTCGGCGACCAGCAGGGCGAGGCCTTCGCGCTCAACGCCTTCGGCAACCTGGCCCGCTCCTGCGGCGACTTCGAACGGGGGCGGGCGCTGCTCGAGCGCAGCCTCGCCCTGCGGCAGGAGATCGGCGATCGTCGCGGCGCCGGGATGACCCTCGGCTGCTTGGCGATGCTCCTGGCTCGCTCCGGCGACGCAGACAGCGCCCGCATCTCCGCCGGGCACAGCCGGACCTGGTTTGCCGAAAACGACGACCTAATCGGCATCGGAGCCGCCGAGCTGAGCCTGACGTGTGTGGCGCTCTGCACCGGCGATCGCGCCGATGCCCGCGCTCACCTAGAGGCCGCCGCCTCGGTCTTCGGAGGGATCGAGACGACCCACCAGGAGGGGTGGGCGCTGGCGGTGCTGGCGGCGATCTGCGCGGAGGACGGCGAGGCGGCGACGGGGCGCCGCTGGCTGGACCGGGCGAGCCGGCACTTCGAGCTGCTCGGCGCCCGCGCCGGTATCGCCTACTGCCGGGAACTGGAGGCTAAAACGCTGCAAAGTGAGCGCTAAGAGGCAGCCCGTAGCCTCGCTGTGTGTCGTCGAAACGCGACGTCAAACAACCGAACTGAAAAGGGGGCCGGCATGGCCACGCAAGGAGTGCTTGGAGCGGCAACGCTGAAGGAGTTCGAGGACGGGCTGCACGGAGAGATGATCCGGCCCGGCGACGGCGCCTACGACGAGGCTCGTTCGATCTGGAACGGCGCCCATGACGCCCGCCCGGCGGTGATCGCCCGCTGCACCGATGCCCGCGACGTGCGCCACGCGATCGGCTTCGCGCGTAGCGAGGGGCTTGACGTCGCCGTGCGCGGCGGCAGCCACAGCATTCCCGGCTTCTCGACCTGCGACGACGGCATCGTCATCGACCTCTCGCCGATGAAGGGCATCACGGTGGATGTGAACGGTCGCACCGCCACCGCCGAGGGCGGTCTCACCTGGGGAGAGTTCGACGCCGCCACCCAGGAGCACGGCCTCGCCACCACCGGGGGCCTGATCTCGACCACCGGCGTCGCCGGCTTCACGCTGGGCGGCGGGATCGGCTGGCTGATGCGCAAGCACGGCCTGGCCTGTGACAACCTGCGCTCGGCCGAGGTGGTCACCGCCGACGGCCAGATCCTCACCGCGAGTTCGACGGAGAACCCCGACCTCTTCTGGGGTCTGCGCGGCGGAGGCGGCAATTTCGGCGTCGTCACCTCCTTCGAGTTCGATCTGTACCCGGTCGGCCCGACTGTGGCCGCCGGCCCGGTCTTCTATCCAGGCGACCGCGCCGTTGAGGTCATGCGCTTCTACCGCAATTTTGCGCGCGACCTACCGGATGAGCTGAGCACCCTGGTCAATCTGATCACAGCGCCACCCGCCCCCTTCCTGCCCGAGGATTGGCACGGCAAGAAGCTCGTCGCCTTGGTCGGCTGCTACTCCGGAGACCCCGACGAGGGGATGAAGGCGATTCAGCCGATCTGCGATCTCGGCGACCCGGTCGCCGACCTGGTCGGCCCGATGCCCTACGTACAGATGCAGAGCCTGCTCGACGGGCTCTGGCCGAAGGGCACCCAGGCATACATGAAGGCGGGCTACTTCCGCGAGCTCGACGACCACGCGATCGCGACGATGGCCCGCTTCCATCAGAACGCGACCTCCCCGTCCTCGGAGATCCACATTCAGCACTTCGGCGGCGCGATCGCTCGCGTCGGCGAGGACGAGTCCGCCCACCGCGAGCGCCAGGCGCCCTTCGTGCTCAACGCGATCGCCACGACCCACGAGCCGGCCGGCCTGGAGACCCATATCGATTGGGCGCAGCGGCTCTATGCCGAGATCGAGCCGTCGCTGACCGGCGGCGCCTACATCAACTTCCTCTCCTCAGAGGGCGAGGATCGCGTGCAGGCGGCCTACGGTGCCGAGAAGTTCGCCCGCCTGCGCGAGCTCAAGGACCGCTACGACCCTACCAACCTGTTCCACCTGAACCAGAACATCCCGCCGTCGTTTTAGGCACGCTCAGTTCGCTCACAGGCGCTGCCCGCACGAGACACGAGTCGCTATTAGTCGGCCCACCAGTCTCGCTGACCCTCCACATCTTCCCGCGGGTTCTCGCCGAGGTTGGGCGCGCCGAAGACGAGGATCTCGAGACCCTCTGGCCCGGCCTCGTACCCTCGCCATGTACCGGGTGGAACGCGCACGGCGTCCCACTTCTTGACCTCGACGATCTCGTCGTCGAGCTTCATCCGCCCGCTCCCGCCCACGACGACGAACACCTCCTCCTGCTCCTTGTGCGTGTGGCCATACGGGAACCGGTAGTCGGGCGGGATGCGCTGATAGCTGAGGCCGGACCGCTCGAGTTCGAGCGCTGTACCCACCAGGCTGAACTCCAGATCCGGCGCGCCGTCGAAGTTGGACCCGACGTCGACCGGATCCTCTCTGAGGTTCGTGAGGGTGAACGGCACGGCCGCGATTCTATGGGCTCAGGAGGTCGCACCGCTGCCGGTGAGAGGATGATGAGACGCAGGCGTTTGGCAGGGCCCCTGTGGCGCCTGTGCTACCACCGCCGCTTGCAAATCACAATCACTTTGGAGGAGAGTAATGGCCGACACCACCTGCCACATGTCTATCTCCCTCGACGGCTTCGTCGCCGGGTCGGGTCAAAGCCGCGAAGACCCGCTTGGCAAGCGGGGCCGCGAGCTTCACGGCTGGCACCTTGGCGACGAGCGCGCGAACGAGGCGGACGCCACCGTCGAGCGCCGTCTGCTGCGCCCTCGTGGCGCCTACGTCATGGGGCGCAACATGTTTGGCCCGATCCGCGGCGAGTGGGACGAGGAGTGGTCGGGCTGGTGGGGCCCCGAGCCGCCCTACCACGCGCCCGTGTTCGTCCTAACCCATCACTCTCACGCGCCGATCGAGATGGAGGGCGGGACGACGTTTCATTTCGTCACCGATGGCTTCGACGCCGCCTATGCCCAGGCCCGCGAGACTGCCGGCGCAGACGGCGTCGACATCGCGGGCGGCGCCTCGACCGTCCGCCAAGCGCTGCTGGCGGGCGTCATCGACGAGCTCTGGCTCGACATCGTCCCCGTTCTACTCGGGTCCGGCGAGGGGATATTCAACGGCATCGCTGAGTTCGATTTCGAGCCCGACGAAGTCCTCCATTCCCCACTGGCGACGCACATCTGCTACCGCCGGGCGGGATGAGATGGATACACGCAAACCGTGCAAGAACCTGCGAACGGGTCTTGCGAGACGTCGGAACACCGGACCGGTGTGAAGGTCCCGAACTGCTGGGTGCGTTGCTACAAGAAGTTCCGGTTACTGACCGGTCCCTGCCAGGCGCTGGGCGCTGACACCCCGCGCGACGCGGAACTCCGCGGCGACCTCGCGTGTAGCCGCCTCGGCTCCGAGAGGAAATACGTGAAGCGCATCTACGCGCGAGATACTGGCAACGCCGGCCGCCAGTTCGCGCGCTAGGTCGATGCCACCGCCGCGACTGATCTGCGCCGCGGCTCGCTGAGGAATCGCGACTCCCGGTAGCGCGCAGTGCGCGCTCTGCCATGCGCGCGCTGCGGAGCAGCGCGACGCTTGCGTAGAACCGCACGTCCGCGAGGGTGTCCTCGGCGGCCGAGAGGAACGCTTCGAGGCGCCCGAGGTCGACGATCATCTGCGACTGCAAGCGAAGTGGAGCACCTCAGCAAGGCACTCGAGCGTCACATCGAGGCGGGACAAGGATTCTCGTTCTCGACGGCCGAAGTCGACAACTGGATGTGAGACGCAGCCGAAGATGACGCTCGCTGTCCCGCAGAAGCAGCAGTGCGCGGCTATCGCGTTGGGGTCGTTGCATCGCGAGACCGCCCGCTCAGCGTCGCGGCAGTCTACTTCATGCTCTTCTTCGCCTTCTGCTGGGCCAGATGGACGTTCTCGGTTTGTGTCTTGCTCGGGCTGGGGGACGACTTGAGGATCGCAAGAGTGGCGCTGAGACGCCCGTGAGCGGCATTCAGGAGGGCCCGCCCAGTGCCGTTGAGCGTGAGCTTGACGGTCTCGCTCTTGCCAGCGGCGATGGAGAAGGTTGCGGTCCCGATGGTCTGCGTCTTAGTGTGCCTCTTCTTGCCCTTCCCGGTCGTGCGCTTGACCATAATTGTCAGCCGGCCACTGCACGTTGCTGTGCCTGTGCAAGTGAGCTTGATGAGCGCCTCGTGGTTACGCTGAACGCTGATAGTGGACCCGTCGAGTGAAGTGCTGCCGGTGGCTGGTGCCTTCGTTTCTTCTTTTGCGCCGAGGACGCGCGTCAACCCACTGCCCGCAAGCGATTCACTGCCCGCCGTAACAGTGACGGTAAACGGACCGGCGGTGGCGACAGGGCCGACCCCGTTCGATGCGATCACCGAATAGGTGAAGCTGGTGGTGTCGCTGGGTGGAGTACCTGAAACGATACCGGTGAAGGATGGTTCGATGCCCAGCCATGCCGGCGCTCCGGGCGCCAGCGCGTATGCCGGGGCGGGCACGCCTGACGCCCCGAAGTCCCCGGCGTAAACACCCCCTGACGGTACTGTCTGCGGCGGAGAGTCGGTGGTGAACACCGGACCGGCCGGCGGGGCGGGAATCAGGACTGGGAGGGTCGCGGTGACGCCGCTGGTCTGCCCGGTGAAAAGCAGCTCGTGCTGACCTGCCGGGGTCCCCAAAGGTACCGTCACGGTGGCGCTGATTTCGCCGTTCCCGTTCGCCATCACACTCCCGAGTGAGACTGGGGTCGAATGCAACGCCTCTTCGACCGTCTCACCCGGCGCGAATCCGGATGCTTGGGTTGAGATGCTTTCCCCCGGCTCGACAGTGACCCCATTGGCCGACCCGCCACCGTCGGTCGAAGCCGCGGTGACCGCAGCCGCCGTTTCGTTCAGACCGAGCGCTTCCGCTACGACAGGTCGTACCAACTTTGCGATAGCTGCCTGTCCGGCAGGTGTCGGATGGAACGGAGCCTTGGAGATCGTTTCCCTGGAAAGGAAGTTGAGTAGTTGACCGCTTGAGAAAATGACCGACAGGCCATAGTCCCACGGTTCAGAGGTACACCAGGTGTGGCCGTCCAGAGCTTTCGATATGTCCACAAAGCGGACATTGGGATTGTGCAGGCCCTTCGCAGCAGCTTCTATCTTGCTGTTGAGTTTAGTAAACAAGATGTTGAAGTAGGAGAGCTGCGCGTTATCCAGTGGCCAGGTGTCTGCGCATCCGATACCGTTGGGGGGAAACGGATCCATGTAGTTGGTGAAAATGATCTTCGGCACCCGGGCCGGAGACGCATCGCGGCCTCCGCTTTCGATCGCGCTAACGATCTTTTCATAGGATTCCTCCAACTTCGGTAGGTACGTCCAGAAGTCAGCGTTTACCGTGCTGCCCGGGGTGGATTCGGTACACTGCTCCGGCCCTTCGAGGGCGAGCTTGAGCAACTCTGCAACCTCTGGGTTTCCGGATCCTAAGGCGGCACCTATGAGGAAGCCCTTGGTGCGCGGACTCGATGCGAGGGCACTCAGAATGCACTCTTCGGCGATGCTTGAGAACTTCACGTCGTCGGCGCCGTAGGTCATGACCACCGCGTCCGGTTCGGCTGCATCGTACGCGGCACTAGGAAACTGAGCGGGCACGGTTTCGGTGACGATGCCAAAAGAATTTTCCACCCGCTCCGGCCCGATGATCCCTTCCGCATAGCTAGCTCCCGTGCACGCCAGGGTGACGAAGTTCGTCCTGAGCGCAGCGGACAGGAGCTGGCCGTAGGCGTAGCCCGAATCGTGACATTCCGGATATGGGCCGAACCCCGGCGCGTTAGCAACTCCCCCGCTCCACAAGCCCGTTTCCCCGTTTGCAGGCGAATAGAAGAAGCCATCCAGCGTGCCCTCGCCAGCGGCGATCGAGTCGCCCATCTCGACGACCGTTGCTGGGAAGTTGAACTGACCTGAGAGGCCGATGGTGGAGGTACTCGCTTCGTCGGTGGTGACCTGAACGTTCGTATGGAACACGCCACCGCTGTAGAACGCGGACACATCGGGTGTGGTCAGGTCGATTTCAGTTTCACTGACCACCACAGGGTTCACCACGTGGATCGGGGCGCCCCCTCCTTCGGGGACAAACGTGACTGTGTCCGCATCGCCGGGGTTCCCGAATCCCGATCCCGTCACTACGACCGGCGTCCCGCCGGCGATCGACCCCGAACGCACACTAAGGTTAGTAACCGTCGGCACAGGCGCTATCTGGATCTCACTGACCGTATCATCGCCCGAGTTCGTGCCCCAGACGTGGGTGCCATCCGACGACACCCCTGCCCAAAAGACATCCCCCGGGGGGGCCGAGCTGCCGACCGGGATCGTGTTGACGACCGTGCCGGTCGACGCATCGATCTCACTGACCATACCGTCGTCATCGGAGTTGTAGCCAGTGACCCAGACGTGGGTGCCATCCGACGACACCGCCACGGGGTCGCTGCCCACCGGGATCGTGTTGACGACCGTGCCGGTCGACGCATCGATCTCACTGACCGTACCGTCGACGCCGAAGTTGCAGTCCGCGAAGGCTTCGCAGCCCGAGTTCGCGACCCAGACGTGGGTGCCATCCGACGACACCGCCACGGGGTCGCTGCCGACCGGGATCGTATTGACGACGGTGCCGGTCGACGCGTCGATCTCACTGACGGTACCGCCCACGTTCGCGACCCAGACGTCGGTGCCATCCGACGAGACCGCTATCGATCCTTCGCTCCCGTTGCCGATCGTGATCGTGTTGACGACGGTGCCGGTCGACGCGTCGATCTCACTGACCAGGCTAGCGCCGCTGAGGTACGTGACCCAGACGTGGGTGCCATCCGACGACACCCCTCCGGCGTAGATGTTGCTGCCGAGGGGGATCGTTTGGATGACCGTGCCGGTCGACGGGTCGATCTCAATGACGCCGTCGGTGTTGTTGCCGGAGTTGTAGTTCGTGACCCAGACGTGGGTGCCATCTGACGACACGCCGAGGGGCGCGATGAGGGGCCCGTCATCGACTTTGATCGTGTTGACGACCGTGCCGGTCGACGCGTCGATCTCACTGACCGTACCACTGCCCGAGTTCGCGACCCAGACGTGGGTGCCATCCGATGACACTGCCTCGGGCTCGGCGCCGACCGAGATCGTTTTGACGACCGCTGCTGCTGCTGACGCCGAAGACACGCCGACACAGCATGTCGCCAAGGCTACCGCCACGACCAGCACCCCGATCAATCGGACTGCACCTGCGCGTGAGAAGGCATCCAGCAGTCTCATAGGGATCCTTCCCCTCATCCTGTTGTAAACGTCCGGAGACTGGCATCGCGTCGGTCAGCACCGAAAAGCGTGTCGCCGGAACGTATCAGAAGCCACGATCGGGAGGGGGAGTTCCCTGATACCGCCAGCACCTCGCTCAGGGGACCACGATGTACTCCCCGGTCAGGCTTCTGCGACGCAGTCGGCCGCCCGTCATAGGCAAAGGCCGCCAAGCGAGAGTGCTGCTTTCGACCGAGGATGTCCCGGCCGGCGTGGAACTTTGATGATGGCGGCCCGGGTGAATCTCTTAGACGGTGATGAGCGTAGCGGCCTCCTCGGCGACGTGTGTGGTGGTGGGCTGGGTGATCTCGCGTTCGACAGCAAGGGCGAGCTTGGCGAGGCCGTCGTAGCCGATGATCCGTCGGAACTGCTGCTCAGCCTCGATCATCCCGGCGGCAGTCCAGCGTAGGGACATCTCCCCGGACTGCCAGCGCTTGACGTTCCGCGAGCTGCGACGAACGCACTCGATCATCGACTCGCATGGGTTCGTGCTCTGCAGCGTGCGCTTCAGCGCGCCCTTCACGCCGAGACGGGTAACGGTGAGCGTCTCCTCCATGCCCTCCCGTAGGGACGCTGCGGCACCGGGGTGAGAACGCTCGAGCTCAGCGGCGAGCGCCTGGAGTTCCCCGAGGGCCTGTTTGTGATCCTCACGCGCCCACGCTCGGCGGAGCCGGCGCTTGACCTCTGGCCGGTCGCGCTCGGGCAGGTGCTCGAGCACGTTGCGCTCCTTGTGGCGGACACACCGATGGACCGGGGTACGCGGCCCCAGGACCGCGTTCACTGCGGCTCCGAGGGCCTTGGAGCCGTCGAGCACGACGAGCACGCCCTGCTCGACGTCAAGGCCACGGTCCACGAGATCAGCCAGCAGCGCGGTCGCGATCGTCTTGTTCTCTGTGGAACCCTCCCACAACCCGAGCGGAACCTTCACACCGTCAGTCGTGATCCCGAGCGCGACAATGTTGGTGTGGTCCTTCAAGACGACCCCGTCGAGCATCAGCACCGCCAACCGCACGTCATCCAGGCGACGACTCATCAGCTCCTTCAGCGTCTGCGCGGTTCGGGCAACGAAGGTGCGCGAGACCGCCGACTTCGACGTCGAGCGCGCCTGCGCCTCCACCTCCTCACCGACCGGCTCCTGGGTACGCACGAACCGGCGGGTGGAGACGCCCGCGAGCATCCGCTCCAGCACGACCGCGCTCAACACGTCACGGGCGGCGAAGTGCTCGTAGGTCTCGACCGACACCTCGCCGCTGCCGTCCTTGGCGCGCATCCGCGGCCGGCGCACCCCCACCCGGCGGGCACCGAGCGTGACCTCGCCCTCGTCGCTGCCGTGCCGGTAGGCGACCCGCGCAGGGTCGTGCTTGCCGCGTGGCCCGCACACCTCCTGCACCTCCTCGGCCATCAGCTCGTGCATCACACCAAGCCCGACACCCACGCTCAACGCGAGCAGCCCCTCCCTAGCCGCCCCGGCGAGCTCCCCGAGCGCGGCCTGCACCCGCGCAGGCAGCACAGGCACCTCCGTCGACGCGTCCTCGCTCGTGACCTGCCCAGCATGTACCTTCTTCATGGCGGCTCCTCCTGTCTCGAATGGACCGATTTCGCACTCGCCACGGTCGCAACACGACCGGACGAGGCGGGAGGACCGCCACTTCAAGTTCTACGCCACGCGGGACATCCTCTTTCGACCGGAGAGCGGAAGCAGCCACCATCAAGCCCAACGCGGTCGGTCTGGACGGTGGGTGTCGCGTAAAGTTGCCGCAGGGATGGGTGAGCGCCAGCGGTGATGAGGGTGGTGCCGGTGGGGGCCTGGTTCTGTGAGCCTTGTCGGATGTCGGTGCGGCCCAAGTGGAGTTTTCAGGCGGCCTGGGCGGCTAGGTGGTGCTTGTGGAGCTTGAGCAGGTTGTGTGTTGCGGTGATCAGCCGCCATTCTGAGCGTGCGGCAGATCTGCCTCGTCGCTGGAACTGGTTGATGCGCCGGTTGTGCTTGGTTTGAGCGAACACGGGCTCGACCATCGCCTTGCGTTTTCGGTAAAGCCCGCCGCCGTGGTCACCGGCGAGCACGGTGCGCATGAACGCGTAGCGGCCGCCATCCCAGCCACGGCGCGGTGTGTCACGCTTGCCGGCATCGGGTGGGATCAGGACCTGGATGCCCATATTCACGACCTGGTCGATCTGCTGCTCATGCCAGTAGCCGCTGTCCGCGACCGCAACCCCAGGCGTATCGCTGACGCCGACCTGCGCTAGCTCGCGCTGGGTGGCCTTGACCATCGGCTCGAGCTGCCCGAAGTCTGGTGAGGTGAGCGTGACCTCGGCCGCCAAGACGATTTGATGCTCGTTCACAGCGGCCTGCACGTTGTAACCCTGGGTGTAGCTGCGCGGCGTCTTGACGTTACGTGAATCGAGATCGGTCACGTTGATCTTCCCCGGTGGCACCCCGGCGCGACATATGGGTTCGGGCGCGCTCCGAACCGCCGGCCGTCCTTGGTCACGGCAGTTGCGCGGTGATGCTCGTAAGCCTCGTTGGCCTCGCGCTCGACGCGCAGGTTCTCCTGTAGGCGACGCTCGCACTCAAGCAGGCGCTCCGAGCGCGAGCGTGGGATCGGATCGGCCGCCAGTCGGCGGTGCTCATCCAGCTGGTGGCGCGCCTCGCGCACCCACCCCTGACGCCCGCGCATCCGGGCGACGATCGCCTCGGGATCAAGCACGAGCTTCACACCCTGCGATTGCGTATCAGGCACCTTCACCTTCGTGTCGTCTCTGCCCGCGCGCTCCCGCGCGAGCTTCTCCTTGGCTTCGCGCAGCGCAGCGCGTCGGCCCTCCTGGGTTCGCAGGTGCTCAGGCAGCTCATCGCCGCGCGCCTCACCATAGAGCTCATCCTCGCAAGCGTCGACCTCGCCCGCCTCCTTCAGGATCTCCCGGGCGAGCTGCTCGTAGTCGAGGTTTGAGTGATGCGAGGCGTTTGCATGAACCTTCGTCCCGTCGATCGCGATCAGCCCCACCTTCACGAGCCCCGACTCCCGACAGAGCCCCAGCACCTCGCTGAACAGGCCCGCGAGGGCTTCCTCGTGGCGCACGCGAAACCGCGCGATCGTCGCGTGATCGGGAGCCTGCTGGGCAGCGATCACGCGGTAGGCGACGTCCTCCACGCAGCGACGCTCAATTCCCCTTGAGGATCGCTCACCCCGCGCATACCCGTACAAAAGCAGCGCCACCATCATCGAAGGCTCGAACGCCGCGCGGCCCCACCCATCCTGGCGGTAGAAGCCATAGAACGCCGACAAGTCCAGCTCCTCCACCAACGCCAACACGAACCACGCCAAATGACCCTCCGGTAGCCAATCCCGCGGGTCCGGCGGCATCAGGAACACCTGCTCACGATCACACTCAAGAAAGTTCTGGGGCATACCCAGAATGGTCTTCAACCGCTCGGACAGACCGGTGGTTTACGCGACACCCACGACGACAAGCGGCCCTCTGTCTCGGCACCGGCAGGGCGCTTGCTAGCCACAAGAGCAAGCGTGTCCGTCTGCCGAATACGTCGCCGAACTTCCGAGCCAGAGCACATAGATGGGTCCTCGCCGCCGCTACAGCGCGGCTTGTTGCCGCGGCACATGCAGTCGTGAGTTGCTCAAATGCTTTGGTCGGCGCCTCACTGCGAGTCCAACTCGGCTCGCCAGCATCCGCGGGGCGTACGTCCACGCGCTAGCCGCGACCACATAGGGTGTCACCCATGCACCCGATCACCAAGAGCTACGGGACCTGCTCATGATCGACCTCTGGAGCGCCGTCAAGGACCTGCCGATCACGATTGAGTCGTCCTCGTTCGAGGCGCTCATGCCGAGCGGCCCGACCGCGCTCGAGGACCACTCGACGACGCAGCTGCGACTACAGGGCCGTGGCGAGGATGGTATCGGCGAGCAGGTCGGCATGGGGGATGCCCAGGAGAGCCTGCGCGCGAGCGACTTCCCGCTGACCGGCGAGTGGGCGACGTTCACCGGCTTCCTCGCCCACGTCGAGGAGATCGACATGTGGCCCGAGCCGCCCGAGTACGAGCTGCAGCGCAACTGGCGGCGCTGGACGTTCGAGTCCGCGGCACTCGATCTCGCGCTGCGGCAGTCGGCGACGAGCCTGCCCGAGGTCCTCGGCCGCACGCCCCAGCCGGTGACGTTCGTCAACTCGTTCGGGCTCGGCGATCCACCGGACGTCGACAAGGTCGCCAACCGGCGGGCGCTGCATCCGACGGTTGGCTTCAAGCTGGACGTCGCGCCGTCGTGGACGCAGGAGATCATGGACCGCGTCGCGGCTGTCGAGGGTGTCGCGACGATCGACTTCAAGGGCCAGTACGGCCTCGAGGTCGAAGATGAGGCGGCGCTGCTGGCGATGTACGAACGCACGCTGGCGACGTTCACCGGGGTCGTCTTCGAGGACCCGCACGACGACCCGGCGGTGCTCGAGCTGCTCGCGTCGATCGCGGATCGCGTCTCCTACGACGCGCCGATCACGAGCCTCGCGTCGATCAACATGACCCCTATCAAGGTACGGATCGTCAACGTCAAGCCCTGCCGCGTCGGCCGCCTGCAGGAGCTCAGCCGCTTGTACGCGCACTGCGAGTCCGCCGGCATCCAGATGTACAACGGCGGTATGGGCGAGCTCGGCGTCGGCCGCGGGCAGGCCCAACTGCTCGCGTCGCTCTTCCATCCCGACGCGCCCAACGACATCGCGCCGTCGGACTACAACCTCGAGGATCCACCGCCCGGCCTGCCGCCAAGCCCGCTCGATCCCACGCCAGACCGCGGCTTTCGCCGCCGATAAACCGCGACGCCCATGATCGGCTGCCCAGTGACACGCTCGGCAGCAGATCCGCCTCCGCTCCCGACGCTGACCGTAGAGGCCGGCAGGCGCACCGTGCGGCGTCCCGCCGATCTGAGACTGCCCAGTCCGGTTTATCTGAGACCTGACCGTCCCGTTCATGCGAGACTGGGGGGAAGCGAGCGCGCCGCTGACCTGATCATCTGCAGCAAGCCGCGCCACTGCGGGCTGCTGTGGGCGCTCGTCGTCAGTTGCTCCGGTCGGTTGAGTCGGCGAGTCCGTGCCAGGTGGTTTGGGTGATCGCCTGGACGAGCGTGGCCCGGGGGACGTCGCGGTGCTCGAGCCACCATAGAGCGAGCCCGGTCATCGCCGAGCGCAGCAGCTCAGCGACGGGCATGATCTGCTTGGGCGCAAGTGTCAGTCCGGGCTCGGCTTTGAGTAGGCCTGCGATGGTGGTGCGGGCGGTGTCGCGCATTGTTGCGTGGAAGGCGCGGATCTGGGGATCGCCTGTGACGTCGGCGAACAGCATCATCCAGGCGAACGGATGGGCTTCCACGTAGGCGAACCAGCTGTCGGTGACCGCAGGAATCCGCTCGGCGAGTGGTCCCGCCCCTGTCATGCCCTCAGCGAGGGTGGACAGGAGCTCGTCGCGATGGGCGGCGAGCAGCTCGAGGTAGAGGTCCTTCTTGGACGCGAAGTGTCGGTAGACGATTGCCTTGGTAACGCCTGCCTGTGCGGCGAGCTCGTCGAGTGAGGCGTGGTCGTAGCCACGCTGTGCGAACAGCTCGGTCGCGGCAGCCACGAGTGTTGCGCGGCGCTGGTCTTTCGGGAGTCGTCGTTGGGTCACCGCGACTATGTTACTCTCTGGTGACTTAGTGGTTTGGACCCGACAGAGGAGCGCCATGACCGAGCTTGTTCACGATCCCGTCCGTCGCCAGCGACTCGGCTTCCACCGCGACGGCGACGTCCTGCACACCGAGGTCTGGGCCGCACCCAACGGCGACGTTCCAGCGCACTACCACCCCGCCCAAGAAGAGCGCTTCGAAGTGCTCGCCGGCACGGTGCGGTTCACGATCAACGGCAAGCGGATCAACGCCGGGCCGGGCACACGCGTGGTCGCGCCAGTCGGCGCCAAGCACTCGTTTCGAAACACCGGCGAGACCGAGGCGCACCTGTTGGTTGAGGTCGAGCCGGCACTGGAGCTACAGGGCTTCCTCGAGGAGGCAGCGGCGCTCGCCCGCGCCGGCCGGTACACGCGCCACGGCCTACCGCGACGACCGGGCGCGATCGTGGAGCTCGCCGATCTGATGGTCCGTTACGCAGACACCACCGTCATGGCGTTCCCGCCGCGCGCGGTCCAGCGCCTCACGATGTGGCCGCTCGCGCGGCTGCGACGCAAACACGCGTGAGATGTCCGAAGAGCTGACGCTCTACGTCTGCTGGGGACTGTTCCGCACCCCGCGGCCCGGCCATCCCTGCCGCAATGCCTACGATGCCCTGATCACTGCTGGACACGGGTCGGTGGTAGTGCGCTGCTACGGCTGGGGTCTGCTCCCCTCCTGGCTGAATCGCTCGCGCGGACGGCGGGAAGTTCGCCGCCTCACCGGAGCAAGCTGGGTGCCCGTGCTCCTTACACCGGACCGCAGCGTGATAGCAGGCAGCCAGGCGATCACCGCCTGGGCAACCGCCTGAGCATCCGGACGGCAGGGCATGCCCTCGTCGAACGCCCCGATACCAACCTTCGCGCCGGGCGCGTTGGCGCTACGACGCATGACACTGCTCGCCGCGATGCTAGTGGTGGTGCAGACCGCCATCGGGATGGTCGTGAATCTCTACGTGACGGTTCCGCCCCACCACTCCGGGGCGCAGCCTGCGAACTATTTCACGGGCTCCCTCCAAAGCATCGCGTGGGCCCTCGGCCATGGCGCCGTCGCCCTCGCGATCCATGCGACTCTCGGCCTGGCGCTTGTCGCGATCGCTATTTGGGTTGCTGTCCGGGCGGTCAAGCTCCGGCCGGGCTGGGTGGGGTTCACCGCAGTGCTTGGAGCGCTGCTCGCCATCGGTGCAGGTTTCAACGGAGCCAGTTTCCTCGACTTCAACAACAACATCAGCTCGCTGCTCATGGCCCTGCTGGCGCTGGGCTCCTTGTCCTGCTACGTGGCTGGGCTGTACCTGCAGCCGTCCGGCAGTCGCTGAGACAAGCCCGATGCGGGACGATGGGCGGATGCGGCGGAGCGGTCGCGTTCGCCGAGCGGTTCGCAGCCGCCTGCTCAGGTGTGCTCGGCAAGCGGCTGGGCTCGGTGATCCTCCACGGCTCCCTTGTGCTCGGCGGCTACACGCCTGGGATGAGCGACATCGACCTGCTCGCGATCGTCGATGCTCCGCTGAGCCCTCGAGTCTCGACTGCGCTCGTGGACGCGACCGTCGCCGAGCTTGCGAACGCCCCGTGCCGCGTCGATCTCCGCGTGGTTACCGCGTCCGTCGCCGCCGCGCCGCCTGAGGTGCCGCCGATGGAGCTCCACGTCGGTCTTGACTCGTGCGGGCGCCCCGAGGTCGTTGCGCGCGATCCCGGCGAGCCAGACTTGATCGTCGAGTTCTCGCTCTGCCGTCAGTGCGGCAGAGCGCTGATCGGTGCCGCGCCGCGCGAGGCGATCGGCGAGGTTCCCGATCGCTGGGTCCTGCAAGTCGGGGATGCGCAACTCGCGTCTTGGCAGTTGCTGACCGCCGACGCACGAAATGCCGCGCTGATGGTGCTCACCGCGTGTCGGATCTGGCGGTTCAGCGAAGAGCGCCGTTACTGCTCGAAGATTTGCGGCAGGGGAATGGGCACTCATCCTTGACCCTTCACTGCAGGCAGTCCGAGAGGCGCTTCGCCAGCGCGCGGGCGAGGCTGTGCAGATCGAGCCGGCCGATATCGGACACGTACTCACGAGAGCGCACGCGAGCGCGGCCGCCGGCATGATCTCCTAGCAGGCCAGCGCGGGCTCACGATGCCGCCGACGGGCCCAGCCGGTGCCGGGGTCACCGGGTGGGAACGCCTCGTGCGAGCAGGAGACTCGCCACCTCGGGACTCGGCTGGCTGACCTCCCCGGCCTCGAGCACGATACCTTCGGTCGAGGCGCCGGCGTCGAGGAGGGTACGCACGACGTCTTCCCAGTCGGGATCCGGCGCGTTTGAGGGCTGCTGGCCGCTGCCGACGGCCGCCCACCCCAGCGGGTTTGAGTCGAACACGCGGTCGCGGGCCTCGATGTCCGCGCCGCGCGCCAGCAGCAGCCTCACGGTCTGCGCGCTGCCGGAGAGCGCCGCGAGGTGCAGCGCGGTGGCGCCATGACCCTCGTTGCGCGTGTCGATCGGGATGCCGACGTCCAGCATCAGCCCCACGGCGACGGTGTCGCCCGCCTCCGCGGCGGTCACGATCGTGGCGACCTCATCGGCCGTCAGCTCTCGGGGCAGCTCGGGATGCTCGGCCACCAAGCGCGTCGCCGTCTCACGGTCGCCCTGACGACAGGCGCCGAGCAGCCGGTCGACCGCGGTGCGGTCGTCGTGGGCGCCGTAGCGCACCAGCAGATCGGCGACGTCCTCCCGGTCAAGCGCGGTGGCGAGCCGGTAGGGAGAGCGCCCGTCCGCAGCCGGCGTCGTGGCCGCGGCGCCGTGGGAGAGCAGCAACTCAATCAGCTCCATCGGAGCCTTCGCGCCGAGCGTCTCTGGGACCACCGCAACTGTTTGGCCGTCGCCGTCGCGGTAGCGCTTCGGGTCCGCTCCGGCCTCGAGCAGTAGTCGCACCGTCTCTACGTCCCCGCTGCTGATCGGCGCGCCGAGCGCCATCTCGGCCACATCTCCGACATCCGCGACATGCTCGAGCAGCAATCGCATGCACCAACTGCCCGCAAACCCCGCGGCGTACAGCGTGCCGTCGTTGACGGTCGCACCACGCTCGAGCAGCAGCCCGACGATCGGCTCGTTTCGCCGGTCGGCGTTCGCGCTCGTCACCGCGCACTCCAACGGCGCCCAACGGCCGTTGGCGCTCAAGTCGTTCGCGTCGGCGCCGGCGTCGAGCAACAGCCTCGCCATGCCGCACAGGCCCTCGGCGCCGGCCAGCTCGGCATTCCGTACTCGCGGGCGATGACCAGCTGGGCGCCCGAGAGCGTGACGTTGGCGACCGAGCCGATCCGCTCAAGAGCGTGCGCGTCACCCGTTGCGGGCGGCACGCACCAACTCCTTGGCCTGCCGACGCAGCTGATCGAGATCGGGGTTCGACGGAAGTACGGGCATGACGTCTCCTTTCGCCGGCCCGAGGTCCGCGCGTCAGGCCCAGGAGATCGTCACGATCAAAACCCAGCTTCGGAGGCGAACTCAGTTCTTCCCGCGGACCCGGAGGCGCCCTCTAACGCCGAAACCAAGATAAACCATCCGGGGTGGCCGTGGCGCGGACCGTTCTCCAACTCTCCCAGGTGATTCGCAGGATCAGGCCGGTGATCGCCAGCCCGATGATCGGGTCGGCGATCGGTGCGCCGGCGGCGACCGCGCCGGCGGCGACCGCGGCGGCGCTGATGATGACGCCGGCTGAGACGATCGCGTCTGAGCGGGCGTGGTTGCCGTCGGCGATCAGCGCGGGCTGTCCAGGCGCTGTCCGCCGCTGAGCCTGACCCTTGCGGCGATCGCGTTGCCGATCACGCCGGCGAGGGCCAGCGCGAGCAGGTGCTTGGGGGAGAGGGGGTGGACGATCCGCATGATCGCGAACACGCCGGCGGTGATCGCGCTGGCGAGGATCGTGAGCACGACTGCGATTTCGGCGCCGCGCTCGGCGCGCTCTGAGCGCAGCAGGAACGCGGCGGCGAGCGGGACAGCGGTGAGCGCGTCGCCGGTGTTGTGGATCAGGTCGGCGAGCAGCGCGACGCTGCCGGTAGCGATGTAGAACGTAACGGCGCTCGCGCCGAAAGCGGTCAGCACCGCTCAGGCCGGCGCGGCGGCCCGCACCGGTGTGTCGAGCCCGAGCGCGAACGCGATCGCCTCAAGCGCCGGCGCCTGCTCCGGGTGTGACACCGAGACGGTCAACCGCCGCGGCCCGGGCTCCCACTCCAGGGTGTAGAACGGGCGGGTTCATACCAACAGCATAAGCACAAACGCCCGCACGCCTCAACGGACGTTAGGATGATGTGGTGTCTGAGGATCGCTGTGACCTGCTCTGTATCGACCTGCCGCGCGCTGAGGAGCTGCGCAAAATTCGCCTGAAGGTTGCGTCCGCCGAGCCGCTGGCGGCCGAGGCGAAGGCGCTCGGCGACCCGACGCGGTTTACGCTCGCGGCGTCGCTGGGGGATGGGGGAGAGCTGTGCGTGTGCGACCTGAGCTGGGTCGTCGAGCGCTCGGAGAACCTCGTCTCCCATCATCTCCGGGCGTTGCGATCCGCTGGCCTGGTGCGCTCGCGGCGCGAGGGCAAGATGGTGATCTACGCGCTCAGCGACCGCGGGCGCGCGCTGCTCGGGGTGATGCTCGCGACGCCGGTCCCGGCGTGAGCACGCAGGTCCCGTCGCTGGCGGTGATCGCGCCAGGCGGCGGGACTCGAGCGCGGCGAAGCAGCGTGAGAAATGCAACGAGTGCCCCGAAGCGCTCCGGCGGGGGAGAGACGACCGATGACTGCGCGCCGCGCGATTGACACCCGCGTCCACGCGGTCGCGTGGGCGAAGGCCGACCCGCCCGGCGCCGAGTTCGCGGAGATTCGGCTCGAGTCGAGGCGGCTTCGCGCGAAGGGCGTCGCGATTGGGTCCGATCCAGAGCCGTACCGTCTTTCGTTCGAGCTGCAGACGCGCGAGGAGTACATCACCGACAGGGCGGTAGTCGAGACCCAGGGCGCCGGCTGGACTCGCCATTTGGAGATCCAGCGCAGCCCCACCGGCGTCTGGAGCGCCTCAAGCCAGGGCGCTGGGAAGCTCGAGATGCCAGGGCCCGGCGGCGATCCGGCCAAGTTGGGGGACGCCCTCGACCTGGATCTTGGCCTGTCCCCGGTCTTCAATACGATGCCCGTACTGCGCCACGACCTGCACGAC
The DNA here is from genome assembly GCA_963812955.1 of uncultured Solirubrobacterales bacterium. GTDB lineage: Bacteria > Actinomycetota > Thermoleophilia > Solirubrobacterales > Solirubrobacteraceae > Palsa-744. The sequence continues at coordinate 135,540 of CAWEXC010000003.1, forward strand.
GGAGGCAGCGCGGAGGACTTTCTGATGATCTGGATCTCGGTTCCAGACCTATCGATCCACGCCTCCCCTCAGCGCTACACCTTTCTCGAGCGCCGTTCCGGCGAGCAGCGGCTGGTTCGCTTCGAGGCGGTTGGCGAGGGCGAAGACTTCGTTGCTGACGTGCAGTTCGACTCCGACGGTCTCGTGGTCGACTACCCGGGCATCGCGAGCCGGATCGGGGGGAGGGTCTGGCCGACGAAGCGGGTGTCTCGTTTGCCGATCCTCGAACGAGGCATGGGTCGGCCTGAGGGACCGACGGGTTAGGCTTCAGCGATCGTGTCGCTGATCGCCCTGACGTCCGCGGAGATCTCGCTGCCGGCCCAGGCCGATGGCGCGCGCGTCAGCGACCGGATTGCCGTTTTGGCCGACACCGTCGATGTCGTCGGGTTGACCGACAATCACGCCGGCCAGCCGCGGATGTCGCCGCTGGCTGCGGTGGCGCTCGCGCGGGAGCAGGGCGTGGGGACAATCGTCCACGTTTCCTGCCGCGATCGCAACCGGCTTGCCCTGCAGTCCCAGGTCGTGGGCGCGGCGGCGCTCGGCGCTGAGGCGGTCCTCTGCATGCAGGGCGATCCGGTGCCTGGCATCGAGCGTGTGGCTGACATGACTGCCACGCAGCTCATTGCGAGCGCGTCGCCATGGAGCGCCCCGCACCCGCTGGCCGTCGGTGCGGTCGTCAATCCCTTCGCCGAGGACGTCGACCGGGAGTTGCGGCTCCTGCGGCGCAAGATCGCCGCTGGAGCAACGTTCCTGCAGTCGCAGATGATCTTCGACCTCGGGCGCCTCGAAGCGTTCCTCTCAGCCGGCGAGGACACCCTCGCGGACGTGCGGTTCTACGCAAGCGTCGCGCTGCTCCGCAGCACGCGCATGGCAGAGCGCGCCTGCGCGCTACCAGGGGTCGCAATTCCTCAGCGAGCCCTGGCACAGATCAGTCGCGGCGGTGGCATCGACCTAGCGCGCGAACTAGCGGCCGACCTTGCCAGTATCTCGCGCGTAGATGCGCTTCACGTATTTCCGCTCGGGGCCGAGGCGGCGACACGCGAGGTCGCCGCGGAGTTCCGCGTCGCGCGGGGTGTCAGCGCCCAACGCCCGGCCGGGACCGGTCCGTAACCCGTCTCGCGGCGACGATACGTCGCTTCCCTGCTCGTCGCCAAAAGCGAGACCCTACGCCGGCCGGCCGCACCCTAGGTGAGGGAGCCTTCGCGGAAGGCGACGCCGGTCTCATATGGATGAGACGCCTGCGGTCGCACATGACTGAGATTGGGCTGTCTCACATCGGTGAGACGGCGCAGCTCATGTCAGTCCGACTGATCGCGGACGCGCCGGTAGCGCTCGTAGATCACGCGCGAGCCGAACGTCCTAGTCTCGACCAGATCCAGCCGAACGTCTTCGGTGACCGGCGGCAGGAACGGCGTGCCGCCACCGACGACGACCGGATTGCGGAACATTCGCAGCTCGTCGACGAGACCGAGCTCGACAGCCACCGCAGCAAGGCCGGCGCCGCCGATCGCCACATCGTTGTCGGTCGCGTCGAGCGCCGCGGCGGCCTCCTCGGCCAGCGACGCCTCGGCGAGCCGGGCGTTGCCTTGGACGCTGTCGAGCGTGCGGCTGAAGACGATCTTCGGGATCGCGCACCAGGCGTCGGCGAACGCGGCGTGGAGCTCGCTGTCGCGCATCGACGGATCCGTCTCCCACACCAGCATCGTCTCGTAGAGCCTGCGGCCCAACAGAAAGCCCCCAAGCTCCCGTGTCTGCGTGACGTGGAAACGAAACTGCTCCTCGCTAGGGCCACCCGACCATGCGAAGGCGCCCTCGCGGTCGGCGATAAAGCCGTCCACCGAGACGCTCATCGAGTAGATCAGCATGGCTTTAAGCTCATCGCACGGACGATATAGCGCAACGCCGTGCTGCGACCATTGGGTCAGGATGCCGCCGGGGATTCCTTTGTCGGCACAGACGCGCGGCTCGCTTTCGCCTCGAGTTGTTGCCTGAGCCGAGCGCAGTTGGCGGGCATCTCGGTGCGCGCCTGGCGGCGCACAACGAGGGGCACGAGCAGCTTGCCGATGCCGTGCCCCTCGAAGTCGAGCTCTATCGTCACCCGCGACTGCGCGCCCGCGTCTGCACGCACGGTAAGCATACGCTTACTAGCGGCTTGCTTGAACCGTGCTATGTCGCGCCGCGTGTTGGTAGTCCCGTGACAGACTTTTTGGATGACCGTTGACGTGGTCACCGAGATCGAGATCAGGCGTCCGCGCGACGAGGTTTCTGCCTTTGCGGCCGATCCGTCGAATGCGACGGCTTGGTACAAGAACATCAAGGCGGTCGAGTGGGAGACCCCTCCGCCGGTAGTCGTTGGTTCCCGGGTCCGGTTCCGCGCCCAGTTCCTCGGCCGGACGTTGGAATACACCTATGAAGTCCGAGAGCTCGAGCCTGGGCGCCGCTTCGTGATGGCAACCGAGCAAGGCCCGTTCCCCATGGAGACGACGTACACCTGGGAGGACGTGACGGTCGGCTCGACCAGGATGACTCTCCGCAATCGGGGAGAGCCTTCGGGTTTCGCTGCAGTCACGGCACCTGTCATGACTCGAGCGATGCACAAGGCCAACGTGGGGGATCTTCGGCGATTGAAGGCGCTCCTCGAGCGCTGACCGGGGCACGACCCCAGCGTCTCATATGAACGAGACGCTGCGAGTCTCACTTGGCTGCGACTGGGCTGTCTCACATTCGGTGAGACGTCGCCCACGATTGTCGCTTCCTCGTGTCAGTCTGAGTCGTGCAGCACAGGGGTGTAGGAGATCCCGATCACCGCGCCCTCCGGTGACTGCAGCCTGGCGACCGTTTGACCCCACGGCTCCTCGCGCGGTGGGTGCAGCAGCTCGTAGCCAGCTTGCTCGAGCTCCCTTGCCGCTAGACCCACCGCTGCGGCGTCCGCAACGTCGAACTCGATGCTGACCTGCGGCACCGGACGCTCCGCCGGCCACTGCGGAGTCCCGAAGCACGCCTCAGCGGCTTGGGCCAGCGGCCAGATCCCGAAAGACTTGCAACCGGCGATCTGCTCGCTGTGCCGATAGTCGCCGCCCTGGCTCTCCAGCGGTAGCCCAAGCACGTCGACATACAGCTTGCGACTGACAGGCGGATCGGGCGCGATCACCGCCACCGTCGAGAGGAACTCGATATTCATACCACCTCCTCCTCGTTCACGTTTGCTCTCGATGAGGATCCAAGCAGGTTCCGCAATCCGCAGCATCTACTCCTTTTTCCGGCATGGGTAGTGGGTCAGTTTGATTTCGCTCGGCGCCACGAGAGCAGTGCGAGCCACGCGACCAACGCGGCGAGGCCCAGCACAATGATGTTCGCCGCCACGAGTACCCAGCCGTGGTGGTCGTGAGCACTACCACCCGTGAAGTCCTCCACAAGGCCCGTCACCACCACGTAAAGCACAAGGGCGGCGAGCACGACGGCCACGGCAAGGAAGACCCTACGTTCGAGCGATTCCTTGCTCATGGTCTGAGCGTAGCGCGGAGCGTCAGTCCAGCAGAGCCGCGATCTCCGTGAACGTCCAGACGTGATCGGCGACGCCAGCCACCATCGCTGGGGTGCGCGGGTAGGGGTTGGCGAGTGTCTTGTGCGGGCGGGCAAAGTTGTAGTGCATGTAATGGAGGCTCACGGCCGCCGCCAGATTCTCGACCTTCTTGCTGAAGCCGTTCGTTAGGCGCGTGAACCGGCGCATCCCCATACGGACCGTGAGGTTCTGCCGCTCGACGTAGCTCGTGCTGATCTTCGCGGGGTCCGGGTTGCCAAGGCGGACCTTCTTGGTCGTGCCGGTGCAGACGGGCGGGCTGTAGCGGCCCTGGCCCATGTGCTGGCTCTGGTAGTGCTTGATGAGCTGCGCCCAATCGACCTCGCCGGGGTTGAAGACAAGGCCGACCGTTCCGCGATACGTCGCGTGCCCGTCCGTGCTGAGCTGGATGCGCCCGCTCAACCGGCCCTTGAGGTCTTCCAAGAACGTCCAGCAGTCCCCAAGGTTGCGCTCCCCTACGAGCCATGACGGGACCAGCTTCGTGTCCGCGCAGACCGCGATCCAGGTCCACACGTCGCCGTAGCCGAACGTCCCCTTGTGTTCTTCGGGGACGTTGCGCTGCTTGGCGTAGCAGAAGCCCCACATCTCATCGACCTGGAGCGTCGTACACGGCAGGCTCCGCAGAGTGTGGTCTTGGTAGGCGGCGCACTCTGCGCCGAGGTCCACGAGCAGCTTTGTCACGGTGTTCTTGGCTGCGCCCGTCATGCGCACGGTGGCGCGGATACTGTTCCCCTCGACTTAGGGCTTGTAGATAAATAACGTTGCAGGATGCGTGTCACGTGTGTGGAACAGTGAGGCGTGGTCTATGAGGATGCGATTGGCGAGCGGTTTAGGGCGCTGGCGGGTGAGCTGAATAAGCGTCAGCGCCGCCTGTTTGTGGCGGCCGAGGCGCGAGCGGCGGGACGGGGTGGTGTCGCAACGGTCTCGCGGCAGACCGGGGTGAGCGTACCGACGATTCGCAAGGGGATTGCGGAACTGGAGTTCGGCGAGCATCTGGAGCGTGGGCGTGTCAGACGGCGGGGCGGTGGCCGCAAGGCACTGACTGAGGTTGACCTGACGCTGGCTGGTGATCTCGAGCGGCTCGTGGAGGAGAGTTCGCGTGGTGATCCGGAGTCACTTTTGTGTTGGACCTCCAAGAGCGTGCGCAACCTGGCCGAGGGGCTGCGTGAGATGGGGCACGAGGTTCACTTCACTTCTGTGGCGACGCTCCTGCGCTCCCCCGGGTACAGCCTGCAAGCGAACGTCAAGACGAGGGAGGGCCGCCAGCACCCCGACCGCGATCTGCAGTTCCGCCACATCAACCAGGCCGCGAAGGCGGCCGTGGCCGCGGGCTGGCCGGTGATCAGCGTAGACACGAAGAAGAAGGAGCTGGTCGGAGACTTCAAGAACGCAGGGCGTGAGTGGCATCTGAAGGGCAAGCCCGAGCTGGTGCGCGTGCACGACTTCAAGGACAAGCAGCTGGGCAAGGCGATCCCTTACGGCGTCTATGACCTGCGCCTGGACGAGGGCTACGTCAACGTCGGCATCGACCACGACACCGCCCAGTTCGCCGCGAACTCGATCCGCAGCTGGTGGGAGCACCTCGGAGCCGAGCGCTACCCGCACGCCACGCAGCTGCAGATCACCGCCGACTGCGGCGGCTCCAACGGCAACCGGACGAAGCTGTGGAAGCTCGAGCTGGGAAAGCTCGCAGACGAGATCGGCCTTGAGATCGCTGTCTGCCATTTCCCGCCCGGCACTAGCAAGTGGAACCGGATCGAGCACCGCCTGTTCAGCTTCATCACCATGAACTGGCGCGGCAAGCCGCTGACCTCCTTGGAGACGATCATCAACCTGATAGGCGCGACCACGACCAGCAGCGGGCTTGAGGTCTACGCCCGTCTCGATCAAGGCACCTACCCCGACAAGATCCGCGTCACAGACGCCGAGCTGCAGACCGTCAACATTCACGGTCAAGACTTCCACCCCGAGTGGAACTACACGATCGTGCCCCGCGGGTGAAGACCAGCATCCATCAGCACGCCGTAATGAAACGTTATTTATCTACAAGCCCTAAGCTGCCGATTACTTGGGCGCGCCTCTCGGTGCTCAAACGGTTCATACTGACTATTATGCTTGAGGTATCGGACGGAAAAACGGTCCTTGGCGGATCGTTGCTTAGGCACCCTGCACCGCATCGCGGATGAGCGACCAGCCCCAAAATCTCCAAGTCAACGTCCCCCCGGAGCAGGTCGCCGGGCACTACGCGAACCTGGTTGGCGTCTGGCACACCCCCCATGAGTTCGCTATCGACTTCTGCGTCATCCAGCCCTTTGCGGGGCAACCGGACTCTATGGCCGCCCAAGTTGTAGCCAGGGTTCGCATCCCTCCAACACTTGTCTTTGATCTGCTGCGCGCAGTCAACGAGAACCTCGGCCAATACGAAGATGCCTTTGGCGAGATCAAGCGTCTAGACTTCAATCAAGGTGGTGATGATCCATGACCCAAGTGCTTGATGCTCCCGATGTCACTCGGTTTAGTGCCCCATCCCCAACCGCCTTCCCTGCGCGGCCCGATCTCTCGTTAGCCCTAGCGGCGCTCCCAGGGGGAATCCACTATCGAGTCCCCCTACGAGAGTCTCGGTGGACATGGCATCGTAGCGAGACAGGCTTCACGGCGTCCGACCTCGTAACGGGCATCTTTGGCTTCGGATCGGACCTAAACGAGGCGATACGGGACCTTCTGCACGCGCTGAGGGACCACCGCGAGGTCCTAGAACAGCAAGAGGCCCTTTCGCCTGACTTGGAGCGCCAGCTCAAGTACCTCCGCCAGCTCCGTTAGACAGGGAGGCGGATGGCGACTCGACGGACGGCCGATGTCGCACGTGCGCTCGAAGCCAAGGGTATGGAGCGTACCGAGAGCCATCATCATATGTTCCGCAAGCAGTTCGACGGGGTGACGACACTCGTGACCCGGTTCTCGCACGGAGCGGACCAAATAGACGATCATCTCGGGCGACTGATGGGCAAGCAGTGTTGCCTCCAGCTCAAGGAGTTCTGGCAGCTAATTGACTGCCCCCTCTCGGAGGAGCAGTGGGACGCGCTTGTGGCGGAGCGTTGCGAGGGTGGGCGTAACCCATTTTTTGGCGACTGATTACGACTTGGCCTGCCGCGCCCAGCGAGCCTTAGCGGCCCTCCGGGCGATCTGTCTTCGCTCCTCCACCGTGAGCTTTTCCGCCCGGGCCTTCCCACCCTTGAGGCCCCCATTGCGCCCATTGATCATGGCGGGCGTCTCGGGCTCTTGCGGCTCCGTGGATTCGCGGACGATCCGGTGCGCGATCTGGTTGAGATCGGCCATAGGGAGGATCGTAGCGCCACGGGGAGCGCCACGCCCTGCCCTGCGGCGTGGCGCCCCTGTCCGGCTCTCAGACGACGCGGCCGACCATCTGCACCATGCGTACAGCGGCGCGGGTGGCGAACACGAACCCGTCGGTGGTCTGGTGGATGAGCCCGGCGTTGAAGAGGCCGCGCACGGCGTCCGCGATGTCGCCGGGGTTTTCGGTCTCGCGGCCGAGATCCTCGATGCTCCAGATCGGCTGGTCGTCGCCGGTGAGCAAGTACAGCACGTCGCGTTCCATCGCGTCCCACCGTTCGGCAGGGTCCTGGGTAGGCTTCTCGTCAGGCATGGGGAGTCTACGGCTCCTTATGTCTAGGTCCCGGCGCGGGTTACCGCCCGCGTCGGGGCCGCTGGTTATCGATGCCAGCGAGCCTAAACCCCCCGACGGCCCCCGTGGGGCCGATCCTCAAACTGACCCACTACCCCGGCATGCTCGATAATGAATGTTATGTAAACCTAGATCGGTAGTGGTGCCTATGACCGTCTAAAAAGATCGGCACGGGGACAGCGCCACGCCGACATCCTCACGCCCCGCGCGAAGCTTCTGAGGCGAGATATCGTGGTGCCGTGTGGCTACCTGGGAGGATGTGCGGCAGCTTGCGCTGGCACTGCCGGAGACCAACGAACGGGACTCACGCGGCGTCTGCCAGTGGCGTGTGAAGGACAAGCTGTTCGTCTGGGAGCGGCCACTGCGCACGAAAGAAGTCGAAGAGCTCGGCGACGATGCTCCAGACGGTTCGATCCTAGCTGCGCGGGTGGAGCATGTCGGCGCCAAGGAGGCACTGCTCACGGACGATCCCGACCTCTACTTCACAACCTCCCACTTCGACGGCTATCCCGCGATTCTCGTGCGTTTGGATCGCATCGAGCTTGACGAGTTGCGCGAAGTGGTTATCGAGGCATGGCTTGCACGGGCACCGCGAGCGCTGGTCAAAGCCTACTTCGACACGTCGTCGTGACGCACTGTCCCACCCCGCCCTCCTGAGAGCCTGCTATGCCTGCTTGAGAGCTCGCACTCGCTCATGGATATCGACCGGCGTGTAGGACATCGCGGCGTCGAGCAAGTCCTCGAAAAAGCGAGGGAGAGCCAGAGCTGGCGCGGGATCTTCGACCCGATTGAGCTTGGGGCTTGCGTTGTCACCGTCCCAGTCGGCCACAAGCAGCACCGTGCCATCAAAGGGGCCGTCTGGCTTGCGGAGTCGCACGAGAAGATCGCGGAGCAGCTCGTACGCACCACCTTCGAAGACATTGCTGCGCACCAGGAACGCAAAGCCCATGGCGGTCAAGGGATAGCGGTCGCGCAGGTTGTGGGCCTCTCCGATGGCCTCCTCGTAGCGATTGTTCTTGTTGTTTAGATAAGAGCTGAACTGCGTCTTGCCGGATACGAGGACATCTGGCCCGCGCAGCCAATCGGAGAGCACAACTGCGTCCACCTGCTTGCTGTAGAAACGCCCTAGTACCTTGGTTTCGGAGATGCCGGGCATGGCCTGGGCAACCCGGTTGACATAGCTCCGTAGATCGGGTGGCTGCAGCCGTCCTCCGAGCGCCTCGTAGTCGGTCAGCAATTGGAGCAGCCTCTCAACGGCCTGCTCCACCTCCGCGAGCTCCGGAGAGAGCACTCGTGGTTGTTGCGCGCGGGGAAATACCGATGCAGCGTCAAAGCCGGCGCGGCGCAGCTCGTACGCGATGTAGGCGTCAAGCGACTTTGCGACGCGTCCGGACTGCTGCGATCGCGCATGTCCCTTCTCGATTGGCACCGCCAGCAGATCGCGGAGCATGGCGTAGTCGGGGACGTACTCCCGCTCGTCCTCGTGGGTCGCCGCAAACGGTTTACGCCAAGGCGGCACGTCGGCGCCACCGGCGGCAAGAAGGTGGTCAAGCTCGGCAAGTACGTCAGGCTTTGGTGCTCTCGCCATCCAAATCATTCTGCCGAGTTCTACGGGCGCGCAGGAGGGTGGCGGCGTCACGAATCGCGAGCACCTGGTCATTGCTGAGACCCATCGCTCCCTTGAGTAGGCGGCGATCGACCTCTGCCACCACGCTCCACCACTCACCGCACCTGAGCGCAGCATCGAGGCTCGAGCGTTGTTTCCCGAGCGTTCGCCACGCTTCGCGCAATGCCTGTGGCGGTGGAACCGGAAGCCCGGCAGCCTCGCGGGGCTCCATCTTGAGGACACCTCCCCCGTATGAGCGACCCATCACCTCCGCACCGAGCATCGACGCTGAGTTAAGCGCAAGGAGCGGCAATGCCTCGCGTGCCAAGCGCGGGGCGTCTGCTTTCAGGCGTACCCCGTGCATCGAGTTCAAGAAGGTCGCCCCAGCGTCGTTCTCGATCAAGCGCGGGTAGCGATGAGACATATACGTGAAGAAAAGATCGGGAGCGGACACCGCCGGTGGACGCCACCAAGGGTCGCGCACCGTGCACTTGTAGGCATCGGGGATCCCCGCCGCTTCGCCGTGGGCGATGTACTCGCTCAAGCCCTTGCTTCGCGACTTGGCCTGTGGATGCAAAAGCCACACCCGCTCTCCCGCTAGCTTCAGCTCCTCCCACTGGGCCTGGGAGAAGGTCAAGCCTTTCAGATGGCGGGTGCCGGGCGGGGAGATACGCTTGAGGTGTCGCTCGTGGATGGCATACGTCTTGCGTGTGATGTCAGAGATCGCGAAGTAGTTGTTGGCTCCGGTGACGGTTCCCAGTTCGGGCGTGCCATAGCTGTCGAGGCGAACCATGCGCTCGAGCGCAACCGACTCGAAAAGCTGTCGCACATCGAGCGACAGCACGAGGTCGCTCCACTTGCCCTCGGCCGCGGGAGTGGCGCCCACAGGGTCGAGAGGGTGCAGATCCGCCAGATCGTCGGCACCCTCGACGTGGTAGATGCAGAACGGAGCGCAGGGACCGGTGCCGTGCGCCACCAGCAACACCACCTGCTCGTCGGCGTCACGGAACTGCAGTCGCTCGAACATCACCAGGTTGACGACCCTGAACCGGGTGCGAAGCCAGCGCCGGATCGGCTCGGCATAGCCAACGGTCAGCAGCTCCGCCGGGAGCACCATCGCGAGACGTCCGCTCGGCTTGAGAAAGGCCGATGCGTGCACGAGGGTCGCCGCCCAAGATGACGCGAGACCGGAGAGACGTACTCCCTGGGCCAATGCGGCGGCGGCTGAACGTCTGCGGACCGTCCCACGGTGCTCTTGATAGCGCACGAACGGCGGGTTCCCGATCACCGCATCCTGCCAACCGACCCGATCTCCGATCTGCGCCGGCGTCTGGAGATCGAAGAAGTCTGAGCGAACCAAGTTTGCGCCAGTGCCTTCTGCGGCGAGCAGCGCCGCAGACGCCTCGAGCGAGGGCCGGTGCAGGTCGACTCCCGTCAATTGCCGGGAGATCGCCGCCGGCGCTGCGTTGAGGGCTTTCAGTCGATCGGCCGCCGAGAGGAGAAAGACTGCCTCGCCACATGTCGGGTCCATGACTCGATCGCCCGGGCCGCGAATGGCCCAGCGCGCCAAAAAGTCAGCGATGGCGGGAGGCGTGAAAAAAGCTCCCCGAGCCTTGCGCAGATCGGAGGAGTCGAGAGTGCGATTCTGCACGGGCATCACCCTATCTCCGACACCGGACGGGAACACCTGTTCGGCAGGCGCCATCAATAGGCGCATTCAGAGGCCGGGGCGCGCTCGATAAGGTCAGAGGCCTAAATGACCGAGAGCGGCAATAACGGCATCGAGGTCGAAGGCCTCGTCCGCGACTTCAAGGGCGGCGTGCGCGCTGTCGACGGGATCGATCTGCACGTGGCGCCCGGCGAGATCTACGGGTTTCTTGGCCCCAACGGCGCGGGCAAGTCGACCACGGCGCTGGTGTTGACCACGCTGCTGCCGCCCACCGCTGGGTCGGCGCGCGTGGCTGGGCTTGACGTCGTGCGCTCCGGGCCCGAGGTGCGCCGCTTGATCGGCGCTTCGCTGCAGGAATCGGCGCTCGACCCGTTCTTGACCGGCAGCGAGCACATGCGCCTGCAGAGCGCGCTGCACGGTCTTGCCAAACAACAGCGCGAGGAGCGTGGGCGCGAACTGCTTGCCCGGGTCGGGCTCACCGAGGCGGCCGAGCGCAAGGTCGGGGGTTACTCCGGAGGCATGAAGCGCCGGCTCGATCTTGCGCTGGCGCTGGTGCATCGGCCGCGACTGCTGTTCCTGGACGAGCCGACCACGGGCCTCGATCCGCAGAGCCGTGCGGCGCTGTGGGATGAGGTGCGGCGGCTGGCTGGCGACGGCGTCACGGTCTTTCTCACCACGCAATACCTGGAGGAGGCCGATGTGCTGGCCGACCGCGTCGGGATCATCGACCACGGGCGGATCGTCGCCGAGGGCACGCCCGCCGAGCTGAAGGCCGCGATCGGGCGCCACTCGGTCGAAGCGGTGCCCCAGGATCCGGGCGACCGCGAGCGGCTCGCGGCGGTGTTGCACCGCTTTGGTGAGGCCGCCGCCGCGGCGAGCAACGGCGTGGCGGTGCGGCTGCCCGAGGGCGCCGGCGACCTCGCTGAGATCATCCGCGCGGTCGATGCTGAGAACGTGCGGGTCGCCGATCTGCGCCTGCACTCCCCCACGCTCGACGACGTCTTCCTCGCCAAGACCGGCCGCTCGCTGGAGGGTGCCGCCGAGGACGACGACACCGACGAGCAGCCGGCGCCCGAGCCGATCTCCGCGTGAGCCCCGTGCTGATCACCCAGGTGACCGCGCTCGCCCAGCGCTCAGTGCTGAAGACGCTGCGCCAGCCCTTCCAGATGTTCCCGATCATCTTCTTCCCCGCGATTCTGCTGATCATCAACGCCAGCGGGCTGCACGCCGCCACGCTGCTGCCGGGCTTTCCGACGGACTCCTACGTCTCCTTTGCGATCGCGGTTGCGTTCATCCAGGGGGCGATGTTCTCGCTGATCAACACCGGCACCAACCTCGCCGAGGACATCGAGACCGGCTTCTTCAATCGCCTGGCGCTCACCCCGCTGCGGCGCGTCTCGTTGATCGCCGGGCTGCTCGTCGGCGTCGCCGCGCTGGGGGCGCTGCAGTCAGGGGTGTACATCCTGCTCGGGATCGTCGTCGGGGCCCACCTCGACGCCGGCTTCGCCGGAGCGCTCGTGGTGATCGTGCTCGGCTCACTCACCGCGCTCGCCTTCTCCACGTTCGGCTGTGCCGCAGCGCTGCGCACCGGCTCCAGCGAAGCGGTGCAGGGCCTGTTCCCGCTGTTTTTCGTCTTCATCTTCCTCTCCTCCTCCAACCTCCCCCGCTCCCTGCTCAAGACCCCCTGGTTTCACACCGTCGCCACCTGGAACCCGATCTCCTACCTGATCGAGGGCTTCCGCAGCCTCTACATCTTCGGCTGGGATCCCACCGCGCTGTTGCGCGGCTTCGGTGTCGCGATCGGGCTGCTCCTCGTCGGGCTGCTCGCGGTGCAGGGTGCAATGCGTACGAGGCTGCAGAGAACGTGAGCGAGCAGCCGCCGCGCAGCAGCATGTGGGGCGTCGCCGGGGCGATCGCGTGGCGCGGGGTGCACACCTATGTGCGCCGGCCCGAGCTCGCGATTCCCTCGCTCGTCTTTCCGCTGATCTTCCTCGCCAGCTTCGCGGGCGGCCTCTCTGCGCTGGGCTCGGTACCCGGTTTTGGCTTTCCCGCCGGCTACACCGCCTTTCAGTTCGTGTTCGTGCTGCTGCAGGCCTCGATGTTCTCGGGGCTGTTCACCGGCTTCACGATCGCCTTCGATTTCGAGAGCGGCTTTGCGCGGCGGCTGATGCTCGCCGCCGGCAACCGCCGCGGCATCGCCTTGGGCTATGCGCTCGTGGCGCTCACGCGCGCGGTGATCACGCTCACCGTCGTGACAACCGTTGCGCTGATCGCTGGTATGCAGATCACCGGCGACGGCGTTGACATCTTCGGCCTCTACGGCCTGGCGGCGCTGCTCGTGCTCGTCGGCTTCGGTTGGGCCGCCGGCGTGGCCTTCCGCTTCCGCACGATCCAGGCCGGCCCGCTGATGCAGACCCCGGTCTTCCTGATCCTCTTCCTGGCACCGGTCTTCGTTCCGCTGCCGCTGCTGCGAGGTTGGATCCATGCCGTCGCCTCGGTCAATCCCGCCACGGCCTTCCTCGATGCCGGTCGCGGGCTGATCTCCGGTGTGCACAACCACACCGCGTTGGCGTACGCCTGCGCCGTGGCGTTGATCTTCCTGTTCGGGATCTGGACGCTGCGCGGGCTACGTGCCGCCGAACGCCTTTCCTAGTCTCACCCCAGCTGGTAAACCAGCGCGACCTGCGTGGACACGGTGCACGATTCCGCGACCGACTTTTTGGCGGTGCGCCGTTTGTGGTGCTTGGCGAGCGGCTTGGCTTTGTGAACCTTCGAAGTCCCAGGGGCCCGTGCTGCGGGCGCCGCCGCGAACACCGCGGCTCTTCCGGAGCCGAAGTCGGGTTCGGCGCCTTCGTATTCGACTTCTCCGGGGCACTCCACGTAGCCGTTGCCTTCGGCGATGCTTTGCACCTGCCCGACGGTGGCGCCGGCCTTTTCGGCGAGGAACTGTGCCTTGGCCTGGCCGTCGGTGATCGCGGTGGCCATCGCCTGGCGGTAGGCCGCGATCGCCGCTTCGCTGCTCGCCGCTGTAGCGACCGGGGCCTTGGCGACGCCTTCAACGCTCACGGTGCGCAGCGGCGCGCTCGTCTGCGGGGTGGAGCTGGTGGTCGTTTCGGCCTCCGCCGCGAGCACCAGCACGCCCCCGGCCATCAACCCTGCTGCTGCCATGCCTGCGATGACGACCGGTATCCTCATGAGACTCCTTGAGTGGCTCACTGTAATGGTAGCGGCCGCCGCGCAGCATTGACGCGCCCGCGGCGATCAGGCAGGCGACGATCGCAAACGCGAACGCCTCGTGCAGTCCCGAGCTGAATGGCGCGGAGATCAGCTGCGGAAAGAACGTGCGGCCGGTCAACGCGGCGTGGTTGGCGGGCGACACCGCCGCCAGCGCGTGCGCGCCGACGAGGGTTTCAACCGGGTTGTAGCCGAGGAACGCGGCGAACAGAACCGACACGGGCGGCACGTGCGCGACGCCGGCGGCCGTGGCGGCCGAGATGCCGTGGGCCTTCAGCCCGGAGGTGAGCGTCTGGGGCAGGCTGGATGCCAGCCCGAGGATCATCAGCGTGAAGAAGATCCCGATCGACAGCACCTGCGCGGAATTCTGGAAGGTCTGGTTCATGCCGCCGCCCGCCCCCCGGTGCTGGGGCGGCAGGCTGTTCATCACGGCCGCGCGGTTGGGTGAGGCGAACATCCCCATCGAGATGCCCATCAGGAACAGGATGGCCGCGAACTCGGGAAAGGCGAAGTCGATCGGCAGCAGGCTCAGCAGCACGAAGCTGAACGCGGAGGCCAGCATCCCCCCGGTCGCAAACCAGCGCGCCCCAAAGCGGTCGGAGAGGTACCCCGAGGTCGGCCCGGCGATCAACATGCCGATGGTCAGCGGCAGCATGTAGATGCCGGCGCGCAGCGGCGTGTCGGCGTAGTTCACGCCGTGCAAGGGCAGCCAGATGCCCTGCAGCCAGATGATCAGCATGAACATCAGCCCGCCGCGTGAGATTGCTGACAGGAACGTGGAGAGGGTCCCGAACGAGAACGCGCGAATGCGAAACAGCGGCAGCCGGAACATCGGCTCGGCGACCCGCTGCTCGATCACAGCGAACGCCAGCAGGGAGGCGATCCCCGCGCCCATCAGGCCGAGCACTTTGGGGCTCGTCCAGCCCGTCGCGTGGCCGCCGTAGGGCCGGATGCCGTAGGTGACGGCGACCATGATCAGGATCAGCCCGAGCGCGAACGTGACGTTGCCCCCCCAGTCCACGCGCGCGCGTTTGGGCGTGCTGCGCTCCTGCAGCTTCAGATACGCCCACACCGTGCCGAACAGCCCGACGGGCACCGAGATCAGGAACACCAGCCGCCAGTCGATCGGCGCCAAGAGACCGCCGAGCACCAGCCCGACGAACATCCCGGAGACGCCGACGATGTTGTTGATGCCCAGCGCCATCCCCCGCTGGTTGGCGGGAAAGGCGTCGGTGATGATCGCCGCCGAGTTGGCCAGCAGAAACGCGGCGCCGACGCCCTGCACGATCCGGAACACGATCAGGTAGGTGGCCCCGGCCCGACCGGTCAGCCAGTCGACGGTCAGCACCAGCGACGCGGCCGTGTAGATGACGAAGCCGAGGTTGTACATCTTCACTCGCCCGTACATGTCCCCCAGCCGCCCGAGGCTCACGATCAGCACGCTCGTCACGACGAGGAACCCGAGGATCATCCACAGCAGGTAGAAGCTGTTGGCCGGCACCAGCGGATCGAGTTTGATGCCGCGGAAGATGGCGGGCATCGCGATCAGCGTGATCGACCCATCGAGCGTCGCTAGCAGCACCCCCAGCGTCACGTTCGAGAGGGCGATCCACTTGTAGCGATCGTGCGTATCGGAGGACGCGTGTGGAGTGGAGGCGACGGCCACCCCTTCAACCTAGCAACCTTACGATCACGTAAGGATCAGTTTGGCCGCACTCCCAGCGAACGGGTTTGCGCGCCCCCCCAGCGAGCGGGTTTGGTCACACTCCCAGCGAGCGGCCGACGATCTCCTTCATGATCTCCGTGGTGCCGCCGTAGATGCGGGTCACGCGGGCGTCGGCGTAGGCGCGGGCGATCGGGTACTCGAGCATGTAGCCGTAGCCGCCGTGCAGCTGCACGCAGCGGTCGACCACGCGGCCCTGGAGCTCGGTGCACCACCACTTCGCCATCGCCGCGTCCTCGGCGGACAGCTCTCCCCGGAGGAGCGCCAGCACCGCTTGGTCGACATAAACCGTCGCCAGCTCGATCTCCGTCTTGATCTCCGCCAGCGCGAAGCGCGCGGACTGGAAGGAGCCCACCGGTTGGCCGAAGGCGGTGCGCTCCTTCACGTAGTCGAGCGTCCACTGCAGCGCCGCCTGCGCGGCGGCCACGCCCGCGATCGCGATCGATAGGCGCTCCTGGGCGAGGTTGGCGACGAGATAACTGAACCCCCTCCCCTCCTCCCCCAACCGATTCTCGGCCGGCACCCGCACGTCCGCGAAGAACAGCTCCGCGGTGTCCTGGGAGTGCATGCCGATCTTCTCCAGGTTGCGCCCGCGCTCGAAGCCCGCCATGCCGCGCTCCACCACCAGCAGCGAGATCCCCTTGTGGCGCTCGGAGGGGTCGGTCTTCACCGCGACGATCACGAGATCGGCGTTGATGCCGTTGGTGATGAACGTCTTCGTGCCGCTCACGACGTAGTGGTCGTCCTCGCGGCGCGCGCTCGTGCTCATCGAGGCGAGGTCGGAGCCGATCCCCGGCTCGGTCATCGCCAGGGCGGTGATCAGCGAGCCGTCGGCGATGCCCGGCAGCCACCGCGCGCGCTGCTCTTCGTCGCAGTAGCTCAGGAAGTAGGGCAGACAGATGTCGTTATGCAGCGTGATCCCCAGGCCGCTGCCCGCGACGCCCGCGTAGGCGACCTCCTCGACGAGGATCTGGTTGAAGCGGAAGTCCCCCACTCCCGCTCCCCCATACGCCTCCGGGACCGCCATCGCGAGCAGCCCCTGCCGCGCGGCCTTGGCGAACAGCTCGCGCGGGACGATCCCCTCCCGCTCCCACTCCAGGTGGTGGGGCACCACCTCGGCGGCCAGGAACCGCCGTACCGACTCGCGGTAGTCGCGGTGCTCGTCGGCGAAGATCGTCCGCTTCACGAGGCGGGCGGGCGGTACACGGTCACGACCGCCGCGCCACCCAGCCCGATGTTGTGCTGCAACGCCGCTTTGGCGCCGTCCACCTGGCGGGCCTCGGACTTGCCGCGCAGCTGCCAGGTGAGCTCCGAGCACTGCGCGAGACCCGTGGCTCCGAGCGGGTGGCCCTTGGAGATCAGCCCGCCGGAGGGGTTGACCACCCAGCGCCCGCCGTAGGTCGTCGCCTCGTCCTCGACCAGCTTGTGGCCCTCGCCCTCGCCGCACAGGCCGAGCGCCTCGTAGGTGATCAGCTCGTTGGCGCTGAAGCAGTCGTGCAGCTCGATCACCTGGATGTCCTCGGGGCCGAGCTGCGCTTCCTCGTACGCCTCTTGGGCGGCTTTGCGCGTCATGTCGGCGCCGACGATCTTGATGCAGTCGGTGGTGTCGTCGAAGGTCGATGACAAATCGGTCACCATCGACTGCCCGGCGATTTCGATCGCCTGCTCCCATAGGCCGTGCTGATCGACGAAGCGCTCGCTGGCGACCAGCGCCGCGGCGGCGCCGTCGGATGTCGGCGAGCACTGCAGCTTGGTCAGCGGCTCGTGGATCATGCGCGCGTCCTTGATCTCCTGCAGCGTGTACTCGTCCTGGAACTGCGCGTAGGGGTTGTTGACGGAGTGCTTGTGGTTCTTCCAGCCGATCCACGCGTAGTGCTCGGGCTCGGAGCCGTATTTCTGCATGTGGTCGCGCCCGGCGTTGCCGAACATCTGCGGCGCGAACGGCGATTCCTCGAGCGGACGCAGCTCGATCATGCGGCCCATGTGCTTGTCCAGGGCCGGCGTGCGGTCGGTGTACTTCATCCCCAGCGAGCCCTTCTCCATCTTCTCGAAGCCGATCGCCAGACCGCAGTCGATCAGGCCGCCCTTGACCGCCTGACGCGCCAGCCACAAAGCGCTCGAGCCGGTGGAGCAGTTGTTGTTGACGTTGACGACCGGGATCCCGGTCAGCCCCAGCCCGTACACCGCGCGCTGTCCGTAGGTGGAGTCGCCGTAGCAGTAGCCGGCGAAGGCCTGCTCCACGAGGTCGTAGGCGATGCCGGCGTCGGCCAGCGCCTTCGAGCCGGCCTCCAGCGCCCAGTCGGGGTAGTCGCCCTCCTTGGTGCCCGGCTTGTCGAACTTCGTCATCCCAACGCCGATCACGAACGTCCTATTGCTCATCGCTGGCTGCTCCCCGGTCTTTTTTGGTTGCAAGTTTCAGGGGAGAGTAGCCGTTTGCCGTGCCCGGGCCGTCGTTCCCGCGCCGTTTAGTAGCATCAATCACGTGCACACCTGGATCTGGTTTGTGTTCCTGGCGGTGGTGCTGATCAAGCTCCCGATCGCCGCGCTGATGCTGTGGATCCCGTTCCGCTCGGACGCAGCGCTTGAGTCGCGCGCCGCGGCCGAGCCCGACTCCCCCGGGGAAGACGAGGGCGGCAGCAAGACGCTCCCCGGCGACTTCCGTCGCCACTGGCGGCCCCGCGGGCCGGTTCACGGCCGCGGCCCCCGGCGCGGGCCACACGGTGGCAGCGCGCCGCCGTCTCCCGCGCGGGTGCGAGCCGCGCGCCGGGGCGCCACGCGCGTCAGAGCGCGCCAGTAACTCGACGCCGCGTTACCTCGACGCCACGCCGGTAGCCTCGAAGCCCACCCAGACGGCCTGGGCCGTCAAATCTGTTTCCGTCCTACCGCCTGCGATGCCGCTTGCGCTGCTGCCTAGCCGCTTTCGCCTGCGCTCTGCGCTTGCGCAGCCGCCCCTCGGGGTTGCGCGTGCCGCCGCTCGCGGCGCCTTCGACCACCGGCGCGACCGAGCGCGCGTCGTGCACGATGTAGAACGCGATCCCACCCAACACCACGAACAGCGCCACCACCGCCATGATCATCGGCGTGCTCGTCGTCGAGCTCGTTTCGGTGGTGGCGGTCGTCGCGGTGGTGGGGGTCGTCGTCGGCGTGGCGGCCGCCGGTGCCGCGGCGGTTTTCACTTTCACCGCGGGCGTGGTTTTCACTTTTGCGCCCCCCGTCGCGGGTTTTGCGGCCCCGGTGGCCGGCGTCGTCGGGGTGGCAAACAGGTTCTGCCCCGCGCTCGCGCGCGCGGAGGGCGTGATGCTCAGGGCGAGCAGCGTCACTGCTGCGCACGTGCACGCCGCCAGCCGTGCCGCCTTGGGGAAAAAGGGGAGGAGGAGGGTGGGGTTGTTGTGTCTGTAAGTTGCGCGCACTGTGTAACGATCGTTATACACCGTGGGGACTTTTTCATAACCTGCGAGCTTGGGCGAGGATAGCGCCCCGCGTCGAGCCCGTACAATGCCCAGCCGATGGCACCGAAGCAGCGACAGATCCGGATCGAGCAGCGCGGCGCCGCCGACGCGATCCAGGCGCTCGAGCAGCGCACTGATGAGGAGCTCCAAGCCGAGACGAAGTTCAAGTCTGCTGCTTTGGCAATTCTCGGCGCGCGTGCCGCCGAGCGCTTCGACGCCGACCAGGCGCGCTCCTACTTCCAGCGCGCGATCGCCGCCGCGCGCCCCCAGGAGCGGATGCAGCTGCGGCGCATGGCCGACGCCTCGCTGGCGCTCGCCGAGCGCCGCCCCGGCGATCTGCGCGACGCCGTGCAGCGACTTGGGCAGGAGCCCCCCAGCGGCCGGCAGATGTTCGCGCTACGGGCGATGGGCCTCCTGCTCCCCCCCGCCTCCGCCGGGATCCTCGCGCGCGTGCGCGGCATCCTTCTGATCCTGGTGCTGATCCTCGTGCTGATCGCCGTGGGGCTCGGCATCGTCGAGCTAGTCGCGCTTCCCTTCGGCGGGCTTGGCCTCGCGCCCGGCATCCTGCTCGGGCTGTTCGCCGCCGCCGCCGGGGTCGCGATCGCCGCGCTGTTCGGCCGGCGCCGGCGAGCGCGCGCGATCGAGGCCGCCCGCGCCCCCAAGAGCTGAATCGACCGCTCGCCGCGCTGCGCTGCGGGACGGCGCAGCTCTAACCTATCGCGGTGCCCGCTCCCGTCTGCCTGATAGTCAACCCCGCCGCCGGAGGCGGTCGTGCCGGTCGTGCCGCCCCAGGTGTGGTCGATGCCCTGCGCGCTCACGGCCTCACCGTGCGTCGCGAGGACACCCGCGACCTCGACCACGCGCGCGAGCTCGCGCTGGAGGCCGCGCGCGGCGGAGAGATCGCGGTCACGCTCGGCGGCGATGGGCTCGCCGGGGCCGCTGCCGACGCGCTGCGCGCCGTGCCCGGGTCGATCCTCGGCGTGCTGCCGGGCGGACGCGGCAACGACCTGGCGCGCGTGCTCGGCATCGGGCAGAACCCGGTTGCCGCGTGCGCGGTGATCGCCGGCGGCGTCGCGCGTGAGCTCGACCTCGGCCTCGTCGGCGAGCACACCTTCGTTGGCATCGCCAGCTGCGGCTTTGACTCCGACGCCAACCGGATCGCCAACGAGGCGCCCTCGTGGCTGGGCAACCTCGTGTACGCCTACGGCGCGCTACGCACGCTGATCGCGTGGCGCCCGGCGCGCTTCGAGCTCGTGCTCGACGGCCGGCGGCACGCGTTCACCGGCTACAGCGTCGGCGCCGCCAACTCGAAAGCGTACGGTGGCGGCATGTACGCGGCGCCCGACGCGCTGCTCGACGACGGCCTGCTCGACGTCCCCTACGTCGAGCAGATCTCCAAGCTGCGGTTCCTCACGCGGATCCTGCCAAAGGTCTTCAAGGGCACGCATGTGCGCGAGCCGTCCGTGCACGTGCTCCGCGGCCGCGAGCTTGAGATCGCCGCCGACCGCCCCTTCACGCTGTACGCCGACGGCGACCCGATCGGCGAGCTGCCGCTGCGGGTGAGCGTGCTGCCCGCCGCGGTGCGGGTGCTCGTCCCGGCCGACAGCCCGCTCGGCCGGTCCGGTCGCGCCGGCGGCACCGGCCCGGAGGATGTCGGCGGGGGCTCCGCCACGGGCCCGTCCAACGGCGGACCGTGAGCGTGCTGCTCGCCCCCAAGCTCGCCGTCGCCCGCGCGGCAGGCGCGCTCTCGCGGCTGCGGGGCGGCGGCGCCACGAGCGTGCCCGGGAAGGTGTTGATGCGCCTGCAACCAGACGCGATCGGCGTGCTCGGTTCCCGCCTGGCGCGGGGTAGCGTGTTGATCTCCGCCACCAACGGCAAGACGACGACGGCCGCTATGGCCGCCGCGATCCTCGAGCGCGAGGGCGTGCCGCTCGTGCACAACCGCGCCGGCGCCAACATGGCCGGCGGGATCGCCTCGACGCTGCTCGCCGCCGCGCACGGCAATCGTGCGATCGACGGCGAGCTTGGCCTGTTCGAGGTCGATGAGCTGTGGTTGCAGCAACTCGCCGCGCAGCTGCGCCCCCGCGCGCTGCTGCTCGGCAACCTCTTCCGCGACCAGCTCGACCGCTACGGCGAGCTCGAGACGATCGCCGACAGTTGGGCCCATACCGTGCGCGATGTGCTTGGCGGCGATGCGCGGCTCGTGCTCAACGCGGACGACCCCGTGGTCGCCGACCTCGGGCGCGAGCGTGCGGGCGCGGCGGCCGACGAGGCCACGGCTGTCGGAGGCTCGCTTGGTCGGCCGGGCCCGGTGTACTTCGGCGTGGACGACGACTCGCTCGCCCTCCCCCACATGGCCCACGCCGCCGACGCCAAGCACTGCCGCAACTGCGGCGCCCCCTATCTCTTCGAGGCCGTCTACCTCGGCCACCTCGGCCACTACCGCTGCCCCTCCTGCGGCCAGGCGCGGCCGGTGCCTACGGTGAGCGCCACCGACGTGCGGCTGGAAGGAGTGCGCTCGGCGCGCTTCACACTGCACGCTCCCACCGGCACGGCCGAGGTTGCGCTATTCCTGCCCGGCCTCTACAACGTCTACAACGCGCTCGCCGCCGCCGCGCTGGCGTATGCGTTGGAGGTACCGCTGGAGGGGATCGTCGCGGGCCTCGAAAGCAGCCGCGCCGCGTTCGGCCGCGCGGAGAGCGTGACGATTGGAGCGCCCGACCACCCCCGCGAGCTGCGCATCCTGCTCGTCAAGAACCCCGCCGGTGCCAACGAGGTACTGCGCACGCTCGCGCTGGAGCCAGGAGAACACGACCTGCTCGGCGTGCTCAACGACAACATCGCCGACGGTCGCGACGTCTCCTGGATCTGGGACGCCGACTTCGAGCTGCTCACCGGGCGCGTGCGGCGTGTCACGTGCAGCGGCACCCGCGCCGCCGAGCTGGCGGTGCGTTTGAAGTACGCGGGCGTGGAGCCCGAGCGGATCTTTGTGCTGCCCGACCTCGCCGCCGCCCTGATCGCCGCACAGGCCGATGCGCCATCGGGCGGGTCGCCGCTGTACGCGCTGCCGACATATACCGCGATGCTCTCCCTGCGCGAGCTGCTCAGCGCCAGTGGCCAAACCGGGAGTGCGCTGTCATGAGCACCCTGCGCGTCTGCTCGCTTTACCCCGACCTGATGAACATCTACGCCGACCGCGGCAACCTGCTCGTGTTCGAACAGCGCTGCGCGTGGCGCGGGATCGGCTTTCAGCTGACTCCATGCGGGCTGGGAGAACCGCTCGATGGGAGCGCCCACGACCTCCTCTACCTCGGCGGCGGCCAGGATCGCGACCAGCGTCTCTGCGCCGAGGATCTGATCTCGACCAAGCGCGAGGCGCTACACGACGCCGCGATACGTGGCGCGGTGATACTGGGCGTGTGCGGTGGTTACCAATTGCTGGGGCGCTCCTATGAGCTGGGGCCCGGCGAGGAGCTGGCGGGCGTCGAGCTGCTCGACGTGCACACCGTGCGCGAGGATGGCCCCCGCCTGATCGGCAACGTCGCGATCGAGGTTTCGTTGGATGGCGCCGAGCACGTCCTCGCCGGCTTCGAGAACCACGGTGGGCGCACCCACCTCGGCGCTGGCCAGGCTCCGCTTGGTCGTGTCCTAAAGGGTTATGGCAACGATGGCCGCAGCGGCTTCGAGGGCGCGCGCACCGGCAACACGATCGGCACCTACCTGCATGGTCCCCTGCTACCCAAGAACGTGTGGTTCGCAGACTGGTTGATCGCCACTGCGCTGAGGATCGACGTGGGCGAGCTCAAGCCGCTCGATGATGCGCTGGAGGACGAGGCCCACCGCGGCGCGCGACGTGCTGCCGAGGTGTGAGCGAGCGTACCGTCGCCGTCGCTGAGTATGGTCGTTCGTGACGGTGGGTGTAGCGTCGAGGTCGGCGCGAACGGTTGTCAACCGGGAATTCGGAGTAGCTCTTCGGATGGAGTTCGAGTCTCCCGCCCACCGCCAAATGCCTGAGCCGGGCCGAGCGGAGCGCGCTCTGACATGTGCTCGTGGGTAGCACCCACCGCGTGCATCGGCCCGGCCTGTTAGGCTAGTCCTGGTTGACAATCGTTCGGAGGTAGCTCCTCCAACACCCAGCACCCGACCCGCTCCGGCGGGTCGAGTCGTTTAAGCCCCTCAGGCCACGGCGAAGCGGGCGAAGCGCGGCGCCAGACGGGCGGGGACGAGCGCGCGGACGCGGACTCCCTCGGGGGTGTCACGACGCGCCAGCTCGCCCGCGACCTCGTGCAGCTCGGCGAGGCTGGAGCCGCTGGCGTAGGGGACGAGCAGGTCGAGCGGGCAGAGCGTATGGCGCAGCTCGGACTCGATGCGGGCGACGAGCTCGTCAAGCCCCTCGCCTGTGACGCCGCTGAGCAGCACCGCCTCGGGGTGGCGCAGGCGCAGCTCCTGGCGGGCCTGCTCGTCGAGCAGGTCGGCCTTGTTGAGGACGAGCACGCGCGGGGAGGCGTCGGCACCGATCTCCTCCAGCACCTCCTCGACCGCGTGGCGCATCGCCTCCATCTCACCCTCGGCCGCCGAAGCGTCGAGCACGTGCAGCAGCAAGTCGGCGCGGATCGTCTCCTCCAGCGTGGCACCGAAGGCGTCGACCAACTGGTGGGGGAGCTTGCGGATGAAACCGACCGTGTCGGTCACGAGGTGGGGGCGGCCGCCGATGTGCACCGTACGCGTGGTCGGGTCCAGCGTGTGGAAGAGACGGTCGCGCACACGCCGGTCGCGCTCGGCCTCGTCGGCAGTCCCGCCACGGCCGTACGCGGCCGTGAGGGCGTTCAGCAGCGTCGACTTGCCAGCGTTGGTGTAGCCCGCGAGCGCGATCGTCGGCAGCGCGGCGCGCTCGCGCTCGGCGCGCATCACCGCGCGGGTGCCGCGCACGTGCTCCAGGCGCCGGCGCAGGGCGGCGATGCGGTCGCGGGCGAGGCGGCGGTCGGTCTCGATCTGGCTCTCCCCCGGGCCCCTCGTGCCGATCCCGCCGCCGAGGCGCTCGAGGTGGCTCCACAGGCCGCGCATGCGCGCGAGGTTGTACTCCAGCTGGGCCAGCTCGACCTGCAGCTTGCCCTCAGCGCTGGCGGCGTGGGCGGCGAAGATATCGAGGATCACGGTCGTGCGATCTACAACCGGCATGCCCAGCTCAGCCTCGAGGTTGCGCTCCTGGCGCGGAGTGAGCTCGTCGTCGCAGGCGATCACGTTCGCGTCGCACTCCTGCGCGGCCTGCTTGGCCTCGGCCACCTTGCCCGGCCCCAGGTAGGTGTTGGGGTGCGGCTGCTCGCGGCGCTGCACCAGCTCCCCCACCACCGCCACTCCGGCGGTGCGCAGCAGCTCGCCCAGCTCGCGCACGCTGCTGTCGTCCGCATCGGGCAGCGCGGCGATGCAGAGGGCGCGCTGGCGTGCGCGGGGCGAACGGACCGGGGCGGGCCCCGATCCATTCACGTGATCGGGCGGGCTCGAACTGGGGGTGACGGCGCTACGGCCATTGCGACTGCGATCCATTCACCTTCAGTTTAGAGACGGCCCGCGCGAGTTCAGGAGAGCGTCGCCAACCGCTCGACCGCCTCCGCGAGACGCTCGTCGGGCGTCGTCAGCGAGATCCGGAACCAGCCCTCGCCGCTGGGGCCGTAGGCGCTGCCGGGCGAGATCACCACGGCGGTGCGCTCGAGCACGTGCTCGCAGTAGGCGACCGAGCTCTCGAAGCCCGCGGGAACGGGCGCCCACACGTAGATCGTGCCCTTCGGCGGGGTGACGTGCACGCCGGCCTTGGCGAGCGCGTCGCAGACGAGGTCGCGGCGGATGCGGTAGAGCTCGTTCATCGAGGCGACCTCGGCATCGGCCTCGGGCGAGAGCGCGGCGATCCCCGCCAGCTGCACCGCCTCGAACAGCCCGGAGTCGATGTTGGTCTTCAGCCGCCAGTAGGTCTCGACCGCCTCGCTGTTTCCAACTACCGCGGCACAGCGCCAACCGGTCATGTTGTAGCCCTTGGAGAGCGAGAAGACCTCGATCCCCACCTCCTTCGCGCCCGGTGTCGCGAGGAACGAGCCCGGGCGGTGGCCGTCGAAGGCGATCTCCGAGTAGGAGTTGTCGTGCACGACGAGGATCTCGTGCTCGCGGGCGAACCCGACGACACGCTCGAAGAAGCCCTCGGGCGCGAGCGCGCCGGTGGGGTTGTTGGGGTAGTTGAGGTAGATCAGCTTCGCGCGCTTCAGGTCGGCGGGCGCGATCGCGTCGAGGTCGGGGACGAAACCCAGCTCGGGCACGAGCGCCAGCGGCACAGGGTCGGCGCCGGCGAGCAGCGGACCGGCGCTGTAGACGGGGTAGCCGGGGTCGGAGGCGAGCGCCGCGTCGCCCGGGTCGAGGAAGGCGAGGTTGAGGTTGAAGATCGCCTCCTTGGCGCCGATCGCAGGCATGATCTCGCTCGCGGGGTCGAGCTCCACGTTGAAGCGCCGCGCGTAGAAGTCGCTGATCGCGTCGCGGAAGTCGGCGCGGCCGCGGTTGGAGGGGTAGCGGTGTGTCTCGGCCTCGGTCACGGCCTCCTGCATCGCCTCGACGATCAGCGCCGGCGTCGGGCGGTCGGGGTCGCCGATGCCGAGGCTGATCACGTCCACCCCCGCGGCCTGCTTGGCGGCGATCTTGCGCTCCAGTTCGGCGAACAGGTACGGCGGGATGCGGCTCAGGCGACTACTCGGTCTCATGCCACACACTTTTCAGGGAGGGGGTTCTGGGGGAGGGCCTGCCCTCCCCCAGCTGGCTGATGCGGCTCAGGCGCTTACTCGGTCTCATGCAGCTCCTTTAGGAAGTCCTCGCTGAGGCGGCCCTCGTACACGGGCCGCGCCCAGCCTGTCAGATGTACCTGCAGCTCCTCCCCCATCTCGACCTGCAGCTCGCCGCCGTCGAGGGCGACGGTGATCGGCGGTCCCACTCCCCTGCGCTCGGCGAGATGGTGCGCCACGGCCGCACCGGTTGCGCCGGTGCCGGAGGAGAGCGTCTCCCCCACCCCGCGCTCGAAGATCCGTGCACGGATGCGACATGGTTCGGTTTCGGTGTACCAGGAGACGTTGGTGCGGTGCGGGAAGAGCTCGTGGCCTTCGATCGCCGGCCCGATCGCGTGCAGGTCGAGCGCCAGCAGCGCCTCCAGGTCCTCGACATGGATCGCGCACTGGGGGTTGCCGATCGAGACGTGCTGGAAGCGCCAGCGCCGCCCGCAGGCGCTCAGTTCGCCGTGGCCATCGGGAGGGCCGCTCGGGAAGCTCTGTGAGGTGAGCGACGCCGCGCCCATGTCGATGCGGCAGCTGTGGGGGCTGAGGATCGTCGGCGTGATCGCCCCCGCCGCGGTGTGGATCGAAAAGACGTCCTCCTCAGCCCAGCCGTGGCGGCGCAGGTAGAGCACGGCCTCGCGCGCCCCGTTGCCCGACAGCTCGGCCTCCGATCCGTCGGGGTTGTAGATCCGTAACTGCGCGACGAACTGGGGGTCGTCGCTGGAGGCGAGCAGCAGCACGCCATCGGCGCCCACCCCGAAGTGCGGGGCGCAGAGCTTGCGGATGCGCGCGGGCGTGAGCTCGAATGGCAGCTGCGCGCTCTCCATGATCAGGTAGTCGTTGCCGAGCGCCTGCCACTTCTCGAACTGCATCGGGCTGATCTCTGCGGGGACGGTCATCGCGCCCGGAGTTTATGCGCTCACCAGGCGCGTACGGTCTCGTCAAACGGTATCGGTTGATGGTGCTGCAGCGGCATCGTCGGCCGGGAGCGACTCTACGATCTCCGCGGCGACCTCCTCCGGCGCGCGGCCGGTGAGGTCGATCAGGTGGACGCCGGCGAGCTTGCGCATCCACGAGAGCTGGCGGCGCGCGTAGTTGCGGGTGTGCCGCTGCATCGCCTCGACGTCGCCGGCGAGCAGCTCCTCGAAGCCGAGCGCCTTGCGCGCGGTGACCGAGGCGCCGGCGGCGTGGGCGCGCTGCACTTCCTCGCGCACCCCCGCCGCGAGCATCTGCTCGACACGCGCGTCGATGCGTGCGTACAGCTGCTCGCGCTCCAGCGTCAGCCCGACCAGCAGCGTGGGGCGGCGCACCTCGTCGGTCCACAGCTGCGATGGCCCCTCGGGCGGCTCCAGCTCGCCGGCTTGCAGCAGCTCGAGCGCGCGCACGATCCGCTGGCGATCGGCCGGGTCGATCGGTTCGGCCGCCCACGGCGCCGCGCGCGCGAGGCGGGCGTGCAGCGCGGCCGGCCCCTCCCGTTCGAGCTCGGCGGTGAGGCGCTCGCGCAGCCCCTCGGGCGGGGGCGGGCGCAGGCGCAGCTCGGTGAGCGCCGCGCGCAGGTAGAGGCCGGTGCCGCCGACGACGATCGGACGCCGGCCCTGGGCGAGCAGCGCGTCGATCTCGGCGTGCGCCAGTTCGGCGTACTGGCCGGCGCTGAAGGAGGCGTCGAGCGGCAGGAAGGAGACGAGCCGATGCTCGAGCGTGGCCCGCTCGGCGGTCGAGGCGACGCCGGTGAGCGTCTCCAGGCCGATGTACACCTGCAGCGCGTCGGCAGAGACGGCCACGGGCTCCTCCCCGACGACCCGCAGTCGCGCCGCGAGCGCGACGGCGACCGCGGTCTTGCCGACGCTGGTGGGGCCGAACAGCGCAATCACTCGCATTGACGTAGCCTTACACCACGGGTCGCATCGAGGGCCTGCCCTCCTTGTACACAATCCGATATCGGAGCGATCACCAATGCAGATCCGCAACGCAACCGTGCTGCTCACCGGCGCGACCGGCGGCCTCGGCGAAGCGATCGCCCGCGAGTTGGGCGGGCGCGGCGCAAAGCTGATCCTGACGGGCAGGCGTACGGATCTGCTGGAGGGGTTGGCGGGCGAGCTCGGCGCGCGCGCACTGGCAACCGATCTGTCCGATCGCGCGGCGGTTGATCGCCTGCTGAGCGAGGCGGGCGACGTTGACATCATGGTCGCCAACGCGGCCCTTCCCGGCGCGGGGCGCTTGGATGAATTCGAGATGCAGGAGATCGACCGCACGCTGGAGGTGAACCTGCGCGCCCCCATTGCGATGGCGCACGCGCTGGCACCGGCGATGGCGGCGCGAGGCGCCGGCCACCTGCTGTTCGTCTCTTCGCTGTCGGGCAAGGCACCGACCGCGATGTCCTCGCTGTACAACGCGACCAAGTTCGGGCTGCGCGGCTTCGCGCTGGGGCTGCGCCCGGAGATGCGCGAGCAGAACGTCGGCGTGTCGGTGGTGTGCCCGGGCTTCATCCGCGAAGCGGGCATGTTCGCGGGCACGGGCGCGAAGCTTCCAACCGGGGTGGGCACGCGCAGCCCGCACGACGTGGGCCGCGCGGTGGCGGAGGCGATCGAGCACAACCGCGCCGAGGTGGACGTCGCGCCGCTGCCGCTGCGGGTCGGCACGGTGTTTGCGGGCGTCGCCCCGGACCTCGCGGCGAGCTTCACCCGCCGGACGGGCAGCGACAAGCTCGCGGCGGAGATCGCGGCGAGCCACCGCGCGAAGGGCTGAGCCGCGCCCCCACGGCCTCGACGCCCAATCCGCCCCACCACCCCCCGTAAGAGGGCTCCCACGAACTCCTTCGATACGCCTTAGACGCACGTTGCGGGCCGCTTAGGGATGGGGCGCAGGATGGTGGCGTAAGCAAGCCCCCCAACCGACCACACAGGAGGTCGCCATGAACAGGGCAAATACGATCAGGGCGGTCATCGTGGTGGGCGCGCTGGCAACGGGAGGCGCGGTCGCCGGCATCGCCGGCGCGGCCGCGGCTCCGAGTGGGTCAAGCGGCACGACTGGTACATCAACGACCCAGTCAACGACGTCAACGACGACCACTCCGTCCACGACAACCACCCCCTCGACGCCGTCCAAAACAGCCCCGGCGCCGAACTCGACGAGTCCCTCGGGCCACCACCCCTGCCCGAACATGGGCAAAGGGTCGAGCGGGGGATCGAACTCGAAATCCGGCTCGGGCGGCGAATCGGGTTCGAGCTACACCGGCCCTCCCCCGGGGCCGACCCCGAGCGCCGCGTAGCAGCGTTCGGCCGAGATCGAACGAGGAGCGGCGGGCCGTCGCCTAGTAGGCGGCCCGCCGTAACTCACCCGGTGGGCCGACCCACCGTGACCCCACCCCGCGGAGTCGCCGCCGCAACCTCCCCGGCGGCGCGCGCCAGCAGCAATTCCTCCCCTGCGAGCGTCTGCGAGGTGGCGGAGTCGATCCGCACCTGCGTCAGATCCCCGGGGGCGGAGAGGCCGGCGAAGTTGACGACCTTGTTGTGGCGGGTGCGCCCCCGCAGCCGCGTGGGATCGGTGCGCGATGGCCCTTCGACGAGTACCTCGAGATCGCGCCCGATGAAGCGCTGGGCGCGCTGGCGCGCGTGGCGCTGCACGGCCTCGACGAGCCGCTCCATCCGCTGCACCTTGACGGGGTGGGGCACGAGCCCGTCGGTGATTGCAGCGGCCTCGGTGCCGCGCCGGGGAGAGAAGAGGAATGTGAAGGCGCTGTCGTAGCGGACCTGCTCGACGAGCGAGAGCGTCTGCTCGAAGTCCTCCTCGCTCTCACCGGGGAAACCGACGATAATGTCTGTCGTGAGGGACACGTCGGGAACGTGCTCGCGGATCAAGGCGACACGATCGAGATAGCGCTCGCGATCGTAGGTGCGGCGCATCGCCTTGAGGATCCGTGAGGAGCCGGACTGCAGAGGCAGATGAACGTGCTCACATACTGTTCGCAGGTTTGCATGCGATCGGATCACATCTTCGCGCATATCCTTTGGATGGGGTGAGGTGTAGCGGATGCGCTCGAGGCCCTCGACGGCGTCGAGCGCGTGCAGCAGCTCGGCGAAACTACGCGAGCGCCGCCCCCCTGCCCTACTGGCTCCCTCACGCCCGGGTCCTGGTGCGACCGCGGGGCCGGTAAGCGCGACCGTTGCAGCAGATTCACGCAGATCGCGCCCGTAGGAATTGACGTTCTGGCCCAGCAGCGTGACCTCGCGCACTCCCTCGGCGGCCATCGCACGGACCTCCTGCACGAGCTCCTCAAAGGGCCGACTGACCTCGCGCCCGCGCGTGGAGGGAACGATGCAGTAGCTGCAATGGCAATTGCAGCCGACGCTGATCTGCACCCACCCCTGAAAGGGCCGCTCGCGGTGGGCGGGCAGGCGCCCGGTGAAGCCCTCGAACTCGAAGTAGCCCTGCGCGGTGAGCGACTCGGAGGTGAGGAACTCGGCAAGGCGGTGGACCTGGCCGGGGCCGAAGGCGACATCGACGAACGGGAAGCGCTCGAAGACCTCCTCCTTGACCGACTGCGCCCAGCACCCCCCCACCCCAACGATCCGCTCGGGTCGTTCGAGCTTCAGCCGCTTGGCCTCTCCAAGGTGGGCGATGAAACGGGAGTCGGCCGACTCGCGGATCGAGCAGGTGTTGAAGAGGATCAGGTCGGCCTCGGCGCGCGCGGCGGCCTCGCGGTAGCCGAGCGACTCGAGCATCCCCTTCATCCGCTCGGAGTCGTGCTCGTTCATCTGGCAGCCGAAGGTCGTGACGTGGTAGCGAGGCATGGGAGACAGGGTACCCACCGCGACATCGGGTTAGGTGTCCTCGGTGGCCCACCGCCCCAACACGTGGCAAGCCGGCCGCCGAGGACGAGCGTGCGTCTACGCCGCGACGCGCTCCCGCTGCACCTCCGGCACGGGCGCGACCTCGGGCGGTGTCTCCTGTACCCCCTTGACGGGGGTCTCGGCGACGGTGACGGGCTCCAGCGGAACCGAGGGGCCCTCGGGCGAAATGTCGCGCGCGGCGAAGATCTTCGCGCGGATCTCCTTGGCGATCGCCGGATGCTCATCCAGGTAGGCCTTGGCGTTGCCGCGGCCCTGGCCGAGGCGTTCGTTGCCGTAGGAGAAGAAGGAGCCGGACTTGGTGACGACGGAGTCCTCGATGCCGAGGTCGATCAGGCAGCCGGTGGAGGAGATGCCTTTGCCGAACTCGATGTCGAACTCGGCCTGGCGGAAGGGGGCGGCGAGCTTGTTCTTGACGACCTTCACGCGCACGCGGTTGCCGACCGCCTCGGTGCCGTCCTTGAGCGTCTCGATACGCCGGATGTCGAGGCGCTGGGAGGCGTAGAACTTCAGCGCGCGCCCGCCGGGCTGGGTCTCGGGCGAGCCGAACATCACGCCGACCTTTTCGCGGATCTGGTTGGTGAGGATGCAGAGCGTGGAGGTGCGGTTGAGGTTGCCGGCGATCTTGCGCATCGCCTGGGACATCATCCGCGCCTGCGCCCCGACGGTCTGATCGCCCATCTGCCCCTCAAGCTCCACGCGCGGGGTGAGCGCGGCAACGGAGTCGATCGCGACGACGTCGATCGCTCCGGAGCGCACGAGCATGTCGGCGACCTCCAGCGCCTGCTCGCCGTAGTCCGGCTGGGAGACGAGCAACTCGTCGATGTCGACGCCGATCTCCTGGGCGTAGAGCGGGTCCATCGCGTGCTCGGCGTCGATGAAGGCGCAGACCCCCCCGAGCCGCTGGGCTTCGGCGAGCACGTGGTAGATCAGCGTGGTCTTGCCGGAGGACTCGGGGCCGAAGACCTCGACGATGCGCCCGCGCGGAACCCCGCCGATCCCGAGCGCGAGATCGAGCGACAGTGCGCCCGTGGGAATCGCGGCGACGCGCACCTGCGCCCCCTCATCGCCCATGCGCATGACGGTGCCCTTGCCGAACTCGCGCTCGATCTGCGTGAGGGCGCCCTTCAGCGCGGCGTCGCGGGCCTTGGCGGCCTTCTCGTTGTCGGTCGGCATCGAAAGCTCCTCCGGGAATCGGGAAAACGGATCGAGCGCAAACGGTAGAGAGCGCTCCGGACGGAACACTTGTTCGATTGGGTTGGGATGGGTCTTGCGGGCTGAAGCCCGCCGACCGGCTGGTTGCCTACTTGGCTGCGAGCCCCCGCTACACGGTGGGTTGCCTTACCTGGCTGCGAGCCCGCTACACGGTGGGCGCGAGGGCGCACGTGGCGAGCGCTTCGTACACGGCCTCCGTGGGCGTGAGCCAGGACCGTTGCAAGGTCACGGTGTGCGGCGTGAATGACAGCTGCGGCGTCGGCGGCAGGCCGCGCTCGCTCGGGGCCTCCGAGGGACGCATGCGCGCGACGGTGACGTGCGGGCGAAAGCGCCGGCGAGTCCGGCCATCGATGCCCGGACCGGCGGGTAAGGTGGCGGCCGACTCAGGCTCGCAGACCACCGCGAGCGCGGCCGTGAGTGCACCGTGCAACGCCTCTAGGTCACGCTCGGGCGTGTCGTGCAGCTCGACGGCGAGCGTGCGCGGGTGGCGCAGGGGCAGCCACAGCGGCGCCCCGAACGAGAGCTCGCCGACCGGCGAAGCCTCCGCGCAGGCCACGGCGAGCGCGTCGGCCAGCGGGTCGATCTCTGCCACGGGCCGGTTGCCGAGGAAGCAGAGCGTGACGTGCAGCGTGTCGTCGCCGAGCAGCCGCAGCTGGCGCGTGGGTAGCGGCCGCGATTCCCGGCGCCGGCCGGGAGAGCGCACGACGCCCCGGTAGGCCATCACGGAGGGCCCGCGCGCGGCGGCGGAGGCGGCGGGACCCCCGTCTCTCACGCACGCGGCGGCGGCGCGCGCCCACGCGAGCAGCTCGCCGCGCACCTCGGCGGGCAGGTCGAGCGCAACGAACAGCCTGGCTTCTGCGCCGCGGGCCATGGCACTCATGATTGCAACCGGGGGCGCAGGCTGGCGCAAGGCAGACGCCCCGAACGGACGGGGCGGGCGCAAGACAGATGCTCCGAACGGATGGGGCTGGCGCAAGGCAAATGCTCCGCACGGGCCGCGCGGGGCGCTTCGTAGAAGAAGGGGCCGGCGGGGGCGCCGGCTATGTCAGACCGGCGCCCCCGCTCGGCGTCATCCGAATGCGTGGAGAGGAGGTCACGATCCGGACTCTCTGCGGTCGCCTGGAAAGTCGGTAGGGGCGCCCGAGAGCTTTTGCAAGCGTACAGTGGCCGACCGCCACTTTTGTTGTTCTTGTTCGAAGTCTGCTCCAGTTTTCTTCGATCCGTTGGAAATCGTACGCATAGATGTACCACGTCGGAAAGGACGGCACAAGGGATTGTTTCTGACTTGCGGGACTCCATGGGCCGGTGTGCGACACCACGGGGCCGACGGGGGCACCGGCGGGTCAAGCCGGCGCCCCCGGTCGGCCGATCCGAATGCGTGGAGAGGACCGACTGAGACACACAATCCGGATTCTCCGCGGGCGCCGCAAGAGAAGGCGCGGCGCCCGAGAGCGTTGGGAAGTCGCGGCTACTTTTTGTGCTTCCCCCCCTTCTTCTTGGCCTTGTGCTTGATCTTCTTCGGACAGCCGGTGACCTTGAGCTTGGTCTTCTGGCTGATCACCGCCCCGTCCTGGGCGACCAGTTCGGTCGGCATCGTCAGCGTGCCGGCCTTGCAGAGGTTGGCCCCGTTGGCCGTGAGGGCCGAGTAGCGCCCCTCGGGGAGCTTCAGTTCGAAGCTCGAGAAGGGCGCGTCGGGCACCGCGTTGAAGGTCGAAGTCAACACGCCTTTTTTGGAGATCGCCGTTTCCCCGTGCAGGTCGATCGTGACGTTGTCGCCCTTGAGTTCGATGATCAGTTCGGGGTACTTCGCGCCGCCGTGCGACACGAAGTAAGCCGGGCCGCTCAACGGTGTGGGCAGCACCGGGGTATTCGTCGTGGCCTCGCCAATCCTGGAGGCAGCCGGGCAACTCGCGGGGTTGGCCGCGAAGGTCTGTTCCGTGCACGCTTTCTGCAGCGTGCTGAGGCGCGCCGGCAGCTTCGCCGGCAGGCTGACCTTAACCTTGGCGATGTCGGCCTCAGTGCCCTGGGGTGTGGCGGGGAAGGTCACGGTGGTGTCGAGGCTCGCCCCTCCCGTGCGAGAGTTGTGCGCCGAAGTCGAGGCCGTGAACGTCGGTTTGAACGCCAGCGCCGCGCAGTCGGTGATCTGGAAGGGCACCGAGAGCGAGGAGGAAGCGCCTTCGGCGCTCGTGAGGCTCCCCATGATCTTCAGCGGGTTGCAGTCGGTCGGATTGAACGTAAAGCCCGAACGGTCGATCGCCACGTACACGTGCTTGACCTGCAGCGGGATCCCTTCGAGGATCGTCGGGATCGGATCTTCTTCGGAGCCCGAGTTGGCGGTCACCGTCAGCGCAGACGTGAGCGGGTTGACTTCGATCTTCGCCCGCACGACCAGGCAATCGCACGGTGGGCTGTGCTTCGCCGTGTGCTCGAGGTCGAACGGTCCGGCCTTCGCCGGCTCCTCGATCGCCAGCCCGTACGGTGCCCCGTGGTATGGGCCTGTGATGTAAACCTTGCCACCGGTGACGGTGTACGGGTCGCCACCGAGACCGACGCTGACCGTGGTTTCGCCGATTTTGCTTGCTTCGCCGCACGTACCAGCGTTCGCCTGTACTTCTGCGCACGGGGTGACGCTGGAGAGCATCCCCAGCAGGCCCGGGGGCATGTGCAGTTGGATGCCCTGGAGCTGCTGGCTTCCGTCTTCGCGGCTCATTGTCATCGTGAACGGGGTGAAGCCGCCTGCCTGGATGCTGGTCGTCTGCGCAGTGAGGATCGGGGCGAAGGGGAGCGGGCCTGGGCACGGGCTTCCGTTCGGGCCGCTTGTGATATTGAAGTGGCTCTGAGAGGAGACTTCTTCGTTGCCTGACCACGGCGTGAAGGTCCCCGTCGTCGTATAGGTGCCGCACTGCGCCGGAGTGGCCAGTGGCGCGCGCTCCCCGCCGAAGAATTCCAGTTCGACGTCTTCATACGGCAGCTGCGGCAGGAACTGTTCCGCCGCCGACCCGCCTTCGAAGGTCGGGTCGCGTTCGAAGTGGGCCGTCAGCTGGCCCGTTTCCGGGTTCTGGAGGACTTCGCCGGCGACCTTCGCGCGCACGCCGGCCTTTGGGTCTTCCGCGTATATGTACATCGCCACGAGGCTCCCGAAGGGGTTCGCTTCCTGGGCTGCGAGGTAGGCAGCGCCTTCGAGCGGTTCCGGCAGCAGCGGCGTCTTGATCTTCACGGTCGCGACCTTCGAGGCGTTCGGGCATGTCGGCGCTTCGGAGCCC
The DNA here is from genome assembly GCA_963812955.1 of uncultured Solirubrobacterales bacterium. Lineage (GTDB taxonomy): Bacteria > Actinomycetota > Thermoleophilia > Solirubrobacterales > Solirubrobacteraceae > Palsa-744. Next base: position 170,671 of record CAWEXC010000003.1, read on the forward strand.
TGTAGCGTGATCTCGCTCATGGAGCACGCTTCGAGGCCGTCTGCCGCCGCCGGGTTCAGCGTCACGCCGGGGGGCAGCGTCACCGACAGCCCCTTTGCGTCGGACGGAGCCAGTCCTTCGGGCTCCGTGAGCGTTTCCTGTGGGAAGTGCTCATCGACCTTCAACCCCGTCGGAGTGCTCGCGGCGCTTCCATCGGGGATGACGCTGATCGATGGGTCAAACCCGAGACGGTTACAACCATCGACCGCAATCGACGGGTCGCCTGCGTCGTGCAGCTTATACGACAACGGTTCCGCAACCTCGGACGGCTTACCCGGCGCAGACCATGAGTCGCCTTCCACTGAGAACTTCAGCGGTTCGCTCGACGGACCACCGCACGATGTTGGCAGCGTAAGAAACGGCGCGCTGACCGTATCTTCAGGACAGCTCCCCGGCGCTACCTTCTGACCAGCGCAAAGATACCCGCGCGAACTGTCGTGACGCGGATCGCCCGGCCAGCCCCAGAACGCGATCTGGGCCGACAGCAACGCACCTGTCTGCGTGATGTCGTTCGCGCTGGCTGTAACACCATAATCCTGGCCAGTTCGAACCGACGTATCCACGAAGACCGCAATACCGTTGACATAGAAGCCAAATCGCGCCGGCTCGCCCGTCGCCGGCACCATGTTCAACACGGGCCGCACAAGTGTAGCGAACAGAGGATTTGCGACCGTAACCACCGCCACCCCAACCTGGGCCCCCACCCGGCATTTTTCCAATTCGAACTGCGTTTCAGTACACTGCGGAAACGGAGACGGGTCGCCGACCAAGCCAGGCGGTAGATCGAACCGTAGATCCTTCGGAAGTGCGGGCTGGGCCACAAAACCCAATTCCCCTTCCCTACCTTCAGTTTCAACACCCGCGTTCAGCACCACCGTGCTAGTCAGCTGAAATGGATGGGAGCCAGCCTGAGTAGACGGCGATCCTTCCTCATTTTCCGGAGCAAATTCGAAGGTTTCTACGCCAAACGGTGCCGGTACCAAACCCAGGCTCAACGGAGTTCTGGCCGACGCTTCCTGCGCCCCACCACCGGATACGCTCACTCCGTTGTCTAGCTGGCTGGCTGAAAGACCCGCTTCCACCTTTACGTAGATGCTGACTTCCAAACGCTGATAGGGCGGCAGGTTCCCTTCAAAACTACATACCACAACCTGAGATCCCGAACACGGTCCTCTGCCGTCTTCACCACGCAGGCCAGCGACATAAAACGCCGAAGTTGCTTCGACGCCTTCCGGCAATTCGTCCTTGATGGTCACCGGTGCACCAACTCCACTGACTTCCCCATCGCCTAGATTAGTTGCCGACACCACAACTGTAGCGTCTCCTCCCTTTGGCAAGACCGTTGGCCTCGATCCCACGTTGACGTGCCACCACGGACTAATCGCTTCGGCGAGTGCCGATGTCGTGCCTACCCCGTAGGCGAGACCGATACTCAAAGCGAAAGCCAGCAAAATCGTCCTTGGCCGGAGAGAGTCGAACATAGAGAACCTCATCGGCCTGCCCTCCTGTCGCGAACGGCCTTCTTGGCTTTAGCTTTCTTCTTGGTCTTGCGTGCGACACACTTACCGTGACTCAGTTTCTTGTGCTTGGAGCACTTTGTGATTTTCTTTGGCGTGGTTGTCCCAGAAGACGACGATGCAAGATTCCCCGTGCCTGTAAACGTTGCGCTACCAGACGCTCCAAAGATTGATGGCTGCAATGACGGCGCCGCCTTACACGATGCTTCGGTCACGCACGGTGGCGGAGAAAGCGCCTGGACTGCGCACGGCGCCAATTCGCTGCATACGTGCGCGTCGTAGACGTCGAACGCCGTATCCTTATCTGCCGATACCAGTGGCGCCGCCGTCAAGAAGAACACATCTTCGCCCGATTCACTGGCATCCATAAACACGGATTCATCACCAGACGATCCTGACGAGATTAGACCAACACAGCCATCCGAGCTTTCGCTAAAGATGCCGCTCGAGCTTTCGCAACTCCCGATGCCTACCGGCTCATACTGATACGCATCCATCAGCCCATTGGCGGCCTGCGGCACAAGCGCATCCGAGCTGTCGAAGAACACCCGACCGTCATCCGACAGATAGCGCGCCTGGTAACGAGCCGTCGCTTCTTCCATCGCCGTCCACCCGGGTATGCTTCCAGCCAACCATCGATCACCACTCCAAATCTCCTGCTGATCAACCAGCAACCCCTCTCCCCCATTTGCTTCAACGGAGTCCAGCACCCCGGCCGGCCGCTCACCCGTCGGATTGCACGACACGCACACCAAGCGCTTCGACAGCGCATCGTAGAGGAATACCTCCTCGTCTGGCACTCCACTGTTCACATCGAGATTATCGTATTTCGTCAAGCTACGCTCCGACATAAACGCCACGTAGTGGCCGTTTGGCGAAACCCTCGAAGTCACTTTCCCGAGGTTTCCGGGGAGCGTTTGGCCGCCCCAGTCCGGGCTATCTTCTTCCGAGAGCGCAGCAACGAACACAGGCGCTTCCCATCTCTGTTGTTCATCGCTGTAATGCAGCACGTAGAGATTACCCATACCAACTTGGGCTTCTTCCCCTTGTCCGTTCTTTTCTTCGCCAGTCAATCTTCCCTCCGCAACGAAGTAGATATACGAACCACTATTGCTGCCGGCGAGCACAACGCCCTGCACGTCAGCACTCCCGCCGGTATCAATCGTCAAATCGCTCAACTTACATGACACCGCGCCGACCGAGTCTTCGACCATTTCGCACTCATACAGGTCGGGTTCGCCCGGATTCGCGGTAGATTCCGCGGTCAGCTTCGCTTCGTCGGTGAAGAACACTTGGGACCCATCGCTGTTCGCAAGCTGAAACTGTGCCCTGGGCCTGCCACCTTCTCCGCCCTGATTCGCATCGAGCTCGACGGTCTGCTCGTTCGGCAGGTTACGCATAAAGAGCTCTTTTTTGGCCGACCACACGATACGCGAGCCAGTGCTCGATATGGCGTCCCTGGCGTTATATCCTTCGCGACCCCCGAGAAACGCATTGCGTTCCTGTTCTCCGTTTTCAGGAAGGATACTGACGAGCTGCAACAGCCCGCCTTCCCACTCGTAGAGGCCCCCTTCTTCCGTTTTATGACCTTCTGGAGTTTCCGCCGTTAGAGGCACGTTGGAATGAAGAACGATATGGTTCAAATCAGCCGTAGCACCCGCAAATTTAACCTGACCACCAAATTCGACGCCCGGCTGCACGTTCGCGTACCCGGGCTTGGAAGTGACCAACGACTTATAGCCACCTTCCATCACCGCTTCACTATGGATTCCCTGCTCGGACGCTTCGGGCGACAACGGCGCGTCGGCTCGTAGGTAGACAGTCTGTTCAGAGGCGCCTGGCGACAGTGGCGGAGCCCCCGAACCAAACGGTTCTACGAGCCCAACCGAAAGTTCTGGCGAAAAGAACTTATACTCCTGCCCGGTATCGAATGCAACTCCCGTTGCCACCTCATGCGGTGTAGCGATATCCTGCGATGCCCAGCCGCCATCAGCATCCCGCACAGAGAGGATCTGCGTTTCATTCGCGTTGCCAGCCGGGTCGGCTTCCACGGGGCCAATAGCCGTATATGAGATTGCCCCACCATTTTCAGCAGCCTGCACTAGCTCTCCATGTTCCTGGAGTGGCGGGATGAGAGCGCCATCCTTTGTGGCTGGAGATACAAGTTCCCACACCCGACCATCGGGCAGTGTCAACTCGCCATTCGCAGACTGGGTAGTGAGTGCCTCATCAGTCCCGTCCACTGTTTCTTTTGGGCTCAGCCTTGCTGCCACCACACGGAAGTGATAAATCGTATCTGGCAGCAAACCCTGCACATGTGCCGATACCACCGTGGCACTTCCTCCCGCCCCTGCGTTTCCCTCTGGCACTGGAGCGCTCATCTCATAGACGACGCTCCTTCCATATTCAAACTTGAACTCGGTAGCTGTTCCTTCGGGATTGACCTGCGCCTGAAGAGTGGCGCTGCCAGAGGAGACGTTCGACGCCCACTCTTCTCCGACCGTGACAGCCAAAGCAATCGGGCACTGAGCCAAAAATACATAGACCACCAATGCCGGCAAAAGGCACAGCATCCAACGACTAAAGGCAGGCCCGATATGCACGGAGACGCGAGAATCAAACCTGTGCCAACCGTTGCTCCCCTCTCTACGAACCACCATCCCACCTCCGTCGTATGACTTGCGAGCTTATGGATGCGTGGGGCCAATATTCTGGCCCCACGCAATCCTCCCAACTAACACCTACGCACTAATTTCAATACTTTCTAAGAAGAAGATTTCGTCTTTCGAGCCCGAAATAGATGATTCGTTGAATTTTTTACTTACAGTTGATTCTGTTTCAAGTTTGTTCGCAGCGAGGCCTTCGAATTTGGTTATTTCAGGTTCGCCAGTTTTCGCTCCTTTTTCATATTCCAAGAGAGAATGTTCACTTGGATCTACTAATTTGTTAATCGGAGTGATCCTTCCAATAATGGATCCCTTAACTCTGATCGTTATTTTTTCGGTGCTGTGGACACATTCGAATTCAACGAAATTTCCGCCGCCTATTGGTTTGAGTAACAAACCGACTTCTATGGGTGCTGCAGCTTTGATGTAGCCGAGTTCCCCTTCGAGATCATTCGTCCTAATTTCTTCTTCGTTCGCTCCAGTAGATTTACATTTATATGTTATTTTGAGGATTTTCGATGTGCATCCTTTGAAAGAAATTAAGACGTCGGTAACTTTTTTCGACCCAGTCACCCCTTCGACCTTCCCTAAATCGGTGTCGGACGTGCAACTGACCGTTTCACCAGTTGACGTTTCGAGTTTGCCTGGACCGCTCTTGGACGAGAAGTCTGGTTTAGAGCCCGCAAATAAAAAATCAGGCTTTGCCGCTGAGGAGGTAGCTGCCGCCACCGCGCTCATCACGAACGCAGCCACGAGGAACAGCCCAATAACCTTCATCATAGACTTCATTTTAAGTGCTCCTTTGATTTGATTTTGAGTGCGCCCATCATTATCGACTTCGTTATGTACTGCATCACAAATACTCCATTTTGAGTAGACAAAACCGGTGCCCTAGCGCCCGTTTTCACAACGAGCCACCAAGTGGTGCCGGCACTATGTAATGCATTGCCTAGTCGTCGAACCATCAAGCGCATCTCTTGACGAGTCAGATTTCGAAACCGCGAAAGTACTATACCACATGTCGGGACGGATGTGTAGATAAGTTTTGCCTCGTTCTGCTCCCCCGGCGGCGACGCCGGGTACCGGACCGAAGCGGCTCAAACAGCGGCTTTCCGAGCGAGCAGCTAGCGCACACGGTGCAGCGCCACCGTGGTCGCCCGCTCGCGGATGTCCTGCCCGCCACCCGGCAGCATCACCGAGCGCGCGCGCGAGGCTTCGGGGGCGATGACGCTCAGGCAGACCGTGCCGACCGGCTTCTCCTCCGTGCCGCCGCCGGGCCCGCGACGCCTGTGATGCCCTCGCCGACGTCCGCTCCGAGGAGCTCGCGCGCTCCCTTTTGGCCAGCCGCCTCGGCCACCTCGGTGAGACGGCGCCATGGCGCTCGAGCAGCTCGGCGAGGCCTCCTGCAAATGCCGACCTTGGCCCCGTTGGCGTACGCGACGATGCCACCGTACATGTACGCCGAGGCGCCCGGGAGGTCGGTGAGGTGCGCCGCGAGCAGGCCTCCTGTGCACGACTCCGCGGTGGCGATCGTGCGGGCGGGCACGCCCGCGTCTCCGCGCAGCAGCGCCACGACCTGCTCGTCCACGGTGTGCCGTCCTCGGAGAAGAGCTGCTCGATGTGGCGCTCGGGCACCGCCGCGACGAGCGCGTCGTACGCCGGCTGCGCGTCGGGCTCCTAGCGAGTGACGACCTCGACCTCGCCCCGTTTCAGGCAGGCCGTCACCTCCAGGCGCTCGAGCTCCACGCCCTCGCGCTCTGCCTCCCTCAGCGTCTCGGCGATCTCCGACTCGGCAGCGAGAGGCCCACGAGGAGGTTCGCAGTTCGTCGGGGTTGAACATGAAGCTCTGCTTGTCAATCACCGAGTTGATCGCCGCAGGTCGGCAAGGATAGCGAGAGGGGCCACAGCCTTACACGGAGAGAACTCATCGCCTGCCCCAGCCTGCGTTCGCCGCCTTGGACTGCTTGCGCCGGTCGCTCTTCCTCGCATTCGCCTTGCTAAAGGCTTGCGGCGTCGCGCGTGTCTCCGACTTGCCCGGCCGGCGGGTCACGACCCGACCGACGGGGGCACCGGGATGCGGACCGGCGCCCCCAGTCGGGCTCGTCCGAATGCGTGGAGAGGTGGTCACGAATCCGGATCTCCACGGGCGCCAAAGAGAGGGAGTGTCGCCCGAGAAGCTTGCAAGCTGTGTCCGTTGACGCTCCGTCTACTTCTTGTGCTTCCCGCCCTTTCCCTTCGCCTTGTGCTTGGGCTTCTTCTTCGGGCAGCTGCTCACGGTGGCCCTGGTGCTCTGCACCAGCACAGCGCCGTTCTGACCGTCCAGCGTCGTGGCGACGGTGGGGGCACGTCCGCAGAAGCTGCCCTTCGCCTTCGCGGGTAGGTTGGCCCCGAAGATCGCGTGCGGGCCCTCCGGCAGGACCGCTTCGAACGAGGAGACGGGGGCGTCGGGGACCGTTTCGAAGGTCGAGTACGCGATCCCCTTTTTGATGTCCGTCGCCCCGGTCAGGTCGATCGTGACGCCATCGCCCTGGAGCACGAACACCACGTCCGGGTAGGCCGCCCCCCCATGCGAGACCAGGTAGGCCGGCCCGCTAAGCGGCGCACTGAGCACCGGTGTAACGGCCGTCCCAGTCCCGATCACCGACCCCGCCGGGCAACCCGAGGGGTTCGCGGCGAACTGCGCTTCGGTGCACGCGCCCCGCAACGTCGCCAGCCGCGCCGGCAACGACTTCGGGAACGCCAAATGCACGCGATGGATGTTCGCTTCCCCGGGCTTCTGGGCGACCTTCACGACCAGGCTCGCCCCATCGACCCGGCTCGTCTTACCTCGCGTGGAGACCTTGAACGACGGTTTGAACGGGAGGTTCGCGCAACCGGTGACGGCAAACGGGCTCGAGACCGCCGCGCTTCCCCCCTGGGCTCCTGTGACCGTGGCAGTCACCGCCTGGGAGTCGCAGTCGGTCGGGTTGAACGTGAAGTTGGGACGGTCGAGCGTCACGTTGACGGTCTGGATCCGCAACGGCACGCCGTCGATAATCTGCGGCAGCGGGTTGCTGACGGCGGTCACAGCGGCGGTGTTGGGGTCGATGTGGAGCGCCGCGCGGACGATCACGTTGCCAAGATTGAACGGACCGGCCTTGGCGGACGTGACGACGCTGAGGCCAAACGGGGCGCCGTTGTAGGGCCCCGTGAGATACACCTTGCCTTCGACCCAGTACGGGTTTGAGCCGGCGCCGACGGCGACGTGCGTGTGGCCGATCAGGCTCGCTTCGCCGCAGGTGCCGGCGTTCGCCTGCGCTTCGCCGCAGAGTGGCACCTGCGCGAGGATCGCCGCGACGCCGGGCGGCGTGTGAACCGTGATCGCGAAGAGGTCCTGTTCGCGATCATGGCGCGAGAAGGTGACCGACAGCGGGCTGAACCCACCGGCGGTCGGCGTGATCGTGCCAGCAAGGAAGCCGGGGCCGAACGGCAGGCTCGCCGGGCAAGCGCCGCCATGGCCATCCCAGTCGATCTTGAACGAAGGCGCTTCGCCAGTCACTTCCTGGCCGGCCCACGAGCTGAGTGTCGAGGTGGTCGCGTAGCTGCCGCAGGTCTGCGGGTTGGCGAGCGGCGCTCGCGGCCCGCCGTGCAGATGCAGGTCGAGTTCGCTGAAGGGGAACTGCGGGTTTTCCCGGAAGGTGGCCTGCAGCTGGCCGGTGAGCGGGTTGGCGGTGACATAGCCGGGCAGCTTGACCACCACACCGGAGCCTTCGACTTCGAGGTAGAGGCCGAACAGCTTGCCTTCGCCGGAGGGTCCACCCCGACCTTCGGCGTACGCGGGCGAGCATTCCGGCTGGCCTTCGCCACCGCATTCGGGCTGTGCAAGGTAGATACGGCCCTGGAGCGGTGCTGCTTCGTCGGGTTCTTTGCATGCCGCCTGGCCTTCACCACCGCAGCGCGTTGGCAGGTCGGGAGTGAAGACGTCGACGGTGCCGAGCGTCGACGCTTCCGGACAGTGCCCTTTGGCGAGGTGGGAAAGGCCGTCAGCGCCGATTTCTTCGCCTTCGCCAGCTTCGTTGGCGTACAGCAGTTCGCCGGCGCCGTCGACGCCGCTGGGTATGTCGATCCCTTCGGGGCCCTTCGCCGGACAGACAGCGAGACCGTCAGCCGCCGACGGCGAGATCGAGACGCCGTCGGGGAGCACCACGGTGACGTTCTTCAGCTCGGGCGTAGCGAGTTCTTCGAAACGTTCAATCTGGGGGCTCTTGAGGCTGAAGCTGTACGCGGAGGGCTCGTCGGCCTGGGTGGTGCCGCCCTGCTGCGGGCCTTTGCCCGGTTCGCTTGGCGCCATCGACACACCGGGAGTGAAGTGAGGGCTAAGCAGGTCGCAACCCGTGAGTTCAGGGTAAACGGTGACTTCCCTGGCCACGGGATGGTCGAGCTCTTCCCACGATTCCACTTCGGCACGAGCCTTTTCGGCTTTGTTCGTACAGCGAGTGGGATTCGTCAAGAACGCTCCCTTCGATGGTTCTTCTTCCACCTCCGCCGGGTTGCCGTAGAACGTGATCACGGATCCAAACGCACCGACTCCGCCGCCTGGCAAGCCGGGACTGGCGACGCGCAGCCCATAGCCTCCCGCGGAACGCACCACGCTCGCGTACAAGTAGACGGCATCACCATCCAAATCGAAGCCAAACTCAGCCGGATACCCTCCCTCGGGAACGAGATTATAGAGCGGAGTGTCAATTTCTTCCTCCCCAGAATAGACGAATGCATCATTCGTCTCGAGGGCTGCACCAGTCTCTACCGATCCGACGATACTTGCCGTAGGGCATTTCTCCCTTTCCAAATCATCACCTGTGCACTCCGCTCTCGTCTGAGTATTGCCGATGACACCCATGGGAAGCTCGATTGATGCGCTCTTCCACGCCTCAACGGGACCAAGGATCACACCTTCAAACGGCACCGGTAGTTCAACCGTCGGGATCTCCAGATTTGTCGTCACCTGCCAAGGACGTGCACCAGCTTGAACTGAGCTACCCCCAGTCACTGTGCCTACTTCGACGTTGAATTCGTCCAAGCCAAAGGGCGGAACCTTGGAACTCACCAATGTCTGCTCGCGAGTCGTCGTTATAGCTTCCGTACCGCCACCTGTGATCGACGCTTCGTTCGTCAAATACTGACCATCCTGAGATTCACTGGGCCACGTTACGTAAACGACGAGCGGATGAATGAAATGACCACGCACAACGGAAGCGTTGTATTCACAGATGACTTCCGTTTCACCGCGGCCACCAGGACAGTTCCAGCCTTCACCTTGGGGCGTTTCGGCCGTCACCAGCCCGCTCGGCAGCCTGTCCTTCACCACGATCGGCCCGGTTGCATCCGTGTCGCCGATGTTCATCGGCAGCAACTGATAACGGTCACAGAATTCTCCATCTTTTTCGCACCTAACAGAATCGCTGGGCGAAAACCGAGTAGGCCCGGCCACGCTGCGAAGCGCCCACGCAACCGAACCATATGCCGACGCGGTCGTGCATAGACAGCCGATGCATAGCGACAGCACCGTCAAGCACAACCACCACAGTTTCTTGGCGGAAGTCGAATCTTTACTAAAATGATCTCTGACGGTCATGACGACTTACCACCTCGGCGCGGCTTCTTCTTGTGCTTTGGCTTGGTCTTCACGCAGCGGTTGTGCTCAAGCGTCTTACCCTTCGAGCATTTCTTCCTGGTAGGCGGAGGTGCACCCGTTGATGGGGGCACAACGAGGCCGAAAGGAACAAGATTGCCATTTCCATTCACTGTCGCACTCGCCGGCGCGCCCAGCGCCGGCGGGGAAGCAGCCGAACCCTGGCACACTTCTCCGTCGCATGCTTCATGGACTGACACGGGAAAGCCACCATCTTCCCGGGCATCGTAGATGCTTACCTTGGTATCGACGTCGGAAGGTGACAGTCGGTCAATGGTTTGGAAGAAGACATCAGCGCCCGTCGAGTCAAGGCTGATATTCCCGAGATTTTCTACGTTTGAAGCAATGAGATACACGTTTCCGCTAGCGTCCGATCCCACCGGATTTTCGCCGCCCTCATACTCATATACGTTCTGCTTGCCTTCTGCAGCGCCTTCCGTCAAAGCTGCCCTACTGTAAAATATTATGTGCAAACCATTCGCAGAGACCGCAAGGTTGGTCGTAGCGTGAGTGGGGAGATCCTGTTCACCGTAGCTCTGGGAGTCTATGGACGAATCATAGGTTTCGGCGCTTTTGGCGCCACTCGGGTCAGCTCCAGCGGATAGTCGGATCAGCTTTCCCGTTTGTGCATCATACTCAAAAACCTGCGATCTTTCTGTCCGATTTCCCATGATGGCCGAATGGCTATCAAAGATCAGGAATCTGCCTTCAGGGGTGGCCTGCACGGCATGTTCGTTCTGCCCAGTCCAGTCCGTTTCGGCGTCTTCAGTGGTGAGCGTTGTGATAAAGACGGTCCGACCTGCCGGATAGTTCGAATCACGCTCAAACATGTACAAGTTGTTAGCACCTTGGTCTGGAGAATCACCTTCGGCGTTTGGCCCCGTGAGCGCTTCCGTTGCGACGAAATATACGTGCGACCCGTCCTCGGACACGCGCGCTACACCAAGGACTCCAGGGTGCTGCGATTCATATCCAGGTGCGCCCCGCGAAACTCGAATGACCTTTTCCCCATCCAGACCGTCGAAATCGTACTCGTAGAGGTTCTGTTTTTCATTACCTGCAAACAATTCCTGTTCTGTTGTGAAGAACACCTTCGATCCATCTTCCGAGGCGCCCTGAAAAATTGCCCGCTTTGGTTCACCAATCAGACACCGACTGCATGCCGCGCTCGATGGCTCAGATATGCCCACAGTCTGGATGTGCCCGAGTCGCGCATACAGCTCGTCGACCGCTGGTCGTCCTTCGAGTGCGCACTCACCTTCTTCGTAGCCCCACGCCGTAAAGAACACCGCTTCCCCGTCGGCTGATATGGCGTTGTATGTGTTGCTGGTACGCTGTCCAGCGGGAGCGCCGAGCGACGTCCCACAGGCGCTGATCAAGTCGCCAGATGCATTCACGCCGACACGCCTCGGCTGCGAACTACCTACCCCTTCATATTCATACAGGGACTTATCGATCGTGCCTGGTTCAGTCGTATCGCCTGGCCAAAGCCATTCTGGTTGCAGAGCCTCGATTGTGAACAAGACGTGCGACAGGTCACCCGTCGCTCCAGCGAATTCAATATTTGTGTTCTGCCCCCCATTCTCATCAGTAGCAGGCGGACCGATCTGTGCCGCAGGTGGAAGCGCCGGTCCGACTTCTGTGAATGCTCCACTCGGCTCACGGATATCGAACACTCCAGAGTAAATGGAGTGTGCGCCCCCCACCACTTCCCATAGATCAGAAGTACCATCAGAGCTGCTACCGAAAAAATGAGCGTTGGGCGACATCGATGCAGACGGAGTGACCGACGAGACGGTCCATCCCGAGCCAGAGCGAACCAGTTGATACACGGCGCCAGAAGCTTTGTTTAGCGGATCGTTTTCGGTACCGGCAAACGCACTCAATGAGCTGATGATCACATGCGTGCCCGTGCTCGAGACCGCATGGAAAACTGTGTCCCCACCGCCATCCATGAAAGCTGGCGACACCATCTCATACGCGCGACAATCCGGGAGATAAGACTCAAATCCCGACATTCCTTCGTTCGGGCAGCTAACCTCGTTTGCGTCCCCCCCCCGAGCATACGCTGAAGACGGCACGATCAGAGGAGCCAGCATGAGCGCGACTATCGACAGAACCGACGATGCGCCCCAAGAAACCCGTTTTGTGTCTTTGCTAGCGCTGCACATACTCCCCCTCATGTCTCCCCTTCTCTCTTTTTGCCCTGGAAATCACTAACTTAACTTGGGGTGGTAGGGACAAATGTAGGCCCTACCACCCGAGTGACAGTACGATTTAGCGCCTTGTCACTATAAACAACGGCATCAATCGATCCACCAGGCTTGGCCTAGCTGGCTGCCCGCCAAACTCTCCTTCGTTTTACCTGAATAAGTGGCATTATTAGTCGCCAGAAGTAGTTTTTTGATGGTTGTTTCTGTTGCCACGCCGCCAACTTGCAACCAATATTTTGTCAACGCAGTGGTTGGAAATTCGAGTTCGTGTGTAACGAGATGTTCGTTGCCTTTTAACGTTGGTACCGAGGACTTCACCTTTCACGGGAAGGTTTTTTTCGCGCAGAGCTGCTGGACATTCTTCCCCTTCCAGAAATAGTTCTACAAACATTTCACCGGTTGTGGCTTTGAAAAGTGTTAACGTTTCGGCTTGGTTTTCTTTTTCCTCCGCTTCTTTGCTCGAGTACACGAGCGTAGACGTCAGTGGCAGTGTTTCTATTGTACCGTTTACACCACCCGCGTTCCTGACTTTACATTTTGGCTTACCTTCAATTTCGCATTCTTCGTACACTATGGACTCGTTATCTTTACCTGGTTCTCCTCCTAAGAGGACGGCCCCTGCCTTGAGTTTTAGTTTTTTGCAAAGGACAACGACTCCCGCGGCAGACAGCTTCTGCGCCCCATTGGCTTCCGCCGTGATTGCTCTGGTTTCGTTTTCCGTAAGAAGTAATCTGGTTTCATGGCTCTTATTCCCACCTAGTTCAGTACAGGTAGCATTACCCCACTGGCCGTTGTTCGGCCCTCTCGTTTCACAAAGCGCCCATTTTGGGTTTTTCGTCGCCGCCGACGCAGACGCCGACACGACCGCGCTCAGCGCCATTGCGGCGACGAAGCACAGCCCCATGATCTTGAACAACTTCATTTTAAGTGCTCCTTGGTTTGGATTTTGAACGTACCCATCGTTACCAACCTGCATGTGTAGGACTGCATAACAACAACTCCATTTTGAGTAGACAAAACCGGTGTCTCGGCGCCCACCTTCACAGGAGCGGTCCACCAAGGCGACCGACATTTCTTGACTTCGGTACTGCGTTCTCGGGTAAAGGCCACCGTCCCCGGGCTCGTCTGCTTGGCGAAATGCCCGGGGGCCGGCGTCTTCGACTTCGTTTGCTGCGTTTTGGGGTAAAGCTCATTAATGCCGGACACTCGCTTTTCACAGCGAGACGCCACGGCGTCTTGCGTTATTGACTTCCCTGTGCGCTTGTCACAAAAGCTGCCGGGCGTTGGCTTCCTGACCACGTATGGCGGGCACCACAGCTCGGGCCTCATAGACTTCCTTACGCTGCGGTTGAGGGTTGGTAATCCGGTACCCAGACGTCGTCTTCTGCGGCAACGCTGTGGTGCCGGCACAATGTAATGCAGTACCTAGTCGTCGAACCATCAAGCGCATCTCTTGACGAGTTCAGATTTCGAAACCGCGAGAGTACTATACCACATGTCAGGACAGATGTGTGGGTATGTTTCAGCCAACCTTGGCTGCCGCGCCCGCCGCGTCGCACGGTTCGCCGAACGGCTCAGACAGTGGCTTTTGGGGCGAGCACCTGGCGCACGAGGTGTAGCGCGACCGTGGTGGAGCGCTCGCGGACGTCCTGGCGGCCGCCCGGCAGCGTCACCGCGCGCGCGCGCGAGGCTTCGGGGGCGATGACGCTCAGGCAGACCGTGCCCACCGGCTTCTGCTCGGTGCCGCCGCCGGGGCCGGCGATACCCGTGATGCCGACGCCGACGTCTACTCCGAGACGCTCGCGCGCTCCCTTGGCCAGCGCTTCTGCCACCTCGGGCGAGACGGCGCCACAGCGCTCGAGCAGCTCGGCGGGGACGCCCGCGAGGTCGACCTTGGCCTCGTTGGCGTACGCGACGATGCCACCGCGCATGTACGCCGATGAGCCGGGCAGGTCGGTCAGGCGCGCCGCGAGCAGGCCGCCCGTGCACGACTCCGCGGTGGCGATCGTGCGCGCGGGAACGCCCGCGTCTCCGCGCAGCAGCGCCGCCACCTGCTCGTCGACGGTGCTGCCGTCCTCGGAGAAGAGCTGCTCGATGTGGCGCTCGCGCACGGCCGCCACGAGCGCGTCGTACACCGGCTGCGCGTCGGGCTCGTAGCGCGTGACGACCTCGACCTCACCCCGTTTCAGGCAGGTGGTTACCTCCAGGTGCTCGAGCTCCACGCCCTCGCGCTCTGCCGCCCTCAGCGTCTCGGCGATCTCCGACTCGGGGATCCCGAACAGGCGCATCGTGCTGCGGCGGTAGGTAGTGGCGCCCGCCAGCGCCTCGCGCAGTGGGCCCGCGGCGCGGAAATCGTCGCGCACGGCCGCCTCCCACATCGGCTGCAGCTCGCGCGGCGGGCCAGGGAGCACCACGACCGTGGGACCGTCGCTGCCCTCGGCGGGGGTCACGACCAGGCCCGGGGCGGTGCCGACCGGTTCGAGCACCGTCGCGCCGGCGGGGATCGTCGCCTGCTTGCGCGCGCCCACGCGCATCGCCTCCGCGCTGACGTTGCGCCAGCGAGCGCCGAGGCGCGCGACGATCGCCTCGATCCGCTCCTGCAGCGGCTCGTCCCACACCAGCTCGCGGCCCTGGAGTTCCGCCACGACCTCGGCGGTGAGATCGTCGGCGGTTGGGCCCAGACCACCACTGGTGAGCACCACGTCGAAGCGCTGCGCTGCCATGAAGCGCAGCGCGGCCAGCAGGTCTTCGCGGCGGTCGCCGACGATCGCGATCTGCGCCAGGTCCACGCCCAGCTCCTCCAGGCGGTCGGCCAGCCAGGGGCCGTTGCGGTCGGCCACGCGGCCGGTCAGCACCTCGGTGCCGGTGACGACGATCCCTGCGCGCGCCCCCACCGACTCAGTCGCTCACTTGCATGTCGGCGCTTCGCTTTCCACCAGCGAGCGCATCCCCGTGGGGGTGATCGCGTAGCCGATCGCGCCGGAGGAGGCCGGCACGGTCACGGGTTTGCCGTTGACGATCAGCGTCACTTCGTTGTTGCCGAGCGTCAGTTCGAAGCGGCGCGCGTGGTAGACGGGCTCGGCGCTTTCCGGGGTGAGGATCACGCCCGGGATCCGCTTGCGCCCGCCGTCACCGATCAGGCAGACGTACACTTCCGCGCTCGGTTCGAGCTTCAGCGACGCGAGCGCCGCCGTCGCGCTCGGCGTGCTGGCCGGGTGCGCCCGATGGACCCGTTTGGGGTGCGTGCCGCGCGCGCTCGCCGCCGGGACGGTGGGGGGCGCTTTGCTGGAGGGCGAGCTGCCGCCGGAGAGCAGCGCGTACACCAGCAGCACGATCACGATGCCGACGGCGCCGATCGCGGCCATGTAGGCGCGCGAGGGGCCCGAGCGGGGCGCTGCTCCCGGGCGCGTGCCGCGGCGCGTCGCTCCGGCCCCTCCCGCGCGTGCGCGCGAGCGGCCGGTGGCCGACACCGTCGTCTGCTGGATCGGCTCGATCCCGTCGCCGGGGTGCTCGTAGTGCAGCTTGTACTCCTCGACCAGCGCGCGGCCGTCGAGGCCCAGCGCGTTGCCGTAGGTGCGCAGGAAGCTCTTCACGAACGTCGGCCCCGGCAGCAGGTCCCACTCCTCGTTCTCCAGGGCGCGCAGGTACTTCGCGCGGATCTTCGTCTGCGCCTCGATCTCCGACACGTCGATCCGCGAGCGCATCCTGGCCTCACGCAGCGTCGCCCCGATCTCAGGCATCGGCTGCACCGGGAGGGGCCCCGCCAAGTGTTGTTCCGATCTCAGGCATCGGCTGTAGGCTAACCCAGCGCTATCCGGGAGGGGGCACGGGGGGAGGGCTTGCCCTCCCCCCGCTCACTAGTTGACCGCCCGCTCCTCCAGGGCGGCCAACACACGCGGCACGTCGGCCTCGGCGATCAGCACCTGGCGGGGCTTGGAGCCCTCGTAGCCGGAGATCACGCCGCGGCGCTCGAGCATGTCGATCATCCGGCCCGCGCGCGTGTAGCCGAGGCGCAGGCGCCGCTGCAGCATCGAGGTCGAGGCCGTCTGCATTTCCGCCACCAGCGCGATCGCGTCCTTCAGCAGCGGATCCTCGTCGGGGTCGAAGTCATCTGCCCCCTTCTCCCCCCTCCTTATCGGCTGACTCGACCTCCTCCAGCAACTCCTCACGCAGCTCCGGTTCTCCCTGCTTGCGCCAGAAGTCGGTGAGCCTCGCGATCTGGGGCTCGTCGATGTAGGCGCCCTGGATCCGCTGCAGGCGCGAGGAGCCGACCGGGCTGAAGAGCATGTCGCCCTGCCCAAGCAGCGACTCGGCGCCGTTCTGGTCGAGGATCACGCGCGAGTCGGTTTGCGAGCTCACCGCGAAGGCGATCCGCGAGGGCACGTTGGCCTTGATCATGCCCGTGATCACGTCCACGCGCGGGCTCTGCGTGGCCAGCACGAGATGGATGCCGACCGCGCGGGCCTTCTGCGCGAGCCGGATGATCGAGTCCTCGACGTCGGCGGGCGCGACCATCATCAGGTCGGCAAGCTCGTCGATCACGCAAAGGATATAGGGAAGGGGGGGCTCGCCCCTGGCTTGGCGCGCTTTGTTGAGCTCGGGAAGGCTGCGCGTGCGCGCGAGTGACATCGTGCCGTAGCGCTGCTCCATCTCCCGCACGAGGTTCTGCAACGCGTTGGCGGCCATCCGCGGGCTGGTGATCACGGGGGTGAGGAGATGGGGGATGGACTCGTAGTGGTTGAGCTCGACCTGCTTGGGATCGACCAGCACCAGTCGCAGCTCGTGCGGGCTGGCGCGCAGCAGCACGCTCGCGAGCATCGCGTTGATCGCGCCCGACTTGCCCGCGCCGGTCGTGCCCGCCACCAGCAGGTGGGGCATCTTCGCGAGGTCGGCGCCGATCGCCTTGCCCGCCACGTCCTTGCCCAGCCACACCGTCAGCGGCGACCAATCCTTCGGCGGCTCCTGGTAGACGTCGCCGAGGCGGACGATCTTGCGGCGGGCGTTCGGGACCTCCACCCCCACCGCCTGCTTGCCCGGGATCGGCGCGAGGATGCGGATGTCGGTCGCGGCCAGCGCGTAGGCGAGGTCGTCCTTCAACTGCGTCACCTTCGCGACCTTCGTCCCCGGCGCAAGGCGCAGCTCGTAGCGGGTGATGTGCGGGCCGGCGACGGTGCCGATCACCTTCGCCTGCACGCCGAAGTGGCCGAGCGCCTCCACCAGGCTCGCGGCGGTGCGCTCCTGCCCGGCGGTGTCGGGACGCGCCTGCTCGGCGCTGGAGCGCGACAGCACTTTGGTCGCCTCCGGCAGTCGCCACTCGAAATCGGGGTCGTCGGTGATGCGCTCGCGCAGGCGCCCTTGGGGGGTCAGATCCTCCGGGTTCAAGGCCCCCACGCCGGCGATGCGCTCGCGCGGCTCCCCCTCCTCGGCCTCGGCGGCCGGCGGCAGCTCCTCCGGCTCAGGGTCGAGCTCGGGCGGCTCCTGCGGCTCTTCCTCGACCTCGTCGTCCGCCCACGGGTCGACCGGCTCCAGCGGCCGGTCTCCATCCAGCGAGGGCGCCTCCACGTGGGTGGCGCGCACGACCAGCTTGCCTGGCTCGGGCTCGGGGGGCAGCAGGGTTTCCAGCGGCGTGCGCTCCTCGATCGAGTCGGCCGCCGCTGCCCGCGACGCATCGTCGGCCAGAGCGCCCTGCGGATCGCCGCCCGCTCGGCGATCGGTCGCAACCCGGGCTTTCAACATCCGCGTGCTGTCGACCATCCCGCTGCCGGTCGCGCGCAGCACCGCCGCCAGCGAGGCGCCCGTCAACAGGATCACGGCCACCACGAGCAGGAACACGACAAGGATGTCCACGCCGGCCTGTTGCACCAGCCGGTGCGCCGCTTCGTAGAGCGCCTGCCCGCCCGCGCCGCCGTGCGCCTGCAGATAGGCGCTGGCCCAGTGCGAAGCCGGCGTGCCCTGTCCCGAGCTCACGCCCAACGTCCCCGCCGCGAGCGCCAGCACCACCGCGGCGAAGAGGCAGAGGCTGCCGGTGCGCAGCGGGCGCATCGCCGGCAGTACCGGGCGCATCAGCATCGCGGCGCCGGCGCCGACCAGCGCGATCGGCGCCAGCACCTTCGCGCGGCCCACGCTCCAACCGAGCGCGACCGCGAGGGCGTGCCCCAGGCGGCCGCCGTCGCCGCTGCCGTACAGCACGACGCCCATGAATATGCCCACCGCGATCAGCGCGAGCGCCAGCACGTCGCGCTGGCGCTCGTCGAGCTGGGGCGGCCGTGGTGG
Source organism: uncultured Solirubrobacterales bacterium (assembly GCA_963812955.1). GTDB lineage: Bacteria > Actinomycetota > Thermoleophilia > Solirubrobacterales > Solirubrobacteraceae > Palsa-744. Next base: position 189,050 of record CAWEXC010000003.1, read on the forward strand.
CCACCACGGCGGCGGCCAGCCCGAACTGCGCCGCCGCTGGCGGCTGCGAGCTTTGCCGGCCGATTTGCGGTTGGTGGAGCCGCGAGCGGCCGGCGCTCGGCGTGTGCTGCGCGTGCGTGTGCCTGCCATCCACCCGGCAACTTCGACGCCGGGGCCTCAGACCCTGCCTTCGCCGCGGCCGGCGATCGCCCGCCGGGGCCTCAGACCTTGCCTCCGCCGCGGCCGGCGAGCCCCCGCCATCGAGGCACTGCCATCGCCCACCGTCAATGCACCGCCACCAAAAAGCCTTACCATCGCTTTAGTACAAATCGATACACAGGTACCCATATGAACGATTTCTCCCGCGCACCCAGAGTCCTCGTGGTCGAGGACGACGAGGACATCGCCCAAGCGCTGCAGCGCTCGCTGCGGATGGAGGGCTACGAGGTGCGGATCGCCTCCGACGGCGCCTCCGGTCTCGAACAGTCCCACGCCTTCGTGCCCGACCTCGTGATTCTCGACCTCGGACTGCCGAAGGTGGACGGCATCGACGTCGCCCGCGGCCTGCGCGAGCAGGACGACGTGCCGATCCTGATCCTCACAGCGCGCGACGCGCTGGAGTCGCGTGTGGAGGGCCTCGACGCCGGTGCCGATGACTACCTCGTCAAGCCCTTCGAGCGCCAGGAGCTGCTCGCGCGGATGCGCGCGCTGCTGCGCCGCCGGCCCCCGCGCGGCTCGGCGCCGCTGAGAGTCGGCGACCTCTCGCTCAACGCCGACACGCACGAGGTCGTGCGCGGCGAGCGCGGGATCGAGCTCACCCAGCGAGAGTTCGAACTGCTCGAGTACCTGATGCGCAACGAGCGGATTGTGATCTCCCGCCAGCGGCTACTCGACGAGGTGTGGGGTTATGACCCCTTCTCGCAGACCAACACGATCGAGGTGTTCGTCTCCAACGTGCGCCGCAAGCTGGAGGCCGAAGGCGAGCCTCGTTTGCTGCACACCATCAGAGGAGCCGGTTACGTTCTCAGGGCCTGAGCACCCGCCGACGGTCCCGCCCCGGCGATGAGGCGCGCCGCGGCCAACCTGCCCGCGCGGGTCTCGGCGGCGTTCGACCGCCTGCCGATCCGTACGCGCCTGGCGTTTGCCTCGGCGCTGCTGACGTTCGTGATCCTCTGCGGCTTCGCGCTCGTGGTCGGCTCGCTGACCGTGCACCGGATTCGCTCGGACTTCAACACCGAAGTTGCCGCCTCCGCTGACGACCTCTCGAGCCTGTTGCAGATCTCGTCGTTGCCCAACAACCATCTGGTCGTCACACCGAACATAGACGAATACGCCGCCCCGGAGCACGCCGTCATCCGGGTGATCCTCTCCACATCCGCGAGCGTGATCGAACACACCCCCCATGCCCCCGAACTCGACCCCCCCGACGGGCGAATCGCCGGCCTCGAAGGGGGCGTGAACGTCGATGGCTACCGCGTCGAATCGCGCGCAAAGCCGCTGTCGACCGGCGGCTACGTCGTGATCCAGTATGCCCGGCCGCTCTCCGACGTGCAGCCGACGATCGCCCGCGTCGAGCTGCTGCTGATCCTTGGCACACTCACCGGCAGCGCGCTGGCGCTGCTGGCTGGCGCCACGATCGCCCGCCGCGCAATGAAGCCGATCGCGACGCTCACCTCGACCGCGGCGGAGATCGCCCGCACACAGGACTCCAGCGCCGCGATCCCCCAGCCCGAGGCCGACGACGAGGTGGCCGAGCTCGCCCGCACGCTGCAGGGGATGTTGCAGTCGCTCGACGACGCCCACGCTGAGACCGAGGCGATGCTCGACCGCCAGCGCCGCTTCGTCGCCGACGCCTCACACGAGCTGCGCACGCCGCTGACATCGGTGCTCGCCAATCTGGAGCTGCTGGCGGAATCGCTGCACGGCGACGAGGGCGACGCGGCGCGCTCCGCGCTGCGCTCCTCGCGGCGCATGCGCCGGCTGGTTGCCGATCTGCTGCTGCTCGCGCGCAGCGACGTCGGCCGCGCCGCCCCGCGCCAACCGGTCGATCTGGCGCAGGTGGTACTCGACGCCGCCGCCGAGCTCGGCCCCCTGAGCGGCGAGCACGAGCTTCTCGATCGACGCCCACCCCGCGATCGTCGAGGGCGATCACGACGAGCTCTTCCGGCTGACGCTCAACCTGATCGAGAACGCCGTGCGCCACACCCCGCCCGGCACCGCGATCCGCGCCTCGACCGGACTCGCGGGCGGGGCCACCACCCCGGGCGGGCACGGCGACGCGCTGCTTACCGTGGAAGACAACGGCCCGGGCGTTCCGCCCGAGCTGGCTCCCACCCTGTTCGAGCGCTTCGTGCGCGGCGCAGGCGACCGCGGTGGCTCCTTCGGCCTCGGCCTGGCGATCGTACGGGCCGTCGCCCAGTCGCACGGCGGCTCGGTCGAGCTCGAGAACGTCACCCCCCATGGCGCACGCTTCGTCGTGCGGCTGCCGCTAGCTCCGGCGCGTGAGACACCCTCGAGCCCGGCGCAGGCACCCGCACTGACGAACCCCGTGTAGAGAGTGGCACAGACCGCCGGCCCGAAGCCGGTGTGGGCCAGGCCCTCTTTCAGTCAGACCTCGACGACGACTGGCAAGACCATCGGGCGCCGCTTCAGCCGGTCGTACACCAGCTGCGCGAGATCGTCGTGCAGCGTCTGCTGGATCAGGTCCACCTCGCGGACCTCCTCCTTGGCGGCGCGGTCAAGCGACTCCTCGACCGTGAGGCGGATCTCCTCCACCAGCCGGCCGGCCTCGTCGAGGAAGGGGACGCCGCGGAAGATCACCTCGGGGTCGGCGACCGAGTGGCCGTCCTGCTCGGCGATCGTGGCGACCACGATGAAGATCCCGTCGGCGGAGAGCATCCGCCGGTCGCGCAGCGCCACGTCGGCCATGTCGCCGATCTCGACGCCGTCGACGAAGATCATCCCCGACTGCTCGTGCTCGCCGAAGCGCGCGCCGCGCTCGTCGATGTCCAGCGGCCGCCCGTTCTCGCCCTGGAAGATGTCCTCCGCGGCGACCCCCACCGCCTCGGCCAGCTGGGCGTGCAGGCGCAGCCGCTTGAAGTCGCCGTGGAAGGGCATCACGTAGCGCGGCTGCGCGAGGTTGAGCATCAGCTTCACCTCCTCGGCGTAGCCGTGGCCGGAGGCGTGCACCGGCGCGTCGGCGGGGGTCACCACGTGGCAGCCGATGTGGTAGAGGCGGTCGATCGTCTCGTTCACCGCGCGCTCGTTGCCCGGAACCGGGGTCGCCGAGAAGATCACCGTGTCGCCGCCGCGCAGCTGCACCTGCGGGTGGTCGCGGTAGGCCATCCGCCGCAGCGCCGAGAGCGGCTCGCCCTGGGAGCCGGTCGAGATGATCACGATCCGCTCGTCGGGGAAATCTTCGATCTCGCGCACTCCCACCAGCATCCCCTCGGGCACCTCGATGTGCCCGAGCGTGCGCCCGATACCAACGTTCTTGCGCATCGAGCGCCCGACCAGCGCGACCTTGCGCCCCAGCGCCTCGGCCGCATCCACGACCTGCTGCACGCGGTGGATATTCGAGGCGAAGCTGGTGACCACGATCCGCCCCTCGCAGCGCGCGAACGCCTCCTCCAGGTGGGGACCCACCCCGGACTCCGACGGCGAGAAGCCCTCACGGTCGACGTTGGTGGAGTCCCCGCACAGCAACAGCACGCCCTCGCGCCCCAGCTCCGCCAGGCGCGAGACGTCCGCGGGTGGGCCGTCGACGGGGGTCTGGTCGAACTTGTAGTCGCCGGTGATCAGCACCGTCCCCAGCTCCGTGCCGAGCGCCACGGCGCTGGAGTCTGGGATCGAGTGGGTCATGTGCACCATCTCCATTGAGAAGGGCCCGAGCTCGAGCACCTCCCCCGGCGCCACGTCGTTGAGCTCGACATCGCGCAGCTTGTGCTCTTCGAGCTTCGAGCGCGCCATCGCCATCGTCAGCGGCCCCCCGTACACGGGAGGCAGCTCGCCACCGTTCTGATGGCCCAGCTCGCGCAGCACCCACGGCAGCGCCCCGAGGTGGTCCTCGTGGCCGTGCGTAACGATGATCGCCTCGATCTCTCGCGCGCGCTCGCGCAGGTAGGAGAAGTCGGGCAGCACGAGGTCAATCCCGACCATCTCCGGGGTCGGAAAGCGCAGGCCGACGTCGACCACGACGATCCGCCCGTCGTGCTCGACGACGGTCATGTTCTTACCGATCTCGCCCAGGCCGCCGAGCGGCAGGACGCGCAGCGAAGCGCTCACGCGTGTTGCGCCGACGTCGGCGGAGCGGGGGTGGGCATCGGCGGAGCGGGGGTCTCATTCGCCGAGCTCAAGATTCTGTCGGCCCGCGGGCTTTCCCCGTCCCCCGGAAGCCGGCCGGTCCCACCGGCCACGGAAGCCTCGCCAGCCGGCAGCAGTCCGTGGCGCACCAGCATCGCCCGCACCTCCGCCAGCTCCGCGGGAGTGGCCTCCACCATCGGCAAGCGCACGCCACCGACGCCGTGGCCGAGCAGGTTCAGCGCGGCCTTCGTGCAGGTGGGGCTGGAGGTGAGGAACAGCGTGCGGTAGACGTCCTGCAGTGAGGCGTCGATCGCGGCGCGCTGCTCGGGCTCCTCGACCATGCGCCGCATCTCCTCACCGACGACGTGGCTGGCAACGCAGACGCCGCCCGCCCCGCCGATGTCGAGCGTGCGCGCGAGCGAGCTGTCGTCGCCGGAGTACAGCTGCAGGCCGTCGATTTGCGCCAGCTCCTGCGCGTTCGCCTGCTTGACCGCCTCGATGCCGTCGATCTGCGCCAGCTCGGCGAGCAGCTCGGGGCCGATGTTGGTGCCGGTGCGGGCGGGGATGTTGTAGAGCATGATCGGCAGGTCGGTCGCTGCGGCGACGGCCTCGTAGTGGCGCTTGAGGCCGAGCGGGCTGGGGCGGTTGTAGTAGGGCGTCACCGAGATGATCGCATCGGGGCCCAGCGCGCTGGCGCGTTCGGTCAGGAGCACCGCGTGGCGCGTGTCGTTGGTGCCGGCGCCGGCGACAATCGTCTTGCCCGCCGGGCGCTCGGCGATCGCCAGCTCGATCAGCGCGAGCTGCTCCTCGTCGGTGAGCGTGGCAGCCTCGCCGGTCGTGGCTGCCACCACGAAGCCATCCGAGCCGTGCGCGGCGAGGTGGTGCATCAGCGCCACGAACGCCTCCTCGTCGACGCGCAGCTGCGCGTCGAAGGGCGTCACGATCGCGGTCAGAATCGTTCCCAGGTTCGCCATCGTGGCCATTATCCCACGTCGCTCGCATCTCCGACCGAAGCCTGGGGAGACGCGCCTTCGGCGCTGACCGTTTCGGCCAACAGGCTCTCCAGTCCCACGGTGAGCGGCTGTGTGAGCGTGGCGATCCGGCGGACCGCCAGCAGCACCCCGGGCATGAACGATTCACGGTCGATCGAGTCGTGGCGGATCGTCAACGTCTGACCGAGATCGCCGAGGATCACCTCCTGGTGGGCGACCAGCCCGGGCAGACGCACGGAGTGGATCGGCGGCGCCGGCCCGCCGCTCGCGGCTGCCATCAGCTGCGCCGTGAGCGCCGCCGTGCCGCTGGGCGCGTCGAGCTTGCGGTCGTGGTGGAGCTCGACGATCTCCGCCTTCGCCATGTGGCGCGCCGCCTCGGCGGCAAAGCGCATCATCAGCACCGCGCCGATCGCGAAGTTGGGCGCGACCAGCACGTTGGCCGGCGTGGGACCTGCTCCCTCCCGCTCCGCCGCGCACGCCCGCCCGAGCTCTCCGAGATCGAAGCCGGTGGTACCGACCACTGCATGAACGCCCGCGCGTACACACGCGACGGCGTTCGCCACCGCCGTCTGCGGCTGCGTGAAGTCGACAAGCACGTCGGCATTCGGCAGCACCTCGGTGAGCGTCACGCCGAGCAGGGGATCGGCACGACCGGTGAGCTGCATGTCCTCCGCGCCCTCGACCGCCGCGCATACTGCGAGGCCCATGCGGCCCGCCGCGCCGGCCACCGCTACGCGGATCACGACGCCACCTCAACCACACGCTCCCCCGGCCGGCCAACGACGTCGAGCCCGGCGACAACCCAACTCACGCCGCGACCGCCTCCAGCGGCGCCAACGCCGCGCGCAGCGCCTGCTCGTCCGGGCCGATCGCCGCGACCGACAGCTCCGGCCCGCGGAACAGCTCCTCGGCGAGCTCGTGCAGATCCTCGATCGTCACGGCGTCAATCCGCGCGATCACCTCCTCCACCGAGAGGATCGGCAGGTCGCACAGCACCGAGCTGCCAAGGCGGTTCATGCGCGCCGCGGTGGACTCCATCGCGAGCACCATGCGACCCTTGGCGTTCTCGCGCGAGCGCTCGAGCTCCTGCGCGTCGGCCGGTTCGCGCCCGAAGCGCTCGAGCTCGGCCGCGAGCACGGCCACAGCCTCCTGCAGATTCTCCGGGCGCGTGCCGACGTACAGCCCCACCTCGCCCGTGTGGGCGTAGAGGTTGGAGAAGGAGAAGACCGAGTAGGCGAGGCCCCGGCGCTCGCGCACCTCCTGAAAGAGGCGCGAGGAGGCGCCGCCGCCGAGGATGTTGTCGAGCACGCGCAGCGCAAAGCGGCGCTCGTCCTCGCGTGCCATCCCGCGGCCGCCCAGACAGAGGTGGTACTGCTCGGTGTCCTTGCGCAGGAAGCGCACGCGCCGCTGAAACGGGGGCTCCTCGCCTAAGCCGCCTGCGCCATCCGACCAGGGCTCGCCGGGCGCCGCGACAGCGTCCGCCCCCCCGCGTGCCGCCTCGCCGCGTGCCGCCTCGCCGCCTCCCGCTTCGGCCGCCCGCGCCATCTCCACAAGCGTGTCGTGGTCCACCGAGCCGGCCGCGGCGATCACAACTTCCGCGGGGGTGTAGTGCGCGGCGTGAAAGGCGCGCAGCTGCTCGCGCGTCACCGACCCGACTACCTCGGCACGCCCGATCACCGCGCGCCCGAGCGGGTGGGCGCCGAAGACGGCCTCGCCGAGGACGTCGAAGACGCGGTCCTGGGGGTCATCCTCGTACATCGCGATCTCTTCGAGCACGACCTCGCGCTCGGCCTCCAGCTCGCCCATCAGCGGGCGCCACACCATGTCGGCGATCACATCGAAGGCGCGCTCCAGGTGGCGGTCGAGCACGCGCGAGTACACCGAGGTCGCCTCCTTGTCGGTGCCCGCGTTGAGCTCGGCGCCCATCGCGTCGAAGATCTGGTCGATCTCCTCCGAGCCGTAGCGCTCGGAGCCGCGGAACAGCATGTGCTCGAGCAGATGCGAGATCCCCGCCTCGGCGTCGTGCTCGTGCGCCGAGCCGGCGCCGATCCAAAACCCGAGCGCGACCGAGCGCACCGCCGGCAGCCGCTCGCTCACCACCCGGACGCCGGAGTCCAGGGTGGTGGTGCGATGGGACGGCTCACTCATCGGGCTCTCGGGACATTGGCCCGTGGAGGATGGACGTCGGCCAGGGCTCGCGGAGAGCCGGCGGGAGGGGTCCGGATCCCTCCCGCCGGCTCGCACAGTGACATTGCAACCCGGCCAAGCCCCCTGCTCGTAGCTCTCTCAGGATCAGAACCGATCGCGGTCGCGCCCGGAACCATGACGGGGCCGGCCTGAGCCACGCGGGGCCGAGTCGCTGCGGCCACGGTCACGCTCGCCACCGCGACCCTCACGGCCGTTGCGCGAGGGGCCGGACGAACGGCCGGGTGGGCGGGATCCTGATCCCCCTCCGGCTCCCACTGCCGCGAGCTCCTCGACGGTCTTGCCCGCGATCTCCGGGTCGTCGGCGAGGCGCAGGCCGATGCGCCCGCGCTCGCGGTCGACCTCGACCACGCGCACGTTGATCTCATCGCCTTTGTTGAGCACATCCTCGACGGTCGAGATGCGCTCGCCGGGGGAGACGTTGGAGATGTGCAGCAGGCCATCCGTGCCCTTCGCCAGCTCCACGAACGCGCCGAAGGTGGTCGTCTTGACGACCTTGCCGAGGAACTCGTCGCCGACCTCGACCTCCTTCATCATCGTCCGGATCCGCTCCAGCAGTTCGTCGGCGAGCTCGCCGTTGGCCGAGTAGATCAGCACCTGGCCCTCGTCGTTGACATCGATCTGCGATTCGTACTCGTCGGAGAGGCCGCGAATCGTTTCCCCGCCCTTGCCGATCAAGAGGCCAATCTGAGAAGGATCGATCTGGATCGTCTGGATCCGCGGGGCGAACTGCGAGAGCTGCTCGCGCGGGGTCTCGATGACGTCAGCCATCTTGCCGAGAATGAACGTGCGCGCCTCTTTGGCCTGCGCGAGCGCGTCGCGCAGGATCTCGAAGGTGACGCCGGTGATCTTGATGTCCATCTGCAGCGCGGTGATGCCGCGCTCGGTGCCAGCGACCTTGAAGTCCATGTCGCCGAGGTGGTCCTCGACGCCGGCGATGTCGGTCAAGACGATGTAGTCATCGCCCTCTTTGATCAGGCCCATGGCGATTCCCGCGACGGGGCGCTTGATCGGCACCCCAGCGTCCATCAGCGACAGCGAGGAGCCGCACACCGAGGCCATCGAGGAGGAGCCGTTGGACTCGAGGATGTCCGAGACGACGCGGATCGAGTAGGGGAAATCCTCGATCGAGGGCACCATCGGCGCGAGCGCGCGCTCGGCGAGCGCGCCGTGGCCGATGTCGCGACGCTTGACGCCGCCCATGCGGCCCGCTTCCCCGACCGAGAACGGCGGGAAGTTGTAGTGGTGCCAGTAGTACTTTTTGGTCTCGAGGCCGAGCGTGTCGATGCGCATCTCCTCCTTGAGGGTGCCCATCGCCACGACGCTCAGCGCCTGCGTCTGCCCGCGCGTGAACAGCGCCGAGCCGTGCGTGCGCGGCGTGACGCCGACTTCGATCGAGATGTCACGGATCTCGTTCTCCGAGCGCCCGTCGGGGCGCTTCTTGTGCACGGCGATGCGCTCGCGGATGATCGCCTTCTCGAGCTTGTCGAACGCGAGCTGAACGGCCGCGCGGCGCTCCCTGGCGCTCGCGAGCTGATCCTCGGAGGTACCCTCGGGCGCAGCGGGGGCGTACTGCGCGATGATCGCCGCCTCGACGGCCTTGGTGGCCTCCTGGCGCTCGAGCTTGTCCTCAACCTGTGTGGCCGCGTCGAGCGTGCCGCCGTGGGAGCCGCGAATCTGCTCCAGCAGCGAGGGGTCGACGGCAATCGTCTCGAATGCTTTCTTCGCCTTGCCGACTTTCGCGGCGAGGTCGCGCTGGAGTGCGCACAGCTTCTTGATCTCCGCGTGGGCGATGTCGAGCGCGTCGAGGATCTCGGCCTCGGGGATCTCGTTGGCGCCCGCCTCGACCATCAGGATCGCCTCCTCGGTGCCCGCGACGATCAGGTCGAGGTCCGAGCTGTTCTCGGCGTCCGCCTGCGGGTCCTCCTCGGAGGGGTTGACGACGAAGTTGCCGTCGATCTTGCCGATCCGCACCGCACCGACGGGCGTCGGCAGCGGGATGTCGGAGATCATCAGCGCCGCGGAGGCGCCGTTCATCGCAAGGATGTCATAGGGGTGCACGTGGTCGATCGAAAGCGGGATCGCGACCAGCTGCGTGTCATAGCGCCAGTCCTTGGGGAACAGCGGGCGGATCGGGCGGTCGATCATGCGCGCGGTCAGCGTGCCCTTCTCGCCGGGGCGGCCCTCGCGCTTGAAGAACGAGCCGGGAATTTTCCCGGCGGCGTACATACGCTCCTCGACGTCCACCGTCAGCGGGAGGAAGTCGACGTCGCGCAGCGAGCCGGCGACGGCTGTCGCGAGCACCATCGTGTCGCCCTGACGGACGACCACTGCGCCGGAGGCCTGCTTGGCCATCCTGCCGGTCTCAAACGAGATCTCGCTACCAGCGATCTCCACGGAGACCCGTGTAACGGCTACATCACTACTCATATTTCTCTGCCTTCCTCGTCCGCCCTTCGGTCGGCGGCTCTGTCTTTTTATTCTCTGTTCCGAACAGAAGGGAGCTTAGCGGCTAAATATTCTTAAGGCCGCCGAGGATCATGTGCACGCCGGGAAGGTCGGCGGGCGAGGGCGCCTGGTAGCTCCAGCGCACGACCCCGTCGGGGCCGACGATCACGAGCGCACGCTGCGGGAAGCCGCCGTCGTGCAGCACTCCGAAGGCGGTGCAGGCCGCTCCCTTGGGCTCGAAGTCCGAGAGCTGCGGGATGCTGACGCCGAGCTTTTCGCGGAAGGCTTTCTGCGCCCACGTGCTGTCGCAGGAGACGCCATAGATCGCAGCGCCGTCGGCCGTGATCTCGCCGAGCTCCTTCTCGTACAGCTGCAGCTGGTCGGTGCACACAGGGCTGAAGGCGAACGGGTAGAACACCAGCACGGTGGTTTTGCCACGCATGCTCTTCGCAGTGAAGGGCTCGCCGCCTTCGGTGGCGAGGCTGAAGCTCGGAACCTCGGTGCCGGGGTCGAGGACGCTCACGACGTACGCCCTGTGCTACTTGCGTAGGCCGAGCTCTTTGATGAGCGCTCGGTAGCCCTCGAGGTCAGTTCGCTGCAGATAGTCGAGGAAGCGCCGGCGGCGCCCCACCAGCATCAGCAGGCCGCGGCGCGAGTGGTGGTCTTTCTTCTGCGCGCGCAGGTGCTCGGTGAGGTGGTTGATGCGCTCGGTCAGGAGCGCCACCTGCACCCTGGTGTTCCCGGTGTCGCGCTCGCTCGCGCCGAACTTGGCGGCGATCTCGCGCTTTCTCTCGGTGGTCAACGTCATCGGCGGGGGCACACGGTAGCAAAGACTCAAACGTCGGCAAGGATCTCGCGCGTCTGCTCGACGTCACGGTGCATCTGCTCGATCAGCTCCTCGACGGTGGCGAAGCGCCGCTCGCCGCGTAGGCGGCGTATGAAATCAAGGCGCAGCTCGCTGCCGTACAGGTCGCCGTCGAAGTCGAGCAGGTACGCCTCGATCAGCTCCCCGCGGCCAGTCGTGAAGGTCGGGCGCACCCCCACGTTGACGGCCGCCGGCCGAAGCCAGGGGACACTCGCCTCCGGCGAGCATCCCCGTTTCGGCCAGCCGTTGGCGAGGCAGGCGTAGATGCCGTGCCCGGGACACACAAGCTCCTCGTCGGGAATCAGGTTGGCGGTCGGGAAGTCGAGCGTGCGCCCCCGTTCGTCGCCGCGCACCACCTCGCCCCGCAGCTGGAAAGGGGCGCCCAGGAAGCGCGTCGCCTGATCGACCTCACCGGCCAACACGAGGCCGCGGATGTGGCTGGAGGAGACGATCTCCCCATCCACCTCCAGCAGCGGGTGCACCGTGGTCTGAAAGCGCCCGTCGGCCGCCAGCAGCTGCGTGTCGCCCTGCGCGCGGTGGCCGAAGCGGAAGTTCTCGCCGACCGAGACCCGCACTGCCCCGAGCGCCTCGACCAGCACCTCGTCGATGAACTCCTGCGCGGTGCGCGCGGCGAAGGCGGCGTCGAAGGGGATCACGATCAGCTCCTGCACCCCGAGCGCGGCGATCAGCTCTGCCTTCACGGCAAGCGGGGTGAGCAGCTTCGGCGCGTGCTGGGGCGCGACCACCGAGACAGGGTGAGGTTCGAAAGTGAGCACGCTGTCGGAGCCGCGGATCACCTCGCGGTGGCCGAGGTGCACCCCGTCGAAGGTGCCGACCGCCACCTGGCGCCCGCCGGCCGATCTTCGATCGGTCTGCACATCGGGGAGGCTGGTGATCTGCACGCTCGAAGACTATTGGAGGCAGCGCGGTGGGCCGGGAGTGGCGGGGGTGTGCGTTTATTTTTCAGACACCAACCCTTCATTTTGTGAAGTAGAAGGGGTGGTTGGATGCTTTGTTTTGAATGCCAAACCCTTTACTTTGTGAAGTGGTCTGAGGCGGTAAATGTTTTGTTTTGAGGCCCAAACCCTTCATTTTGTGAAGTGGTAGGGGACTTTTTTGAAGACATCTCCACCAGCTCCCCAGTCGGTCAGCTGAGCGTGGCCAGCGCCTGCTCGACCGTAAGCAGTTCCGGCAGCTCCCACGGTTGGCCGCGCCTCGGCGGCGGCACGGCATCCCCCACCTCGAACGGCCCGATCGCGGTGCGCCGCAGCTCCACGCAGTAGGCATCGTGCAGATCAGCGATCAGCGAGCGGACGTACGTGCCCGAGGAGCACTCGATCGAGAACGTGGCGCGGTCGTGCTCGCGCCACAGCTGCTCGAAGCGGTGGACGGTAACGATCCGCTCGGGCATCTCGAACTGCTCTCCGCGTCGCGCGCGCTTGTAGGCACGCTCGCCTTTGATCTTCACCGCCGAATGCATCGGGGGCCGCTGGCGTATCTCGCCCGTGGGCAGCGACGGGGGGTCGGGTGGCAGTAGCCCGGTGTGCGTGATCTCCCCCTCCGGGTCGCCGGTGCTCGACACCGCACCGAGCTGGGCGAGTGTCTCGTAGCGCTTGGGCAGCCCCATCAGCTGCTGCTGAATGCGCGTGGCTCGGCCGACCAGTATCAGCAGCAGGCCGGTGGCGAACGGGTCAAGCGTGCCGGCGTGGCCGGTCTTGACGCCACCCAGCTCGCGGCGCACGGCGGCGACCGCGTCGTGCGAGGTGATCCCCGCCGGCTTGTCGATCAAGAGGACGCCGTTCATCGCCGCATCATCGCGTAGCCTGGTGCCGGGATGGGATGGGCCATGCAGGCAGACCGGACGTCGACACCTGATCCTTCAACCTGCGCCGCCGGACTTCAACCAACGCCGCCGCGGGCAGGCGTCCCCATCTGGCGCTTCAGGCCGGCGTCGGCGCCGGGTGCAGCTGGGCGGCGATCTCGCGGCGCAGGAACTCGACCAGCTCCTCCGGCTCCAGCGCCGTGGAGAAGCCGGCGGCGCGGCGGTGCCCCCCACCCCCCTGGGCACGGGCGATGGCCGAGACGTCCACGTCGTCGTCGACGGCGCGCAGCGACACCTTGCGATCGCCGCGGCGCTCGGGCGCGGTCAGCTCGCGCACGAGCGCGGCCACCTTCGTGCCCCGCACGGCGCGCAGATGGTCGACGATCCCCTCGGAGTAGCTCTCCTCGGCCTCCACGCTGCGGAAGTCCTCGGCGCTCAGCACCGCGATCGCCAGCTCGCCCGAGTCGAAGCGCCGCGCCTGCCCGAGCCCGAGCGCAAGCAGCGCCAGCTTCGGGTAGGGCATCTCCTCGTACAGACGCCGGTAGATCGCCTGCACGTCAACGCCCGCCTCGATCAGCTCGGCCGCCATCAGGTGCGCGCGCGGCCCCGTGTTCTCGTACATGAAGCGTCCGGTGTCAGTCACAAGTCCCACGTACAGCGCCTGCGCCACGGCCGGGGCAGGGCTCACGCCCAACCCGTGCATCAGATCCCAGATGATCTCCGCGGTGCAGGAGGCATCCGCCGCCACGTGATCGACCGTGCCGAAACGAGTGTTGTCGTGATGGTGGTCGATGTTCAGCAGATGCGCCCCCTCGCGCAGCGCGTCGGCCGAGTTGCGGTCGATGTTGCCGCAGTCGAGCAGCACCACGGTGCGCTGGGCGATGTCCGCGGGCGGGGACTGGATCGAGTCACTGAGGTCGAAGAAGCGGTATTCCAACGGCAGCGGCAACTCGCCGGCGGGAATGAACATCAGCGAGTCCTTGCCGAGCGCGGTGAGCAGCCCCTGCATCCCTAACAACGAGCCGATCGCGTCGCCGTCCATGTTTTCGTGCGTGGCGAGCACGAAGCTCGAGTCAGCTTGGATGCGCTCGAGCACCAGCGCGCGGGTCTCGGCCGAGCCTGCCGCCCGCGCCGTGCCGTTCTCACTCATCGGCGCCCGTCCTCGGTTCGTTCGCGCTTGCCTGCGGCTCATCGACACCAGCTCCTGGCTTGTAAGCGCTTGCCTGCGGCTCATCGACACCCGCTCCTGCCCTGTGAGCGCTTGCTTGCGGCTCATCGACAACTCCCAACGCATCGTCATCGCCGTCCACCTCCGACTCGTCCAGTAGCGCCTCCAGACGCATCGCGCGATCGGTTGTCTCGTCGTAGATGAAGTCGAGTGTGGGCGTGCGCTTCAGCCGCAGCTCGGAGGCGACGCGCCGCTGCATGTAGCCATGCGCGCTGCGCAGCCCGGCGAGCGTCGCCTCGCGCGCCGGCTCGTCGCCGAGTACGCTCACGTACACGCGGGCATGGCTGAGATCAGCGCTTGTCCTCACATCGGTCACGGTCACGAATCCCACTCGTGGGTCCTTCAACTCGCCTGCCACCACCTCTCCGATCACCTGCCTGATCGCCTCATCGACGCGGCGCATGCGGCCACTGGTCATCCTACTCTCCGAGCCTGTCGCGTTTGCAACCCCGCGTCAGGAGAGCTCGCGCTCGACCTGGCGCGTCTCGTACGTCTCCAAGATGTCGCCCTCGCGCAGGTCCTGGAAGTTGGCGAGCACGATCCCGCACTCGAAACCCGCCGCGACCTCGCGGGCGTCCTCGTTGAAGCGCCGCAGGCTGCCGATCGTGGTGTCCTGGATCACCGTGCCCTCGCGCACGACCCGCACCCGCGCGCCGCGTGTGACCTTGCCCTCGGTGACGTGCGAGCCGGCGATCGTACCGATGCGCGAGGCACGGAACAGCTGGCGCACCTCAGCCTGGCCGAGCACGGTCTCGACCTCCTCGGGCTCCAACAGTCCCTGCATCGCCGCGCGCAGCTCCTCGATCGCGCGGTAGATGACCGCATAGGAGCGGATCTCGACGCCCTCGCGCTCCGCCATCTGACGGGCGTCGCCGACGGGGCGTACGTTGAAGGCCAGGATCAGCCCTTCGGAGGCGGCGGCGAGCATCACGTCGGACTCGTTGATGCCGCCCACGCCACGGTGGATGATGTTGACCTTCACCTCCTCCTGCGGGAGCTTGGCGATCTCGTCCTCGATCGCCTCCAGCGACCCGGCGACGTCGGCCTTGATCACGAGGCCGAGCTCCTTGACGGCGCCCTCGCGGGCGAGCTTGAAGACGTCCTCGAGCGACACTTTGCGCCCCGAGCGCCGCGCCAGCGCCTCGGTCTTCAGGCGGTTGGCGCGGACGCCCGCCAGCTGGCGGGCGCGCCGCTCGTTCTCGACCACCCTCACCGTTTCACCGGCCTCGGGGACGCCGTCGAAGCCGAGCACCTCGACCGGCTCGCCCGGCTCGGCGCGCTTGGTGCGCGCACCAGTGAAGTCGTGCATCGCGCGCACCCGCCCGAAGTGGGCGCCCGCAACCAGCGCGTCGCCGACGCGCAGCGTGCCGCGCTGAATCAAGATGCTCACAACCGGGCCACGGCCGGGGTCGAGCTTGGACTCGATCACTGTGCCCGACGCTTCCGCGCCGCGGTTGGCGCGCAGCTCCTCGAGGTCGGTGACGACCTGGATCGTGTCGAGCAGTTCGTCGAGGCCCTGGCGGGTCTTCGCGGAGACGTCGACGAACTCGGTCTCCCCGCCCCAGTCGGAAGGCTGCAGCCCGTGCTGGGCCATTTCGGTGCGCACGCGGTCGGGCTGGGCGCCCTCCTTGTCAACCTTGTTGACCGCCACGACGATCGGCACGTCGGCGGCGCGGGCGTGGTCGATCGCCTCCTCGGTCTGCGGCTTGACGCCATCATCGGCGGCGATCACGATCACCGCCAGGTCGGTGACGCGCGCGCCGCGGGCGCGCATCGCGGTGAACGCCTCGTGGCCGGGGGTATCGAGGAAGGTGATCTGTTTGCCGGCGTGGCGCACCTGATAGGCGCCGATGTGCTG
Source organism: uncultured Solirubrobacterales bacterium (assembly GCA_963812955.1). GTDB lineage: Bacteria > Actinomycetota > Thermoleophilia > Solirubrobacterales > Solirubrobacteraceae > Palsa-744. The sequence continues at coordinate 204,749 of CAWEXC010000003.1, forward strand.
GGTGATGCCGCCGGCCTCTCCGGCGGCGACCTCGGTCTTGCGGATCGCGTCCAGCAGCGAGGTCTTGCCGTGGTCGACGTGACCCATCACCGTCACCACCGGCGGGCGCTCGACAAGGTCCTCCTCGGCATCCTCGAACACCGGCTCCGCTTCCACATCGTCGGCGGCGTGGACAATCTCGATCTCCTTGCCCAGCTCCTCGGCGACGAGCAGGATCGCATCGTCGGCGAGCGTCTGCGTGAGCGTCGCCATCTCGCCCATGCTCATCAGCTTCTTGATCACTTCCGGCACTGGCACGCCGAGGTACTCGGCGACGTCCTTGACGGTGGCGCCGGAGTTGATGCGCACAAGGTTGGCGTCGCGAATCGCGGCGCTGTTGTCGATCGGCGCGATCGTCTCGTCGTAGGTGCCGCGGCGCCGGCGGCCTCTGCGCGGCCGGCGCTGGGGTTGGTTGGCGGGGCCGGCCTGCTGGCGGCGCGAGGCCTGTGAGTCGATCACCACGCGACGTCGCCCAGGCTGAGCGGCGCCCGCGGGGGCACGCTCTCCCGTGCGCGAGTCGCGCGTGGGGCGCACCCGCTCGGCGGGAGTGCCGCCGGTGGCGGCAGCCGCCCCACTCGTCCCGTCCGCTCCGGGCGCGTCCGTGGAGGCATCGGTCGGGGGCTGCGGTGGGGGTGTCGCGGTGGGGGCGGCAGCTTGCGGCGACTGTGTCGTCGCGGGCGCAATGGGTGCAAGGGAGGAGGAGGGCGCGGCGGGAGCGGGTGCTGCCGCGGATGCGGAGCCCGTGGCCGGCGCCGACGCCGAGCCAGTGGGAGAAGCCGACGCTGAGGCCGGAGCCGACGCAGAGCCAGTGGCGGCAGCCGACGCTGAGGCCGGCGGCGCGGGGGCCGATGCCGAGCCATTTGTACCGGAGGCGCCATCGGTGCTCAGCGCGCGTAGCACGAGCGACTCGTCGATCGAGGAGGAGACCGTCTTGACGTCGACGCCGGCAGCCTTGAGCTGGGCAAGCAGTGCCTTGCTCTCGACTCCCCGCTCCTTTGCAATCTCGTGTACGCGCTTCTTGCTCATTGATTGACCAATTCTACGAGCTCAGTATCGAGTGTCACGGCAGAGCGCAGCGCGCGGGCGATCCCGCGGCGGCGTTCGGCGAGCCGCAGACACTCAGGGTTGGGCGTCCTCCCGGCGGCGCCCGCCTTGCAGAGGTAGGCACCGCGCCCGGGCAGCGTGCCCGCACGATCGATCACCGCGCGCCGTGAGCGCCCGCCGTCATCGCGGGCGGCGGCGATGCGCAACAGCTCCGACTTCGGCGCGATCCGTCCGCAGCCGACGCAGCGGCGCCGGGGCACGTGGCCTGCTATGACGCCTGCTCCTCGGCGGCCGGCTCGGCCGTGGCCTCCGCCACGGGTGCGCTTTCGACGGCCGTCTCCACCGCGGGCGCATCCTCGACCGGAGCCTTCGCCGCCGGCGGCGCCTCGGCGGGAACCTCGGCCGCCGGCGCATCTTCGGCCGGGACAGCGCCGCCGCCGTTGGCACTGAGATCGCTGACACTGTCGCCGGTGACGTGAGCCAGCGCCTGGTGGGCCTCCAGGCCGCAGTAGCGCGAGCCGGGCAGCGCGGCGTTGGGGCAGCGTTTGCCGTTGGAGAGGATCGCCGAGCAGCGCCCGGAGACTTCCTCCTCCTCGTAGCCGTGCTCGGCCTCCTCGGCGGCGAACTCGGTCTCCGAGCGGATGTCCACGCGCCAGCCGGTGAGGCGCGCGGCGAGCCGCGCGTTTTGGCCCTCGCGGCCGATCGCCAGCGAGAGCTGATCGTCGGGAACGATCACCGTGGCCTGCTTGGCCTCGTCGTCGACCAGCACCTCGCGCACGCGCGCGGGAGACAGAGCCTTGGCGACGAAGCGGGCGGGCTCTTCGTTGAAGGGGATGATGTCGATCTTCTCGCCGCGCAGCTCGGAGACGACCATCCGTACGCGTGAGCCGCGCGGGCCGACGCAGGCGCCGACCGGGTCGACGCCATCGGCGTGGGAGATCACGGCGATCTTCGAACGGTAGCCGGGCTCACGCGCGACGTTGGCGATTTCCACGAGGCCGTCGGCGATCTCGGGGACCTCCAGCTCGAACAGCTTCTTGATCAGCTCGGGGTCGCGCCGCGAGACGATGATCGAGGGGCCCTTGGTCGAGGCCGAGACCTCCTTGATCACGGCCTTGATCCGCTGCGAGTGGTCGTAGCGCTCGCCGTCGACCTGCTCGGACTTCGGCAGCAGCGCCTCGACGCGCTCGCGCAGCTGCACGAGCGTGTAGCGAGAGTCCGACTGCTGCACGATGCCGGTGATCAGCTCGCCCACGCGGTCGCGGTACTCCTCGAACATCATGTCGCGCTCGGCCTCGCGGATGCGCTGCAGGATCACCTGCTTGGCGGTCTGCGCCGCGATCCGCCCGAAGTCGTCGGGCGTGACGTCCTGTTCGCCGATCTGGTCGCGGTACTCCTCAAACTTGGCGGGGTCGATTTCCGGCTCCTCCGGTTCGCGCAGCTCGCCCGTCTCGGGATCGACCGTGGTGCCCTCGTCGATCGTCTCCACGATCAGGTGGGCCTCCAGGCGCTCGGGGATGATCAGTTCGATCACGCGGAAGTCGGCCGTTTCGCGATCCATTTCCACGCGCGCGTACTTGGCCGAGCCGGGCTGCTTCTTGTAGGCAGAGAGCAGCGCGTCCTCCAGCGCGATCATCAGCTTCTCCGGCTCGATGCCCTTCTCGCGGGCGAGCGCGTGCATTGCTTCGAGGATTTCGCGTGACATGGTCTCCTCCTACTCCTCGACCAGGTTGGAACGGCGGATCTGCTCGTATGGGATGCTCACCAGCGTGCCGTCGGCGGCAAGTGTGATCTCCGTGTCGGAGGCGCCCACGAGCTCCCCGGTGTAGCTGCGCCGGCTCAGCGACGAGGGCTGGCTGGACAGCCCCGGCCGATCGCCGCGCGTGCGCACACGGGCGCGGCGGCCGACGAAGCGGCGAAAGTGTTCGGGCTTGGTGAGCGGACGTTCGATGCCAGGCGAGGAGACTTCCAGCGTGTAGCGCTCGCGCAGCGGGGCGAGCGCCGCCGTCACGCGCTCACAGAGCGCGAGCGTCACCCCCTCGGGGTGGTCGATGAAGACGCGCAGGGTCCCCCCGCCGACGACCTCGGCGAGTAGCGCCTCGACATCCGGCTCACACTCGGCGAGCCGCTCTTCGATCTCTGTCTGCAACGTTGCCATAGGGCCCTCCTCACAATAAAAAGAGCGGGCATCCGCCCACTCTCGGTCCGACAGCCGGCGTCCGCACGCCGACACGAAAGCTGTGGGTCGAGAATAGCATCGGCGCTCTATGAGCCGTGAACCGCACGGCGCGAACGCTCCCGGTAGAGACGGTAGTCGCGGCGCTCGGGGCGCAGCGAGCAGGCGAGCGCAAGCGGGTGACGCGCCTCCTCATGTCGACCCAGCTGCTGCATCGCGCGCCCCAGACAGAAGAGCGCGTAGTCGTTGGTTGGTGCCTGCGCGGCGATCACACGGAACTCCGCTGCGGCGTCCTCGTAGCGCTGGGCATGGAACAGCGCGCGGCCGAGCGCCTCGCGGATCGAGGCCTTGTCGGGCTCGAGGTTGCGCGCACGTGCGAGCGGCACAATCGCGGCCTGGTGATCGCCATGGTCGAGCAGCTCGCAACCGCTGCGGTAGAGGTCGTAGACGCTGTCCATACGCCCCACTTACTGTAGAGCGCAACTCCGCAGCGCGCACCCCGCGCAAGGCGCCTGCTGGGGGCGCACAGCAGTTGCGCGCTGTGCGCCGCGCAACCCCCAACTGGCCGCTTACCGGAGGCGTACAGCGCCCGCGGCGCACGCCCTACACGGCGCCTCTACCCCGGGGCACCGGGTGGGCTCACCCGCAGGCGCTCGACGGCGTCGAGGATCGCCCCCGCGACCACGGCCTTGGCAGCACGCGGGACGTGCTGCTCACCGGCGGCGGTGAGGATCGCGACCTCGTTGTCGTCGGCCCCGATGCCGATGTCCGAGCGGGAAATATCGTTGACGACGACCGCGTCGAGCCCCTTCTCCTGCAGCTTGCCGCGGCCGTACTCGATCGCGCCGCTGCCGTGCTCGGCGGCAAACCCCACGAGCGTCTGATTGGGGCGCCGCCCGGCCGCCAACGCCTTCAGCACGTCCGGAGTCGCTTCGAGCTCCAGGCGCAGATGCTCCCGGCCAGCCTTCTTGAGCTTGCCGTTGGCCGGCTCGGTGGGCCGGAAGTCGGCAACAGCGGCAGCCATCAGCAGTACGTCACAAGCGGGGAACTCACGCTCGCACGCCTCGGCGAGCTGGGCGGCGGTGGCCACCTCGTGCCAGGCGACCCCCGCCGGGCGGGGCAGCGACACGTTGGCGGCGACCATCGTCACTTCGGCGCCACGCGCGCGAGCAGCCTCGGCCAGCGCCACTCCCATGCGCCCGGAGGAGCCGTTGCCGATGAAGCGCACACTGTCGATCGGCTCACGGGTGCCACCGGCGGTGACGAGCACGCGCAGCCCCTGCCAAGCGCTGGCCAGTAGCGCCTCGCAGAGCTCCAGCAGGCGCGCGGGATCGGGCAAGCGGCCAGTCCCCTCCTCCCCCTGCGACGCCAGGCGGCCGGCGTCGGGCTCGATCACGTGCACGCCGCGGGCGCGCAACGTGTCGAGGTTGGCGCGCACCGCGGGGTGCTCGTACATGTGGTTGTTCATCGCGGGCGCGACCACGAGTGGGCAGGTGGCGGCGAGCGCGGCGCTCGCCAGCAGGTTGTCGGCGAGGCCGCCGGCGAGCTTGGCGATTGTGTTGGCGCTGGCGGGGGCGATCAGGTAGAGGTCGGCGTTGCGCACCAGCTCGAGGTGGCTGATCGGGTCGTGCGTGGGGGTCCGTTGGAGGGGGAACGCCCCGCGCGCCGGGTCGCGCTCGAACTCGCCGACCAGCACCGGCGCACCGCTGAGCGCCGCAAACGAGGCGCGGCCCACGAACCGGCAGGAGGCCGGCGTCTGCACCACACGTACCGCGTGGCCGGCGCCCGTCGCCAGGCGCACGAACTCGAGCGCCTTGTAGGCGGCGATCCCGCCGCTCACCCCGAGCAGGATTCTGGGCATACCTGGGTTTTAGAGAGGTGTACGCAAGTCGGCAACCGCTGGTCGCAGCATTGCGGTGCTAGGGCGTTCGCTGAGCAAGCGAGGCAAGGCAATCAAAGCCCACCCACCCCGCGTGGCGTACTGGCCAGAACGGGGACACGAAGTGTCTCCCGGATTCGCTCAGCGGGCGCCCTAGCGGTAGTGGTACTTGATCTTGCCTTGCGCGATCTCCTCGAGGGCGATCGTGAGGTAGTTCTTCGAGGTGGTTTCGATCATCGGCGGCGGGAACTCGTCGAAGGTGCCCTCGCCAAGGTTGTGGTAGTAGCTGTTGATCTGGCGCGCGCGCTTGGCGGCCACCAGGACGGAGGCATAGTTGGAGTCGACGTTCTCGAGCAGATGGTCGATGCGGGGAGAGATCAAGGTAGTGGTGCCCTTTCGTGGTAGGACCTCGATTGTAGAGGGTTACCCCTCCAGCGCCCCGGCGACGATTGCAACGAGCTGCTCCAGGGCGTCCTCGAGGCGGTCGTTGACGACCACGTAGGCAAACTCCGACTGCGCGTCGAGCTCCTGCTCGGCGACCCGCAGGCGCCGCTCGACCTCCTCGGGGCCATCCGCGCCGCGGCCGATCAGGCGCGTGCGCAGCGCGTCGAGCGAGGGTGGCGCGATGAACACCTGCAGCGCCTCGGACAGCGCGGCGCGCACCTGGCGGGCACCCTGCACCTCGATCTCGAGCACGAGCGGCACGCCGGCACTCACGCGCCCGTCGAGCTCATCGCGCAGCGTGCCGTAGCGCCGCCCGGCGTAGTCGGCGTGCTCGACGAATCCGGCCGCCTGCACGCGCCGCTCGAACTCCTCGGGTGTAAGGAAGTGGTAGTCGATGCCGTCCTGCTCGCCTGGGCGCGCCGGGCGTGTGGTAGCGGAGACCGACAGCTCGAGCTGTGGCAGGCGCTCCATCAGGCCGCGGATCAGCGTTCCCTTGCCGACGCCCGATGGGCCGGTGATGACGAAGACACGCGCCATGTCGCAGAGCCGGGGCTAGCGGTGCCGTAGGAGCGAGACGAGCTCTGACCGTTGGCGGTCGGAGAGTCCGCCGATCGTCTTGCTGGGGGCGATGCGGCAGAGGGCGAGGATCTTGTTGACCTTGACTCGCCCATACTTCGGGACGGCAAGCATCACGTCGAACACCTTTGCGGTTTCGATGTACTCGGGGGGTTCCAATAGAAGCGCGTGGATCGAGAGCCGCCCGGCCTTCAGTTCACGCTTGAGGCGCGCGCGCTCGGTGCGTATCCGGTTGGCTTTGGCGAGCGCGTCCATACGCTGATCGATGGAGCGCTCGGGGGCCGCCGAATGCTTGGTGGGCGTCGTGCCCGTCGCCGTCATCATGGGCGGCGAGTCTACACGCCACCGCGCGGCGATGAGGGTGCGGTACCCCAATTCGCCTCGAGCTCGACCTGAGGTCTAGGTATGTGGAGGGTAGTGGACGGTGGGGGCCGGTGTTTGCAGGGGTTTTTGGGATCGCCTCGCGCTGGCCGCACGGCCAGGATACGGGCGTTCCTTCGGCCGGCTACAGGGCAGACGGCCAGCCGGTTGACGCGCCCACAGAGGACCGATCACTGGGCAGATAGCCAGCCGGTTGACGCGCCCACAGAGGACCGATCACAGGCCGGGTTCCGCGTCGCCTACAGCGCAAGCTCGCGCGCGATCCGGCCCCCCGCAGCGGGATCGCGGAAGCTCTCCGTGCCGACCGCCACCAGCGTGGCGCCCACGTCGAGCAGCTCGCGCGCGTGGGCTGCATTCTGCACCCCACCCATCCCCACGACGGGGATCGACACGGCCGCCGCGACGGCGGCAACCTGGGCGAGCGCGACGGCGCGGATCGCGGGGCCGGAGAGGCCGCCGGTGCCACCGCCCAGCCACGGCGCGCCACCTGTGTGAGCCGTCGAGGGGAGGCCTCCCGCTTCGGCTGCCGGGGCTCGTGCACCCGCGCGCCTCTCAGGAGCCAGTGCGAGCGCGCGCAGCGTGTTGATCAGGGACACCGCATCGGCCCCACCGGCCTCGGCGGCGAGTGCGCAGCGTGCGACGTCTGCCGTGTTGGGGGTGAGCTTCACGATCAGCGGCTTGGGCGTGCGCGGGCGCACGGCGCGCACAACCGCCTCCAACGTCGCCGGGTCGGCGCCGATATCGAGCCCGGTTGAGACGTTGGGGCAGGAGACGTTGAGCTCGAGCGCCGCGATCTCCAGGTGCTCGGAGCAGCGCTCCAGGAGCGTGGCGATCTCCCCCTCGGAGGCACCCATCACGTTGGTGATCAACGGCGCCGGCAGCCGCGCGAGCTCGGGGAGGTCGTGCTCGAGGTAGCCCTCCAGGCCCTTGTTGGGCAGGCCGATCGAGTTGATTAGCCCGGCAGGCGCCTCCCACAGCCGCGGCGGTGGGTTCCCCACGCGCGGAGCGAGCGTGATCGTCTTGGAGACGAACGCGGAGAAGGGGAAGTCATCGATCAGTCCCTCGCCGAACACCGCGCGCGCGGCGATCGCGTCGAACGTGCCCGAGGCGTTGATCACCGGGTGGGCGAGCTCCAGGCCGCAGAAGTTGACCGTCGCTCGCGCGCTCACGCCGGGGGCCCTGCGTAGAGCGTCGGCCGCCCGGCGGCAATCGCCGACCTGTCAGCGCAGATATGCATCACGCCGGAGCCCCGGCGTGGAGGTCGACGTGCTCGAGCTCGGCGGCATCGATCACGGGCCCATCGACGCACACGCGCAGATAGCCGCCGCCGCGGCGGGCCACGACGCAGCCGAAGCAGGCACCGAAGCCGCACGCCATCCCCGACTCCAGCGCCAGCTGCGCCGGCAGCGAACGCTCGGCGCACAGCGCTCGCACTGCCTCAAGCATCGGCGCGGGGCCGCATGCGTACACGGTCGCGTGCGGGTCACGCTCCAGCTCAGCGGCGAGCAGCTCGGTGACGAGCCCTCGGTGCCCGGCGGAGCCGTCGTCGGTCGCAATCTGGGCCTCTTTGAGCAGGGCGGCGCCCTGGGCGTGGAGGCCGTCGCGAAAGCCGAGCAGCACCGTGGGCTGGTGGACACTGGGTTGGTCGGCGCCGGCCAATGTGGGGGCGTGGGTCCCTAGCAGCGCGTCCTGCCAGATCGCCAGCGGCGCGATCCCAGCGCCGCCGCCGACGAGGATCGCGCGGCGGCCATCCGCGGGGACGGCGAAGCCGACGCCTAGCGGCCCCAACAGCCACAGCGCATCGCCCGCGCGCAGCTCGCACAGCCGCCGGGTGCCGGGGCCGACGTCCTCCAGCAGAAAAAGCGCCTCGCCGTCGGCCGTGGCGCGCGCGTAGGAGAAGGCGCGGGGTAGGTGGGGGCGCTCGTCCTCTCCCCCACCCCACAGCTCGGCGGCAGCCAACATCGCGAATTGGCCGGGCGCCGGCGGCCATCCCGCCTGCTCGTCAAGCTGCGCGTGCGGTGATCGACTGCCCTGTTCGCCCGCCGGCTCGTCCAACCCGCCGACGTAGGCGACGCGCAGCACCCTGTAGGCGCCCAGCTCCTCGTTGCCGGCGACGCGTAGCAGGCGCCGGCCGAAGGGGGCCGCCCGACTGCTCACGCCACCCCGGCTCCAGGGCGGTCGGGGGCGTCGCCCGGCGCCTGCGCGGCCGCGTGCTTGCCGGGCGGTGCGGCTCTGAGCCCGGCCTCGGACTCAGAGGCCGCGCCCACCGGCGAAGTCTCGCGTCCGCGGTGCAGCTCCTGCAGGCAGAGCACCGGCGGGGGGCCGGACTGGCGGGCGGAGGAGATCGCGCGCGCGGCGGACACGCCGGCGGCGAGCGTGGTCAGGCAGGGGACGCCGCGGGTGACGGCCGCGCGGCGGATCTGCCAGCCGTCGGTGCGCGCGCCCGAGCCGGTGGGGGTGTTGACGACCAGGTCCACGTCGCCGCGCTCGATCCAGTCCAGCACGTGCGACCCACCCTCGGAGACCTTGTTAAGAGTCTGCGCGGGGATCCCCATGCGGGCGATCGCCTCGGCGGTGCCGCGCGTGGCGAGGATCCGGAAGCCGTTCTCGTGCAGGCGCTCGGCGATCGCGAAGGCGCCCGCCTTGTCGGCGTCGGTGACGGAGATGAAGACGGTGCCGTGCAGCGGCAGCGGGCAGCCGGCTGCGGCCTGCGCCTTGGCGAACGCGGTCGGGAAGTCGCGCGCGATCCCCATCACCTCCCCAGTCGAGCGCATCTCCGGGCCGAGCACCGCGTCGGAGCCCTCGAAGCGGTCGAACGGAAGCACCGCCTCCTTGACCGAGACATGGTCGCCGAAGCCGAGACCTTCGCGCTCGCGCGGCAGGTTCAGCGAGGCGATTGACTCGCCCAGCATTACGCGGCAGGCGAGCTTTGCCAGCGGCAGGCCGACGGCCTTGGAGACGAACGGCACCGTGCGTGAGGCCCGGGGGTTGGCCTCCAGCACGTACAGCTGCGACGCGACGACGGCATACTGCACGTTCAGCAGTCCCACCACGCCGATGTGCAGCGCGAGCTCGCGCGTGGCGGCGCGGATCTGATCGAGCATCTCGCCCCCCAGCGAGTGCGGCGGCAGCACGCAGGCGGAGTCGCCGGAGTGCACGCCGGCCTCCTCGACGTGCTGCATGATCCCCCCGACCCAGGTCTCCTTCCCGTCACACAGCGCGTCGACGTCCACCTCGATCGCGTTCTCCAGGAAGCGGTCGAGGAAGATCCTGCCGGTGTCCTCGCCGACCTCGCGGCGCAGGTAGTCGGCCAGACCCTCGCGCGAGTAGACGATCTCCATCGCGCGGCCGCCGAGCACGTAGCTGGGGCGCACCAGCAGCGGGTAGCCGACCTCCTCCCCACTCTGCAGCGCCTCCTCGACCGAACAGGCGGTGGCATACGGCGGCGCCTGGTAGCCGAGGCGGCCGAGCAGCTCGCCGAAGCGGCTGCGATCCTCGGCGAGGTCGATCGCCTCGACGCTCGTACCCAGCAGCGGCACGCCCGCCTCGGCTAGGCCGGCGGCGAGCTTCAGCGGGGTCTGGCCGCCGAACTGCACGATCACCCCCTCGGGCTGCTCGACCTCGACCACGCCCAGAACGTCCTCCAGGGTAAGCGGCTCGAAGTAGAGGCGGTCGGAGGTGTCGTAGTCGGTGGAGACGGTCTCGGGGTTGCAGTTGATCATCACCGCGTCGCGGCCTGACGCGCGCACGGTCATCGCGGCGTGCACGCAGCAGTAGTCGAACTCGATCCCCTGCCCGATGCGGTTGGGGCCGGCGCCGAGGATCACGACCGAGGGGCGCTCGCCGCGGCGCACCTCGTGGGCGGGCAGCGGCTGCATCCCGTCCGCACCTGTGGTGGCATCTGTACCGGCGGGCGTACCGGCTGCCAGAGCCGCGGCGCTCCTCGCCGGGGGGCGCTCCCACGCGGAGTAATAGTAGGGGGTCTGCGCGGGGAACTCCGCCGCGCAGGTGTCCACCGCCTTGAACGTGCGCACGCCTGCGAAAGGCGCGTCGGGGTCTTGCGCCAGCGCGTGCAGCTCGCGCAGAAACCACGGGTCGATCGCGGTGCGCTCGTGCACCTCCTCAAGCGCCACGCCACGGCGAAAGAGCTCGAGGATCGCCTCGAAGCGCTCGGGGGCGGGGACCTTCAGGTCCTCCAGCAACTGCCCGTCCGCGAGCTCACCAAACCGCGGCGGCTTGTCGAGCTCGCGCGAGCGCAGCGCCTTCGCGAACGCCTGCCCGAACGTGCGCCCGATCGCCATCGCCTCCCCCACCGACTTCATGTGCGTGGAGAGGGTCGACTCGGCGCCGGGGAACTTCTCGAAGGCGAAGCGCGGCCACTTCACGACGACGTAGTCGATCGTCGGCTCGAAGCACGCCGGTGTGAGACGGGTGATGTCGTTGGGGATCTCCTCCAGCAGGTACCCCACCGCCAGGCGCGCGGCAATCTTCGCGATCGGGAAGCCGGTTGCCTTCGAGGCGAGTGCCGAGGAGCGCGAGACGCGCGGGTTCATCTCGATCACCAGCACCTCCTCGGTGGTCGGGTTGACCGCGAACTGCACATTCGACCCCCCCGTCTCCACCCCCACCGCGCGGATCACCGTGAGCGCCTGGTCGCGCAGGCGCTGGTAGAGGCTGTCCGGCAGCGTCTGCTGGGGGGCCACGGTGACCGAGTCTCCCGTGTGCACGCCCATCGGATCGACGTTCTCGATCGAGCACACGATCACCACGTTGTCCGCGCGGTCGCGCATCACCTCCAGCTCGAACTCGCCCCACCCGATCACCGACTGGTCGATCAGCACCTGCCCGATCGGCGAGGCCTCCAGGCCCCGCGCCACGATCGTGCGGAACTCCTCCGGCGTGCGCGCAATCCCACCGCCGCGCCCCCCCAGCGTGTAAGCAGGGCGCACGATGCACGGCAGGCCAATGTCGGGCAGCGCGTCCAGCGCCTGCGCGAGGCCGCGCTTGACGTCCACGCGACGGAGCTCGTCGTCCCAGCCGGAGGCGATCGCGCTGGCGGGCATGCGCAGGCCCGCGTCGGCCATCGCCGCCCCGAACAACTTGCGGTCCTCGGCGCAGGCGATCGCCTCGTAGTTGGCGCCGATCAGCTCCACCCCGTGGCGCTCAAGCGTGCCGTCGTCGTGCAGCGCCTTGGCGAGGTTCAGCGCGGTCTGCCCGCCGAGCGTCGGCAGCAGCGCGTCGGGGCGCTCGCGCTCGATCACCTGCGCCGCCGGCCCCGGCAGCAGCGGCTCGATATACGTCGCGTCCGCCAGCTCCGGGTCGGTCATGATCGTCGCGGGGTTGGAGTTCATCAGCACGACCTCATACCCCTCCTCGCGCAGCACCTTGCACGCCTGCACGCCGGAGTAGTCGAACTCCGCGGCCTGCCCGATCACGATCGGGCCCGAGCCCAGGATCAGGATGCGGTGGATGTCCTCACGCCGTGGCATCAGCGCACGCCCCGGTCCTCAACAAACAGCCCCTCCCCTGACCCCCCTTGTGGGGGTCCCCCTCCAAAAATCCTTTGTTGTTCGCGCGCCTCACGCTGTCGCCTCCACGATCCGCGCCAGGAAGCGGTCGAACAGGTACACGCTGTCGTGCGGGCCTGGCCCCGCCTCGGGGTGGTATTGCACCGACCCGCCCGGCACGTCCAGCAGCTCCAGGCCCTCCACCGTGCGGTCGTAGAGGTTGACGTGCGAGAGCTGCGCCGCACCGAAGTCGGTCTGCCAGCGCACGGGCTTCGAGCCCTCGATCGTGCCCTGCCCGCTCGGGCCGACCACCGCGAAGCCGTGGTTCTGGGAGGTGATCTCCACGCGTCCGGTGTGCAAGTCCTTCACCGGGTGATTGGCGCCGCGGTGGCCGAACGGGAGCTTGAAGGTCTGCAGGCCCAGCGCCCGGCACAACAGCTGGTGGCCGAGGCAGATCCCCCACACGGGCTTGCGCCCGATCAGTTCGCGCACGGCGTCGGTTATGTACCCCAGCGCGGCCGGATCGCCCGGGCCGTTGGCCAGCAGGATTGCGTCCGCGTCGCTGCCCAGCAGCTCGGACGCCGGCGTCGCACACGGGTACAGCGACACACGCGCGCCGCGCTTGACGAGGTTGCGCACGATCGAGCCCTTGATCCCCGTGTCGACCACCGCGATCTTGGGGCCGTCGCCGTCGCCGTGGTGGCTGATCTCGGTGGGGCTCACCACGGCCGCGAGGTCCTGCCCGTCCATCCGCGGCTCCGCCTCGACCAGCGCGCGGGCTTCGTTGGGGTCGATGCTCGCGGGGAAGATCCCCCCCCGCATCGAGCCCTGCTCGCGGATGTGGCGCACCAGCGCGCGCGTGTCCACGCCGGTGATCCCCTGCACGCCGCAGTCCGCCAGCCACTGCAGCCAGCCCCGCTCGGCGCTGGGCGCGTCCTCGTTGTCGCACGCCGCGCGCATGATCGCCCCGCGCGCCCACGCGCGCTCGGACTCCATCGCCTCGCCGCTCACCCCGTAGTTGCCGATGTGCGGGTAGGTGAATGTGATCAGCTGGCCCGCGAAGGAAGGGTCGCTCATCGACTCCTGATAGCCCGACATGCCCGTCGTGAACACGACCTCGCCCACCGCGTATCCCTCCGCCGCGCATGCCTCGCCGTCGAAGCGGGCTCCGTCCTCCAGCAGCACGTATGCCGTCGGGTCGATCATAGGATCAGCCTCTGCACTTCCTTGAACTCCGGTGTGCCCGCGCGCTCCAACAGCTCGAACAGGGCTGCCTCCACGGTGGTGATCACCGCGCCGGCGCGCTCCATGCGCTCCAGGCCCCGCTCGTAGTCGAGCGTGTGGCGCGAGCCCACCGCGTCCGCCGGCACGTGCACCTCGATGCCGCGCCCCAGCAGGTCGTGGACGGTCTGGGAGACGCACACGTGGGTCTCGATCCCGCATACAACCGCCTGCGTGCGCCCGTGCTGGCCGATCTCCGAGCGGTCGAAGCCCTCGGCGCGCGCGGCGGAGAAAACGCTCTTCTCGATCAGCGGCTCGTCCTCCAGGCCTAGCTCCGGCGCGGTGTGGCCCAGACCCTTCGGGTACTGCTCGCTCACCACTGCGGGCAGCCCGAGGATGCGTGCCCCCTGCATCAGCTTGGCGCACGAGCTTGCCACGCCGTCGAAGGACGCATAGCCGCGAAACGCCTCCTGGACATCCACCACCACCAAAGCCGCGTGCTCGCGCGAGAGCAGGCTCATACCGCCACCGCCCGACCTGCGCCGGGTGCGTGCGCATCCGTGGCTCCCGCCCGCGCGCGCCTCATACGGCCACCGCCCGGCTTGCGACACCGGCGCCCGCCCCCTGCATGGGCGCGCGGTATGCCACCGCGCCCGCTGCCACCGTCAACAGCACCTTCCCGCGCAAGCGCCTCCCGGCGAAGCAGCAGTTCGCGGAGCGGCTCTGCCAGCCGTGCTCACCGGCCACCCACTCGGCGTCGAGGTCGACCAGCGCGATGTTGGCCTCTCCGCCCTGCCTGATCGTCGGGGTGGGGAGTCCGAATAGCGCGGCGCCGGCCGTCATCCGTTCGAGCAGAACCCCCAGGCCGAGAACCCCCGGCAACACCAACTCTGTATAGAGGGCGGCGAACGCTGTCTCCAGACCAGTAGTCCCCATCGGGGCCGCTGTGAACGGCAGTGCCTTCTCCGCCTGCGCGTGCGGCGCGTGGTCGGTGGCTACGCAGTCGATCGTGCCCACTCGCAGTGCCTCGACCAGTGCCTTACGGTCGGCCTCGGTCGCGAGCGGGGGGTTCATCTTCATGTTTGTGTCCAAACCACGCACTGCCTCCTCCGTGAGCAGCAGGTGATGCGGGGTCACCTCCGCGCTCACCGCCACGCCGCCGACCTTCGCCGCCGCCACCGCCTCCACTGAGGCGATGCAGCTGAGGTGCTGGAAGTGTGCGCGCGCGCCCTCGCTACCGGCGAGCACCGCGTCGCGGGCAACCATGCTCGCCTCGCTGGAGCAGGGGACGCCGGGGATGCCCAGCTCCGCGCTGAGCGCCCCCTTGTGCATTGCGCCCCCGCGCGAGAGCGAGCGGTCCTCCTCGTGCAGCGCGATCGTCCCGCCGCACTCGCGCTGGCGCTGGAGCGCTTCGCGCAACACCCCCGCGCTTGCCACCGGGTGCCCGTCATCGGTGAAGCCGAGCGCTCCCTGCTCGCGCAGCGCATCCATCTCGGTCAGCTGCGCCCCGTCGAGGCCGTGCGTTAGCGCGGGGAGGAAGCCCACTGGGACGTGCGCCTGGGCGGCCGCCGTCTCGCGCACGGCGCGCAGCAGCTCGGGGGAGTCGATCGGCGGGTCGGTGTTGGGCATTGCGATCACCGCTCCATACCCGCCTGCGGCGGCGGCTTTGGTGCCACTCTCGATGTCCTCCTTGTGCTCCTGACCGGGGCTGCGCAGGTGCACGTGCGGGTCGAAGAAGGCCGGCAGTGCGTACAGGCGGCCCTCGCCCTCGATGATCTCGATCTCCCCTGCGACCGATCCCACGGAGAGCGCTGCCGTGGAAAGAGTCTCGGTGTAGAGCGTCCCCGGCGCACCGCACTGTGCGATCACCCCGCCACGCATCAGCAGGTCGAAGCGGCCGTCCACGCCGGCCGCCGGGTCCAACAGGTGGACGTCCCGCAGCAGCAGCTCAGCGGCGGGAGCCGAAGAACGAACCAACGAGGGCGCGCTCATTGGGTACGCGCCCGGCGAGGCATCGGTTCTGTGCGAGTCGGCAAGCTCATTGCATTATCGAGGACGCCACGGCCGGCGTGTCTTCTGCCGGCTCGACGCTCTCGTTCGCGACCGGTGCGGGGCGGCTCGACCAACGCTCAAGCCGCGCGGGGCCGCGCTCGGGGAAGGGGATCTCGACCGTGTCGAAGTCCCGCGCCACCTCGGCCTCGGGGAACACCGCGCGCACCTCCTCGCGCACCTCGCGGCCCGCATAGCGGGTCGAGAGGTGGGTGAGCAGCAGCATCCTCGCCTCCGCTCCGCGCGCCAGCTCCGCCGCCTGGCGCGCCGTGCTGTGGCCGGTTTCGCGCGCGCGCTCCGCCTCCTCCTCGGTGAACGTCGCCTCGTGCACCAGCACATCCGCCTGGTGCGCCGCGATCGCCAGCGCCTCGCACGGGGACGTGTCGCCGGAGAGCACCACCTTGCGGCCCTCGCGTTCGGGGCCCACCACCTGCTCGGGCGCCACCCCGTTCACGGTCTGCCCGCGCACCAGCCGCCCGAAGTCCGGACCGGGCCTCACGCCCAGCCGCTGCGCCAGCGCCGGGTCCAGTTCGCCCGGGCGGGCATTCTCCACGATCACGTACCCCACCGCGCCGGCGCGGGTGTGGTTGACCGGCACCGCCGCCACCCTGTAGCCCTCGCGCTCGACCGCCTCCGCCGGCTGGAGCTCCACCACGCTCAGCTCGTACGGCAAGCGCCGCCCGTAGATGAAGCGGGTGTCCGCCATCAGCTGCTTCAGCCCCGCCGGCCCGTACACCGTCAGCGGCTGCTCGCGGTCGCGCAGCGCGAAGGACTTGAGCATCCCCGGCAGCCCCAACCAGTGGTCGGCGTGGAAGTGGGTGATGAACACGCACTCCACGTCCGCCAGCCCCACCGAGCGCAGCAGCTGGCGCTGCGTGCCCTCGCCGCAGTCGAACAGCAGCCGCTCGCCCCCACGGCGCACCAGCACCGCGGGCAGCCCCCGCCGGGCGCTCGGCACCGAGCCCCCGGTCCCCGCGAAGAACAGCGAAAGATCCATGTTCGCAACGGTAGCGGGGGGTGGCGATGGGAGGGTTGCGGGGGGCGGGGCTGGCGTGGCGACGGGAGGGTCCCCGGAGGTCCGGGCGGCGCACGCCAACCGGGTACCCTATGGCGAGACGCCCGCCCCTGATGGCGTCATTGGCGCCCGTAGCTCAGTGGATAGAGCGCTCGCCTCCGGAGCGAGAGGTCGCAAGTTCGAATCTTGCCGGGCGCGTCTGTCAATCCCGCTCTACTCCGCGGGATCGGTGTTCAAGCCGAATATCGGTGCGCCCACGCGAGATCGGTGTGGCCCATCTCGTCCACCGTCACCCCCAGCGTCCTCCCGGAGCACGTACAGCACTCTTGCGGATGTGCATGCGAGCTGCGTGGTGATCGGCCTCAGGAGCAGCGTGACCCTCCTCCCCGCCGACTTTCGTCCGCGTGCTATTTCGGCGAGCGCACGATTTGACGCTCTCTATTTTTAATGATAAAATAATTTCTACACTGATTCTCTGTATCAACAACAGGAGGGTTTAGGGATGGGTAGATTTAAAGATTTCGACGAACTTGCGGATGCTGTGCCGGCCAACGAGCCGCTCAGCGTTGTCGCTCTCGACCTTCGCGACGCGGACGGCGCCAAACGTCTGGGCGCAAACGTCCGCGAACGCATCGCTTCGCAGCTCGAGGGACAGGGCATCGGCTTCTTCCCAGGACCTGAGCTTCCGGATTGGCAGGAGGACCCCGTCTATCTCTACCGACTCGGCTCGCAACTTGGGACACTCATCCAGGCCGTCAAACGGCCGACGGAGCGGGGGCTCAAGGCGCTGACCGCAGCAGCGCAGTCCAGCAACAGCACGACACGTGAGTACGACCAGCTCGACGAAGCCCTCGCCGCCTTGAACGACGCCAAGTCGGCGATCAACAAGGTACTCGGACGGGATGACCAGAAGTAGAAAAAGAGCACCTTCGTGCGCCCGAGAAAACAATGGCGGCGAACAGGCATCGTCGGCAACACCGCGAGGGCGTGACTGATATGCCGGACTACAACGTCAAGGTCGCCGTCCGGAGCGGCCAGGTCCACCTCCGGGTCGATCACGGCCTTACCGGCGCCGGGTACCCTCACCTCGTATTGCGGTCCTCATCGTCGGCTGCGCCAGTCCTCGCCGATCCGGGGCACTGGCCAACCGGGCTGGCGTGGAGCATCACGGACCGACTGCGCAACGGCGGCGACGAGAAGGGTTGCGTGCTTGCGGTCTGGCAGGAGATGCCCGGCCATCCGCCGATCCCGCTGTCGGCTCTGACCTGGCATGCGCACGGCACTGGTCCGCTGTATGTGCTCGACGCAGGCCACAGCAATGTGCTCGATCCCAAGGTCGGTCTTGAGTTGATCGCGCTGCTACTCGACGCCCTCTTGGAGACCGCCATGCACCCGAAAGCACCAGTTGCGGTGGAGTGGCAGCGTCGGCTTCGCTGGTCACAGGCCGCGCTCAAACATGCGCCCCATCGCGAGCGTCCCGACTATCGCCGAGAGAACCTGCGACGCGCTCTGATGCTGAGCTTTAGCAAGCATCAACCACCGCCCACAGCGGCCGGTTGGACGAGGGGCGCGTGGCTTGGCGAACGCGTGTTCTAGCCTATCTCCGCAGCGCGGAGGCCGTTCCCGGCGGACTCCTCTTCACCGGCCACCGACGCCAACTCGGCGTCCAGCTGGTGGTTGCTCAACTCGGCCTGATCGGTGCTCGCGATCCGTTCGATCCGACGCGCGGCATCGGTACCGATGCCGTGTGCAAGTGCGATGCGCAGGTCATCCAACGAAGGCAGATCGACCGGCCCCTCGGGCCTGGGCGGCGCCACGAGGGCGAGTCCGGCGAGCAGTTCCTCCAGGGCCTCGCGGCCGTTGCGACGCAGTGCCTGCGCCGGCGAGGCGCCGCGCAGGCGCGGGTCCGGTGCACTCACCCAGTCGCCGACGTCGAGATCGTCGGCCACGTAGCGCCGAGCCGCCCTGCACAGGACGAGCAACAGTTCAGCGGCATCGAGCAACTCCACCCGCGGGCGTGCAGGTGCCCTCGCCGCGCTCCACACACGCACGGTGTCGCGCGAAGTCCCGAGCGCCAACGCCAACTGCGTCGCCGACCGGAAGTAGTTGCGAAGCTCGCCTACGACGCGCTTGGCTCGCGCACTGCGGTCCGTCCGGGCACGACGACGCGAGCCATCCGCCACAGCGGGAACCGATCCCAATGTCTTGTGCGCGCTCATCATCCATCTCTACTCTCGTCGAAACGATGGCAAGTGTAGCGCAAAATACGGCATACCCCAGGCAACGTTCTACGTCGCTCCCTTGCAGACGACGCCCGCCGAGAAAACCCGACAGTCGTCCACACTCAAAGCGATCTCGTACCATATCTCCAGAAAGAGATACCGCCGTAGGTACCGATGCAACTCAAAAGCAGGCAAGGTCATGCCCGAGCGCGATTTCCTAGACAAGACGATCGACAAGCGCACGGCGCGCAACCCCGAGTTCCCGCGGTTGCTGGACACGGCTCGCCGGCGCCGCGAGCTGCTGCGTGCCCTGGCCGCCCAGCGCGAGGAGCAGCGACGCTCGCAGACCGCTGTCGCCGCGGCGATGGAGACCTCGCAGTCCTTCGTCGCGCGCTTGGAGACCACCGCGGCCGACGCGAAGATATCAACCGTCGATCGCTATGCGGAGAGCCTCGGCTACGTCTTGCAGTACCACTTGATCCCGACGGCGCAGGCGGACAGCGCCCCATCGGTCGTGGTACACGCACCCGGCGGTGTGCACTGACAAACCCAGGGCGGCTGGCTAGATCGGGGCGCCCGTACCGCGCCCGTCGCTCAGGGTTGCGTGAGGGAACGGTAGTAGACGGGGCGATCGCCGTAGTGCGCTTGGAACGCGGCCATAGCTGCCTCGTGCGCCGCGTCCCTGCTTGAGGCGGTCCCACGCCACTCGAACTCGCGGCACCCCGGCCTGCGTACGTGACTGAACACGCCAGTCTTTGGGTCCTGGACTCGCTCCGTCTCTGAGATCTGGACCGAGAACTCGATCTGCTCCCCTGGCTCGCCCTCCGGATCGACCTTGAGCAGCACGCGCAGTGCCTCCTCGGACGACACCAGCTTCAACGCCCGAGCCGCGACAGTGCGACAGCCGCGACCCAATTCGGTGCCGGCGTCCCATCCTCCAGCTTCCGCCACTCAGGCGGCAGGGGCAGCATTGGATACATCTCGTCCCGCACCTCATCGACGGCGCCTGGATCGATCAAGCGCTGCCCACCTACCGTCTCAGCCTGCAGCCGGCCCTCGCGTATACACCGACGGACCGTCCCGAGACTCCGGCCCACCCGTTGTGCCGCCTTAGCAACCGTAAGCACAAGTCGATGATACGCACGCGACCCGACGAAGCTCTGGAGGAGAGCTTGCCCTGCCGGCTACAGGCGGGCAAGCCAATCTTGGAGGTCGAATGGCAATGGAGGCCGCGGCGCCAGCTTCAGACGACTTGGTGGAGGCGGGCCACGGCGTTGATCGCGCCATGCGCTCGTTTGACTCGCACCGTGAGCCCGCGATATCTGGAAGGAACATCCACCGGCCCGGTCGCTCCCACATCGAGGAACCAGGCGTCTTGTCGCTCAGGGTCGCGCCGCACGGCAACCGAAGAAAAGTCGGCCTGCGCACGATGCGCGTGGTAGAAGTCCAGACGGATCTGCTCGCGTTCCTCGGGACAGATATCGATCAAGCCGCTCACACATTTCATGGTAGTCGTCTTATCGACGCCGATGTGGTCCCACGCTTCGCATGCACCAACCGATACGCACCTGCCGTCCCGACGGGCGGCGAACGACTGGCGGCAAACGACGGCCGTGCGACATGTTGCCTCACGACGGTGAGGGGAAGTCGCTCCATCGGAATGGGCACATACGCCCAAACCCCCCTGGAATTGCCCGTAAACCGGCGCTATTCGCCCGGTAGCGCCCGAAGCGAGGGCGGGGCGAATCCCTAGCGTTCAAGCGGCGAAACGCCCAGTATAGCCTCTCGGCCCCGACGCCTCCGGAGCGAGAGGTCGCAAGTTCGAATCTTGCCGGGCGCGTTGCGGAATCTTTCGCGGTTTATCGGCTCTGGATAAACCTGCGATACGTCGATAAACCAAGGGTATCCACGCTCACCACCGCCGTGTCAACGCTCGGGACAGCGCGTGCTCGGACGCTCGCAAGAGTGCGGACAGTGGGATCTCCGCGCGATGGGAAGCCCGATCCAGCCCCTCTCTCCAACCTTTCAGCACTCAAGTTCGGGGATTTCAACTGCCGATACGATGCGCACACAGCAATAGCCGAGAGAAGGGATCATCGTGCTTGCCAGCTCAAGTGGTGGCGGTGCCGCCGCGCTCCTTGTTGTTATCGTCGGGATAGGCCTTTACTTTTTGCCGACGATTGTTGCGGTTGCGCGAAAGGTTACCAACCAGGGCAGCGTCTTGGTGATCAACTTCTTCCTCGGCTGGACCTTCGTCGGCTGGGTAGTGGCCCTCGCGATGGCCTGCCGCACGAGCGACCTGAGTGCGCGATAGAGCCCATCTCTGGGAGAAGCGCCTCCCGTTCTGCTCGCAGGGCTCCACATAACGGCCGCTATTTGGCCCACCGCACCCTGACGCGCCGCTCTCCTTGCCGCGCCAGCCGCATAGCCGACGCGACCCATTGCGCATGCTGGATGCCCGCATGTGCTCGCCCTTTCGTTCCAACCACCGTCCGCCCGGAGGCCTCGCCCTGGCAGACTAGGAGGGATTGGCGAAACCTTGAAGGCCGCTCCCACGCAGGGACCGTAGACCCCCCATCAGACCCGATACCCCACGATAAAGGTACTTCTTACCCCGGTTCCAACTAGCGGGAATAGGGAGGGGTCAGACGATGACGGAGACCCCGAACATTGGGAGTGCAGGCCCGGTGAGTCCCCGTGAGTCGCCTACGGAAAACGGTCGGCAAATCGGTCCAGAACTTGGACCACGGCAGCTCTCATTTCTTTGAGCAGCGGCAGCAACTCGAACGACAAGTTCCTGTGCTCCAGCCCTA
Organism: uncultured Solirubrobacterales bacterium; assembly: GCA_963812955.1. Classification (GTDB taxonomy): domain Bacteria; phylum Actinomycetota; class Thermoleophilia; order Solirubrobacterales; family Solirubrobacteraceae; genus Palsa-744. The sequence continues at coordinate 226,115 of CAWEXC010000003.1, forward strand.
TCTGGAGATACGCGCCTGGGTGGTCTTGCATCTTGGGTGGCGGCATGGCAAAGGTCCACGTTTCGACTGGAGCTTCGGATTCCACGCGGCCCCAGATGGGTTGCTGTCTGAATCCAACATCCGGCGGAAACTGCGGGATCACGACGGCATTATGCGCGCTCGTTACGAGATGGAGCTTCCGGTGCTTGTCGATGTTGTGGAAGGTGTCGAGGTCTTCGAGGCTGTGCCGCACCCACCACCACTTGTCGCGCTGGGTTATGTGTGGCTGAAGCCAGCGGATCGCCCGCCGCTCGCGCTCGCCAAGATTCTCGATTCGCCACGCACCCCGTTTAGCAAAATCGCTGGGGCTATAGAAGATCGGGAATTGACTGGACCGCTCGACCTTGGCGGGAATCGTTCTCCCCGCATAGCGCCGAACGTGAAGCTGGAAAACGAGGTGGTCGAGCGCAGAGCGGAGGTCGAACATGATCTCGCCCACGATCAACGCCCAATCCGGCTCGATGCTGGGCAACTCACCCAGGTAGAAGCGGTACTCCAAACCCGCCCGGTCTGCTTTGGGCTGAACGGGCCATGCCTTGCGTGGCGGCCAGATATCCCCGATCTTCTGCTGGAGTATTTCGATCTGACACTCTGCCCGCGTCAGCTTGGCGAACGGGCCTTCCAGACTCCCGGCCATCGCTCGGAGGCTACTACGCCGCAACCGCCACGACAGCCCGCTCGCGGTTCAACGCGCCCGAAAGCTGCGAGAGGATCGTGAGGTCAGCGTGAAGCCGCACACGCTCGATCCTGCGCACCCGCAACGGCGCGAGACCGTGTTCGTTCTTCAAACGGCCGAACGCGCGCTCGACGGACGCACGACCCCGGTAGAGGCCCTTCCACCGCAGCGTCTCGCGCGGGATCAGGGGATGGAGGCGGTCGGCCTTGATCCACACCGACGCGGGCTTGCACTCGCCCGTGGGGCACCGCCACTTGCAGGCGTCCCGCTTGTGGTCGGCGCCAGCGAACCTCCACTCCCCGTGCTCACACGTCGGGGGCTTGTGGTCGCCGCGCTTCACGGCCGGGGTCTCGCGCAGTGGGATCACCGGGGCGATGCCGCGCTCCGCGCAGGCGTCGTAGACGGTCGCGTTGTCGTAGCCCGCGTCGAGCGCGGCGGTCTCAGGGGAGAGCCCCAGGCCCTTCAGCTTGTCGAGCAGCGGCGCGACCGTCGGCGTTTCGTTCATCTTGCCCGTCTCGACCTTCCACGCGAGCGGGAGATCGGTCTTGGAGCACACGGCCATGTGCAGGCGGTACCCGTAGAACCCGCCGCCCTTGCGCGTGGAGACCGCCGAACGGTGGCCCCACGACGCGTCCGGGTCGCTGTACTTCTTGCGTTCCGGGCCGTTCTTGTACTTGAAGCGCTGCCCGTTCGCATACGCGGGCATGTCGCTGGCGTCGATGGCGACGTTCCAGCCGAGGAGCGGGTTGCGCTTCTTGAGTTCCTTGAGGACTCCGGCGATGCACTCCTGCAACGGCTCAGTGTGCTTGCGGAGCTTCCCGGCGAAGCGGTAGCACGCCCATTCCGAGGGCACTTGCCCGTCCGGGGCGATCACGGCCGCGAGACCACGATGCTCCTTCACGAGCGCGACCGTGCGCGTCCACGTCGGGATTGCGTACACGCTCTTGGCGAGCGCCATGCCGACCATTGTCCGCAAGGGGTAGCCCGGACGGCCCGTAGAAACGGGTCGCTGAAGCTCATCAATGAGGCGCGCGACCTCCGGCGAGTCGAGGATGTCCGAGAGGTCAGCGGCGACGGATCGCCGTGCTACGTTTCCGGTGGTCATTGGAGGTGCAACTCCTTGATCCGGGTCCCCGGTCGGCTCCAACCGGCGCGGGGGTCAACTTGTAGGGATGCCGCCGACGCTAGGCTTCCCTCGTGGCCCCGTCAACCCCTTTCGCCAAGCGATTCGCCAACCCCTCCTAGGGCTGTGTCAACGACCGTAAACCCGACGGAACGGGCGCCCGACGGCCCCGCGACCGACCTGAAAAGGCTCTTCCGCGATGCTCGCCGCAGTCCTGAGCTGGCGGTGCTCGAGGGCCTGCATGCTCTCAAGCACGCGCTGCGCTTCGGTGCGCAGGTACTGCACACCGCGGTCGTGTCGCCGGCCCGGCTCGGCGCGCTTGCCGATGCGCTGGCGCCCGACGTGCGCGAGCGGATTCTCGCCGACGCCGTAACGGTGCCCGCCGAGGTGTTCGCGACGCTAGCGCCGCTGGCGCCCTCGACCGGGGTGATCGCGATCGCGCGGCGCCCTCCCACCGATGCGTACGCGCTGCTCGCCGAGGCGCAACTCGCGCCGGTCGTGCTGCTGGAGGCGCCCAGCGACCTGGGCAACATCGGCGCCTGCGTGCGCGTGACGGCCGCGGCCGATGCCGCCGGGGTGCTCACGACGGGCATCCACGACCCCTGGGACCCCGCGGCCCTGCGGGGCAGCGCCGGCCTGCACTTCGCGCTGACGGTCGCACGGCTTGGTGAGGATGCGCTCGAGCTGATCGGTCCCGGGCAGCCTCCTGCCCAGACCACCCCCGCCGGCGACCCGGATGAGCGCCGCCCGCTGATCGCGCTCGACCCCGACGGCGAGCCGCTGCGCCCTGGGGATCTGCCGCCACGGGCGATCCTGGCGTTTGGCGCCGAGCGCCAGGGGCTCTCCCAGCAGTTGCTCGACCGCGCCGACGCGCGTGTGCGACTGCCGATGCGCGAGGGCGTCTCCAGTCTCAATCTCGCCACCTCGGTGGCCGCGGTGCTCTACAGCTGGCGACTCGCTGACGTAGATTGAAGGCCCATGGCACCGATCGTCCCGCTTGCCGTCTCGCTTCAGTTGGAGGACGCCATCCAGCTCGTGCCGGTGGGGCTGCTCTGCCTGCTCTACGCCCGGCGTGTGCGCACCCTGGCGTCGAGCGGCAACCCGGTGCCCGGCTGGCGCCAGGGGTGCTTTTACGCAGGGGGCCTCACGATCGCCGCCGCCCTGATCGGGGTGGGGAAGGCCGGCGAGGAACTGCTGTTCGTGCACATGATCGAGAGCCTTTTGATCGCGGATGTCGCGGCGCTTTTGATCGTGCTCGGCCTGACCGGGCCACTGCTGGCCCCGATCTTGTCGGCCGATCAGTCGATCGCATCTGATCGACGATCGGTCGGTCTCGTCGACCGGCTGCGCGTGCTCGCCAATCCGCTGATCGCGTTTCCACTGTGGGCTGCCAACCTCTACCTGTGGCATCTGCCCGGGCCATACCAGGGCGCGGTGGAACACGTTGGGCTCAACCTCCTCCAGCATGTGATGTTCCTCGGCTTCGGGATCAACCTGTGGATGTGCCTGTTTGGGCCGCTGCCGATGCCTGGCTGGTTTGGCAACCTCGGCAAGCTTCTCTACATCGCGGCTGTCGGCCTCACTGCCGCGGCGCTTGGCAACATCTTTCTTTGGTCGGACGCTGTGTTCTATCCCTTCTACTTGCAGGGGGACTCTCGGCACCACCTCTCTCCGCTGGCCGACCAGAACCTTGCTGGGGCGGTGATGATGGTTGAGGTCAGTCTCTTGACGATTGGGCTCTTCTGGTGGTTGTTCCGGCGTTCTGCTCGCGAGGCCTTGGAGAGGCAGGAGTTGCTTGATTTTGCCCGTTTGCATGGACTCTCGCTGAGCGATCAGCGGGCTGCTCGGGCTGTTTCTGCCGGACGCGGTGCTGAGCTTCGGGGGCGGCTTGAAAGCCGTGTGGAATCTGGCGATGGCGCGCTTGTACGAGCGGTGGCTCGTGACTCTTGACGGGGGAGGGGGAGGGCTGGCCCTCCCCCTCCCCCGTCGCCCCCACCCCCTCCCTTTGGGGGCGTGGTCGACTGGCGCTGGTTGGGGCGGCGGTCGTTATGATCGGGGTATGTGCGTGGGTTGCGCTATGGCTGCGGCTTCAGCCGCGAGTGGGTTTCGGGCCTGGTTGCAGACTCACCATTTGGGGTGGCTCACGCCTCGTCGTATGCGGGCGCTTACGGTTGGGGCTATGTGCGCCGCTGGGCTGGTCTCGACTATTGGGGTCAGCGGGTCTTCGCTGCCTACGGCCCCGGCCGCCCACCACGCCACGCGCACTCGCTGACCGCCGCGCGTGATCACTCCCGCCGCGGGGGGCAGAGACTCCCGGGTTCGGTTAGCCGCCGGCTACCGCTGGCAGAATCGTCAGCTCGGCGCCGTCTGACACGGGGGTTTGGAGGCCGTCCAGGAAGCGGATGTCCTCGCCGCTCAGGTAGACGTTTACGAAGCGCCGCAGGCCGCCGTCCTCGTCGGAGATTCGGGTGCGCAGCTCGCCAAAGCGCTCGAACAGGCTGTCCAGTACCTCCTGCACGGTTGCGCCTTCGAGTTGGGCCTCGCTTGCTCCTTCGGCAGCGGTGCGCAACTGAGTAGGGATCTTCACGGTTACCGGCATCGGCTCAGCCCTTCGCGGCGGTGCCCACGAGCGCCCTATTGCCGACCAGTGCACCGTTGCCTGCTAGCGCCACATCGGCCTTGGCGGCTGTCTGCACCACGTTCTCGACCTGGGTCTCGAACTGCTCGACGCTGGGCTCGATCGTGTGGGTCTCGAAGGTGCCTCGCACCGCGTCGAGCGTCTTCAGGCCCTCACCGGTGATCACCAGTACCACGCGCTCGGCGGGGTCGATCTCGCCGCGCTTGGCGAGCTTCGCCAGTACCGCCGTGGTGACTCCGCCCGCGGTCTCGGTGAAGATGCCCGTGGTCTGCGCCAATAGTGCGATGCCCTGCCTGATCTCCTCGTCGCTGACCGCGTCGATCGAGCCTCCGCTGCGACGCGCCTCCTCCAGCGCGTAGGGGCCGTCCGCGGGGTTGCCGATCGCCAGCGACTTGGCGATCGTATTGGGCTTCACCGGGCGGCATACGTCGTGGCCGGCCGCGTATGCGCTTGCCACCGGGTTGCAGCCCTCGGCCTGGGCGCCGCTCATCCGCGGCAGCGCTCCGCTCACGAGGCCGAGCTCGCGCCACTCGGCGAAGCCCTTGGCGACCTTCGTGAACAGCGACCCCGAGGCGATCGGCACGACGCAGCGGTCGGGCAGCTCCCAGCCCAGCTGCTCGGCGATCTCGAACGCCAGCGTCTTGGAGCCCTCGGCGTAGTAGGGGCGCAGGTTGATGTTCACGAACGCCCACTCGCGCTCGGCTGAGAGCTCGGTGCAGAGACGGTTGACGTCGTCGTAGTTGCCCTTCACCGCCACCAGGCGGGTCCCGTAGACGCCGGTGGCGAGCACCTTCTGCTCCTCCAGGTCGGCGGGGATGAAGACGTAGGACTCGAGGCCCAGCGCCGCCCCGTGGGCGGCCACGGAGTTGGCCAGGTTGCCGGTGGAAGCGCACGCGATCGTCTGGTAGCCCAGCTCCCGCGCGCGCGCCGCCGCCACCGAGACGACGCGGTCCTTGAAGGAGTGCGTGGGGTTGGCGGCGTCGTTCTTGACCCACACCTCTTTCAATCCCAGCCGCTGCGCGAGGCGATCGGCGCGGATCAGCGGCGTGCAGCCCGCGGGCAGCCCGACCCGCGAGGCCAGCCGCCCCGAGGGACCCGGAGGCCCACCGGCCAGGGGCAGGAAGTCGGCGTAGCGCCAGATGTTCTGCGGGCCCCCCTGGATGCGGCGGCGCAGCTCGTCCACGCCGCCGTCGGTCAGGCGGCTGTGGTCATAGTCGACCTCCAGCGGGCCGAAGCACCGCTCGCACACGTACAGCGCCTCCAGCGGGTACTCCGCCTTGCACTCTCGACACTTCAGGTTGCTGGCAGCCATCTGGCCTCCTTCATCGTCTTCGCCGTTGTCCCGTGTGGCGAAAAACGTGAAGCCCGCCACACATCTGTCTGGAATTGGCACCTTCCGCGTTGGGACGCGGTGGTTGCCGGGGCTTCGTCGGGCCAGTCCCTCCACCCCTCTTGATGTGTACTGCTGTGGGCAGTATATCGAACACGCGGCGGGAAAGCATTAGATCGTGCCCGCCGCGACCGCGCCTTTGCGAGGCGCCCGTATCGATATGTCAGCCGCGAGGTCCCCCGCGATGCCCTGCCACGGTAACGCTCCCGCGCGAGCGGTGTACGCAGGTCGATGTCCACGATTCCCCCCGCCGCGCGGCGGCCTCCAGAGCGAGCAGGGCTCGAGCCAGGCAGCCCCGGGCATAGAGACCCAGAGCAGGGCGAGGACGCCTTCGACCTCGCTGAGTCCCTGCCGAAGAAGCGCATGCTGATCGTCGTCAACCCCTATGCCTCGACGGTTTCCGACAGCCTGCGCCACCTCGTCGTCGATGCCCTGCGCAGCCGCTTCGAGGTCGACGCCCGCGACACCGAGTCCCGCGGCCATGCGACCGAGCTCTGCCGCGAGGCCGCCCACGAGGGCTACGACGTGGTGGTCGCCTTCGGCGGGGACGGCACCGTCAACGAGGCCGCCAACGGTCTGCTCGGCTCGGCCACCCCGCTCACCTGCCTGCCGGGCGGCTCGGCCAACGTGTTCGGCAAGATGCTCGGCATCCCCGGGTCGCTGATCGAGGCCACCGAGCATCTGCTGGCGATGGCCGACGACTGGCGCATCCACAAGGTCGACCTCGGCGTGGTCAACGGGCGCTGCTTCACGTTCGCCTCCGGCCTGGGCCTCGACGCCTCCGTCGTGCAGCGCGTGGACGCCAACCCGCAGCGCAAGGCCCGCTGGGGGCCATGGTTCTTCACGTGGGTCGCCGTCACCACGTTCGCCCGGCGCTACCTGCTGCGTCCCCCGCGCCTCACCACCCACCTCGGCGGCGAGGAGCACTCAGGAGTCACCGCCGTGATCCAGAACGGCACCCCCTTCACCTACTTCCGCAACCGCCCGATCGAGATCGCCGATGACGCGGAGCTCGACTCCGGCACGCTCTCCACCTGCGTGCTGCACCGCGCCCGCCCGCTCGACATGCCGTTCATCGCCTGGCGCGCCTTCTCCAAGCGCGCACGCCTCACGCGCCACCGCCAGATCACCGCGCTCGCCCCCACCACCGAGCTGACCGTCCGCACCGCCGACGGCGAGCCGCTGCCGCTGCAAGTCGACGGCGACTACCTCGGCGAGGTAGCCGAAGCGCGGTACTCGATCATGCCCCGGGCGCTCAACGTGGTCGCGTAACTACCCAGCCGGCCCGGGGGTGACGCGGTAGGCATCGAACACCGACTCGGTGTTGCGCAGCCGGTTGATCGCGCCCTTCAGCGAGTGCGTGTCGGCGACCTCCACCACGAAGCGGTTCTTGACCATCGGCGGGTTGGAGAGGCAGCGCGCTTCGACGATGTTGGCGCCCGCCTCGGAGAAGACCCGCGAGAGGTCCTCCAGCAGCCGGTGGCGGTCCCACGCGTCGATCTGGATTTCGACGACGAACCCGCTCGACTGCTCCCCCTCCCAGTACACCTCGGTGAAGCGTTCGGGGTTCTTGCGCAGCACGGTCGCATTGGGGCAGTCCTCGCGGTGGATCGTGATGCCGCGGCCGAGTGAGATGTAGCCGACGATCTCATCGCCGGGCACCGGCCGGCAGCACTTGGCGAGGCGCAGCATCACGTCCTCCACGCCCTCCACTCTGATCCCGTACTGGCCGGAGGAGCGCGTCGGGCGCCGCGCGGAGCGCCCCACCTTGAGCAGGTCGCTGGCGGCGGTCGCCCCGCCGTCGGCCGCCTCACCGCGTCTTGAGGCGCTGCATCACCTTGTTGACGACGATCTTCGGCGACACCTTCGCGCCGCCGAGGGCCATGTAGAAGTCGTCCGCCTTGCGGTAGCCCATTTCGCGGATCACGTCCGCCAGCAGCGCCGAGCCGGTGATCCGCTGCGCCGGCAGTCCCTGGCGCTTGAGGTGCTCCTGCAGCAGCTCGCGCCCGGTGTGCTCGGTGTCCTGGCGGGACTCCGCTTTGAACCACGCCCTGATCTTGTTGCGCGCGCGCGTGGTCTTCACCATCGCCAGCCAGTCGCGCGAGGGGCCGCGCTCGCGCTTGGTGGTGAGGATCTCGACGATGTCCCCGCTGCGCAGCTCGTAGTGCAGCGGCACGATCTTGCTGTTCACCTTCGCCCCCACGCAGCGGTGGCCGATCTCGGTGTGCACCTCGTAGGCGAAGTCCAGCGGGGTGGCGCCCGCCGCGAGCGACTTGACCTCGCCCTTGGGCGTGAACACGTACACCTCGTCTTCGAACAGGTCGATCTTCAGGCTCTCCATGAACTCCTTGGGATCGGACATGTCCTGCTGCCAGTCGAGCATCGAGCGCAGCCACTTGACCTTGGAGTCGTCCTCGAGCGTGCCGGAGCGCTCACGGCCGGGCTTCTCGCCGCGCTGCTTGTACATCCAGTGCGCCGCCACTCCGAACTCCGCCATCTCGTGCATGTCCGCCGTGCGGATCTGGATCTCCAGCGGCCGTCCCTCCGGCCCGATCACGGTGGTGTGCAGCGACTGGTACATGTTGAACTTGGGCATCGCGATGAAGTCCTTGAAGCGCCCCGGCAGCGGCTTCCACAGCGAGTGGATCACCCCCACCGCGCCGTAGCAGTCCTTCACGGAGTCCACGATCACGCGCATCGCGGTGAGGTCGTAGATCTCGTTGAACTCGCGTCCCTTCTTGGTCATCTTCGCGTAGATCGAGTAGAAGTGCTTGGCGCGACCGGCGATCTGCGCCTCGATGCCGAGCTTGCGCAGCTCGCTCGTGAGGTACTCGCCGGCCTCGCTCACGTAGCTCTCGCGCTCCTCGCGCTGCTGGGCGACCAGCCCCTTGATCTCCTGGTACTTGCGGGGATGCAGGGTCGCGAACGCAAGGTCCTCGAGCTCCCACTTGATCGCGTGGATGCCGAGGCGATGCGCGATCGGGGCGTAGATCTCCAGGGTCTCCTTCGCCTTGTCGATCTGCTTCTGCTTGGGCATCGCCTCGATCGTGCGCATGTTGTGCAGCCGGTCGGCGAGCTTGATCAGGATCACCCGCACGTCGGTGGCCATCGCCACCATCATCTTGCGGTAGTTCTCCGCCTGCGCCTCATCGCGCGAGTGGAAGGTGATGCCGGTCAGCTTCGTGACGCCGTCCACCACGTTGGCGACCTCGGCGCCGAAGCGCTCGTGCACCTCCTCGATCGAGGCCGAGGTGTCCTCGACGGTGTCGTGCAGTAGCGCCGCGCACAGCGTCTCGGTGTCCAGGCGCATCCCCGCGCAGATGCGGGCGACGCCCACGGGGTGCACGATGAAGTCCTCGCCGGACTTGCGCCGCTGCGCGGCGTGGTGCTCGCAGGCGAACACGAACGCCTCTTCCACGCGCGTGCGGTCAATCTGGATCGTCGTGTCGGCCGCGTGCTCGGAGACGATCGCGAACAGATCGCCGAGCAGGCGGCGCTCGAACTCATTGAGCTGCTGGCCAATCCCGGACGGCGATCGGTCCGCCTCCTTGACGGGGCTCTCAGGGTTCCGCTGTGTCTGGTCTGTCGCCATTCCTTAAGGGTAGGGCCTTTCCCGGTGGGTGAGTGCGAGGGCCTTTCCCGGTGGGTGAGTGCGGCCAATCCCCGATTACTCGATGTGAGACTCAGGCGAAGAGAACCAATCGTCCTCGGGCCGTCTCGTTGACGGCCAACGCCTCAGCCGGTGCGACATCAGGCGAAGAGCACCAGCTCCCCCTCCTCCTCGAGAGCCGTCTCGCCATGGGCCGGCACCTCGGCCGCCCGAGCATGGCGCAACACGAGGCGCGGCTCGCTCACGCCACGCCACTCGTTGACCTCCAACGTGAACGTCGCATCGGCGGGGGCGCCGTCGCGCACCGGCAGGCTGGTGCCGGCGCCGAACGCGACCGCGCGAGCGCGGGCACCGTCGGCGAGCACCGTGAAGCGCACATGCCTGCCCTCCCCCATCGGCCGGCGCTCGGCGAAGCACGCGCTCTGCACGAGCAGCGACACCGCCGGATTGGCGCAGCCGAACGGCGCCAGCGCCCGTAGTTCCTCGGCGAGCGCCATCCCCAGCTCCTCGCCGTGCACGATCGCATCCACACGCTCGCTCGGTACGAGCTGGCCGGCGCTCAGCACGCGCTCTGCGTGGGCCGCGAACGCCACTCCGAACTCTTCCAGGCGCTCGCGCTCGATCTCCAGGCCCGCCGCCGCGCGATGGCCGCCGTGGCGCAGCAGGTGCCCCGCGCAGTCGTTCAACCCCCCAAGCAGGTCGAAGCCCGCGATGCTTCGCCCCGACCCTCGACCCGTCGCGCCTTCGAGCGCCACCAGCACGAATGGCCGGTGGTGGCGCTCGGCCAGGCGCGAGGCCACGATCCCGATCACCCCAGGATGCCAGTCCTCGCCGGCGAGCACGTACGCGGCGCGCTCGCCCAGCGCTGCCACCTGACGCTCGGCGTCGAACAGGATGCGCGTCTCGGTGTGCTTGCGCTCGTGGTTGGCGCGGTCGAGCTCCGCCGCGATCTCCTGCGCGCGCGCGGGGTCCTCGGTGAGGATCAGCTCGAGGCCGGCGTCAGCGCGGTGCATCCGTCCAACCGCGTTCAGCCGCGGTGCCAGCGCGAACGCCACGGTGCGCTCGTCCACCTGACCGCCGCTCGCACGCGCCACCGCCAGCAACGAGCGCAGGCCCGGCTTGGCGGTTGCCGCCAGCGCGCGCAGGCCGTGGCGCACCAGCATGCGGTTCTCGCCCAGCAGCGCAACCACGTCGGCGATCGTCGCGAGCGCCACGAGGTCGAGGTCGTGGTGGGGGCGATAAAGAGTCGATCCCCCGGGGCGGGCAGGCTCCCTCTCGTTTCGGCCGAAGCTGGGAGATACTCGCCTTCGGCTCGAATCCCCGTTTCGGCCGAAAGCGGGAGACACGTGCCTTCGGCTCGAATCCCCGTTTCGGCCAGCGGCCTCCCACAGACCGAGCGCCAGCTTGTACGCCACGGCGGTGGCGCATAGGTCGGGGCAGGGGTAGCCGCACACGACGGGGTGCACGATCGGCGCCCGCGGCAGCGCGCCGTCGGCGCGCGGCGAGTGGTGGTCGCTGATCACAACCTCCATCCCCAGCACCCGCGCGAGGTCCACCTCCTCGACTGCCGTGATGCCGCAGTCCACGGTGATCAGCAGGCGCGTGCCGCGCACCGCCAGGCGCCTGATCGTGCGGGCGTTCAGCCCATAGCCGTCGCTGGCACGGTCGGGCAGATACCAGTCGACGTCGGCCCCCAGCGCTCGCAGCACACGCACCAACACCGCGGTGGAGCAGATCCCATCGACGTCGTAGTCCCCATGCACGGTGATCCGCGCCCCGGCGCGCACCTGGGCGAGGATCGTCGTGAGCGCCTCGTCGATGCCCTCAAACGCGGCGGGCGGATGCTCCTCATCAGCCGCCAGGAACGCCCGCGCCCGCTCGGGGTCGGCCAGCCCGCGGCGCACCAGCACCTGCGCGACCGCCCCACTCACCCCCAGCTGTCGTTCGAGCGCCTGCACCTGAGGTTGCGGGCACGGCGCGATCTCGAAGCGGCTGCTCGGCACCATCGCCGCCAACCCTACGGGTGGGTCTGGACGGAACTACCGAGGGGGGATGGTGAGCGCCGCCCGCATCCCCTCGCGGCGGATGCCCTCCAGGTAGACCGCAGCCATGCCGATCAACGAGCCTGGCACCGCGAACAGCACGACCGCGATGTCGGTCTCCTTTTTTCCGGGGATTGCGAGGCCGGACACTTTGATGCTGTAGATCAACGTGCTGATCACGACCGCGCCGATCAGCGAACCGATCAGCGCGCCGACGATCCCGCCCCAGAAGCGGTCGGGCAGCCAGATCGTGAAGTGCCAGATCGCGAGGCCCATCATCACCCAGCCGAGCATTCCCATCAGCGCGACCTCCCATGACGTTTGTTGCGAGGCCGTTTCTGGCGTTTGGGCTGTTCCTTGAGCACCAGGTCCTCGGGGGTGAGATCGGCCGCGGGCTCCTGCGGGGGGGATGGGGTCCCCGCCCGCCCCTCCACGGGCGCCCGGGTTGACGTGGCTTTGGGGACACGTGCCCTGGTTGGCATCGTGCCGGTGCCAGCTGATGGACCCTTGCCGGTGCGGCTGCTGCGACCGTTCGCGCCCTCCCGCTCGATGTCCAGGTCACGCACCATCTCCTCGAACTCCTCCTGTGAGACCTGCTCGCCAGGCTCCTCCGCCGCCACCAGCAGGCCGCCCTTGCGCTGACGGCGGCGCTGTTTGGCGGGCTCCACGTCGATCGGCGAGCCGTCGAGCGCAGTCGCGTATGGGGGAACGGCGCCGAAGTCGCGTACCAGGCGCGCGCGGCGGTTGCGGTAGGAGCCCTCGCGTTCCTTCCACTGAGTGAGCACCGGCGAGGCGATGAAGATCGAGGAGTAGGCACCGGAGGCGATCCCCACCATCAGCGCGAACGCGAAGTTCTTCAGCGTTTCGCCGCCGAACAGCAGCAGCGCCAGCACCGGCAGCAGCGTGCAGAAGCTGGTCGCCAGCGAACGGGTCAGCACCTCGGACATCGAGCGGTTGACGATCTGCGAGAACGCGGCGCGCGGCATTCGCGGGACGTTCTCGCGCACACGATCGAACACGATGATCGTGTCGTACAGCGAATAGCCGAGGATCGTCAGCAGCGCGGCGACCGTCGCGCTGCTCACTTCGCGGCCGGTGAGGGCATACACCCCCGCGGTGATCAACAGGTCGTGCATCAACGCGATCAGCACGGGCACCGCGTACTTCCACTCGAAGCGCAGCGCGATGTACACCGAGATCACGATCAGCGAGGCGATGATCGCGATCACCGCCGACCTAGCCACCGTCGCCCCGAAGGTCGGTCCGATCGAGTTGTCGGAGGTGTCGCGCAATGGGCTGATCTTGCCCAGGGATTCCTCGACCGCGGCCACCTGAGTCGGCTTGAGCTGCTTGAGCGAAATCTGATAGCCGCTACCGCCGACGTTCTTGTCGCCGGTGAGCTTCTGGATCTGGGCGTTGGGAAGGTTGTGTTCGCGCAGCACCGTGCGGATCTGTTCCTGGGAGATCGGCTGGGTGAAGCCGGTCTGGATGCGCGTGCCGGAGGTGAAGTCGATGCCGAAGTTGATCCCTTTGCCGCCGATCGCCAGGGCGCCGATCAGCAGGATCGTGCCCGACAGCGAGAAGAACCACTTCGAGGCGCCCATGAAGTCGAAGCGCAGCGCGCGCTTGGCGCGGGCGGCGCCGAGCAGCGCGGGGTGGCCGATCACCCGCGAGCGGCCCATCGAGCCAAGCGCCGCCTGCGTGGCGAGCACGGCTGTGAACAGCGACAACAGCGTGCCGATGCCGAGCGTGAAGGCGAAGCCCTGCACTTCGGCGGTCGCGAGCGCGAACAGGATGAAGGCGGTCATGAACGTCACAACGTTGGCGTCGACGATCGCCGCGAAGCCGCGTTTGTAGCCGGCGGCGATGCCCGCGGGGATCGAGCGCCCAGCGCGGATCTCCTCCTTGATGCGCTCGAAGATCACGATGTTGGCGTCCGCCGCAATGCCGATCGTCAGGATCAGGCCGGCGATGCCGGGCAGCGTCAGGACGATCGGGATCGCCTTGATCAGCGCGAAGTAGTAGATGCTGTAGATCGCGAGACCGCCGATCGCGATGATCCCCAGCACGCGGTAGAAGATCAGCAGGAAGATGCACACCACCAGCAGACCCACGGCCATCGCGAGCAGGCCCTGGTTGAGCGCCGTTTTGCCGAGCGTCGCGGAGACCTGCGAATGGGAGATCTGTTCCAACTTGATCGGCAGCGCGCCCGACTGCAGCTCGTCGGCGAGGTTCTGCGCGGAGGTGAGCGTGAAGCCGCCGGTGATCTCCGAGCCGTTGGAGGCGTCGATCCCGTTGGGGTACTGGGTGTAGTCGATCGAGGGCGCGGTGATCACCTGTTCGTCGAGCACGATCGCGAAGTGCTGCAGCGCTTCGGGCTTGGTGACGCCGGGCAGCTGCGCGTTTTCGCCGCGGTGGGCGATTTCCTTGGTGACGCGTTCGAACACCGTCTTGCCGTGCGAGTCGAAGCCGAAGGTCACGTCCGGCAGCCCCGAGCCGCCGCCTTCGCTCTGGTAGCCCTGCTGCGGGTTGTTGATGCTGCCGCCTTCGAGCACCGGGTTGTCGTTGAGCACGTAGAAGCTGTTCGGTTCGGCCTTGGTGATTTTGTTCTGGAATTCTTCGGGGCGCGCCTGCACGAGCACGGTGCCGGGATTGACGTGCACCGCCTTCGCGACCACGCCGGCCGGCGGTTTGTAGCCGTCGGCGTACAGCTCGGCCTGCGTGTCGGCAGGGCCGCAGATCGGCTTGCCGCCGGCGCACAGCACCTTTTCGTGCTTGGAGTCCACCAGGTACCACGAGCCGTAGATGCAGCCGCCCACCTGCGCCGGCGTGCAGCCCTTCTGCAGCGTGGTCGCGTTGGGGTAGAGGTAGGGCTTGCGTTTGGCGGCGAGCTGGATCGCCTTGTACTCGGGCAGGCCGCAGCGGACCGCGGCCGGTTCGGGTCCGCAGGTGACGGTTCGGTTGGTCGGTTCGGTCTTGCCCGAGGGCCCGATCACGTTGGGCTCCCAGTCGTAGAAGAGCAGCTGAGCGGTCTTGCCGACCTGGTCTTCGGCGCGCTTGACGTTGGTCACGTCGGGCAGCGACACATTGATTTCGTTAGCGCCGTACAGCTGGATTTCCGGCTGCGCGACGCCGAGCTGGTCGACGCGCTTGCGCATGATCGTGATCGCACGGTTGAGCGATTCGGAGTTGACTTTCGCGTGCGCGGTGGGGATCCCCTTGTAGATGAACGACACCCCGCCCTTCAAGTCGAGCCCGAGGCGCGTCGGTTTGGTCGCGATGATGACCGCCGATACCGCCAGCAAGAAGGCGACGAGTAGTAGCACGAGCGTGTTGCGGCGGCGGTCGGCCATTGGAAAAGACTACTTGTCCGGAGTAAGGACGAGCAAAAGACCGCCCTCGTCGTCGTAGGCGGGGAACATGTCGGCGCGCGCGGTGGCGGGCAGATCGCGGTCGCCGCTGACGCGCACCGGCTTGCCCAGCGCGCGCACCCCCCACTCCGAGCACCGTGCCGACGGGGTCGTCTCCGTTGGAGAACTCCAACCCGAGCGCTTGCGCGACCGGCCGGCCGATCACCGCTTCCTCCTCCAGGCCGGTGAGCGCGAAGGAGTTCTTGCCGCAGCCGATCACCCGCCCCTCGCGGTCGCACACGAAGAACGCGGCGTCCGGCGCGGGGTAGTAGTCGTCGAGCAGTTCGAAGAGGAAGGCAAACCCGCACTTGGCGCAGCCCTTCGGTTGGCGGGTGAAGCCGAGGTTGCGGTCGAGCTCGCTGGAGCGGTGGCCGCAGTTGGGGCAGATGAAGGGATGGGACATGGTCGTGTCCACAAAGAGTAGGGAAGCCGCCACGGGGAGGCCCCCGCCAGCCTGGAGAGCCTAGAAGAGCGCGGGGTCGGAGCCCGCCGTTTGACCTGCGGGCGGCTCGAGCCCGAGGTGGGCGAACGCCGCGGGCGTGGCGGCGCGCCCGCGCGGGGTGCGCTTGAGCAGGCCCTCACGCAGCAGATGGGGCTCGTAGACGTCCTCGATCGTGTCGCGCTCCTCGCCGACGGCGACCGCCAGCGTGGAGAGGCCGACGGGGCCGCCAGCGAACTTCTCGCAGATCGCGCGCAGGATCTCCCGGTCGAGGCGGTCGAGGCCGCGCTCGTCGACCTCCAGCAACTCCAGCGCCGCGCGCGCGGCGTCGGCGCTGAGGACGCCCTCCATGCGCACCTCGGCGTAGTCGCGCACGCGGCGCAGCAGGCGGTTGGCCACGCGCGGGGTGCCGCGGCTGCGCGCCGCGATCGCCTCGGCGCCGCCCTCGCTCCAGCGGGATCTCGAGGATCCCCGCGGAGCGTATGACGATCGTCGTGAGCTCCGCCGTGGTGTAGGGCTCAAGCCGCGCCTGGATGCCGAAGCGGTCGCGCAGCGGCGTGGTGAGCAGGCCCGTGCGAGTGGTCGCCCCCACCAGCGTGAAGGGCGGCAGATCGAGCGTCACCACGCGCGCCCCGGCGCCCTGGCCGACGGTGATCGGCAGGCGGCGATCCTCCATCGCCGGGTAGAAGGTCTCCTCCAAAGTGCGCGGCAGGCGGTGGATCTCATCGACGAAGAACACGCGAGCGCGGCTCCAGGGCGGTGAGAAACGCCGCGATGTCTCCCTTTCGCTCGAGCGCCGGGCCGGCGGTCTGCACGAACGGCGCCCCGAGCTCGCTGGCGACGATCTGCGCGAGCGAGGTCTTGCCCAGGCCGGGCGGCCCGGCGAGCAGCAGATGGTCGAGCGCCTCCCCGCGCGCGGCGGCCGCCTCGATCGCCACGGCGAGCTGCTCGCACAGCCCGCGCTGGCCGACGAACTCGTGCAGGCGGCGGGGGCGCAGCGAGCGCTCGAGCTCCTCCTCGAGCTCGTCGTGCTCGTCCAGGTTGGGAGTTTGGATGCGGGTCATTGGAGGATCACCCGGCGCGCGCCGTGCGCAGCGCCTGCGCGATCAGCTCCTCGGCGCTGTCGCCGGTCGCCTCGCGCAGCAGCTCCTCGGCCTCGCCGTGGCTGTAGCCGAGCTCCAGCAGCCCGTCGCGGGCGAGCGTGCGCGGGCTCTCCACGCGGCGGGCCTTGATCGCCGCGCCGACCCCGGTGGCGCCGAGGTCCACGTCCGCGGCGACCCCCACCTTCTCGCGCAGCTCGACGATGATCCGCTCCGCGGTGCGCTTGCCGATCCCCGGCACCGCCTGCAGGCGCGCCGCGTCGCCCGCCGCGAGCGCTGCCACCAGCTCGCGCGGGGGCCCGGCGGAGAGCACCGCGAGCGCGACCTTGGGGCCGACGGCCTGCACGGAGAGCAGCATCAGGAAGAGGTCGCGCTCCTGCTCGGAGTGAAAGCCGTAAAGCGCGAGCGCGTCGTCGCGTACGATCAGGTGGGTGTGCAGCGTCGTCTCGCGGCCGACCGCCGGTATGTGACGCAGGGTCTCCGCCGAGACGGCCGCCCGGTGGCCGATCCCCCCGCAGAGGATCACAACGTGGTCGGCGCGGCGCACGGCGACCTCGCCTCGCAGCAGCGCGATCATGCGGATCCCGCCGCCGCCACGGCGTGGGCCAAAGGCGCGGCGTTGAGGTGGCAGAGCGCCACCGCGAGGGCGTCGGAGGCGTGGTCGGGGGTGGGCAGCTCGGGGAGCGAGAGCAGCGTCTGCACCATCCGCGCGACCTGGTGCTTGTCCGCGCGGCCGTTGCCGCAGACCGAGGACTTCACGCGTTGGGGGGTGTAGGAGAAGCATGGAACACCTCGCTCCCCGGCGGCGAGCATCGTCACCCCGCGCGCGTGTCCGACCGCGAAGGCGGTTTGCACGTTCTGCCCGAAGTACAGCTGCTCCAGGGCCATCGCGGTGGGGCGGTGCTCGTCGATCAGCTCCAGCACGCGCCCATGCACGCTCGCCAGGCGCGTCTCCAAGGCGGCTCCGGCGGGCGTGTCGATCACACCGCCGTCGAGCGCGGCCATGCGACCCGGCGCTCCGCGCCGTGTGCCCCCACGGCGGGCGACGACGCCGTAGCCGGCGTTGGCAAGGCCAGGGTCGATGCCGAGGACGATCATTGGATGTGATTCTGCGCGGGCGGTCGGACGCCTGCCCGCGGGCCGTGTCTCAAACCACGCTCTTCGCGCGCCACGGCGCCGAGCCCGAAGCCCACAGGTCGTTGAGCGCGACGGCGTCCTTGTAGGTGTCCATGCACTCCCAGAAGCCCTCGTGGCGATAGGCGCGCAACTGGTCGTCGGCGGCGAGCCGCTGTAAGGGCTCGCGCTCGAGTACGGAGTCGTGCGCGAGGTAGTCGAATGCGGCGGGCGCGCAAACAGAGGAAGCCGCCGTTGATCCAGTGCTCGGAGCGGGGCTTCTCGCGGAAGCCGAGCACGCGGCCGTCCTCCCCATCCAGCTCGGCCACCCCGAACTGCAACTCGGGGCGCACAACGGTGATCGTGGCGAGCGCGCCGTGGGCCTCGTGGAAGCGCAGCAGCCGCGCGAGATCGATGTCGGCGAGGCCGTCGGCGTAGGTGACGCAGAACGTGGGCTCGTCCGCCAAGAGCCCCTCCAGGCGCTTGATCCGCCCGCCCGTGGGGGTGTCGAGGCCGGTGTCCACGCACTGCACCTCCACCCCCTCCGGCCAGCGCGCGCGGCGACGAAGCGCTCGATCAGCTCGCCGCGGTAGCCGGTCGCCAGCAGGAAGCGGCGGAAGCCCTGGGCGGCGTACAGCTCGATCACGTGCTGCACGATCGGGCGCCCACCGATCTCGATCAGCGGCTTGGGGATCTCGCGGGTGCGCTCGCGCAGGCGGGTGCCGCGCCCGCCGCAGAGGATCGCGACGGGTGGCTTATCCAACGGCCCGCGCGAGCATGTCGGCCGGCACATCGAAGTTGGCGTGCACCGCGGAGACGTCGTCGTTCTCTTCCAGGCCGTCGATCAGCTTCATCAGCTTGACGACCTGGCCCTCGTGCTCGATCGGCACGAGGCTGGAGGGCCGGTAGGTGAGCTCCGCGCTCTCCAGCTCCACGCCCGCCTCCTCCAGCGCGCGGCGCACCGCGGTGAAGTCGGCAAGCGGGGTGATCACCTCGAAGACGTCCTCGTCCTCGGAGATGTCCTCGGCGCCGGCCTCCACGGCGGCCAGCAGGTCGTCCTCGGTGTAGCGAGAGGCGTCGACGACGATCACGCCCTTCTTCTCGAACAGGTAGGCCACCGAGCCGGGCTCGCCGAGCGAGCCGCCGTATTTGGTGAAGAGATTGCGCACGTCCGGCCCGGTGCGGTTGCGGTTGTCGGTGACGGTCTCAACCAGCAGCGCCACCCCGGCGGGGCCGTACCCCTCGTAGATCACCGTCTCCAGCGCCTCCCCGTCGCCACCCTCGCCGGTGCCCTTGGCGATCGCGCGCTCGATGTTGTCCTTCGGCATCGAGGCCGCTTTGGCCTTGCGGATCGCGTTCTCGAGCGCCGCGTTGGAGTCGGGGTCCCCCCCGCCCTCGCGCGCAGCGACGGTGACGGCGCGCGCCAGCTTCGTGAACGCCGCCCCCCGGCGGGAGTCGACGATCGCCTTCTTGTGCTTGATGCTCGACCACTTGGAGTGTCCTGACATGACCAGTCCTTTGGGAGGGGGCTCCGGGGGAGGGGGCTCCGGGGAGGGCCTGCCCTCCCCCGGTAAAGCTTAGGATGCAACGCACTGTGCGTGCTCCCTCCCCCGAGATCTTCAAGGCGTACGACATCCGCGGCCTGTACGGCGAGCAGCTCGACGGCGAGATCGCCGAGTCGATCGGCCGGGCGTTCGCGCGGGTGCTCGCCCAGCTGGAGGGCAAGCCGGTGGGCGAGCTGCGCGTGGGACTGGGGCGCGACATGCGCCTCACCGCGCCGGAGCTCGCGGCGCGCTACAGGGAGGGCTTGCTGGCCGAGGGCGTGCACGTGCTCGACGCCGGACAGGTCGGCACCGAGATGCTCTACTACCTTGTCGGCTCGCGCGCGCTCGACGGGGGCTTGATGTGCACCGCCTCGCACAACCCGAAGGCGTACACCGGCTGCAAGCTGGTGCGCGAGGGGGCGCTGGCGCTGTCTGGCGACAGCGGCATCCAGGACATTCGCCGGCTGATCGAGGCCGGCCTAGACGCGCCGGCGCAGCCCGCCGCGCGGGACGGTCGAGGAGGTGGACGTCTACGCCGAGTTCCAGCAGGCCGCGCTGGGCTTCATCGATCCCGACACGATCCGCTCGGGCCGAAGCCGGGGGACACTCGCCTCGGGCGAGCATCCCCGTTTCGGCCAGCAACCGCTGAAGGTGGTGGTCGACGGCGGCAACGGGATGGCCGGCCCGATGGTCGGCCCGCTGCTGGAGGGGTTGGGGCTGGAGCTGATCGAGACGTACTGGACTCCCGACGGCAACTTCCCCGACCACGAGCCCAACCCGCTGCTGCCCGAGAACCGGCAGTTCGCGATCGACAAGGTGCTCGCGACCGGCGCCGACCTCGGGATCGCCTGGGACGGAGATGCCGACCGCTGCTTCTTCATCGACGACACCGGAGAGTTCGTGGACGGCGACTTCCTCACCGCGCTGCTGGCGGAGTCGCTGCTTGTCAAGAGATCGAACCCCGCCCACCCCGAGGCGATCCTCTACGACGTGCGCGCCTCGCGCGCCGTGCCCGACACCGTGCGGCGCGCGGGCGGGACGCCGTACGTGAACCGCGTGGGCCACGCCTTCTTCAAGACGCGCATGCGCGCGGAGGGCTCGCTGTTCGGGGGTGAGGTGTCCGGGCACTACTACTTCCGCGACTTCTACTGCGCCGACTCCGGCACGCTGCCGGCGCTGTTGATCCTCGAGCAGCTCTCGCGCACCGGCCAGCGCATGTCCGAGCTGCTGGCGCCCTACCGCGAGCACTACTTCATCTCGGGGGAGATCAACTCCGAGGTGGCCGACCAGGACGCGAAGATGCAGGAGATCGCGGCGCGCTACGCCGACGCCGAGCAGTCCCACCTCGACGGGATCTCGATCGACTACGAGGATTGGCACTTCAACGTGCGACCCTCCAACACCGAGCCGCTGCTGCGCCTCTGCCTGGAGTCGCTGCGCTCCCACGAGGACATGGAGCGTCGCCGCGACGAGGTGCTGGCGCTGATCCGCTCATGAGTCCGTCTAAAGGGGCATCCAAGGGCCCTACCACGCGGGGGGATGGCGTGGAGGAGGCCGCGCTGGAGCGCGCCGCTGCGGAGGGGATCCACCGCCTTGCGATCCCCACTCCCTTCGCGGTGGGCCGCGTCAACGCCTACCTGATCGAGGACGACCCGCTCACGCTGGTCGACTCGGGGCCCAACTCCGCCAAGGCGCTCGACGAGCTCGAACAGGCGCTCGCCGCGCGCGGGCACGCGATCGAGGATCTGCAGCTGCTGGTGCTCACCCACCAGCACATCGACCACATCGGCCTCGCCGCGATCCTCGCGCGGCGCTCCGGCGCGCAGGTGGCAGCCCTCGAGGGCCTTGACCGCCGGCTGCGCGACTTCCGCAGCGAGTCCGAGCTCGACGACCGCTTCGCGGCGCGCATCATGCTGCGCCACGGGGTGCCCACCGACGTCGTCACCGCGCTGCGCGCCGTCTCCGCCAGCTTCCGCGCGTGGGGCTGCACCGTCGAGGTCGATCGTCCGCTCGCCGCGGGCGAGGAGCTGCAGCTGCGCGACCGCACGCTGCGGGTGCTGCACCGGCCCGGACACAGCCCCTCGGACACGGTTTTCCACGACGAGCGACGCTCGCTGCTGATCGCCGGCGACCATCTGCTCGCGCACATCTCCTCCAACCCGCTGATCGCGCGGCCGCTGGAGGTGGAGGGCGACTACGCCGGTCCCCGCCCGCAGGCGCTGATCGCCTACCTCGACTCCCTGCAGCAGACGCGCGCGATGGACCTCGAGCTGGTGCTCGGCGGCCACGGCGCCCCGATCGCCGACCACGCCACGCTGATCGACGAGCGTTTGCGCATGCACGAACGGCGCGCCACGAAGATCCACGGCCTGATCACCGAGCGGCCCCGCACCGCCTACGAGCTAGCGCACGCGCTGTGGGGCAACGTCGCCGTCACGCAGGCCTACCTGACGATCTCCGAGGTGCTCGGCCACGTCGACCTGCTGCTGCGCGACGAGCGCGCGGTCGAACAGATCCAGGACGGGATCGCCCGGTTCGAGGCGGCGTAGCCTCGACTTCAAGCGCCCTGAGCGCTCTCGATCTCCGCGCAGTGCCCGACATTCGCCCGATCCTCTGCCGACCGACCCCGGCGGGCCCAAACCGGACCCGCATCCAAAAACGACAACGTGCGCTAAAGTCTTTGACAGTTCACTGATTGGACGTACAGGACACGCGGTCGGCAGGGCCGGCACAGAGTGAGGGGATCGATGTGGTCGCACCGAACGGGGAGGTGGTTGTGGACAGCGCCACCGCCAACCCGCATCTGAACGTCTTCGACCCCTACCGCGACCTCGGGCGCACCCATGAGGATCAGCTGACGCGTGCGGCGATGATCGTGCTGCGGCTCGTTCCCCTGGCCCGCGAGACGCTGCTGCGCTCGATCGGCGAGCCCTCGCAGAGCGAGCTGCCCGACTGCACGGTGGACATGCAGGCGACACATATCGTCGACGCCTCCGAGGAGTCGGCCGCCGGCGGCGAGGTCAAGCGCGGGCGTTTGGTGAGCGTGTTCCTCACGCCCGACACCGAACCGGCGGAGGGCGACGGCGAGGTCAAAGACACCAGCCGCGGGCAGCGCTTCGACGGCGTGCTGCGCTTCGACCCTGAGCTGGTTGTCCTGCTGGAGAGCAAGGTGTGCACCCGCTGGGCGCGGCGCAACGGGCACCGCGTTGGCGAGCTCAACCTCGGCAGCGCGCGCTTCGCACAGCGGCGCACCTGTGTGCTGCGCTGGCACGACCTGCTGGAGTCGTGGTGGCGTTTGGTCGAGCTGGCGGTACTCTCCCCCGCCGAGCGGGCGCTGGTGCAGGACCTGCTCACCTACGCCCACCAGGACTTCGGCCACCTGCTGCCGTTCGGCTCGCTGCGGCGCGTCGGCGCTGATCCCGTGCGACGCAAGTGGCGGCTGCGCTCGCTGCTGCGCGAAGCGACAGGCTTGCAGCCGGAGCGCGTCGGCCTTGCGCACGTGCGGCTCGACACCGCGCTCGGTGTGATCTCGATGCAACGCGCCGCGCTCGACCTCGACGGCGACGAGCTGATCCTGCACTTCTGGCCGGGCGAGCTCAAGCGCCAGGCGGAGCACCTCTACGGCGCCGGCCACGCCGAACGCCTCCCCGAGCTCGAGCGCTCCGACGGAGACGGCGGGGGCTGGCGCGTGGAGCCCCAGCCCCAGCTGGGCTTCCGCAACGCCCCCGCGCGTACCCGCGTCTACCTCACCTCACGCCTGGACGCCGCCACCTACATCCGCCGCTGGCAGAGCGAGGACTTCAAGCAGGTGGGGGCCCACAACCCCGACACGATCCTTCCCGAGCTGTGGCCGTGGCTGCTGCGCCGCCGCTACGCCTCCGCGCGCGACAAAACCCGCCTGGAACCGTTCTTGCGCACGCTCGGGCGCCGCGCCGCCCACCTGCGCCCCAGCATCCACGTGTCGCGCTCCTGGCAATTCGAGCAGGCGGTCGCACTCGACGACGAGGGCCTGCTCGCGGGGGAGATCCACGACGCGATCAACCGCGTGCTCGACCTGCTCGAAGAGCCGCTCATCCTGCTGCCGACCGAAGTCCCCGAGCAGCACGAACCTCCTCCAGAAATAGCCGGTGCAGCCGCTCGTCGGGCGTGAGCTCGGCATGGAAGGCCACCGCCAGCCGGTTGCCTTCGCGGGCCGCCACCGCGTGGCCGTCCACCTCCGCGAGGATCTCCACGCCGGGGCCGTGCTCCGCGATCCAGGGTGCGCGGATGAAGACTCCGTGTAGCGGCGGGCCACCGATCCCGCGCATCTGCACGTCCGCCTCGAAGCTCTTGATCTGGCGGCCGAACGCGTTGCGCTGCGCGCGCATGTCGATCAGCCCGAGGTGGTCGCGGTCGAGCATGATCAGCCCCGCGCAGGAGCCGAGCACGGGAACCCCCCGGCCCTCTGGCGGCGGGCCGCACAGCTCGCGCAGCGGCTCCGCGAGGCCCTCCCGCTCGATCCCTAGCGTCATCGTCGTCGACTCCCCCCCCGGGATCACCAATCCCTCAAGCCCGTCGAGGTCGGCGGGCGTGCGCACCTCGCGCACCTCAGCACCCACACTGCGCAGCATCCGCGCGTGCGCCTCGAAGCCGCCCTGCAGCGCCAACACCCCCACGACCGGCGGCGCGTCGTCTCCCACTACCAGCCGCGCTGAGCCAGCAGCTGCCCGTCGCCAAGCTTCGAGCTCTCGAGGCTAACCATCGCTGGGCCGAGGCCGCGTGAAGCGGCCGCCACACGCGCGGGGTCCTGCCAGTGCGTGGTGGCCTCCACGATCGCGCGCGCCCTGGTGGGAGGGTCTTCGGCCTTGAAGATCCCCGAGCCGACAAACACGCCTTCGGCGCCGAGCGCCATCATCAGGGCGGCGTCCGCGGGCGTGGCGATGCCGCCCGCGCAGAACAGCACCACCGGTAGATGCCCCTCGACGGCGACCCGCCGCACGAGGTCAAGCGGCGCCCCGTGCTGCTTGGCGGCGCTCGCCAGCTCGCTCTCCTGAAGCGTGGCGAGGCGACGGATCTCGCCGCCGATCATGCGCATGTGGCGCACCGCCTCGACGATGTCCCCGGTGCCCGCCTCGCCCTTGGAGCGAATCATCGCCGCGCCCTCGCCGATCCGCCGCAGCGCCTCGCCGAGGTTGGTCGCCCCGCACACGAACGGCACCTTGAACGCCCACTTGTCGATGTGGTTGGCCTCGTCGGCGGGGGTCAGCACCTCCGACTCGTCGACGTAGTCCACCTCCAGCGCCTGCAGTACCTGCGCCTCGACGAAGTGGCCGATGCGCGCCTTCGCCATCACCGGGATGCTCACCGCCTCTTGGATCCCCGCGATCATCTCCGGATCGGACATCCTTGCCACGCCGCCGTCGCGGCGGATGTCGGCGGGCACCCGCTCCAGCGCCATCACCGCGGTGGCGCCCGCGTCCTCGGCAACCTTCGCCTGCTCGGGCGTGACCACGTCCATGATCACCCCGCCCTTCAGCATCTCCGCCAGGCCGGCCTTCACTGCAAATGTCGCCTCGTCGCGCATGGGAGGGAGTCTATCCGCCTCCATAGATGCCACTGGCGCATGCGCCAGTGGCCCGGAGGGCGCATGCGCCCTCCGGCCGGCAGGTGCATGCACCTGCCGGAACAGCATGGAGGAGAATCACTTCAGCCGGAAGGCCTTGATGCGGTCTTCGTACTGTGCGCTGTCGCGCGCATACACACCGTAGGCGAGCGCCTGGATCAGGCTGAGCAGCGCCGCGTGCGAACGCACGTAGGCGGGGCTGTTGGAGGAGTAGTAGAGCTTGATCTGCCCGAGCTTGGCGACCTCCGAGAGGGTCGCGTCGGTGATCGCCGCGGTGCGCGCCTTGCGGTGGCGCGCGAGCTTCATCGCGCGCAGCACCAGCGGGTGCGGGCGCCCGGCGGAGAGCCCGATCACGAGCGTGCTCTGGTCGATGCGCCCGAGGCGGCTGAGCGCCTCCTGAGAAGGGCTTGCGACCACCTCCACGCGGAGGTCCAGCAGCATCAGCAGGTGGCGCAGGTAGCTGGCGAAGAACGCCATCTGGTCGGTGCCCGCCACCAACACCTTCTCGGCGCTGACGATCGCGTCGATCAGCTCCTCCACATCGCCGCGCGACACCTTGCGCGCAGTCTCCTCCACGTTCAGGTGGTCGGCCGCCAGCGCCGCCTCGAACTCGTTCTGGTCGAGCGAGAACAGCGGCGCCGAGCTGCCATTCGCGGATTGATGGCTCTGATTCGATCCACCGCCGTTGGCGTGCACGCGCCGGTACTCGTCGCGCGCCGCGGCCTGCAGCTCGGGGAAGCCCTCGAACCCCAGCGCCTGGGAGAAGCGCACCACCGTGGAGCTAGAGGTGTTGGCGCGACGCGCCAGCTCCTCGGCGGTCTGGAAGGCCGCCTCGTCGAGGTGGTCGACGATGTACTGCGCCACGTCCTTCTGCGAGCGCGAGCACTCCTCGAAGCGCGTCTGGATGTACTTCGAGAGACTCTGATGCTCGCCCGTGACGCCCACCGGCGGCTCCTGCATAGTTGAGGTCGATGCCGTTCGTTTCACGGCCCCGTTGTTCGACGCGCCCTGCTCGGACTCCTCCCGGACGGCTCGGGATCTTTCAGCGCAACGTCTGCGCACCACCGCCACCCGGCTCGCCGGGAGATCCGCAGGCCGGCGTACCGCGTCCGTGAGATCGGGGGCGGCAGCTCAGCGCAACGTCTGCGCGAGCTCCACGAAGTACTCCAGCGCCTGCGGGTTGGCGAGCGAGTCCACGCTCGCCGCCTCGGCGGGAGCGGCGCCCATCAGGATCCGCTTCACCGGCACCTCAAGCGTCTTGCCCGAGAGCGTGCGCGGCACCTCGGCGATCTGCAGCACCTCATCGGGAACATGCCGCGGCGAGCAGTCCTCGCGGATCCGTCGCCTGATCCTCCCCTTCAGCTCCTCGTCGAGCGTGGCGCCGGGGCGCAGCACCACGAACAGCCACATCTCGAGCTCCGGCGCCTGAGCGCCGGGTGGGCGGGCACCGGATCCGCGTGGGATGTCCACCACCAGCGCGTCCACCACCTCCTCCACCGCACTCGCGGCCCGGTACAGCTCGCTCGTGCCCATCCTCACCCCTTGGCGGTTGATCGTCGCGTCGGAGCGGCCGTAGATCACGGCGCCGCCCCGCGAGGTGATCCTGATCCAGTCGCCGTGGCGCCATATGCCGGGGTACATCGAGAAGTAGCTCTCCCGGTAGCGCTCCCCCACAAGCTCCGAGGCGGGCCGACCCGCGCGCGAGTCAACGGGTTCGCGAGCGGGCGTGTGGGCGGGCCGGTCCTGGGCGGGCGGGTCGCCCCAGAAAAACAGCGGCATCGAAGGCAGCGGCTCGGTCAGCACCAGCTCCCCCACCTCGTCCACCACGCTGCGCCCCCGCTCGTCCCATGCCTCCACGGCGCAGCCCAGCACACGGCACTGCAGCTCCCCTTCGTACACCGGCAGTAGCGGGCAGCCGCCGACGAACGCGGTGCACACGTCGGTGCCCCCGCTCGTCGAGAACAACCACACGTCAGGCTTCACCTCCCGGTACACCCACGCGAAGCTCTCGGGCGCCAGCGGCGATCCGGTCGAGCCGATGCTGCGCAGTGCGCTCAGATCGAAGTCCCGGCTCGGCCTGACGCCATCCTTCTCGCAGGCTGAGAGCAGGCCGGCGCTCACGCCCATGCAGGTCATCTTCGTGCGCTCGGCCAGCGCCCACATCGCGCCCAGGTCGGGGTGCCCCGGGCTGCCGTCGTACAGCACGATCGCCGCCTCCGTGAAGAGGCAGCCGATCAGGAAGTTCCACATCATCCAGCCCGTCGTCGTAAACCAGAACATGCGGTCGCCCCGGTGCAGATCGAGGTGCAGATGGCTCTTCTTCAGCTGCTCCAGCAGAATCCCGCCGTGGCTGTGCACGATCGCCTTCGGCAGCCCGGTCGTGCCCGAGGAGTACAGCACCCACAGCGGGTGATCGAAGGGCACCTGCTCGAACGCCGCCTCGCCGCTGCCCTGTCCGCGCTCGCACAGCGCCCGCCAAGTGAGACCGCCGGGCCAGGACGGCGGCGTGGCATCCGTCAGATCCGGCGGGGCGCCCCTCGCGCCCGAGTCGCGTGAGCTGGTGGCAGCAGAACCCGACGATGACGGGGCGGGGTGTTGGCCGGCACCCTCGAACAGGTAGGGCACCAGCACCGTGTGGCGCACGGTGGGCAGCTCCGCGAGGATCTCACCCACCACCGCCCGGCGGTCGAAGTCCTTGCCGCCGTGGCGATACCCGTCCACCGCGAGCACAACCTTCGGCTCGATCTGCGCGAAGCGGTCGATCACGCTGCGCGCCCCGAACTCCGGCGCCGCGCTCGAGAAGATCGCCCCCACGCTGGCCGTGGCCAGGAAGGCGATCAGCGTCTCGGGGATGTTCGGCATGTAGGCGACCACCCGATCCCCCCGTTCCACACCCAGCGCGCGCAACCCGCCGGCCACGACCGCCACGCGCTCCGAGAGCTCACCCCACGTCAGCTCCTGCAGCGGACGCAGCTCGGAGGCGTGCAGCACGGCGATCGCGCCAGCGTCGCGCTCGTCTCCCGTGCGGCGATCGCACAACATGTTCTCGGCGTAGTTGAGCTCCGCTCCCTCGAACCACCGCGCGCCCGGCATTGTGCGGGCGTCCAACACCCGCTCGTACGGGCGCGAGCAGCGCACCCCGAAGTACTCCCAGATGCTCGCCCAGAAACGCTCCAGCTCGGTCACCGACCACTCGCGCAGCTGCTCATAGTCCGCGAACCTCCTGCCCTCGCGCCCGCCCACCCAGTGCATGAAGCCCGTCAGCCACGCGCGTTCCCGCTCCGCCGGAGTGGGCTCCCACAGACGTACCTGCCCGTCCTTGCTAGCCGAAACGGGGATTCGCGCTGAAGGCGCGTGTCCCCCGGCTTCGGTCGAAACGGGGACCGATTGGGGAGACACTCGCGTCCCCAAATCGGCCAGCGCCGGCGGCTCGTGTCCCCCGTCTTCGGTCGGCCGTCGATCGGTCATTGCGCCTCCTCTCTCGATCCGCTCTCGGTCCACCCCATCACGCCCCACCTCCACCCGTCGCGACCCGTCCTTGCCTTGCGCCACCGCCCCCTATCCGCCGCTCCCCCACCTGTCAGCGTGGACAATGCACGCTTCGACACCACCATTATTTCAACCTACAACAAACGATTCGGATAAGCCGAAACACCAGTATGTCAGGCCGGCGCCCGGCGCGTCGTTATCCTGCCGGCCGTGGATGCTCCCGCCCTGCGCGCACAGTTTCCGGTGCTCGAGCGCGTCGCCTACCTGAACGCCGGCACCGACGGTCCGCTGCCTGCGATCGCCACCCGAGCCGCCGCGGAGGAACTGGCACGCGAGGCCGCGGAGGGCCGCACGCTCGCCCACTTCGAACGTCGCGGCGAGCTGGGCCACGCGCTGCGGGGCGCCTACGCCTCGCTGCTCGGCTGCCCCCCCGAGGACCTCGCGCTCACGACCTGCACCAGCGAGGGGCTTGCGCTGGTGATCGAGGGCCTGCGACTGGGCCCCGGCGATGAGATTCTCACCAGCGAGGAGGAGCACCCCGGGCTGCTCGGCGCACTGAGCGCCGCGCGCGAGGTGCACGGCGTGGCCGTCCGCGCCGCGCCTTGGTCTGAGGTGCCCGGCGCCATCGGCCCCCGCACGCGGTTGATCGCCTGCTCGCACGTGAGCTGGATGACCGGGTCGCTCGCGTCCGCGGCGCTCGCCGAGGCGAGTGTGCCGGTGCTGCTCGACGGCGCCCAGGGAGTCGGCGCGATCCCCACCGACGTGCGCGCGCTGGGCTGTGCCGCCTATGCGGGCCCCGGCCAGAAGTGGCTGTGCGGGCCCGACGGCACGGGCATGCTCTACACCACGCCCGAGCTGCGCGAGCGGCTCGCCGTGACGCGCCGCGGCTACGCCAATCTCGCCGACCCGAGCGCCGGCCTCGACGCCGGGTTGCACGACGATGCGCGGCGTCTGGACACGCTCTCGCAGAACGCCGAGACCGTCGCCTGCGCGCTGGCGGCCTTCGGCGTGCTCGAGCGTTTCGGGTGGGCGGCGCTGCACGGGCGCGCCCAACTGCTCGCCACACGGTTGGCCGAGCAGCTCGCCGCACATGGCCGCGAGGTGGTGGGCGGGCGCGCGCGGAGCACGCTCATCTCCTTCTCCAGCCCCGACCCGCTCGCCGAGCGCGAGCGCCTCACCGCGCGCGGGGTCGCCCTGCGCGACATCCCCGGCCACCCCTGGCTGCGGGCCTCCGTCGGCGCCTGGAATAACGAGGGGGACCTCGAACGGCTGCTGGAGGGGTTGGCGTCCTCTTAGTGCGCTCTTAGGTCTTAATGCTCTCTTAGCATCGTTTCCGCTTTGCTTCCTTGAGCAGCGCACCTCTCGCCGCGCCCGCCTACCATCCCGCCGCTATGAGCGCCTCCCCAGACACCGCCAACCCACAGACCGTCCCGGCAGCAGCTCCTGCGCCGACGCCGGCCCCCGCCACGGGGCGCACATGGCCGGCCCTGCGCGCACCCAGCATGCGCGCGGCGCTCGGCTGGGCGGCACTGGCTCCGGTACTGGCGCTCTCCGCCGTGCTTGGGACCGAGCGGCTCTCCCAGAACGGCTACGCCAACGTCTTCTACGCCGCCGGCGTGCGCTCGATGCTCAGCTCCTTCCACGACTTCCTGTACGCCTCCTTCGACCCCGGCGGGCTGGTCACCGTCGACAAGCCCCCGCTCTCCCTCTGGGTGCAGGTGGTGAGCGCCAAGCTGTTCGGGTTCTCCCACCTCAGCCTGCTGCTCCCCGAGGCGATCATCGGGGTGCTCGGGGTGGCCGCGCTGTACGGTGCCCTGCGCCGCCCGCTTGGGCTGCCCGCCGCCCTCGGCGGCGCGCTGGCCCTGGCGGTCTTCCCCTCCTACGTGGCCGTCTCCCGCGACAACGGCGTCGACCCCTTCCTGATCCTGCTGTTGATCCTCGCGTGCGGCTGCGCCCTGCGCGCGATCCGCACCGGTGGCTGGCCGTCGCTGCTCGCATCCGCGGCGTTCGTGGGGCTCGCGTTCAACTCCAAGACCCTCGCCGCCTACCTCGTCGTCCCCGGGATCGCCCTCGGCTACCTGCTGTGCGCCCCCGCGCCCCTGCCCCGCCGCCTGCTGCGACTGATCGCCGCCGGGGTGGTGCTCGCCGCGGTCTCACTCTCGTGGATCGCGCTCGTCGAACTCACCCCCGCCTCCCAGCGCCCCTACGTGGGAGGCTCGACCGACAACACCGAGAGCAACCTCACCCTCGGCTACAACGGCCTCGGCCGCGTCGAAGGGCAGATCGGGGGACCCAACCAGATCTTCGTGCACCTCGGCGCGGTGGCGCCGTTTCCACAGGGAACACACACCATCCTGAGCGCCAAACGCACCGCCGCACCCAAGCACGTCCCCAACCCGATCCTCCCCGACGGCCACTACACCAACCCCACGCCGTTCGGCGGCCCCGAAGGGCCGCTGCGCGTCTTTCACACCGGACTCGGCGGCCAGGGCGGGTGGATGCTGCCGTTCGCGCTGTTCGGGCTGATCGCGCTCGCCCTCTGCGTCCTCTGGCCCCCGCGGAGCGAGCACGCCGCCGCCGGGAGCCGAGCGGATGACGGAGCGCCCGCCGCAAACAGCGCGGGTGCCGCCCGCGCTCCCGCCGGCTCGCACCCCGCCGATGAGATCGGAAGGAGGGCGCGTACCAGCCGCTGGTGGGGGCGTGTCCGGCGCGATCCGCTCGCCGCGGTGCTGTTCGTGTTCGGCGGCTGGTTCCTCGTCGAGGCCCTCATCATGGACTTCTCCAAGGGCATCATCCACCCCTACTACATCTCCGCCCTGGCTCCCGGCACTGCCGCGATGATCGCCAGCGGGGCCCTCGCCTTCGCCCGCTTCGGACGGGCCCGCGACCCGCGCGTGCTGCTGCTCCCGCTCGCCGCCGCCACCACGATCGCCGTCCAGCTCGTGCTGCTACACCGCGAACACTACGCCCACTGGCTTCCGCCCCTGCTGATCGCCGGCACCGCCGTGGGTGTGCTCGCGCTGCTCGCCGTGCGCCGCCTCGCCGCCGCCGCGATGGCGCTCGTGCTCGGCGTGCTGCTGATCGCCCCCACCGCCTTCTCCACCACCACCTGGTCGGTCCCCGTCGAGGGCACCTTCCCCGCCGCCGGCCCGCGCGTGGCCGGGAGCCTCGGGCCCTATGGGATCACCTACCACGACGTGCTCGTCTACCACGCCCTGATGCGCTACGTCGACGCCCGCCACCCCACGCACAAGTGGGAAGTGCTGACCGTGTCCTCCAACACCGCCGCCTCGATCATCCTGCTCGGCTGGCGCGCCGGCGCCGTCGGTGGCTACAGCGGCACCGACCCGGCGCTCAACGGTCCCGGCCTGGCCCGCCTCGTGGCCCACCACGAAGCGCGCTACGTGGTGCTCGGCGGGGCCTACGCATCGCGCGGCGGCAACCATGCCACCAAAGCCGTGATCCGCGCCTGCCACTACATCCCCTCGCAGTTCTGGCTGGGTGCCCCGCGCTACTCGGTCTACAGCCTCGCGCTGTACGACTGCTCCGGAGACGTGCGCCGGCTCGCCTCGGCTTGAGTTACGCAACTACCGACAGCTGCTTGTCGAACGCGCGCGCGAACAGCTCGCTCTCCCGGCCCGCCGCCCAGCGGGGCACGGCCGCGCCGCCGTCCGCCAGCAGCCGCAGCTGCACCGAGCCGTTCTCGGCGCTGAGCACCGTGTCTTTGACGAGCTGGTCGCGCGAGCGCTCGAGGTCCTCCGCGAGGCGCAGCAGCACCGCGCAGCGGTCCAGCCTCGCCGCGTCGCCCGCGCCGAACAGCGCCGCCAGCGGCCCCGGGTCGGGCATGCCCTTGCGGTGGTAGCGCGCCGCCTGCGCCACGATCGCCACCTCCTTCGGGGAGTACCCCGGCAGGCCCGCGCTGAGGATCAGGTAGCGCGAGTGCTTGTGGTGGTCGTCGTAGTCCACCGACATCCCGATGTCGTGCAGCATGCACGCCGCCCACAGCAATTCCCGCTCCCCCGGATCGCCTTCGTGCAGCCTCATGCGCGCCAGCTGGTCGAACATGCCGAGCGCCAGCGCCGCCACGTGTTGCGTGTGGGCGCGATCCACGCCGTAGCGCGCCGCGAGGTTTTCCACCGACGCGCGGCGCACGTCCTCGAACAGCGGGGGCCCGTCGGGGTGGGCGGGGTCGGATAGGTGGCGCTCGAAGAACACCCCCTCGCGCAGTCCCGCCTCGGTCGCCTCCAGGGCGTCGAAGCCGCCCGCTCGCAACGCGCCCTCGACCACGACCGCTCCCGCCAGGATCAGGTCCGCCCGTGCCGGCTTTACCCCCGGCACGCTCGCGCGCTGCGAGGGCGCCAGCGCCGCCAGCCGCTCGATGATCTCTCCCAGCGCCTCGCGTGTCACGGTCATACCCTGCACGCCGTTGCTCGGCAGCCCTTGCGCGCGCTGCGCCACGGCGGCGAGGCCGCGCACCGTCCCGCCGATCCCGACCAGGCGCCTGCCGGTCTTCGCCAGCCACGCCGCGCTCTGGAGCTCTTGCGCCACGTGCTCGCGCAGCGCCTCGATCTGGCGGGGCTTCGCCGGGCCGCCGTTGGGTAGGAAGCGCTCTGTCATCCTCACCGCCCCCACCCGCCACGAGCCCGACTCCTGCGCCCTGCGGTCCCTCACCCCGACCAGCTGCATCGAGCCGCCGCCCAGATCAAGCATGCAGCCGTCGCTCAGCGTCGTCGAGTTGACCGCCGCCAGGTATCCATAACGGGCCTCCTGCTCGCGGCTCAGCACGCGGATCGGCAGCTTCGTGCGCTCGCGCGCCATGGCGAGGAACGCAGGCGCGTTCTCGGCGTCGCGGATCGCGCTGGTGGCGACCGCATCCACTGCGCCGCCGACCGCCCCGGGCACGTGCACATTCCTTACCTTTTCTGCCCCCACCACATCCCTTGCTTTTGGGTCACCCACTGGGCTGCCCCACTCACGGCTCCTCGTTCCCACCTCGTGGGCAGGCACCATCGAGAGACCAGCCGCCTCGCAGAAGTGGGCGAACACGTCCAGCGTCGCCAGCGCGCGGTGCATCGGCTCCTCGCCCAGCCTGCCCGTCGCCGCCATCCCTTCGCCGATCCTCACCACCTGGTAGATCTCGTCGCTGCGCTGCCACCACCCCTCCGTGGCGGTGAACACCACCAGCCTGAAGGAGTTCGAGCCGAGGTCGATCACCGCGAGGCGCTCGCATGACTGCATCCCCTGAGCGTATTCCCCCCGCCGGAGGGCTCCGGGGCAGCGCGACTCAGGCGTTCTCGCCCACCAGCGCGCTCGTGACGTAGCGCTCGTCGGAGAAGATCTGCACGTGCGCGACCCTACCTTCCTTGAACTTGACGACCCATGTGGTGGGGGCATCCTCGAACGAGCCTCCCGAGCCGCTCCCGCTCACCAGCCCCAGCGCCACCACCGCCTGCCCGGCGGAGCGGATCTGCTTCAGGCGGATCGTCAACTGCTGCCAGTGCGTCTCCACATCTTCGGTGTAGCGGCGGATCCCCTCGTGGCCGCGGTAGGGCTCCCCGTTGCGCGTCACCGCGGCGGTCATCGGCTGGAACACCACGTCTCTGTGCATCAGCTCCACCACGCTCTGCAGGTCTCGGCGGCTGAACGCGTCGAACAGAGTCCTCACGATGTGCTCGCTCGACGGCGCCTCGGTCGGCTGCGCGTCTGCTGGCGGTGGGTTGAGGGTGGGGATGGGAGCGGCCACCTCCGGCCGCAACCGCGCCTCCGCCTGCTGGGGTGCTGCAAGAGTGCTCGCCACGGGATTGTGACTACCCGCTGGTGGGGCTTGCCAAACGAAGTACGTCCGGTCTTCGCCCCCCCGGCCCCTGGTGGTCATCCTGTTGCCTTCATGTACATAAGCGCCACGGTGGGGTCGCACAACTGCGTCAAAACCTCAGCCGCTCACTGCGGCGCGTCGAGCAAGGCGAGCGTCTGGTGGTCACCGATCGCAACCGGCCGGGGGTTGGCCCTCCCGCTGCTACTGGCGCCGCGCTCGACCGACTGATAGCCGAGGGTCGCCCTCGACCACCGACTCGCGTGTCCCCTCGGTGCTGTGCTGCGTCCCTGGACTTCGGGCGCCCGATGTGCTTTCATGAGGGACATCCCCCCTGTTCGCCTCGGCGGCAGGGATGCGAGGCCGCCTCTGGGCGGCCTTTGCGATTCTCGGGGCCTACCAACCCCGTGGCTTGCGGAAGGTGCCACGCTCGTCCCGCAGCTCGTTCGGGAACTGACTGGCCGCCAGGGCGGCTCGACGCAGTGGCTTGTAGAACGAGCCTCGTGGCAGGTGCCTGGGCGAGAGCGCCCAGCTTCGATTCGGATGGGGATTCAGGACCCCCACGGGCACCTTGAGATCGTTTCGGACGAACTGCACGGGCTCCTTGAGGTCCCCGTCGTTGGAGACGACCACCGCGAGGTCGTACCGTTTGCGGAAGCCGTCGATCAGCAGATGGCTGGCGAGGTTGACATCGGAGCCCTTCTCCTCCGTCGTCCAGACCTCCGCATAAGCCGGCCTGCCCTTGGGCTCGTGGACGAGTCGCCGGGTCGCGGTGCGCGTGATGAAGTGGCCGTAGTGGATTCGTTAAGACTGGCAGCGTCTCGTGTGCTCGCATGTATATCTGCTGGCGCTGAGCTTGGTTTGGGTTGCCCGACCGAGGCTTGACGCGGGCCGTGAAGTACTTGATAGCGACGATCTTGGCGTCCCCGCGCAGCATGTTGCGGCATAGCGTCTGAAGATCGAGCCACCTTTGCGGCGAATCCTTCAAGCAGCCGTAGTAGAGGTTGAAGCCGTCCACGTAGACGATCGTGCGCAATTTGGTGGTCGCCACCGCCGCAAGTCTAGGGCCACGGGCGGGCGACGTTATGA
Source organism: uncultured Solirubrobacterales bacterium (assembly GCA_963812955.1). Lineage (GTDB taxonomy): Bacteria > Actinomycetota > Thermoleophilia > Solirubrobacterales > Solirubrobacteraceae > Palsa-744. Next base: position 261,231 of record CAWEXC010000003.1, read on the forward strand.
CGCTACGGCGGGTCTCCCAGCATGCAATGTCCCGGGGCCTCATGTGGCCCATTCTGTGGCCCACTACGCCGATACGGTGAACACGTGAACACAGAAAAGCCCCGCATTAGCAGGGCTTTTCCGCTGTGGGCCCGGCAGGACTCGAACCTGCGACCTAGCGATTATGAGTCGCCAGCTCTAACCAGCTGAGCTACGGGCCCGCCTCGCGCGGGCGCCCGCGCGATGGGCCAGACGGTACCAGCGATAACGACGGCGGCAGATCGGTGCACGCGGTGCCCGCAACGCGGAGCCGGCCCCCGAATGGTTGTATTCCGCATGTCAACAACCACGAGGGAAGGCGCGCAGAGATGGCTGAGCGAGCGGCGATCGTCACAGGGGCTTCGAGCGGGATCGGGTTGGCGATCGCGCGGGTGCTGGGCGAGGAGGGGTATGGGGTCACGATGGCGGCGCGCCGCCCGGAGAAGCTGGAGGGCGCGGTGGCGGAGCTGGCTGGGGCCGGCTTCGACGTGCACGGGGTGGCGGCGAATGTCTCCCACGAGGAGGAGATCCAGAAGGTGGTTGCCGCCCACCGCGAGCGGTATGGGCGCTTGGACGTGCTCGTCAACAACGCGGGGGTGGGGATCGGCGCCCCACTGGCGGAGATTCAAACCAAGCGCCTCGACATGCAGCTCGACATCAACCTGCGCTCGATCGTGATCTTCTATCGCGAATGCGTGGAGTTGCTACGCGCGGCGGGCGCCGAGCATCGCAACGCGCTCGTCGTCAACACCTCCTCGATCTCCGGCAAGCGCGCGGAGGCGTGGCTGTCGGTGTACTCGGCCTCCAAGCACGGCGTGGTTGGCTGGACGGAAGCGATGAACAAAGAGCTCGGCGCCGAGGGGATCAAGTCGACCGCGCTGTGCCCCGCGTTCGTCGATACCCCGATGACTGACTTCATCAAGGGCGAAGTCAAACCCGAGGAGATGATCCGCTCCGAGGACATCGCCGAGGCGGTGCGCTACCTGCTGCGTGTCTCCCCCGCCTGCGTGGTGCCCGAGATGATGTTCGTGCGCCCGTGCGACGCGTTGTAGCGCTAGCCTCTATCACTTCACAACATGAAGGGTGGGGGTCCGAAAAGAACAACATGTGTACCCCTCCCCGGCTCCCGTGGGCGCACCGTAGACCCACGTCGCCCACTCCGCCGCCTGACTACGACTAGATCGAAACCCGCACCCGCCGGCGGCCCAACCAGCGTGGGGCGCGCAGACGACGCGCGACGATCTCGCCGCCGCCCGACTCCAGTACGAGCAACGCTTCTGCGCGCGCTCGCTCGCGATCGGCGCGCTCATGGCGGGCGCGCAGCGCGGCGTGCTCGTCGATCGCCTGAGCGAGATCGACCCGCTCCTCATCGAGCAGGCTGCCGCGCAACAGGGCGACGAGCGTGGAGAGCTCGTGCGGAGTGGCGGGGCGCCGGCGTCGCGCGTGCGTGAAGCGATCCCAGGAGCGCGCGAAGGAGAGGAAGTTGGTGCGCCCGCCGCGGCGGTGGGCGGCGAGCATCGGACACACTCCGCCCTCACCGTCGGTGTAGGCACCGACGATGATGCGTTGGCTGCCGAGCACCCCGTCCAGCATCGCTTCGCGGGTGCCCACGGGCAGGCATTCGATCGCGAGGCGCAGCTCGCGGATGGTGCGGGTGCGGGAAGAGCGGGCGATTGGCATAGGCTGTGTGCGCCAGCGGCCTCAACGGCCGGCGGGCGCGTCCAGCGTAGGGCACGGGGTCGCGCGCGGCAACGAATCCCCTTCCCCTGAAAGGAAACTTGCGCATGAAGCTTGGCGTTCACATCGGCTATTGGGGCCTCGGCCTCACCTCGGAGGACCAGCTGCGCATCGTGCAGGAGGCAGAGCGCCTGGGTTATGACTCGGTGTGGGCGGCGGAGGCGTACGGCTCGGACACCGCCACCGTACTGGCGTGGTTGGCGGGGCAGACCTCGAAGATCCGTCTCGGCGCGGGGATCTTTCAGATGCCGGGACGCTCGGCGGCAATGACCGCGATGACCGCCGCCACGATCGACCAGCTATCCGGTGGGCGCATGATCCTCGGGATCGGCTCCTCCGGCCCGCAGGTCGCGGAGGGCTGGCATGGGCAGCGCTTCGCCAAACAGTTGCAGCGCACGCGCGAGTACGTGGCGGTGGTGCGCATGGCGCTGGCGCACGAACGCGTGGAGTTCCACGGCGAGACGCTCGATTTGCCACTCCCCGACGGCCCGGGCAAGGCGCTGAAGCTGACGATCCGCCCTGTGCAGGAGCACATCCCGATCTATCTCGCGGCGATCGGCCCGAAGAACACGGCGCTGGCGGGCGAGATCGCCGACGGGTGGATTCCGACGCTGTTCTCCCCCGAGCACGTCTCCGAGCTGCGTCCGCTGCTGGAGGACGGCGCCGCGCGCGCGGGGCGAACGCTGGATAACTTCGACATCGCGCCCACGGTGAACGCGTTCGTCACCGACGACCTGGAGGCGGCGCGCAACGCGACGCGGCCGTTCATCGCGCTGTACGTCGGCGGGATGGGCTCGCGCAAGCAGAACTTCTACAACAACCTCGTCCAGCGCTACGGCTTCGAGGCGGAGGCCAAAACGATCCAGGACCTCTATCTCGAAGGCAAGCGCGAGGAGGCGATGGCGGCGATCCCCGACAAGCTGATCGACGCCGTCTCACTCTGCGGCCCCCCCGACGTCGTGCGTGAGCGCCTCGCCGTCTTCCGCGACGCGGGCGTAGGCACGCTCGGGATCACCCCGCTCGCGTTCACCGCCGAGGAGCGCCTCACGCAGCTGCGCCTGGTGGCGGAACTGGCCGCCGCGTAGGGCACAGCCCCTGCCACGCACGAGAGGGGATTTTTGGGGGATATGGGGATGGGGCTCGCAATACACTCCGCAGCCGATGTGGGGGCACCGGAGCAGGTGGGCCACAAAGGGGGGGTGGACGCGAAACGACCGCAACGGATCCTCCTCGGCGCCTTCGGGGATCCGGGCCACGCCTTCCCGATGATCGCGCTCGGGCGCGCGCTGGCGGCGCGCGGGCACGAGGTCACGTTGCAAACGTGGGAGCGCTGGCGCCCACACGTGGAGGCGGAGGGCGTGCGCTTCGCCGCCGCCCCCGAGTATCACGTCTTCCCGAATGGACCGGAGCCGCTCGACTTCTACGAGGCCGTGGTGCACGCCACCCGTGACACGCTCCCGCTCGTGCGTGAGCTCGAGCCGGAGGTCGTGGTCGCCGACATCCTCACGCTCGCCCCCGCGCTTGCCGCCGAGCTCCAGCAAGTTCCCGTCGCGACGCTCATCCCCCACGTGCACCCCCACCCGCCAGCGGGCGCCCCGATCTACTCGATCGGCGCCCGCCTGCCACGCACCGCGCTCGGCCGCGCCTTCTGGCAGCGCGCCACCCGCCCTGTTGAGCACGGACTCGAGCGCGGCCGACAGGACCTCAACGCCGTGCGTGAGCGCCTCGGCCTGCCGGCGCTCAGCTACGTCCACGGTGGCATCAGCCGGCAGCTGGCGCTGGTGGGGAGCTTCCCCCAGCTCGAGTACCCGCGCGCCGCCGCAGGTGGCTGGAGGGGCTCGAATGGAGACGGACGGACGGGCGGCTGGGGCGCGAACACCCACGTGGTAGGCCCGCTGATCTGGGAGCCCCCCACCGCGGACGTGGAGCTCCCACCGGGCGAGGACCCGCTCGTGCTGATCGCCCCCTCCACCGCCCAGGACCCCGAGCACCGCCTGCTGGGAGCCGCGCTGCGAGGTCTCGCCGACGCCCCCGTGCGCGTGCTCGCCACCTGGAACCGCCGTCTCCCCTCGGCGCCGCTGCCAGTGCCCGCAAACGCGCGCGTGGTCGAGTGGCTCTCCTACGCGCGCACGATGCCCCACTGCGATGTGGTCGTCTGCCACGCCGGCCATGGCACCCTCGCCCGCGCGCTCGCCAGCGGCTGCGCGGTGGTCGCCTGCCCGGTGGCCGGCGACATGAGCGAGAACGCCGCACGACTCGACTGGGCCGGCGCGGGCGTGCGTCTCCCCCGCCGCTTCATTTCGCCCCGACCTCTGCGTCTCGCCGTGGAGCGCGCGCTAGATGATCCGGCGATCCGCGTGCGCGCGCGGGAGCTGGCCGCGTGGTGGGAGGGGAACGACCCCGCTGACACTGCAGCCGGGCTGGTGGAGTCGCTAGTCGCCGCAACCCACCGAGCACCTGAGCAGGTGGAGGCTTAAGACTCCGGGGGTGGGACTCGAACCCACAACCTCTCGGTTAACAGCCGAGCGCAATCTACCAGTTGAGCTACCCCGGATCGTGCTACCAAGGAATAATAGTGACCTTGACCGTAGAGATTCTACGCGAGCGAGTGCATTCCCGCCTCAACCTCAGCGTGGCAGTTGGCGCACAGAAGAATGCACTTCGCAGCCTCAGCGCGCGCTCTTGCGAGCGAGCGCGCAACACCGCGATGACTCAGAGCGAAGCTCTTCTCCCGAGGTTCGCGGTGATGGAACTCCAAGGCGGCGATGCACCGGGCGTACCCGCATAGCTTACAGGCGCCACCCGCCTCTTCAACAAGCGTCTGCTTGACCTTGCGCCGGCGACGACTGACAGCGTCAGAGCGGCACTTGAGACACCTGTATCCACCCTCGGCGCGCAGCTGGAACTCCGTGGCGCCGTGATGGGGACAATCAAGCATCATCCGAGTCGGTCGCACAAATCCTGCCCCTTGGTTGGCGCGCGCTTGACGCATCGTTCCCCTCCGAGTTTTCAAGCCATACTCGCGCAGCCAATGCCGTACGGTCGGCTTGCTCCGGTCAAGCGCGTCCGCAATCTCCGCGCTTGACGCGCCTGACTCGACTAAGCGCTCCAAATCCTCGCGTGAGAGTGCCCCGCGCGCGGCATGCTTGTCATGGTTGGCAGCTTCCAGTCTGTACTGCTCGACCCAGTAGGCAACCGTCGATTCGTGTTTCCCAGCCCTCCGCCCGATCTCCGCAAGCGAAAGACCCTGACTCAGCATCTGCTCCAACGAAGCTCGATCCATGCACCCCATTGTCAGCGATGGATCGGACGGAAAAACGAACAAACGTTCGTCTTGGGTGCCCTACCCCCCGGTCTCCGCCAGCGCCCGCTCGTAGGCCTGCTCGAACGCGCGTTTGACCTCGATGCGCCGGCGCGCGAGATCGCTTACCTCGCCGCTGCCCTGCGCGCGCGCGGCGAGGATGCGGCGGTCGATCCGGGCGAGGTCGAGCTGCATCCGCTGGACGTCGAGCATCGCCGGCGCCGCGGCGCTCGGCAGGCGACCGGCGGCGACCACCAGCTCGGCCAGCACGCCCGTCAGCTCCGGGTCCTCCCGCTCGATGCCCGCCATCGGTTCGGAGAGCTGCCCCGCGCGCAGGTGCGCGGCCGCGCGGCGCAGCCGCTCGCTGGTGAAGTGCTCCCCGGGGTCGAGCTCCGCCAGCGCCCGCTCGCCCTCGGCCGGGGCGGCGATGCACAGCGCCAGGAACGTTCGCTCGGTCTCGGCCCTGCGCGACAGCTCTCCCACCGCGAACCGATCCGCCGCCCGCTCACCCCCCGCCGCCCCGGCGACGGCCCCACTTCCGTGGTCTCCGCCGCGGGACTGGCGCACGTTGGGTCTGCCCGGCGGGCGCGCCTCGAATCTCGCGCCCACCGTCCGGGCCGACTCGGACCTCGCGCCCGCACCCCGGGCCGACTCGCCACCCGCTCCGGGAGACCGGGCCTCGCCGCGCTGCGCCTGTGCCGACAGCAGCGTCTCGGCGAGGCTCTCCGGCAGCTCCAAACGCCCGGCAACCAGGCGCGTCAGCTCCATTCGCATCGCGCTTGGCGCCAGCGTGGCGAACACCGGGCGCAGCTCGTCCACCATGCGGTCGCGGCCCTCGGGGCTGGAGTGGTCGCCGGCCGCCAGCACGCGCTCCACGCGGAAGCGCACAAACGGCACCGACTTCGCCACCGCCGCCGCGATCCCCTCCGGCCCCTCGCGCTGTACGAGCTCCGCCGGGTCCATCCCGCCGGGGAGGCTCACGACGCGCAGCTCCAAACGCCGGCGCGCTGCCAGCTGCGAGGCACGCAGCATCGCCTCCTGGCCGGCGGTGTCGGCGTCGAGCGCCAGCAGCACAGTGGTCGCCATCCGTGATAGCTCCCCCACCTGCTCGGGTGTCAACGCGGTGCCCATCAGGCCCACGGTGTTGGGCATTCCCGCCTGGTGCATCGCGATCACGTCGGTGTACCCCTCGCACAGGATCACGCTGCCGGCGCGCGCCGCGTGGGCGCGGGCGAGGTCGGCACCGTAGAGGTGGCGGCCCTTGTGGTAGACGTCGTTGTCGGAGGTGTTCAGATACTTCGGTTTCTGCTCCTCCCGCAACGCGCGCGCTCCAAAGCCCAGCACCCTGCCGCGGGTGTCCGCCAGCGGGAACATGATGCGCGCGCGGAAGCGGTCGTACACGCGCCCCCGTTCGCTTGAGGAGCGCTGCACGAGGCCGGTCGCGTACAGCTCCTGCTCGGAGAAGCCCGCCCGCAGCGAAGCGCTCAGCACCCGATCCCATGCGCTTGGGGCATAGCCGACACGGAACGCGCGCAGCGCCTCCTCGCGCAGACCCCGGCGCTCGAGATATTCGCGCGCGAGCGCCGCCTCCGGGGACTCCCACAGGCAGCGCTCGTAGTAGCCACTGGTGCGCGCCAGCAGCTCCAGCAGGCGTTCGCGGCGACGGCGGCGCTCGGCTTCGCGAGGGTCCTCCGCCTCGCGCTCGAGCTCCACTCCGCAACGATCGGCGAGTTGCTCCAGCGCCTCTTTGAACTCCACACCCTCGCTGTCCTGCACGAACGTGAACACGTCCCCCTTCGCCCCGCAGCCGAAGCAGTAGTACACCTTGCGTGTCGGGTCGATCCCGAAGGAGGGGGTGCGCTCGTCGTGGAAGGGGCACAGCCCCTCGTAGGCGCTGGGGCCCGCCCGGCGCAGGTCGGTACGGGTGGACACCAGCTCGACGAAGTCCACCGCGTCGCGCACCCTGTCCTTGGACGCCTGTGTGTAGCGGGCCATCGGAGCCTACGCTAGCCGCTCGTGCGCCTCGGCCGCCGCCCGCCCCGACGCGGGCCGCCGGGCGCCTTGACGCACGGGCGGTCATCGCCGCGCGAGCCCCTCCCCCTCCCCCCTCTCCTCGTCGCTATCGCGCAAATGCGCGCGGCACCTGCAGGTCGGTGTAGGCCCTGATGCAGTAGCGGTCGGTCATCCCGGCGACATAGTCGGTCACCTGCTGCGCCAGGTCCGGCTCCCCCCGCGCCTCGCTCTCGGCCACGCCCGCCGCCGCGGCTCGCGCCGGGTGGGTCTGCTCGCCGCCGCCGGCCGGGAGGGCAGGCAGCAGCTCGGGGTGCTCGACGTAGTGCTCGAACAGCGTCCTCACCACCCCGGCGATGCGCTCGCGCTCGGCGCGCACCTCCGGGCCGAGGTAGACGCGCTCGAACATGAACTCGCGCAGTTGCCCCATCGCGCGCGCGGCCTCGTCGCCCTGGACGATCTCGCCAGCGCGCTCGGAGCGCTCGACCATATCGTGCACCAGTGCGTCGATCCGCGCCGAGCCCGAGCGCCCCAGCGCCGCGATCGGCTCCGCGGGCAGGTCGCGCTCGCGCAGGAGGCCAGCACGCACGGCGTCGTCGATGTCGTGGTTGATGTACGCCACGCGGTCCATCACGCGCACGATCCGCCCCTCAAGCGTTGCGGGCTCAGGCGCGCGGCTGGAGTGGCGGGCGATGCCGTCGCGCACCTGCTCGGTCAGGTTGAGGCCCGCGCCGTCGCGCTCCAGACGCTCCACCACCCTCAGCGAGTGCTCGTAGTGGCGAAACCCTCCACCGAAGCGCTCGCGCAGACATGCGTCCAACACCTCCTCGCCGATGTGCCCAAACGGCGGGTGGCCGAGGTCGTGGCCCATCCCGATCGCCTCCACGAGATCCTCGTTGAGACGCAGCGCCCGCGCCACCGCGCGCGAGATCCCCGTCACCTCGAGCGTGTGCGTGAGCCGCGTACGGTAGTGGTCGCCCATCGGCGCCACAAACACCTGCGTCTTGTGCTTCAGGCGCCGAAACGCCTTGCAGTGCACGATCCGGTCGCGGTCGCGCTGGAAGGGGGTGCGCAGCGAGCAGTCGGCCTCCTCCTGCGCGCGTCGCGGTGGGTAGGAGCGCGCCGCGAGTGGCGAGAGCGTCAGCTCCTCCAGCTCCTGACGGCGCGCCGCGAAGGCCGCCGCCACCGTCTGCTCGTGCGATACGGTGCCCATCGCTCGATTGTGGCACCGCCCACGGCGATCCCAGCCGCGGGTAGGCCGCCCTCAGCGCTCCCGATTCCAGTCGCTGCGCCCGGTGATGCGGTGGACCCAATGGTGCCACCGCTGCTGCTTGTCTGGATCCTCGTTATATACGGGCGCCTTGTGCTCCGGCTCGGGAAGGCCCGACGCGGCGACCGCGTCGATGCGCAGGTCGCAGCCGCGTTCGTGAATCGACGCGATCAGGCCCGCCTCGACGAAGCGCACGCCGTGGTTGGAGGTCGTGATCAGGAGTCCGTGGAAGACGTCCTCCTCGGGGGCGGCCAGAACGCTCATCACGGTCCCCACCGGCGTGCCGTCGGACGCCAGCACGGGCACGCCGTCATCAAGCAGTTGGTAGGCGATTGGCAACCCCTCGTCCACGGCCAGCCACGATACCGGCAATTGGCCTACCGCCGCGGCTGCTCAGCCAGCGCGACCGAAGGAGGGAGACACTTTCGCATCCCCGCTTCGGCCGAAGACGGGGGACACTTGCGCATCCCCCCTTCGGCCAGCGGCCGGCATCAGCCGCAGGTGTGCGTGGTGCTCGAGCGTCTCGGAGATCGCGCGCTCGACCTGCCCGAGCGCGCGATCGGGCGCCTCCGGGGTCTCGGCGAGGGCTCGCCCGAGCGCCTCGGCCATGAAGCCGTGGGCATCCTCCCCGAGCGGGAACGACCCGGCCTCGCAGGCGCCGCACACCACCCCGCCCGCGGCCCCGGAGAAGCCGACGAGGTGCTCGCGCTCCCCGCAGTGTGCACACGCCCCCAGGTGGGGGGCGAGGCCCGCGGCGAGCAGCAGCTTCAGGCGGAACTGCAGCGCCCCCGCGCGCGTGGCGGGTGCTGGCCGATCTCCGATCGGTCGGCGCTTGAGCGGTGGCCCCGGCGTATCGGGATCCGCCACAGGCGTCCCCGCCGCGGCGCCCGTCTCTCCGGCCCGCGCATCCAGCAGCGCGAGCTGGCGGCAGAGCAGGTTGAACACGCCGGGATGGGGCTCTGAGGTCTCGAACAGCCGCCCCACCGCGTCGCAGGCGCGCGCGGCGGCGTCCAGCGCGCCGGCGTCCTCGCGCAGGCGGGGATGACCGTCGATGGTGTGAGCGCCCGTGACCGTCAGCAACTCGCCGCGCCCCTCGTGCAGCTCCAGGCGCAGGCGGAAGAACGGCTCCAGGCGCCCTCCGAAGCGGCTGCGCGCGCGCCGCACCCCCTTGGCGATCGCGCTCACCCGCCCGCGGTGGGGGGTGTAGACGTGCAGGATCCGATCCGCCTCCCCGTAGCGGATCGAGCGCAGCACCACGGCCTCGGTCTTCAGCGGTCCCGACATGGAAGGGCGAGTGTAGGCGCCGTCTCGGCCGGCATACGAGATCGGCGACAGGCAAATCCCGCCATCCCTAATTGACGACAGGCGCCAGCCCGATGCCCGAGTCACTTGATTCGCTGCTGCGGCAGGCCACCGATTTCTCGAGCGCTGGATAGGTAGTTTGCCGTCGAAATCAGCCCGGCACCCAGCCGGCTGCGCACTTCCGCATTTTCCGTGATATACATTCCGACTGAAGTAATCGTATAGATCCTCGCCGATGGCCAGGATCGTGTCCCCCAGCCCCGCGTACGCTCGGGCAGGCAAGCCGCTCGGTGAATGGCGGACAGCGACAGCTGGAGCAGGAAAGCTCCATACAACCGGCTTTGGGTAGCACGGAAGCTCCCTTACATCGCCGAGGGAAACGGGAATGAGAAGGGATGCAATGTCAGGCCTAGATGTCCTGCCGGGGCTGCCCCTGCCCGCTGAGGACTCCGCCGGCCTACCCACCGAGTGGCGAGGTCGCCCCCATCTGGACCGTCCTCGGCCCGCGATCACGATCGCGCTGATCGGCGGGCAGCGCCTGCTGCGGGACGCCACCGCCAGCCTGCTCACAGCCCAGGACGGACTGCAGGTACTAGGCGCCTTCGCCACCGTGGCCGAGTTTCTCGCCGCGGACTTCAAGCGTTCTCCCGCCGTGCTCCTGCTCGACTGCGATGGCGGCGAGCTCGGCGCGTGCGGTGTCGCCATGAGGCGACTGAGCCCGACGTGCAGCCGCTCCCGGGTCGTTCTGCTCTGCCGCACAGCTCGCGAGGAGGTGGTTCGCTGCGCGATCGAGCACCGAGCCAGCGGGGTCTTGCTGAAGAGTTATTCCACCGAGGACATACTCGCCGCGCTCGCCTACACCACCACCGGGCGCACCGTGCTTCCAGCCGGGTGGCAGCAGCAGCTCCCCGCTCACCCAGGGTGTGCAACGAGGTTGAGCCCCCGCCACCGCCAGATCCTGGCACTGATCGCCGCAGGCCGACGCAACGACGAGATCGCCCTCGACCTTGAGCTCAGCCCGAACACAATCAAGTTTCACATCCGTGCCCTGTATTCGCGACTGGGAGTGCGCAATCGTGTCGAGGCCGCCAACCTGTACGCGCAGATCACAAGTGGCGACGGTTGAGCCCAGGATCGCGATCGTCGGCGGAGCCGAAACACTGGTCGCCGAGGCTCTCGCCTGGATGCTCACCAAAGGCGGGTACAGAGTGGTCGGCGTCTATCCGAGCTGGCGCGAGCTCGACGCCGCAATGCGCACCGGCAGGCTGCGCCCCCAGGCCGCGATCGTCTACACCGACGATCCCGCCGCGGGCCCCGAGGCGGTCGCGCAGATCAAGAGCGCCCACCCCGACCTGAAGATCCTGCTGCTGTGCGAGCTGGCCACGCCAGCGGTTGTTCGCTGCGCGATCGAGGAGCGCGCCGAGGGCGTCGTGCTGACATCCGACACGGTCGAGGAGACGATCCTCGCTCTGCGCAACGTGCTCGAGGGCCGTGCGGTGATGCCCGCTGGCTGGCAGTCGGCCTCCGCGCAGGCGGATAACCCACTCGCCACACTGAGCGCGCGCGAGCGCGAGATCCTTGCGCTGCTCGCCTCCGGGATGAGCAACAAGCAGATCGCCAGCCACCTCACGATCTCATCGAACACGGTCAAGTTCCATCTGCGCACGATCTACTCCAAGCTGGGTGTGCGCAACCGCGTACAGGCAATGCAGGCCGTTGGGCAGCAGGCCCAGGATCCCAAGTCGCTCGAGCATCCTGTGGACGAGTTAATAGCTCAAGCGGATCGAGTCCACACGAGCTGACGAGGACAACCGTAGCCTTTGGGGTGGCGCTCCACCTACCCAAATTAGTGGGGCAAAAAACTACCCCACATGATGATTGTGCAATGAGCGGAATGTCCATAGCATCCCGGCGATGAAATACCCGTAGTGGGACCATCGTGGTTTCACACCTCGTGTCCGTTGGAAGGCACTTTCAGCTCACTCACTCAAGGAGGAGGCCGCACACAATGCGACCACAAGTCAAACGGAAAATGATCGCGGGACTCGTTTCCGCGACAGGAGCGGCGGTGCTGGCCCTCGGCACGCTCACGGCCGGCGCCGCTGCCGCTCCAAGCCAGACGTTCACATCCACATCCGACGGCCCACAGAGCGCCAACATCCCGTATGTGGCGTGGGTCGGCGAGCACCTGCGCCTGGTGGCGTGCGACCCGGCGATCAACACCAGCGAAGAAGGCGGCCAGCACGTCAACTTCCAGCAGGAGGACTGGTCGGGCAACCCCGATCCGGCCGAGATCCCAGCGCCCGAATCCGGAACCCAGGCGTTCTTCGCCCCGAGCGCGGGCAGCAGCCAGGCCGAAGCCGGCGACGGCTGCGTGAAGATCGACTACAAGTCGCTGAATCCGGGCTTGGCTCGGATCAGGGCGGTCGTCACGAACAGCGCCGGAGCAGTCGTGTTCTCGCATCAGTTCCTGGCGATCTGGCTGACGGTCAACAAGCCGGCGCTGACCGAGCTCCCCTACGGTGGCGACCCCTCGGGTGACGGCGAATTCGTGCCATCGCCCTTCTCCGAACCTGAATCGAGCGCAAACCAGGGCCTTGTGCAGGTAAAGGTGACGGGCAGCTTCCCGGTCGAACCGACCTCGCCGCTGCACAACGTCCTCCCCGAAGCGAGCTACAACCTGCCCGAAAGCTGGGAAACCCTGGCCGACGCGCTGGCGAGCAGCTCCGGAGAAACCGAACCGCCGGGCAGCAACCCGGGCCTGTGGGACATTCACGGAAGCCCGGAAGACGGCCCGAATTCAGACGCGGTTGGACCGTTCGATCCGGAGATCACCGAAACGCTCCTCAGCAACGGTAGCCTCAACGCCGATGACGCCCCGCTGCCGGCGATGCGTATCGACGTACACCTCGCGGCGAACGAAGGCGGCTCGAGTCTGGGCGGCGTGGGTCAGATCTCGGGCGCGAGCAAGGCCCAGATCTACTCGGACAACCCGTACTACAGCGCGTACATCCCGGCCACCGATCGTCCCGAAGCTCAGGCGTCCGGTATCGACGGGCCAAGTCCCGGAGGCGACTTCCCCGGGTTCTTGAACAAACACCCCGAACCGTACAATTTCTGGACATCGGTGCTCACCAGCGGGTCGCGCACCGCCGAATCGACGGGCTGCCTGCAGCGCACCGGCGGCCAGGATGATGAGGAAGGCTCGACCTACTATCAGACCCCGAGCGGTTCGTTGAACGAAACGTTCTACACCGACGAGCGCGGCGAAGTGCTTGTGAAGTACACGCCGGGCGACGGGTTCTACCTGAACCACATCCCCGTGTTCGGCGGAGCCGAAGGCGAAAGCGAAGCAGGCACGATCATCAAGAACGCCGACGGCGGCTGCGACCTGAAGAACCTGTACAACGAAGTCATCGGCGAATCGTCGATCTCCGCCACGGCCGTGTATCCGTACCAGCCGGTCGACTACAGGCAGCAGAGCTCAGAAGGGTCGCTGGTCAAGAAAGTCAGGTCGAAGTGGGAAAAGGAATTCTTTGAGTTCCCGAAGGGCAACGGTAAAGAAGAAGCGAACGTGCGGATCGTCGTCGCCAAGGCGCAGGACATCGACGGGCGTCCGATCGTAGATGAGAAGGTGTGCTTCCACGCACAGCAGGAAGCCGGGCTTTACAAGTTCAGCAACCCGACCAACGGAGACACGCTGTCTGACCCCGAACAGCTGCTGGGCAAGGGCGGCGAAGTCTACCTCGGCGGCAGCTTCGTGACCAATCCCTATCTGGAAGGCACCAACAGCCTCTGCGCAACCACAAACGACGAAGGCCTGGCGGCGATCGATCTAGTGGACAGCACGTTCGCATCGGTCGACCTCACCGCGCGGTACGAAAACGAGGAGATCGTCCGCGATCATCTCGTCGACTTCTCGACGAACCTCGGCGCGAAGGAAAAGAAAGAAGCAGAAGAAAAGGCAAAAGAAGAAAAAGAAAAAGCAGAAGCAAAAGCAAAGGAAGAAAAAGAAGCAGAAGCAACGAAAGCAAAAGAAGAAAAAGAAGCTGAAGCAAAGAAGGCGAAAGAAGAAAGGGAAGCCGAAACAAAGGCGGCGGAAGAAAAACAGAAGGCCAGGGAACTGGCGGCCGAAGAAGCACGCATCAAACGGGAAGCCGCCGCTGAAGAAAAACAGCACAAAAGAGAAGCCGAAAAAGAAGCGGAAGAAAAAAAGACCACAGCAGAAATCGAAGCCGCCAACGCGAGACGCGCAAAAGAAGAAGCGGAAGCAAATGCAGCGCGAGAAGCGGAATTGACAAAACGCAAATCAGAAATTGAAGCGTCAGCCAAGCCGCTGGTGACCCCACTCGCGGGGGCACTCGCCAGCACAGGCGACAAGAAGGGCAAGGCAAACGCGGCCTCCAAGAAGAAGAAGAAGGTCAAGAAGGTCAAGAAGCACAAGAAGAAGTAGAAAAAGTAGAAGATCGCGCCAAGCGATTGCCGAGGGCCCGCCCAGTGCGGGCCCTCGGTGTTTGTTGGCCCCCTACCTCGGTGGTGTCTCAGTTTGGGGGTAGAACCACCGACTGGACCTGTGGGGCAGCGATCAGATGACAGTTATGAGAGGTCCAGTAGCTGGTTGGGGTCGCCAATGCGTTTTATATGAGTCTCACTGGACCTGCGGGTCCTGACCAAACTAAGACACCACCCCTACCTCGACTGGCTATACTTTATGAAGTAATGAGTCGCATCACCGTCTTCACGACCGAGCCGTGCGCCTACTGCGCTCGCGTCAAGGGCCTTTTGAGGTCTCGCGGGCTGGAGTTCGCCGAGGTCAACCTCTCCAAGGATCCCGAGGGCCGCGTGGAGCTGGCGTCGAAAACAGGGATGATGACCTTCCCCCAGGTGCTCGTCGACGGCCGCTTGGTGGGAGGCTTCAACGAGACGCAGGCCGCCGCCGAGAACGGCCGGCTGGACGAGTTGCTGGTGGCCTGAGGAGCCCCCGGCCAGTCCCTCGCGGGCGTGGTTGGCAGCGCTCGCAGACATAGGTGCCGCGCCCGCCGACCACCATCTTCACGATCGTGGTCCCGCAGCGCGGGCAGGGCAAGCCCTCGCGGCGGTGCACGAGAAAGCGATCCTGGAAGGAGCCATGCACACCGTCGACGTGACGGAAGTCATCGATCGTGGCCCCGCGAGCGTCGATCCCTTCGCCCAGCGCCTCGATCACGCTCTCGCGCAGGCGCGCATACTGAGCAGGAGAGAGCCGCCCCGCCGGACGCAACGGATGTATGCCGGCGCGGAAGAGCGCCTCGTCGGCGTAGATATTGCCGACGCCGGCGATGCGGCGCTGGTCGAGCAGAAAGGCCTTCACCGGGGCGGCACGCCCGCGCGCGAGCGCCCGCAGATGCTCGACCGTGAAGCGCTCATCCAGCGGCTCCAGCCCCAACCGCGCGGCAAAGAAGTGCTCCATCGCCTCCTCCCCCAGCAGCAGCTCGCCGGTGCCGAAGCGGCGGGGATCGACGATCACCAGGCGCCGACGCCGTGGGCCGCGCGGCCGGGTGGACGCGGTTTGCGGAGGGGTTCCCGGATGCGGGGCTCTGCGCGGTGCGCCTGGCTCTGCTGTTCTGCGCGGCGCGCCCAGCTCGAGGCGCACGCGCACATGCGCAGGCTCCGGCGAGGGCTCGCACAGAACCGCACCGGTCATGCGCAGATGCTGGGCGAGGAAGACCTCATCGGCGAGGCGCCACAGGAGGTACTTGCCGCGTCGCTCGAGACGTTCGACGCGCCGCCCGACGAGCGCGTCGGCCAGTTCGGCGGGCGCGAGCGGGCGCGACCAGCGCGGGTCAAGAATCTCGACCCGCAGCAAGCGCCGACCCTCGACCAGGGGCGCAAGCTGGCGACGGATGGTCTCGACCTCGGGGAGCTCGGGCAAGGCTCAAGCTTATGGCGCCAAACAGCACGCTGTGGTCGCGCCGGGGTTGCTCAACGCTGAGCGCGCGGGTGAGAGCTGAAGTAGACGCCCTTCAAGCGCTCGGAAGAGAGATGGGTGTAGATCTGCGTGGTCGCAAGGTCGGCGTGGCCGAGCATGTCCTGCACCGAGCGCAGGTCACAGCCGCCGGCGAGCAGATGCGTGGCGAAGGTGTGCCGCAACGTGTGCGGGCTCATGCGCTCGGATAACCCGGCGGAGCGGGCGTGGGACTGCACGATCTTGTAGAGGCCTTGGCGCGTGAGCGGCCGGCCGCGGTGGTTGAGGAAAAGCGAATGGGCACCCGGCCTGCCAGTGCGCGGGGAGCTGGGTCGGTTGGCCTCGGATCCCGGGCCGCCGGCCAAAACGGGGCGTCCACGCTCACACCACGCGCGCAGCGCGGCGACGGCGGCGCTCCCGACGGGCACGATCCGCTCCTTGGAGCCCTTGCCGCGCGCGCGCAGCATCCCCTCCTCGAGATCCACGTCGCCGAGCTCCAGCGCAATCGTCTCCGAAGCGCGCAGCCCGCACGCGTACATCACCTCGAGCAGCGCGCGGTCGCGCAGCGCGAGCGGCTCCATCCCCGCGGGCTGGCGCAGCAGCAGCGAAACCTCCTCGCGTGTGAGCACGAACGGCAACCGCTGCAGGCGCGGAGGCCCACGCAGCTCGGCGGTCGGATCGTGCTCGAGCAGCCCTTCGCGGCGCAGATGGCGGTAGAAGGAGCGCAGGCAGGCGGCCTTACGCTGCAGCGTGGCGGGCGCGACCGCAGACCGCTCCTCAGTGCCGTCGGCGAGCTCGGAGAGAAACGCCGCGAGCTCGCGATGACCAACGTCGAGCGGGCTCAGGCCGCGACGGCGCAAAAACTCGCCGAACTGCAGCAGGTCGATGCGGTAGGCCTCCAACGTGTTGCGCGAGAGCCCCCGCTCCAGCTCCAGATAGGCAAGGAAGTCGAGCGCGAGGCTCTCAATGTTCGCGCTGGGGGTAGTGATGCTCACCGTCTGGGCATTTCGCCCTCCGTGGAGCTACTCCTGCGTAACGGCGGCAACTGCCGCCGGCAGCGCCAGCGCGATCTCCAGCATCGCCTCTAGCGCAGCGGCGCTGACCCGCTCACCGGGCTCATGGTTGCGTTCGGCGCCATTGGCGAGGTTGACCACGGGCAGACCGGCGGCGATCAGCGCGTTGGCGTCGGAGGCGCCGCCGCTTGAGATCCGCACCGGCTCATACCCGCAGGCGCGCAGCGCGCCCTCGGCGGCGCGCACCGCCGGCGCGGATGGCGAGGTGCGGTAGCCAGTGAAGGTGCGCTCCACGGTCACGTCCACGTCGCATTCGCACTCGGGGAGGTTGGCGGCCTCGTGCACGCAATCAAGCAGCTCAGCAAGGATCGCCTCGGCACGCTCGTCGCGCTGGGCGCGCACCTCGGCGAGAATCGAGCAGCGCTCGGGGACGACGTTGATCGCCGACCCGCCCGCGATCGTGCCGACGTTGGCGGTCGTGTGCGCATCGATCCGGCCGAGGCGCATGTCGGCGACGGCGCGCGCAGCTGCGAGGATCGCGCTGCGACCCTCCTCGGGCCGCACGCCGGCGTGGGCGGCGACGCCGCGGAAGGTCGCCTGCAGGCGGTGGTGGGTCGGCGCGGCAAGCACCAGCTCGCCGATCGGGGAGGCATGGTCGAAGACGTAGCCGAAGCCGCTGCGTAGGCGCCCGCGGTCGAACGCGCGGGCACCCGCGAGCATGCGCTCCTCGCCGACGGTGAACAGCAGCTCGATGTCGATCGGAGCTCCCTCCCGGCGGATGCGGCGGGCGAGCACCAGCAGCAGGGCGACCGCTGCCTTGTTGTCAGCGCCGAGGATCCCTTCGTTGGCGTTTTCCCAGAAGCCATCCCGCAGGACGGGCTCCACCGGAGCCTGCAGCGGCACGGTGTCCATGTGCGCGCACAGCAGCATGCACCGCCGCTCACCGGCAGCGTCGGGCGGGGCATCGATCCGCGCGAGCAGGTTGCCGCAGTCCGAGCCGGCCACCGCCGCGGCGTCGTCCTCGTGCACCTCGATCCCAAGCGCCCGCAGCTCCTGTGCGATCCGTTGCGCGCAGGCGTGCTCGTGCCCGGAGGGACTCTCGATGCGGCAGAGCTCGGCGAAGATGTCGTGCAGGTAGCGGCGCTCGAGCTCGTCAGCGCGGGGCGGTGCGCTCACCGGTTCTCTGCAAGCAGCCGCCGCTCACCGCCAACCTGCTCACCGTCCTCGCCCGCGTGCTGGAGCGCGGCGGCGACGAACTCGCGGAACAACGGCGCAGGGCGCTCGGGGCGGGACTTGAACTCGGGGTGGAACTGGGAGGCGACGAAGAACGGGTGCTCGGGCAACTCGATCGTCTCGACCAGGCGCTCGTCGGGCGAAGTGCCGCAGATGCCGAGGCCGGCGTTCTGTAGCTGGCGGCGCAGCAGGTTGTTGACCTCATAGCGGTGGCGGTGGCGCTCATACACGACCGCCTCGCCGTAGATTGCCCGCGCGCGGGAGCCCTCGTGCAGCTTGATCGGGTCGGCCCCGAGGCGCATCGTGCCGCCGAGGTCGGCGATCTCCTTCTGCTCGGGCAGCAGGTCGATCACCGGGAAGGGCGTCTCAAGGTCGAACTCGGTCGAGTTGGCGCCCTCCATGCCGGCGACGTGGCGCGCGAACTCGGCGACGGCGACCTGCATCCCGAGGCAGATCCCCAGATAGGGGACGCGCTGCTCACGCGCGATCTGGGCGGCGGCGATCTTGCCCTCGATCCCGCGCCCGCCGAAGCCGCCCGGGATCAGGATGCCGTCGACCTCACTCAACAGCTCGCGGGCGCGCTCGCGATCCTCGCGGCTGTGCGTGCCCGCCCCCTCCAACCGTTCGGAGTCAACCCACTCGATCCGCACGCGCGCATCCTGCAGCGCGGCGGCGTGACGCAGTGCCTCGGAGACCGACAGATAGGCGTCCTCCAGCTGCACATACTTGCCGACGATCGCGATCCGCACGGTATTACTGGCCCGCCCACCCATGCCCTCGCCGGTCGGCTCGCCCTTTCCTCCACTGATCCGTTCGTGGCCCTCACCTGCCCGCTCGCCCATCCCACCACCGGCCCGCTCGTCTCGTTCGCTAGTCCCCACGCCAGCCCGCCCGGCCCGTTCGCTTGTCCCCACGCCAGCCCGCTCGGCGCGCTCGATCGGCTCCGTCCAGCTGGAGAGATCAGGCTCGGGGGCCTCCACGCCGAAGTGCTCGAGGATGCAGTCATCCACCCCCTGCTCGCGGAAGGTGAGCGGAACCTTGTAGATGTTGTCGACGTCGCACGCCGATACGATCGCGCTCACCGGGAGGCTGGCGAACAGCGCGATCTTCTTGCGGATCTCGTGCGAGAGCGAGCCCTCCGAGCGGCACATCAGCATGTCGGGGGCGATCCCGATGCGACGCAGCTCGTTGACGGAGTGCTGGGTGGGCTTGGTCTTCAGCTCACCGGCGTGGCCGATGAAGGGAACCAGCGTCAGATGGATGAACATGCAGCGGCGCCGCCCCACGTCGACGGGGAACTGGCGGATCGCCTCCAAAAACGGCAGCGACTCGATATCCCCGACGGTGCCGCCCACCTCGGTGATCACGAAGTCGACGTCGCTCGACTGCGCGATCAGCGCGATGCGCTGCTTGATCTCGTCGGTGATGTGGGGCACGACCTGGACGGTGCCGCCGAGGTAGTCACCGCGGCGCTCGCGGCGGATCACGGTGTCGTAGATCCCCCCAGCGGTGACGTTGGAGGCGCGCGAGGTGTTGGCGTCGGTGAAGCGCTCGTAGTGGCCGAGGTCGAGATCCGTCTCGGCGCCGTCCTCAGTGACGAACACCTCCCCGTGCTGATAGGGGGACATCGTGCCCGGATCGACGTTGATGTAGGGGTCGAACTTCTGCAGCCCCACGGTCAGCCCCCGCGCGACCAGCAGCCGCCCGATCGACGCCGCGGCGATGCCCTTCCCCAGCGAGGAGACCACGCCACCGGTGATGAAGATGAACCGAGTCTTGGCCGGCGGGTCTGCGTGGCGGTCTGGCGCGGGGCGGTTCATGTCCTGCTTTGAGAGTCTAGCCCCCGGCCCCCCGGAACTCTCTCGCGGGCCGCTCCGCCCTTTGTCCAGGATCCCTCAGCACGCTCCCGTTCGGTGGGCACCGCCACCGATGCAAGGCGTGTGGGCGCCTCCTGCGGCGCGCACGGAAAGCAGCGCTCCACCCCTACCGAAGGAGACCGAGCCGTGATCACGGCCATCTCGACCCGCGCCGGAACTCTCGTGGCTGTCCTGATCGCCGCAGCGCTCCTGCTCGCGCTGACTCTCTCCCCCCAAGCCAACGCGCGGGCGCACAGCGCGGCCTGCACTCACTCGACCAGCCACTCCAGACATGGCGCCTCCTGTTCCGCGAGCGCGCGCAGAGGGCGCCGCAAAGGCAGAGCGCGAAAGCACTCAAAAAGCGGTGCTCATCAACACACGGCGGGGTCTCAAGCGCCCGGCAACGGCGGCGGGCAGCCCGAAGGCGAACAGCCTGAAAGCGAACAGTCCGAAGGCGCACAGGGGGGCAGCGGCCAGAGCACAGGCCCGACGGGGAGCGGACAGGCAGGGTCCTCTGGTGCAGCGCAAGCGCGCTGCGAGGACACCAGCGCTCCCGAAGCCGTCGAAGGCGGCGAAAACGGCAGCGAAGAAGCGTTTGTCTGCGAAGACGGCTCCGAACCGTCGTGCGCGAGAGGTCTCCTGCCGGTCGTGTCGAGCGACGGTATGCAGCTGCTCTGCGAAGCGGCCACAGGCGAAAAGCACTAGAGCTCAGCCGGCGATCGTAAAACTCAGCGACGCCGGCGGGGAGCGCCTTTCTTCGGAGTTGGTGGCGATGATCGTGAGCGTGTAGCGCCCCGGCGCCAGCTTCTTCGAACGCGACACGCGGCCTTGGAAGATGACCTTGTTTGTGCCGGGGAGTCCCTTGAACGAGAGCGTCCCCGCCGTTGCGGTGCGCTTGCAGCTGCCGCGCTTGGCGTTGCCGCGGCTCTTGGCGACGCACCGGTGGCCAACCCTGCGGCCGGTGAGGCGTTGGGTGAAGTTGAAGCTCACCGAGGCTTCCTCGCTGAGCGCGAAAGAGAAAGTGGTGCCGAGCGGTGGCAGATGGCGCCTCTTGGTGCGACTGGTCGGCGTCGTGGCGCGGCTGATCTGCGCGAGCCTGCCACCCTCGCGCCAAGTCGCGGTGGACTGGTGCACGGTGGTGATCGCCGGCGGCGGCGGTGCGACCACGCTCACCGCGGCGCTCGTTGCCGACGCGGTGACGTCCAGTAGCGGGTAAGTGACTGTCTCCGCGCAGGTGAGTGTGTGGCCGATCGCTTCGGGGGTTGGCGTGTATGCCTGGCCGGTGGCAACCTGGGCGCCGTCCAGCTGCCAGCTGTAGCCGTCGAAGCCGAACAGGCTGGCGGAGGGCTGCAGCGCGGCCCACGTGGCCCACGTCGCGTCGCACATCTGGGCCGCGTCCGCCTGTGCGTTGCCCGTCACGGTGGGTGGGGTGACCGGTGCCGTGGGAGCACCTGTGCCGATCTGGCCGATCTTGTCGGTCTTGGCCTCGGTGAACCACATGTTGCCGTCGGCGCCCGGCGCGATGCCTGTCGGCTGGCTTTCGGCGGTCGGCAACTGGAACTCGCCGATCGTGCCAGTCGGCGTGATCCGCCCAATCTTGCCTTCCCCGTACTCGGTGAACCACAGGTTGCCGTCAGGACCCGGCGCGATGTTCGATGGAACGCTGTGGGCGCTGGGTACCGGGAACTCGGTGATCGCGCCACTCGGCGTGATCCGCCCAATCTTGCTCCCCCCGAGCTCGGTAAACCACAGATTGCCGTCGGGTCCCGGCGCGATGTCGTCCGGCGCGCTTTCAGCTGTGGGGATGGGAAATTCAGTGATCCCACCGCTTGGCGTGATCCGCCCGATCTTGTTCCCTTCGAGCTCGGTGAACCACAGGTTGCCATCGGAACCCAGTGCGATGTGCCAAGGTCCACTTTCGCCTGCCGGTAGGGGGAACTCGGTGATCGCGCCACTGGGGGTGATCCGCCCGATCTTGTCTTTGTCGAACTCGGCGAACCAGAGATTGCCTTCGGGACCAGCTGCAATGTCTTCCGGCCCGCTGATGGCTGTTGGAATGGAGAATTCGGTTATCGCCCCGCTCGGCGTGATCCGCCCGACGTTGTCTGCTTTGTGCTCGGTGAACCACATGTTGCCGTCGGGTCCCGGCGCAATTTCCTCCAGCGCGCTCGCGGGGGTAGGGAGCGAGAACTCGGTGATCGCGCCGCTGGGCGTGATCCGCCCGATCTTGTTCCCTTCGTGCTCGGTGAACCACAGGTTCCCGTCGGGACCAGGCGCGATCGACACTGGCTTGGCTTCGGCGGTGGGAATCGAGAATTCCGCGATCGCCCCTTCCGTCGCCGCCGCCGAGCTGCATGCACACAGCACCGACACACCCAACATCAGAGCGACCACCGACGATATCGCTCTGGTGGGCATCGCGGGAAACATTACCCTCCGACGCAAGAGCATGTAAATACCTGTTTCCAATTGCAAGGAGGCCTGCCACTGTTGTGAATGATCGGCGGGCTGAGGGACATACCGGCTCGCGCCAGCCCGCCCGACACCGCGACCTGCTCTCCGCTCACGCCGCCTTGCGCAGCTCGCGCGCGTGGCGACGCGCGGAGGGGTCGCGCTCGGGGGCCCCCAGCATCCGCACCAGCTCGCTCAGCACCTCGGGCTCACCCAGCCGCTCCACCCGCGTGCTGGTGCTGCCCGCGGTGGCGTCCTTGACGACTGTGAAGTGGCGCGCCGCGAGGGAGGCGATCTGGGGCAGGTGCGTGATGCACAGCACCTGGCGCGTGCCCGCCAGCTCGCGCAGGCGCTCCCCCACCGCGCGGGCGGTGTGGCCGCCGATGCCGGCGTCCACCTCGTCGAACACCAGCGTCGCCTGCGAGCCGCTGTTGGCGACGGTCATCAACGCCAGCATCACACGCGACAGCTCCCCACCGCTGGCGATCTCGCGCAGCGGGGCGGCGGGGACGCCGGGGTTGGGGGCGATCGTCAGCTCGACCGCATCCCCGCCGGCGGAGCCGGCCTCGCGCGGGGAGAGCTCCACCGTGAAGGCCGCCTCGGGCATCGCCAGCGCAGCGAGCTGCTCGCGTACCGCCTCGCCAAGACGCGGCGCGGCGGCTTCGCGCGCGGCGCGCAGCTCCGCGGCGCAGGCACCCAGCACGGCCTGCGCGCCCTGTAGACGCTCTCCAACCTCCTCCAACGCTACCGCCACCCCCCGCAGCTGCTCGCGGCGCTCACGGGCGCGCTCGGCGTGCTCCAGCACGGCGACCACGGTGGGGCCGTGCTTGCGCAGCAGGCGCTCCAACGCCGCGAGGCGCTCTTCCACCGCCTGCAGCCGGGGCGCCGCGCGCCCGCCGCCGTCGCCGATCTCCTCCGCGCCCGCCGCCTCCCCTTCCAGCCGCTCGCCGTAGTCGCGCAGCTCGCCGGCGAGATCTCCCGCCTCGAGCGCCAGCGCGTTGGCACGCTCGGCGAGCGCGTCAAGCGCGGGGTCCACGCCCGCGAGGGCATCCAAACGCGCAGCGGCCTGCGCGCCCAGCGCCATCGCCCCGGAGGCGTCGGAGCCCCCGTCGTAGCCCTGCCCGCCAGCCAGCGCCTCCACCCCCGCGCCGGCCGCTGCGAGCAGCGCATCGAGACGGCGCAGCCGCTCGCGCTCGGTTCGCAGCCGCTCCTGCTCGCCCTCCCGCGGGGCGATCGCCTCGATCTCGGCGAGCTCGTGCTCGAGTAGGTCAAGCTCCCGCTCGCGTGCGCCGTCCAGCTCGCGCAGGTCCTCCAGCTGCTCGCCCAGCTCCCTCACCTCGCGATGGGCGGCCGCGCAGGCGGCGCGCGCGGCGGCCTGCGCGGGGCCGCAGAAGCCGTCGAGGATCTCCAGTTGCGCGGCGGCGAGCGTGAGCTTGCGGTGCTCGTGCTGGCCGTAGAAGGAGAGCAGCGCCTCCCCGATCCTGCGCAGATCGGCAACCGCGATCGTGCGGCCGTTCAGGTATGCGCGGGTGCGCCCATCGGCGCCCACACGCCGCGCCAGCACCACCTCCTCGGCGTCTTGCGCCAACAGCTCTCCGTGCTCGCCCCCGCGCAGCTGCACCAGCAGCGCCGGGGATGGTGCGAAGGCGCCCTCGACATACGCCTCGCTCGCGCCGGGCCGCACAATGCCTGCCCGCGCGCGCCCGCCGAGCAGCAGATCGAGCGCGTGCGCCAGCACCGTCTTGCCGGCGCCGGTCTCGCCCGTGAGCACGTTCAGCCCCGGCGCCAGCTCCAGCTCGGCCCGCTCGATCAGCAGCAGATTCTCGACACGCAGCTCCTGTAGCACGCATGCAGGTGTATCAGTGGGCGCCGACGGATTAGCGGCGCAGCGGCGGGCGCCCCGCGTGAGACCGGCACGTAAACTTGCGTTGATTGAGTACCACGTGGCTGCCCTCTCCCCCCGTACACGGCATGGTTGCCCGCGAGATCGATGACGAGCGTCCCCTGCGAGGGTCGATCGAATACCTCTCGCACGATGCTCTGCGCGAGCGTTTGGAGGAGGAAGCCAACCGCGCCGCCCGCCACGGCACCGCGCTGAGCTGCCTGCTGCTCGACATCGAGGACCTGCCCGCGCTGCGGCGCGCCCACGGCGAGGAGTTGGTCGAGCGGGTGCTTGCCTACGTGGAGCTCGCGCTGCGCCGCGAGCTGCGCCGCTTCGATCGGGTGGGGCGCCCCTCCGAGGGCGAGCTGCTCGTGGTGCTCCCCGGCGCCGACGCCCTGCGCGGAGAGGTTGTCGCGCGGCGTGTGCTCCAGCGCATGCGCTCGATCAAGCTGGAATCCTCCGGCCGGCGCCGCTCGCTGCGGGTCGCGGCCGGGCTCGCGTCGTGGCGGACTGGGATGAGCGCGGGCGCGCTGCTCGACGAGGCGCGCGTGGCGGCTCGGCTGGAGCGCTCCGACAACGGCCTTGCCCAGATCGCCGGCGGGTAGGGATCCACGTCTGGACGAGACGCCGGCGGGGCACCCGCCCGTGGCTGGCTCAAAAACCCGAGCCCCGGGGGTGGCGAATACGACCCCCCGAGCGGATAGGTTTCCTGGATGCTCTCCGGCTCCGAGCTGTGGCTTCTGCGCCTAATGGCCGATCGCGGCCTCGCGCTGCTCGACGCCACGACGCTGCTGATGGTGGTGGAGGAGCGCGCCGAGCTGCGCGTCGCTGCCGCCTCCGGCACCGGCACGCCGCGACTGCGGGTGGTGCCCGTGCAGGGCTCCGCGCTTGGCGCCCTCTATCTGGCCGGGCAGCCTGTGGCGCTCGACCGCCCGCGCGGGCAGGAGGCCGCGTGGCTGCACGAACTGGGTTTGGAGGCACGCGCCGCCCTGGTCGAGCCGCTGAGCATGGAGGGCCACGGCGGGGGCCTCGTGATCGCGTTGCGCGCGGGTGGCGGCTTCCGCGGCCCCGACCGCCAGGCTTTGGCCGCCTTCGCCGCGAGCGTCGCGCAGCGTTTGGCGGCCGAGCGCTCGGTCGAGATCGAGCGTCTGCGCTACGGCATGGAGGCGCGCGAGCGCGAGCGTACGCGCTGGGCGCGCGAGATCCACGACGAGACCGTCCAAGGCCTCGGCGTGCTGCGCCTGAGACTGGCCGACGCGCGCGACCGCCGCGACGAGGCGGCGCTCAGCGCCGCGGTCGACGTGGTGCTCGAGGGCTTGGGCGTTGAGATCGACGGGCTGCGCCACCTGATCACCGAGCTGCGCCCCGCGGCGCTCGACGACCTCGGCCTGGTCCCCGCGCTCGAAGCGCTCGCCCGTCGCGCACACGCGATCGATGGCCTCGAGGTGCACACGCAGATTGAGCTCGACCTTGCGAGCGAGCGGCTCGACGCCGAGCTCGAGAGCACGATCTACCGCGTCGTGCAGGAGGCGCTCACCAACGTCTCCCGCCACGCACAAGCCTCGCGGGCGGTGGTTAGCATCGCGCTGAACGACGACGGCTCCACGGTCCGCGTGTCGGTCGCCGACGACGGCCGCGGCCTGCCTGCCGGCGGCGCCGGCCTCGGACCACGTGGCGACGGCCTCGAGGGCGGCTTCGGCATGTCCGGAATGCGCGAGCGCGCCGAGCTTGTCGGCGGCGAGCTCTCGCTCGGGGCGGGCGGCTGCGGAGACAGCGGCCAGGGCACCACCGTGCGGCTCACAGTGCCGCTCGCTGGGCGCCCGGCGGCGGTGTAGCCCAAGAGTAAACACGCGCCCCGAGCCCGTGGAGAACAAGCTTTTTTGCGACCCCACCACTTCACAAAGTGAAGGGTTTGAGTCCACAAAGTGCATACATCACACCGCGCTCGCCACCACCATCGACGCGGACGCGTGCCCGCGAGAGCGCACGAACAGCTAATCCACCAGCCCCAGCCGCCGCGCGTAGGCGGTGAGCTCGGCGCGCGAGGAGAAGCCGAGCTTCTCGATCGCGCGGGCGCGGTAGGTCTTGACGGTGCGCTCGGCGACGTGCAACTGCTCGGCGATCTGCGGGTTGGTGTGGCCCATCGCGATCAGCCTCACCACCTCGCGCTCGCGCTCGGATAGCGCCGCCCCCTCTTGCGCGGTCTCCCCGCCGGTCGCCATCAGCGCCCCCAGCCGCGGGTGCAGGTAGTTGCCGCCGGCCACAGCGAGGCGGAAAGCCTGCAGCAGCTCGGCGGGCTCGGCCTCCTTGAGCACGTAGCTGCGCGCCCCCGCCCGCAGCGCCTGGCGGGCATACTCGGGGTCCTCGCGCATCGTCAGAATCGCGACGGCCAGCGGTGGGTGGGCGACAAAGCACTGCGGCAGCGCGGCGAGGCTCGAGCCGCCGGGCATCGTCAGATCGAGCGTCAGCAGGTCGGGCTTGTGGGCCCGCACTTCGCGGATCGTCGCCGGCACGTCGGCGGCCTCCGCCACCACGACGAACTCCTGCGCCTCGCGCTCCAGCACAGTGCGGATCCCGTCGCGCACGACGGCGTGGTCGTCGGCGATGATCACCTCGATCGGACGATCCACGCCAGGTGTGCCAGATTGCATCCGCACACCGTAGCGGCCGCCAAGGCGGCAAAGGACTCTGCCCGCAACGCACCGCGACCGGCCCAGGCGTCCGAGTCTGCACCCCCGGGACGACACCGATCGGCACCTTTGGGACGACACGATCGGCACCATCCGGACGGCAGACAAACGCCCGCGCAGGCCGCATCATGTCGTGTGCAGTGACCTATTCAAACGGCACCCACCAATCTGGACCTGCACAGCAAAGCGATCGGCAGGGCGCCGCACGCACACCGAGAGGTGAGACGATGCGCAACACAACGACACGACAAGCGAAATTGGGTGAGCGGCGATGACCCTGGTGGGCGTCGCACTCGTATGGCTGGCGATCGCAGCGGTGGCATTCCTGGCGCTGTCGGCGCTCGCACGCCTGTCGGCCAGCAGAAACATCGATGCGGAGTTGGGGATCGTCGGCGAGGCCGAACTGATCGACACGAGCTACATGACGATCTGAGCCGCCCGACGCGAGCCTCTCCAAATGAGCCCTCGCAATGGCCACTCGACGTGAGCCCTTCGAAATGAGCCCTTAACATGAGCCCCGCAACCATCAGCGCCAAAAAGCACTCGCGCATCCTCGTCGCGGGCGCCGACCCCGCGCAGCGCGCGGCGGTGCTACACGACCTCAGCCAGTCGCTGCCGGAGGGCGCCCAGCTCGGCGAGGCGGGCGCGATCTCGGAGGTGCTCGAGCGGGCCCCCACCAGCAGCGTCGTGATGCTCGCGGGCGACCTCGACGAGGTGTCCGCGGAATCGCTGATGCGCATGCTGGGCAGCCGCCACCCCAGCCTCCCCGTCGTGGCGCTCGGACTCGCGGCACCCCGCGCAGGCCGCGAGGCCACGCTCGGCTGGTGAGCCTCCTCGCGGGGCCGTGCACGAAATCCATCATCTCGTCCAAGCGAGGCTCTCACTTCCGACGCAGCCGCTAGCGTGGCGGCGTGTCGATGCTGCCCACCTCTCCCAGGCTGCGGAGGATCCTGGCCGCCTACACGGTCAACAAGCTGGGCACCTGGTTCGGCACGGTCGCCCTGTCGCTGGCGATCTACGACCACACCCACAGCGCCGCAGCCGTCACGGCGCTGTTCGTCGCGCGCTATCTGCCGGCATTGGCGGTGCCGGCGTTGGTCGCCCGCGTGGAGGCCTCAACCCGCAGACGCACCCTCAGCGCGCTGTACATGTTCGAGGCGCTCTGCGCCGCGCTCTTGGCAGCGATGGTGTGGCACTTCCTGCTGCCCGCGATCCTCGTGCTGGTGGCACTCGACGGGGCCGTCGAACTGACCGCGAGCTCGCTGCTGCGTGCCCAGGCAGCGCGCGCCGGCGCGGAGGACCTGCAGGCGCCGGCCGCGACGCTCAAGGCGCCGGGCGCGCAGGGACTGCCTGCGGGCGTCACTGGCGGGCAGGCCTCCGCGAATGGCGAGCAACGCGCCGAACAGGGCATCTACAACGCCAACGCGGCGCTCAACGTGGCGCTGTCGGCCTCGGTTGTGATCGGGCCAACGCTCGGCGCGCTCGCCGTGCGTGCCTTCGGGGGGCCCATCGCGCTGCTGATCGACGCCGGCTCGTTCCTCGCGTGCGGGGCGCTGGTGGCAAACCTCTACGTATATGTCGAGGAGCGCGCCGGCGCTTCGGTGCGAGCTCGCCTGGCGTCGGCCTGGGAGCACGTGCGCGATGCTCCCGCGCTGCGCGCTGTGCTGCTCACCCAGGCCACCGCGCTGGTTTTCTTCGAGACCGCCGCGCCGGTGGAGGTGTTCTACGCGAAGGGCACCCTGCGCGCCGGCGACGTCGGCTACGGCGCGCTGCTCGCGATCTGGGGCGTGGGGCAGCTCGGCGGCAGCCTCCTCTTCGCTCGCGGCGCCCGGCGCTCGCTGGGGGCGATGCTAACGCTCGGCACGCTCGCGGTGGGGCTCGCCTATCTCGGCTTCGCCGCGGCCCCCACGCTGGTGCTCGCGGCGCTCGCCGCGCTGCTAGGTGGCGTTGGCAACGGCGTGCAATGGGCCTCGCTGCTGGGCACCGTGCAGCTGCTCACACCCGCGCGGCTGCGCGGACGGCTGATGGGCGGGGTCGAATCGATCGGGGCCCTCTGTCCCTTGATCGGCCTGCCGCTGAGCGGGTTGGTGATGGCGCTGAGCTCGCCGCGGATCACGTTCTTTGTGTTCGGCTCGATCATCGCCGCCACCACGCTCGGGTTCGCGCGACTGTGGGCCACCGGCACGATCCGCGCGCCCGGCCCGGGTGGAGGAGCCACGCAGAGCGACGCGCTCTCCCCCACCGCGGCCTTCGACTCGGCTTCGGCTCAGATCGACTCCCCGGCTCCCACCAACGTGCTCGACTCACCGCCAGGCGGACCGGTTCGTACCACATACTCGGGATCTCGCGGGGTATGACGGACTGTCGTTAAGTGCTACCCCTTATCGGCCGTTAAGGACGACAAGGACCGACAGATGCCCGCATCCAAGATAACGAGACAACTTTTCTGCGCCACCGAGGCGCTGCTGCTCGCGGGAGCGGTCTCCGTTGCCGTGCTAACTTCTCGCGCGGAAGATTGGCAGCCGATCCAGCTAGTGGTGTTGTTGATGGCGCTTGCTCTTGGTGGGCAGCGGCTGAGCATCACCCTGCGCGGACAGCAGATCACGGCCGCCTTTATCGCACTCGTGCTGGCGATGACGCTGCTGGGCCCGGCGCCAGCGGTGCTTTTTGGCATTGCGGCAATGATCTTGACCTCGGCAACCAGGCGACTGCCGCTGACCTCCTGGCTTACCAACCTCGCCACGTTTGCTGTTTTCCCAGTTGTCGGTGGTCTGCTTGCTCGAGCTCTGGTTGGCAACATCCACCACGGCATTCAGCACACCACTCAGGGCATGACCTTCTTCGCGCTCGAGGTGGTCGCCGTGTTTGTCGTGACCGACAGCATGAACTTCCTCATGATCGCTCTCGACAACTGGATCCTCGAGGGCCGCCGGCTGCTCGGCCAGGTACAGGACATCCTGGTGCCGATTCTTCCCGGACAGATCGCAGCGGCTGCGCTCGCAGCTGCGCTGGCAGTGGCGTACACGAATCTGGGCTTCCCTGTTCTACTCAGCTCGGTGCTGGTGATCCTAATCTTCCAGTACCTGGCAATGGCGCTGTTGCGCTCCGAGGATCGCGCCGATCAGCTCGAGGCGCGCTCAATGCACCTGGCCTCATTGCAACTGGGCGTGCTGACGACGCTGGTCGAGACGCTGGCGCTGCGCGACCGCGTGACCGCGCGCCACGCCGCCGCAGTCGCCCGCTACGCGCGCGCTCTCTCGCAGGAGACCGGCTGCAGCGAGGCCGACCAGGACATCGCTCACACCGCCGGGCTGCTGCATGACATTGGCAAGTTCGCGCTGCCCGATCGGATCCTCAACGCGGAGATCCTTTCCGACGAGGATTGGGCGCTGATCCGTCGTCACCCTCAGGACGGCGCGACGCTGGTGGGGCGCCTCGACGGGTATGGGCCGGTGGCGGATGCGATCCTCTACCACCACGAGCACATCGACGGCAGCGGCTACCCGGCCGGGCTGATCGGCAACGAGATCCCGCTGCCCTCGCGCATCCTCGCGATCTGCAGCACCTACGACACGATGACCTCGCGCGACTCCTATCGCTCGCCGATGACCCCGCAGGACGCGATGACCGAGCTGCGGCGGATGGCGGGACGCCAGTTCGACGGAGAGCTCGTGAACAGCTTCGTCGCGATGCTCGAGCGCGAGGGACCCGCGAAGCTCGCTTCAGGCGACGAGGCCGACTTCGAGGCCGAGCTTGCGTTCGAGCGCCGCGCCCGTGCGATCGCGCAGCCCACTGCGAGGTAGCGCCTCCTCAACAAATAACGAGCGCCGCTGAAGAGCGGCGCTCGTTAGCAAGCTGATCACTTGGCATCAGCCAAGGAACTCCTACTTGTTGAAACCCATGCTCGTCCTCCTTAGCTCGGGGCCCAGGGCCACGTGACGGGGGGCTTAGCGGCCCCCGGTCCCTACCTCTCCAGGACAACCGCAACCTACCTATTGAGTAGGTTTGCGCAGGATAGTACCAGTGTTGGACGAATTGTCCAGCTTTGACCGGATATTCACTGCTAAGTGCAGTATTTATTGCATATGCAGGACTTTCGGTGGCCCGCGCATTCGCCGCCTCCTCGCTGAGGCCCGCCGGAGCCCGGCAGGGGGGAGCGGTCGGGCAAACGTCCACAAAAGTGCGCGACGCTCAACTTCCGGTGCGGGGATGCCGACACTCGCCAGAGAGGCCCACCGGAGCGATATCCGGGGTGCCGCTGCCGTAGCCCAAATGGGCCCCTTGGCCTTCGAATCGAGAGGACCCTCCGATGCCCTTCGCCCCACCCAACCCCCCGCACAGCGACCGCCAGCTGGTGTTCACCAGCTCGCAGGCCGCGCGCTACCTGGGCGTCTCGCTTGCGACCATCCGCCGCTGGGCGGACGCGGGGCACCTCGACTGCTATCGCACGCCCGGTGGGCAGCGGCGCTTCTCGCGTGAGCAGCTCGACGGCTTCGTGGACTCGCTACAGCGCACCGGCGAGCACGGCGTGCCGACAGCCCGCAGCGCCGCTGCCTGACCCTCAGCCCCCACTGCATCGCGCAGCCCAGGGCCCAGGCCGATGCGGTTGGGCAGCCCGAGCTCGGCCACCGTCAGCCCCGCGACGGGACCCTCAGCGCGCGAGCCGGCCGAACTTCTCGCGCAGGCGACGGTAGAAGGAGGAGCCGGGAAGCTGCGCGATCGTGCCGACGCCGTCGACGAAGCGCGCGCGGATGTGCTCGTCGGGGCCCAGCTCACAGACGGGGCGCCCGTCGACCGAGACGTCCAACGCCTCGCGCGAGCGGTTGTGGATCGTGATCGGATCGGTCGGCGCCACCACCAGCGCGCGGGCGGTGAGCGAGTGGGGCGCGATGAACGACACCACGAACCCCTTCACCCCCCACGCCATCACGGGGCCGGCGTTGGCAAGGTTGTAGCCGGTCGAGCCGGCGGGCGTGGCGAGCACCAGCCCGTCGCAGCGCACCGAGCCGACCTCCTCGCCGTCGAGCGCGTACGCCAGCTCCGCCACGCGCTCGCCGACGCGGCGATGGATCGCGACGTCGTTGATCGCGGTCTCCTCGCCGCAGGGCGTCTCGAGCACGATCCCGGGGAGACGCAGCAGCTCGAAGCGGCCGCTGAGCGCGCGCGCGACGCCATCCTCGATCTCCTCCGGCTCGACGGTGGCAAGGAAGCCGATCTCGCCGAAGTTGATCGCAAACACCGGCACAGAGCTGCCCGCGTAGAGCTGCAGCGCGCGCAGGATCGTGCCGTCACCGCCGAGCACGATGCAGAGCTGCTCATCGCCCCCACCGATCGCAGCATCCACCTCGACGCCGGGCCCCGCGCGCAAGCCGTGCTTCACCGTCTCCTCCGCGTCGAAACGGAGCGTCGCGCCGGCGGCGCGAGCCCGCTCGATCAGCGCGCCCAGCGCCGCGTGGGTGTCCTCGACCCGCCGGTGGGTGAGCACGGCGACGTCTAGAGGTTTCCCGCTCACACGATCAGGTTTTTTTTGATGGGCGCCCTCCGGGCGGGGGCTGGTGGATGAGCGGTCAGCCACGCTCACAACTCCCCCCTCCTCCCCGGAGCGGTCGGCCACGCTCACGATTCCTCCCCGCACGCCATGCGCTCGATCTCCTCCGCGCCGTGCGCGCCATCAGGCCGTCCGGGCTCAGCCAGCCAGATGAAGGTCTCGCGGTTGCCCTTGGGGCCTGGCAGGCCGGAGGAGCGGAAGCCAAGGACGGCCGGCGGACCCGGGGCGTCCCCGACGGCGAGCCCGACAGCCACGAGCGCAGCGCGGCGCGCCGCGGGGTCGCGCACGACGCCGCCTTTGCCCACGCGCTC
The DNA here is from genome assembly GCA_963812955.1 of uncultured Solirubrobacterales bacterium. Lineage (GTDB taxonomy): Bacteria > Actinomycetota > Thermoleophilia > Solirubrobacterales > Solirubrobacteraceae > Palsa-744. Next base: position 293,797 of record CAWEXC010000003.1, read on the forward strand.
GCGCGGCGCCTCGAACTGGGGCTTGATCAGCGCGAGCACGTCGTAGGGTGCGGCGAGGCAGCCGAGCACGGCGGGCAGCACCTTGGTGAGGGAGATGAACGAGACGTCCACCACCGCGAGGTTGGGCACGACGGGAAGCATTGCAGGCTCCAGCACGCGCGCGTTGGTGCGCTCCAGCACGTGCACCCGCGGATCGGTGCGCAGGCGGTGATGGAACTCTCCATAACCAACGTCCACCGCAACCACCGCGGCGGCGTCGCGCTGCAACAGGCAGTCCGTGAAGCCCCCCGTCGAGGCTCCCACATCGAGCGCGACCCGCCCCCCCACCGCGATCTCGGTGCGCGCCAGCGCGTTCTCTAGCTTGATCCCGCCGCGCGACACATACCGCGGGCGCTCGGCGACGCTCACGGCCACGTCTGCCGCCACCATCTCCCCCGGCTTTTCCGCGCGCCTACCCCCTGCCCCCACCCGCACCTCTCCCGCCATCACCGAGGCCGCGGCGCGGCTGCGCGAGTCAAACAGCCCGCGCTCCGCCAGAAGGGTGTCCAGCCGCTGCTTGCCCATCGCCCGAACGGTATCCGCTCAGCCACACCGAGAAGCGGTTAAATGAAACGGCCCGCCTGGGAAGCGGGCCGTTTCGAGGGAGGAGGGATGCTGCTGTACTTCGGGTCTAAAAGCATGATGCCCGCTGCGAGCGGCGTTGTGTGTGAGAGTGCGCACACATGTTCGATCTTTGCGTATGCGGCAAAACGCACGTATGTTCGCGGAGCCGCACAGGCTGCGGCTCTCCTCTCTGCCTACGCCCCCACCGCCGCCGAGTCGCGGTCGAGGATCGCAGCGGCCACGCGCTCGGCGATCTTGGCGCCCGTGAAACCGACCTCCTCGTGCAATAGCGCCGGCTTGCCGTGCGTCACGTAGCGGTCGGGCAGGCCCACACGCAGGATCCTTGGGGTGATCCCCATCTCGCTGAGGGTCTCCCACACCGCGCTGCCGAAACCTCCCGCCAGCACGCCCTCCTCGATCGTCACGAGCAGGTCGTGCTCGGCCGCCAGCTGCGCCATCAGGCCCGCGTCAATCGGCTTGGCGAAGCGCGCGTCCGCGACCGTCACGCCGAGGCCACGCCCCTCCAGCAGGGTCGCCGCCTCCAGCGCCTTGCCGACGCCGCTGCCGTAGCCGACCAGCGCCACGCGGCGCCCGGCACCGGCGAGGGGCGTAATAGTCGCAGTCGAAGGGATGCTCTCACCCTCCGCTGGCTCGCGCTCAGTGGGCGCCTGCTCGCCGGGCGCACCATCGGCCGCGGGGCTCCCGCCACCGGCCTCGCGCAGAATCTCACCCGTGCCGATCGCGATCGCACGCGGCTCCTCGGGCAGCGACACGCCGATGCCCTCACCACGCGGGTAGCGCAGCGCGATCGGCCCGTCGTCGTAGAGCAGCGCCGTGCGCAGCATGTGCACCAGCATCGCCTCGTCGCGCGGTGCCATCAGCACGATGTTGGGCAGGCAGCGCAGGTAGGCGATGTCGAACACGCCGTGGTGGGTGGGGCCGTCGTCGCCGACGAGGCCCGCACGGTCCATCGCGAACACGACGTTCAGCTTCTGCAGGCACACGTCGTGCACGATCTGGTCGTAGGCGCGCTGCAGGAACGTGGAGTAGATCGCCGCCACCGGCTTTGCCCCCTCGAGCGCGAGGCCCGCCGCGAACAGGATCGCCTGCTGCTCGGCGATCCCCACGTCGAAGTAGCGCTCGGGGAGCGCCTTTTGCAGGATGTTGAGGCCGGTGCCCGAGTTCATCGCCGCGGTGATCCCAACCACGCGCCGGTCGCGTTCGCACTCCCTCACCAGCGCCTCGCCAAAAACCTGGGTGTATTGCGGCTTGGCCACCGCCGCCCGCGCGGCCGCCGCCTGTCCATCCGCCGAGGCGGGACTCGTGCTCGAGGCCTGCGACGCCGCGGGGGCGGGCGTCGGGGAGCCGTTGAGGATCGACTTCGGCTTTGCCGCGTGCCACTTCTCCATGCCCTCCAGGCCCCCGTCCTCCGCCGGCGCGAAGCCCTTGCCCTTGACCGTGGCGATGTGCACGACCACCGGGCGTTCCGCCGCCAGCGCCTCGCGCAGCGCCTCGCGCAGCGCACGCACGTCGTGGCCGTCGATCACGCCCATATAGGCCCAATCGAGCTCCTCCCACCACAGCCCCGGAGCCCAGAACGCCTTCAGCGACTCCTTCAGCTGCGGGCCCAGCTTCTCGAAGGCCGCCCCCACCGCGCCCGGCAGGCGCGCGAGGCCCCCCTCGACGCCCTCCCGCGCATGCCACAGCTTCGGGTTGAGGCGCACGCGGTTGAAGTAGCGCGACAGCGCCCCGACGTTCGGGGAGATCGACATCCCGTTGTCGTTCAGCACCACCACGATCGGCGTGCCCATCCCCCCCGCCTGGCCGATCGCCTCAAAGGCAACTCCCCCGGTCATCGCGCCATCCCCGATCACCGCCACGACCTTGCCGTCGGGATGGGAGTCCCCCTCCTCCCTGCGGAGGTGGCGCATCCCCTCCTTGATGCCGACGGCATACCCGACCGAGGTCGAGGCGTGCCCGGCGCCAATGATGTCGTGTGGAGACTCCGCGATCGAGCAGAACGGCGCGAGGCCGCCGTATTGGCGGATCGTGTCCAGCCGATCGCGCCGGCCGGTGAGGACCTTGTGCGGGTAGGCCTGGTGGCCGACATCCCACAGGATCTTGTCGCGGGGCGAGTCCAGCAGCGAGTGCAGCGCCACCGCCAGCTCGCAGGTGCCGAGGTTGGCCCCGAAGTGCCCCCCGATCTCCCCCACCGTGTCGATGATGTACTCGCGCACCTCCTGCGCCAGGCGTTGCAGCTCCTCCTCGGAGAGGCCGTGGAGATCCTGCGGGCCCTCCACATCACCCAGCAGGGATTGGCTTGGTCGCCCGCCCTTGTCGCTGTCTGTTCGCTGGTCGCTCATGAGGTGCGGGTGTAGATGAAGTCGGTGATCCGCTCGAGCTCCCCGGTGTCGCGCGGGTGGGCGGAATCTACCCCGGCATGCGCCGCCTCCACCAGCGCCCCACGCGCCGTGCGGTGGGACTCTGCGGCCAGTGCCTTCGCTTGGTCGATTCCGAACTCGCTCACGTAGGTGCGCTTGCCGTGACGCTCATCGCTTCCTTGGGGCTTGCCGAGCGCATCCTCGGTCCCGGTCACGTCGAGTATGTCATCGACGATCTGAAACAGCACGCCCAACTCCGCCGCAAAGCGGTTGAACGCCATTGTCGCAGGTCCGTCGACTCCGCCCAGCGTCAGCACACACAGCACCGACGCCCCGATCAGCCGGCCAGTCTTCAGCTCGTGCAGGCGCCGCAAGCCGGCGAGCCCCCGCGGCGCGGTGGCTCGTACATCCGCGTACTGGCCCCCCACCATCCCTCCCGCGCCCGTCGCCGCCGCGAGCTCCGCCGCTGCCGCCAGTACCAGCTCGGGCTCCGCGCGCTGGTGGGTCAAGAGATGGCGGAACGCTTCCGCGTACAGCCCATCCCCGGCAAGGATCGCGACGTCCTCGCCGAAGGCCACGTGGCAGGTGGGCTGGCCGCGGCGCAGCCCGTCGTCGTCCATCGCCGGCAGGTCGTCGTGGATCAGCGAGTAGGTGTGGATCAGCTCGATCGCCCCCGCCAGCGGCAGCACCTCGCGGCGCTCCAGCCCAACCGCCTGGGCGGTGGCGAGCGCGAGCACGGGGCGGATCCGCTTGCCGCCCGCCAGCAGCGAGTAGCGCATCGCCTCGTCCAGGCCCGCCGTCAGCTCCTCCTCGGAGAAGCGCATCTTCTCCAGGTAGCGCTCGATCTCGGCCCGCAGGTGTTCGGGGTAGGAGGCCTCGGGGGCAGCGCCGGCGGGCACTACAGCAGCGAGTCCTGGCCGGGGGGCGGCGCGAGCACCTCGGCGCGCGCGCGGCGCTCGAGCTCCGCCCCCGCGCGGTTGGCCAGCGCCGCGCACTCGTCCACCAGCGTCGCAGCCGCGTCGGTGGAGAGCTCGCCTGAGCGCAGCTGCTCCGCCGCGCGTTCCAGGCGCCCGATCAGCTCATCCAAGGAGTCCGTCGCGTCGTTCATGAGATCGGGGCATTCTCCCGCACTTCGCGCAGCACCGCCGCCAGCACCCCGTTTACGAACCCCGGGGCGTCCGTGCCGCAGAACGTCTTCGCGCTCCGCACCGCCTCCTCGATCGCCCCCTCCGGCGGGATCGGCGTCTCGCCCGGCGTCGCGTCGGCGTGCAGGATCTCGATCAGCGCCACCCGCAGAATGCTGCGCTCCAGCGGCTGGATACGCTCCACCGACCAGCCGTGCGCGTGACGGTCGATCACCTCGTCCAGCTCCGGCGCCCGGTCGGCTGCCGCGTGGGCCAGCGCGCGCGTCATCAGCGAGGCTCCCGCGGGGAGCGTGTCCGCGAGCGGGACACCGGTGAGGTCGTGCTGGTAGAGCGCGAACACCGCCTGGCGCCGCTGCTCGGAGCGGCGCACGCTAGGCCTGCCCGCTAAGCGCGCGAGACATATTCGCCCGAGCGCGTGTCCACCCGCACCCGCTCCCCCACGTTCACGAACAGGGGAACATGGATCGTGGTGCCGGTCTCTAGCGTCGCCGGCTTGGTGCCGCCACCCGAGGCGGTGTCGCCGCGCAGGCCCGGCTCGGTCTCGGCGACCTCCAGATCGACGGCACTCGGGAGCTGCACGTCGGAGGGCTGCTCATCGATGAACAGCACATCCACCTCGCTGGAGGGCTTAATCCAACGCAGCGCCTCCTCGAAGCTGCTCTCAGGCACCGCCAGCTGCTCGTAAGACTCCGTGTCCATGAAGTGCGCGTCGGTGCCGTCCGCGTAGAGGAACTGCATCTTGCGCGCCTCCGTGCGCACCGGGCGAAACTTCTCGCCCGCCCTGAACGTGCGGTCGATCACCGCGCCGTCGGAGGCTCGGCGCAGCTTCGTGCGCACGAACGCCCCGCCCTTGCCGGGCTTGACGTGCTGGAACTCCACGATCTTGAAGACCGTGCCTTCCACCTCGATGTGATTTCCGTTGCGGAACTGGTTAGTGCTTACCACGGTCACGCAGGGTAGCGGGCGCGAGGTCGGTTGGAAAGACGGGCGCTGCTTGGCCAAAGGGGCGCCATCCCGCGGGTCTGAAATATCCCAAGGAACCTATCTGACTAAGATTCGGGAATGCGGGAGGCCGTGGGGCGATCGGCCGGCGTGTGGCGCTCGCCGCCTGACCAGCCACCGTGGGCACGGCCCGCGCTGCTGGCGATCGCCGCGGTGGCGGGGTTGGCCTACGGGTGGGGGATGAACGGGGCGGCACTCGAGGACTTCTATGGGGCGGCGGCGCGCAGCATGTCATCCAGCTGGCACGACTTCTTCTTCGGCGCGTTCGACCCGGCGGGCACGGTGTCGGTGGACAAGCTGCCCGGGGCGCTGTGGCCGCCCGCGCTATCGCTGCGGATCTTCGGATTTCACGTGTGGGCAATCGTGCTGCCGCAAGTGATCGAGGGGGTGCTCACGATCCTCGTGCTCTACCGGGCAGTGCGGCGCCTCGCGGGGCCGGTGGCGGGGATCGTCGCCGCCGCAGTGCTCGCCACGAGCCCGGTGACAATGGCGCTCAACCGCGGCAACGTGGCCGACTCGCTGCTGATCTTGCTGCTGGTGCTCGCCGCCGACGCAACCTCCGCGGCACTGCTGGCCGAAACGGGCGCGTGTCCCCCGGCTTCGGCCAACGGGCGGCTGCGCATGCTGCTGCTGGCGGGCGTGTGGGTGGGGCTTGCGTTTCAGGCGAAGATGCTGACGGCGTGGCTGGTGCTGCCGGCGCTGGCAGCGGCCTACCTGCTGGCGGCGGCGCCGCCGCTTCGCACCCGCCTCGGGCATGTGGCGCTCGCCGGGGTCGTGACGGTGGTGGTGTCGCTGAGCTGGATAACGGTCGTGTCGCTGGTGCCCACACACGATCGCCCGTACGTGGACGGCACTCAGAACGACTCGCTGTTCAGCCAGGTGTTCGACTACAACGGGATCTCTCGTCTTGGGCGCAGCAACGTGTTCGCCGGCGCCGGCCATCCGGCGCAGTTCCTCGTACAGCTCTCCGAACAGGCCTCGGCGCCTGCACACTCCGTCAAGCCGGGCCCCGGCCGGCTGCTCAGCGGCGTGTTCGGCCGCGACGACGGCTGGCTGCTGCCCGCCGCGCTGATCGCCGCCATAGCGATCCTGCTGGAGCGCCGGCGGGCGCGAGCCGACCGGCGCGACCCGCTGCAGGCGACAGTGGTGCTGTGGGGGACCTGGCTGGTGGTGCTGTGGGCCTTCTTCAGCGCCGGCGGCTACCCCAACTCCTACTACGTGGCGGCGCTCTCGCCCGCGACCGCTGCGCTGTGCGGCGCGGGCCTCGCGCTGGCGTGGCGCTATCGCGGCCGCCGCGCGGCGCCGGCGGCGCTCGCGGGGACGCTGGTGTGCTGCGTGGGCTACGGGGTCTACCTGCTGCAAGGTGGCACTGCGGTCCCGGGGTGGTTGGCACCGGCCGCCGTCGTGCTCGGCGTGGCGGGCGTGCTGGCGCTGTGGGCTCCGCGCCGGCCCGGCCGCGGTTTTGGTGCGCCCACGCGCGGGGTGGTTGCGTTCGCGGTGGTGTGCGCGCTGTTGCTCCCGGGGGTCGCCGCCGCGCTGATGGTGACGCGCGGCCTCGGCCCGTTCGCGGCCCCGTACGAGCCGGCGTCCGCCACGATCTCCCGTACGCAGGCGCGGAGCACGCGCAGCGCCGACTCACAGGTGGTCCACCAGCTCGCCTCCACCTACGACACCCCGATCCCGCTTGCGACCGACTCCTCGATCCTCGCCGCGCCCTTTATCCTCGCTACCGGCAGCGAGGTGCTGCCGATCGGGGGCTTCCAGGGCGGGATCCCGGAGCCCAGCCTCGCGCGGCTGCAGCGCTACATCGCCGCAGGTGAAGTGCGCGCATTCGTGGTGCCGGTACACAGCGACGACCCCCGCGTCGAGTGGATCCACTCCCACTGCACACTGCCAGGCTCCGAAGGCGCCGGCAGCAGCCCGACCGCCCTATATGTCTGCAGCGACTGACTAGCTCCGATAGAGAGAGAGCGATAAAAAAGAGAGGAGAGAGAGGAGAGAGAGAGAGTCGGAGGGCGGAGGAGGCTTAGCAGTGTGTGTTCGGTGGTGGGCACACTCGCCGGGCCCGAGCTAGGAGACGACCGTCAGCTCCTTCGACAGACCGGTGAGCACCAGCGGCCCGTTGTCGGTAACCGCGACGAGGTCCTCGATTCGCACGCCGTAGCGGCCGGGGATGTAGATGCCGGGCTCGACCGTCACCACGCTGCCGGCTCGCAGCGGCTGCTCCCCGGCGGTGCGCGAGAGGCGAGGGGCCTCGTGCACCTCAAGGCCGACGCCGTGGCCGAGGCCGTGGCCGAAGTGCTCGCCGTGGCCGGCCTGCTCGATCACCTCGCGGGCGACCGCGTCGAGCTCTTTGCCGTTGGGGCCCGGGCGCACGGCGGCGAGGCCGGCGAGCTGGGCCGCAAGCACGAGCTCGTACACCTCTTGTGCCCCCTCGGGGAGGCGCTCGCCGGTGGCGTAGGTGCGAGTGCAGTCCGAGCAGTAGCCGTCCAACAGCGCGCCCCAGTCGATCGTAACCAGCGTGTCGCGCGGGATCGGCTCGTCACGGGGCTCGGCGTGGGGCAGCGCCCCGTGCGGGCCGGCGGCGACGATCGATGGAAAGCTCGGGCCCACGGCGCCGAGGCGGCGCATCCGCAGCTCCAGGTCGATCGCCACCTCGCGCTCGGTGCGGCCGACGAGGCCCGCTTCGAGCACTTTGCGCAGAGCTGTGTCGGCGAGCTCCGACGCGGCGCGGATGCGGGTCAGCTCGGCGGGCTGCTTGACTTCGCGCAGCTCCTCGACCAGGCCGCCACAGGGAAGGAGCTCCCACTCCTCGGGTAGCAGTTCACGCAGATGCGTGTGCTGCTTGACGGTCATCGCTCCATCCTCGAAACCCAGCCGGCCGCCGCCGGCGAACAGCTCAGCGAGGTTTGTACGAGGCGGCTCAGCCCCCTCCTCAGCGCCCTCGCCGGTGGACTCTTCGCTCGGGGAGAGCTCCCCGGCGAGCGCCTCGATCAGATTGATCGCGTAGATCTGGCGCTCGAACAATTCGGGCACCTGCGCGGCGGACTGCGTTTCGTAGCGGAAGTCGGTGAGGAAGAGTTTCGGCCCGCCCTCGGCGGCAGCGAGGAGTGCGAGGCCGTTGGTACCGGTGAAGCCGGTTATGTAGCGGAGGTTGACCGGGTTGGTAAGCACCAGCAGATCGGGTTCGGCCTCGTGCTCGCGCAGCAGCGCGACGAGCGCGTGAGTGCGCTCGACCTCGGGGTTGGCAGCCGACCGCTCGCTCACCGCCACGCCGATCGACCCCCCGCCCGGCTCCTCACGTCCTCCACCACGCCGGCGCTCCTCACGTCTCCCGCCACGCTGGCGCTCCTCACGCCGCGGCCTCGTCGAGCGCGGCGCGCAGGCGCTGCAGAGCCACGCGGTACCCGTCGAGACCCTGCCCGCAGATCGAGGCAACGCAGAGAGCCTCGATCACCGACAGCTGCCGCCATGGCTCGCGCGCCTTCACGTCGGAGAGGTGCACCTCCACAGTCGGCAGCGCGGCGATCTCCAGGGCATCGTGGATCGCCCACGCATAGTGCGTCCACGCGCCGGGGTTGATCACGATCCCGTCGGCGTCCTCGCGCAGCAGATGCAGACGCTCGACCAGCTCGCTCTCGGAGTTGGTCTGAAAGAAGCGGGCGCGCAGACCCAGCTCGGCGGCGAAGGCGTCGACTTGCTGCTCGAGCTCGGAGAGCGTCAGCGTGCCGTACTGCGCGGGATCGCGCTGGCCCAGCATGTCGAGGTTGACCCCGTGCATGACCTCGATGCGGTAGGAGGCGTCGGCCATCTTGGTAGCAGCCTACCTTTTGCGGGCAAGCGCCCTCGGACGGATGGGTCGTCGGCGCGGGGTGTGTATGTAACTTTTTAAGAGCCGTGCGCAATGGCTATCGGGCTTTTTATTTTTTATAACAAACCCCCGGCACCTTCGATACATACTATGGCTATACCAAATACCTCATGGCGCGAAAATCGTTACGAGACCCGGCTTCAGGCTGGTTGGGCCCGAAAATTTGTTTATGACGTCAGCTCGCCGACCGCCGCGCGCAGGTCGTCCGGGGCCACCTCGCAGCCAACCCGCACGTCGCCGGGGGCGTCAACGAGCACAAATGGGGTGTGCGCACCGACGCGCTTCTTGTCGTGGGCGACGGCCGCCACCACCGCATCCACGCTCGCGCCCTCCAGCGCCACCGGCAGCCCGCGGGCGCTCAGCAGCTCGCGCACACGTGCGCGCAGCTGCTCCTGGCCGGAGAGGCGCAGCGCGGCGAGCAGGCCGAGCCCGACCGCCTCGCCGTGGCGGTAGCGCCCATAAGCGGTGGCAGTCTCGATCGCGTGGCCGACCGTGTGCCCGAGGTTGAGCACCTGGCGGCGGCCGCCGTCGCGCTCGTCCTCGGCGACGACCGCGAGCTTCAGGCGCGCGCAGGCGAGGATCGTGCGCTCGTCGGGCGGCGACCCGGGCGCTTCGGCGCAGACGCGCTCCCACAGCGCCCCACCCGCGATCAGCGCCGTCTTCAGCACCTCGACCCAGCCGGCGCTCAGCTCGGCGGGGGGCAGCGTGCGCAGCGTGTCGGGATCGACCAACACCGCCGCCGGCTGGTGGTAGACGCCCACGTAGTTCTTCGCCTCGGGCAGGTCCACGCCGGTCTTGCCGCCGTAGGCAGAGTCCACCTGGGCGACCAACGTGGTCGGGACCTGCACGACCGGGACCCCCCGCTGGTATGTGGCAGCGCAGAAGCCCGCGAGATCGCCCACCACCCCACCGCCGAGTGCCACGAGGTGGTCAGCGCGGGTCATGCCGGCGCGCGCGAGCTCGCTCCACACGTACTCGGCCGTCGCGAGCGTCTTCGCCGGCTCGCCTGGGGGGATCGCGATCGCGTGCGCCGGCTCGCCGGAGAGCATCGTCGTCAATCCGGCCAGCTCACCCGGCCCCTCCAAGTACAGCTCGTCGACGTCGGCGTCGGTCACGCAGAAGGGGCGCGAGGCGGCGCGGTCGAACGGCCAGACGGCTGGCAGGTGCACGTCGTCCAGCAGGCCGTGACCCACGAACACTGGGTAGTCGCCGGAGACCGACTCGGCCCACAGCAGCCGGACATCGGCCACCTCTTCGTACATCCCGCGCCGCTGCGCGTACAACGCCTCGAAGGCGTCGCGGTCGCGCGCCAGCGGGCGGTCGGCGCCGTCGCCGCGGTGCACGCGCTCCCACGCGACCTCCGGCGCAACCTCGATCAGCGCGGTCGTGTGTCCTGTAAGCGCCGCGCGCACGCGCTCGGAGAGCACGCTGCCGCCGCCGAGTGCGACCACGTCGCGGGCGTCCACGCCCTCCAGCAGCCCACACACGACCTCCTCCTCCGCCGCGCGAAACGCCTGCTCCCCGTGAAGCTCGAACTCGCAAGCCACCGAGTGCCCGAAGCGCTCCGCCAGCAGCACGTCGCCGTCGATCGGTGCGCGTCCGCGCCGCTTCGCCAACCGGCCGGCGAGCGTCGACTTGCCGGCGCCCATGAAGCCGATCAGGACGAGCGCCACGTCACACCGCCCTCGTCGGCGATGCCGCGCCGCGCACGTGGCGCGCACTCAGTGGCGCCAATCGACCCGCTCCTCGAAGGCGCGCACTCAGCGGCGCCAATCGATCCGCTCCTCGTAGGCGCGCACCGCCTCGCGGACGTCGTCGATGTGGTCGCCGCCGAACTTGCGCCGGTAGGCGTCGGCGAGCACCAGCGCAACCATCGCCTCCCCCACCACGCCGGCGGCAGGCACCGTGCAGGAGTCGGTGCGCTCGCGCAGCGCCTCCGCCGGCTCATGGGTTGAGATGTCGACCGAGCGCAGCGGCTTGGTGAGGGTCGGCAGCGGCTTCATCGCGCCGCGCACGACCAGCGGCTCACCGGTGCTCATCCCCCCCTCCAGGCCGCCCGCGCGGTTGGTTTCGCGGTAGTAGCCGCGCTCGGGCGAGTAGAAGATCTCGTCGTGTGCCTGCGAGCCCGGCACGCCGGCGACCTCGAAGCCGGCGCCGATCGAGACGCCCTTCAGCGCCTGGATCGAGAGGATCGCCATCGCCAGGCGACCGTCGAGGCGCTCCTCCCAGGAGACGTGCGAGCCAAGGCCGGGCGTGAGGCCGAAGGCGAGTACCTCGAAGACGCCGCCGAGCGACTCGTTGGCCTTGCGCAGCACATCGATCTCGGCGACCATCGCGCGCGTGGCCTCCGCATCGAGGCAGCGCACCGGCGAGGCGTCCACCGCGGCGAAGTCGTCGAGCGCCAGCGCACCCTCGCGCTCGGGCGCGCGCACCGAGGCGATCTGCACCACGTGCGAGCGCACCTCCACGCCGAGCGCGCGCAGGAACGCCTTCGCCAGGGCGCCGCCCGCCACGCGCGCCGCCGTCTCCCGCGCTGAGGCTCGCTCGAGGATGTTGCGCACGTCGCTCTGCTTGTACTTCCAGGTGCCCACGAGGTCGGCGTGGCCGGGTCGCGGCAGGTGCACCTCGGGGACCGGGTGGGCGGGGTCCGATACCGGCCAGGGGTTCATCCGCTCCTCCCAATTGGCGTAGTCGCGGTTGGCGACCTGCAACGCGATCGGGCCGCCGAGCGTGCGCCCGTGCCGCACCCCCGCGGTGACGGTCGCAGCATCGCGCTCGATCTTCATCCGCCCGCCGCGGCCATGCCCGAGTTGCCGCCTCGCCATGTCGGCGTCGATCTCCTCGGCGTGCAGCTCAAGCCCGGCGGGCAGGCCCTCGACGATCGCGGTCAGGCCGGGGCCGTGGGACTCGCCGGCGGTGGTGAGGCGCAGGATCACGCCGCCCAGCATATGCCGTGCAAGCGACTTGCTGAATTACGCTCACGGACCTGCGCTGGGATCGCCGGCGCAAGTTGGTCGTCCGCGTTCGTCGCTGGGCAAGGAAGCCCAGCGCCCGGGCGGCCGGGTTGCGTGGCTACGCGCGCGGACGATCTCCCTCCCCCCTCGCGACCAGGAGCCGGGCTGCGCTACCCGTGGTGGTGGTGATGGCGGTGGTGGTGGTGAACGCTCGCGGCGCTCGCGGTCGTCGATTCCTTGGTGATGCTGAGCACCTTCAGTTCGTACGGCACGCTCTGGCCATCCGGTTCGAGGTAGGTCAGTTCCTCGCTCTGCCCCGCTTCGAGGTCGATCGCTTCGCACTGTTCCGCGCTCGGGATGCAGGTCCCCTGGCCTTTGAGGATCGCTTCGACGCTGAGCGCGAACACCGCGCCCTTGCCATTGCCGCGCGCGCCGGAGAAGATCAGCCGCGTGTCCTGGGCGGAGGGCAGCGCCTGCAGGCGCTTCAGCTTGGGGTAGGGAGTCAGCTGTGAGAGCGTGCCCGCGGTCGTGGCCATCACGCCGAACTGCGCGCTCACGACGTACACGGTCTTGGGCGTCTTCTTGGGCGCCGGCTTCACCGGGGTCGAGGGCGTGGTCGGCGAGCCACCCGTGCTGGTCGAGCTGGGGCTGCTTTTTTCGACGCTCGTCGAGCTCGAGCTCGTGGACGAGGTCGACACCGAGGCGGCGCCGCTGCTCTTGGCGCCCGCTTCCGACGCCGCCTTTGGCGAGGGGAGCGGGGTGAAGGGGTTATGCGAGCCCGGCTTGTGCCGGTAGCGCGCGCCTTCGGTCGTCTCGGAGATCGCCGCGTGGGGGTTGGCCTGCGCTTCGCTGACCGCCAGATTGGGGCCGTGCGAGAGCGGAGAGGGATTCGGAGCACCAGTCGCGGCCGAGGGGGTCGTGCCGGCTTCGCTCGATCCGCCGCCGTCCAGCACCACGTAGGCGACGGCGCCCGCGAGCGCGAGACACAGCGCCACCAGGATCGGCAGCAGCCGACGGTCGAGCAGGTCGGACTTCAGCGAATTCAGGATCTGGTTCATGGTGTCGCCTTCACAACTGCAGGGGTGGTCGGCGCGGCCGAGGAGCCCGCCGCGGAGGTCGTCGTCGCGCTCGGGCCCACCGCCGTGGCGCCGCCGGTCAAGCCCTGGCTGGCAGGCAGCACGTACGCGGTGGCCGTGATCGTCGCGCTCAGCGCGTTGGAGGAGCTCGAGTCGCCCGTGTTCTGAACGGTGATGTCGGCTCCCTGGATCGTCAGCAGACGGCCGCTCACCGTCACGTGACCGGCGGTGTCGCGTTCGGCGAAACCATCGATCTGCCCGAGCAGGTGGGCCAACCCCTCGAAGCTGCCTTTGAAGACGAACGTGAACGGCATCGGAGTGAAGGCCGCCGGAGTTGCTGAGGCTTCCGCGGCCGCGGCCGTGGAGCTGCTCGAGCTGCCCGAGCCGCCTGCATTGCCCGAGGTGATCGAGGCGAATTCGATGTCGCGCTGGTCGGACGCCAGTTCGAGCTGGTAGATCAGCGAGGGCACTTCGTCAGACGGGGGCACCGCCTTGCCGAGGCTCACGACGGAGCTGTACGCGGCGTTGTAACGCCGCTCGGCAGCACGTGCGCTGTTGGCCTGGCTCTGGGCGGTTTCGAGCTGCTGGCGCGCGCTCTGCACCTGCGCCTGCTCGGCCCCCGCCTTCTTGCGCTCGGGCGAGACGACCAGCACCCAGCCACCGGCCAGCACCACCAGCACGACGACGGCGATCAGCACCATGCGGTCACGAGTGGTCATCGGGCCGCTCCAGCGTCGCTGGTGGACACAGCCTTGGCTTCACTCTTCTGCGACGAGCCGCCCGTAGCGACTGTCGAGGCTCCCGACTCCAACGTTTCGGCGCTCGAGCTCGGCGGAGTCGGCAGCGGCTGGAAGCTCACCTGCGCGGTGAAGGAGGGGTCGTTTGCCGGGCACGTGCCGCTGGAGCCGCCGGATTCTCCTCCACCGCTGCCGCCAGACTTAGCGGAACTCTGCAGGTTGACGTTGCTGACGCCGCTGATCAAACGCAAGCGCACGAGCATCTGCGCCACCGCGATCTGGCTGGTCGCGCACCCGGCGAGCGTGAAGGTGGGGGTCGTGCCGGGCGGCGTGGCGGAGGTGACGGGGGCCGCAGCGGCGGCAGAAGCTGTGGTAGCGGTGGAACCCGCGGCTGGAGCGGCGGAGCTTTTGGAGACAGTCGCCGCCGCCGAGCCGATCGTGCCCTGCAGCGAGCTGAGCGAGACGGTGCTCGGCAGCACGCGGCTCAGTTCGTTCATCGCCGCCGACCAGCCGAAGCGAGAGCCGACCAGCTGGGAGATCGCCTGCAGACGCTGTTCGCGCATCTGCATGAAGCTCGTGTACGAGGACAGCTGCTCGGCCTGTGTCTGCACCTGCTGCGCCTGCTTGGTCAGCGCCGCCGCTTCGGCCTTGCGACTTTCGAGCTGGTGGCTAGCCGACCCGTACAGGAACGTGAGCAGCGCCGCGCCCGCTAGCAGGCCCAGTACCGCGAACGCCACGCCCTGCGATCGTCGTCCGACAGCGCCGCCCTTGCGCTGTTCGGCGGGGATCAGATTGACGGCCCTCATCGCGGCGCCTCCTCGGTTGCGAGGCCGGTGGCGATCGCCAGGCGATGGAGGGAGATCGGGTGTGCAGCGTTCATATCCGCCCCGTCGGCGTAGTGCACCGACTCGCGGCGCACCTGCAAGCCGAGGTCGGTCTCAAGCATCTCCGCGAAGCCGCTCATCTCCAGAGCCGGTCCACTCAACACCACGCTCTTCACCTCACCGCCGCCCTCCTGGGAGCGGTGGAAGTCCAGCGAGTTGCGCACCTCCCCGACGATCTCGCGGATGCCGTTCTCGAGCACCATCCTTACCTCGGGATCCACGCTCGGCGCGGGGGCCGCGGCGAGCTGCGGTTCCGGCGGGAGCTCCGGAAGATCGAGATGGATCGATGGCGCCCCATCGGTGGCACCCTCAGGCGTCGCGGGCAGCTGCACCGCGGTGGGGTCTTGCGCAAGCGCCCACGTATCGACAGACTCGGGGTCGGGCAGCACGGGGGCCGCGGCCGGCTCGGTCACCGCGGAGGGCGCGCTCAGCCCGGTGGACATCGCCTGGGAGGCCGCGCCGGGGTGGGGCAGATCGAACTCGGCCAGCACCGCGCGTGCCGCGACCAACGGGATGCCGCGCCGCTCGGCGATCTCGCTCGCCATCGCCTCCAACCCGCCGCCGACCACGCGGGTGAAGCGGCACAGCGTGCCCTCGGCGATCGCCATGTTCGTCAGGCCGCCGACGTTCAGGTACAGCACACGCTCCTGGCGCTCCCCAGCGGCGGCATCTTCGCCGCCCTCGCCATCATGCGCGGGGAGGGGCGTCGCGCCTGGGCGATAGAGCGAGCGGATCAGCGCGAACGCGGAGAGATCGACGCCCTCGGGGCGCAGCCCGGCGTGCTGCACCGCGCGCAGCAGGCGCTCGACCATCTCGCGCTGGGCGGCGACGACGATCACGCGTTGGCGCGGCCCGTTGGGGGTCTCGAACACGCCGAGCGAGTGGTAGTCGAGCACCGCGGAGGCCAGCGGCATCGGCACCTGGTCCTCGGCCTGGAAGCGCACCGCAGTGTCGAGATCTTTGCGGTCGGTGACCGGCGGCAGCTCCAGTGTGCGCAGCACCGTGCGCTGGTTGGCAAGGCCGACCCGCACGCGCTTGCCCAGGCCGGCGTCGCGGAAGAGCTGTTGCAGCGCCGCGCCGAGCTCGCGCTCGTCGATCACCTCGCCCTCGCGCATGATGTCCGGCGCGAGCGCAGCGCCGGCGGCGCGCTCGACGACGATCCCCCCGTTGACGTGGGCCTGCACGGCGGCGACGTATCCGGGTTGGATATCCAACCCGACGACGCTCCCGCCCCCGCGACCGAGGGAGAGGTTCAGGTTGAGGTTAGGCTTCTTCAGTGCGCTGAGCGACGGCATTGGCAGAGACGTCATCGACTTTTCCGGCCGATCGCTGAAGGGGCAATTTTCCGCGGCGTCATTTCGTCCATCGGCCGCACGATTTGCGCTATGGCACGGGCTGGTCCCATCAGTGCACGAAGCTCTGCAGGTACCAGTTGACGATCGGCTGCCCGGCGAACACCGCGACGATCCCCCCCAGCGCGAGGAAGGGACCGAACGGCACCGCGGTCTTGCGCCCGGCGCGGGTCCCCATGCGCGCGACGATCACAGCACCGAGCAGCACCCCTGAGAGCAGCGCGATCAGGATCGCGGGCGCCACGGCCGCCCCGAGGAACAGCCCCATCACACCCGCCAGCTTGACGTCGCCCATCCCCATCCCCCCGGGGTAGGCGAGCGCCGCGGCCAGCAGGAAGCCGCCCGCGGCGGCGCCCGCGATCAGACGCGTCGGCTCGCCCGCGGGGTCGAGCGCCGTCCCCAGCCCGAGCGCCAACAACGCCCCGGCGCCGGTGAGCTTGTTGGGGATGATGCGGTGCTCGAGGTCGATCAGCGCGGCGGGCACCAGCAGCAGGATCAGGGTCACCGACAGCGCGATCCCCGACGCGGTGTCGTGCGTGAGCACCGCGCCGGCGCACAGCAGCGCGGTCCCGGCCTCGACCAGCGGGTATCTGGGGGAGATGCGCTCGGAGCAGTTGCGGCAACGCCCGCGCAGCACGATCCAAGAGAGGATCGGGATGTTGTCGTAGGGCTTGATCGGCGCCTGGCACGAGGTGCAGCGCGACCGCGGCTTGACGATCGACTCTCGGCGAGGCAGCCGGAAGGCCACCACGTTCAGGAACGAGCCGAACATGGCGCCCATCACTCCGGCGAAGGCTGCCTGCATGGGGTGTTGATCGACCGCGGCGGGGCGGGGCTTGAGCGTCGCTGAGCGATGGAACGTCAGACGGGGCGGCAGATGCCGCCCCGTCGTCAGCTCACGCGATGCCGGTGATATGAGACGTAGGCATCCACGTGACCTGCATATGATCAATCGCTCACGAGGACCATTTAAGTAGCACGCAGCCACCGTGGGTTTTTTCCGCTTCTGCGTTACACGTGCGTGACAGTCCTCCGCTTGCTTCCCTGGTGATGGAGTATGTGGCTTTGTTGGGCGCTTCAGCTTCCACCGTGTATTCAGTGGCCCCAACCAGCGTCACTTTCTTCAGGCAGGCTTCCGTCGCCCCACAGACCGTGTTGATCGACGGTTCGTATTTCTTCAATTCTGCCACCGTCATACCTGTGTATTCGCCGTTGTGGTCGGTCGCGTAGGTTTCTGCGGTGGTCTCAGCCGTGGCGACCAGCGTCTTCGCCCCGGCGTCCACGGCCTTACCCTTCTGGCTCAGGAACGCAGGAATGGCAATCGCGGCAAGAATGCCGATAATGAGAATAACAACCAGCAATTCGATGAGCGTGAAACCACCCTCATCGCCTGTACGTTGGCGCAGTCGATAAAGCATTTGAATCCTCCTAGAATCCCCAACGGATGTCCCACGCGAGAACTGGAGCCGAACAATAACCCCTATCGGCGCGAACGGCCCTTCGCTAAAGGGGGGCAAGCCCGATTGCTCACTCGTCCACAGCCCCAGCCAGATACTTGCCCTGCAGATGGCAGCCAAACGACGGACGGGGGCGGCAGATGCCGCCCCCGTCGTCAACTTTACGCGATGCCTGTCAGGCGTGGGCATCCGCGTAACCTGCATATGATCAATCGCTCACGAGGACCATTTAAGTAGCACGCAGCCACCGTGGGTTTTTTCCGCTTCTGCGTTACACGTGCGTGACAGTCCTCCGCTTGCTTCCCTGGTGATGGAGTATGTGGCTTTGTTGGGCGCTTCAGCTTCCACCGTGTATTCAGTGGCCCCAACCAGCGTCACTTTCTTCAGGCAGGCTTCCGTCGCCCCACAGACCGTGTTGATCGACGGTTCGTATTTCTTCAATTCTTCGACCGTCATACCTGTGTATTCGCCGTTGTGGTCGGTCGCGTAGGTTTCCGCGGTGGTCTCAGCCGTGGCGACCAGCGTCTTCGCCCCGGCGTCCACGGCCTTACCCTTCTGGCTCAGGAACGCAGGAATGGCAATCGCGGCAAGAATGCCGATGATGAGAATAACGACCAGCAATTCGATGAGCGTGAAACCACCCTCATCGCCTGTGCGCTGGCGCAGTCGATAAAGCATTTTGAATCCTCCTAGGATCCGGTTTATGGGCGCCAGCCCTTGGTTCCCATCGCCTCAGATGGCGATGCTTCCCCCGTGCGTCGATTCAATTCGGCTCGCGGAGGTCACCGGCTTTGTCACGCGCAATCTGCGCTCTGCCCTGAGACCTCGTGCTGGCTCTTGTTGGCCTCAGCATCGGCTTGTTTTATGAGCGCTTGAGCAGCGCAAGCGGGGTTGGACGTTTGGGCGGGGGCTCTGTATGCAGCCTCTCAGCGGCACGGACGAGGCATGCCAATTGGGGCCTGCTATGCTGTACGTACATTGGTACGTACCTCGTCAGGAGCGCATTCCATGAGCACTATCGGCGTTCGTGATCTCGCCAAGCACGCAAGCGCAATCATCAGCGACATTGAGCAGACCAGGGAGCCGGCGCTGATCACGCGCCGCGGACGTCCCGTCGCCTACATGCTCGCCGTCGATTCCGAGGAGTTCGAAGACTTCGTTCTGACGCACGCGCCAGAGTTCGTCGAGGGCATGGCCACCGCCGATGCCGAATTGGCTGCGGGCGAGACGGTCTCGCTCGCGGACACGCGCAGAGACCTCGAAGCTGACCCGCCTCCGAGCGCTCGATAGACGAGTCATCCGAGCAGGATCGGCATGTATCGCGTCGAGCTGTCCAAGCGTGCGTTACGCGACCTGCGCCGCATCGACCACAGGAGCCACCGACGGCTTCTCGATCTCCTTGAAGACGATCTCGCCGCCGAGCCTCACCCCGCAAACCTCGACGTCAAGCCCCTGACCGGACGCACACCCTGGCTGCGCCTCCGTCGCGGCGAGCACCGTGTCTTATACCGCCCGCTCACGAACGACGAGTTGAAAGCGCTGGCTGCCACAGAGCTGGCCGGTTTTCTCGTCGAGCGAGTAATTGACCGTAGGGACCGCGAGCGCGCCGCTTCAGCGTTGCCGACCTGAGTGGATTGTCTACATCCGTTTGCCTGATTCGCACCCCGAGCCGGGACGTTCCCACGCTCGGCGTCTGCGAAGCTTGGACACCAACGGCTGATAGCGTGCTATCATCCGCCTGCATGGCACAGATCCTGATCCGGCAACTGGACGACGACGTGAAGGCCAGGCTGCGCCGGCGCGCGCGTCGCCACGGCCACAGCACAGAGCAGGAGGTCCGCGAAATCCTGGGCAACGCCGTACGCGACGAGCAGCGGTCACCCACAAGGCTGGGGTCCCGCATCGCGGCCAGCTTCGCTGGCATCGGCCTCGAAGGGGAGATCGGCGAGCTCCGCGGCCAGCCGGCCCATCCTGCTCAGTTCGAGCAGTGATCCTGCTCGACACGAACGTCCTATCCGGGCTGATGCAGAACGTCCCCGACCAACAGCTGGTCGAGTGGCTCGACGATCAGCCCGTGGAATCAATCTGGACGACCGTGATCACGGTCTTCGAGGTTCGCATGGGCCTGGAGCTGCTGGTACCGGGCAAGCGCCGACGACGGCTCGAGCAGGCCTTCGACCAACTCCTCGCGGAGCATCTGGAAGGCCGCGTCCAGACTTTCGATCAGACGGCAGCGGTGGCAGCCGGCACAATCGCCGCAAGCCGGCAACGCGCTGGCCGCACCTTGGAGATCCGCGACCTGCAGATCGCGGGCATCGCCGCTGCTCGTAGGGCGAGCGTCGCGACGCGCAACGTGCGGCATTTCGAGGGACTCGGGTTGGAGGTGATCGATCCGTGGTCCACGTGAGCCATGGCGGATACGGCCCATCTGGAATCCAAAGAGCACAAAAACCCGGAAATTCCGGGTTTTGTTTTGGGCACGTGATTGACACGCTCCCATATACCTCCTTGAATACTATCACCTGAATCATCCCACTCTATGACCTTACGTGGGACCTCCGCAGCCAATGGGATACGCACGACGAGTTGTTGCGGTGGGAACTGAGGACAAACCCGCTCGTATAGCGACGATGGGGCCGATCAACACCGGCACAGCCGAGCGCGACCCATTGAGGGAGTCAAGCGCCGACCGGCCAGTGCTCGACATCAAGCTCTGGCATCGGGAAATGCTTCGGGTTCCCGGTCGCGAGCCGTGCACCGACACCGACAGCAGCGGCCGCTATCAGGCAGTCTGCCTGGCTGAGCGTGATTCCCCGCCGCGCATGGTCTCTGCGCCAGCGCCCCGCCGTCTCACCCTCAGAACGCCCCACCGGCGCCAGGCGCAGGCCCTTCAGGAAGCGCAGAACCACTGCCTCCTCCTCATGGAGCATCCCCCGCACAACCTCCTCGACCTTGATGGCACAGATCCAGGGGGGAGTCGAGGCGTCACGCAGGGCTCGCACTCGATCAGCTGCGGGGCGGCCGCGTAGCACGTCGATCAGCACGGTCGTGTCGAGCAGCAGACGCAAGCTTCAGCCGACGCGGCTGAGCTCGTCGTGCCGCTGCGCCTGTACCCAGGCGGCTGGATCGGCGTCCCACTCGTGCTCGCGCTCCGCGAGCGCCCCGAAGCCCGCTTCGATGTCGTCCCAACGACGCTCGTCGTCGAGCGCCTTGCGAATCGTCGCCGAGATGAACGCGCTGCGCCGCCGGCGCCCGACGCGGCTGTCGAGCTGACCCACCAGATCGTCATCCAGCGTTATGTGCAGACGCATGGCCACAACTTAGCCCATAGATCGTGGTTGCGGCGCAAGGACGCATCGCCCAAGCCAGCGCAGGGGAGCACAAGCCCCGATCAGATGGATCCAAGGCGTTTACGGCAGTATCCGCAGCCTGCCGTATTCGCGGAAGTGACGATCCAGCGACAGCACCTCGTCGATCTCGAAGCTCTGCGCGACCGCGAACGACGTCGCGTCGGTATACGAGAAATCCTTGTCGTCGAACGCAAGGATCAAATCCCAGGCGGCCTGCTCATGGTCCTGTTCAACGCGCATGAGCTCGATCAGCTTGCTCGTGCGTAGGCTTATGCCCCATGCCACGGCGCGGTGCCGTCCGAGGCGCGTGAGGATCAACGTGTAGCTCTCGTCGAATACGAAATTCGTGCTGAGCAGGCGCGCGCCTTCGGCGATGAGCTTCTGAAAGGCGCGAGTGGTCGCCTCATGCGCCTGCTCATCCGGATCCTCGAGCGACAGAAACGCGCTCGAGTCGATCAGCACGCCCCTCACGTCGAGCTGCGATACAGGTCGCGCTTGGCCTCCTGCGCGTCATACGTCTGGCCGCTGCCATCCTTGGGAGCAGCGACGTGCTGGAAGAAGGGATCAGTCTCGACCTCGGCGGGTGCGGCGGACTGGTCGATCAGGTCTCGCACCACGCCCGCGATGCTTCCCCGTTGAGCAGCACGCTGCCTGAGCAGCCTGTACTGACGCTCGGTGACATACAGCTGAAGCTTCCTGGTCTCCATCACTCCAGTCTACCATCACGCTGGAGGGCACCGGCCCGTCCTGCTCTGTTCGAGCAGTGATCCTGCTCGACACGAACGTCCTATCCGGGCTGATGCAGCGCGTGTATGTAGACACGAGTCTCAGCAGCTGGTTGCGTAAGCGAGCATCCGGCAGACTTCCGACATCCGCACCGAGTCAAGGGTTGCGATGTATTTGGTCAGGAAGGCCTTCTGGGCCAGTAGCGTGTTGTGGACAGCAAGGACACAAGCGACTGGCATTCCGTCTTGTGATCCGAGCTCGATCTCGGTGTCCCAGCCGCGAGCGGTACCGGTGACAGGCACGGCGATCACGTCGAACTGACGCTCGATGTGCTCGTCTCGAGTGACGATCAACACCGGGCGGGGCTTGTCCGAGGGCGGCTCATATCGCCAGACCTCGCCTCGTGTCACGACGTTAGGTGGTCCTCCCAGGAAAACCCGGCGGCGGCCTCTTCCTCGGCCATTCGACGCATCGCCCGAGATGTGGACGCACGAGCCATCGCCGACAGGTTCCCCCAGTCGTCGATGACGTCCCCTGGTTCAACGTGGGCTGCCCGCAGTGCACGCTCCGCCTGCTCCTCACTCCACGTGGGAGCCTCCTGCAGCACCAGCTCCTTCGCAGTCATCCTCCGGATTCTAGCGAGCAAACCAGGCGGGCGATCGCATGCGACAGCTCAGGGCTGGCACTCCAGCGGGGCGAAACGGCCACGCGCCACGTCGATCAGAACGGCAGCTACCTCCAAATCGAGCGGCTGGCCCAGCCCCCCTCGCCAACGGCGGGATCCACGCCACCCTGCTCGGATGACAGCAGCACGGCCCCCAGCTACCGCAGCGCCTCGCGCAGGCGCGCTCGTCAAGCGAAGCTATTGAATATATCGGTCGAAGCAATTGCCAGCGACGAGTGAAGGGCGATGGCATCGAAATCACTGTCCTGATGAAGCAACTCTGCGCCAACTCTGATCGCGACGGCCGCGATCAGACAATCGGGGAGCCGGCGAATCGTCTTGCCCCCGCGCCGGCACGCGCGATACAACGAGGCAGCTGCCTCGTGATCCGATGGCTCCTCGAGCGCCACGAACGTGCAGCGATCGAGCAGGCGGCGCAGATCGCGGGCATGGCGCTCGTCGCGAGCGCCGGCCAGGATCTCCAGGATCACAACCCCTGTTGTCGCTAGCTGCTCGTCGGACTCGACCGCCGCCCTGAGGCGCAGATGGGCTGGGCTTCCGGTGGCTCGCTGAAACTCGATCCAAACCGAGCTGTCAACGAGGATCACGATGCCTGCGGGGTCTCGTGCAACCAGCTGCCGCGCAGCTCGTCAAGGTCGCCCTCCCAACCGGTGCCCTGCATCTCTAGCGCCTCCTTGCGGCTCATTGGCTCCAGGTCGAGCCGGCGGAGCGCGAGATCGATCGCCGCACGCTTAGTCGCAACGCGGTAGCGGCGCATGACGCGCTCCACCAATGCGTCATCCAGATCGACGTTTGTGCGACTCATGTGTAGAGCATACACCAGGGGAGGCTTCGGCCGTGGGTGCGAGTGGCCGCCTCCGCCTTGACATCAAGCCCATGCGGGCTCGGGTTCTGCGCCTTACGCGCCAGCCTCAGCCGGCGCTTTCCCGTCCCCGCCCGTGCCCCCGCCACCCGCGGCCGAAACCCCGCCCTCCTGCCACTCCTCCTGGGCATCGATCCCGGAGCTGCGCACGCCGGTGCCCTGACACCACGGACAGGCGACTTTGCGGGATTCGCCACCGAGGTTGGAGACCACCTGGCCGGTGCCTCGGCAGGGCATGCACTCTGGCTCGCGTTTGGCCATCGGACCGCGAGAATAGCGTTATGGAGATGAGCGCGGCGACGCACGCACCCCCGGAGGGAGCCGAGACGCCGGTGCGCCGGGTATCCGCGGGGCGGACTCGCACCCATGCGAGATGGGCCGGCTGGGTCGCGCTTGCCGCGATCACGGCGGGCGCCGCCGTGCTTCGCTTCGCCCATCTGGGGCAGGTGATAGGCGATCCCTTCTACGACGGTGCCGTGCGCAGCATGGGGCTCTCGTGGCACAACTTCTTCTTCGGCGCGGTCGAGCCCTCGGGTGCGATCGCGATCGACAAG
Organism: uncultured Solirubrobacterales bacterium; assembly: GCA_963812955.1. GTDB lineage: Bacteria > Actinomycetota > Thermoleophilia > Solirubrobacterales > Solirubrobacteraceae > Palsa-744. The sequence goes on from CAWEXC010000003.1 coordinate 317,436, forward strand.
CCGCCGGTGGACCTGTGGCTGCAGGTGGCGAGCGTCAAGCTGCTCGGCTTCGGTTCGGCCGCGCTGAAGACGCCCGAGGCGCTCGCCGGCACGCTCGCCGTGCCGCTGCTGTATGCCGCAGTGGCGCCGGTGTTCGGGGTGCGCGCCGGGCTGGTGTCGGCGCTCGCGCTCGCGGTGCTGCCGATCGAGTTGATCACCGCGCGCAGCGACACGATGGATGCGGTGATGATGGCGCTAACCGTGCTCGCGCTGGCGCTGCTGGTGCGAGCTGCGCGCGGCGGGCGCACCGTGTGGCTGCTGGGCGCTGCGGCTGCGCTGGGGATTGCCTTCGACGTGAAGTTGCTGGAGTCGGTCGTGGCGCTGCCGGGGCTCGCGCTGCTCGCCTGGATGGGGCTGCCGGGAGCGCGCCGCCGCCGCCTGGTGCAGCTGGCGCTGGCGACGGTTGTGTACGTGGTGGTCGCGCTCGCGTGGCTCACCGGGACGCTGCTGTTCCCCACGCACGACCGGCCGTGGGCGTACGGCTCCACCAACGGCAGCGCCTGGAACTCCGCGTTCGTCTTCAACGGGCTCGACCGCCTAGAGGGCAAGTCGCTGGAAGGGGCGCAGGCCGCCTACCAGCCGAGCCGCCACTACCCCGAGGCGACCCAGGCCGAGCGCGACGCGATCCCGATCCCGCCGCCCTCGCCGACACGCCTGCTCGACCGCATCGGCCCGCTCTCGGGCGAGCGGCTCGGTCTGGAGGTGCTCGTCGGCCTGCTGCTGGGCGGCGCGGCGCTGGGGGCGCTGCTGTGGGAGCGACGCACGCGCAGGCGAGAGACGACCGCGACCGACGCCGCTCCCAATGGGCCGCCCAATCAGCAACAGCGCCTTCGCCTCGCGCTGCTGGCGGGTCTGATGCTGTGGCTGCTGACCGGCATCGCGCTGTTCAGCGACATGAGCCGTCTACACCCCCGCTACACCGAGGCGTTCACCCCCGCCGTGGCGGCCACGCTCGGGATCGGCCTCGCGTGGGCGACCGAGCGCCGCGGCCGCGACCGCCTGCTCGCGCTGAGCGTGACACTGCTGGTGGCGGCGCTGTACGCCGAGCGGCTGCTGTTCGGGACCAGCACCGTGTGGTGGATCACGGCAGCCGGCGCGGTGGGCGCATTGGCGCTCGCCTGGAGCGGCTTCCCGCGTGGGGACACGCCGCGCGCGGGCGTCACTGTGCTGGCGCTGCTCTGCCTTCTGGCGATCCCGCTGTGGGCCTCGTTGAATGCGGTGAGAGAAAACGTTTCGGACACCAACCCTCTGGGCATCCTGCACCACGGCGAGCTCGCGCCGCTCAGCGCCTACCTGCGCGCCCACCAGGGCAGCGCCTACTACGAGGCGGCGTTCGACTCAGGCACGAAGATGGGCGAGCTGGTCGAGCGTGACGCCCGCCCGATCCTCGTGCTGACCACACTCGAAGGAGACGCCTTCACCTCGCTGGCGCGGCTGCGCGCACTCGTCGCCGCGGGGAAGGTGCGCTACGCCTTCCTCGACGAGGGCTGTGGGCCGCACTCGCCCCCCACCGATCCCGATTGCTCGGCGCCGGCCCGCTGGGTGAGCGAACACGGCACGGATGTCTCCAAGCAGGCAGGGATGCCGCGGCCGGGCATGCTGTGGCGACTGCCTGAAGTACATCCTCCCTCCCCCACAGGGGATTCCGGACGGCCCGTCAGGCGCGGTCGGAGGGGGGAATGAGGCCCGATGACGGGTACCCTGCGCGGGGATGAGCGCGACCGAGACACCGGCATCCCTGAAGATCCTGATCGTCGACGACGAGGAGACGCTGCGCGAGACACTGACGCGCTCCTTCTCACGCGAGGGCCACACCGTCGAGGCGGTGGCCTCGGGCCAAGAGGCGATCGGGCGTGCCGGCGCCGAGCACTTCGATGTGATCCTGCTCGACGTGGCGCTCGGCGCGGGGCCGAACGGCTACGAGGTGTGCCGCACGCTACGCGAGCAACGCAACGTGGTGCCGATCATCATGCTCACCGCCCTGGACACCGAGGCCGACGCGGTGCAGGGACTGGAGGCCGGCGCCGACGACTATGTGACCAAGCCGTTCGGCCTCGCCGAGCTGCGCAGCCGCGTGCGCGCCGTGTTGCGCCGCTCCGGGCCGCGGGCGCTTGGGCGCGAGGCGATCGCCGTGGGCCCCGTGAGGCTCGACCGTGGCCGCCGCGAGGTGACCGTTGGCGGCGAGCCGGTACGTCTGACCTTCTCCGAGTTTGAGCTGCTCGCGCGGCTGATGTCCGAGCCGGGCCGCCTGCTCAACCGCCAGGAGCTGCTGCGCGCGATCTGGGGCGACTCTGCCTACCGCGACCCGCGCGCGATCGACGTCCACATCCGCCACCTGCGCGAGAAGCTCGAGGAGCGCCCCGAGGAGCCAAAGCTGATCCTGACCGTGCGCGGGGCCGGCTACCGCTTCCAGGAGCCGTGATGGGAGCATGGCTGTTCGGCCTGCGCCCGCGGCTGCTCGCCGCCCTGCTCTTGACGAGCGCGGTGACGCTCGCGGTGGCCGCGCTCGCGCTGCTCTCCCCGCTCGAGCAGCGGCTGCGCACAGATGGCGAATCGACCGTTCTGACCGCACTGGGCGCGGTGCAGACCGGAGCTCGCCGAGATCGCCATCGACCCGGCGACGGGACGCCCGAACGAAGGCGAAGCGCGCCAGGCCGAGCTGGTGCTGCGCCGCCGCTCTCAGGCGACGCTAACGATCCTCGACAGCCAGCTCGAAGTCGTCTACGCGGGCACCAACTCCACCCAGGACCTGCCCGACTACTCCGGCGAGGCGCGCCGCGCGCTGCACACTGGCAGGGCCCCGGTGCGCGAAGTGCGCCACGACGAGCTGATCCTCGCCCAGCGGATCAAGATTTCCGGCCGCCACTATGTCGTGGTGCTGACCAAGCGCCTGGACTATGTCGCCTCCGCGGTGCGCGTCGTGCGGACCGCCTTCCTGGAGGCGGCCGGCGCCGGCCTGCTGGTCGCGCTGCTGCTCGGGATCGGCCTGGCGACGACGCTGCTGCGCCGCCTGGAGCGGCTGCGCGATGCTACCCGCGAGCTCGAGCGCCGCGGGCCGGAAGCCGATCCGCTACCCGAGGACCGCGGTCGCGACGAGGTCGGCGAGCTGACGCGCGCGTTCGCAGGTATGCAGGCGCGGCTGCGCCGCCAGGAGGCAGCCCGCCGCGCGTTCGTGGCCACGGCCTCACACGAGCTGCGTACCCCGCTCGCTTCGCTCGACGGGATGCTCGAGCTGCTCGAGGACGATCTGCGCTCCGAGCAGCTCGACATCGAGGACGCCCGTGAGCGCGCGACGAGCGCGCGGGCGCAGTCGCGGCGGCTCTCGCGCCTGGCCTCCGACCTGCTCGACCTGAGCCGCCTCGACGCCGAGGTCGAGCTGCGCAGCGAGCCGCTCGAGCTCGGGGAGCTTGCCCGCGCGGTCGCCGCCGAGTTCGAGCTCGCCGCGGCGGCCGATCGGAGATTGGCCGCCAAGGCGCGGCTGGAGGTCCATCTGCCCGCGCGGCCCTGTTGGGCGCAGGCCGATCCGGGAGCGGTGGCACAGATCGTGCGCATCCTGCTCGACAATGCCCTGCGCATCGCCCCCGCGGACTCGAGCGTCGAGGTCGATGTCGCGGCTGCTGAGGGGTGGGCGCAGCTGAGCGTGCGCGACTACGGCCCTGGCGTCCCGGCGGCCGAGCGCGAGCGGATCTTCGAGCGCTTTCAGCGCGGCTCGACCACCGGCGGACATGGCGGATTCGGCCTGGGCCTGGCGATCGGGCGCGAGCTTGCCGCGCGCATGGGCGGGACGCTCGAGCTGCTCAACGGTAAATTCGAACCCGCCCATCCCGGTGCGTGCTTCGCGTTGTGCCTGCCGGGCGCGCGAGAGGATTAAATGCCCAGCCCACCCCGAGATGCCCAACCGGCCCGCAACCCACCAGCCCGAGATGTCCGACGACACCGTGATCGACGAGATCGCCGCGCAGGCACAGCGCAGCGGGCAGCTGGCGCTCGACACCGAGTTCATGGGCGAGGGGCGCTACCGCACGCTGCTGTGCCTGGTGCAGCTCGCGGTCCCCGACCACACCGCCGGCCTGCGGATCGAGCTGATCGACCCGCTGCAGGAGCGCCTCGACGGGGCGCCGCTGGCGCGCGTGCTCGCCGACCCCGAGGTCGAAGTGGTCGTGCACGCCGGTCGCCAGGACATCGCGCTGCTGCGCCGGCGCTTCGACACCCCCGTGCGCAACGTCTTCGACACACAGGTCGCCGCCGGCTTCGCCGGGATGGCGGCGCAGGCCTCATACGAGACGCTGCTCGCGGAGCTGCTCGGGGTGCGCCTCGCCAAGAGCGCGAGCTTCACCCGCTGGGACGCGCGCCCGCTCTCCAGCGAGCAGCTCGCGTACGCGCGCGAGGACGTCGTGCACCTGCTCGAGCTCGCCGGGGAGCTGCGGCGGCGGCTGAGCGCCTCCGGGCGCCTGCAGTGGGCGCGCGAGGAGTGCCGCGCGGTCGAAGAGTCAAGCGACGAACGCGACGAGCAGGCAATCCTCGCGCGCCTACCGCGCATCCGCAACCTGAGCGCCGTGTCGCAGGCGGTCGCGCGCGAGCTGGTCGCCTGGCGCGAGCGGACCGCCGCCGCGAAGGACCGCACCGTGCAGAGCGTCCTCGCCGACGCGGCGCTGGTCGAGCTCGCCAAGCGCCGCCCCGCCTCGATGCGCGAACTGGAGCAGATCCGCGGCCTCGGCCAGGGCAGCCTGCGCCGCAGCGGCCCAGAACTGCTGGAGGCGGTTCGCGCCGGCGCCGAACAGGTGGATGGGCCTCAGATCCCGCTGGAGCGTCTCCCACGCGGCGGCTTCCCCGATCCCGCCGACGCCCCGCTCGTGGCGCTCTGCGAAGCGCTCGTGCGCGCCCGCGCGCGCGAGGCCGACCTCGCCTACGAGCTGATCGCGGCCCGCGCCGACCTGCAGGCGGTCGTCACCGCGGTGCGCACGGGCGCGCCGGAACCCGACGTGCGAACGCTGCGGGGTTGGCGCCGGGAGTTGGTCGGCGCGGAGCTGCTGGAGCTGCTGGACGGGCGCCTGTCGCTGTCGGTGCGCGAGGGGGAGCTGCGGATCGGCCGTGACGCTTTAGCGCCCTAACCAAATGAGATCAAGTCTCATTCTTATTTGGTTGGGGCCCTTACTGAATGTTGTTGTAAACCGTGAACAGCGGCATGTACATCGAGATCACGATGAAACCGACGATCGCGCCGATCACGATGATCATGATCGGCTCCATGATCGAGGTGAGACCCTTCACCGAGGCATCCACCCGATCGTCATAGAAGTCGGCGATCTTGCCGAGCATCGAATCGAGCGCGCCGGTCTCCTCCCCGACGCCAACCATGTTGGTCACCATCATCGGGAAGATCGGAATATCCGCGAGCGGGGCGGAGATCGTGCCGCCGCGCTTGACCGAGGAGATGATGGCGTCCATCGCGTCTTCGACGACGACGTTGCCGGCCGTTTTGCCGGTGATCTCCAGTGCCTGTAGCAGCGGCACGCCGGCGCCGGTGAGCGCCGCGAGCGTGCGCGACCAGCGCGCGATCGCCACCTCCTGCACGATCGTGCCGATCTTCATCGGGATGCGCAGGCGGAAGCGGTCCCACTGCGGGCGCCCCCAGGAGCTCGACTTCCACTTCAGGAAGGCGACGATCACCGCGACGGTGCCGCCGATCAAAAGCCACCAGTCGTTGATGACCAGATGGGACATTTTCACCGAGATCTTCGTGATCGCCGGCAGTTCGCCGCCGAATTCCTTGAACACGTTCTGGAACACCGGCACCAGGAAGGCGACCAGTGCCATCATCACGCCGATCGCGAAGACGATCACCAGGGTCGGGTAGATCATCGCCGATTTGATCTGACGGCGCAGCGAAGCGTCCTTCTCGAGCTGGTCGGCGACGCGCAGCAGCGAGCCCTCCAGCAGACCGCCGGTCTCCCCCGCGCGCGTCATCGCGATGAACAGCTGGTTGAACACCTTCGGGTGGCGCTCCATCGCGTCGCTCAGCGGCAGGCCGGCCTCGACGTCCTTGCGCACCGCGACGATCGTGCCCTTCAGCAGCTTGTTCTCGGTCTGTTCCTCCAGCACGTACAGCGCGCGCAGGATGCTCATCCCCGAGGTGATCATCGTCGCCAGCTGGCGCGAGAAGACCGCCAGGTCGGAGGCGGTCACCCGTTCCATGAAGGTGAGATTGATCTCGCGCGAGGCGTGCTTGTCGGCGATCTCGAGGACGATCAGCCCGCGCGACTTCAGCTGGTCGGAGACCGCCTGCTTGGAGTCGGCGTCGACCTCGCCCTTCGCCTTCGCGCCGGCGAGGTCCATCGCCTTGAAGACGTAGGTGCTCACGCCGACCGCCCCCTCTCTACGCCGCCAGCGAGCCTGCGCCCAGCAGGCGCCGCAGCTCTTCGGGGGTGGAGGAGCGCGCTTCGGCCATCTTCTGGGAGATCTTGCCGCCGCGCACGAGCGTCGCCAGCGAGGCGTCCATCGTCTGCATCCCGTGCGCGGTGCCGGTTTGCAGCGCCGAGTAGATCTGGTGGGTCTTGCCCTCGCGGATCAGGTTGCGCACGCCGGGCGTCGGCACCAGCACCTCGCACGCGACCACGCGCCCGGAGCCGTCGGCGGTGGGAATCAGCTGCTGGGTCATGATCCCCTGCAGCGCGACCGACAGCTGCACCCGCACCTGCCCCTGCTGGTGTGAGGGGAAGACGTCGATGATGCGGTCGATCGTCTGCGCGGTGTCCTGCGTGTGCAGCGTGGCGAACACGAGGTGCCCGGTCTCCGCGGCGGTCAGTGCGGTGGAGATCGTCTCCAGGTCGCGCATCTCGCCAACGAGGATCACGTCGGGGTCCTGGCGCAGGGCGGCCTTCAGGGCGTCGCCGAAGCTCTTCGCGTCGGAGCCCAGCTCGCGCTGGTTGACGATGCAGCGCTTGTGCGGGTGCAAAAACTCGATCGGGTCCTCGATCGTCATGATGTGCTCGTCGCGGGTCTGGTTGATCGCATCGATCATCCCCGCCAGCGAGGTGGACTTGCCCGAGCCGGTCGGGCCCGTCACCAACACGAAGCCGCGCGGCTTGCGCGTGAACTCGTGCACGGTGGGGGGCAGGCCGAGCTCGTCGATCGAGGTGAGGCCGACTGGAATCAGGCGGAAGGCGGCGCCGATCGCCCCGCGCTGGTAGTAGGCGTTGACGCGGAAGCGGGCGTGGCCGGGGATCGAGTAGGCGAAGTCGAGCTGCCAGTCGGTCTCCAGGCGCTGGCGCTGGTCGCCGGTGAGGATCGAGTAGACGATCTCGCGCGTGTCGGTGGGCGTGAGCACCGGGTAGTCCTCCAGCGGCGTCAGGCGCCCGCGCACGCGCACGGTCGGGTGCGCCCCGGCTGCCATGTGCAGATCCGAAGCGCGGCGGGAGACGACCTCCATCACGAGGTCTGCAAAATCAATGCCCATCGCCCAGCCCATCGGCCCCGGCGGGACCGTTGCGCGGCTTCGCGCGAACGAGTGGACGAAAATTCGAGTGGGCGCCCCTGCTGCAAGAAATCTTGCTAGCCGCCGCCGAGCACGCGCGCCAGCTCCGCGATCGAGGTGCGCCCCTGGCGGACCTTGTCGAGGCCGTCGTCGCGCAGGCGGCGCATCCCCTGCTGCATCGCCACCTCGCCGAGCTGCTCGGCGGAGCGGCGCTCCAGCGCCAGCCCGCGGATCTCCGGCGTGACGTGCATAACCTCGTAGATCCCGGCGCGGCCGCGATAGCCCGGAGCCGCCGCAGCGCCGGCAGCCGACGGGCTCGTACGCCTCGAGGTCGACGATCGCCTTGTAGCCGTTCTGGCGCAGCACCTCCGCGGGGATGATCGTGCGCTTCTTGCAGTGCGAGCAGAGCGTGCGCACAAGGCGCTGCGCGAGCACGCAGTCAAGCGCCGAGGCAACCAGGAACGGCTCGATCCCCATCTCGATCAGGCGCGTGATCGCCGAGGGGGCGTCGTTGGTGTGCAGCGTCGAGAGCACGAGGTGCCCCGTCAGCGCCGACTCGATCGCGATCTGCGCGGTCTCGCGGTCGCGGATCTCGCCGACCATGATCACGTCGGGGTCGGCGCGCACCATCGCGCGCAGACCGGTCGCGAAGTTGAGGCCGGCCTTCGGCGAGACCTGCACCTGGGTGATCCCCTCGACCTGGTACTCGACCGGGTCCTCGACGGTGATGATGTTCTTCTCCGGCGTGTTCAGTTCCTGCAGCGCCGCATACAGCGTGGTCGACTTGCCGGAGCCGGTCGGGCCGGTGACGAGCACGGCGCCGTGGGTCTGGTGGAAGGCGCGCTCGAAGCGCTCGCGCTCCTCCTCGCCCATGCCGAGCTTTTCGAGCTTCATCACGACCGAGTCCTTGTCGAGGATGCGCATCACGATCGACTCGCCGTGCACGCTCGGCAGCGTCACCACGCGCAGGTCGACGTGGCGGCCGTCGACGGTCAACCCGACGCGCCCGTCCTGCGGCAGCCGGCGCTCGGAGATGTCCAGTTCGGCCATGATCTTCACGCGCGAGACGACCCCCGGTCCCATTTTGCGCGGCACCGTGGTGATGTCCTGCAGCACGCCGTCGACGCGGAAGCGCACGCGCGTCTCCTTCCCGTCGGGGGAGAGGTGCACGTCGGAGGCGCCCTGCTCGACGGCCTGCGCGACGATCTGGTTGACCAGCTTGATCACTGGCGCGTCGTCGTCGGTCTCGTGCAGCTCGACAACCTCCGCGTGGGCGTCATCGCTCTCGGCGAGTTCGCCACTCGCGGCGACCACGTCGTCGAGGCGGTCCAGGCGCGAGATCAGCGCGGCGATGTCCTCGGGCGCGGCGACCGCGACACGCACCTCGTAGCCGGTCATGATCGCGATGTCGTCGACCGCCAGCACGTTCGAGGGGTCGGTCATCACCACCAACAGCGTGCGCTTGTCCACGAATGCGACCGGCACCGCCTGGTAGCGCTTCGCCGCCGCCGTCGTTACGAGGTTGGCCGCGCTCATGTCCACCTGGAAGACGCCGAGGTCGAGGTGGTCGAGGCCGTAGCGCTCCGCCAGTGCGCGCGCGAGGCCGTCGTGGGTGAGGGTCCCGCCTTCGACCAGCACCCGCTCAGGCGTCGTCCCCGAGCTGCGCGAGGTGGCGATCGCGTCGTCCACGCGCTCGCGCGCCACCAGGCCCATGTCGACGATCACGTCGGTGAGGAAGCGCGAGGAGGAGCCGCGTCGCGAGGGCGAGGTGATGCCCACGCGGCCCTCCGGCTCCTGTTGGTGGGGGGGGCCGGCTGCGAGCTCGGGGGGTAAAGCCTGGTCGCCGCCAGGCGCGCCCGCGCTTTCGGTGATGACCTCCGCTTCCACGCCCACAGTTGGGCGCTCGGGCGAAGCGACCACCACGGGGCGCTCCTGCTCGAGGTCCATGCCGAAGATCTCGTGCAGGTCGGGGCTCTCGTCGGAGGAGTGGGCGCTCATTGGCCCCAGCTCCCTGAGCCGGCCCGGGACGTCGAGACCGAGGTCCCCAGGCACAGCCACGGTGTCTGCCGCCAATTCCCCTCGCGGTTAGCGCTCAGCGGCCGGGCGCTCCCCGTCCGCCTCCCGCACCGCACGGCGCATGACATCGAGCGGAGCCGGCCGCCCGGTCCACGATTCGAGGCTGAGTGCACCCTGGGCGACGAGCAGCTCCAGCCCGTCGAGCGTCGGTACTCCCTGCCCGCGTGCAAGGGCGAGCAGCTCGGTCGAGCCTTGGGCGTAGACGAAATCAACCACATACGAGTACCTACCGACCAGATCGTGCTTAAGGCTCAGCAGGTTGAGGCCGCTCTCGGCGGCGGTAGCCGGGGGTACTAGTCCAACGGAGGTGCAGTTGATCAGGATGTCGGTACTTTCGGGCAATGCCACTGCCCGAACCCCGAAAACGCCCGCGAGCTCCCGCGCGCGCTCCGGCGTGCGGTTCCACACCGACACCTCCCGCGCCCCCGCCTCGCGCAGCGCCCACACCGCCGCGCGCGCGACGCCGCCGGCCCCCAGCACCATCGCAGTGAGGCCCCGAGGCGAGTGGCCGGCGCGCTCCATCGCCGCGATCAGCCCCAGCGCGTCGGTGTTCGCCGCGGCGATCGTCCCGTCGGGCGCGAACGTCAGCGTGTTGGCGGCGCCGATCGCGCGCGCCGCCTCGCTCGCCTCGTCCGCGAGCGCGAGCGCCCGCCGCTTGTGGGGGATCGTCACGTTGGCGCCGTGGAAGCCCGCGCCGCCGAGCGCGCGAGCCGTCTCCTCGAACAGCCCCGGCGGCTCCACCGGCACCGGCAGCCGCTGGTAGCTCCACCGCGGGGCCAGGCCCAGCTCCCGCAGCGCGGCGTTGTGCATCGCCGGCGAGCGGCTGTGCGCCACCGGCCAGCCGAGCACCCCGAGGCGGGTCATTTTTTCTTGCACGCCGGTTCGTGCCCCCCGTTGCGGTTGAGCACTTCCTGGTAGGCGGCCGCGTTGTGTTCGAATTCGGCGCTGCTCGTGGAGAACACCAGGTCCCCGCAGCCGTCGGCGCCGTTGACGTAGTACAGATCGGGCACGTGCGCGGGGTGCGCGGCCGCCTCGATCGCGGCCACCCCGGGGTTGCTGATCGGGGTCGGCGGCAGACCGACGTGGGTGCGTGTGTTGTATGGAGAATTGGTTTGCAGCTGCGCCTCGGTGAGCGGCGCTGAGAAGTCGTTGAGCGCGTAGCGGATCGTCGCGTCGATCCCGAGCGCCATCCCCAGGCGCAGGCGGTTGTAGATGACCGCGGCGACCTTCGGACGGTCGCGCTCCAGCAGCGCCTCGCGTTCCACCATCGAGGCGACGATCAGCAGCTGGTAGGGCGTTATGTGAAGCGCGCGCGCACGGCGGACCTCGTCGCGGCCGAAGTTTTCTTCGAACGCCTGCAGCTGCTCGGCCACCAGCCGCCGGGCGCGCGAGCCGGCGTACAGTTCGTAGGTCGCGGGGAACAGGAAGCCTTCGAGGTTGGGCGTCCCCGCCGGCGCCCCGTAGTGGGCCGGGTCGAGCAGCGAGGAGCGCCGCGCCGCCGCCAGGTAGCTGCCGCTCAGCCCCTCGCTCGCCGCGATCCGCGCGATCTGCCCGCGGGTCTCTCCCTCGGGGATCGTGATACGCACGATCTTTAGAGGGGGAGGAGGAGGGGGGGCAGTGGTTTTGTGGAGGGCCGTGGCGAGGAGCAACACCCCCGCCGCGATGACAACCAGGGTGACGAACGCCCCCAACCGCCTGCGCCGTCTGGTCACGCTGACGGCCATGGCTCCCCCTCTGCCCGGGATCCCCCGTCGGAGGAGGAAGGTGATGTGGACAGCCACGACTCCAGCATCAGCGCCGCGGCGCGCGAGTCCTCCGACGTCACGGCTGGTGGGTGGGCGGGTGGGCGGGCTCCCATCCTTTGCGCCATGCGCGTGGTGAGGCGCTCGTCGTGCAGCTCGACCGGTACCCCCTCCCCCAAACGCCGCGCCAGGCGCGCGGCAAATTCCCTCGTCTCGCGCGTCTGCGCGCTGTCCTCACCCGACAGCGAGAGCGGCAGGCCGACGACGATCCGCTCGACCTCCCGCTCGGCCACGAGCGCGGCCAGCGCGTCAAGCCCGCGGCGGGTGGCTGGGCGCGGGATCGTTTCGATCGGCGTGACGATCGTCCCTGTGGGGTCCGCGAGCGCGCAGCCGCAGCGGGCGCTGCCGTAGTCGAGACCCAGTACGCGCATCACTTGCACCGCGAGATGCACAGAAGCTCACGCACCGCCGCGTGAGAGCCCGCGACTGACACTCCCGCCTGGATGGTCGGCGACTGCCGAGGCGGGGCGCGGAGGTGTATATGCTCTTTTTAAAAGGTGTGTGCCATTGTTATACGGCCTTTTAATTTTCAATACCACCACCAGCCCCTCCCAATACAGTCTCGATCGCGGCGCGGCCGGCCGCGATCGCCTCCTCCAGTTTCTCCACCTCACGCCCGCCCGCCTGCGCGAGCGTGTCGCGTCCGCCACCGCCACCTCCGACCACCGCGGCAGCCGCCTTGACGATCGCGCCAGCCTTCACGCCGCGCTCGACCAGCGAGGGCGTGACGCCGACGATCAGGTGCACGCGGCCGTCGAGCGCCCCGCCGAGCACAATCGCCGCATCGGGGAGCTTTCCCTTCAGGCGATCGACCAGCTCCGGCAGGGCCTTGGGGTCGGCGACATCGACGACCGCACTGAGCACGCGCGCGCCGGCGACTGCGGTGGCCTGCGCGGCGAGCGCTTCGAGATCGATGCCGGCGCCGTCTCCCGCCGCCTCACCGCCGGCGCCCGCTCCCCCATCAGCGCTCGTCCCGCCGGCGCCCGCTCCTCCGCCGGCGCTCGTCCCGCCGGCGCCTTGGCCGAGCCTCGATCGCTCCTTGCGCTCCTTCTCCAGCCGCCGGCGCTCGAGCTCCCGTTCGCGCACGGCCTCGGACGCGCCCTCAGGGCGGGTGCGCAGCGTGGCGGCGATCTCGGTCAGCCAGCGGTCGTGCGCGCGCAGCAGCTCGACCGCGGCCGGCCCGGTGAGCGCCTCGATGCGACGCACGTTGGCAGCACTGGAGGTCTCGCTCTGGATGTGGAAGAGGCCGATCTCGGCCGTGGCACGTACGTGCGTGCCACCGCACAGCTCGCGGGAGTAGTTGCCCTCGCCGATCTGCACCATGCGCACGACCTCGCCGTACTTCTCGCCGAACAGGGCCATCGCCCCGAGGCGGCGGGCCTCATCGAGTGTCGTTGAGATCGGGCGCACCGGGTCGTTGGCGAGGATCCACTGGTTCACGCGGTCCTCGACGTCGCGCAGCTCCTCGTCGGTGAGTCCCTGGGAGTGGCTGAAGTCGAAGCGCAGCTTGTCGGGACCGACGTAGGAGCCGGCCTGGCGCACATGCTCGCCGAGGCGCTCGCGCAGCGCGGCGTGTAGCAGGTGCGTAGCGGTGTGGTTGCACTCGGTCGCGTGGCGGGCGGCGTGGTCGACGCGGGCGAGCACCGGCTCGTCGGGGTCCAGCGTCCCCTGCTCGAATACCACCGCGAGCGCCTGGTCGTCGCCAAGGCGAAAGACGCCCTCCACGCGTGCGCGGCAGTCGCCGTGCTCGCACTCGATCGTGCCGACGTCGGAGACCTGGCCGCCGCCAGCGGGGTAGAAGGGCGACTCGGCGAGCTTCACCAGGTAGCGGGCGCCAACCTGCCCCTTGGTCTCGCCCCCGCCGGTGCCCGCCGCCGATGCCGGCTCACCGCTCGCCGCACCCACCTCCCGATCGGCCGCAACGCCGCCGCCCATTGGAGAGCCGTTGTCAGACACCCGCGCCAGCGCGCCAACCACGGTCCGCTGTGCCTCGGTCTCGTAGCCAGTGAAGCGCGTCTGAAAACCCGCCTGCTCAGCAAGCTCCCGCGCTCGCTCGCGTGGGTCCTCGCCGGGGGCCTGTGTACCACCTGCCGCTGCGCGGGCCCGCGTCCGCTGTGCGTCCATCAACCGCTCGAAGCCCTCGGGGTCGACACCGAGACCGCGCTCGGCCACCAGTTCCCGCGTGAGGTCGAACGGGAAGCCGTAGGTGTCGTGCAGCTCGAAGGCGTCGGCCGCGGCGATCCCCTCCTCGTCGGCGTCGAGCGCTCTTTTGATCAGCTCCTCAAGCAGCCGCGTGCCCTGCTCGCAGCGTGCGCCCGAAGCTCTCCTCCTCGGCGGCCAACCACTTCTCGATCGCGACACGCTGAGTTGTCAGTTCGGGGTAAGCACCACCCATCAGCTCGCGGACGACCTCGGCGTAGCGCACGAGGAAGCCGCCCTCCATGCCAAGCGTCCTGCCCTGCTGGATCGCGCGGCGCATCACGCGGCGCAGCACGTAGCCGCGTTCCTCGTTGGAGGGCACGACACCGTCGGCGACCAAGAACGACATCCCGCGCGCGTGGTCGGCGAGGATCCGCAGCGCGCGGTCGGTCGGGAACTCCTCGCCGTAGCGTTTCCCCGACAGCTCCTGTCCGAGGTCGATCAGCGGCTGGAACTGGTCGGTCTCGAACACCGACTCCTTGCCCTGCAGGATCGCGGCCATGCGGTTGAGCCCGAGGCCGGTGTCGATATTGCGCGTCGGCAGCCCCACCAGGTGGTCGTGCGGATCCTGGTTGTACTGCATGAAGACGAGGTTCCAGAACTCCAGGAAGCGCTCGTTCTCGCCGCCTGGAAGGTCGTCCGCCTTGCCGAAGTGCAGGCCGCGGTCGAGGTAGAGCTCCGAGCAGGGCCCCGAGGGCCCGACCGGCCCCGCTTCCCAGAAGTTCTCCGAGCGGGGGCAGCCGACGATCCGCTCGCGCGGGACGCCGACCGCCTCCCACAGCTCGATCGCCTCCTCGTCGGCGCCCAGCCCCAGCGCGTCGTCGCCCTCGAAGACCGTGACCCAGATGTCCTGCGCGCTGAAGCCGAAGACCTCCCGCGAGAGCTCCCAGGCGAACTCGATCGCGCCCTGCTTGAAGTACCCGCCGATCGAGAAATTCCCCAGCATCTCGAAGCACGTCAGATGCCGCAGCGTCGAGCCGACCTTCTCGATGTCGGGCGTGCGGAAGCACTTCTGGCAGCTGGTGAGCCGCTGCGCGGGCGGCGTCTCGCGCCCCAGGAAGTAGGGCTTCAGCGGCTGCATCCCGGCCGTGGTGAGCAGCACCGAGCGATCCTCGGGCGGCGGCACGAGCGAGGCGGACGGCAGCCGCCGGTGGCCGCGCTCCTCGAAGAAGGCCAGGTAGCGCTCGCGGATCTGATCCGAGGTCATGATCGGATGATCTTAGAGTCCGACGGGTACGGCTCGCTCGCGCGATGGGCCATTCCCGCGAGCCGCGACGACCGCGCCTACGCGGTGATAGTGCCGTAGCCTACGATCACATCGCCGCCGTACAGGCAGGCGATCTGTCCCGGAGCGGCGCGCGTGATCGGCTCCCGCAACTCCACCTCGACGCCCTCATGCCGACCCGGCCCCGGATCGGAGGCCAGCCGACAGGGAAAAGAGACCCATGCGAGCGGACGCGCACCCCATCGACCCGCGCACCGGGCCGGCGCAGCGTCACGTCGCGGACGGAGATCGTGCGCGTCATCAACGCCGCGCGGGGGCCGACCGTGACGGTATTGGCAAGCGGGTCGGTGCGCAGGACAAAGAGCGGCTCGGGCCCGCCGGGCAAGCCGAGGCCATGACGCTGGCCGACGGTGAAGGCGCGCGCGCCTCCATGGGAACCTAACCGGCGGCCGTCGATGTCGAGGATGCTCCCCTCAGCGCCGCCATTCACCGTCCCAACCCCACCATTGCCATTCTGAGCGTCGGCGACGCCATGCGGTGCGGAGCCGTTCGCGCCATGGCGCGCAAGGAACCGCGGCAGCGAGGTGCCCGCCAGGAAGCAGAGGTCCTGCGAGTCGGGCTTGTGCGCGACCGACAGCCCCTCGCGCGCGGCTATCTCGCGAACCTCGGGCTTGGTCAAGCTCCCCAGCGGAAATGACAACCGCGCGAGCGAGGCGGGGTCGAGCCCCGCGAGCGCATAGCTCTGGTCCTTGAGCCGATCGGCGGCGAGGCGCAGTAGCGGCACCGGCGAGTCGGCAGGCCCCTCCATTTGTACGCGCGCATAGTGGCCGGTGACCAACCGCGCAGCCCCGAGCCGCGAGGCTAGCTCGAGCATCGCGTCGAGGCGCACCGAGCCGTTGCAGCGGATGCAGGGGTTCGGGGTACTCCCCCGCGCGTAGCCCTCCAACCAGCCCTCGACCACACCGGCGCGGAACTCCTCGCGCAGGTCGATCGAGAGGTGGGCCAGGCCACGGTCGTGCGCGAGCGCGCGGGCGCCGCGGACGGCCTGCGCGGAGCAGCAGGAGCGCTCGCCATCGTTCTCGGCGTCGGCCCACAGCTCGAGCGTCACGCAAACCACCTCCTTTCCCTCGCGCGCGGTCAGCAGCGCGGCCACGGCGGAGTCCACCCCGCCGCTCATCGCGACCAGGGCGCGCTGGGCACCATCGGGCGGGGGCGCAAGCGCGGCAGAGGCGCGCGCGGCGGCCCCGAGCGCACGGTGCAAGGCATCGGCGGCGAGCTCGGCGGCGTGGAGCTTGGCGGGGTGCAGCCCCCCCAGCTCGGCGGCGATCTCCTCGACCCCGACACGCGCGGCAGCCAGCAGCGGCGCCCCGCGCACCAGCGCAACCGTGGCCGAGCCGGCGGCGAGCGCCGCACCACAGCCGGAGGCGTCGAAGCCGGCGTCGGCGATCACGCCCTCGGGACTGGCGGGATCGAGCGCGAGCGAGATGCGCACCAGATCCCCGCAGGCGGCGCCCCCGGCGGCGCCGGTGAAAGCGCCCGCGGGAGTGTGTCCACGCCCGAGCGGACGCTCGAGATGGGTTGCGAAATGCTCCTGCTCGATCACCCAACCGAGTTTACGGCCTGTGGTCTGCCACTCCGGCGGTCCTATCCGCCTTGCGTTTCCCACGTGGGCGCCGCGCCCAAGCGGGGATGGCTAACCGCGCGCTTCGGTGACTGCCTGTTCGATCGCGTACTGGTCGGTGAGCCCGGTGAGGGTGGTGACCTGACGCTTGGGGGTGACGATCAGCAGCGTCGGGGTCTGGTAGACCTGGATGTCGCGGGTGATCGAACCGAAGGAGTTGACCTGGTTGGCCTGCGCGAAATGCACCGCGACGCCGTGGCCGAGTTTGCGAGCGACAGCCACGGTTTCGATCGCAACCGCGTCGTCGTCGTAGGCGCTGGGGTTCAAGAACAGCAGCAGCACCGTCTTGCCGCGCTTCAGCTCAGCCGCGACCGTCGCCTGTGAGGCGGGCTGCAGGTAGGACTTCATCGAGGTGATGAAGACGCCTTCCGCGGTGTGGATCTTGGCCCTCAGCGAGGGGTCGAGTAGGTTGATCACGGCGTTCAGGTGCAGCGCCACGGTGAAGTGGTGCAGGACCGACGCGGCCGTCGCCGCCGTGGCAGCCGCCGGATGCGAAGCGTGCGTTTGGGCGTGGGACCGTGCGACGGTGGAGGCGCCATGCTGCGTATGCACGGTTGCAGAAGTGTGATGCTTATGCACGGTCGCGACAGCGTGGTGCGTGGAGGCGGCGGAACTCGTCGAGGTGTGCGTCTGGGCATGAGATCCGGCTGCGGCGGAGGTAGTCGAACCGTGCGTCTGCCCGGCGTGCTTTTCCTGATAGCCAACGCCCCGTTCTTCCTTGCCAGCGGCTTCGTGAGCCCGTTTGATGTCCCGCGTCAGACCTTCCAGGCCCGGCACGGCGCCGTGGTAGACGCGACCAGAGCCCGCGCCGGAGGCGGAAGCGTGCGTGGCGGCGTGGCTCGCGGAACTACCGGCCGAGGAGGCAACGCTCGGCGAAGAGGTCCCGCTGGAGGCCGTTCCGCTAGAGCGGTGCAGCAACATGAACCACGTGGCCATCAGCATCGCAAGCGCGAGCAGAGCCACCAGAGCGATCTGGAAAGGGCGCGAGATCTGGGCCATCAACTCCAACTTCGGCATCCACGCCCCGCGAGTTGAGCCCCAAATCGGGCGGTGGACGGGCTTGAGCCGATGAAGAAGATGGTACGGCGAGCGCTCAGGCTCCCGCGGGCCCGGCCTGTTCGCGGATTGCGTGCTCGACCTCGCGGCCGCGGGCGGTGAGTATCCAGGCGTTGGGCTCGCCGCGGGTGGCGCCGGAGCCGGTGTTCTCGATCAGGCCGAGGCGCTGCAGGCGCACGAGCAGCTTCGAGATCTGGCCCTGGTCCTGCACACCGGCGGCTTCGGCGACTCGGCGGTTGCTCGCGTTCGCGTGAGAGGCGATCGCGGCCAGAACGCGGACGGTGCGATAGGTGAGGCGCATGTCGAGACCCTCCAGCGGATTGCTCACCGGACGCTGAGACCGAGGACGCGCCCTCGGCGCTGGTCTCGCTGCCTCTTTCGCCGCGGCGGCAGGGCCGAGGTAAGGCAGCACGATCATCGCCATCAGCGGGTTCAAGAGGCGCAGCATCGGCTTCGGGTCCTGCTCAGCGAAGCGGGAGTAGAGGACCCCCAACACGCCGCCAACCACACCCTCTGCCGTCAACCGTGTGGGTGCGAGACCGGCCTTGGCCTCCTTGCGGCCGGCATCGACCGCGTCCACGAACCCCGTGACGATCTCCGCGCGGCGTCGCAACGCCTCTGGGCAGGCGCTGAGGGTGTCCACGACGCAGAGGCCGCCGAGGCTCGGCTCGTCGTCGAGGAACTCCAGCAAGGCAGCGAGGCCCGCGCGGACCTGCTCGCGCCACCACGCGACGCCGGTGCCTGTGCCAACAGCGCCCCCACCACCCCCGGCTGTTTCGAACGCCGGTAGCACCCTTCCCGCGCCGCGTTCGATCGCCAGCTCCAACGCCGCCATGAAGCACGCGTCACGGTCCTCGAACATTTCATAGAACGTGCGCCGCGAGACCCCCGAGCGCGCGACCACATGCGCGACCGTGACCCTGGCCGCCCCGTGCTCCCTGGCGACCTCAACCAGCGCCGCGATCATCCGCGCACGCTGAATATCCGGCACACCCGTGCCGCCCGTGCCGCCGATCTCCCCCACCACCGCACCCCGACCGCCACCGCCGAGCGAGCCAACCCCGCGCGAGGCACGCCCCGCGCGGCCGGACACCGTGCCACCCCGGCTGCCACGCCTGCGCACAGCCACCACACCCACCCCTACCCCCTCCTCCGCTTCCGCTTCGCCTTGACCCTCTTCTTGTGACGCGTCGCCTTCTTCGCCTTCGGGCACCCGCTGACCGCGATCTTCGTGCTCTGCTTGATCACCAGCCCGTTCTGAGCGACCATTTCCGTCGGCATCAACAACGTGCCCTTGCAAAGGTTCCCGTTCGCCGTCAACGCCGGGAATTCCCGCTGAGGCAGCGTGAGTTCGAAGTTCGAGAACGGCACGTCCGGGACCGTGCTGAACGTCGCGCTCGTGATCCCCTGTTTGCTGATGAACGTTTCCCCATGCACATCGACAGTCACACCGTCCTCCCCGGTGAGGACCATGATCAGTTCCGGGTACCTCGCTCCACCGTGCGAGACGAAGTACGCCGGGCCACTCAACGGACCTTCCAGGATCGGGGTGCTGACCTTCACTTCACCGACGCGTGAGGCGACCGGGCAGTTCGCGGGGTTTTCCGCGAACGTCTTTTCCAGACACGCCTTCTGCAGCGTTTTCAACGGCGAAGGCAACTGTTTCGGCAACGACACCTTGACCCTCGCCACATTCGCCTCCTTACCTTCCCCACCCGGCGGCAACGTCAACGCCACATGCAAGCTCGCACCCTCAGTCCGCGACGTCTTCGCGCTCGTCGAGACCTTGAACCCCGGCTTGAACCCCAGCGCCGCACAATTCGTCACCTGAAACGGACTCACAACACTCGCGCTCGCGCCTTCAGTACTCGACAACACCCCGGTCAACGACATCTTCGCGCAACTCGTCGGGTTGAACGCAAACCCCGGCCGGTCCACGGTCGCGCTCACCGCCTTCAACTGCAACGGGATACCGTCCAGCACCGTCGGCAACGGGTCCGTTATCACCGTCAGATGCGCATCCACCGGGTCCACCAGCACCCGCCCGCGGACCACTACCGTGCCTTTCCCCGTCGTCCCCGACAGCGTATACGGGCCAGCGACCGCGGGCACCACAATCGACAAGCCGAACGGCGCACCCTTATACGGGCCCGTGATGAACACCTTCCCACCACTCACCAAGAACGGCTCCGCACCCGGACCCGTCAACACCTGCACATGCCCAATCAAACTCCCCGACCCACAGGTGCCTTCCGCAGCCTGCGGTTCCCCACACAAACTCACCGACGACAAGTTCGCCGAGAACCCCGGCGGCAAATGCATTTCAAGCCCCGCCAGCTGCTCATCTTTATCCGTGCGGCCGAACGCTGTCGTGAACGGCGTGTATTCCCCAGCCTGCACATTCGTCGTCCCCGCCTGAAACGTCGGGCTGAATTGTTGACCGATGCAGTCCTGGTTGATTTCGAACCCCGACGAGGACAGCGAGCCTTCCGTCAAGGGGGTGCTCCACGGCGTCAGTTCCGCGACCGACGTCACCGGTCCGCACGCCCTCGGATTCGCCAGCACCGCCCTCGGACCCCCACCCAGCGTCAGCTTCAGTTCGCTGAACGGCAACGGCGGCTGATCTTCAAAGACCGTCACGATCCGCCCCGTCGCCTGGTCGATCTCAGCACGCCCTTCCGTCTTCACAACGATCCCCGATTCCCCTTCCCCCACCAACTGCAAGAACAACCGCGCCATCCTCCCATCTTCAGCATCCGCCGGGGTACACGGGTCACATTCCGGTTCCGCCAGGTACACCTCACCCGTCAACGGTTCGGGTAGCGCCGGAGTCTTCACCTCAACCGTCCCAACCTGTGCTTCCCGCGGGCAATGCCCCGGCTGCGCCGGCTCCTGCAACCCCCGTTCAGAACCATAGAACTCCGCGCTCGAGCACGCCGCCAAACCCTGTGCCGCAGACGGATTGATCACCGTCCCTTCGGGGAGCGTCACCTTCACATCCTTCACGTTCGGGGTCGCCAACGCTTCCGGGCCTTCGCTTTGCGGCACACCCAACCCCACGCTGTAACCCGCCGGCTCACCCGCTTCCAACGTATCCGGCAACACCGACAACGACGAACCCAACGACAACAACCCACACCCCGTCAGCGTCCCCATCGGCGCTTCCTCCGAGCGAAACACACCCGGCGCCTGCCACGAGTCGGCTTCCACCGTCGCGCTCAATTCCTGCGAGCACTGCTGCGGCGAACTCAACAACACCTGCCGCGTGCGATCCGGCGCTGGGCCACCAAACGTGGGTCCTCCGAAGAGATTGAGGAACGGTATGTCCGGGCCGGGGCCGTTGTGATCGGCCGGCACACCCCAGATCGTCACCGAGGTTGACATCACCTCCGCCGCCTGCGAGACCCCCGACACGCCGATACGCAGACCATAATTCCCGTCTGACAGCACGCTCGTATCCAACCGTACCGACAGGAAGAACGCGTTGAACGCAAACGCCGCCGGCTCCCCCGGAGCAGGCGAGATGTTATAAACGGGCGTCACCAGCGTCGTGGCACTCAAGGGAGTTCCTTCGGTGAGTGTCAGCGTCGCCATTCCGACCATCGCGTCGGACGGACAACCATTCGGGTGTTTGAACTCTTCGACGACCTTTGCGATCGTGCACTGCGGCGTTGCGGCGATCGTGCCGACGAGCCCGGGCGGTAGATCGAACCGGAGGTCCTTCGAGTCGCCCACGACCGCCTCGGGTGCTTCAGTGTTCATCGTAAACGCCGCCGTCGCATCCGGGTGCGCACCCGCCTGCATCGAGGACAACGCAACAAGCACACCATTCGGCTCCGGACCAAACGAAACGGGCGCCCCGCCAACCGACACCGGGACGCTCACCGACGCTTCCGCGGCACCGCCACCAGAGACCGACACACGGTTGACCGGGCTCCCCGACACTTCTGCCGCAACCGCCAACGTCACGACCACCACGAGTTGGTCCCCCGGATCGACGCTTTCACCCCACGTGCACACGATCATCGCGCCCGTCGCGCAGCTCATTGCCGCCCCGCCCCCTTCAGGGCTTCCCACTCCGCTGTGATAGATGTCGTAGCCCACGACGGATGTCGCGGTCATGCCCGACGGCAGGGTGTCTTCGATCGTAATCGTGCTGCCATCGGTCGACGCGCCGCCGACGTTCGTTGCCGAGACGATCAGTTCCGGCGCACTCACCCCAGCGCGCGGGCTTTCGGGCTGCACATTCGTCGGCGTCGGCGTCGAGAGCACCGCCCACCGCGGGCTTTCACCAGCCATCGCCACACCCGCCGAGCAAAGTACCACCATCACCACGCACCCCACGAGCGCCAGCCCCCGCCCCACCCACCGGACAGCACCGCTACCCACGTTCCCGCCGATCCCTGCCGGCCGCCGCATCGATCGAGCCATCACCTTCCCCTTCCCTCGCGCCCGCTTGCCTTCACAACCTTCCCCTTCCCCTTAGCCTTGCGTTTCCTTCTCTTCACCTTTTTCTTCTTGCTCTTGAGCTTCGTTTTGGCCTTGACCATCTGCACCGGGGACTGGGTTACGTTCCCCAGGCCGGTGAACGTCGCGCTCGCCGGCGTACCCAGCAGCGATGGAACGCTCGGCGGCCCCTGACAGACATCTCCCTGGCACGGCACCGCCGCCGGCGGCGGATTATCGCCCGACCGCGGTACGCGCGCGTCGTACAGGTCATACGCCTCATCCGTATCACCCGCGACCATGCCTGCGGCCGTACTGAAGAACACATCCCCACCCGATTCACTGTTGTCCAAATAATAGGATTCTTCTCCGCTCGTCCCCGACGAGAGCAAATACACGCTCCCGTTCTCCCACTCGTACACATCGCGCTTGCCGTTCACATCCCGCGCCACGAGCGAATCAGGCGTGTCGAAGAACACCCTACTCCCATCCGTTGACATCACCCGCGAATCCTCGCTCGACAACGGGCGAGCATTGCCACCGGGGCCGTCATCATAGGAGATGTAAGCTTCACCGGACTGTTCGACCGACGCCGGTGGGCACGAGACGCACGTCAGCGTTTCATCAGTGGTGTCGTAGCGGTACACCTCACTGTAACCCGCCTTGTTGTTGAACGCCCCCGGCAGCGGCGAATTGGTATCGAATACGAACACCGACCCCTTGACGCTCGCCCGCGCCTCGACATCAAGGTGCCCATGGTACCTCCCTCCTTCCAGTTTCGACGGCTGCGGCAACTGCGCGACTTCGGTGACGCTACCCCCATTGGGTCCGCTGCGCCACAGCTCGAAGCCCACCGTCCTCGAACAGGAAGTCCGACCCGGTCGCCGACGCCGCCACGATCGGCCCCGCGACACCCGGCAGATACGTCAACGCGCCCGTGCTCACATCGAACTGGTACTCCTTCACTTCGCTGTCTTCGGGTGCCACCGCCGTCAACCGGTCGCGGCTGGCGAAGAACGCCTGCGACCCATCCGCCGACGCATACACATACGACGCCTGCTTGAAGGTCTCCCACGTGCTCAGAGCGTCGCCGACGCTGACGGGCCCGTCGAGCGCCGGCTCGCCGACATGGCCCGGCAGCTGCGACTGCGAGACCAGCACCGTGCTCTTGCTCCCATCTGAGGCCACCTCACGCACATACAGCTCCGGTGGAGCGCTCGTGCACGGGCCGGCTTCTTCACAGCCTTCGGGGTCGCTCACGGTCGATGCGTCCGGGTCGGGGCTGACGAAGAACGCCTGCGACCCGTCGGCCGACACCTCGTTCTCAAGAGCCGCAGGCTGCCCCACACTCCCGGTGGCACGGAACGGGGCGTCACCCGCCAGCGCCGCGGGCACCGCGCCGAACGGACTCACCGTCCCGTCCGGCAACACACCGGCCTCGGCGAGCGTGCCCCCCGACCATTCGTAGAACCCCCACGCATCCGTCGGCGATTCGCTCTGACCGCTGCCGACATTCGGCGCGCGCGAGGCGTCCTGTGCGATCAACGTCCCCGAATAGGTGAAGTAGACAGTACTCAACGACGGCGAGCCACCCACGATTCGATAGCATTCATTGCAGTTGTTGAGCCCGCCCGGCTGCGGGATCGCGTCGGGTGTCGATGGCCTGCCGAGCCACTGCGGCGCCGCGAATGGATCTTCACTCAAATAGATGTTTACCGAGCCACCCGACCCCAGCGGCTCTTCCGGCGAATAGATACCAACAAGGCTCGATGTGAAAGCGAAATGGGACATGTCCGCGGAGGCAAGCAACCCGCGAGGACCACCGAAGAGATTCAGGTGACCCTGCTGAGTCGGTATCGCCGACGCAGTCGACCAGCCCACGCCCGGCGTGCGCCGGGACACATAGGGCTGCAACGTGCTCGACACCGCTTCACCCATCGCGCCCGAGCCGAGGAACACCACCGCGTCCCCACCAGCCGCCGCAGCCGCATACCCAAAGCCTTCAACGGGAACCGCAAGCCCCCCGCTCGCGACATAGTTGCCGCTCTTGTTCGCCGGCGAGACCTCTTCATAGATGCGGCCGTCCGGCAGGTCGGCGGCCGCGCTGGCGAGACCCCACGTCGAGACCAGCCCGACGGCGGCGGCTCCCACCGCGAACGCGAGCACAAACATTTGGCGAGCACCATGAGAACGCAACATCACACTCCCTCCCCGGGCACGCGCACGCGAGAGCCCCGATCGACGAACCCGGCATGGAGCCCGAAGGCGCCCGCCGGCATAAGAGAAAGCCGCCACGGCAGACGCCAGGCGACAGACGATACGAGGCACGCAGCCGAGCCGCGCTCAAGATGTTTCAGAAGCGCTCGCGAGGCCAGCGCAGGCCCACGGTAACCCCAAACCCCCTCGGGGGCTACAGCGAAGCGGTGCGAAACCGCGCGATGAGGAGCCTCAGCGGCTAGGGGTCTAGCCGAAGAGAGAGAGAGAGAGAGAGAGATGCGACAGCGCCAAGCTGGCGCATCTAGCATCACCCTCTGCACGGGGTGCAACGACCCTCGACACGCTGATCCCTCTCAAACTCACGCGAAAACCAACTCCCTCATCTAAACCGACCCGGTCCCTCTCCCTGGCAAACAACCCCGCCAGTACTCCCCCCTACAAAGGCCGGCCACAGAGCGGGCCAGACCCAAACCGACTCCTATGTTTGACCCAAAGAAGAAGAACCCGGCTCGCCGGAGACACAACCCGAAGGCTGAGCCGGCCGACTTGCCACCCTCTTCCACCCCGGTTCCCTGATGCCAGGACCCCAGGGCACGTATGACTATAGACACGTTCCGCCAACGTGTCAAGTCCCCAATCGTCTACAGGCCGCCTGGGAGCGTGGGCGGCCCGCTTTTACAGCTCTCGCTGCCGCGCAGCAACGTGTGGACCACGGTGCCTGTGGGGAACTGCTCCTGCGAGTGGGTGGGCTTCCCATCCTGGTCCCGCAAACACAGGTACATACAAAGTCTGTACACTGACTTCGATGGCTGAGATCAAGACAAGACGTGTCAACCTGCGGGTCGCCGAGCGCGACGACGACTTGTTCCGCCGTGCCGCCGACGTTGCGGAGGAGTCGCTGTCGGAGTTCCTCGTGGAGGGTGGCCGGGAGCGCGCTGAGCGGCTGCTCGCGGACCGCACGCGCTTCGTGCTCTCCGAGGAGCAGTGGGCGACCTTCACGGCCGCATTGGATCGGCCGGCAGAGGCGAAACCAGAGCTGATCGAGCTGTTCCGCCGCCCGCGCCCCGAGTAGTGCCGCGGTTCGCCGATCCCGAACCGCTCGGGCCCAACCACGTGCTCGAGGGGTTCGACTGCGGCGCGGCGTCGTTGGACGTATGGCTGCTTCGGCACGCCCGTGCAGCGGCGGGCGCCGGATCAGCGCGAACGTTCGTGACCGTCGACACGGTGCAGGGGCGAGTCGCCGGCTACCACGCACTCACCGCCGCCTCACTCGAGCACGCGGAGGCGCCCGAGCGCGTGAAGCGAGGGATGCCGCGACATCCGATACCGGTGATCCTGCTCGCACGGCTCGCCGTCGATCTGTCGGTGCAGGGCCACGGCCTCGGCGCGTGGCTGCTGGCCGACGCCATGAAACGCTCGCTTGCGGCCGCCGAGCTGGTCGGCATTCGCGCGCTGCTCGTGCACGCACTTGACGACAGGGCACAGGCCTTCTACCTGCGGCACGGGCTGGCCCCCGGGCCGACCGACGAGCGCCATCTGATGATCCTCGTCAAGGACATCCGCGCAGCGCTGGATCGGGCCATCTGACACTACGCAGAACCCGTTGCTGCCTGGATCCACCAACGCGGTCGGGCCGGATCGCGAACCCGGTCTCGCGCCCGCGGGTGCCCCCCGGCAGCCTGTCAAGACTGCTTGCAACCCGGCCGCTCAGGCGCCCGCCGGTCCGGCCTGTTCGCGGATTGCGTGCTCGACCTCGCAGCCACGGGCGGTGAGTGTCCAGGCGTTGGGCTCGCCGCGGGTGGCGACGGAGCCGGCATTCTCGATCAGGCCGAGGCGCTGCAGACGCACCAGCAGCTTCGAGATCTGGCCCTGGTCCTGCACCCCTGAGGCTTCGGCGACCCGACGGTTGCTCGCGTTCGCATGAGAGGCGATCGCCGCCAGCACCCGGACTGTGCGGTAGGTGAGGCGCATGTCCAACCCCTCCAGCGGATTGCTCACCGGCCGCTGGCTGCGCGGACGCGATATCGGCGCCGGTCTCGCGGTCTCTTTGGCTGCGGCGGCGGGGCCGAGGTAGGGAAGCACGATCATCGCCATCAGCGGGTTCAAGAGGCGCAGCATCGGCTTCGGGTCCTGCTCAGCGAAGCGGGAGTAGAGCACCCCGAGCACTCCGCCGACGACGCCCTCGGCCGCCAGCCTTGTCGGGGAGAGGCTGGCCTTGGCCTCATTGCGACCGGCATCGACCACGTCCACGAACCCCGTGATGATCTCAGCTCGGCGCCTCAACGCCGCTGGACAGGCGCTGAGGGTATCCACGACGCAGAGACCGCCCAGGCCCGGCTCGTCGTCGAGGAACTCCAGCAACGCGGCGAGACCTGCGCGGACCCGCTCGTACCACCGCGACGCGCCTTTGGCGACCGAGCCGTCGGCGGCACCACCCAAGCGGGCAGTGCCACGCACGCCATCGGCGCCCTCAGCCTGCTCGAACGCCGACAGCACCTTTCCCGCGCCACGGTCGATCGCCAACTCCAGCGCCGCCATGAAGCAGGCGTCGCGGTCCTCGAACATTTCATAGAACGTGCGGCGCGAGACCCCCGAGCGCGCGACGACGTGCGCGACCGTGACCCTCGCCGCGCCGTGCTCCCTGGCGACCTCGACCAGCGCGGCGATCATCCGCGCACGCTGGATATCCGGGACACCCGCGCCGCCCGTGCCGCCGATCTCCCCGGCCACGGCACCCCGACGGCCAACCGGGAGCGAGGCAGCCCCGCCCGGGGCACGACCCGCGCGACCGGACACCGTGCCACCCCGGCCGCCACGCCTACGCATAGCCACCGCGCCCACCCCTACCCTCTCCTCCGTTTCCGCTTCGCTTTGACCTTCTTCTTGTGATGGGTCATCTTCTTCGCCTTCGGGCACCCGGTAACCGCGATCTTCGTGCTCTGCTTGATCACGATCCCGTTCTGACCGACCATTTCCGTCGGCATCAACAACGTGCCCTTGCAAAGGTTCCCGTTCGCAGTCAACGCCGGGAATTCCCGCTCCGGCAGCGTCAGTTCGAAGTTCGAGAACGGCACATCCGGGACCGTACTGAACGTCGCGCTCGTAATCCCCGCTTTGCTGATGAACGTTTCCCCATGCACATCGACAGTCACACCGTCCTCGCCGGTCAGGACCATGATCAGTTCCGGGTACCTGGCGCCACCATGCGAGACGAAATACGCCGGGCCGCTCAACGGACCTTCCAGCACCGGAGTACTGACCTTCACTTCACCGACCCTCGAAGCGACCGGGCAGTTCGCAGGGTTTTCCGCGAACACCTTTTCCAGACACGCCTTCTGCAACGTTTTCAACGGCGAAGGCAACTGTTTCGGCAACGACACCTTGACCCTCGCCACATTCGCCTCCTTACCTTCACCACCCGGCGGCAACGTCAACGCCACATGCAAGCTGGCGCCTTGAGTCCGCGATGTCTTCGCGCTGGTGGAGACCTTGAACCCCGGTTTGAACCCAAGCGCCGCACAATTCGTCACTTGGAACGGGCTCACGACACTCGCGCTCGCGCCTTCAGTACTCGACAACACCCCGGTCAACGACATCTTCGCGCAACTCGTCGGGTTGAACGCAAACCCCGGCCGGTCCACGGTCGCGCTCACCGCCTTCAACTGCAACGGGATACCGTCCAGCACCGTCGGCAACGGGTCCGTTATCACCGTCAGATGCGCATCCACCGGGTCCACCAGCACCCTCCCGCGAACCACGACCGTGCCTTTCCCCGTCGTCCCCGACAGCGTATACGGGCCAGCGACCGCGGGCACCAGGATCGACAAGCCGAACGGGGCGCCCTTATACGGGCCCGTGATGAACACCTTCCCACCACTCACCAGGAACGGCTCCGCACCCGGACCCGTCAACACCTGCACATGCCCAATCAAGCTCCCCGATCCGCAGGTGCCTTCCGCGGCCTGCGGTTCCCCACACAAACTCACCGACGAAAGGTTCGCCGAGAACCCCGGCGGCAGATGCATTTCTAGGCCCGCCAGCTGCTCATCCTGATCCGTGCGGCCGAACGCCGTCGTGAACGGCGTGTATTCTCCAGCCTGCACATTCGTCGTCCCCGCCTGAAACGTCGGGTTGAACTGCTGACCAATGCAGTCCTCGTTGACTTCGAACCCCGAGGAGGACAGCGAGCCTTCCGTCAACGGAGTGCTCCACGGCGTCAATTCCGCGACCGACGTCACCGAGCCGCACGCCCTCGGATTCGCCAACACCGCCCTCGGACCCCCACCCAACGTCAGCTTCAATTCGCTGAACGGCAACGGCGGCTGATCTTCAAACACCGTCACGATCCGGCCCGTCGCCTGGTCAATCTCAGCACGCCCTTCACTCTTCACAACGATCCCCGATTCGCCTTCCCCCACCAACTGCAAGAACAACCGCGCCATCCTCCCATCTTCAGCGTCCGCCGGGGTACACGGATCACATTCCGGTTCCGCCAGGTACACCTCACCCGTCAACGGTTCCGAGAGCGCCGGAGTCTTCACCTCAACCGTCCCGATCTGCGCTTCCCGCGGGCAATGCCCCGGCTGCGCCGGCTCCTGCTCACCCCGTTCAGAGCCATAAAACTCCGCGCTCGAGCACGCCGCCAAACCCTGCGCCGCCGATGGGTTGATCACCGTCCCTTCGGGGAGCGTCACCTTCACATCCCTCACATTCGGGGTCGCCAACACTTCCGGGCCCGAACTCTGGGGAACCCCCAACCCCACGCTATAACCCGCCGGCTCACCCGCTTCCAACGTATCCGGCAACACCGACAACGACGAACCCAGCGACAACAACCCACACCCGGTGAGCGTTCCCATCGGCGCTTCCTCTGAGCGGAACACACCTGGGTCTTCCCACGAGTCGGCTTCCATCGTCGCGCTCAATTCCTGCGAGCACTGCTGCGGCGCACTCAACAACACATGACGCGACTGACCCGACGCCGGCCCACCAAACGACTGGCCACCAAGGAGCGTGAACGCCGACTCGTCGGGGCCGGGACCGCTGTGATCCGCCGGCACACCCCAGAGTGTCACCCACGACGAAGCCAACTCCACCGCTTGCGAGATCCCCTGCACACCCACACGCACCCCGTCATTCCCGTCCGTGAGCACGCTCGTGTCCATCCGAATCGAGAGGAAGTACGCGTTGAACGCAAACGCCGCCGGCTCCCCCGGGGCGGGCGAGATGTTGTACACAGGCGTAACGATTGTAGAGGCGCTTCCGGGGTTACCTTCTGTGATCGTCAGCGTAGCCATCCCGACCATCGTGTCGGCTGGACACCCATTCGGGTTCACGCTCTCTTCGACCACCTTCGCGATCGTGCACTGCGGGATCCCGGCGATCGTGCCGACGAGCCCCGGCGGCAGATCGAACTGGATGTCCTTCGCATCGCCCGCGACGGCACCCGGTTCTTCGGTGTTCATCGTGAACGCCGCCGTCACGTTCGGGTGCCCCCCTGCCTGAGTAGAAGACAACGCCGCGAACACGCCATTCGGCTCGGGACCGAACGAGGCAGGCGCCACACCGACCGACACCGGCACACTCACCGACGTGCCCACGGTGCCCCCACCCGTGACCGCCACCCGATTAACCGCGCCCCCCGACACCCCTGCCGCGACAGCCAACTTCACGACCACCACCAGTCGATCCCCCGGATCGACGCTTTCACCCCAGGTACACACGATCGTCGATCCCGTCGCACAGCTCAGTGCCGCCCCACCGCCTTCCGAGCCTGCAAATCCGCTGTGATACACGTCATAGCCCAGGACGGATGTCGCCGTCATGCCTGCCGGTAGGGTGTCTTCGATCGCGATGGTACTGCCATCGGTCGACGCGCCGCCAACGTTTGTTGCTGAGACGATCAGTTCCGGCGCACGCGCGCCCTCCATCGCCTCCGTCACGCTCGCGCCTGCCCCTACGCCGGTCAACCCCGCGCCATCGACACTTAACCCGACCGGCCGCGAACGTTCGCCAAAGTTGTTGCCGGTGAATTCGATCGCGTACGAACTCGACCCGCCCGGCCCACCGCTTACCGTCACCGACCCCGCTTTGAACGTGCAGTTGAGCGCTTCGAGCGCCGCCTGCACTTCCGCCACGCTCGCTGCGTACCCGATCGGCGCGGTCGTTTCCGTCTCCGAGCAGGCTCCGAACGGCGATTCCACCGTGAGCGTGAACGTCCCCCCAGTCGCATCGACGCTCACGTCCTGCACCTCATTGCGCGGACTGCCGGGCTGCACGTTCGTCGGCGTCGCCGTCGAGAGCACTGCCCACCGCGGACTTTCGCCCGCCGCCGCCACACCCGCCGAGCACATCACCGCTGCTACCACACACCCCACGAGCGCCAGCGTGCGCCCGGCCCAGCGGCCGATGGGCCACCGGCGACCGCCCCAACCCACATCCTCGCCCAGTGTCACCGGCCGCCCCGATCGAGCCATCACCTGCCCCTCCCCTCGCGCTTGCTCGCCCTCACAACCTTCCCCTTCGTCTTGCCCCTCTTCTTCGTCTTCTCCCTCTTTTTCTTCTTGCTCTTTTTCTTCTTGCTCTTGAGTCCCGACTTGGCCTTGACCGTCTGCACCGGGGACGGCGTCGCGTTCCCCAGGCCCGTGAACGTCGCACTCGCCGGCGCCCCTAGCAACGAGGGCACACTCGGCGGCCCCTGACAGACATCCCCCTGGCACGGCACTGCCGCCGGTGGCGGAGTGTCGCCCGCCCGCGGGATCCGTGCGTCATACACGTCATATGCCGCGTCCGTATCGCCTGGGACCATGCCCGCCGCCGTGTTGAAGAAGACATCTCCACCCGATTCGCTGTTATCCAAATAGTAGGATTCTTCGCCGCTCGTACCCGAGGAGATCAGATGCACGCTTCCGTTCTCCCACTCATACACATCGCGCCTACCGTTGACGTCCCTGGCGACCAGCGAATCGGGCGTATCGAAGAACACCCTGCTCCCATCCGCAGAGATCACACGCGAATCCTCACTGGACAATGGGCGATCGTTACCACCCGGGCCATCGTCGTAGGAGATGAAGGCATCACCCGACTGCGGGACCCCCGCCGGCGGGCACGAGACGCACGTCAGCGTTTCACCAGCCGTTTCGTAACGGTACACCTCGCTGTAGCCCGCCTTATTGTTGAAGGCGCCGGGCAGCGGCGAGTTCGTATCGAACACAAACACCGACCCATCAGCGCTCGCCCGCCCCTCGACGTCAAGCAGGCCGCGGTAACGGTCACCCAGTTCCGGCGGCGAGGGCAGCTGCGCGACCTCGGTGACGCTGCCCCCGCTGGGCCCGCTTCGCCACAGCTCAAGCCCACCGTCCTCGAACAGGAAATCCGACCCATCCGCCGACGCCGCCACGATCGCCCCCCCAACATTGGGCAGATACGTCAAGACGCCCGTATCCACATCGAAGTCGTACTCCTTCACTTCCCCATCTTCGGGCGCCGCGAGCGTCAACCGATCACGACTCGCGAAGAACGCCTGCGAACCATTTGTGGAGGCATATACATATGACTGTCCTCTAAATATCCCCAATATATTGAGGGCGTCGGGCATGGCGACCGTCCCGTCTGTCGCAGGTTCACCGAGGTGCCCCGGCAGCTGGGACTGCGACACCAGCACCGTGCTCTTGCTCCCATCCGCGGCCGTCTCACGTACATACAGCTCCGGCGGAGTACCCCCATCGGGGCTGACAAAGAACGCACGGGACCCATCAGCCGAGACCTCGTTGTCCAACTCGGCCGGCTGCCCAGACGCCAGACCACCGCGGTCTTCGACGCCAGCGAGCGCCGCAGGCACCGCGCCGAACGGACTCACCGACCCATCCGGCAGCACACCCGCCTCAGCGAGCGTCCCCCCCGACCATTCATAGAACCCCCACGCACCGTCACCCTGACCGTCGCCGACATTCGGCGCGCGCGAGGAATCCTGCGCGAGCAACGTCCCCGAATAGGCGAAGTAGACGGTACCTAGCGCGGGCGAACCGCCAACAAGGCGATAACACCCGGGGCAGGATTTGATCGCGCCCGGCTGCGGGATCGCATCAGGTACCAACGGCTTCCCGAGCCACAGCGGCGCCGCGAACGGACCCTGGCTCAGATAGAGGTTCGCCGAGCCGGTCGGCCCCAACGGCTCTTCCGGCGAATAGACACCGGCACTGTTCGACGTAAAGGCAAAACGCGACATGTCAGCAGAAGCAAGCAGCCCAATGGGACCGCCTGAGAGTTGCGTGCGGCCCTGCTGGCCTGGAGCCACCGACGCGGTCGACCAGCCCACCCCGGGCGTGCGCCGAGCTACATACGGCTGCAACATGCTCGACGCCGTTTCGCCCATCGCACCCGAGCCGAGGAACACCACCGCATCCCCACCAGCCGCGGCAGCCGCATACCCAAAGCCTTCAACGGGAACTGCGATTCCGCCGCTCGCGACGTAGTTGCCGTTCTTGTTCGCCGGCGAAACCTCTTCATAGACCCGGCCGTCCGGCAGGTCAGCCGCCGCGCTGGCGAGACCCCACATCGAGACCAGCCCGACGGCGGCGGCTCCCACCGCGAACGCGAGCACAAACATTTGGCGAGCACCACGAGAACGCAACATCACAACCCCTCCCCGGGCACGCGCACGCGAGAGCCCCGATCGACGAACCCGGCGTGGAGCACGGAGGCCCCCGCCGGCATAAGAGAAAGCCGCCACGGCAGACACCGGGCGACAGGCGATACGAGGTACGCAGCCGAGCCGCGCTCAAGATGTTCCAGAGGCGCCCGCGAGGCCAGCGCAGGCCCACGGTAACCCCAAACCCCCGCGGGGGCTACTGCGAAGCGACGCGAAACCGCGCGATGAGGAGCCTCAGCGGCTAAACGCCTAGACGAAGAGAGAGAGAGAGAGAGAGAGATGCGACAGCGCCAAGCTGGCGCATCTAGCATCACCCTCTGCACGGGGCACAACGACCCTCGACACGCTGATCCCTCTCAAACTCACGCGAAAACCAACTCCCTCATCTAAACCGACCCGGTCCCTCCCCCTGGCAAACAACCCCGCCAGTACTCCCCTACAAAGGCCGGCCACAGAGCGGCCAGACCCAAACCGACTCCTATGTTTGACCCGAAAAAGAAGAACCCGGCTCGCCAGAGGCACACAGCCCGAAGGCTGGGCCGGCCGACTTGCCACCCTCTTCCACCCCGGTTTCCTTGAAGCCAAGACCCCAGGGCACGTATGACTATAGACACGTTCCGCCAACGTGTCAAGTCCCCAATCGTCTACAGGGTGCCGAGACTCGCGCTCAAGAATGGAGTGGGCGCAGCTCGATCCACTCCTCGTATGCCGCGATCGTGGCTCTTGACCGGCTCGGGCAGCCCGCCGCACAGCACGCACTAGAATGCGGGTCATGACCGCCAAGGAGTTGTTGCTGGAGAGAGCGCCCAATTGGAGCGAGGACGAGGCTGAGGTCGCCCTGCGCGCCGTTGAGCACAGGCACGCTGCCCAGGCCAGGCCGGGGGACATCGTCGATGACTGGGGGAACCTGTCCGCCATGACGCGGGCGTCCACAGCACGGACCATGCGCCGGCTCGCCGAGGAAGAGGCTGCGGCGGGACACGACCCGTGGTAAGACGCGGCGAGGTCTGGTTATATGAGCCGCCTGATGAGAAGCGCCGGCCGGCACTGATTCTCACCCGTGACGAGGACATCGACCGGCAGTTCGATGTGATTGCCGTTCCCGTCACCAGCACCATTCGTGGCTGGGATACCGAGGTCGAACTGAGTGTGGCCGACGGAATGGACCGGGACTGCGTCCTCACCGTCCACAACGCCCTCTCGGCCGACAAGCTCTTCCTGACCAGGAGGATCACGACGCTCGGCTCCCACAAGATCACCGAGGTCTGCCACGCCCTATCCAAAGCCACCGGCTGCTGAACGCGTGCGGGGGCGCTCACCCTCCAGTAGGCCCGGCCTGTTCGCGGATTGCGTGCTCGACCTCGCAGCCGCGGGCGGTGAGTGTCCAGGCGTTGGGCTCGCCGCGGGTGGGGCCGGAGCCGGTGTTCTCGATCAGGCCGAGGCGCTGCAGACGCACCAGCAGCTTCGAGATCTGGCCCTGGTCCTGCACCCCTGAGGCTTCGGCGACCCGACGGTTGCTCGCGTTCGCATGAGAGGCGATCGCCGCCAGCACCCGGACTGTGCGGTAGGTGAGGCGCATGTCCAACCCCTCCAGCGGATTGCTCACCGGCCGCTGGCTGCGCGGACGCGATATCGGCGCCGGTCTCGCGGTCTCTTTGGCTGCGGCGGCGGGGCCGAGGTAGGGAAGCACGATCATCGCCATCAGCGGGTTCAAGAGGCGCAGCATCGGCTTCGGGTCCTGCTCAGCGAAGCGGGAGTAGAGCACCCCGAGCACTCCGCCGACGACGCCCTCGGCCGTCAGCCTTGTCGGGGAGAGGCTGGCCTTGGCCTCATTGCGACCGGCATCGACCACGTCCACGAACCCCGTGATGATCTCAGCTCGGCGCCTCAACGCCGCTGGACAGGCGCTGAGGGTATCCACGACGCAGAGACCGCCCAGGCCCGGCTCGTCGTCGAGGAACTCCAGCAACGCGGCGAGACCTGCGCGGACCCGCTCGTACCACCGCGACGCGCCTTTGGCGACCGAGCCGTCGGCGGCACCACCCAAGCGGGCAGTGCCACGCACGCCATCGGCGCCCTCAGCCTGCTCGAACGCCGACAGCACCTTTCCCGCGCCACGGTCGATCGCCAACTCCAGCGCCGCCATGAAGCAGGCGTCGCGGTCCTCGAACATTTCATAGAACGTGCGGCGCGAGACCCCCGAGCGCGCGACGACGTGCGCGACCGTGACCCTCGCCGCGCCGTGCTCCCTGGCGACCTCGACCAGCGCGGCGATCATCCGCGCACGCTGGATATCCGGGACACCCGCGCCGCCCGTGCCGCCGATCTCCCCGGCCACGGCACCCCGACGGCCAACCGGGAGCGAGGCAGCCCCGCCCGGGGCACGACCCGCGCGACCGGACACCGTGCCACCCCGGCCGCCACGCCTACGCATAGCCACCGCGCCCACCCCTACCCTCTCCTCCGTTTCCGCTTCGCTTTGACCTTCTTCTTGTGATGGGTCATCTTCTTCGCCTTCGGGCACCCGGTAACCGCGATCTTCGTGCTCTGCTTGATCACGATCCCGTTCTGACCGACCATTTCCGTCGGCATCAACAACGTGCCCTTACAGAGGTTCCCGTTCGCCGTCAGCGCCGGGAATTCCCGCTCCGGCAACGTCAGTTCGAAGTTCGAGAACGGCACATCCGGCACCGTGCTGAACGTCGCGCTCGTAATCCCCTGTTTGCTGATGAACGTTTCCCCATGCACATCGACGGTCACGCCGTCCTCGCCGGTCAGGACCATGATCAGTTCCGGGTACCTGGCGCCACCGTGCGAGACGAAGTACGCCGGGCCTGACAAGGGGCCTTCCAGGATCGGGGTGCTGACCTTCGCTTCACCGACGCGTGATGCGACCGGGCAGTTCGCGGGGTTTTCCGCGAACACCTTTTCCAGACACGCCTTCTGCAGCGTTTTCAACGGCGACGGCAACTGTTTCGGCAACGACACCTTGACCCTCGCCACATTCGCCTCCTTACCTTCCCCACCCGGCGGCAACGTCAACGCCACATGCAGGCTCGCGCCCTCAATCCGCGACGTCTTCGCGCTCGTCGAGACCTTGAACCCCGGCTTGAACCCCAGCGCCGCACAATTCGTCACCTGAAACGGACTCACAACACTCGCACTCGCACCTTCAGTACTCGACAACACCCCCGTCAACGACATCTTCGCGCAACTCGTCGGGTTGAACGCAAACCCCGCACGGTCCACCGTCGCGCTCACCGCCTTCAACTGCAGCGGAATGCCGTCCAGGGCCGTCGGCAGCGGATCCGTGATCACCGTTAGATGCGCATCCACCGGGTCCACCAGCACCCGCCCGCGAACCACAACCGTACCTTTCCCCGTCGTCCCCGACAACGTATACGGACCAGCGACCGCGGGCACCACAATCGACAAGCCGAACGGCGCACCCTTATACGGGCCCGTGATGAAGACCTTCCCACCACTCACCAAGAACGGCTCCGCACCCGGACCCGTCAACACCTGCACATGCCCAATCAAACTCCCCGACCCACACGCCCCTTCCGCAGCCTGCGGTTCCCCACACAAACTCACCGACGAGAGATTCGCCGAGAACCCCGGCGGCAAATGCATTTCAAGACCCGCCAACTGCTCATCCGCATCAGTACGACCGAACGCCGTCGTGAACGGCGTGTATTCGCCAGCCTGCACATTCGTCGTCCCAGCCTGAAACGTCGGACTGAACTGCTGACCAATGCAATCCTCGTTGACTTCAAACCCCGAAGACGACAGCGAGCCTTCCGTCAACGGAGTGCTCCACGGTGTCAATTCCGCGACTGACGTCACGGGGCCGCACGCCCTCGGATTCGCCAACACCGCCCTCGGACCCCCACCCAACGTCAGCTTCAATTCGCTGAACGGCAACGGTGGCTGATCTTCAAAGAGCGTCACGATCCGCCCCGTCGCCTGATCAATCTCAGCACGCCCTTCACTCTTCACAACCACCCCCGACTCCCCTTCCCCCACCACCTGCAAGAACAACCGCGCCATCCTCCCATCTTCAGCGTCCGCCGGGGTACACGGATCACATTCCGGTTCCGCCAAGTACACCTCACCCGTCAACGGTTCCGAGAGCGCCGGAGTCTTCACCTCAACCGTCCCGACCTGTGCTCCCCGCGGGCAATGCCCCGGCTGCGCCGGCTCCTGCAACCCCCGTTCAGAACCATAAAACTCCGCGCTCGAGCACGCCGCCAAACCCTGCGCCGCCGACGGGTCGATCACCGTCCCTTCGGGCAGCGTCACCTTCACATCCCTCACATTCGGAGTCGCCAACGCTTCCGGGCCCGAACTCTGCGGCACCCCCAACCCCACGCTATAACCCGCCGGCTCACCCGCTTCCAACGTATCCGGCAACACCGACAACGACGAACCCAGCGACAACAACCCACACCCCGTCAGCGTCCCCATCGGCGCTTCCTCAGACCGAAACACACCAGGCGCTTCCCACGAGTCGGCTTCCATCGTCGCGCTCAATTCCTGCGAGCACTGCTGCGGCGCGCTCAACAACACCCGCCGCGAACTGCCCGACGCCGGGCCACCAAAAGACTGGCCGCCGAAGAACGTGGCAATCGACGTGTCAGGACCCGGGCCGTTGTGGTCGGCGGGAATACCCCAGATCGTCACCGAGGTGGACAGCAGCTCTGCCGCCTGCGAGATCCCCGACACGCCGATACGCACACCGTAGTTACCATCCGAGAGCACGCTTGTATCCAGCCGCACCGAGAGGAAATAAGCGTTGAACGCGAACGCCGCCGGCTCCCCCGGCCCAGGCGAGATGTTATACACCGGCGTCACCAACGTGCTGAGAGTGTTGGGTGTACCTTCCGTGAGCGCGATTACCGCCATCCCGACCATCGTGTCCGCCGGACACCCGTTCGGTTCGACAAACTCTTCCACGACCTTCTTGATCGTGCACTGCGGCATCGCGGCGATCGTACCGACCAGCCCCGGCGGCAGATCGAAGCGGACATCCTTCGCGTCACCCGAGACCGCATCCGATTCTTCGGTGTTCAGCACGAACGCCGCCGTCGCGTTCGGGTGCGCCCCCGCCTGCAGCGAAGACACCGCGGCGAGCACCCCATTCGGCTCGGGGCCAAACGAGGCGGGCGCCCCACCGACCGACACGGGGATGCTCGCCGACGCGCTCGCCGCGCCGCCACCGGACACCGACACTAGGTTGCCGGGGCTCCCTGACGCTCCCGGCGAGACCGCCAGCGTCACGAACATCACCAGCTGATCCCCCGGATCCACGCTTTCGCCCCATTCGCACACCACCGTCGGCCCGGTCGAGCAACTCATCGCCGCTCCACCACTATGACCTGCGAGCCCGCTGTGATATGCGTCGTAGCCGAAGACCGAGGTGGCCGTCATCCCCGGCGGCAACGTGTCTTCAAGAACAATCGCGCTGCCATCGGTGGATGCGCCGCCGACGTTCGTCGCCGAGACAATCAATTCCGGCGCACGCGTGCCCTCGGCCGCCTCCGTCACGCTCGCGCCCGCCCCAACGCCGGTCAACCCCGCGCCATCGACACTCAACCCGGCAGGCCGCGGACGTTCACCAAAGTTGTTGCCGGTGAATTCGATCGCGTACGGACTCGACCCACCCGGTCCGCCGCTTACCGTCACCGACCCCGCTGCGAACGTGCAGCTGAGCGCTTCAAGCGCCGCCTGCACTTCCGCCGCGCTCGCTGCGTACACGATCGGCGCGGTCGTTTCCGTCGCCGAACAGTCCCCGAACGGCGATTCCACGGTGAGCGTGAACGTCCCCCCAGTCGCATCGACGCTCACATCCTGCACCTCATTGCGCGGGCTCCCTGGCTTCACGTTCGTCGGTGTCGCCGTCGAGAGCACAGCCCACCGCGGACTTTCACCCGCCACCGCCACACCCGCCAAACACAGCACCGCTACCACCACACACCCCGCGAGCGCCAGCATCCGCCCAGCCCACCCGCCGATTGGCCACCGACCACTGCCACAACCCACATCCTCGCCCAGTATCAGCCATCGCCCCGATCGAGCCATCACCTGCCCCTCCCCTCGCGCTTGCTCGCCCTCACAACCTTCCCCTTCGCCCTCTCCCTCTTCTTGCTCTTCTCCCTCTTTTTCTTCTTGCTCTTTTTCTTCTTGCTCTTGAGTCCCGACTTGGTCTTGACCGTCTGCACCGGGGATGGCGTCGCGTTCCCCAGGCCCGTGAACGTCGCACTCGCCGGCGCCCCTAGCAACGAGGGCACACTCGGAAGCCCCTGACAGACATCCCCCTGGCACGGCACTGCCGCCGGCGGCGGAGTGTCGCCCGCTCGCGGGATTCGTGCGTCATACACGTCATATGCCGCGTCCGTATCGCCTGGGACCATGCCCGCCGCCGTGCTGAAGAAGACATCTCCACCCGATTCGCTGTTATCCAAATAGTAGGATTCTTCGCTGCTCGTACCCGATGAGATCAAATGCACGCTCCCGTTCTCCCACTCATACACATCGCGCTTGCCGTTGATATCACGCGCGACCAGCGGATCAGGCGTATCGAAGAACACGCTACTCCCATCCGCAGAGATCACACGCGAATCCTCACTGGACAATGGGCGATCGTTACCACCCGGCCCATCGTCGTAGGAGGTGAAGGCGTCGCCCGATTGCGGGACCCCCGCAGGCGGGCACGAGACGCACGTCAGCGTGTTGCTCGCGGTTTCATACCGGTAGACCTCGCCGTAGCCCGCCTGGTTATTGAAAGCCCCCGGCAACGGCGAGTTCGTATCAAACACGAACACCGATCCGTCGACACTTGCCCGCCCCTCAAGCCCCTCGTACCGTCCTCCTTCCGGTTCCGGCGGCTGCGGCAACTGCGCGACTTCGGTGACGGAGCCCCCGTTGGGCCCGCTTCGCCACAGCTCAAGCTCCCGCTGTTCGCTCGCGGTGTCCTCGAACAGGAAGTCCGACCCGTTCGCCGACGCCGCCACGATCGCACCCCCTACATTGGGCAGGTACGTCAAGACGCCCGTATCCACGTCGAAGTCGTACTCCTTCACTTCCCCGTCTTCAGGCGCCGCGAGCGTCAACCGGTCACGACTCGCGAAGAACGCCTGCGAACCGTTTGCCGAGGCATATACATATGACTGTCCCCCAGACGCAGGTTCACCGACGTGCCCCGGCAGCTGCGACTGCGACACCAGCATCGTGCTCTTGCTCCCATCCGCGGCCGTCTCACGCACATACAGCTCCGGCGGAGTACCCGCATGCACGTCCGGGTCGGGACTGACAAAAAACGCACGAGACCCGTCGGCCGAAACCTCGTTGTCCAACTCGGCCGGCTGCCCAGACGTGAGACTGCCGCGGTCTACGACGCCAGCGAGCCCCGCGGGCACCGCGCCGAACGGGCTCACCGTCCCATCCGGCAGCACACCCGCCTCGGCGAGCGTCCCCCCCGACCATTCATAGAACCCCCACGCATCCGTCGAGTTGTCACTCTGACCGTCGCCGACATTCGGCGCGCGCGAGGCATCCTGCGCGAGCAACGTCCCCGAATAGGTGAAGTAAACGGTACCAAGCGACGGCGAACCGCCCACAAGGCGATAACACCCGGAGCAGATTTTGATCGCGCCCGGCTGCGGGATCGCATCAGATACCAACGGCTTCCCAAGCCACAGCGGCGCCGCGAACGGACCCTGGCTCAGATAGAGGTTCGCCGAGCCGGTCGGCCCCAACGGCTCTTCCGGCGAATAGACACCGTCCAAGTTCGACGTAAAGGCAAAACGCGACATGTCAGCAGAGGCAAGCAGCCCAATGGGACCGCCTAAGAGTTGCGTGCGGCCCTGCTGGACTGGAGCCACCGACGCGGTCGACCAGCCCACGCCCGGGGTACGGTGCGCGACATACGGCTGGAGCATGCTCGACGCCGTTTCGCCCATCGCGCCCGAGCCGAGGAACACGGCCGCGTCACCATCAGCCGAGGCAGCGGCATATCCATAATGTTCGACCGGGGTCACGAGCCCGCCGCTCGCGACATAGTTGCCGTTCTTGTTCGCCGGAGACACCTGTTCGTAGACGCGGCCGTCCGGCAGGTCGGCGGCTGCGTTGGCGAGACCCCACGTCGCGACGAGGCCCACGGCGGCGGCTCCCACCGCGAACGCGAGCACAAACATTTGGCGAGCACCACGAGAACGCAACATCACAACCCCTCCCTGGGCACGCACACGCGAGAGCCCCGATCGACGAACCCGACGTGGAGCGCAGAGGCTCCCGCCGGCATAAGAGAAAGCCGCCACGGCAGACACCGGGCGACAGGCGATACGAGGTACGCAGCCAAGCCGCGCTCAAGATGTTCCAGAGGCGCCCGTGAGGCCAGAGCAGGCCCACGGTAACCCCAAACCCCCGCGGGGGCTACAGCGAGGCGGTGCGAGACCGCGCGATGAGGAGCCTCAGCGGCTAGACGCCTAGACGAAGAGAGAGAGAGAGAGAGAGAGATGCGACAGCGCCAAGCTGGCGCATCTAGCATCACCCTCTGCACGGGGCACAACGACCCTCGACACGCTGATCCCTCTCAAACTCACGCGAAAACCAACTCCCTCATCTAAACCGACCCGGTCCCTCTCCCTGGCAAACAACCCCGCCAGTACTCCCTACAAAGGCCGGCCACAGAGCGGCCAGACCCAAACCGACTCCTATGTTTGATTGCCACTCTCTTCCACCCCGGTTTCCTTGAAGCCAGGACCCCAGGGCACGTATGACTATAGACACGTTCCGCCAACGTGTCAAGTCCTCAACCGTCTACAGGCTACCCGCGGGGCCGGCTTGTTCGCGGATTGCGTGCTCGACCTCGCGGCCGCGTTGGGTGAGTGTCCAGGCGTTGGGCTCGCCGCGGGTGGGGCCGGAGCCGGTGTTCTCGATCAGACCGAGGCGCTGCAGACGTACAAGCAGCTTCGAGATCTGGCCCTGATCCTGCACCCCGGAGGCTTCGGCAACCCGGCGGTTGCTCGCGTTCGCGTGGGAGGCGATCGCGGCCAGCACCCGGACGGTGCGGTAGGTGAGGCGCATGTCAAGACCCTCCAGCGGATTGCTCACCGGGCGCTGAGATCGAGGACGCGCCCTCGGCGCCGGCCTGGCGGTCTCCTTCGCCGCGGCCGCGGGGCCGAGGTAGGGCAGCACGATCGTCGCCATCAGCGGGTTCAGGAGGCGCAGCATCGGCTGCGGGTCCTGCTCGGCGAAGCGGGAGTAGAGGACCCCCAGGACGCCGCCGACCACACCCTCTGCCGTCAGCCTTGTCGGGGAGAGGCCGGCCTTGGCCTCCTTGCGGCCGGCATCGACCGTGTCCACGAACGCCGTGACGATCTCCGCTCGGCGTCTCAACGCTTCGGGGCAGGCGCTGAGGGTGTCCACGACGCAGAGGCCGCCGAGGCCCGGCTCGTCGTCGAGAAACTCCAGCAGGGCTGCCAAGCCCGCGCGGACCCGGTCACGCCATTGCCCGCCAGCCCCGTTACCGACGGCCTGCTCGAACGCCGGCAGCACCCTTCCCGCGCCACGCTCCATCGCCAGCTCCAGCGCCGCGATGAAGCACGCGTCGCGATCTTCGAACATTTCATAAAACGTGCGGCGCGAGACCCCCGAACGCGCGACCACATGCGCGACCGTGACCCTGGCCGCACCATGCTCCCTGGCGACCTCCACCAGCGCCGCAATCATCCGCGCACGCTGGATATCCGGGACACCCGTACGACCGATCTCCCCCACCACTGCACCCCGACGGCCAACCGGGAGCGAGCCAGCACCGCCCGGGGCACGACCCACACGGCCGGACACCGTGCCACCCCGGCCGCCACGCCCACGCACAGCCACCACACCCACCCCTACCCCCTCCTCCGCTTCCGCTTCTGCTTCGCTTTGACCTTCTTCTTGTGACGCGTCGCCTTCTTTGCCTTCGGGCACCCGCTGACCGCGATCTTCGTGCTCTGCTTGATCACGATCCCGTTCTGAGCAACCATTTCCGTCGGCATCAACAACGCGCCCTTGCAAAGGTTCCCGTTCGCGCTCAACGCCGGGAATTCCCGCTGAGGCAGCGTCAGTTCGAAGTTCGAGAACGGCACGTCCGGGACCGTGCTGAACGTCGCGCTCGTGATCCCCGCTTTGCTGATGAACGTTTCCCCATGCACATCAACAGTCACACCATCCTCACCGGTCAGAACCATGATCAGTTCCGGATACCTCGCTCCACCATGCGAAACGAAATACGCCGGGCCACTCAACGGACCTTCCAGGATCGGGGTGCTGACCTTCACTTCACCGACCCTCGAAGCGACCGGGCAGTTCGCGGGGTTTTCCGCGAACACCTTTTCCAGACACGCCTTCTGCAGCGTTTTCAACGGCGAAGGCAACTGTTTCGGCAACGACACCTTGACCCTCGCCAC
Organism: uncultured Solirubrobacterales bacterium; assembly: GCA_963812955.1. Classification (GTDB taxonomy): domain Bacteria; phylum Actinomycetota; class Thermoleophilia; order Solirubrobacterales; family Solirubrobacteraceae; genus Palsa-744. Next base: position 360,755 of record CAWEXC010000003.1, read on the forward strand.
ATTCGCCTCCTTACCTTCCCCACCCGGCGGCAACGTCAACGCCACATGCAGGCTCGCGCCCTCAGTCCGCGACGTCTTCGCGCTCGTCGAGACCTTGAACCCCGGCTTGAACCCCAGCGCCGCACAATTCGTCACCTGAAACGGACTCACGACACTCGCGCTCGCGCCTTCAGTACTCGACAACACCCCCGTCAGCGACATCTTCGCGCAGCTCGTCGGGTTGAACGCAAACCCCGCACGGTCCACCGTCGCGCTTACCGCCTTCAACTGCAGCGGAATGCCGTCCAGGGCCGTCGGCAGCGGATCCGTGATCACCGTTAGATGCGCATCCACCGGGTCCACCAGCACCCGCCCGCGAACCACAACCGTGCCTTTCCCCGTCGTCCCCGAAAGCGTATACGGACCAGCGACCGCGGGCACCACAATCGACAGGCCGAACGGGGCACCCTTATACGGGCCCGTGATGAACACCTTCCCACCGCTCACCAGGAACGGCTCCGCACCCGGACCCGTCAACACCTGCACATGCCCAATCAGGCTGTTCGATCCGCACGTGCCTTCCGCGGCCTGCGGTTCCCCGCACAAGCTCACCGACGAAAGGTTCGCCGAGAACCCCGGCGGCAGATGCATTTCTAGGCCCGCCAGCTGCTCATCTTGATCCGTGCGGCCGAACGCCGTCGTGAACGGCGTGTATTCGCCAGCCTGCACATTCGTCGTCCCCGCCTGGAAGCTCGGGTTGAACTGCTGGCCGATGCAATCCTGGTTGATTTCGAACCCCGAGGAGGACAGCGAGCCTTCCGTCAACGGAGTGCTCCACGGCGTCAATTCCGCGACCGACGTCACTGGGCCGCACGCCCTCGGGTTCGCCAACACCGCCCTCGGACCCCCACCCAACGTCAGCTTCAATTCGCTGAACGGCAACGGCGGCTGATCTTCAAACAGCGTTACGATCCTCCCCGTCGTCTGGTCGATCTCAGCACGCCCTTCCGTCTTCACAACGATCCCCGATTCGCCTTCCCCCACCAACTGCAGGAACAACCGCGCCATCCTCCCATCCGCGGCGTCTTCGGGGGTGCACGGGTCGCATTCCGGTTCCGCTAGGTACACCTCGCCCGTCAACGGTTCCGAGAGCGCCGGGGTCTTCACCTCGACCGTCCCGACCTGCGCTTCCCGCGGGCAATGCCCCGGTTGCGCCGGCTCCTGCAACCCCCGTTCAGAACCATAAAACTCCGCGCTCGAACACGCCGCCAAACCCTGCGCCGCCGATGGGTTGATCACCGTCCCTTCGGGGAGCGTCACCTTCACATCCTTCACGTTCGGGGTCGCCAGCGCTTCCGGGCCTTTGCTCTGCGGGACCCCCAACCCCACGCTGTAACCCGCCGGCGCACCCGCTTCCAGCGTATCCGGCAGCACCGACAACGACGATTCCAACGACAGCAGTCCACACCCCGTCAGCGTACCCATCGACACCGGCCCCGAAGAGACGAAGACACCAGGTTTCGTCCACGAGTCGGTCGACATTTCCGCCGACAGCGGCCCTGAACACTGCTGCGGGTTGCTCAGCAGCGGCACACGCGTCTGACCGGTGTTCGGACCACCGAACTGTTGGCCGAAAACCGTTTTGTCACCATTCATCCCTGGCCCGCTGTGGTCCGCGGGAACTCCCCAGATTGTGATCGAGGTCCCCAGAATCTGGGCTATCTCGCTCAGTCCCGATGCCGTGACACGCACTCCGTAGTTCCCGTCAGAAAGCACGCCGGTGTCGAGCCTCACCGGGATGAGCGCGTCAAACGCAAACGCCACCGGCTCTCCCGGAGCGGGCGCGATGTTGTAGACCGGGGTCACGAGAGCTACCGGGCCACCACGTGGGCCACGTTGACCCGAACCGAGAACGAGTGTCGCCATACCCACCATCGTGTCGTTCGGACACGCGTCGGGGTTTCCGGACTGGCTCAGGACGTCGTGCATCGTGCACTGCGGCATCCCCACCGCGCTGCCGACAAGACCAGGCGGGGCATCAACGCGGATGTCCCGCGTGTCGGCCGCCACCGTGTTGGATTCGCTGGTATCCATGGTGTAGGCGACTGTCACATTCGGATGCGTCCCTGCCTGCTCTGAAGAGACCGCGGCCAGAACGCTCCCGGGAACAGGCCCGAAGCCGGCCGCTAGATCGCCGACCGTGAGCGGAGTACTCGCCGATGCACCCGCGGGGCCCCCACCCGAGACGGTCGCCTGATTGAGCACGCTCGACGCAAGCGATTCAGCCACTTCCAAGGTGACTGTCATGACCAAAGTGTCGCCAGGATCCACCTTCCCTGAATAAATGCAACTGAGAGCCGAGCAGCTCATTTCCGTGCCCCCATGACCCGCGAACGCGCCACCGCTCGCGTAGGTGTCAACGCCAGAGATCCCCGTGGCGGTCAAACCGGCCGGCAACGAGTCCGCAAGGGTGATCGTGCTCCCGTCGGTCGACGCGCCGCCGACATTGGTTGCTGTCACTATCAATATCGGGGCCGGCACTCCTTCCGTGACCTCCGTAACCATCGCGGAGCCTCCGATCAAGGAGGAACTGTCCGCTGACATCACCGGAATCTGGGTATCACTCAGTTCGCCCACAAACGTGACACTATACGAGCTCGAACCGCCTGGACCACCGCTCACCGCGGCGTTGCCTGTGCCGACGCAACCGAGCGCTTCGAGCGCCGACTGGACCTGCGCCGCGGTCGCATTGAACGGGATCGGCGTCGTGGTGTCTGCGGCGTTACAGTCTTGACTGACGGCGGTGAGGTTGAATGTACCCCCAGTCGCGTTCACCGTGACATTCTGGACCTCATTCGCGGGGGAGCTCGGCTTGAGGTTCGTTGGATTGGAGGTCGCCACGATGTCCCATCTCGGAGCTTCCGCCGCCACAGCAGAACTGGCCGCCACCAAGGCGGTCACGAGCGCGACTGCCGCGATCACGAGCGCGACAAGTGCGCGGGCTTCGTGCGCAGTTCGCCAGACGCAGGTCTTCCGAGCACTCACCCATGCTCCCATCTCCAAGCTCGCCGCTGGGGCGACTTGACGCACTTGCGAGGCCATCAGTTTCCCCTCCCGTGGTTCTTGCGCGCGGACTTCCTCGCCCTATTGCCCTTCCTGCGCTTCGCCTTCTCCTTGTGCTTATGTTTCTTCCTCACACCCTTCTTCTTCACGGACGGCGTGCCTTCTTCGAGTGGTGCCAGGTTCCCTACCCCGCTGAATGTCGCGCTCGCGGGAGCGCCCAGCAGCGAAGGCACGCTCGGCGGCCCCTGGCAGACGTCTCCTTGGCACGACACCGCCGACGGCGCCGGAACATCGCCCGGACGCGGAATCCTTGCGTCATACACGTCATAGGAATTATCCACGTCTCCGTGCACCAGCCCATAGTCGGTCGTAAAGAACACATCGCCACCACTCGCGCTTGAATCCAACAAATACGAATTGTCAACGCTCTTACCGGAAGAGATCAAGAGGACACTTCCGTTCTCCCACTCATACACGTCCCGCATGCCGTTGGTGTCTGCGGGGACAAGGGCATCTGGCGTGTCGAAGAACACCCTGCTTCCGTCCGAGGAGATGACGCGCGTATCCCGAACAGACATGGGTTCGTTGTTGGCGCCGTTTGGCCTTCCTTCGCCATTGTTGTCGTAGGACACCCGTGCATTGCCGGAAGGGGTCACGCCCCCAGGCGGGCACGAGACACATGCCAGCGCGCTCGTCGCGACGTCATAGCGATATACCTGCGCGAAGCCCCCGGCATTATTGAAACCCCCCGGTAGCGGCGAGTTGGTCCTGAACACGAACACCGGCCCATCCGCGCTCGCGCGCGCGCCGCTGATGTCCAGGGCCCCGTCGAACGGCTCGCCCACATTCGGCGGCGCCGGCAACTGCGCGATCGTCGTGACTCGCCCACCACTCGGACCGCTCCACAGGTCCAACTCAGACGGTGTGGTCGCCGTGTTCTCAAAGATGAAGTCCGAGCCGTCACTCGACGCCGCGGCGATCGGACCGATCACGCCGGGCAGGTAGGTGAGCATCCCCGTATCGACATCGAAGTCGTACTCCTTGACAGAGCTGTCAGCGGGGGCCATGCTCGTCAACTGGTCGGTGCTCTCGAAGAACGCTTGCGAACCGTCAGGTGACGCATAGACGTATGTCGCACTCCGGAGCAAGCTTTGGGTCGGGGTGTTTTCGACGCGCACGAGGCCATCCGGCGCCGGTTCGCCTGCGTGTCCCGGGAGCTGGGACTGAGACACGAGCACTGTTCTCGCCGCACCGTCCGGTTGTTTCTCACGCACGTACAACTCCGGGGTGTCGGCGGCCGTAGCTGCGCTCGGATCGGGGCTCATGAAGAAGGCGCGCGACCCGTCGCTGGAGACCTCGTTGTCCAGCGCCTGGGCTTGACCGGCTATCCTGGAGTTGTAGCGTTCTTGATTGCTGTTTCCCGCATACGCGGCCGGTACGGCGCCGAGCGGGTCGAGGGTCCCATTCGGCAGCACCCCAGCCTCGCTGAGAGTACCCCGGTTCCATTCGTAGAAGCCCCACGGAGCGGTTTCTTCTTGACCGAGATTTTGGCCTGCGCCGACGTATGGCGCCCGCGAGGCATCCTGCGGGAGGAGAGTGCCCGCATAGGTGAAGTAGACCGTGCTGAAGTCGGGCGTGCCACCGGCGATGAGATAGTTACCCATTCCATTCTGGCCGAGAGCGGGAATCGGGTCTGAGATCGTCGGCTGCGCGACCCATGCCGGTTCGACCGCCGGATTTTCCGAGAGAAAAATATTAGAAGACGAATTCGGCCCAAGTGGCTCGGCTGAGACGAACGGCACAACCGCGCTGAACAGGAAGCGTGAGAAGTCCGACGAAGGCACGATGGTCAACGGCGCCGAGGAGATGCCGATCTCACCTTGCTCTCTCGGTATGGCGGAGCTGGTCGTCCAGCCCGACGCCGACCGTCTGGCGACAAAGTCGTTGATCATTCCGGTGAAGGAGGTGCCCATCGCACCCGTGCCGACAAAGACAGCGGCGTTACCGTCTTCGGACGCGAGCCCGAACGTCCCTTCGGGATTGACCGCCGGGTCGCCCACAACGTTTCCGTTCTTGTTCGCCGGAGACACCTGTTCGTAGACGCGGCCGTCCGGCAGGTCGGCGGCTGCGCTGGCGAGACCCCACGTCGAGACCAGCCCGATGGCGGCGGCTCCCACCGCGAGCGCGAGTGAAAACATTTGACGGGCACCACGAGAACGCAACATCACAACCCCTCCCCGGGCACACGCACGCGAGAGCCCCGATCGACGAACCCGGCGTGGAGCGCGGAGGCCCCCGCCGGCATAAGAGAAAGCCGCCACGGCAGACGCCGGGCGGCGGGCGATACGAGGTACGCAGCCGAGCCGCGCCGAAGACGTTTCAGAGGCGCCCGCGAGGCGCGCGTGGGGCCACGGTGGTCCCAGCCCCCCGCGGGGGCTACTGCGAGGCGGCGCGAAACCGCGCGATGAGGAGCCGCGGCGGCTGGGCCGCTAGGCGAAGAGAGAGAGAGAGAGAGAGAGATGCGACAGCGCCAAGCTGGCGCATCTAGCATCACCCTCTGCACGGGGCACAACGACCCTCGACACGCTGATCCCTCTCAAACTCACGCGAAAACCAACTCCCTCATCTAAACCGACCCGGTCCCTCTCCCTGGCAAACAACCCTGCCAGTACTCCCCTGCAAAGGCCGGCCACAGAGTGGCCAGACCCAAACCGACTCCTATGTTTGATTGCCACTCTCTTCCACCCCGGTTTCCTTGAAGCCAGGACCCCAGGGCACGTATGACTATAGACACGTTCCGCCAACGTGTCAAGTCCTCAACCGTCTACAGGCCGCCCACCGGCCCGGCCTGTTCGCGGATTGCGTGCTCGACCTCGCACCCGCGGGCGGTGAGGCGCCAGGCGTTGGGCTCACCGCGGGTGGGGCCCGAGCCGGTGTTCTCGATCAGGCCGAGACGCTGCAGACGCACGAGCAGCTTCGAGATCTGGCCCTGGTCCTGGACGCCGGCGGCTTCGGCGACCCGGCGGTTGCTCGCGTTCGCGTGGGCGGCGATCGCGGCCAGGACGCGGACGGTGCGGTAGGTGAGGCGCATGTCCAGACCCTCAAGCGGATTGCTCACCGGACGCTGAGATCGAGGACGCGCCCTCGGCGCCGGTCTCGCCGTCTCTTTCGCCGCGGCAGCGGGGCCGAGGTAGGGGAGCATGATCATCGCCATCAGTGGGTTCAGGAGGCGCAGCATCGGCTTCGGGTCCTGCTCGGCGAAGCGGGAGTAGAGGACCCCCATCACGCCGCCGACGACGCCCTCGGCCGTCAGCCTTGTCGGTGAGAGGCCGGCCTTGGCCTCCTTGCGGCCGGCATCGACCGCGTCCACAAACCCCCTGACGATCTCCGCGCGGCGCCTCAACACCTCTGGGCACGCGCTTAAGGTGTCCACTACGCAGAGACCGCCGAGACCCGGCTCGTCGTCGAGGAACTCCAGCAGGGCGGCGAGGCCCGCGCGGACCCGCTCGTACCACCGCGACGCGCCTTTGGCGACCGAGCCGTCGGCGGCATCATCCAAGCGGGCAGGACCACGCACGCCATCGGCGCCATCAGCCTGCTCGAACGCCGGGAGGACCCTTCCCGCGCCACGGTCGATCGCCAACTCCAACGCCGCGATGAAGCAGGCATCGCGGTCCTCGAACATTTCATAGAACGTGCGACGGGAGACGCCCGAGCGCGCGACCACATGGGCGACCGTGACCCTGGCCGCACCGTGCTCCCTGGCGACCTCCACCAGCGCCGCGATCATCCGCGCACGCTGAATGTCCGGGACACCCGTACGACCGATCTCCTCCGCCACCGCACTCCGACGGCCAACCGGGAGCGAGGCGGCCCCGCTCGGGGACCGACCCACGCGGCCGGGCGCCGTGCCGCCCCGGCCGCCACGCCTGCGCACAGCCACCGCGCCCACCCCCTACCCTCTCTTCCGCTTCCGCTTCTGCTGCGCCTTGACCTTCTTCTTGTGACGTGTCGCCTTCTTCGCCTTCGGGCACCCGCTGACCGCGATCTTCGTGCTCTGCTTGATCACCAGCCCGTTCTGGCCGACCATTTCCGTCGGCATCAACAACGTGCCCTTACAAAGGTTCCCGTTCGCAGTCAACGCCGGGAATTCCCGCTGAGGCAGCGTGAGTTCGAAGTTTGAGAACGGCACGTCCGGGACCGTGCTGAACGTCGCGCTCGTGATCCCCTGTTTACTGATGAACGTTTCCCCATGGACATCGACAGTCACACCGTCCTCACCGACGAGGACCATGATCAGTTCCGGGTACCTGGCGCCACCATGCGAGACGAAGTACGCCGGGCCTGACAAGGGACCTTCCAGGATCGGGGTGCTGACCTTCGCTTCCCCGACCCTCGAAGCGACCGGGCAGTTCGCTGGGTTTTCCGCGAACACCTTTTCCAGACACGCCTTCTGCAGCGTTTTCAACGGCGAAGGCAACTGTTTCGGCAACGACACCTTGACCCTCGCCACATTCGCCTCCTTACCTTCCCCACCCGGCGGCAACGTCAACGCCACATGCAGGCTCGCGCCCTCAGTCCGCGACGTCTTCGCGCTGGTCGAGACCTTGAACCCCGGTTTGAACCCAAGCGCCGCACAATTCGTCACCTGAAACGGACTCACGACACTCGCGCTCGCGCCTTCAGTACTCGACAACACCCCGCTCAGCGACATCTTCGCGCAGCTCGTCGGGTTGAACGCAAACCCCGGCCGGTCCACGGTCGCGCTCACCGCCTTCAACTGCAACGGGATGCCGTCCAGCACCGTTGGCAACGGGTCCGTGATCACCGTCAGATGCGCATCCACCGGGTCCACCAGCACCCGCCCGCGAACCACAACCGTGCCTTTCCCAGTCGTCCCCGACAGCGTATACGGGCCAGCGACCGCAGGCACCACAATCGACAAGCCGAACGGGGCACCCTTATACGGGCCCGTGATGAACACCTTCCCACCACTCACCAAGAACGGCTCCGCACCCGGACCCGTCAACACCTGCACATGCCCAATCAAGCTGTTCGATCCGCACGTGCCTTCCGCGGCCTGCGGTTCCCCGCACAAGCTTACCGACGAGAGATTCGCCGAGAACCCCGGCGGCAAATGCATTTCGAGCCCCGCCAGCTGCTCATCCTGATCCGAGCGGCCGAACGCCGTCGTGAACGGCGTGTATTCGCCAGCCTGCACATTCGTCGTCCCCGCCTGGAAGCTCGGGTTGAACTGCTGGCCGATGCAGTCCTGGTTGATTTCGACCCCTGAGGAGGACAGCGAGCCTTCCGTAAAGGGAGTGCTCCACGGTGTCAATTCCGCGACCGATGTCACCGGGCCGCACGCTCTCGGGTTCGCCAACACCGCTCTCGGACCCCCACCCAGCGTCAGCTTCAGTTCGCTGAACGGCAACGGCGGCTGATCTTCAAACAGCGTCATGATCCGCCCGGTCGCCTGGTCGATCTCAGCGCGCCCTTCCGTCTTCACAACGATCCCCGATTCGCCTTCCCCCACCAGCTGCAGGAACAACCGCGCCATCCTTCCGTCTTCGGCGTCGGCCGGGGTACACGGGTCGCATTCCGGTTCCGATAGGTACACCTCGCCCGTCAACGGTTCGGGTAGCGCCGGGGTCTTCACCTCAACCGTCCCGACCTGTGCTTCCCGCGGGCAATGCCCCGGCTGCGCCGGCTCCTGCAACCCCCGTTCAGAACCGTAGAACTCCGCGCTCGAGCACGCCGCCAAACCCTGCGCCGCCGACGGGTTGATCACCGTCCCTTCGGGGAGCGTCACCTTCACATCCTTCACGTTCGGGGTCGCCAACACTTCCGGGCCTTTGCTCTGCGGCACACCCAACCCCACGCTATAACCCGCCGGCGCACCCGCTTCCAACGTATCCGGCAACACCGACAACGACGATTCCAACGACAACTGTTCGCAGCCCGTGAGCGTGCCCATCGACACCGACCCCGAGGACACGGAGACGCCCGGCTTGACCCAAGAGTCAGTCGACATTTCCCCCGACAGTGTCTCAGCGCACTGTTGCGGCATGGTCAACAACGGCACCCGCGTCTGGCCAACATTCGGGCCACCAAACGACCCTTCGCCAGCTATCAGGTTATAGGCCGTTTTGTATTCCCCGGGCCCACTATGATCCGCCGGCACACCCCAGATCGTGATCGACGCCGCCAGCGTCCCGGCCGCCTCGCTGAGACTCGGCGCGGTCACGCGCGCGGCGTAGTTGCCGTCCGAAAGCAGACTCGTATCCAGCCGCACCGGTAGGAGGAGCGCATCGAACGCGAACGCCAAGGGCTCTCCCGGGGCCGGGGCGATGTTGTATATCGGTACCACAATGCTCAGCGCAGAGGGCGTCGTGCCCGTGCTGAGCTCTACCGTCGCCATGCCGACCATTGTGTCTGCCGGGCACGCGAGGGAGGGTTCGAGTGCGCTGAGAACCTGGTGCATCGAGCACTGCGGCATCCCGACCGCGGTGCCGACCAGTCCCGGTGGTAGGTCGAAGCTTATGTCCTTCGCGTCAGCCGACAGTTTGTCGGGTTCGCTCGTGTTCATCGTGAAAGCCGCCGTGAGATTCGGATGCGCTCCGGCCTGACCCGTCGAGGCGGCGATCAGGGTATCCCCGGGAGACGGCCCGAAGTCAGCCGGCGTGCCATTGATCGCCAGCGGGTTGTCCGTCGACGCGCTCGCGGCCCCGCCGCCTGACACGCTCCCCAAGTTGGGGATGCTCGGCGTGAGCGATTCACCTACGTCCAGGCCGATCGTCATGACCAGCGTGTCACCTGTGCCCACCGCGCCCGCATAGGTGCAGCTGACCGTGGAAGTCGAGCAGCTCATTTCCCTGCTCCCGGTGCCATTGCCCGCGATACCGCTGCCGTAAGAGTCATAGCCGGAGACAGTGGTAGCGGTCAAGACCGCTGGCAGCGAGTCACCGAGGGTGATCGTGCTCCCATCCGTGGATGCCCCACCGACGTTGATCGCCGTCACGGTCAGGTAGGGAGGGTACGCTCCTCGCGTCGCCTCCGCGACCGTCACAGTCGCAGCGCCCCCAGTCAACGCAGAGCCGTCAGCGCTCATCACGCCAATCGGCGTATCGCCCACGAAGCCCCCCACGAACGTGACGACATACGGGCTCCCAGCGCCCGTACCACGCGTCACCGCGACACCGCCTGACTGAACATCACAAGAGAGCGCTTCAAGCGCGGACTGCACTTCCGTCGCGCTCGCGTTGGCGGGGATCGGCGCCGTCGTCTGGGGTTTGCCTCCGCTTTCGCATCGCGGACTGGCGGCGGCGAGGGTGAACGTCCCGCCAGTGGCATTCACCGTGACATCCTGAACCTCATTACTAGGGCTGTTGGGCACCAGGTTCGTCGGACTCGCGCTCGCCACGACATCCCATTTTGGGCCGTCCGCGGCCACGGCCGAGCAGGCCACTGCCAGGGCGGTCACCAGCGTAATAGCCGCGATCACGAAGGTGAACTGAGCGCGGACTCCTGGCACAGATCGCCGGCCACCATCTTCCTGAGCGTTCTCCCATGACCGGTCGTCTGTACGGCTGGCGCAAAGCGAATGTCCGACCATCAGTGCTCCCTCCCTTGGCTCTTGCGCGCGGATTTCCTCGCCCTCTTACGCTGCTTGTGCTTGAGTTTTCGCTTGCGCTTCGCGTGCTTCTTCACGGCTTTCTTCTTCACAACAGGCTTGGTTTCGATAGGCCCGGGATTCCCCGCCCCGCTGAACGTCGCGCTGGCCGGAGCACCCAGCAATGCGGGCACGCTCGGGGGCCCCTGGCAGACATCGCCCTGGCACGGCACCGCCGACGGCGGGGGAATATCGCCAGGTCGCGGAACCCTGGCGTCATATACGTCATAGGAATCATCCGCGTCGCCCGGCACCAAGCCATAGTCCGTAGTGAAGAACACGTCGCCACCGCTGGCGCTGGAGTCCAGCACGTACGCATTGTCCACGCTCTTGCCCGAGGAGATCAAAAAGACGCTGCCGTGCTCCCACTCATACACGTCGCGCGTGCCGTCGGTGTCCGCGGGGACCAGGGGGTCCGGCGTGTCAAAGAACACCCTGCTGCCGTCCGCGGAGATGACGCGCGTATCGAGAACCGACAGCGGCCTGCTGTTGGATCCGCCCCTATTGTCATAGGACACATTGGCATCACCAGAAGGAGCCACACCCGCGGGTGGGCATGAGACGCACGCCAATGCGCTCGTCGCGACGTCATAACGATAGACCTGCTCGAAGCCTCCAGTGTTGTTGAAGCCTCCCGCCAGCGGCGAGTTGGTCCTGAACACAAACACCGACCCATCCGTGCTCGCCCGCGCGCCGCTGACATCCGATTCGCCGGTTAGCTGCGCGATCCTTGTGACCCGCCCGCCGCCCGGGCCGCTCCACAAGTCCAGCTCGGCAGGTGTGGTTGCCGTATTCTCGAAGATGAAGCGCGAGCCGTCCGGCGACGCAGCCGCGATTGGTCCGCTGACCCCCGGCAGATACGTCAACGCTCCAGTTTCAACGTCATAGTCGTACTCCTTAGCCGAGTTATCGCTCGGAGCCGCACTCGTCAGGCGGTCGGTACTCGCGAAGAATGCCTGCGAACCGTCGGGTGAGGCATAGACATACGTCGAGCTCGCGCTGGCGGCGCTGTTTGCAACGGACACGAGACCATCTGGCGCCGGCTCGCCGACGTGGCCTTCGAGCTGGGACTGAGAGACACGCACGGTCCTCGCCGCCCCATCCGGCTGCCTCTCGCGCACATACAGCTCCGGCGCCGCAGTGGTGCACGGGCCCTCTGTTTCGCAATATTTCCGGTTGGTGACAGTCGAGGAGTTCGGATCGGGACTCATGAAGAAAGCACGCGACCCGTCACTTGAAACCTCGTTGTCGAGCGTCTGTGCCTCATCAGACGATGAAGCAGGGAAGCCGCGATCGATATTTGCGGCTCCAGCGAGCGCAGCAGGCACCGCGCCGAACGGGTCGACCGTCCCATTCGGCAGCACCCCGGCCTCGCCGAGCACTCCGTCACTCCATTCGTAGAAGCCCCACGGGGCGGTTTCACTATCATTCTGGCCATCGCCGACATATGGTGCCCGTGCTTCGTCCTGTGGGAGCAGAGTACCCGAGTAAGTGAAGTAGACGGTGCCGAGGTCAGGCGTCGTGCCGCCAGCTATGAGATAGTCGTGATCGTAATCGTTCTGTCCAGGTGCGGGAATCGGATTGGAGATCGTCGGGCGAGCGATCCAGGTCGGTTCGACCGCTGGATCTTCCGAGAGAAAGATATTCGTAGAAGAGCCGGCGTCAAGCGGCTCGGTCGAGACGTATGGCTTGAACGCGGCGAATAGGAAGCGCGAGAAGTCCGACGAAGGGACGATGGTCAAGGGCGCCCCAAAGACTTCGATCGTTCCCTGCTCTCTCGGTATCGCGGAGTTCGTCGCCCAACCCGACGCCGACCGCCTCGCGACGAACTCATCGATCATACCGCCGAAGGACGTGCCCATCGCACCACTGCCGACAAAGACGACGGCGTTACCGTCTTCGGCCGCAAGCCCAAACGCTCCGTTTTCCGGTTCAAATGGGTTACCGACGACGTTCCCATTCTTGTTGGCGGGAGAGACCTGTTCATAGACGCGTCCGTCCGGGAGTGACGCGCCGGCGGCGGCAGGCAGCGCCGCGCATGTGCTTGCGGTGAGGGCAGCGAGCCAAAAGAGGCGGGTCAGCCCGCCGCGAAGAGGGCGCCTCCGAAGAGCCGGTCCTATCTCCCCCGCGCGGCTTGCGCCGCAAACCACGCCAATCGATTTGGCTCTACGCATTAAACCATCTCCCTCGTTGAAGAGCGATCCACACAGCACCCGCGGGACCGCGGGCATGACAAAACCGCCACAGGCACACGGCCTGCGACGGCAGAAGAACAAGAAACCGAAAGCTCGCCTACAGCGCGCGTAGGGCCACGGTGGTCCCAGCCCCCCGCGGGGGCTACTGCGAGGCGGCGCGCATGCGCCCGATGAGGAGCCTCAGCGGCTAGGCCGCTAGACGAAGAGAGAGAGAGAGAGAGAGAGATGCGACAGCGCCAAGCTGGCGCATCTAGCATCACCCTCTGCACGGGGTGCAACGACCCTCGACACGCTGATCCCTCTCAAACTCACGCGAAAACCAACTCCCTCATCTAAACCGACCCGGTCCCTCTCCCTGGCAAACAACCCCGCCAGTACTCCCCTACAAAGGCCGGCCACAGAGCGGCCAGACCCAAACCGACTCCTATGTTTGACCAAGAAGAAGAACTCGGCTCGCCGGGGCCACAACCCGAAGGCTGGGTCGGCCGACTTGCCACCCTCTTCCACCCCGGTTCCTTGAAGTCAGGACCCCAGGGCACGTATGACTATAGACACGTTCCGCCAACGTGTCAAGTCCTCAATCGTCTACAGGTCCCCTGGGCAGTTGAGTGCTGCGCTTCTACAGTGCTCCGCGACCGCGCAATACCGCGTGGACCACGGTGTCTGTGGGGAACTGCTCCTGCGTGCAGGCCTGCGTGTCCTTGAGCGTCGTCTCCCCAGTGCCCGGGTCGTCCCCACCGCCGCCGACGATTGCAATGTAGCGGGCGCCGATACGCTCGGCGTGGCCCAGCTGGTTCTTCAGCGAGCGGCCGGCCAGCTCCATCTGCGCGGCCAGGCCAGCGCTGCGGGCTTCGTGGAGGACTTTGAACGCGGTCCTCGCGGTCGTGTCCACGGGCGCGGCCTTGGTGGTCGTGCCTGCGGGTGGTTGGGCTTGCGATCCGAGCCCCGCCCCCTGACCCCCCTTGTGGGGGTCCCCCTTCCCCCCCTGCTCAAACGCGATGTAGAGATCGATCGCCGGCGGCACGTCCGGCTGTGCGTTACTGGCCAGCATGGCTCGCTCCACTCCCATCGCCCAGCCCATGCCCGGGGTTGGAGGGCCGCCCAGCTCTGCCACGAGGCCGTCGTAGCGGCCGCCTCCGCCCACTCCGCTCTGCGCTCCCAGCGCGTCCGAGGTCAGCTCGAACACCGTGCGGGTGTAGTAGTCGAGGCCTCTCACCAGCGTTGGGTCGATCTCGTAGGCGATGCCCGCCTCGTCGAGCAGGGCCATCACCTCGGTGAAGTGGGCCGCGTCGTCGGGGCTGAGGTAGGCGAGCAGGCGGGGGGCCGTCTGCATCGTCGCGCGGGTGCCGGGGTGGTCGGAGTCGAACGCCCGCAGTGGGTTGAGGTCGATCCGCTCGCGCACCTCGGGGGCGAGGTCCTCGGCGTGGGCGCGCAGGTGGGCCTGCAGCTGCTCGCGGTAACGCTCGCGGGCCTCCGGGCCGCCGAGGCTCGAGAGGCGCAGGCGCACCTCCTTGACGCCGATCTCGTCCAGCAGCGTGCTCAGCAGCACGATCGACTCGGCGTCGACGGCCGGCTCGTCGGAGCCTAGCGCCTCCGCGCCGACCTGCCAGAACTGGCGCTGGCGGCCCGCCTGGGCGCGCTCGTAGCGGTAGAAGCTCGACAGGTACCACAGCTTCACCGGCTGGCGCAGCTTGTGCATGCCGTGCTCCACGTAGGCGCGGCACACGGGGGCGGTGCCCTCGGGGCGCAGCGTCAGCGAGCGGTCGCTGCCGTCGGTGAAGGTGTACATCTCCTTCTGCACGATGTCCGTCGAGGCGCCCACGCCGCGCGCGAACAGCTCGGTCGCCTCGAACGTCGGCGTCTCGATCCGCTCGTACCCCGCCCCCTCCAGCAGCGCCCGCGCGCGGCCCTCGATGCGGGCACGCGCGCTCGCCTGCTCGCCCAGCACGTCGTGGGTGCCGCGGGGGGCCTTCAGCTTCGGGGCGCTCACCCTACCGTCGTGCGGAGCTCGGTCAGGAACGGGTTGGTCTGCAACTCGCGGCCCAGCGTCGTCACGCCCATGTGGCCGGGGTAGACGACGGCATCGGGTGGGAAGCGCTCGATCAGCGTCCCGATCGACTGCTCCAGCGTGCTCCAGTCGCCGCCCGGCAGGTCCACCCGTCCGACTGAGCCCTGGAAAAGCACGTCGCCCGAGAGCAGCACCGGGGGTTGTTCAGACTCCTCGATGTCGTCGGGGGCGGCGGTCGGTGTCAGCGCGTACGTCACGTGCCCGGGGCTGTGGCCAGGCGTGAAGATCACCTCGATGTCGAAGCCCGCCAACTGCAGGTGCTCACCGCCCGCGACCGTGTGCTCCGGCTCCCAGCTCTCGAACGGGCCGAAGCCCTGCGGCACCCAGCGCATGATCTCGCTCAGCAGCGGCCGCTCGATCTCCGGGCAGTAAACCGGGGCGCCAGTGGCGCGCGCGACAGGGGCCACGGCCCCAATGTGGTCGAAGTGACAGTGGGTGACAAGGATCGCCTCGATCTCCACGCCCAGCGCTTGGGCGGCCGCCAGCAGCCGCTCGGGCTCATCGCCCGGGTCGATCATCAGCGCACGGCCGCTCGTGCGGTCAGGCGTGACGATGTAGGCGTTCTCCTGCACGGGCCCGACCGTAAACATCCGCACGTCGCATGATCGAAGAAGAGGGGCCCGGCTCGCCGGCCTCCGGCCGTCTGCGCCACCCTCTAGGCCACTCACTGCGCTTCCGCCTTCGCCTTCGCTTCCGCTTTTGCCTTGGCCTTCGCGTTTGCTTTCTGACGCTGGCGGCGTTTGTACATCCACGCGTCGGTGTAGTAGCTGATCGGGATGTAGAAGACGAGCACGATCGGGAACAGCGCGATCGCCTCGCTGGAGTTCTTCAGCACCACGATGCCGATCAGCAGCATCAGGATCGCCGCGAGCATCGCGCGGACGATTGCGCCCCTCCAAGTGGGCGGGCGGTCGAGCCGGTTCAGCTGGCGCTCGCGCGCTTTTGATTTCTCGCTGGCGGCGGTCCCTTTGCGCTCCGCGGCGGTCGGGGGGCGCCCGGTGCGCCCGCGCGACTCCACCATCCCCGCCGCGTTGCCCCGGTGCTTGGTCTTGCGCTTGGTCTGTGCCATCCCGCTACAAGCCTAGTGCCTTCTCGATCGTGTGGCGCGCGGGGTCGAAGCCGGGCATCGGCACGTCCGCGGGGAAGCCCTCCAGCGCCGCCTCGGGCGCAAGGCCCACGAGCTCGGCGCACGCGATCATGGCGTGCGTGTGCACCGCCTCGACCACCGTGCGCAAAGGGACCTCGGTCGGGCGCTCGATGTTGCACGACACCTGCGGGGCGGGCGGGTTCCCATCCAGCGCCACTCCGATCGCGCGCACGCCCGGCAGGCCCTCGGCGCCCCCCTCGCGGATCAGGCCCGCGATCCGGCGCGCGTCCTCGACGGTGGCGGGGGGCATCAACTCGAGGTTGAAGGCCACCAGCGGCGGGCGCGCTCCCACCAGGGTGGCGCCCGCGGTCGGGTGCGGGGCGGCCGGGCCGAAGTCCGGAGTCAGCTCTCCGGAGCGCATCCGCTCCGCCAGGGCCTTCACGCCACCCCTGCGCAGCTCCGCGCGGGTGCGCGCGCTGGCCGAACGGGGGATGATCGCCGAAGGCGAGTGTCCCCCCGCTTCGGTCAGCTCGCCGTACAGGAACACCGGCACGCCGTGCGCGCCGATCTCCTCGGCCGCGACCAGAGCCTCCGCGCATGCGGCGCCCCGCAGCTCGGGGATCAGGTGGACGACCGGCACTACGTCCACCGCGCCCACGTGCGGGTGCTGGCCACGCCCGTCGCCGATGTCCACGCGTCTCACCGCCTCCGCCGTTCCCGCCGCCAGCGCTGCCGCCAGCGAGCCAGGGCTGCCCGCGAGCGTGAACACCGCACGGTGGTGGTCCGCATCGCGGTGCACGTCCAGCAACCGTGCCGTGCCGCCAGCCGTGAAGGCCACAGCGATCGCCTCCACCACCGCGGGGTTGCGGCCTTCGGAGACGTTGGGGACCGCCATCAGGGGAAGGGTGCTCACAGCCGCGCCAGCACCAGCCCCGTGGCGAGCAGCACCATCGCCAGCGCGCAGGCGCTGAGCGCACCCTCAGCCGGGGCAGCGAGGCGTGCGGCGTCGAGCGGCACGACCGTGCCGTCCGCCAGGCGCTGCTCGCCCTCGATCGAGAGGGTGCGCCGGCGCAGCTCGCGCACGGGGGTGCTGAGGCGCCGCTGGGCGATCGTCATCATGAAGCAGCCCACGGCGGCGAGCACCGCCGCGACGCGGAATTCCAGCGCGTTGACCCAGTAGCCGGTCAGCGCCGGGAAGGCGCCCCAGGAGGCCGCCAGCCAGAAGGCGGTGTGGAAACGGCCGCCCCACCACTCGAGGTTGTAGGCAAGCACGATGAACGCCCCCGCGCACACGAACGGGATCAGCGTCAGCGAGATCGTCACGGCCCCCACGACCCCGATCGCCACCGCGCCGGCGAGCGAGAGCGCCGCCATCGCCACCAGCGTGCGCCGCGCAAGGTGGGTGCCGAGCGGCCGGCCGTTGAGCTCGTCCAGCACGTGCGCGCACACGCCCACGCCGAGCAGGAACGCGGCCAGCGTCGCGAGTAGCCGCCCGCCGTACAGGTGCGGCGCGACCGCCGCCCCGATCGCCACGTTGGCGAGGTTCCAGGCGGTGTAGGGCGGGTGCAGCACCGTCACCAGGTCGCGCCACCCACCCGGGCGCAGGGCGTAGAAGGCGGGACGGTCCAGAGGCTTGGTGGTGTGCTCGGGCACCGCTCCCCGCGTGGTCGCCGTATCAGCGGGCATCGCCATGTCCATCCTCGGGTGGGCTGGCGTTCGCGCCCGCCGCGCCCCTGGTGCCCCACATCACCACGCCCCCGCCGAGACTCATGCGCCTGGCCTGGACTCCCTCGATCCCGGCTTCGCGCCACAGCTGCACGACCCGCTCCAGCGGGAAGCGCTCGTAGAAGTCGGGGATGCTGTGGGCGAGGAAGCTCCCCGTCGCAAACCACTCGCGCGAGAAGAGCCGTCCAAGCACGGGCAGCCCCAGGTGTGTGTACAGCCGCCACGCCGCGCGCCACAGTGGGTTGGGCGGAACCGCGAACTCGAGCATCGCGATCCGGCCCCCCGGGCGCACCACGCGCGCGAGCTCCGCGAGCGTGGCCGCGGGGTCCTCGACGTAGCGCAGCAGGTAGGTGAACGTGAGGTGGTCGAACTCCACGTCAGCGAATGGCAGCCGCTCGGCCTCGCCCTCCACCAGCGACACGTGCGCCGCGAGCGCCGGATCGCGTACCAGCCGGGCCCGTGCGCCGGCGAGCATTCCCGGGCTCTGGTCGAGCCCGACCACGGTGCATCCGTAGCGGCGCACCAGCGCCTGCGCGACCATCCCGGTGCCGGTCGCCACGTCGAGCACACGGTCCCCCGGCGCCGCGTCGATCGCCGCCACCATCGCCCGCCGCCAACGCGGGTCCTGGCCGAAGCTGAGGAGCGTCGCCACGCGGTCGTAGTGGCGCCCCAGCGGCGCGAACAGCTCACGCGCGTGGGGTTTGCGGCCCAGCTGCCGCTGAGCGGCCCACTCGCTCATGGCGCCACGGGCTCCCATCGCACCGCACAGTCTCGCGCATCCGGACGCGCGGGGCGATGCGGCCCGCGCGCCCGGAGCGAGGAAGCGATGCAACCGGTCGCTACGACACGTTCACCACGAACGACTCAGTCGCCGTCTGGTGCACCTTCTTGGTCGCGTCGAGCACCTCCACCGTGATTGGGAACGAGGCCCCGCCCGGGTATTTTTTGGGGCCCAGCTTGCCCGACAGCAGCCCCGTATTGCTCAATTTGATGCCCAGCGGCAGCTTCCCGGAGACTTTCTTCCATTTGTTCCAAAAACGGTGCCCGCGTTCTCGATCGGTTTCGGCAGCCGGTAGCCGGCGAACACCATCGTCAGCGACCCGCCCGGGTTCTGCACGACGGCCGGCCCATATGCGCGGCCCGAGTAGTAAGCGCTGATGCCCAACGGTTCGTCCCTGCCTTCTTCGAGCGCCTTGTCCTGAGCTGCTGACGCCGCGAACTCGTATTCGGTGCTCAGCACCACTTTCGGCACCGACCATTCCTTGCCGTTGGTCGATTCGGTGTAGAAGACCTGGTTGAACGCGTCGCTGTCGCCGTCGGTCGCCCACGACCCGGACAGGAACATGCCGTAGCTACCGTCCGGGTTGGTGATGATCGTGCCGCGCGAGCCGATGAAGCGCAGCTCGGTCGTGTCGAGGCTGCCCGGGGCGAGGCTCGTCGGTTCGGTGTCCGAAGGGCTCGTCTGCTGGTCGGGGTTGGAGAGGTCGTTGTATTCGCCGGAGTCGTTGCCGGTGCCCGAGGTCGTCCCGCTGATCGGGCCGAGATCGGTGAAGTTGACCCCGTTTTCGGTGTAGGCCGCGCGCAGCACCGTGTAGTCCTCGTTGTTGGCAAACAGCTTCTCCGGGCCCTTGGAGGCGGAGTTCTTGCCCTCGCCGATCTTTTCCAGCGTCGATACGGGAGCGACCGCGGCGTTCGGCCCGCCGACCCAGTTGCCTTCCTTGACCGATCCGATGCCTCCGGTGCAGCCGGTCAGGTTGTAGCTGCCGGACGGCACGCCGGTCTGCGTGGCGGGCGTATTGCCGGTGCACGTCACTTCCTGGATCGGCTTGCCGACTTCGGTGCCGAGATAGATCGTGAAGGAGCCCGAGCTTGGCAGCGGCTCGCTCGGGTGCACCGAGGGCGTGTAGGTGATCGCCGATCCCGCCGCCAGGGGCAGTGTCACCGTTCCCGCTTTATAGGTGGAACCGCTCACGGACCCATCGGTCGTCCCGACGATGAAGTAGGCGAGGATCTTCTCGGTGTAGAGAACCACCGTCGAGCCTTCGGGGGCGCCGGGATACTTGGGTAGCGTGCCGACGATTCCATCGGGGGACTTCAGGCCAGTCGTGACCTGGGCGTCGGGCGGCAGGATCGGGTCGGCGGTGATCGCGTCGCCCTGGTGGACGGTCAGCGGAGAGCCGCTCGTGTTCGTGCAGTTCTCGATTTTCGTCGTCGGGTTGGCGTTGGACTGCGCGCAGTAGACGGTGTCGCCGTCGATGTACACGCGGTTGGGCGCGTTTTCGTTGAGGATGAAGGTGGTGAGCGGCGCGACGATCGAGTTGCCGTTGAGGAAGCTCAGCTTTTCCAGACCGCCTTCCCCGTTGGTCTTGTTCGGTCCCGCCGGGATCGTGTAAGTGGCGCCTTTTACTGGTTTTTTGCCGCCCACTTCTTCGGGGTTGGCCGTCGCGATCACCTGCACGAGGTCATCGTTCGCTTTGACCGCCAGCGGTGAGGCGCCGGCGACCGTGCAGCCGGTCAGCGCCGCGGGCGCGGCGCTCGTGCCCGTGCACGTGATCACCGACGTCGAGGGCGACGCGGCGTTGTAGTCCTCGTAGGGGCCCGCGACGAGTTCGGGTATTCGCCCCCCTGCGACGGATCGCCCTGGGAGGTGTTCCACGGTCCGCCTTCAATCGTGTCCACAACCGGGGTTTCCGGCGTGTAGGCGGTGCCGCTCGCCGCGGCGAGCGGGGCCACCACGAGCATCAGGGCGAGGGCGCCGCCCCCGCAGAGCACGAACAGGGCACGTCGAAGAGCGTTGATGCGGCGCACAGGATCTCCTCCATCGGGAAGTTGACGCCGGGGCTTCTACCACAGTGATTCGAGCGCTCCCGTGGCAAGTCACGGGATGTTCACGAGATCGGGCCCAAGGTCACGAGATCTTCACGAAATCGGGGCTTTACGCAGCGGCCTCCGGCATCTCGCTCGGGTCGTGGGGACTGCCCGCAGCGCCTGCGGAAGTCTTCGCAAGCAGCCACATCAAAAATGTCGATCCCGGGGACATCCGTTCGACGTATGGTCAGAGCCGGGTAGAACCTCCGCACTACTACGAGTCGAGGCCGGCGACCAACCACGACACAAAGGAGCAGCGTGATGCGATTCATGATGATCATGATCCCCAGCCCCAGGGCACAGGAGGATTGGAGCCCCAAACCCGAGGACGTCAAGGCGATGGGCAAATACAACGACCAGCTCAAAGAGGCCGGCGTGCTACTGACGCTCGACGGGCTGCACGAGACGGCCAAGGGCGCGCGCGTCGGGTTCGCCGGCGGCAAGCCGCGCGTCACCGACGGGCCGTTCCCGGAGGCGAAGGAGGTGGTCGGCGGCTACTGGATGATCGACGTGCCCTCCAAGGATGAGGCGGTCGCCTGGGCCACCCGCTGCCCCGCGGCCGACGGCGACACCATCGAGATCCGCCAGGTGTACGAGATGACGGAATACTCGCCCGAGGTGCAGGCGGCTGCGGCAGGGTAGAGCTTTCTGGCTGGCCGGTCCCCATTGGCCGGCCGGCCAGTATGATCCGAGGCTCCCCCTTTGGCGAGAACGGAGGTTCTCATGGCGATATCGGCAGAGAGTGGCGTGCAGGGCATCGAGGTGGACAGCCTCAACCTGGACGAGGTGCTGGTGACCGAGAGTCCGCTGTGGGACGACGGTCCGCCGCACGAGCTGTTCGCGCGGCTGCGCGGCGAGTGCCCCGTGCACTGGACCAAGCGGATCACCGAATTCCCCGAGGAGGCCGGGTTCTGGTCGATCACGACCGCCGACGACGTGCTCACGGTGAGCCGCGATTGGAAGACGTTCTCCTCCGAAAAGGGCGGCGTCACCGGCGTCTCCGCGGTGTTCCCGCTGGAGCTGGTGCGAGCGATGTTCATCGGCATGGATCCTCCCAAGCACGATCGCATCAAGGCGCTCTTCCAGGCCGGCTTCACGCCGAAGCGGATCGCCGCTCACGAGCAGACGATCAGGGAGATCGTCACGCGCGTGCTCGACGGTTTGGAGGGCCGGGAGACGTGCGATCTCGTCAACGACGTCGCCCAGCCCGTCGTGGCGCGCGTGATCGGCAGCTTCATGGGCATCTCTGAGGAGGACGACGTCGCCTGGGCGCGGCTGATGAACGCCACGCTCGGCGCCAACGACCCCGACCTCAACCCCGACGGCATCGAGGGCGCCATCGCCAAAGAGGTGCCAGAGATCTTTGCCCGCTGCGGCAAGATGATCGCCGAGCGTCGCGAGCACCCAACCGAGGATCTGACGAGCGTGCTGGTGCACGCCGAGATCGACGGGGAGCGCCTGGAGGAACACGAGATCGTGATGGGCTTCTTCCTGCTCGTGGCCGCCGGCAACGACTCCACGAAGGCAACCTATTGCAGCGGCATGCGGGCGCTGATGGAAGACCCCTCCCAGCGCCGGCAGCTGCTCGACGACCCGTCGCTGATCCCAAGCGCGGTCGAGGAGTCGCTGCGGATGTTCCCGGCCTTCGCCCACTTCCGCCGCACCGCCACCTGCGACACCGAGGTCGGCGGGCAGCCGATCAAGGAGGGCGACAAGGTGATGATGTGGTACACGTCCTCCAACCGCGACGAGACTCGCTACGAGAACCCCGACTTCTTCGACGTCACCCGTAACCCCGAGCATCAGGCCTTCGGCGCGGGCGGGCGCCACTTCTGTCTTGGCACGGCGCTCGCGCGGATGGAGCTGCAGATCCTGCTCGAGGAGACGCTGAAGCGCTTCCCCGCGATGGAGATGGTCGGCCAGCCGGCGTTCGTGCAGTCGCCGTTCCTCAACCAGCTCAAGACGCTGCCGGTGCGGTTGCGGGCGGCGTAGACCTCCCCAGGCTAGCGGGGCGGCGCAGACCCAAGCCTCGGGGGGCCCCACACAAGCTCGGTGGGGCGGCGCAAGCCCCCAGGCCCGATGGGTGGCCGAGACCCTCGGTCTTAGTACGGGCAGCCCAGAGTCCAGTGCTTCAGGCTCCCGGCCGACGATGGGGCGTGACGGGTGAAGCGCAGCGTGACTTTGTCGTACACGCGCAGGCTGGCCTTGCAGGTGCGCGTGCCGTTGGCCCTCACCGCGACCGGATAGCGGACGACTTTGCCGCCGGCGCAGTTGGGAGTGCAAGTGTTGGTCTCGAGCGTGCCGGTGGCCTGGGCGCTCGCGCCGCCGAAGCTCGACCAGCGCAGCCCGGTGAGCGCGGTGTTGCCGTCGCCGCAGGTGAGGGTAACCATCTTGGGACGGCTGCTGGCGCTGGTGCAGTTGGTGATCTTGATGGTGGAGGACGCGGAGGCGCTCGTGCCGACCACCGCGGCCAGGGCTACAACCAGTATTCCGCTTGCCAGAACATATCTATTGAGGAGTCGCATCGCGCAATCATTGCATAGATGCATGTAAGCCAGGTGGCCGCCCATGTTTCGTCGTCAACCACCTGAAGGCGCTACCGGTGCGATTGTCCCGTGGGGGCATGTGCCGCCGCTACGTGCTGGAGACGGCCGAGCACATCAGTGGTAGGGGAGCGCCATGTCATTGCCCCTCCCCCCATCCGTCGGACTCCATGGTAAGCCGTACGATCTACTGCTAAGATGTACGAACTGTAGTAACCCGAATAGGAGCGAGCCCGATGCGAACCAAGCAGGTCTCAGCCAACGAGACGCGCTTTCCCGAGCCGCAGGCGGGCGAGGCGATCGTCGTCAGCAAGTACGCCGAAAGTCGCCGCAAGGCGGTCATCTTGCATCCCGACGACTTCGACCTCTTTGAGCGCTACCGCAGCATCTTCGCCGCCAGGGAGCCATACGAGCTGCGCCTCACCGACACCGCGCTGGCGGCGCACGAACTCGGCGAGCGAGGCGCCGATGAGCCCGACCTCGACTTCGAGTCGCTAGAGCGCGCGTTGAGCTGAGCCGATGGCCGAGCCGCTCAACCACGCAGTGAGCTGAGCCGACGGTGGACCAGCCCGCCCCCGGGCTGCGCGGCGCGATTGTGTGGGCGCTCGTCTCTTACGTCCCCGAGGCGCCCTTTCGCCTGTGGCTTGGCGAGGGACATCCTGCGGGCGAGATTGCCGACGCCCAAGCATTCGCCCAGCAGGTCCGCCGGCAGGGCCTCGACGCGGAGCAGACCTTTCTCGTCGCGGGCAAGCTCCGTCCCGTCCTACTGCTGCAGGATCGACCGCGCCGTGCACTGAGAGAGATCGTCGCCCTGCGCATGGTGCGCTTGGAGACACTCACCGCGATCCAGCAGGCAAACATCCGCGCTCAGCGCGAGCCCTCTCTGTTCCACCTCCCGGTGCGCCCCGCGAAGTACGGCTTGTCGAAGGAGATGGCGATCGACCTCAACGCGCTTGTGCGCGTGCACGCCTCCGCGATCCTGCCCAAGGCGGTGGGTCGCCTCGACGACAATGAGCTGCGCGTGGTCGGCCAGAGGCTCGTTGAGCACCTGGACATCGACCTCGAGCCGCTTCTCGCACGCCGCGTCGAGGAACGGCTGGAGGCACTCACCGGGCCGCAGATGTAACGCGTATCGGGTCCGCGGCATGGGAAGGAAGGCCCCGCGCCGGTACCGGCGCGGGGCTGTACAGCTTCAGAAGGTTCTCAGCGACCGGAGCGGGTGCGCAGCGCGAGGCGGATCGAGAGACCAGCGCCGAGCAGCAGCACGCCTGCACCCATCACCCACGTCAGGTTCAGCCCGGTGAAGGGCAGCGTCGAGGCTTTTGGTGTGGTCGTCGTGGGCGCCGGGGCCGTTTCTTTGGCCGGTTCCACGGTGGTCGTCGGCGTGGTTTTCGCCGCTTCTTTGGAGGGTTCGACTTCTTTTTTCGGTTCTGTTTTAGTCGTCGGGGTGGGCGGTTTCTGGTTGTAGCCAGAGGTCCCCGTACTCGACGTGCCTGTGCTCGTCGCGGCGATGGCCGGCGCGGCGGGAACAAGCAGCGCCAGCACGGCCGGCAGCGCCAGAAGCTCACGGCGCGCGAAGCGGCGGCGACCGCGCAGTCCTGTGTGGACGCTGGATGCCTGGCTGATTGTATCTGCTGTCTGCCGCCTGCTCGACGCCATTCCGTGGGTCCGAGTCATGCGCACCTCCCATGTTCTCTTGTGTTCGATTGCGGCCCCGGCGGGTCGGGGTCGGGGTCAAGGGTCCCGCGAAGTCTATTGCGATCGGTGGATCGCTTCTTTCCCGTTCCACCCGTTAGCCATTTCTCCTGCCGATCAGCATCATCACGTGGTGGGGCTGCCAACGCTCACGCGGCCCTCGAGGGCGTCCTCGCTCAGCCGCGCGCGCAGCACCTTCTTGTCGAACTTGCCGACGCTCGTTTTGGGCACCTCGGCGATGAACGCGAACTCGTCGGGCAGCCACCACTTCGCCACGCGCGGGCGCAGGTGCTCGACCAACTCCTCCGCGCTCACGCTCGAGCCCTCGCACACCACCACGCAGCACAGCGGCCGCTCCGCCCAGCGCTCGTCGGGCTTGGCGATCACCGCCGCTTCGAGCACATCGGGGTGCGCCATCAGCTCGTTCTCGAGCTCCACCGAGGAGATCCACTCCCCGCCGGACTTGATCACGTCCTTGGAGCGGTCGGTGATCCGCACGAACGCGTGCTCGTCGATCGCCGCGATGTCGCCCGTGCGCAGCCAACCCGCGTCGAACTTCTCATCGCCGCTGGGATCCTCGTAGTAACTGCGGGCGATCCACGGCCCGCGCACCTCGATCTCGCCCGTGGACTCCCCGTCCCACGGGACCCGCTCGCCGTCGTCACCGATCAGGCGCAGCTCGGTCCACGGCAGCGGCTTGCCCTGCAACGCCCGCTCATCCCAGTAGCGCTCGTCATGGCCACGGTCCTCGGCGGGGTCCGAGAACGTCACCACCGGGCTCGTCTCGGTCATCCCCCACCCCTGGTGGATCACCACCCCGTGGCGCTCCTGGAAGTCCTTCATCAGCTGCCGCGGCACGGCCGAGCCGCCGCACACCGCGTTCGTCAGCGAGGAGAGGTCGATCTCGTTGCTGTCGGCGTAGCGCAGCATGTCGGCGAAGATCGTGGGCACGCAGCCCATCACCGTCGGGCGCTCGCGCTCGATCGCTCGCGCCAGCGGCTCGGCCTGCATGAAGCGGTCGGGCATCAGCAGGTCCGCGCCGCACAGCCCCGCGGCGAACGGCAGTCCCCAGGCGTTGACATGGAACATCGGCACGACAACCAGCACGCGGTCGCGGCGGGAGAGACCGAGGTTGTCCGCCATCAGCGAGGCCGTCGCGTGCAGGCACACCGAGCGGTGCGAGTACAGCACGCCCTTCGGGTTGCCGGTCGTCCCGCTCGTGTAGCACAGCGACGCGGCCTGGCGCTCGTCGAGCTCGGGGTAGTCGAAGGAGCCCGGCCCGGCCTCCTCGAGCAGCTCCTCGTAGCGCAGCACGTTGGGGAGACTGCCAGCGTCGCCGGGGTGGGCGGGGTCTCCCATCAAAATGAAGTGGCGCACCTCCTTGAAGGTTGGCGCCAGCGGCTCCAGCAGCGGCACCAGCGAGTCGTCGACGAAGATCACCTTGTCGTCGGCGTGGTTGACGATGTAGGTCAGCTGCTCGGCGAACAGGCGGATATTGAGCGTGTGTAGCACCGCCCCGGTGCACGGCAGCGCCATATACAGCTCGAAGTGGCGCTGGTTGTTCCACGCGAACGTCCCCACGCGGTCGCCCTGCTCGATACCGAGACGCTTCAGCGCCCGCGCGAGACGATCGACGCGCTCGCACACCTCGCCGAAGCTTGCGCTTTCGCTCCCCTCGGGGGTCAGCGTCAGCACCTGCGCCGCCGGGTGGCAGTCGCGCATCCGCCGCCGCGCGTGCTGCAGGCTCAGTGGGAAATCATCCTGCATCAACCCCTCCAACATCAGCGCAGCATACCTATGAGCGCCCGCTCCTCGGAGCCAAGCGGAGTCGGCAGGTGATCACGGGCAAACCACCCGACCTGGGCGATCTCCACGGGGTCGATGCGCACCTCCATTGGGTCCGCCAGCTCGGCGTGCGCGCACGTCAGGCGCACTGCGATCCGTTCCACGCGCGTCTCGAACGTCGCCAGCTCACGCAACTGCAACCCGCGCAGACCCAGCTCCTCCTCCATCTCCCGCGCCGCCGCACGGAGTGGCAGCTCGCCGCGGTGCACCCCTCCGCCGGGCAGGTACCACACCTTGCGCCGGCCATAGGTGTGGCGCACCAGCAACACCTCTTCGCCGTGGGTCAGCACGCACTTCACGCCGCTGCTGTTACGCCGCCACAGAATCGCGCGCAGCTGCACACCGCGCCACGCCACCCGGTACACGCGGCGCATCGCCGTCACGCGCAGGGAGCCCACTACGCCACCTATCCCCCTGCCGGGGTGGGTGGGCCCCAATCACCGGCCCCCATCCAAATCAAACAGGTCCGATACACATCACACGCGCTGGCCGAAGCGAGGATGCTGGTCGAACGGGGGATGCTCGCCGGAGGCGAGTGTTCCCGCGCTTCGGTCGGAGGTGCGTGTCCCCTGGCTTCGGTCCGTGCGCCTGCCGGCCGTCAAGTCGCGGTATACCCCCCGCGTGCGTCGCGCCACGTCGCTCCAATCGAAGCCCAGCACGTGCTCACTGGCCTCCGCCACCAGGCGCTCGCGCAGCTGATCGTCGGTCAGCAGGCGCTCGATCATCGTGCCCAGGTGCACCGCGTCGCCGCCGTTGAAGCGCAGTCCCACCCGCTCGCCCGCCGGCACCACCTCGCGCAATCCGCCCGTGTCCGCCACGATGCACGGGCAGCCGGACGCCATCGCCTCCAGCGCGACCAGCCCGAACGGCTCGTAGATCGAGGGCACTACGCACAGGTCCGCGATCCGGTATAGCGAGTGCAGCGCGTCGTCGCCGATCCACCCCAGGAAGGCGCCGTGCTCCAGCAACCCGAGGCGCTCAGCCTGCGCCTTCAGCTCCGCTTCGTGCGTACCGCTGCCCGCCACCAGGAAGCGCACGTTGCCGACGCGCTCGATCACGCCCGGCAGCGCGTCCAGCGCGAGCTGAAAGCCCTTCTCGTACACGAGGCGCCCCACCAGCACCACCAGGCGCTCCTGGGGCTGCGCGAACTCCCGGCGCAGCGCCTCCAGATCCCCCACCGGGCACAGGTCGCGTGGGTCGATCCCGTTCGGGATCACCGTCACCCGGTTCTCGTCGATGTCGAAGATGTCCGCCACGTGGCCCCGCATGTAGTGCGAGCAGGTGATCACCGAGTCTGCGTGCCCCGCCATCCACTTCTCCACCGCGTGGATATGGGCCTGCGGCTCGTCCTGCACCCAGCCCTGGTGGCGCCCGTGCTCGGTCGCGTGGATCGTCGTCAGGTACGGCACCCCGAGGCGCTCGGCCAGCGCCTCCCCCGCGTGCGCCACCAGCCAGTCGTGGCCATGCACCAGCTCATATCTGCGCTCCCCCGACGCCCGCTCCTCGGCGAGCGTCTCTCCCACCCGCACCATGTCCTGGTTCATCCGCTCCACCCATCCCACGAAGCGCTCCAGATCGCGCGGCCAGTTCGGCTCGCGCACGCGGTATACGCGCACCCCTGCGCACTCCTCCATCTCCAGTGATTCTCCCGTCCCGCGGGTCAGCACATCAACCGCCACGCCCTGGCGCACCAGCTCCTCCGCCAGCTTGCGCACGTGCCGCGCCAGCCCCCCCTCGATCACGGGCGGGTACTCCCAGGAGAGGATCAGCACGCGCTCTGCCAAGTCACCCACCCTATCCAACGGCCCCGGGGCGGGTGGGACGGCCGGTGGAGGGCGAGTAGGGCGGCCGGCGCCGGGGAAGGAAGGAATGACCCCGACGCCGGCCAGCCAGCGCATGACATGCCCTTGAAGGAAGTCACAGCGCCGGCGCTTGGTGGAGGCGGTCCGCGAAGGTGGCCGCGGGGTGCGCGGGCCTCCAATCCTCTCGAGTTCCCCTCCGAACTTTTTTGCAGTTTTCTGTCTGTAGACTATCTGTCCGAGGCTCGCGATGCTCCCTCCATGGAGATCGTAGAGCGTTTCGCCGCCAACCTCCGCGCCGAGCGCCTGGCGCAGGGCATGACCCAGGAAGCGCTCGCCGATGCCGCAGACCGATCGGAGATCGGCCAGCACCGCACCCACATCTCGCTGCTCGAGAAAGCCAAGCGCGACCCCAAACTCTCCACGATCGTGAAACTCGCCCACGGGCTCGGCACGACCCCGATCCAACTGCTGCGCGGCGTCAACGCCGACCGGCTGCCGCGCTGAGCCTGGATCCAGGCTGAGATTCGCCCACCAGGGGCATATCCCCCGAGATCGGCCGACCCAAGCTGAGCGCCATCACCCTGCCGGAACCGGGGGCGTCTGGACGGGCTCGCCCCCCAGCTCCCAGCGGCCGACCGTGCGGCGCAGCTGGAAGTAGGCGATCACGCCGGGGATGCTCGGCAGCCAGAATGCCAGCAGGCGGTACACCAGCACTGCGATCAGCGCCAACCCGCCGCCCACCCCGAAGGCCACCAGCGCCCCGATCATCCCGCCGTCTACCCCGCCGATGCCGCCGGGCAGCGGCAGCAGGTTGGCGAGCATCCCCACGAAGAACGCCTGCACCAGCACCGCCACCGGCGGCGCTTCCCCGAAGGCACGGAAGCACGCGTACAACACCGCCACGTTGAACGCCCACCACGTGACCACCCCCAACAGCGCCCATTCCGGGTGGCGCAGCTTTCGCAGGGCGAAGCGCGCCCCATCCGACGCCGTTGCCGTGGCCGTCGCAAACCTTCCGAGCCAATGCAGCACCCGCCGGCCGATGCGCGACTCACGCCGACGCTCCACCCGGCTCAGGCGTTGCTCCAAGTCGGGTGGCACACAGGCGAGCACGACGATCGCCAGCAAGCCCACCGCGCCCACGATCGCCGGGACGATCGTGATCGCAAACGGGTGCGGGCCGGGGAACACGCCTGTGTACAGGCCCACACCGCACACGACCAACGCCACCATGTACACCCCGTACAGCAGCACGAGGAAAGCGATCATCCGCTGAGCCACGTCGCGGCTCTCCATCCCCGAGCGCCGCAGCGACCACGCAGTCACCGCTACCCCGCCCGCGCCGCCCGCGGCGAACAGGCGCGTCGCCGCCAGCCCCGCCATCGTGATCTGGTAGCTGTGGCGCCAGCGGATCGGCGAGCCCTTCGGCACGTGCACGCCCTGGAAGATCGCGATGTAGCTGGCCATCGACACGACCTCCACGATCACCGCCACCGCGATCCACCAGGCATCACCTTCGTTGAGGCGGTCCCAGGTGTGCTTCACGCCGCCCAGCTGCGGCAGCACGAAGTACAGGAACGCCAGCGCCGCCAGCACAAAGGTCCCGAACAGCAGCATCCGCCGGCCGGTGAGGCGTACGCGCAGCACCTCTTCGTGGCTCGGCTGCTGGTCGGTGCGCCGACGCTCAGTGATCCGTCCGGGGCGCACGTTCGCGAGCCTCCCGCCTGGGCGCACGCCCGAGAGCCCGCCGTCCGGGGAAGTCGGTGCTCTTCTCACCCGGCCGCTGTCGGCGCCCACGGCGCCCAGCGGCTCAGCCTGCAGCATGGCCATTCCACTCTCCTTCGACGCCCCACTGCTCCGCCCCTGCGTGCTCCCCTCCCCCGCACACACTCCCACGCCGGCTTCTCTACCGGTCATAGCCGTCCCTGTGCGCCCTCGCCTCCAACGTCGCCACCGCACGTGCGCAGCAGCTCACGGCCGGAGCCGCACGCGGCGCCAGGCGACGCACCGCGATCGTGAGCGCCGCCCCGCCGAGCAGGTCGGCGACGTAGTGCTCACCGAGGTACACCAGCGCGAACCCCAACGTAGACGCGTATGCCCACCCCACGGCGCCGGCCACCGGGCCACTCTCGCTGAGCAGCAGCGCGGCCATCACGGATGTGGCGAAGTGCAGCGAGGGCATCGCAGCTAGGGGGTTGCCTCCAAGGACACTGTAGAGGGGCCCCCAGCCGTCACGCCAAAACGACTCCCCGTACTCGACCATCATCCGCCGCACCTCGATCATCCGGTGCGCCTGAGAATGCTCTTCCTCGACCGACGCATACCATGGCGGGGCCGTCGGCAGCACCCAGTAGATCATCGCGCCGATGTCGAACACGGCGTAGGTCAGCGTCGCCGCCCGGTCGAAGCGCTTCCGATCGCGCAGCATGATGTACACAAGCGTCCCGTGCGGCACCATGAACCACGACCAGTGCGCCCAAACCAGCGTCTTGTCGAGCGTCCGCCACTCGGGGCCCATCCGGGCCAACCCGTGCCAGCCTGTGCTGCAGGCGCACGGTCGGAAGCTCGCCGAGACCCAGCGCGCGGTCGATCGCGATCGGATAGTCGACGTGCACCCGCCGCGCCTGCGCGGCTGGGTCGTCGTTGGGCGACTTGTACGCCGCCACGTACGCCCACATCTGCAGGCAGCACGTTGCCACATCTCGTGTGCGCGAGCGACGCATCGCAACACATAGACCGACCGGCGCGCAGAAAGCAATCGTCTGCATCGCCAGCGGCGGCGCCTTCACCCTTCTGCGTACTACCGGCGCCAGCACCCCGGCCGCCACCACTGCCCATGCGGTTGCTCTGATCGCCCTCCTCCGCCGCACAGAGCCGGGAGTATATGAGCCGATCAGCTGTTGCTCAGATGAGCGAATCAGCTGTTGCTCAGTGCCACGTGCACCGCGTCAGGCGCCTCCCCCCGCGCCGCCGCCACCAGCGCGCCGACGATCGGGCTGGTCGCATCGGCCTCCGGGTGCCACTGCACGCCGAGCACGAAATGCCGCGCAGCGTCGAGCACCGAGCGCTCGCCATCCAGCTCGATCGCCTCGGGCAGACCATCCAGCGTGGAGGTGCCGCTCACCACCAGGCCCTCCCCCAAACGATCCACCCCCTGGTGGTGGTGGGACTTGGTCGCGTGACGCGACTCCCCCACCACTTGCGCCACCAGCGAGCCGTCCTGTAGCAGCACGTCATGGTCGGCGTCGTCGAAGCTGCCGGCCACGCGGCAATGCTCGTGGTGGCCGAAGCACTCGGGGAGATGCTGGAGCAACGTTCCTCCGTACGCCACGTTGATCAGCTGCATCCCTCGGCAGATCCCCAACACCGGCAGCTCGCGCGCGATCGCCGCGCGCACCAGCGCGATCTCGAAGGCGTCGCGCTCGGGCACCGTACTCATCGTCTCCTCGTGGCGCGGCTCGCCGTAGGAGGCGGGGTCGATGTCGGCGCCTCCCGCCAGCACCACCCCGTCGAGCAGGTCCAGCACCTCGCTCGGGTCCTCCACCAGCGCGGGATCGGGCGGAATCATCACCGCCAACCCGCCCGCGTTCTGCACCGCCTCGACGTAGTTGCGGGGCAACAGCGCCGCCTCTTGGTCCCACACGCTCCAGCGAGCGCGCTCCAGGGCTGTGCATATTCCGATCACGGGGCGTGCCATCAGCACCATAGGATGCCAGGCCACGCGCTAAGCCCGCACCACTAATCGAGCCCGCAAGCCCATACCACCCATCAAGCCCGCAAGCCCATACCCATCAAGCTCGCAAGCCCACCACCAAATCAAGCCCGCAAGCTCACACCACCAACCGAGCTCGCAAACACACACCACCAACCAGAGCAGCAGGCCCGCATGCACACCAACCTCCAGAGGAGTCAGCAATGAGCGATACCGCTGCCAGCACCGCTTTCGAGACCGTCAACCTGTCGGTCGACTCCGACAGGGTCGCCACGATCGAGCTCAACCGCCCCGAGGCGCTCAACGCCTGGAACCAACAGTTCGGCCGCGACCTGCTCGCCGCGCTGCGGCAGGCGGGCGAAGACGATGCGGCGCGCGCGGTGATGATCACGGGCGCCGGGCGCGCCTTCTCCTCTGGCGCCGACCTGAAGGACATCGGCGTCGAGTTGACCCCCGAGGGCCGGCCCAACGTCTACAAGATGTTGACCGAGCGCTACCACCCGATCATGCACGCGATCCGCGAGCTGCCGCTGCCTGTGGTGGCTTGCGTCAATGGCCCCGCCGCCGGCATCGGCTGCTCGCTGGCACTCTGCTGCGATCTCGTGATCGCCGCGCAGAGCTCCTACTTCCTGCTCGCCTTCGTCAACATCGGCCTGGTGCCCGACGGGGGCTCCTCGCTGTTCGTGCCCACCCGCGTGGGCATGGCGCGCGCCGCCGAGATGGCGATGCTCGGCGAACGCATCCCTGCCGAGCAGGCGCTCGAGTGGGGGCTGATCAACCGCGTCGTCCCGGATCAGCAGCTCGCCGAGGAGGCTGGCGCGCTCGTGCGACGCCTCGCCGCCGGGCCGACGGGCTCCTACGCCGGCTCCAAGCGCCTGCTCAACAGCTGGCTGTACATGCGCATGAACGAGCAGCTCGAGCTCGAGGCCAAGCTCCAGCAGGAGAAGGCCGGGAGCGACGACTTCGTCGAGGGCGCGACGGCGTTTGTGGAGAAGCGCCCCGCGCGGTTCTCCGGCAAGTAGCCAGGCCAAACCCCTCGTGGCAAACGTCATCAAGCGCATTCCGCCCAAGCCTGAATAGAATCCCGCCCGCCTTGCACCATCTCCTGCCCACAACCCTCGCCTCCCTCTTCGTCCCGAAGGCGGGCGGCTCGCCGAACGCCAACGAGATCGACAGCCTCTACAAGATCACGCTGTACATCGCGCTCGTGATCTTCGTTGCCGTCGAGGGGGCGCTCGGGTATGCGCTCTGGAAGTTCCGCAAGCGCAAGGGCGCCGTGGCGGCCCAGATCCACGGCAACACGCGCCTGGAGATCGGCTGGACCCTAGGAGCGGCGCTGATCCTGGTCGTGCTCTCGGTGCTCACGTTCGTCAAGCTCTCCTCGATCCAGGACCCCCCCAACTCGAGCGCCGGCGGCGACGCGCTGGGCGCGGACAGCGGCGAGCTGTACGCCACCGCGGACAAGCGCCTGCCGCCGAACGGCAAATCGCTGGAAATCCAGGTCATCGGCCGCCAGTTCATCTGGCAGTACGTCTATCCCGGCGCCACCAACCCCGACGGCCTCGGAGCGCCCTACTCCTACACGGAAATGGTCGTCCCCACGAAAACCACGGTGACGCTCGACATCGTCTCCTCGGACGTGGTTCACTCATGGTGGATCCCCGCGCTCGGGGGCAAGTATCAGGCCGTCCCCGGCTACCACAACTACGGCTGGTTCAAGATCAACAAGCCCGGTACCTACCGCGGGCAGTGCGCAAACCTCTGCGGTCGCGGCCACGCCCGCATGATCGCGATCGTGCGGGCCGAGGAACCGGCTGAATTCGACATCTGGCTGGCCAACCAGAAGCGGATGCTCGAAGAAGCCAACGCCAACGCGGCCAAGGAACGGGCAGCGCTCAACTCCCAGACCGGTGCGGCAGGCATCGAGAATCCCTAAAAAGAGAAAGCAAACATCAGCCATGGCCACCTACGCCAGCCCCGCCCCCCAGGTAGTCGCCCATCGCGTCGATCGCGAGGAGCGCGGCTTCATGAGCTGGCTCACGACCACCGATCACAAGCGGATCGGGATCATGTACATGGTTCTCACGTTCGTGTTCTTCATCCTCGGCGGCGTCGAGGCGCTGATGATCCGCCTGCAGCTGGGCGCTCCCGAGAACACGCTGGTCGCCCCCCAGACCTACAACCAGCTGTTCACGATGCACGGCACAACGATGATCTTCCTGTTCGTCGTGCCGATGATGGCGGGCCTGGCCAACTACTTCCTGCCGCTGATGATCGGCGCGCGCGACATGGCCTTCCCGCGCCTGAACGCGCTCTCCTTCTGGCTGCTGCTCGCCGGCGGGATCGTCTTTTACGCCTCGATCTTCTGGAACCCACCAGAAGCCGGCTGGACCAGCTATCCGCCACTCTCCAACGCCTTCTTCTCCCCCGGCGGCGGCCAGGACGCATGGATCTACCTGATCCACCTCACCGGGCTCTCTTCGCTCGTGGGGGCGATCAACTTCTACGTGACGGTCGCCAACATGCGCGCGCCCGGGATGAGCTGGGGCCGGCTGCCGCTGTTCATCTGGGCGATCCTCACCTACTCGGTACTACTGATCTTCGCGCTGCCGGTGATCGCAGCCGCGGTCACGATGCTGCTCACCGACCGGCACTTCGGCACCCACTTCTTCGACGCCGCCACAGGCGGCTCGCCGCTGTTGTGGCAGGACCTCTTCTGGTTCTTCGGACACCCAGAGGTGTACATCATGGTGCTGCCCGCGTTCGGGGTCGTCTCGGAGATCCTGCCGGTGTTCTCGCGCAAGCCGATCTTCGGCTACAAGGCGATTGCCGCCTCCACCGCCGCGATCGGGTTCCTCGGCTTCCTGGTGTGGGCCCACCACATGTTCGCCACGCCGCTGCCCGAAGCGATCATCGTCTTCGCGATGCTCAGCTCGATGCTGATCGCGATCCCAACCGGCGTGAAGATCTTCAACTGGATCGGCACGCTATGGCGGGGGACGATCGAATTCAAGACGCCACTCCTGTTCTGCGTGGGCTTCATCGCGCTGTTCATCATTGGCGGCATCTCGGGCGTCTTCCTGGCGATCTTCCCGGTGGACTGGCAGCTCAACGAAACCTACTTCGTGGTCGCCCACATCCACTACGTGCTGGTCGGCGGCGCGGTGAT
Source organism: uncultured Solirubrobacterales bacterium (assembly GCA_963812955.1). Lineage (GTDB taxonomy): Bacteria > Actinomycetota > Thermoleophilia > Solirubrobacterales > Solirubrobacteraceae > Palsa-744. The sequence goes on from CAWEXC010000003.1 coordinate 396,178, forward strand.
GCCGATCTTCGCGGCGATCTACTACTGGTTCCCCAAGATCACGGGGCGGATGCTGAACGAAGGTCTCGGCAAGCTCAGCTTCTGGCTGATGTTCTGGGGCATCCTCGTAACCTTCCTGATCCAGCACGCGCTCGGCCTCGAAGGGATGCCGCGACGGGTGTACGAGTACGAAAACGTCGGCAACCTCGCGCTCTACAACATGATCTCTACGGTCGGCTCCTTCATCCTCGCTGCCGGAGTGCTGGTCACGGTCATCAACGTCCTGCGCAGCCTCAAGCGGGGCGCGATCGCCGGGCCCGACCCGTGGAAAGCGAACACGCTCGAGTGGTTCACCACCTCGCCCCCGGCCGTCAACAACTTTGACACGATCCCGCGCGTGCGCTCGGCCGAACCGATGAAGGACATTCGCCTGGAGATCGAGCGCCGCACCTCCGCCGAGCCGGCGCCCGGCCATGCGACAGTGCCCGTCGGCGCCACGCAGGTGGGCGTGTAGTTTTGCGGGCCGATTCAGTCGGCGCCTCGACCGCTCCATACGCTTAGGCTTAGACTTCCTGCGATGGAGGGCTCATCTGCACCCCTCGTGTCCCCGGCGCTCGAGGCCTCGCTGCCCGGGGCCGTGCCGCTTCCCGGCCCACCGGGTCGGGAGAGTCCGGTCGCCGCACGAGAACACCGGCCGACCTCACACGCCCGGCAATTGGCGAGCGACTACCTGGAGCTGACCAAGCCGAAGGTCCAGTCCCTGCTGCTGTTGACCACGATCGCCACGATGTACGTGGCGGGCGATCCCTCCCCGCTGCTCGTCGCGCTCACCTGCCTCGGCGGCTACCTCTCCGCGGGTGGAGCGGGGGCGGTCAACCACTGGTATGACCGCGACATCGACGCGCGCATGGCGCGCACCGCCACGCGCCCGATCCCGGCCGGGCGGATCGCCCCCACCGCCGCGCTGACCTTCGGCTGCTGCCTGGCGACGCTCTCGTTCCTGGAGCTCTCGCTGGCGGTCAACGTGCTCGCTGCCAGCCTCGCGCTCGCGGGCTTCCTCGGCTACGTGCTCGTGTACACCGTGTGGCTGAAGCGGCGCACCCCGCAGAACATCGTGATCGGTGGCGCCGCCGGCGCCGTGCCGCCGCTGGTGGGATGGGCCGCCGTGACGGGCTCGATCAGCGCCACCGCGGTGCTGCTGTTCTTCATCGTGTTCTTCTGGACCCCACCGCACTTCTGGGCGCTGTCGCTGCTGATGAAGGGGGAGTACGAGAAGGTCGGCATACCGATGCTGCCGGTCGTGCGCGGCGAGGCCGAGACGCGCCGGCAGATCCTGCTCTACGCGGTGCTGCTGTACGCGGTCACGCAGCTCCCCTTCTGTGCCGGGGGCTTCGGGGTGATCTACCTGGCGGCCTCGCTGGTGCTTGGTCTCGGCTTCATCGGCGGCGCCCTGCGCCTCTATCGCCGGGCCGATCGGCGCAGCGCACTTCAGCTCTACCTCTTCTCACTGGCCTACCTGGCGCTGCTGTTCAGCGCGATGGTGCTTGACGCCCGCCTCCATCTGTAAACTGCCATCTCATGGATCGTCGCCTCGCCCGCAAGAACATCCGCATGGCTCTGGTCGTGAGCGGGATCTGTCTGTTCATGTTCGGCATCACGTTTGTAGTCGCCGCTCTGTACGTTTCATGAGCTGGGTTGGGAGCGTTGTATGAGCCCGCTTGATCCTGAGACCCCTCCCGTCGGCGAGGAGGTCCACCTCCCCGGCCCCAGCCTTCTGCCGCTGCTGACCGCGGTCGGGATCACGCTCGCGCTGGTTGGTGTCACGACGATGATCGAGCTGACCGTCGTCGGGGTGATCATCACGGTCTGGTCTGTGGCTCGCTGGATCAAAGACACGCGCCGCGAAATCGACGAGCTTCCGCTCGAGCATCACCACTGAGCCCGGCTCAGCTCGGTTCGGCTCGTCGCTGCGTTCCCTCCTCGGCTCGGGGAATGTGCATCTTTTTTTGGCCCCAACCCTTTACTTTGTGAAGTGGTTCTAGGGCGATTTTAAAGACATCCACCCGGCGCGCCATCACGTCGCTTTCGGACAACAAAGAGTCCGGAGGCGTCGGCCAACGCAACGCGCTGTGTGACGAGGGCAAAAACATCTCGGTGGAGTGCCGCGCATGGCCCCCTCAATCCATGCGCGGCCCCAATGGCTGGTGGCACCGTCACCCGCCGTCCCCCGGCGGCGGATGAGCAGGCCACCATACCTCTCCTACCCCACCGCGGCGCTCGCCGGAACGGGACAGGCAGCCCCATCTTCGGTCCAGCAGCGCACGATGTCGCGAACGGAGAGGACACCCACTGTCTCCCCTCCCTCGACGACGATCAAGTGCCGGAAGCCACCACGCGTCATCGCGGCAGCGGCCTCCTCGAGCGACCAGTTGGGCGCGGCATACACGGCCTCGCTGGTCAGGTGCTTCCCGACAAGCTCTCGGTCGGGATCCTGCCCAGCGCCCACCGAGTGCAGGATGTCGCGCTCGGTGAGGATTCCGGGGCCGTTCCCCTCTGGATCCATCACGATCGCCGCGCCCACGCTCCGTGCGGACATCAGCCGCGCCGCATCCCGCAGCGTGTGACCGGGGCCGGCTGTAACGATCATCGGGCTCATCCCTTCGTGCACTCGCATCGGCGTGCTCCCTTCTGGAGTAGATCTCCGCCGTCCTCACGGGAGATGCTTGCAACGATTGCCTCAATGTAGAGGTCTTCGGCCGCGCTGTCAAGGCCAGGTTGCAATTCATTGGGCAAAAGGCAAGCAAGACCAGGCTGCGCAGTACGTCGGGCGCAGGCAATCAAGGCCAGGCTGCCTGCGCAGTACGTCGGGCGCAGGCAAGCAAGACCAGGCTGCGCAGTACGTCGGGCGTAGGCAATCAAGGCCGAGTTGCCATTCCTCCGCCGAAGGCAATAGGATCCCGTATGGGATGGTTGGGTCTGGTGTAAATCATAGGATTGCCGTCATTGAAAAAGAGGGGCCCGGCCGAAGCCGGGGGACACTCGCCTGCGGCGAGAATCCCCGTTTCGGCCAGCCGGCCTGCGGCCGACTGCGCCACCCTCTGAGCGTGATCGTGCTTCCGGGAGCGCTGAGCGCTGGTGCCTGAGGCGCCCGAGTCGCGACGCGCGGTGATCCTCACAGCGATCGCCGGCGTGCTCGCAACGGCGATCGGGATCGCGCTGAGCTTCCTGATCCACTGGTTCCCGCCGCAGGCATCGGAGCAGGCGAAGAACACCGACCGCCTCTACCACGTGCTGGTGATCGCCTCGATCCCGATCTTCGTGCTGGTGGCCACCGTGATCCTCTACTGCGTCTGGAAGTTCCGGATGCGGCCGGGGCAGGAGCTGATGGACGGGCCGCCGATCCATGGAAACACGCGCCTGGAGGTCTTCTGGACGGCACTCCCCGCCGCGCTGGTGCTGAGCCTCGTCTCCTACTCGTTCGTGGTGCTGCACGAAAACGAAAAGAAGATGCCGGGCCGGGAAATCCAGGTAGGCGTGACCGGCCAGCAGTTCTTCTGGGATTACGAATACCCCCCCTCGGTGACCGGGGGAGCCCCGCTGAAGAGCTACTCGCTCTACGTTCCCAAGGGCGAGTCGGTGAACTTCGACATCCACTCTAAGGACGTCATCCACGCCTTCTGGATCCCGGCCTTCCGCTTGCAGATCGATGCGGTGCCTGGCATCACCACCCACTACCGGGCGACGCCGATCCGGTTGGGCACCTACCCGGTCGTGTGCAACCTGCTGTGCGGCGTCGGACACTCGTTCATGCGCTCGGCGATCCACGTGGTCACGCCCGCCAAGTTCCACACATGGATCAAAAGCCAGATGGGCAAACCCTCAACCGTAGCGACGGGGTAGCAGGTAAGGTGTATGCGAACCACTAAGATCGTTCGAAGGAGGGCCGGCTGATGGCCGCGACCGCAAGCGCCGTGCCGCCTGGTATGCGTGAGGAACCTCCAAGGAGCGCTGGCCGGGGCGCCAAACTCCGCGCACCGGGCTTCTACCGCGCCTTCCTCGGAGTGGCGTTCGGGATCGCCTTCGCGACCGCGCTGACGTGGGTGGTGCGGACCGCCACTGGCCACGCGACCTACACGCACTACCTCAACCCCGATGCGATCCTGACCGTGTCGCTGATCGGCTGCCCGCTCTTCTTCCTCGTCGGACTCGGGGCCTTCGACTACTGGTTCTACTGGGTTTCCGGGCGCCCGACGCGCCCGGAGAGCCACGCCAACCACGGGGCCTACAGCTGGAAGGACTACTTCAAGGTCAACACCGACCACAAGGTGATCGGCGTCCAGTACGTGGTCACCTCCTTCTTCTTCCTGCTCATCGGCGGGCTGATCGCGATGCTGATGCGCATCCAGCTGGCGCAGCCGGGGTCGAAGTTCGTTGACGCCAACACCTACAACGGCCTCTTCTCGGTGCACGCCACGATCCTGATCTTCTTCTTCGTGATCCCCGTGTTCGCGGGCCTCGCCAACTACGTGCTGCCACTGATGATCGGCGCGCCCGACATGGCGTTCCCGCGCCTGAACGCGCTCTCCTTCTGGATGCTGCCGCTGGGCGGGGCGATCATGCTGCTGAGCTTCTTCGCGCCCGGCGGCTCGTTCTCAGACGGCTGGACCGCCTACGCGCCGCTCTCGACCGTCTCCCCGATCGGCCAGAATTTCTTCTCGATCGGGGTGCAGTTCGCGGGCGCCTCCTCGGTTGCCACTGCGCTCAATTTCCTTGTGACGATCATCACAATGCGCGCCCCCGGGATGAGCTTCTTCCGCATGCCGCTGTTGGTGTGGGCCAACTTCTCGACCTCGCTGCTGGTCGTAATCGCCACCCCGTTCGTGGCGGCCTCGCAGTTCATGGTGCTGCTCGACCGGGCGCTCGGCTTCAACTTCTTCGACGCCGACAAGGGCGGCAACGTACTGATGTACCAGCACATCTTCTGGTTCTACTCACACCCGGCGGTGTACATCATGATCTTGCCCGGCTTCGGGATCATCAGCGAGATCCTCGCGGTGAAGTCGCGCAAGCCAATCTTCGGCTACCGCATGATGGCGTTCTCGCTGCTGGCGATCGTGCTGCTCGGGTTCACCGTGTGGGCGCACCACATGTTCACCTCGGGGATGCCCGCCTGGCTGCGCATCCCGATGGCAATCACGACCGTGATCATCGCGGTGCCGACCGGCATCAAGATCTTCTCGTGGCTGGCGACGCTGTACCGCGGGGTGCTGCACATGGACACGCCGATGCTGTTCGCGCTCGGCTTCATGATCACCTTCTCGGCGGGCGGGATCAGCGGGATCATGCTGGCGATGCTGCCGCTCGACATCCACGTGAGCGCCTCCTACTTCATCGTCGCCCACCTCCACTACGTGCTGTTCGGCGGCTCGCTGTTCACGATTTTCGCGGGCGTGTACTACTGGTTCCCGAAGATGACCGGGCGCATGTACGACGAGCGCCTGGGCAAGTGGCACTTCTGGAGCACCTTCATCTTCTTCAACCTGACGTTCGGGCCGATGCACATCCTCGGCCTGGAGGGGATGCCCCGCCGCGTGTCCACTTACGCCGCCCAGTTCGCCAACCTCAACCTGGCGATCTCGATCTGCAGCTGGATCCTCGGGGCTGCGACGCTGATCTTCCTCTACAACATGGTCAACTCCTGGCGCGGGGGGCCGCGCGCCGAAGCCAACCCCTGGCGCGCGCTGACGCTCGAGTGGCAGGTCTCCTCGCCGCCCCCCGTCTTCAACTTCGACCGCGTTCCCACGGTCGTCGGCGGACCGTACGAGTACGGCGTCCCCGGCGCGGTGCACGGCATCTTCACGCCGGCGCCGCTGCCCTCGGAGGTCCGAACGCAGACCGCCGGCAATGTGCCGGTGCCGAGCGGGGGCGAGTGAGCATGGAACGACACGCATGCAAAGCGCTTCTCCAACAGCACATCAGAGGAGGTAGGTAGCGATGAAGGAGATACTGGTGGTCGCAAACCGCACGCTCGGCGGCAAGAAGCTGCTCGACAGAGTGCGCGAGCTGGCGGCGCCCGGAGACGTGCGCTTTCGCCTCGTGGTGCCCACGAGCAAGCCCTCCTCAGGCCTGGTGATCTATGACGAGGCCGTGCGCGACGCCAGTCAGGTGCGCATCGACCTCGCGGTGTCGCTGCTCGCCGACGAGGGCATCGAGGCCAGCGGCGCCGTGGGCGACGCCGACCCGTTCCTGGCGACGATGGATGCGATCGGCGAGTACCGCCCGAGCGAGGTGATCGTCTCCACGCACCCCACCACGCACTCCGGCTGGCTGCGGCGCGACCTGATTGAGCGCGTCCAAATCGCCTCGGGGCTACCGGTCGAGCACATCGTCACCGACCTCGAGGCCGAGGGTTTGCCGTTCCGCGTGACGCTCGTGATCGCCAACAAAACCTCCAGCGGCGAGGAGCTCATCGAGCGCCTGCAGGAGAAGGCCGCCCACGGAGAGCGTCATCTCTTCATCGCGGTCGTCCCCCAGCAAGGCGGCCACGGGGCGGCGCCGCGCGAGGCGCGCGCACGCCTGGTGGCGATGCTCGCGAAGCTGCGCGCCGCGGGGCTGCTCTGCTCGGGCATGATCGGTGACCCCGACCCCTACACCGCGGCGATGAACGCGCTGGAGCTGTTCCGGGTCGACGACGTGGTCATCTCCACGCTTCCCGACCAGCGCTCGGGCTGGATGCGCTCCAACCTGATCGAGCGGGTGCGCGGCGCCACCGCAGTGCCGGTGGAGCACGTCGTGGTCGATCTCGAGGCGACGCGGGCGGCGGCTGCCGCCGGCGCGGGAAGCTAAAGAGAGGGGCGGAGCCGCACATGGAGGCCGCCAGCATCGCTAAAGGACCGGGGGCCCGCCCGCCTGCCCGCCTGCCCGCCCACCCCCCCGACGCCGAGCACGAGCACCACGGCCCGCCGCCGGCGCACAGCAGCTCGCGGGTCGATCCGCAGCTGCTGGGGATGCTGCTTTTCATCATCTCGGAGATCATGATCTTCGGGGCCTTCTTCACGGCCTACTTCTTCATCCGCGTCGCCCAGGGCGACGCGTGGCCGGCGCCCGGCACCCAGCTGCCGGTGTATCCCACGCTCGTCAACACCTGCATCCTGATCTCCTCCTCCTTCACGATGCACTGGGCGCAGACCTCGATCAAGAAAGGCAACCGCTTCGGGCTGAAGGCGGGCATCCTGACCACCTTCCTGCTCGGGTTGACCTTCCTGTGCCTGCAGATCAACGAGTACGCCAACATCGGCTTCGCCCCCCAGGACGCCGCCCAGCAGACGATCTTCTACTCGCTCACCGGCCTGCACGGGGCGCACGTGACGATCGGGCTGCTGCTGCTGGCGATCGTCACGATCAGGTCGTGGCGCGGGCACTACACCCCCGAGGAGCACCGCGGCGTCGAGGTGCCGGGCATCTACTGGCACTTCGTGGACATCATGTGGATCGTCGTTTACACCACCGTCTACATCATCTGAGACAGTGATCAACCCGCTGCGCTCCGAGGGCGAGATGTTTCGCCTGCTGCTCTACGTGATCGTGGTGTTCGCGGTGATCATCGCGGCGATTTTGATCGTGCGCGCGGTCTCATGATCTCCCCCACTTGGGACGGGTCGGCACATGTGCCGACCCGCCGGTAGGCGCATGCGCCTACCGGTCGACCCGCCGCATGCGGCGGGTCGCGGACGCGCACATGTGCGCGTCCGGCCAACCGATAGGCGAGCAGATGCGCTCGCCTATCGGCCAGCATGCGCCGCTGGCTACAACTACTTGACGGCGAGCGTACCCACCATCCCCGCGGCGCGATGGCCGGGGGCCTGGCAGAAGTACGTGTAGGTGCCCGGCTTCAGTTTGACCGCGAAGGAGGCGGTGCCCTTGGGCTCCAGGGGGCTGGCTCCCAGCACCGGGCCACTGGTGCCGGACTGGATCGCGACGTTGTGGGTCACCCCTGACATGTTCTTCATCGAGATCGTCAGCGCACCCGCGGAGGCGGTGGCTTTGTTGGTCGTGTAGGCGAGCTGCCCGGCGGGGTTGGCTTCCAGTTCGAGCTTGCCGTTCTTCTCGACCGCCGGCTTGCCCGAGCCCGGCGCGGGAACGGCGCTGGCGAGCAGGCCGGTGTCGCCGCCGGGGCGCGCTGCCGCGTAGGCGATGTAGGCGGCGATGTCATTCAGCGTCGACCCGCTGGCGAGACCTTTGGGCATCACGTTTTCGGGGTTGGGGAATTCGACCTGGTACTGCACGATGCTGCGGATCGTGTTGCGCCCCAGCCCTTCGTCGACACCGTGGCGGAACGCCTCGTCGAGGTTGGGCCCCACCGTGCCCTTGGTGTTGGCACGCGCGAGCGTGTGGCAGGAGCCGCACTTGGCGACGAACTGTTGCTTGCCGGCAACCAGGTTGGCTTCTTCGCCGTGCTTGGCCGAGCCGCAGCCAGCCACCGCCAGCAGCACGAGGCCACCGGCTATTAGCAACGTCCCAGACTTACCCAGCTCCCTCACAGCGACCGGAACTCTATCCAAATGAGCGGGCGACGTCTCGCGGCGCGCTCAGCGAGCGTCTTCAGGGCCCACAGTGAACCCTTATGGCGAGGGCAGCACATCGAGATCGCCACTGGCGGCAGCGATCACACCCCGCGCAACGCCCTCCCACGACCAGTGCTCGCGCGCCGTTGCCACGAGGCCGGCGCGGGTCTGCTCGCGCAGCGCGGGATCGGCTCGCAACCAGCCGACCAGGCATTCTGCAATGGCGGACACGGCATGGTCGTCGACGGGAAATGACAGCCAGCCCGCAGCTTGCGCCGGCACGGCGCTTGCCAGCACCCTGCTCACCTCCGCAAGGCCCGAGTGGGCGGCGCTCACCGGCAGCGCGCCACACGCCGCGCCCTCGGCCGCCACCATGCCGAACGCCTCGGGGAAGGTGCTGGGCACCACCAGCGCCTCGCAGGTGGGCAGCAGCTCAGCTAGTTCCTCATGCTCCAAGCGCCCCGCGAAGCGAGCCCGCCCGGACAGTGACCCGGCCGCCGTCAAGTAGCGCTCGCGCCGCTGGTCGCGCAGATCTCCCAAAAACGCTGCCAGGTGGCGCAGCGGGCCCCGAGCGCGACCGGCCAGCGCCATGTCGATCGCCTGCTCGAGCCCGCCGGCCGCCAGTGTCTCCAGCAGGAGCTCCAGCCACTCGCAGTCGCCGCCAAAGCCGACGATCTCCAGGCGGGCCTCCGGAACCTGCTCGAGCACCAGCGGCCACGCAGCGATCAGCAGGTCCACGCCCTTGTTGACGATCAGCTTGCCCACGAACGCCACGACGGGCTCCGACGGCCTGCTCGAGGCGCACTGCGGGAGCGGTTTGAAGAGCTCGACGTCCACCCCGGGAGGGCCGAGACGGGTGCGGGCCTCGATCGCGGGGTCCTCCAGCGCATCCCACAGGCTGCCCGCGGTGTGCAACGAGCCAACGAGCACCGCCGCGGCGGGCTCGAGCCCCTCACGGGCGTAGGGCAGGAAGCGCTCGGGGTCGGGCTTCACGGTGTACTCCAGGGCGCTGCCGTGCACCTTGACGGCGTATGGCACACGGTGGGCGAGCGCTCGGGCAAGGATTGCGGGGCCCATCACGAGATGGTTGGCGAGCGCGACGTCGGGTTGCACAAGCCCCACCAGCTCGCGTACGGCAGACACGTTGGCATCGATGTAGCGCTCGATCTCGGCCTCGCTGCAGCGCGCAAAGATGCGCGCTTCGATCCCCTCGTAGGGATCCTCGACATACACGGGCAGCAGCCCGCCGATCTCCGGCCGGTAGGCGGTGCAGCGCACCGGCTCGCGCAGCGTGCGCATGCGCAGCTCCCCCTGCTTCCAATCCCCGCCGGCATCGACGAAGGATTGGCGCTCGGGGTGGCGATCCTGACAGAGCAGATGCACCTCGTGGCCGAGCGCCACCAGCGCCCGTGCGAGGCGCGCATTGTAGATGTTGGAGCCCGTGCCGGAGAGCAGGTAGCCGTGGAAGATCAGGACGCGCACTGACGGCGCACACTACCCCTGCTCAGGGCGCCGCTGCGGGCGTGGTCTGCCGGGATGTCACGAGACGCGCCAGTGACTGTCGAGGTTGCACGGTTCTGTCGCGGCGCTCCCTCCGCAGGCTTCGCTAGAGTCCCGGCGATGAGCGTGCAGCAGCGATACCGTCTGCGCAGTCCGGCAAGCGGGCGGGAAGTCATCCTCGAGGCGCAGCCCGACGAGATCTACCTCGACCGGGAGACCGGCGACCCGCTGGAGGTCGTGGGCAAGGTGCTTCCACTTGCGCCCTCCACCTCCAAGCTTCCCTTCTCGGTTGAAAACCTGCGCTTCTGCCCCTGGTGCGAGCAGCTCGCCCAGAAGGATCTCAACGACTGTCCCACCTGCGGACGCCGGATGGGGCCGCTCGGCTCGTGACCGCACGCTGGTCGAAACGGGGATTCCCCCCGAAGGGGGGTGTCTCCCGGCTTCGGTCGCTCGCCCCCATCCTCGCGGGCGCCGCGGCACTACTGGTGGGCCTCACGCTGGCGGCCTGCGGAGGCAGCAGCAACTCCGCTGACGTGCCGCCGCACAGCACCCCGGAAATCACTCCCCCCACCAACACCCAGGCCGAAAGCGAAGCGACGCCCACCACCTCGACGTCAACCGTCGCCACGACCTCCAAGAGCGGCTCGGGGTCCTCGAGCAGCCCGGCCGAAAGCTTCGAGCGAAGAACCCTCCAGCTCCAGCGCGGGGGGCACCAGCAGCGAAAGCGCTACCACCAGCTCCGGCAGCTCGGCGGAAAAAACAAGCATCCCGGAAGCAAGCTCGGGCGCGAGCGGCGGCACCGGGGAAAGCGGCGCCAAAGGCGGCTCGGAAGCCAGCGGGCGGCAGCGGCTCTTCGAGCAGCCCCACCGGCGGCGCCCAGGCGCCTTGATTAGCCGAGGCGCCTAGAGCTGCCGCCTATGCGACCTCGACGAGCTTCACGCCTGACGAGCCTCAGGGGGTCGAGATCAATGCGGCGCTGCAGGCGCCTTGATTAGCCGAGGCGCCTAGGGCCACAACCTCGACGAGCTTCACGACCTGACGAGCTCAGGGGGTCGAGATCAATGTGGCGCTGTAGGTGAGGCGCGCTTCGCGGTAGAGGCAGTAGTACTGGACGTTGGTTCCCAGCTGCTGCATCGACTGAACGCTGGTGTTGGTGCACTGGGTGCGCAGGCGGCTGGCACGCCAGGAGGTTTCGTTGCTGAAGCCGAGCGCGAGCGCGGGCGCCCAGGTGGGGACCGCGAGCGCGATCACGTCGCCCTTTTTGACCTGGAGGGTGGTGGCGAGTGGGAACTGGGCGGTCTTGCCGAAGTACTGCTGCAGCTGCACGAGCGGGCTCTGCGCCACCAGCTTGAACGCGAGGTTGGGCTTGGGCTGCGGTCGCAGCACGGCGATCGCAGCGGAGGCGGTGCCGCCCTCGTTGGTGTTGAAGTACTTGATCTGGGTCGCGTTGGGCTTGCCGAGCGAAATCGTCCACGCCACGACTGTGCCGTTGCGGGGCGCCGCGACGATGCCGCGCGTCTTGCCCACCTTCACCTGGTAGCCAGTGGTGCGCGTGACGGCCAGACACGACGTCGGGCAGCTCGGCGTGGTGGGGGGCGTCGTAGCGGGGAGCACCCCCACTTCGGAGAGCGTCGCCAGCGCGCCGATCGGCAGCGCCAGGGTCAATGCCACCCCTAGCGGGAGTGCAATCAGCGAGGTACGGAGCAGATTGGGCCTAGAGCGGAACATATTGGGCATAGAACACACCAAGGGCTGGTATGTAGCGGTTCGCTATCCGCGGCCAAGTTCCTGCGCGGCCGCTGCGATCTCGCTTGCCTCCCCTGCGGTCGGCGCCCATGGTAGCCGCAGCGGGTCATCGGCGTAGCGCGGGATCACGTGCAGGTGGAAGTGGAACACGGTCTGCCACGCGGCGGCGCCGCAGGAGTTGAGCACGTTGACCCCGGCGGCACCCAACCGCTCGCTCATCCGCCCCGCCAGACGCTGCGCCGTGGCCGCTGTCGCACACAGGTCCTCGGGGCCGATGCTCAGCAGATCCTGTGCGTGGCGGCGCGGCACGACCAACGTGTGGCCACGGGTGGCCGGGTTGATGTCCATGAAGGCGACCGTGAGCTCGTCCTCGTCGACGATCGTGGCAGGCAGCGCGCCAGCGACGATCTTGCAGAAGATGCAGTCGGGATTGGTCACTGACCCGCCATCCTACCCCGCGTGTGCACGGGCGGCCGGTGAGTTGTGCTCTCTTTTCGCGCCCATACCAAATAAGAACGAGACCCAATCTCATTTGGTATGCCCAAAAGAGATGGGTTTGCTCCACCACCGAGCCGGATGCTGTTGTTCTCTTTTCCCACCCAAACCAAAGAAGAACGAGACCCAATCTCATTTGGTATGCCCAAAAGAGATGGGTTTGCTCCACCACCGAGCCGGATGCTGTTGTTCTCTTTTCCCACCCAAACCAAAGAAGAACGAGACCTAGTCTCATTTGGTATAGGCCCAAAAATGTTGTCCTCTACCTCCCTCCGATGTAATCCGAGATCATCGCGACCCGACGTCACGCGCGTGCGCCAACGCCTCCTCGCGGTTGGTGATCTCTCCCGCGTACTGCGCCCGCAGCAGCTCCTCCAACAGTTCGCCGAGGGACGGCCCGGCGGGAAGACCGAGCTCGCTCGCCAGCTCGTCTCCCCGTAGCAGCGGCTGCGGGGGGCCCTCCGCACGCCAGCCGAGCGCATCGGCGAGCATCGTGCGCGCGAGGCGCAGATGAGCGTCGATCGCCTCCTGTGCGCGCTCACCGCGGGTGGCCAGGCGGTCGGCGACAGACAGCAGCGTTACATCGACCTCCACCGGCTCGCAGCCGCGCAGATAGGCGAACACGCTGCGGCGTGCCAGCGGCTGGCGCTCGTGCACGAGGAAGCCCAGACGCAGGTGGTTGCGCACGAGCGCCGCCACGTGCGCCTGCAGCCGCCCGCTCGCACGCAACCTGCCGAGCACTTCACCGGCCATCTGTGCACCCCGAGCGTCGTGTCCGACGAACGTGACGCGCCCGTCCGCGGGACGCACGTTGCGAGTGAGCGGCTTGGCGGCGTCGTGCAGCAACGCCCCCCAACGCAGCGCCCCCCCGCGGGTCAGCCCATCGGCGAGCGGCTCGGTGAGCAGCGTCGTGAGCGGCTCGGTGAGCGGTGTCGCGAGCGGCTCGCGATAGAGGTCTCCATCATCCCCAAGAGCGGCGGCGGGCTCTTGCTGCAGCGCAATCACCTGCTCGAGCACCTCCAGGGTGTGCCCGTACACGTCGCGGTGGTGGTAGTGGCTTTGGGTCACGCCGCGCAGCGTCTCCAGCTCAGGCAGCACCACCGCAGTTGCGCCCACCTCCCCCATCAGCTCCAGGCCCGCGACGGCGCCAGGCGCGTCGATGATGCGGCGCAACTCCATGAAGATCCGCTCGGGGGCGACTTTGCCAAGCGCCGCCGCGTGGGCGTGCGCGCGGGCGCGCGTGTCGGCGTCTGCTTCGAGATCGAGCTCGACGGCGAGCCGCACGAGACGCAGCACCCGTAGCGGGTCCTCCGCGAAGGCATGTGGGCCAGCCTCGCGCAGCCGCCGCCGCGCGAGATCCTCCAGGCCACCGAGCGGGTCGATCGCCTCGCCTGGCGACGCGCCCGGCTCCCCAAGCGGCGCGGCGATCGCGTTGACGGTGAAATCGCGCAGCTCCAGATCCTCCTCCAAAGAGGCGCCCCGCAGGCGCTCGAAGTCGACCTGCCAGGCACCGTCACGCGCGACCACGCGCCAGCCCCCATACTCCTCCGAGAGCGAGAATGCCGCGGCACGCGCGGTACGCGCAAGCGCGCGTGCCGCCTCGCGGGGCTCGCCGTCGAGCACCACGTCGAGATCGGCGGTCGGCGATTCGGGCACCCCCCTCACTCACGGCGATCGATCGCGCCGCTCGAGCCCTGTGCCTGCCCAGCAGACGGTCGCGCACCGCGCCGCCCACCAGCCACGCGCGACGGCCGGTGAGCGCGGCACGGGTCAGCTCGAGCGGGTCGTCAATCGGCGGCAAGACGCGCCACTCCGTCACCGTGATGCACACGTGCGACGCGTGCGGTGAGCCCGCAGGTGATCTCATAGTTGATCGTGTCCAGGCGGCGAGCCAGCTCCTCGGCGGTGATCCGCTCCTCGCCCTGGCCGCCGATCAGCACCGCGGGCTGGCCAAGCAGCGCCGGTGCACTCGGGTCGGGGCCGAGGTCGACGGCGACGCTGTCCATGCTGACGGTGCCCACCAGCGGGTGGCGGCGTCCATCGATGAGCGCCTCGGCGTTGCCCGAGAGCCCGCGCCGCCACCCGTCGCCATAGCCGATTGGCAGCAGGCCTATATGGGTGTCGTCCACGGCGACGAAGCGCCGGCCATACCCGGTGCTCTCCCCGGCGGCACAGCACTTGACGGCCGCGACATAGGAGCTCAACCACAGCGCCGGCTCCAGGCCGCGGGCGAGCGGGTCCTCGCCGAAGGGGTCCATGCCGTAGATCGCGATGCCGCAGCGCACCATGTCAAAATGCGCGGCGGGGTCGCGCAGCACGGCGGCGCTGTTGGCTGCGTGCACGAGGACCTCGGGGTACTCTCGCTTGAGCGGCGCCGTCCACCGCGCGAAGCGCCGCAACTGCTCCGCAAAGAAATCGTCGCCCCGTTCATCGGCGGTGGCGAAGTGGGTCATCAGCCCCACCAGATCGACGTTGGGGTCGGCTGCGGCGGTAATTGCCAGGCGCGTCGCCAGATCCGCGTCCCGCGTGCCGAAGCGCCCCATGCCGGTGTCGAGCTTCACGTGCACGTGGCCCCTGCGCCCCATGTCCCCGGCCAGCCACGCGATATCCAGCAGGTGACCCTCGCTCCACACGACCAGCTCGAAGCCGCAGGCAACCACCTCCTCCAGGTCGTCGCGCTGCAGCGGCCCCATAATCAGTAGCGGCGCCTTGGTCCCCTCGGCGAACTCGGCCAGCTCGCGCGCTTCCTGGATGCCGGCAACGGCCAACCAGGTGGCGCCGCCCGCAAGCGCCGCCCGCGCGCTTTCCTCCATGCCGTGGCCGTAGCCGTCGGCCTTGACAACCGCGCACAGCCGAGCACCCTCGCGCAGCTCCGAGCGCAACCGCTCGCAGTTACGCACGATCGCGTCGAGGTTGACGCGCGCGACCGCGCGCTCGACGCTCACGGCTGCCCCACCTCGACGCGGGCGAAGGGCAGCATCGTGATCACACCCATGGCGACCGCACGATCGACGCTCATGGCCGCCCCACCTCGACGCGGGCGAAGGGCAGCGCGGCGATCACGTCCGAGGCGATCACGCTGTCGGCGCTGCCGACCATCCGCGCTGCGGCGCGCCCGGCGGCGGCGTGCAGCTGGACGCCGACGGCGGCCGCCGCGAACGCCGGGAGGCCCTGTGCGAGGAGCGCCGCGATCACGCCCGTGAGCACATCCCCGGTGCCGGCGGTTGCAAGCGCGGGGCTGGCGCCCGCGCTGACGGCCACCACGCCCGAGCTGGCGGGATCGGCGACCAACGTGTCGTCGCCCTTCAGCACAACCACCGCCTGCGAAAGCTCGGCGGCGGCGCGCACGTGGCGCAGGCGCTCGCGCTCGATCTCCTCACTGGAGAGCTCCAGCAGCCGACCGAGCTCCCCCGCGTGCGGGGTGAGCACCGTCGGGGCCTCACGCGCGCCGAGATCGCTGAGGCGCCCGGCGTGGGCATTGAGGCCGTCGGCGTCGATCACGGTTGGGACGGACGCGCGGCGCGCCAGCTCGCGTGCGAACGCGAATGCGCCGGGGGCGCGCCCGAGGCCAGGCCCGAGCGCAAGCGCCCCACCGCGCCGTGCGGCCTCGAGCACGGCATCGACGCCCGCGACCGCGAGCGCGCCGTCCTCGTCGGGCAGGCCGTGAGTCATCAACTCGGGGAGCCCGCCGGTCGCGAGGATCCTCTGCACCGAGGCGGGCACGCATGCCGTGACGTAGCCCGCGCCGGCGCGCATCGCAGCGTGGGCGGCCATGCGGGGGGCGCCTGTGAGGCCACGCGAGCCGCCGGCGACGAGCACGTGGCCGCTCGAGAACTTCGTCGATGCGGAGGCGCGATGTGGGAGCAGACTCAGCACGGCGCTCTCGATCAGGCCGATGTCGGCAACGGTGGGAGCGCCGCGGGGGATGCCGATGTCGAGCGTGCGCACCTCGCCGGCGTGAGCCTTGCCGGGGTGGATCCAGAGGCCGGGCTTGGCGGCGTGGAAGGTGACGGTGATCGCGGCACGCACCGCGCAGGCGCTGACCACGCCCGTCGAGGCGTCCACCCCGGAGGGCACGTCCACGCTGACGACGGGCGCGCCGCAGGCGTTCGCGGCGTCGATCGCCTCGGCGATCGATCCGCGGGGCTCGCCGGCGAAGCCAGTGCCAAGCAGCGCGTCGATGATTGCGGCCGATCTGCGCAGGAGTCTCGCGCCCCCAGCGACGGAAGGCCCGTCGGTGGTGGAAGACGCCACCGCTCCAGCATCGCCCACGCTCGCAGCGGAGCCGGCACTCGCGAAGTCCATCTGCACCGTCGGAGCGCCGGGCAGGCGCATGAGGTTCTCGCGCGCATCTCCCTTTAGCTCCTCGGGGGGCCCGGCGATGAGGACATCGACCTCGCGGCCGGCGTCGCGCAGCAGGCGCGCGGCCACCAGCCCGTCGCCGCCATTGTTACCCTTGCCGCAAAGCACCGTCACTGGTCCATCGGGCGCGAGCTGCTCGACAGCGCGGGCCACGCCGATCCCGGCGCGCTCCATCAAATCCAGCGAGGGCACCCCCCGCTCGTCGATCGCCCAACGGTCGATCGCCCGCATCGCCTCGGCGTCGGGCAGCGGCAAGCACCACTCGGGGAGGGTTCCCATAAGTTGCGATCCTAATGCGCTGGCGGGCGCGACTCGGTGCGCTGCTACTCGACGGTGACGGTCTTGGCGAGGTTGCGCGGTTGGTCGACATCCAGCCCGCGGCGGCGGGCGATCTCGTACGCGAGCAGCTGCAGCGGGATGACGGCGAGGATCGGCTGGAGCATCCAGTCGATCGCGGGAATCGGGATCGCGGCGTCGGCGTGCTCGACGATCTGCGCGTTGCCCTCGCTGACAACGGCGATCACGTGGGCGCCACGGGCGCGGACCTCCTGGATGTTGGAGGCAACCTTCTCGAGCACGGGGGAGTCGGTGGCGATGCACACCACGGGCGTGGACTCGTCGAGCAGAGCGATCGGGCCGTGCTTCATCTCCCCGGCGGCGTAGGCGTCGGTGGCGATGTAGGAGATCTCCTTGAGCTTGAGCGCGCCCTCCAAGGCGACCGGCAGGCCGACGTGGCGGCCGATGTAGAGGAAGAACTCGCCCTGCCAGTGCTGGGCGGCGATGCGCCCGACCTGCGCGACCACAGGGGTGGGCGGGCCTCCCAATCCGTCGTCGGAGCCGGTGATCTCGGCGATGCAGTGAGGCAGCCGCTTGACCTCGCCCACCAGCTCGGCGATCCGCGCCGCCTCCAAAGTGCCGCGCAGCTCGGCGAGGCGCAGGCCGAGAAGGTAGAGGACGGCCACCTGGCAGGTGAAGGTCTTGGTGGCAGCCACCCCGATCTCCAAGCCCGCGCGGGTGAAGAGCACGCCGTCGGCGTCGCGCGTGGCCTGCGAGCCCATCACGTTGGTGATCGCGAGCACGGTGGCGCCGCGCTCGCGCGCGAGGCGCATCGCGGCGAGTGTGTCCGCGGTCTCGCCTGACTGGGAGATGCCGATCACGAGGTCGCCGGGCCCCACGACGGGGTTGCGGTAGCGGTACTCGGAAGCGATGTCCATTTCCACGGGAATGCGCGCCCACTCCTCGATCGCGTAGCGCCCGATCAGGCCGGCGTGGTAGGAGGTGCCACAAGCAACGATCACGATCCGACTCACCCCGGCCAGTAAGGCCTCGTCGAGCGCCCCCTGCTCGTTGAGGCTGACGCCGTCCCCACGAGCGGTGCGATCGGCGATCGTCTCGGCGACGGCGTCGGCCTGTTCGTGGATCTCCTTGAGCATGAATGTCTCGAAGCCGCCCTTCTCGGCAGCCTCCTCGTCCCATTCGACGGTCTCGGTCGCACGCTCCACGAGCACCCCGTCAGGCGTGGTGATCGTGACGCCGTCGGGAGTGAGCACGGCGATCTCACCGTTTTCGAGGTACTGCACGGTGCGGGTACGCGCAAGGAAGGCGGGCACGGCGGAGGCGAGGAACTGCTCCTCCTCGCCGCGGCCGACCACCAGGGGGCACTCGCGGCGCGCCCCAACCAGCGTCTCGGGCTCGTCGAGGCTCATCGCCACGAACGCGAAGTGGCCGTGCAGCTCGGCGTAGGCGGCGCGCACGGCGTCGGCGAGATCGCCCGCATAGTGGTCGGCAATCAGGTGCGCGATCACCTCCGCGTCGGTCTCGGAGGTGAAGACGCAACCCTCCGCGAGCAGACGCTCGCGCAGCGGCATGTAGTTCTCGACGATCCCGTTGACCACCACGTGGATGCGATCCGCACTGTCGAAGTGGGGGTGGGCGTTCTCCTCGCTGACGCGACCGTGCGTGGCCCAGCGGGTGTGGGCGATGCCGGTGGTGAGAGGTCGCGCGAGCGTCGCCACCGCCCCGCCCTCCCCAGCATCGGCCGGAGCGCGCGCTCCATCCAGCTTCGCTTCCAGCGCGCGTAGGTTGCCCACCGCGCGCACCGCCTCGATGTGGTCGTCGGCGATCACCGAGATCCCGGCGCTGTCGTAGCCGCGATACTCGAGCTTCTTCAGGCCGGCGAGCAGCAGCTCCTGGACCGGAGGCCCACCCTCCCGCCTGCCGACGTAGCCAACGATTCCGCACACAGGCGATCGAGTCCTTTCGCGAACGGCGAGCGGCCGGGGCTCCTGGCAGCACCGGCTCGACTCTCCGAATGGAGGTCGCTTCCGAAGATACCACCGGTGTGAGAGGGGCTAGAACAGACGTCCGTTAGCTTGCATACCCACGCGCGGATACCCTCGGACAATCGCAGGATCAGGGTAGGCGCGGCTGGTCGTGCCTTTGCTTTTGGAGCCAAACCCTTCATTTTGTGAAGTGGTAGGGGCCGCAAAATAACATCTCGCCTCTCCCCCCTATCAGGCCAGCTCGCGCTCGACGAGCGCCACGAGGTCGGCGCAGACCTGCTCGGCCTCCTCTTCGGTGGGCGCCTCGACCATTACGCGCACCAGCGGCTCGGTGCCGGAGGGGCGCACGAGCACCCGCCCGCGGCCGGAGAGGGCCTCGTCGGCAGCGCGCACCGCGTCGGTGACGGTGTCGGCGCTCTCCAACGCGCCGCGATCGCGGACGCGCACGTTGACCAGCCGCTGAGGGAGCTTGTGCATCGCGTCGCGCTCGCTCAGCGGCGCACCGTCGAGCGCCTCGAGCGCGAGCAGGGCGCTGGCGATGCCGTCGCCGGAGCGGTTGAAGCTGATGTCGATGATGTGCCCCGATTGCTCGCCGCCGAGCACCCACCCGCGTGCGCGCAGCTCCTCGAGCACGTAGCGGTCGCCGACCTTCGTCGATGCGACGGCGATGTCCGCGTCGCGCATCGCTGCATGGAAGCCGTAGTTGGTCATCACCGTCACCGCCACTCCGCCGCCGACGAGGCGGCCGCCGCGCTTGAGGTGCAGCGCGGCGAGCGCCATCAGCTCGTCGCCGTCCACGACCTCCCCGGCGCCGTCCACGGCGAGCACGCGGTCGCCGTCGCCGTCGAAGGCGAAGCCGAGGGCGTGGCCGCCCGCGAGCACCCGTGCGGCGAGCTCCTGCACGTGCGTGGAGCCACAGCCGGCGTTGATGTTACGCCCGTCGGGGTGCTCGGCGATCACGCTCACGCTCGCGCCGAGTCGCCTGAAGATCTCCGGTGCCACGTGGTGGGTGGCACCGTTGGCGCAGTCCAGCAGCACGTCGAGCCCGTGCAGGTCGAGCTCGGCGAAGCGGGTGTGCAGCTCGCGCAGATAATCCTCGCCCGTGCCACGCAGCTCGCGGATGTGCCCGATGGCAGTGCCGCCGTTGCCGGTCCCATCCTGGAGCGCCTGCTCGATCTCGAGCTCCGTTTCGTCGGAGAGCTTGAAGCCGTCGGGGCCGAAGAACTTGATCCCGTTGTCCTGGTAGGGATTGTGCGAGGCGGAGATGACGGCCGCGAGGTCGAAGCCGTAGCGAGCGATCAGCAGGGGTGCGGCTGGAGTCGGCAGGACTCCGCCGAGCAGAGCATCCCCCCCGGCCGCACTGACCCCGGCGGCGAGCGCCGCTTGGAGCATCTCCCCGGACTCGCGGGTGTCGCGGATTATGAGCACCTGGGGGCGCTCCGCCTCGGCGAGCGCAGCCGCCGCGCGCCCGAGGCCGAGCGCGAGCTCGGCGCTCAGCATCTCCCCGGCGACACCTCGTACACCGTCGGTGCCAAACAGCTTGCGGGCCATGAGGGTGGCGGGTCCTACCGCTTGGAGAACTGCGGACGCTTGCGCGCCTTCTTCAAACCGGCCTTCTTGCGCTCCTTGGCGCGCGAGTCGCGCGTGAGGAAGCCGCGGCGCTTGAGCTCGCCGCGCAGGTTGGGGTCGGCCTCCAGCAGCGCGCGGGAGACGCCGTGGCGCAGCGCGCCCGCCTGCGCGGAGATGCCGCCCCCGTGCAGCCGTGCCACCACGTCCATGCGCTCCTCATAGCCCACCGTCTCCAGAGGCTGGCGGATGTTGCGCTGCAGCGTGGTGCGCGGGAAGTGCTCCTCGAGGGTGCGCCCGTTGACCAGGTAGACACCGCTGCCAGGGCGCAGGATCACGCGCGCGATCGCAGTCTTGCGCTTGCCGGTCGCGCGATAGCGCGCCCCGGCGGCGAGGTCGATCGCCGCGGTGGAGATCGGCTGCGGCAGCGACTCCTCCGCCGCCTCCTCCTCTGCCGCAGCGACATCCTCGGAGTACTCCTCGATCGCGTACGGGTCGGCCGGGGCGTCGCGCGCCAGCGGGTCGACGCCTTCGGGGACGATGTCGACTTCCAGGTGCGCCCCCGGCACCGCGGGCTTCACGCGGGGAGTGGGCTCCTCTTCCTCATCCTCGTCGAGGTCCTCCTCCTCGGCCTCGGCCTCCGCGGCGGGCTCCTGGGCAGCGGGCTCGGCTGAGGGCTGCTCCTCGGAAGGCGACTCGGCGGCGGCCTCAGCCACCAGCTCTGCCACGGCCTCCTCTACAACCAGCTCCTCGACAATCGCCTCCTCCACGGCAAGCTCCTCCGCGGCAAGCTCCACAACAGCCTCCTCCACGACGAGCTCCTCAACGACAGCCTCCTCCACCGCAAGCTCCTCCGCGGCAACCTCCCCGACGGCCTCCTCCGCTGCGAGCTCCTCGACAGCCGCCTCAACGATGGCCTCCTTGACCGCAAGCTCCTCCGCGGCAAGCTCCACAACAGCCTCCTCCGCGACGAGCTCCTCGATGGCCTCCTCCTCGGCCGCCTCGGCGACAGGCTCCTCGACGGCGGGCACCTCAGCAGCCGGCTCCTCGAGCGGCTCCTCGGGCGCTGCAGGCTCGTCGGCCATCAGGCCTCGATCTCCAACGGCTCGGGCTTCTGCGCAACGTGGGGGTGCTCGGGCCCGGCGTAGATCTTCAGCTTCGTCAACTGTTTGCGCGCGAGGCGGTTGCGGGGCATCATGCCCTTGACGGCGATCCGGATGATCTCCTCCGGCCGTCGCGCCAGCATCTCCTCAAATGTGCGCGAGCGCAGACCGCCCGGGTAGCCGGAGTGGCGGTAGTAGCGCTTATCGGTGCGCTTCTTACCGGTGACCGCGACCTTCTCCGCGTTGATCACCACGACGAAGTCGCCGGTGTCGATGTGCGGCGTGTACTCGGGCTTGCGCTTGCCGCGCAGCACGTCGGCGAGCTGCGTCGCCAGACGGCCAAGGGTCTTGCCGTTGGCGTCGACGAGCAGCCAGTTGCGCTCGCGGTCGGTGGGCTTGGCGACGTAGGTTTTCATGACGTGAAAAAGGCCGCACGCATCCATTCGCGCGCGGCGAGAGCGACATGATAGGCCAAAAGCGTCCCTGGCGGATGGCTCGTCGTGACTGGCAAGGACGCAGTGAGCGAAGTGTGCTCCGCACACGAGCGATCGAGGACGCCGCCAGTCGCGTCGAGACGCCGCCAGGGCTACTCCCACTCGATGGTGCCCGGGGGCTTGCTGGTTATGTCCAAAACCACCCTGTTGACCTCGCGCAGTTCGCCGATCATGCGCGAGGCGATCGTCTCCAACAGGTCATAGGGCAGCCGCGCCCAATCGGCTGTCATCGCATCGTCGGAGGTGACCGCGCGGATCACGACCACATACCCGTAGGTGCGCTCGTCGCCCTGGACGCCGACGGTGCGGATATCGGGGAGCACGCAGAAGGACTGCCACAGCTCGCGGTAGAGGCCAGCCTTGCGAATCTCCTCCTGGAGGATGTGGTCGGCCTCGCGTAGCACGTCGAGGCGCTCCCGCGTCGCTTCGCCACCGACGATCCGGATCGCCAGGCCGGGTCCGGGGAAGGGCTGGCGCCACACCAGGCGCTCGGGCAGTCCCAGCTCGGCGCCCACGGCGCGCACCTCGTCCTTGAACAATGCGCGCAGCGGCTCGACCAGCTCGAAGCGCATGTCCTCGGGGAGGCCACCGACATTGTGGTGGGACTTGATAGTCGCCGCGCCGGTGCCTCCGCCTGACTCGATCACATCGGAGTAGAGCGTGCCTTGCACGAGGTAGCGTGCACCTTCGACGTCTTCCCCCGTCACCCCGGCCGCGTCCAGCGCACCAGCAGCACCCTCCCCTGCCTCCCCGCCTGTCGCCCCGCCCGCGTCCAGCGCCCTCGCGGCGTCCTCCGCGCCACCGCCCTCGGCGAGCTTCGCGGCCTCCTCCTCGAAGACTCTGATGAACTCCGCCCCGATCGCCTTGCGCTTGGCCTCGGGCTCGGTGACCCCTCGCAGCCGCTCCAGGAACCGCTGCTCGGCGTCGACCGCGACCAACGGCACCCTGAAGGTGTCGCGGAAGGTGGCGATCACCTGCTCGCCCTCGTCCTTGCGCATCAGGCCGTGGTCGACGAACACGCACGTGAGCTGGTCGCCTACGGCACGGTGCACCAAAAGCGCCGCCACCGAGGAGTCAACACCGCCGGAGAGGCCGCAGATCACCCTCCCCTCCCCTACCTGGGCGCGAACGCGCGCGATCTGCTCCTCCACGATCGACGCCGCCGACCACGTCGGAGGGCAGTCGCACACCTCGGTGAGGAAGCGCTCGAGGATCGCCTGTCCGTAGGGGGTGTGGACGACCTCGGGGTGGAACTGGATGCCGTAGATGCCCCGCTCGATGCTCTCGACCGCCACCACCGGGGAGGTGGAGGTGTGCGCGAGGGCAGTGAACCCGGGCGGCGCCTCGTAGACGGTGTCGCGGTGGGACATCCAGCAGGTTTGCTCGCGGGGCGTTTCCCTCAACAGCACCCCGTGCTCGTCGACCGTCAGGTCGGAGCGGCCGAATTCACCCACCTCCGCCTGCTCGACCCGCCCGCCGAGCTCGTGCACGAGCAGCTGCATCCCATAGCAGATGCCGAGCACCGGGACCCCGAGCTCGAGCAGGCCACGCTCCAGGCGCGGAGCGTCTGGCGCGTACACCGACGCCGGACCACCGGAGAGGATGATCCCGCGCGGGCGGCGCGCCGCGATCTCCTCCAGCGGCACGTGGTGGGGCACCAATTCCGAGAACACCCCGCACTCGCGCACTCGCCGCGCGATCAGCTGCGAGTACTGACCGCCGTAGTCGATGACCACCACGACGTCGGTGGCAGTGGCGGAAACCGCGTGCGACGGCACGGCTGTGGCGGAGGCAGACCCGGACACGGCGGGCACACCGTCGGCGACGGGCGTCACCACCGGGGCCGCCGGCTCACTCATTGACGAGCGCAGCCGCCTTCCCGTTCACCGCGCCCATGCCGACACCCTGGTCGTGTTGCAGCGCCTTGCCCTCTGTCTGCAGCGCCGGCGCGACCACAACCTCGGCGCGGTTGAACTCGGCGAGGTCCTTGTGGCCGCAGGTAGCCATCGAGGTGCGCAGGCCGCCGAACAGGTTGAAGGTGCCGTCGTTCTCGCGCGCGGGGCCGACGAGGATCTCCTCGAGCGTCCCGTTCTGGGCAGTGGCAACTCGCGCGCCGCGGGGAAGCGTGGGATGAAAAGTGGCCATTCCCCAATGGAAGCCATGCCCGGGCGCTTCGTAGGCGCGGGCGAGCGGCGAGCCGATCATCACCGCATCGGCGCCGAGCGCGATCGCCTTAGCGACGTCGCCGCCGTTGCGCATGCCGCCGTCGGCGATCACCATCGAGTAGTCGCCGGTCTCGAGCATGTGTGTGGAGCGTGCGTGCGCGACGTCGGCGATCGCCGTGGCCTGCGGTACGCCGATGCCGAGCACCCCGCGCGTGGTGCACGCCGCGCCGGGACCGACCCCGACGAGCACGCCGGCGGCGCCGGTGCGCATCAAGTGCAGGCCGGTATGGTAGGAGGCGCAGCCGCCTACCACCACGGGCACGTCGAGGGAGGGAATGAACTCCTTCAGGTTGAGCGGCTCGGAGACGGTGGAGACGTGTTCGCCGGAGACGACCGTGCCCTGGATCACGAGCACGTCGAGGCCCGCCTCGAGCGCGAGCTCGTGATAGCGCAGCACCCGCTGGGGCGTGAGCGAAGCGGCGACGACCACCTTCTGCGCCTTAATCTCCTGGATGCGCTGGGCGATCAGCTCGGGCTTGACGGGCTCGCGGTAGATCTCCTGCATCTCGCGCGTGGCCAGCTCCTTGGGCAGCGCGGCGATCCGCTCCAGCTGCTCGTCGGCGTCCTCGTAGCGGGTGAAGATGCCCTCCAGGTTGAGCACCGCCAGGCCGCCGAGGCGACCGATGATCCCGGCGGTCTCGGGCGACACGACACCATCCATCGCGGAGGCCATCATCGGCAGCTCGAACTGGTAGGGCCCGAGCTTCCAGGAGATGTCGATGTCGTCGGGGTCACGCGTGCGCCGCGAGGGCACGATCGCGATGTCGTCAAATCCGTATGCGCGGCGGGCTTTCTTGCCGCGGCCGATCTCTATCTCCATCTCAGGATCCTTACAGTCGAGGCGGACGAGAAGACCCCGCACAGGGCGGGGCCAGAGGGGGGTCGGCCGGTGGCCGAGAGGTGCCTGTCAGAGACGGCGCTCAAGTGGGTTTGAGCATAGCAACGGAGCCCGTCGCAAAGCCCGCAGGATTGAGTGGAGGCCGAAAAAATAAACGCACAAGACCTCTCACCAACCGCCAGCCACCCACGCGGCTGGTTGGAAGCCGAAAAAGTGAACCCAACAACACGCCCCGGTGGTGTCTCAGTTTGGTCGGGACCTGCAGGCCCCGCGAGCGCCAGATCAGTGCATCAGTGCATTTGGGCGCACCAACCACCTACTGGACCTCTCTTAGCCGTCATCTGGTCGCTACCCATAGGTCCAGTTGGTGGTTGTACCCCCAAACGAAGACACCACCCACACCCCCCGCCCCCGCCGAGCCGCCCCGCGTGCGCCGATGGGAGGCTCGGATATCCTCGCGGTGTGAGCGACACGAGCCTCCCCGAGCACGGCGGCCGACCCGCGCCCGGTGGCCAAGCCGCGGGCGAGCGGACCTACGCCCAGGGCAGCCAGACCGCAGACCGAGCGCATGACCAGGTCAGCCAGACCGCAGACCGAGCGCGTGACTATGGCAGCCAGACCACGGGCGGGCGGGCCTACGGTCCCCGCGCGATCGAGCTCCGGCGCCAGCGCGCGTGGGAGTCGAGCGACGCTTACCGCACACCTCTGCTGAAAGGGGAGCAAAGCGGCGTATACATCAAGGCCTCGGCGCCGTTCACCTCCGGCAACGTGCACATCGGGCATGTGCGCAGCTACGCGATCGGAGACGCCTACGCCCGCTTCCAGCGCGCGCGGGGGGAGCCAGTGCTGTTTGCGTTCGGCTTCGACGCCTTTGGCCTGCCCGCCGAGCTGGGGGCGATCGCCAACGGGGAGTCCCCCGCCGAGTGGGTGGCTCGCTGCGCCGAGCACATGACCGGCCAGCTGCGGCGGCTGGGCTTCTCCTTCGACTGGGAGCGCACGTTCATGAGCTCCGACCCGGTCATGTACCGCTGGTCGCAGTGGTTGTTCCTGACGCTGCTGGACGCCGGGCTGATCTACCACGGCAGCGGCAGCGTGGATTGGTGCGACACCTGCCAGACCACGCTGGCGACGATCCAGGTGGAGGACGGCACCTGCTGGCGCTGCCACAACCCGGTAAGGCTGATCCAGCGCGCGCAATGGTACCTGCGCATCAGCGCCTACCTGGAGGAGAACGACCGCCGCATCGGGGAGCTGCAGAAATGGGACGAGACCTCGCTCGCCAGCCAGCGCATCGTGCTGGGTCGCACGGACGGGGTCGAGCTGCAGGCGCGCGCCGCCGACGGGCGCGAGCTGACCGTGTTCACCCCCCATGCCGAGGGCATCGCGCAGGCGCGCTTCGTGCTGATCTCCCCCAAGCACCCTGAGGTGGAGCGCTGGAGCGCCGACGCCGCGGTGGACGAGCAGCTTGAGGAGATGCGCCTCGGCGGCTGGGAGCGCAGCTCGCGCGGCGCGGAGGCGGTCGCGCTGGTGGACACCGGCTGCACCGTGTCGATATCCGAGGGCAGCCCATCGTTGCCGCTGCTGATCTCCCCCGCGGTGGACGAGCGCTTCGGCGCGACCGCGGTGCTGGGGATCCCCGAGAGGGACCGTACGGATGAGCTGATCGCCGAGCGCCTCGGCATCCCCTCTGCGCAGGAGAAGGAGGAGGGGGGGCGGGAGGCAACGTGGACGCCGGCCCGAACGGGACCGGCTCCAACGTCCGGCCCGCGGAGGTCACCGCGGGAGGGCCGGGGGGTGGCGCGGATCCCACGGGGACTGCCACGGGAGAGCTGGGTGACGTTCCTCCGGCGGGGGCCGCCGGGAGAGAGCCGGTTGGAGCCAGCCCGGCGGTGCGCTACAAGGCCAACGACTTCTCGATCTCCCGCCAGCGCTCGTGGGGGACGCCGATCCCGATCGTGTACTGCACCGGCTGCGGGACGGTGCCGATCCCCAAGGAGCAGCTGCCAGTGGAGCTGCCACTCGATCTGAAACCGACCGGCGCCGGCAACCCGCTGGCGGAAAGGGAGGATTTCGTCAACACCACCTGCCCCCGTTGCGACGGCCCCGCCAAGCGCGAGACGGACACGCTGGACTGCCACTTCGACGCGCTGTGGCTGTGGATCCCCGCATGCGTGCCCGCCCCCGAGCGCGAGCGTTCGCTGGAGGAGATCCTCGCGCTCGAGGACCTGCGCGCGTGGCTGCCCTCCGAGCGGCTGGTGGCGGGCAGCGACAGCGGCAACTTCATGTTCGACCAGCGCATCACCACGAAGGCGCTGAGGGACATCGGCCCGCTTGCGTTCCTCGCCGACGGCGAGCCGTTCGCTGGAGCGCTGATGCACGAGATGGTGATTCGCGACGGGCGCAAGATGAGCAAGCACCTCGGCAACGTCGTGGACCCCGACGAGCTGGTGGAGTCCTTCGGCGCCGACACGGTGAGGATGGCGGTGTTGTGGGCAGCGCGGCCGCAGAAGTCGCTGAACTGGAGCGACAGCGCGGTGCAGTTCTGCCAGCGCTTCCTACACAACCTGTGGCAGTACTCCCAGGGACGCTTCGCTCAGCAGGTGGAGGACTCAGGGGAGCTCGACCCGCGCCGCACCGAGCACCTGCGCAGGCGCCTTGAGAAATGGTGCGACATCGCGGTGGAGAAGATCACTGAGGAGCTCGCGGAGCTTGAGATGCACAGCGCGGTGCGCAACGCGATCCGCCTGCTAGATCGCATCAAGGACTACGAGAAGCGCGTGCTCAAGCACAGCGGCGCCCTGTGCCGCGAGGACCACGAGGCGCTGCGCGACGCGCTGGGGCTGTTGGCGAGGGTGCTCATGCCCTTCGCGCCGCACGTCGGCGAGGAGCTGTGGGAGGCGTCCGGGCTCGCCGAGCCGAGCGTGGATCCGCCGTGGCCGCGGGTCGGCGAGTGGTCGCGCCAAAGCCCCAGAGAGAAACACAGGCAGATGACGGCGGCAGCCGGCGCCGATGCCAACCCTGCGGACATTCACCGAATATGACCAGCTCGCCGACCGCGTTCTCTGCGATGATGTCAGCGAGACGCGGATGAGCACCGCACCTGACCACGCCGGGGATCTCCAGCACACGCGCTCCTGCGCGACTGAGCTGGTGTGCCGCAAATGCGAGCTGCGCTCGCCCCTCGCCGACGGCGGGGCGTACTGCCCACGCTGCGGCAAGAGCCTCGACGTCGACTACGACTATGAGCTCGCCGCGCAGCGCATCCGCGAAACGCCGATGCACGAGCGTCCGCTCAACGTCTGGTTCCTGGAGGAGCTGCTGCCGATCCACGACGCCATCGGCCCCGCGCGCGTGGGCGAGTTCGCGGGCTTCACACCGCTGATCCGGGCCGACCGGCTGGGCGCCGCAGTGGGGTTGCGCAACCTCTACCTCAAGGACGACAGCACCTCCCGCCCGAGCCTCTCCTACAAGGACCGCGTGGTGAGCATGGCAGTGGCACGGCTGTTGGAGCTGGGCCGCAAGGAGATCGGCTGCGTTTCGACCGGCAACGTCGGCACCGCCGTGGCGGCGCTGGCGGCAAAGGCGGGGGTGGCGGCGTACGTCTTTTACCCCAACCGCCTGGAGAGCACCAAGGCCCATGCCTGCCGCGCGCTCGGCGCGAAGGTGTGCCAGGTCGAGGGCAACTACGACGAAGCCAACAAAGCCTGCCGCGCGCTCGCGGAAGCGACGGGCCTGGAGTTCGCCAACATCACACTGCGCCCCTTCTACGCCGAGGGCGCCAAGACCGAGGCGTATGAGATCGTGCAGCAGCTCGGCTGGCGCTCGCCCGACCGGATCGTCTCCCCGGCCGCCGGAGGCACGCTCTCCTCGCGCATCCACAAGGGCCTGCAGGAGCTCGAAAAGGTTGGCCTGGCGCAGACGGCGCACACCAAGATCGACATCGCCCAGCCCGACGGCTGCAACCCGATCGCCGAGGCGATCCTGACGGGCGCCTCGGAGATCGTCCCCGTCAAGCCGACCACGCAGGCCCACTCGCTCGGGATCGGCTCGCCGGGCGACGGGGTGTTCGTGATCGAGGCCGTCCGTGGCCGCGGCGGCACCGCGGCGTCAGTGAGCGACAAAGAGATCTTCGCGGGCATCGACCTGCTGGCATCGACCGAGGGCCTGCTCACCGAGCCGGCCGGTGGCACCACAGTGGCGGTCGTGAAGAAGCTCGCCGCCGAAGGCCGCCTCGACCCCGACGAGACGGTGGTGGCGATCGTCACCGGCAACGGCCTGAAGACCCTCTACGACCATCCCGCCAAGCCGTGGCCGTCGAAGGTCGAGTGCAACACCGAGACGATGCGCTCCGTGCTGGAGGGCTTCCAGCGGGAGGCCGGCCTGGTGCCCGCCAGCGAGCGGTTGCACGCGTAGGTCGCCCGCAACGCCGACCGGCTGGGCACCTGCCAGCCAGTGGTTGCACGCGCGGTTCTGCGCTTTGGGTGAGCGCAACCCAATATGGTGCCCGCTATGGACGCCTCGCTCTACGCCAACGCCGTCGCCCCCTTCGCTGCCGAAGCCCAGCGTCTGCTCCCTGATGGCGCTGAAGTTCTCGACGCCCATACCCACCTCGGGCTTGACGAGGATGGACGCTCGCTGACGCTCGAGCAGCTGCTCTCGCAGCTCGACGAGGCCGGCGCACGGCGCGCCTGTGTATTCCCGCTGCACGACCCCGAGCGCAGCCCCGCCTACCGCGTGCCCAACGATCGCGTGCTTGCGTGGGCGGGCGAAAGCGAAGGCCGTCTGATCCCCTTCTGCCGCCTCGACCCCTTCGACGGCCCGGTTGCCGAGGCTGAGCGCTGCCTGGCCGCCGGCGCCCGCGGGATCAAGCTGCACCCGCGCGCCCAGGAGTTCGCCTTCGACGGCCACGAGCTCGAGGGCATCTTCGAGGTCGCCGAAGACGCGCGCGTGCCGATTTTGATCCACGCCGGCCGCGGCCTGCCCCCGATCGCCGAGGGTCTCGCCGAGCTCGCGCTGCGCCACCCCGAGGTCGTGATGATCCTCGCCCACGGCGCGATCTGCGACCAGGGGATCCTGACCTCGATGCTCGCCGACCACCCCGGCGTGCTGTACGACACCTCCTGCTTCTTCGGACTCGACGTGGTTGAGCTGTTCGCGCGAGTCCCCGCCGAGCGGATCGTGTTCGCCACCGACCCTCCCTACGGGCGCCCGCAGAGTGGTCTGTACATGACGCTGCGCTTGGCGGCCCACGCCGGCCTCGACGAGGCCACCACCCGGCTGGTGCTCGGCGAGACGGTTGCGGGCCTGTTCGACGGACGCGGGCTGCCCCCCGTCACCGCTCCACGGCGCGGGGCCTCGATCACGCTCTCCGGACGCCTCGCCCGCGTGTACGGCTACGGCAGCCTCACTGGTCCCGCGCTCTTCGCCGGCATCCGCGAGCAGGCGCTGGCGGGGCTCGAGATGGCGCTCGCCGCCTGCCGCGACCCCTCACCGGGGGACGTCGGCGAGGCGCTCGAAGCGATCGGCTCGGCGCTTGCCGCCGCCGCCACGCTGCTGCAGAGCGAGGACGGCGTGCGGCCCGCGATCGACCTGATCTACCGCGCGATGGCGCGCGCGGTCACCGAGGTGCCGGACTCCGTTTGACAGGGACTCGCTCGCCCCGGGCCGCCACACCGCCGGCCGCTCACTCTTTGCGCGCCATACCGGCCACTCCCCCTCCATGCGCCATACCGGCCACTCCCCCTCCGAGCGCCATACCGGCCACTCCCCCTCCATGCGCCATACCGGCCACTCCCCCTCCGAGCGCCATACCGGCCACTCCCCCTCCGAGCGCCATACCGGCCACTTCCCCTCCGCGCGCTATACCGCCCACTCACCGCTGCGCAGCCACACCGCGGCCCACTCGCCACTGGCGCGGCGCTGGTGCTCGTGCATGTTCAAACACTCTTTGAAGGCCCCCACCACCTCGTCGACCTGCTCGGTGAGTAGCCCGCCGGCGATCAGATCGTCCGGGGCGTACTCGATCGATCGCGCGAGCTCCAGCAGCAGCGGCTTCAGCAGATTGGCGAGCACCGTCGGCGCGGCCACGCCACCGATGGTCGGCAGGCGCTCGCGGCGCAGGTCGAAGCTGCGGGTCTCCAGCTCCACGCCGTTGACCCGCGCGTTCCCCCGAGCCGCCTCCACGCTCTCCAGCTCGTTGTCGAGGCCCACCACCGGCCCAAACCCGAGACGGGCGGCCGCGATCGCCAACACCCCCGAGCCGGTGCCGACGTCCAGCAGTGGTCCCCATCGTCGCCCCCTCTCGGCGGCCAGCTCCAGGATCAGCTCCAGGCACATGCGGGTGGTCGCGTGCGCCCCGGTCCCAAACGCCTGACCGGGGTCGATCACGATCTCCTCGACGTCCGCGCGGTTGGCCGGCGCCTCCCACGGCGGGCGCACGTGCAGGCCCGGCACCATCCGTCGCGGCGCCGGATGTTCCTCTCCCCGGGCCTCCGGCGACTCGATCAACACGGGGCGGTGAAAGCGCTTCCACCGCTCCCCCCAATCGTCGGGCAGTTCGCTGGTTGTGACCTCCACCAGCGCGTCCCCCGCCGCGGCGCGCAGGTCGGGCAGTTGCGGGAGCTCGCCGGGACTGCCATACACCGCGTACTCGACCACCCCGTCCCCCACCTCGGCCTCCTCCACCCCGGAGGGCGCCAGCTCCAGCAGCTGCGCCAGCACCAACTCCGCGTCCTCGCGGCGGACGCGCACCGCAAGACGGATCACGCTGCGCGGTTGCTCGGGCCGCTCGTCAGGCAGCCCGGTTGCGCATAGAGTCGGCTCATCACGCCGCTCGATGGCTTAGCGCGCGGCGCAGCTTGCCGAGCATCGACTCCTCGCCGCGCAGGTTGTCCTCGGTGAGCGTCTCCTGCACGCGCTCCAGCAGCTCGCGCTGCTCGGCGCTCAGGCGCCGGGGCACCACCACGTTGACGACCACGCGCAGGTCGCCACGCCTGCCGTTGCGCAGACTGGGCATCCCCTGGCCGCGCACCGTCAGCACGTCGCCCGGCTGGGTGCCGGGGGCGATCTTCACCGGTGTCGCACCCTCCAGCGTGGGCGCGTCGAGCGTCGCTCCCATAGCCGCCAGCGGGGCGGAGACGTCCAGCGCGGTGATCAGATCGTCCGCTTCGCGCACGAAGCGCTCGTCGGAGCGCACCCGCACGAGCACGTACAGGTCGCCTGCGGGCGCGCCCGCCTCACCCGCGTGGCCTTTGCCGCCGAGGCGGATGCGCTGGCCATCGGCGATCCCCGCGGGCACGTCCACCGTCAGCGTGCGCCTGGCAGCGCGGCGGCCACGGCCACGGCACTCACCGCAGGGCTGCTTAGCGGTGCGGCCGTCGCCATGGCAGCGCTCGCACACCACGGTGCGCATCATCTGGCCGAAGGGCGTGCGCGTCACCGCCTGCAGCTGCCCTGCCCCGCCGCAGCGCTCGCAGGTCTCGATTGGGGTGCCCGGCTCGGCGCCGTTGCCGTGGCAGCGCTCGCAGCGCTCAACCACCTCGAAGGCGACCTCCGCGCGCTTGCCGCTCGCCGCCTCACGGAGTTCGATTTCGAGCGCCGCCGCCACGTCCTGCCCCTGTGCGGGCCCCGCCCCGCGCCCCCCTCCGAAAGGGCTCCCGCCGCCGAAGAAAGCGTCGAACAGATCGCCGATCGAGCCGAACGCGTCGAAGTTCGGGGCATACCCGCCGGAGCGCAGCCCCTCGTGGCCGTAGCGGTCGTAGGTCGCGCGCCGCTGCGGGTCGGAGAGGATCTCGTACGCCTCCGCGGCCTCCTTGAACTTCTCCTCGGCCTGCGGATCGTGCGCGTTGACGTCCGGATGCAGCTCCCTCGCCAGGCGGCGGAAGGATTTCTTGACGTCCTGCTCGGAGGCGTCGCGGGCGACGCCCAGCACCTCGTAGGGATCGCGGGGGGTGGAGGAAGCGCGGCTCACGGTTTCTGTCGATGGGGGGTTGTGGGCATCAGGAGTTGGGTGTTGACGGACACAGTAGGGGCTCGCCAAACCTCAGCCGGCAAAAAGCGCCGGCGCTGCGCCGGGTCCAGCCCGCAAGTCAGCTCTCCGCGTAGGTCTCTTCGACGAAGCGCGAAAGCTCGTGCGCCACCTCCCGCACCGCGGGGATTGCGTATGCGTAGTTCATTCGCACCGGGCCGATCACCGAGACGATCCCCAGTCGGCGCTGTGCCACACCGTATCCAGTCGCCACCATCGCCAGCGAGCGCATCGCCGGAATCTCGTTCTCCTGGCCGATCCGCACGTACACCCCCGGCTCGCTCAGCGCCGTGCGCAACACGTCCAACAGCGCCACCCGCCGCTCCAGGAGCTCCATCAACTCGTTGATCTGACCGACGTCGCGCAGATGCGCGTCGGAGAACAGCCGTGCCGCGCCGTCGAGGTAGAGCACGTGCTCGGACTCTGCCGCCAGCCCGCCAAATGCGGGGACCAGACGATCGAGGAAGGCGCGCTCCTGCGCCGGCAGCGTGGGGTCGGCGAGGCGCTGATGGAGCATCCGGGCGCCCAGACCCAGTCCCACCAGGCGATCGTTGAGGTACTCCCCCGCCCACGCCACCAGTCCCGCGTCCACAGGTTCCTCGAACGTTGCGAACACCCTGGAGACCTCGCCGGTGGAGGTGATCACGACCGCCACAACCACCCGCGGCTGCACCGCGAGCACCTCGACACGGCGGATCGTCGCAGTGCTCGCTGAGGGCGCGGAGACGACCGCGAGTAGGTCGGTCACCTGCGAGAGCGTCTCGGTGGTCGCCCGCATCGCCTCCTCGACCTCCTGGCGCGTCAGCGAGAGCTCCATGCTCGGCGCCTCCACCAGGCCCTTGCCTGAGGCCAGCATCCGGTCCACGACATAGCGTTGGCCGGCGTCCGTCGGGACGCGCCCCGCGGAGGTGTGGGGATGCGCGAGCAACCCATGCTCCTCGAGTAGCGCGAGCTCGTTACGTACGGTGGAGGCCCTGCAGTTGAGCTCCGGGTCGGCGGCGATCGCCCTCGATGCCACCGGCTGGCCCTCCAGCAGGTAACCCTCCACCACCTTGCACAGGATCAGCTCCTGTCTGGCGGTCAACATAAGTCGATTGTACGAGCCGCCGGGGAGGCAGGCGCGGCGTTCGACTCCGGAGCAGCCCTCAGCGGGCTACAGACTCGGCCTCAGCGTTGCGGATGATCTCCTTCTCGCCCTGCACCGCGACCGTGTCGATCAGCACCTTCCCGTCCTGTGCCTCGCGCACGGTGCCGGTCACGACCACCTCCTGCTCGGGTACGCCCATGCCGCGGAACTGCACCGCGAGGCGCCGCAGGTGCTCGGGGCCGCCGGCCGCCTCCGTCTGGGCGCGCGCTACCTGTGCCATCGACCATAGCCCGTGCAGGATGCGCCCGGGCAGGCCCACCGCGCGGGCGAACTCCTCGTCGACGTGGATCGGGTTGAAATCGCCCGAAGCGCCCGCGTAGCGGACGGTGAGGTACTTGTCGGGCGTGATCTTCAGTTCGGGAATCTGCGCTCCCGTGGTCAGCTCAGCCATTGCTCGCTCCTCGAAGGTCGGCCATTGCTCACACTCCTCGAACGATGTTGGTCCACGTGCCGCGGCACACCTGCTCGCCGCGCTGGTTGGTGGAGATCGACTCGAACACGTAGAAGCCCTTGCCCTTGTGCTCGTAGATTTCCTTCACGCTCGCGGTCGTCGTGACCTCATCGCCCGCCACCACCGGCGGCCCCCACTCGAACTCCTGCCCCCCGTGCACCATCATCGGGAAGTTGATTGCGATCTCGGGATCGAAGATCGGCGGGCCCACCGAGGGGGCGGAGTACACCACCGCGAACATCGGCGGCGCCACCACGTCGGCGTAGCCGGCGGCGCGGGCCGCCTCCACGTCGAGATGGACGGGGTTGGTCTCGCCCACCGCCCGGGCGTACTCCTTGATCTTCTCGCGCCCCACCGCATACACCGTGGGCTCATACGTCTTGCCGACCGCTTTGTCGTTCACTGGCACCTTCGGATCTCCTTGCACGGGGAGGGTTCGGCGCGGCAGTCTATGGCATATCCCGCTGTGGCCTCGGTTGCATCGCGATGACCGGGTCTTAAACACGAAAAGCGGCCAGTGGCCGCCTGCGGGACTGTGTGGCTGTGTTGGCGACCCGTCGTGCTGTGCGGCGACCCGTCGTGCGCGTTGGCCGCACCCACGTGGACCTTCAAAACCGTGGGGCACCGGCAGTCCGGCGCCCCACGGCATGCTTCACAGCTCGATGCTCGCTAGAAAACTAGGTCGATTTCGCTGCCGGCGCCGGCGCCCACGAGCTCGCGCTCGTCGCTCTCCGCGCCACCCTCGCCCTCGCCGCCATCACCTCGAGCGACGGGCCGGTCCAGGAACTGGATGTTTTCGGCCACCACGCTCACCGCCTGGCGTTTCTGTTGCTCTGAGGTCTCCCACTCGCTCCACTCCAGGCGCCCATCCACCGCCACGAGGCTGCCCTTGTGCATGTAGCGGGCCACGTTCTCCGCCAGCCCGCCGAAGGCGGCGACGTCGAAGTAGAGAGGCCGCTCGCGATACTCGCCCTCGGCCTCCCGGCGGATGCCGTTGCACGCGATCCGGAGGTTGCAGACGCTGTTGCCCGAGGGCAGCTCGCGCAGCTCTGGGTCCCGTGTGAGATTGCCGATCAACACGACGCGATTGGTGCTTGCGTACGACATGACTTCGTCTCCTTTGCTGTAAGCCACTGCCCCGTTAGAGAAGTTACGCGCTGCTTGGGACGGTACGCTCGCTCGGGGCGCTGAATTGCTCCGGTAGCGCGTCGAGCGGGACCACGACCACCCGCTCGTGAGCCTGTGCACGGTCGATCGCCCGCAGCACCGCGCGCTCCACTTCGGGTGGGGCGAGGTAGAGCACGCCCGCCACACAGCGCGCCCGCGCCCACGCCCGGCAGATCCCCGCCAGGCGCTCCGGCGCCTTGACGGTTAGCTCCACCTCCACCGCCACCGGTAGACCGGCTTCTGCATCGTGCGGCCACAGCACCAGATCGGGGTGGTGGCGCGATCCATGCTCCCCCCGCGGACCCATACCGACCTCGGCGCTGGCGAGCGCGCAATGGCGCTCGCGCTCCTCGCCGCGCAGCTCCCGCTCGCCCTGTACCCGGTGGTCGGGATAGCAGCGCTCGAGGGCCGCCGCGACGCGAGCGCACTCGATCAGGTGCAGCGCGTTGGAGGCGCTCACGGCGCACGTGTCGAGACCTCGTACATCGGCCTTCCGTAGACCAGCGCGTGTAACGGTGTAGAGCGCTGGGTGACCTGTCAGCGGACGGCTGCGCTTCAGCAGCCGTTCACCCTCCGCTACCCCCAGCCGCCCGCGCGCCGAGGCGAGGCTGACGTCCAGATGCACGGCCACCGCCTCCGCCGTGACCGCGCCCATACCGGCCGCCCAGCGCACGATCGCGGTGCGGTCGGGGCGCGGTGCATGGTTGTCGTGGCGGTGGTGGCGGTCGTTTTGGTGGTCGTCATTGTCGTGGCCGTGGTGGCAGTCGTTGTTTTGGCGATCGTCATCCTCGCGGTGGTTCTGGTGGGGGTCGAGGTTGTTGTTGTCGTAGTTGCCAGTACGTACAGAGACCATCGTGTGATCCTCCTTGTGTCGTCGTGTTCAGTGGTCGCGATCGGGGGAGTGCATCCGCGCGATCGCGGCACCGCGTGGGCTGCTGAGTCGGATCACCGCCGCGTGGCCAGTCGGGAGGCTCATCACCTCTTCGGGGCCGATCAGGGGCTCGCTGATCCGCGTGCGAGTTGTTCGACCGTCGCTGCTGACCGTGGTGCGCCACCCGCCCCTGCTGCCGGCCAAACGCGCGATCAGCTCGGCCGACGCCGGCACCGCCTGACGGTGGGCGATCACGCTGGTGAGGTTGCCCAGCACCTGCTCCTGCAGCATCTCGTGGCCGGGAAGACGCAGGTCGGAGAGCTCCTGGGTGCCGAGCAGCAGGCTGATCCCCGCCGAGCGCGCACGGGCGAAGAGGCCCGCGATGTGCTCGGCGGCGATCGCAGAGAACTCGTCGATCGCCACCACGCACCGCGCCGGACGCTCCTGCAACGCCGAGACGACGGTCTGCAGATCCTGCACGATCGCCGATCCGAGCATCTGTGCGAGCAGCGGTCGAGAGTCGGCGCGGAGGTTGAAGTACACCACCGCCCCACTGCGCACCGCGTCCAGCAGCTCGAAGGACTCCGCCCCCGGCGTGGCGGGATCGAGCCACGGGCCAACGTCGGACTCGGCCATGATCGCCAAGCGGTCGCGCACCCCGCTCAGATCGCTGCGCTGACGGGTGGTGAGCGAGTCCAGATAGGCGTGCACCGCCCGCGCGTTCTCCTTTGGGAGCTCGCGCGCGAGCAGCTCGAGGCCCCCGGGATCGAGCGCCTCGACGAGACCGGCGAGGCTCACCTCACGACCGGTGGCGCGCAGCACTCGCACGGCGTGTCCGAGATAGCGCTGCGCCTGGCGCTGATAGTGGGGCTCGGTGAAGCGCTCTCCGGCGAGCGCCTTGTCGGCGATCTCCGTCTCGCCGCCGCGCGCGTAGGGGTTGTAGACCGCCGGCCCCTCGGGCGTCCACATGTAAAACGCCTTGCCCGCGGCGCGCGC
Source organism: uncultured Solirubrobacterales bacterium (assembly GCA_963812955.1). GTDB lineage: Bacteria > Actinomycetota > Thermoleophilia > Solirubrobacterales > Solirubrobacteraceae > Palsa-744. The sequence continues at coordinate 433,990 of CAWEXC010000003.1, forward strand.
TGCACGGTGCAGCCGCTCGCGTAGCCCCGCGTCGCCCTTTGGGTCTACCACGATCGCCGACATCCCATAGGCGACTGCCGCCATCGTGATCCACGTCTGGGCGAACGTCTTGCCGGAACCCGTGGCACCCGCCACCAGGGTGTGTGTGCCGCTGGCCGAAACGGGGATGCTCGCCGAAGGCGAGTGTCCCCGGCTTCGGCACCGCCGAGCTCGATCGCCACCGAGCGTCCGCGGCGATCCACGCCGACACTCAGATGGCTGCCGCGCCACAGGCGCTCGCCTCGCCCACCCGCGATGCGGGTATTTGCCAGCCACCGGCCCAGCCAACCAGCACTGTCGCGGCTGAGGAGCCACGAGCGCACGCCGTGGATGCCGGCGCGCAGTCCGTCGAACGGAGTGGTGCGCTCCGCGGCGATCACCGCGAGATCGGCACCGGTCTGCACGTCTTCGCCGTGCCAGCGGCGGCCACGGACGGCGGCTCCGAGCGCGGCTATGCCGAGCGTCGCCGCATCGCCCGCCAGCATGGTGCGAACGAGCAAGACAAGCGCGAACGCCCCCGCCGCCCAGCTCCAGTGCAGGTGCCAGCGGCGCATCAGGCGCGCCGCGAACACACCGAGGAGCACGCCGAGAACGACGTGCACGGTTGCACCCACCAGCCACTGGGAGAGATGCGCAAGCGGAGCCAGGGGGTCGGGCTCCTGGTAGGGGGTGTTTTCGTTGGGTGGGGACATGGAGCCCCTCCTTTCGCTCTCGATGGAGCACCCGGCTGAGCCGAGTGCGGGGTTAACGAGCGACGGCGAGCCCTGGGGCTCGCCGTCTGGTGCTGCAGGCGTGCGGTGCTCAGATCAGGCGGTAGCCGACGCCGCGCACGTTGACCACCCACTGCTCGTCGCCCTCGGCGCGGAGCTTGCGCCGCAGGCGGCTGGAGTGGGAGTCGAGCGTGCGGGTGGACACCGGCAGGGGGTAGCCCCACACGGCGCGCAGCAGCTCTCCCTTGGCGAACACGCGCTGGGGCTCGCCGGCGAGGTGCACAAGCAGCTCGTACTCCAAGCGGCGCAACTGCAGTGGGCGCCCGTGGAGATTCACAGCATGTGCGTGGAGGTCGATCGCGAGCGGTCCCACCTCCACCCGCGGGGAGCAACGGCTGCCCGCGGTACGCAGGAGCACCGCGCGCAGGCGGGCACGCAGCTCCAGGTACCGGGGAGGCCGTGCAAGGAAGTCATCGGCGCCCGCCTCGAAGGCCCGCAGCAGGTCGGACTCCGCGGCGTGGGGGCTCATCACGATTACCGGCATCACTCCAGACCAGGGTGTGATGGGCACCGCCGCGTGCAGGCGGGCCCCCGCTGCGGATCTCAAGCAGCAACTCGAGCGCAGATCTCGGCGTGTCCAGCTCGCCGAGCAGCGCAATCTCGCGGCGGGTGGGCGTGGGCCAGGACCCGCGCGTGCTCGGCGGTGCGCCCCAGGCGCACCGCGTAACCGTCGGCCTCGAGCTGATCGACGATCGCCTGGCCGATGTCGAGATCGTGCTCGACCACCAGAACATGCGGTGGAGACTCGGCGCCTCCCTCGCCACCCATTTTGCCGTCAGCCTGCCACCGGGCGATGCCGGCGCCGGCTGGTCGGATGGATGGCCGCGGCCGCGAGGCGCTGAGTCCTGGCGGCAATCAAAGCTCGACCTCGCGGGGGCTGATGCCAAGGCCGTCACGCGCGATCACGGCGAGCACCTCGCTGTGGATCCACGGCGTGGGCTCGCCGTCGCCACCGCCCTCGGGCGAGATGCCGACGCGGCGGGAGAGCCAGCTGGTCTCACCGCTGCAGTTGCCTTTGCTGTCGTGCTTGACCCGCCCGCAGCGGTGGGCGATCTCGCTGAGGCTGAGCCCCTGGGTGCGCATCGCGTGCACCACCGCACGGCGCAGCTCCCGGTTGAGCACGATCCGGCTGGCGTCGATGCGCTGCAGCTCGGAGTGCAGCACCGCCACCGAGACTGTGGCGTCGTCGCGATAATGCGCCAGCGCCCGGACGGTGAGCGCGCGGACCGGTTCGTAGCCCTCCATGCACCCGACGGCATCGCGCACGCTCTCGGGCTGTGGGTCGCCGCCACGCTCGGGCCGGAAGTGACACCAGCGCAGCTCCGGGATCGACAGGCCGGTGGCGAGCGACTCCAGCCGATGGCGGCAGCCGTGGCGGTCGAGCAGCTCTACGGCGTCCGGTGGCGGGAGCGGATCGCAGGCGCCATCCTCCGGCAGCTCGCACCCCTCGGCGAAGGGGGCCGCGAGGAGGTCTTCGGGAGCGAGCGGCCGGCAGCGGCGCGGGCGGGGATCACGCAGGTAGTGCCAGCACACGAGGTTGGCGTTCTCGAGCGGCTCGTCGGCGGCGAGGTGCGCCACCAGCCGCCGATCGCCCCAGGTGGCGGCGTCGTGATCTAGAACCAGCACGCTGCCGCCGTGCCCGGGCAGTGCGAGGACCTCACGCAGGTGGCCGGCGTGGTCGGTGTAGCGGGCGAGCGGACCGCGAGGTGTGAGACGGGCAGCACGGGTGAGTGGGCAAACGGTCGGGGTGAATGCAAATCGTGAGGTGCGCAGTGACTTCGCGGGGAGCGTGGTGAGGGGCATGGCGCGTCTCCTGGTCGGCGGGGCCGTCGGGGCTGGTCGAGTGGAGCGGCTTGTAGGGCTCGGACGAGCAGCCGTCAAGCGGCGCATAAGCGGCGCACGGGAAGCGGTGGGTAGGCGAGATCCCCTTAAGGGATCTCGGTTTCAGGGGGTCGGCGCCGCGCAAAGTCGAAGTTGGCGCGATCGGGTCCATCGAGGCTCGGCGCGCGGCTCACCGAACGTGGATGTGCGTGGCGGGAGAGCGGAACTCCGAGCAGCGACGCCGAGGCGGCCCACTCGCCGAGCGAGCGCGATCCACGATCGGGGCAAGCGCCTCGGGCGGACGGTGATGCTGCTGGAGCGTGCGGTGCGGCCTGGGTGAAGGGGAAGCGGAGGGCTGCGATCCTAGCGCCATCGGGGACGAGCTATGAGGCGCAGCGCCTCGCTGCCTGTCGTGCAGTGCAGTCGCCCGCGTCGACCCGGCGCAGCCTGGCTCAACAGAGCCGCTCCCGGCGCCCCGGGCGTGCAGTCGGGCCCGCGCGGAGCGGCCGGCCGACTGCACCAATGAGCACGCGTGGGATGGGGTGACTGCACATCGGGCGGGGGTAAACGCAGATCCGGGCAGACGATTGCGAGCGTCTTATCGCGCCAGGTGGAGCGGTGCGGTTTTGGGGGTAACGACCGACTGGACCCGTGAGGTGAGTGGCGTCTCAATTTGGGGATAGAACAACCGACAGGCCCTGCGGAGTGGCATCTCAGTTTTGGAAGCACAACCACCGACAGGCCTGTGGAGTGGCATCTCAGTTTTGGAAGCACAACCACCGACAGGCCTGTGGAGTGGCATCTCAGTTTTGGAAGCACAACCACCGACAGGCCTGTGGAGTGGCATCTCAGTTTTGGAAGCACAACCACCGACAGGCCTGTGGAGTGGCATCTCAGTTTTGGAAGCACAACCACCGACAGGCCTGTGGAGTGGCATCTCAGTTTTGGAAGCACAACCACCGACAGGCCTGTGGAGTGGCATCTCAGTTTGGAGGCACAACCACCGACTGGACCTGTGGGCAGGGACCAGATGACAGTTATGAGAGGTCCAGTAGCTGGTAGGCGCCCAAAAATGTCTAATAGGGAATGGCCCAGAGCCCCGCAATCGCGGCATTTCCAACAGCCCGCGTGGGCCCGCAAATACGGGGCACGGAGACTTATATGGCGTCTCGCGGGGGCAGCAGCTCCCGCGGCACGGCAGCCGCTTCGCGCGCGCGGGGGTCATCGTGCGCAACCGCACTGCGCACCGCTGGTGGCAGAGAGGGGACGCCGTAAGCAAGCAGCATCCCCTCGTGGGCGTCGCGCTCGGAGGCGAACACGATGCCGGCGCGACCGGGATACTCCCACTCGCGGGGGTGCTCGCCGGCGTAGGCGCGGCAGGCGCACAGCAGGTGGTCGGCCAGCCGGGCGCACTCGCGCGCGCGAGGACGGTCGCGACAGAGAAACACGACCAGCGGGTTGGATCCCGTCCGCCCAGCGCCGTGGCGGGCGAAGCGGGGGATGCACACCGACCAGCCTGCGAGCAGGTGGTCGTAGCGCTCGAGCTTGGCCGCAGCCGCTCCGGTGGGGAGGCGATCGTCGCGCTCGATCAGCAGGTCGACACCGGCGGCCCGACCACCTCCAGCCCCCTCACCGGTGCCGCCGCGGCCATCTGCCCGCATCCCGTTGGGGCCAATCGCGACAGATCCAATCCCTACGGATCCAATCCCTACGGAGCCAATCCCGCCCGAGCCAATCCCGCCGGCACCCGCACGCTCCAGCGCGCCACCAGCCACCTCGACGCTCGCGTCGGGCCGCACCGTGTCGAAGCGCTGCACCTCCACACGCCCGCCGGTCGGGTCGGTGCGCAGGAAGTCGTGCGGGGCGCGCCCTCCCGGCAGGCGCAACTCACCGGGGCCGATCGCGACGCGTCCGGTGGGGGTCGAGCGCAGCGGCGGCGAGAGCACCGACTCCCCCGGGCCCCGCAGCCGCAGCGCGCCGGCACCGAGGGCGCGCTCCAGCGCGAGCACCCACCCGGTGACGTGCACCTCATGGCGAGCTTGGCGCAACCGGCGATCGCCCGCGACCGGCTGCGAGGATGGAGCCGCAGCGGGGGGCGAGGCGGATGAAGAGGATTTGGATATGGGGTAGGGGGCTCGTGCCTCATGGACATCGTGCTGGGCGGGGGCCTCCAGGCGCCCGTGCGCGCCGAGCAGCTCGAGTCCGAGGGGGGCGATCACGTAGCACATGGGCGCGCCTCCCCCGTCGCGGCGATGGAACTGGAAGCGTCCCACGAGGCCGGCGTCGGAGAGGCGCTTAAGGCGCCGCTGGGTGGTGGTGACCGCCCGTCGGGGGTTGAAGCGGCGGTGGATCTGGCTGGTGAGCAGATGGCGCATCGAGGCGATGAGCGCGAGGATCTCCAGGTCGAGCGGGTCGGGATCAAGCGCACTGGGCGCAGCGACCGCGCGCGCCCAACGCACGCGGTGGGCCGCGTCGAGGCCCACCAGCTCGGCGAAGCTCTCCGCGGCGGTGTCGGGCAGCGGCGCCCCGGGGTCCACGCCGCGCTCGGCGGCACGCTCCGCGGCGGCCTGCGGTAACAACGCCGGGGTGTCAGCAGCACTCTCCGCGGCGGCCTCCGGTAGCAACGCCGGGGTGTCAGCATCACTCTCCGCGGCGGTCGCGGGCAGCGGCGCCCCGGGGGCCACCCGCCGCTCGGCAGCACTCTCCGCGGCAGTCGCGGGCAGCGGCGCCCCGGGGGCCACCCGCCGCTCGGCAGCACTCTCCGCGGCAGTCGCGGGCAGCGGCGCCCGAGTGTCAGCACCGCTCGCCGCGGCGGTGTTGCGCGGCGGCGCCTGCTCGGCGGGCTCTCGATGACGGTTCGCCTCCCTCGCCCTCGCCCCACGATCGTGGCGGGGCATGGAAGCCCCGCCCCCAGCCGGCTCGCTTCCCCCTCCGCGCGCGCGGACGCTCCCACCTGACACCCTCCCGTCTCCCCCGCGCTCCGGCTCCGCCTCCCGGCGCTCCCAGTGTGGCTGGCTGAGATCGGCGAGGTAGCGCGCTCCGCGCTCGGCCTGGCGGGCGGCGTGCAGGGCGAGGCGCTCGTGGTCGATCCGCAGCGGGATCGTGCTCGCGAGGAACGGTGGTTGACGGCCCTCCGGGGCGACCCAGCTGGCGATCGCGTGGTGCTTTGGCAGGTGCAATCGCGCGTCGGGGTGCCCGAGCGCGGAGAGCCCGGTGATGTTGGGGCGCACGGTGTCGGAGTACTCCGCCATCATCAAGCTCGCGGCGTCGCGCGCGTCGCGCACGGAGGCCGTGGCGAAGTACACGCGGTGGGCAAACAGCGCATCGAGCTGCGCGCGCACCTCGCGGTCGGTCCACTGCGAGTCGGCCTGCCAGCACGCCACGGTCTCCAACCCTGCGGAGCGCTTCAGCGCGAGCGTCTCGGCGAAGCCGCGGTTGAGCACGAGCGGGGCCTCGTCGACCTTGAGTGCAACCGCCACGCGTTGCTCGGCCGGGACGGTGTCCTGCTGGCGCGCCAGCGCCGCGTCGAGCATCCCCATCAGCAGCTGCATCAGCACGGAGGTGTTGCCGGCGCCCATCGCCCCGAGGGCGCCCTTGACGACGAGCACCTCCCCGAGTGCGATCACGCGGTCGAGGTCCACCGTGAGGGAGTCGTTGAGCAGCACGCGCTTGATCGAAGGCGAGTTGAGCAGCCGCGCGAGCTTGTTGACGGGCGCGTCCAGCTTCGCGGTGGTCGTGCTGCGCGAGTCCGCCAGCTGCGCGGCCAGCTCGGCCGTGAAGAACTCCGCGATCTCCTTGTATTCAGGCAGCGTGCGCACGTGGGCGCCGACGCGGGCGCGGTAGGCGTAGCCCTCCTCCCCCACGCTCAGCAGGCGCGCCGCGTCCCACAGCGTCGAGCGCCTGTCGTGTGCGAGCACGGCGATGATCGCGTTGCGCAGATACCGATCCGAGGACGCGCGGATGTCTGCGTCGGTGAAGAGCAACCGCAGAGCGCCCACCACGTAGTCGGCGATCGTGTCCGCCGGGGCGTCCACGGCGAGCGGGTTGAAGCCGCAGGTTGGGTGGGAGAAGTCCAGCAGCGTGCATGTACGCTGCGCCGGCACTGCGCTCACCGCAGCCTCGGCGGCGTCGCCCTTGGGGTCGAGCACGATCACCGCGCACCGCTCTCTGCGCAGATCCTCCGCCACGGTTGCCGCGAGGTAGCTTGACTTGCCCTGCTCGACCGCGCCGGGCACGGCGGTGTTCTGGCGGCGCATCTGGGGGTGGATCGCCACCGGCCCGTGCGTGTCGCGCAGCAGCCCCTCCCCTTCGCGGGGGCGCATGATCGCGGGCGGCGCCGGCGCCAGCGGCAGGGCGCTGCGGGCGAACGGCACGGTGGCGTAGTCGATCGAGGGCGCATGCCACAGGGCGGCCAGCTCGGTCGACGCCATCACCCCCTTGTGCAGCCCCGGACAGGGGTTGCCCTCGCCCCGCTGCACCCGCCTGCGGTACAGCCCTAGCAGGCCATGGCGCACGGTCGTCCCGCGCTCCACGAGGCGGTTCTCGGCCCCCTCGGCGCGCAGCTCCGAGGCGATCTGCTCGCATACGCCGCGCGAGGGGGCGAGCACGCGCAGGTCGGCGAAGTACAGCGGGCGGTGCTGCACCTCCAGGCCGCCGCGCAGCTCGGCGTCCTCCACCAGCGAGCGGTCGCGCACGAAAAGGTGCTCGCGCCGCTCGCGCGCTAGGTGGTCCTCGTGACGCTTGTAGCGCCACTTGGCCCACCGTTCCAGCAGCGCGGGAGCCGGGGTCAGCGCCAGCTGCACGAGCGCCTCCTCCCCGCACGCCCCCATCACGGTCATCAGCCTATCCATCGGCGGCTCGCGCACCAGCTCGTACGGGTCCAGCTGCTTCACCCGCTTGATGAACCCCGCGTGCTTCTTCAAGCGCAGCAGCGTGTACGCCGGGTGGAATGGGAGCGTCTCGCCGGGGGGCGCCACGCGGCAGTTGGGGTAGGCGCTGCGCAGCGCTGCCTCCACCATCCTCTCCATCCCCACGGGACAAGCGATCGCGAGCAGCGCCCGTCCGGCTCCGTCGGCGGCACGGATGTAATGCACCTCGAGCGCGACCGAGGGTTGACCGTGCAGCAGGCGCCGCCACCAACGGCGCTGCAGGCGCTTGTGCAGCGCCTCGTACATCGCCACCACCCCCTCCACACTCGTGTGATCGGTGCGGTACGGCTCTATAAGTAGGCGAACGTAGCGCCGCCTCCCCCGGGTACGAGCGCGGCCACCGAACGCCAGCCCCACGCAGGGGACCATGAGCGCAGCGAGCAACCCGCCAACTCGCGCCGCTTGGAATCCGCCCGGGGCGTGCAGTGCGTGCCGCGGGAGCGCTGCGCGAGCGACGGAGGCACCGCGCAACGCTGCCCCGATGCCACCGTGCAGCAGCCACTCGAGTGCGGCCACCCCGACGAGGAGGGCAGCCAGTCCGAGCAGTCGCCAGAGCAGCAGTCGCGCGAGCATCTCCTCCTCTGCTCCGACCGCCGGCCCTTGGCGGGACCATCCGAGGCGTTGTGCGGAGCTACCGCGGGCGCGTGGCCCGCTCCACCTGACCGCCGCGGTCGGTGAGATACCACTCGTTGGAGGAGCCCATGATCTGGCCTTCCCCGATGTTGTGCACCAGCTGCAACCGCTCCAGGCGTGTCAGCAGCTTGGAGATCTGTCCCTGGTCGGCGATGCCCGCGCCTTCGGCGATCTCGCGGTTGTTGGCGCCGGCGTGTTCGCCGATGAAGGTGAGCACCCGTACGGTGCGGTAGGTGAGGCGCATGTCGAGGCCCTCCAGCGGGTCCTTGACAGCGCGCCGTGGGGGTTTTTTGCGCTTGGGCAGCGGGGGCGGCTTGCGAGTCAGCTCGCTGCTCGCCGCGCGGGCGCCGAGGTAGGGCAGCACGATCATGCTCATCAGCGGACCCAACAGCGCCATGAACGGCTCTTTACTGTGCGCCAGCAGCCGCGAGTGCAATACGGCGAAGACGGCGCCGATCACGCCTTCGGCGGTGACCTCGGGCGCTTCCTCGGTGGCGCGCGCCACACGGGCGCCGGCGCTCGAGCGTCCTTCGCCGACGACCTCCTTGAGCTCGGTCAGTACTTCGGTGCGCCGCTTCAGCACACGGGGGCCCGCACCCAATGCCTCCACCACACAGATCCGCGCGAGACCGGGCTCGTCGTCCATGAACCTCAGCATCGCCAGCACGCCGGCGCGCATGCCGTCGCGCCAGCCGGGCTCCCGCGCGTACGCCTCGCCGACGAGCGCGCTGATCTGCTCGACCGCCTGGTCGAAGACGGCGAGGAAGCAGTCCTCGCGATCCTCGAAGAGGTCGTAGAACGTCTTGCGCGACACCCGCGCCCGCGCGATCACCTGAGCGACGGTCAGGCGGGCGTAGCCGACTTCCTCCACAGCCTCCGCCGCCGCCGTGAGCATGCGGCTGCGCTGAATCTCCGAAACTTGTCCCCGCGGCAAGCCATTGGGACCAGAGCGCAGCCGCGGGCCGGTCGAGCGCGTCTTATCTTTCGAAGCCATTTTATTCCGCCTAATCGGTCAGTCTTGTGCACTGTGGACGATACGGTGGGCGCTGTGGTGCATTCGCATCACAGCCCCCGGCGAGGACCCACCGCCCAGCGTGATCGGCGGCGAGCCCCCTTGGTGCTGAAGACAAAGGTTCATGGGTTGACGCCAAGAAGTCGAGCCGCGTCTCCCACTCGCGCGTAAGCGCTTTCGAGCGACGCCCAAGGTTCCGATAAATCAGATTTCCGGGACGGGATTGACTGGAGAATGGGGCCATGCAATGGTCGTGTTGTCAAATAAGTGTCATTGACAGTGATGGAACGATCGTAACGGGAGTGGCCGACGGACGCTCTGCGGGTGCCACCAGCCCGGACGATCGGCGATGTTCGTCCACGCGCAGCTTCGCCTCGCGGCGCCCGGAAAGCCGTGCCCGGCTACGCGCGGGGCGGGCGGAGTTCTGTTTGGCGGCGGATCTGCTGAACTACCCCGTGATGGCCGCCGACCCCCACGCCCGGGAACTCCTCGAGTTGATGTCGCGCACGGTCGAGGCCCACCCGGGAGCGGATGCGCGGACCCTCCGTGTGCGGGCGGGCGTGAAGCGACTCGCCGGCGACAAAGCGCTCGAGCTCCTTGAGCGCGCCGGCTTCGTCGAACGCAAGCAGGTGGCCTCCGCGCAGGACGCCTACCACAGTCTCAAGCCCTACCGGGCGAGCGTCGAGGCTCCGCGCACGGCGTTCGCCAAGACCTACTCTGTGCGCCAGGGCGGCACGTGACGGGGCGTCGCCTGCCTCGGCGATCGTAGGGCACGCTTTCCAGCGATACCGCCAACGGGATTCGAACCCGTGTTACCGCCGTGAGAGGGCGGCGTCCTAGTCCCCTAGACGATGGCGGCCAGTACGAGCAGCAGGGTTCGAGGCTAGCAAAGCGAGTCACGACACGACCGCCGCAGGGGAGCTGCCGGCCCGAGGGCCACCCGTGCGATATCGTCGCTCCACCATCGCGCGGATGTGGCGGAATTGGTAGACGCGCACGGTTCAGGTCCGTGTGGATGTAAGTCCGTGGAGGTTCGAGTCCTCTCATCCGCACCAGAGTTGCCTTATTCGAACCAACGCGAAAAGGGTCCCGGTCCCGGTAGGGGTCGGGACCCTTGGCGTCTTCGGGGCAGCGGGCGCGTAGCTGGGCTCTGTGGTTGCTGCTGGCCGGTGCGCTGATGGCAGCGTGGAGGGTGCGTAGCTGGAGGAAGGGCTCGGCGAGCTCGTCCTCGATGACGGCCTCGTCGCAGATGTAGAGGGCCTTGAAGATGGCCTGGTTGATGAGCCGGCGGATCGTGTCGTTGGCGCGCTGGTAGAGGACGTGGAGGTCTTCGCCGATGATCTCCAGGGCCAAGTCGAGGGTCGCTATGGCGTCGTCGTGGTTGAGGTTCAGGCGGCCCATCAGCGTCTCGGTCTCCTGGCGTTCGCGGCGTAGTCCGGCCTGCTCGTCGTCGAAGAGTTCGTCGCTGATGCGCTCTTCGTAGTGCATGTGCAGGAGCTTTCGCTCGCGCTCCTTGATCTGCTTTAGGACGCCCTGGCAGCGGTCGACCTCGTGCTGGGCGAGGGCGATGCGGTCGCCCAGGTCTTTCGTGATTGCCTCGCGGATATGCTCGCGTTCGTCGTCGCTGAGCCCGACGCCAACGTAGTGCCGCTCGACGGCCGCTTCGACCAGGTCGACGGGCTGGTAGCCCTGTTGGCACTGCCCGCGCTGGTTCTTCGGGCAGACGAAGTACTCGTAGATGCCGCCGTTGCCGTTGTGGCGGGAGTAGACGAGCTGGCTGCCACAGGAGCCGCAGCGGATCGTGCCCTTGAGGTAGCTCAGGTGCTTGCGGTCGCGCTCCCCGGATAGCCGGTGTGAGGCAAGCACGGCCTGAACCTTGTCGAAGAGCTCCTGGCTGACAAGCTGCTCGTGCCGGCCCTCGTAGGTTCGGCCTTTATGAACGACGAAACCGGCGTAGTAGGGGTTGGAGAGCAGTTTGTGGACCCTGCCGATGCTCAACGGCCGTGGGCCACGACGCCGAGTCGGCCGCAGGCGCAAACCTCGTGCCTCCAGCAACAGCGAGATGTCGGCCAGGCTGTAGAGCCCGGTCGCGTAGGTCTCATAGGCCCACTGGATCATCGGCCCACGCTCGGGATCGATCGCCACGGTGCGGACCTCGCCGCCCTGCGGCAGCGGTTCGCGGACATTCAGATAGCCGATCGGCGCCAGGCCGCTGGTGCCGCCGACTTCGATCTTGCGTTTGATGCCGCGTTTGACCTCCTCGGAAATCTCGATACGACGCGCGGCCGCTGCGGCCGCCATGACGCCCTCCAGCAAGATGCCGTGCGAAGACTCCTCCCCGATGGGCTCCTTGACGGAGAGCAGCTTCGCGCCGGCTTTCGTTACCAGGCCACGGGCGACCCAGTGGTCCTCCTGGTTGCGCGCCCACCGCGAGACGCTCCAGACGATCACCAGGTCGACGTCGCGCTGCTCGGCGATCTCATCGATCATGCGTCGAAACGCCGCACGCTTGAGCAGCGAGCCGCCGGACACGCCGGGCTCGACGTACTCACGCACGACCACGGCGCCCTGTCGCTCGGCGTAGCGCTTGCACGCCTGCCGCTGAGCCGGTATCGATAGACCCTCCGGGTCATAGTCGGTGTTGACCTGCCCGGCCGAAGACACGCGCAGATAGATCACAGCCCGCTTGACCGGCGGCACTGCGGTCGTGCTATCGCCCGGCTGCTTCTCCACAGGAAGCGTAAGTGTCATGACGCCCTCCCCAGCAGGCCAGCTATCACAGTGGCAGACACGGCGGGTTCGTCTGCCACCACCAGGCTCGCCCCAGCACGTTCTATCTGCTGGTTGAACTCTGCGTGATCGACGGGGTTCCGCGCCAGCCGCGAGTGGTCCCGCGCGATGACGTACTCGACCGGCTGCCGCGCGATCCTCCTCAGCAGGCGCCGCAGCCCGGCGCGGCCTTTCCTATTGCCGGAGGCCCCTACGTCGATGTACTCGTCCGTGATCATTGCGCCAAGGCGCTCAGCCTCGCGCTGACAGGCTTCACGTTGTCGAGCGATACCCTCGTGCTGATCGTGCGGGTCTGCCGATGCTACGCGCAGGTAGAGCACGGCGCGCTTGACCGTATCGGGCTCTTCCGTGTTGGTCTGTTTTGTGAGTGTGAGTGTCATTGCTGGTTACTCCTTTCGTTGGTTGTTACTTTGTGGGTGCCATTGGCAGATGATCCGGTGGTGTGCCCGCGGACGGTGTTTGGTGAGTCCAAGGGCGTGGAGACGTTGCTCGACAGCTTCAACGGGTACTTGGTAACGCTCGGCCAACTCGGTGGCATTGCGCTGGCCGTTGTTCCAGTCGTTCCGTAGCCATGCGTCGGGCATCAGGACTTGAAACGCAAAGTCGGTGCAGAGTTGTTCGCCCCCGGTGCGCCGGCCGCGCGTGTGGAGCCGGGTGGCGTGCCCTCCGTCGATAATGTGTTTCAGTTCGTGCAGTAACGTTACCCGTTGCTCTGAAACGGGCAGGGTTGCGTCGATGAGAATGTCGCCGCCCTTGGCGGTCGGTTTGCTGGCGCCCAGGAGCCCTCTGACGGGTATCTCAGGCAGCGGGTAGACATGCACGCCGTCCAGTCCGCTGACGATCTCGATCGGCACGGGCGGGGTGGTAATGTTGGCTGCCGCGAGCAGGAGTTTTGCTTGTCTTTCAGTGATTTGGCGTGCTCGGCGCTGGCTGATCGCCCACGGTGGCGTGAGATCGCGCAGACGCTGAACAAGGCGATCGGTATGCGGTCGCCCACGGCCCACCCGCGGGGCCATCAGTCGTGAAGCTCCTCGTTGATGTCCTCGCGTTCTCGGCGAACCCTGTCGAACACTTCCTCGATCTGCTGGATCTCCTCGGTCGTCAACTGGTACTTGGCGCGGAAATAGGTTCGGATTGGTGGCAGGCTGCTCGACACGTGGCCGCGCGTGATCCGGTCGATGCGCTCCGGTGGTATCCCGAGCACCCTCGCTACGTCGGTCAGTTTGCTTGGCGCTGGGGACTTCATCAGCCCGCGCTCCAGCCGGCTGAGCCAATGGTCGGATACCGTGCTCAGCTCGTCCACATCGCGCAGCGAGAGCTTCCTCTCTTTGCGGGCTCGCTTGACTAGCCGTCCTAGTTGTTTTGCTTGTGCTTCTGTCATTCATTGTTTCCCGTTTATACCTCCATTGTATTACATTACGTGATATTTGTTAACACCACCCCATTAAGAACGGTGTGATGAGACGCAACCATTACCATTTCCACCGAAGTATAATTTACCTTGCCTGGTCATGGTAGGTGTGGGTGGCCCGGGACTCACTGTGCAAGTGATCCCGAGCCACCCATGACCCCATACTGATCTAGTGAAAAAGCCCTTTTATGACTCCTTCTCCAGTAGCTCGATCTTGGCGGCGATGGCTTCCTTGCGCTCGCCGGCGCTGGCACGCATCGCCTCGTACTCGGCCTGGGCCTCCTTGGCTCGTTCCTTGGCGACCTCGATCTCAGCATCGATACTGTCGATCGCGCGCCGAAGGGTGGCAATGGCCGACTCGACCGCTGTCTCGCTGGTCGTCTCGCGTCGCTTGGTGCGACGAGTCCCCCCGCCACTGGCGGGAGCGTTGCCGCCGTTGTCCAGCACACGCTTGTGCTGGTAGTAGGCGCCACGCATAGAATCGACCGGCTGGCCGTACTGCTCGGCAAGGGTCTTGAAGGCATCCGCCTTCTTGACCTCACCGGAGGCGATCATCGCCTCGATCTTCTCGTAGATCTCTTGTGCCTTGGTCATTGACCTGGCACCTCCTTTTTGTTGGAGTGGATGGGGTTCGCGGCACGCACGAAAGACGTTGTTAGTCGTCATGCACGCCGCCCGACCATCCAGCCCCTCGGGCAGTGTCCGCGCGAACCAGACCGTCCGCGCGGACACAAACCCGTTGGATCGCTCAGTCAGCGATCTTCTGCTTGAGCTCAGACTCATACGCGTAAGCCCAAGAAAACAGGATCGTGCCGGCCGAGCCGAGGGCCCTCCCAATATGGAAAGCTCCATCACGCTCTGGCACCAGCCGATCCATCGAGTACACGATCAGAAAGTCCGGCCGTGGTCGCTCATAGAGCCGGTCCCACAACTGCTCCAAGCCAGGAAGAGGCAATGATGCGCCCGCCATGTCAACGAACTCGCCAACGACCTCAACGTGCAGATCCTTTGCCCAACGGTGGCAGATCCGACGTTGAGTCTCGATCGACGGCACCTTGATCTGGTTGACCTCACTGCTATCCAACTCGCGCAGATAGATAACGGCCCGCTTGCGCCTTGACCTGACCTGATCGTCCTCCTCGCGTTTTCGCTTGATGAACATAGTGTTAAACCTTTCTCGGACCTCCTTTCGTTGTTGTTCGATCCGGAGAACTGCCGGGTCCGTCATGGCAGTAGCTCCTCCTGCGCCGCAATAGCGGCCCAGTGGGTGATCCGCGCTCGCGCGACTCGCACGTAGCGCTCGTCAAGCTCGACACCAACAAACCGGCGACCCTCCAAAACACACCCGGCGCCGGTGGAGCCACTCCCCGTGAACGGATCGAGCACCGTCCCCCCCGGCGGACACAGCAGGCGCGTAAGCCAGCGCATCAGCTCCAGCGGCTTGACCGTCGGATGCAGGTTGCGCACCAGCCGGGTCGAGCCGCCGCCACTCGGGTAGATCGGAACCTCTCTGAGCGGCAACTTCTCGCAGCCGGCCTCACGCTCCTTGCGGTTCGCCTTCGGCGTGTAGAACAACCGGCTAAGCGCGCGCCCCGGCGGATCGTGCCGGTCGATCAGCGCGGCCGGACAATCCTTCCCGCAGCGTTCAGGCTGGCAACGCTCGCCATGAGAGAGCACAACGTTCGCAGGCCAGAACCCACGCCCGCCATCGGCGCGGGGAACTCGGGCGGCGTCGATCTGGAGCGCCCCCGTGCCATGTGCGGCGAGGTTCGCATCGAGCGTGCCCGGAAACGGTTTGCGCGCGAGCACGATCGGCTCGTAGGCTGGCTTCAAGGTGCTGCCCAGCCCACCAGCCCGCAGACGGGATTTCGGCACGCCCTGGCCGTAGAGCCACAGCAGCTGGTCGCGCACATCAAACCCGGCGTCCTCGATCCCCGCAACGAGACGATGGAAGGTCCGCGGCGTCCCGAACGCCGCCAGCCACCCACCCGGTTTCAACACCCGCAGCGCCTCCGTCGCCCACGCGCTCGTCCATGCTTGGAAGGTGGCTGCGTCGGTCAACCGGCCGCCGTCCCACGCTTCGCCTCCGAACCCGATGCCATACGGCGGATCGGTGATCACCGTATCGATGCTGTCGGCCGGGAGGTCGGGCATCAGCGCCAAGCAGTCGGCGTGCAGCAGCACCCAGCTGGTGCCGTCCCCGTACATCGCCGGGCGCATCTTCGCCACGCTCACGACTTCGCCCCTTCAGTCTGCGGCTCGCTGCCCTCGCCGCTGAACACGTCGAGCGCGTTCTCCGTGGTGGCGAGCGTGAACAGCGCTCGAAGCTGCTCAGGTAGCCCGCGGGCGACATCCTCGAACAGCGCCGCTCGTTTCGTATCCGGCACGATCCAGACCACGGCCGGGAAGACGCCCGTGTTCGACTGCTCGACCCCCGAGCGGAAATACTCGCCGTAGGCGCGGTGTTGGCGCACCAGCTGGCCGCGCCGCTCCGATCCGAGATCGACCTCGACCAGGAAGGCGTCCTCCCACTCGTTGTCAACCCCGAGGCGCACGAACGCATCAGGCTTGAGTACCCCTGGCGCCCCGCCGAGGCGCGTGTAGCGACGCCAGCACACCGGCTCGGCATCGAACTCGAGAAGCTCAACCCTCCCGTCGCGCTCAGCCCCCCGCAGCCGGACGTACAGGTCGCTGACCGCCAGCCGATGCGCCGCCCACGCGACACTCGGCTCCTCCCCCCTGCGCGAGCGCGGCAACCCCTCGCCCGACCAGCAGGCGACGATCCGCCTCCCGACCGGCCCGAGCGCGTAGACCCACGACGCCGACCCCCCACCAGCACCGCCCAGCCGAGGCCGCTCCAGCCGCGCAAGAACCCCCCGCTCAACCAGCCGCCCAAGCACTCGACGGGAACGACGAGCACGAGTCGATGCATCAGGGATAGCCGAGAAAAAAAGCATGATTATTTGAGCGCCGCTGACCAGGGTCAGCCGCGCAACGGCCTGGACGATCTCCCGATCACGGGAGGGCATCCCATCAGCCATCGCCAGAAGACGAGCCACACTGACCCGCCTCATACCCGACCCCCCACACACACGCACCCACAGCAACAGCAACGGCGAAGAAGGGAAAGAGCCCCTGGCGTTATCCGCCGAAAAGCCCGATTCCACAAGGGTCTACGGCCGATCTGACTCGATGCGACCGGCGCACCGACCGGCTCCCTCTCGATTGCCGCGACACCGATCACGACGCCCTCCGCTTGCGGCGCTTCAACGGCGTCTCCTCGACGGCACCGGCAACGTTGTGCTCGCTCAACCCGTGCCGCGCGAGTAGGGCCGCATCGACCTCGGCGGGCTCCATGCCATAGCGGGCAGCGGACTCCTTGCGCACCTCCTCCGGGTCGCTCAGCGGCTCCGGCGGCGGCAAGGTCCGGCCCGTAACCGGCAAGCTGACATCACCGGGACCCAGCCCGATACGGGCCGCAACCTCGAACCTGCCGAGCGCCTGAAGTTCCTCGGCCGCCACACCGGGAAGCTCACGCGCGAGCAGTTTCGCGTCGTCGGCGTTCTGCCGGAACGCGATCAAACTAGCGGAATTCGTGAGGGCTGCGCGAGAGAGGCCCTCGGGCAGTTGGGTCATGCTTTGCGCTGAGAGCGTCATCCCTACGCCAAGGCCGCGGGCAAGCTCGAACAGCGAGTCGATCGGCACACCGACATCGGCAAACACCTTGGGCTCGTCGACGTAGGTTAAGAACGGGTGCCTCTTTGCGGCCGGGAGCTGCGCACGGGCTTGAACAGCGAGGACGAGGTCGTGGAGCACGAGCGCCGCGAGCAATCTCGAGGCGGGCGCCCCGATCACGCCGGGCGACAGCGACACGATCACAACCCGCCCCTGATCGAGCGCCTCGCGCATATCCCACTTCGGCTTACTCTGCGACAGCACCGAGCGGACGGCTTTTCGCCCTACGATTTCGTTGGTCTTTTGGAGGGGGCTACCAAGTTGCTGTGCCCGGCCCTCTGGGCTGAGCGCCTCGAACTGCTGCCACGTCGCGCGCAGAAGTGGATCATTCAGCCGCCCCGTTAGCTTGCGGCGAAAGGAATCGGACGAAAACAAAAATTCAATATCTGCGAATGTCGCAGTAGGGTCCTGCGCCAGCGTTACCAGCCCGGCCCTCAGCCACTTGTCCGAGCGCACACCCCACGAGTCGATGAAGATCGACCGCAGCACGCCCAGGATCAGATCGCCAGAGAACTCGGGATCACCGCCGCCGAACACGCGCAGGCCCGGCACCGGACCCGGCCGACTCGGATCGAGGACGATCACATCCTTGCGCCTTGACTCGGGCACCATCCGCAGAACCTCACCGGCGAGGTCGCCCTTCCCGTCGAGCACCAGGCAGCCGCGCCCGCCCGCGAGATCCTGCGCGATCATCGACGCCAACAGCGCACTCTTGCCCACTCCCGAAGGCCCCGCGATGACCGAATGCGAAAGTGCACCCACGAGCGGCTGCACAAGTTTCCTTTTTTCCATCCCCGGCCAGGTCGAATACGCCAGCAAACGGCCTCCCGTGCGGGGAAGCTGCGGCGAGGGCATCAACTGCGGCGCCACCCCGAGCGTCAAACCCGGCACCCGTGGTGTATCCAACGGCCAGCCGAGCAAACCCATCAGCTCGCCGGGGGAGAACCGGCTACCTCTGCCAAACGGGACGCGCTCCACGAACCGCTCGACGTTGGCCGAGCGGCAGTAGCGGACCAACGGATGGCCACGAAGCCCGGTCTGCCCCCGCAGCACCGCCATCACACGGGTCAGCAGGTTCACGCTACGGCCATCGGTCCCGGCCGCCACGGCCACCACGGCGCGAGCAAGCAACACGGGGCCGCTGTACTTCTGTCTCAAAGCCGGGAGGTGCGCCGCCGGGATGCGCTGCTCTGGGAACAGCCGCGACGGCAAATCCTGGCTGCGAGCACGGGTCCGGCTCTGGCGCTCGGTCATGTACGGCCCACGGGCAGGGCGAAGCGTCCAGCGCACCATCACCCGCTCCCCGGACTTCAAGCCGGAAAGAGCACCCAGCAGCGCCGCCGCCGTCTCAGTGCTTCGATCACTGCGCAGCAACGGATGAAAACCGCTCCAGCGCACCCGCGCCGCCTTCCTCCAAGACACCGCCTCGGTAGCCTCGACCGACTCCAAACGAACGCCGGGCAGAAGCCCTCGCATGTGCGAGCGCAACATACCGATAGTGCCTTTCTCAGCCCGTAGATAGTGGCGTATCCCATCACCGTCGCCGACGACCTCCAAGACCACGCGGCTCTTTGTTGGTAAACCGGAAATACCTCCCAGCATCCCCCACACGGCCCCCTCGTTCACGTCCGGCGGGAACCGCAATTCAACCGCGTCCATTTCATAATCTCGCCGCCGAGCAAAGGAAAGAAATCCAGCGAGCGCCCCGCTCAGCAAGAATACGGCCAAGACGATTCCGGCAGCCATCACGCGGCCTCCTCGGGGCGCTCGTCCTCGCCTTTCTTTTCTGCACCCTGACCCACCACCTCCTCATGCTTGGCGGGTTTAGGTTGTGAGCGCTGGGTCCGGTCTTCGACCACGCCCTTCGCTAGAAGCCAGATGGCCACCTCGAAGAGGTCAGTTCTCAGATTCTCCAATCGTTCCTCACGAATCTTAATTTTATGTGGCTTCCGTCGGCCCACGCTCACCTCCTTTCATTCATTAATTGTGATGACCTATCACACTGCTTTACCGAGGTACCTGCGATAAGTCATCACACTTTAGTATCTCATACATTTTATTTTTGTCAACACTTTCTGCTTCATACCAGTGTGTAGAACCACACCACGCGGGCGACACCCACGATCAGCGCGATTATCACAAAAGGGAGTAACAAATGGTCGAGCCATCGAATCAACGCGGGCAGGAAGATCACCAGTATGATGAGTATTGCTACCACTTTTGCTGTGGTCTTCATCAGCGGCGTCTCATTTTCCTGTTTCTTCATTCTTGGTCCCCGTGTTCGTGCTGGCGCAGGTCGCGTAGCTCTTCGCTGAGGTGTCGTTCTGCGTATTTGGCGCGGTGTTGAACCTCGACCTTGAACAAGAAAACGTCAAAACGCCGACGGATTCGGTACAGGGCAACGAGGACTGTGTACATCTCGGGGTCGATCTTCGATGGGGTGCTTTTAGACGCTAGCCACAAGGCCAGCGTGACCGCAACTGCAACGCCGATGAAGATAAAAGCGAACAGCATCACACACCGAACCTGCGCCTATACCTTTTTTGATTTGCGTTCTGCAAATCCGCCGTCCATTCGCCTACAATCACTGCGGCCGTCGGCGAACCTCCTGCCTCCCTGAGTCCATTTTTGAGGAGACGTAGGCCGGCTTTCATGGCGGCATCGGCGGCATCGTGGGCGGCCTCGCTGTCGAACTGGTCCATTTGGGCGCGTGCTCCGGCACCAAGCCCGTAGCGGTAGACCTCCAGTTCGTTGCTCTCCTTGGCCTTACGAGCTGCCTTCGAGATTGGCTGAGACGGGAGATCGGGCAGGTCGTCAAACGGCACGGGATACCTCGACATGGGCAACCTCCTTTCTTTCGTCGGTAAACATGAGAGATGCGGACGGGCCAGGCGGCAGAGCCAGCGGCGTGCGCGAAGGACCCGCCTCCCGGCAGACCATCTCGATCAGGCCGGGCGGGCCGTTCGGGGCCTCGGCTACGACCATGCCTCGCAGGAGCGCCGCCTGCTGCGCCGCTTCGGCTTCTTCGCGGATCTGCCGGTCAAGCGCCGGGCAGACCCGCTGACCCCGGCTCTCGTAGATCGCGCAGCCAACGCAGGCGGCCTCGATATCGAGCGGCGGGATTATGGGATGATTTCGCGCGATGTCTGCCACGGCTACAGGGCCTCCGTCTCCATCGGGATCAGCTAACGACCCAAATACTTGCGAAGGGAACTCGTGATTACTAGGGACAGCTTTCGGGCCGGTTTTCAGACCGCCTTCGGACCAGGGTGGCGTTGATGCCGTCCACGCACGGTAAGGACCCGCTCTATCGCGATCTCGAGAAAACGGGCAGCAGGCGAGTCTCCCTTGAGCCCACGCGGATGCTCGACTGCCAGACACTCCTACATTGCAATGCAGTCAACCGACGTGTCCCTACAGGCGCCACCGACATTCAGCGGGCCATAGCAGCACGAGAGGCAATCATCGAGTGCGTCGGTCTCATCAAGGACACGACGGACCAACAAATCGCCGAAGCAGTCCTTTGTACTGACACCTCATACGCAAGCACGGCCGTCGAGACACGTAAGAAACGGCTCGATCAAGAGCACGGGATCACCGAAAAGACATTTACACGCCGCCGCCCGCCGTTGCTCCGACAACTGGCGCACGATCTTACGGTCGTGCCCAGCAAGGCACCGCCCATCCACACGCCGGGAAGTAAGAAGTTCATTGGGTACAACGTCTCGTGCTTGTGGCGAGACGCCTTTACCCTGCATTGCGCAGGTCTGGCTTCGCTCTTTGTAAGCCAAGATAACGGTATTCCGTTTGGCAGCCGCGGGGCGATAGAAGCTTGCGCCGAGAGCCTTTTTGATGCACTGACAATCTTTCTTTATGGCAGCTACTACAGCTGCGTGGTCTATCCGAGCATGATGGAAAAGTGGCTGGAGCGCTGCTTGGACCGCGAGCGCATCGACTGGCTGCTGCGCACAGTACGCCTCCTCAATAGTTACTGCCCTCTGCTTCAACAGCTAGAGCCCGATGAGGGTTCGCTCCTATTCGAGTTTATGCCCGCTGTCGGCAAGGGAGGGATGCACATACGCGACCTCTACACAACGATCTGGAAGCCGTGGTATTTCGCCGAGCATGACTCAGGCGCCCACGTCATCACGGACATCGAACGCATCACCGCACAGAGCGGAGCGATAGGCACGGTGCTGCACGACGCGCGCTGTGTCGGCATCAATCAGCCCCTGGAAAGTCAAATCCACCTTGAAGCCTTCCGGTCCGTCGAGAGCTACTACGGACACACGGCCGACGAGGCGCTCGCTGACGGTCAGAGCCTCCTTGGCTTGTATGACGCGTTCTGCCTTAATTCCAGCCCAGCGCTTGTCAAAAACGCGCTTCTATGAGATAATTAGTAAGTAAACAAGGAAAGAGATGACGGATTATGAGCGGCCGCCCTCAAGGGCCTACGAGCCACTACCAGATCCACAGGGTATTTACCTCTACCGCTCGGCGCTAGGGGAGATATCTCTCGCCGATCAAGAGTTCTTCGACCGAATGGATGCCTCCGCTGGGCTTACTTGGTCTCACATGAACGATGGCTGGCGCCGGCTGCGTCGCCCCAACGCGGGCGTCGACACCTCCGCGTTGCAATGCGCCGCGTTTCTTGAAGGATATTGCAGCGAGGCGCTAGACAACCCCACACTCTTCCTGCACCCCAACACCAACCTGCTTCGTCAAAAACTGTACGCGGGCGTGCTCACAGTCCAACACCTTCTCCCCGTACCGACCGAGGAGCGAGCAGCTCTACGCAGGACGATGACCGAGTGGCACCGTGGCCAAGAGACTTGGCGTACCGATCCCCCTGAGCACCACACCCGACTCATAGATCACTGGCGCCAGTGGCTCCGCAGCGACGGCATAAAACGAGCCGCTCCAGGCTCGGAATTACACGGTGAAGCGTCAATCTTCGCCGCGGCAGCCTATGAAATACGCCGCGCGCTCAACCCCTCTCTTTATCTACATTACGATCAGCCGGCCTCGGTTGCCGATCTAGTCTATTACGATCCCGAACGCGACCCACGGACACACCAGACCCTTGACCCTGGTGAAAAGCTCGTCTACCCCGTTGTTGGTCGTGAACCGTGGCGATACCGCCAGCTACGCACAGATTGACGATACAAACATATCTAGCAACTTTCATCTGCTGAGGCTCACCGCTACAGGCGTACACTGTGCGCGTTTGTATTCCGGTCCGCGCTTGATCGCCCCCGATGCCGAGATGAAAATATTACATTGATCGTTCGCCACCTTGTCTGCATACCGAAAGTTGAGGGTATACCAAGGGACCTCATGGCGCAGAGAAGCTACTGCTGTTTCGACTTCTTTCTCCGGGAGATTAGGAGTGGTAGCCCAGCCGTTCTGTACAACATGGCTCAGCGCGCAATCCAGCTCACGTTCAAACAGGTATGGACGTTCAGCGGTTACAGCCAGAGAGTTGCCCGCCAAGCTGCAGAGTTCGCGAGTTTCTTCGCCTTCCTGTGGTTGGAGGCTTACGGACAGGGGGTAAACAAGTTCTCCAGGTTCCACCGACATCAAGGGACCGTTCGGTCGGCCAGGGTTGGCATCGGAGAAGTTGATTGCTTCCGTAGTTTTACCCGTCATCTCCATCTTGATTCGTGCGAATCCCGGCGGAGATGACGAGACGTTCTTACTAAAGATGACTCGACGCTGCGGGAATGGGACCGTCCCGTTGTAGCGCCATCCTTCTTCGTTCGTGAACGCAAAGTGAATACGTAGCTCAGTGCTACGCCGACGGCGGGGAGCCCGCGCCGTGAAGGCAGCAGTTGTCCGCGCCGCCGGTAGCGTGCTGGCTCGGGTTGCTGCTTTCGATGCAGCACCGCAGCCAGTAGCGGCCATCACGGTGATCGTCGCCATGATCGCCGACGCCGGTCCTCGTCGCCTGCTTCTCGCCATCTACGCCTCCTTCGGTCGAGCAGGGTCGAGCGCCAGCTCCGCCCCTGCATCTTCTTGTCTACGGCCAACGGGGGATGCTACGTATAAGTATGTAGACTGTCAAGTAGCAAACCGGGACTGTGTCCCGGCATGGAAGGAGACCTCCAACGCACCGTCGGCCGCAACCTCCGGGCCTACCGAAAGACCAAGAGCCTCAGCCAAGAGGACTTCGCCGACGAGCTCGGCGTCCACCGCACCTACATGGGCGGCATCGAGCGCGGCGAGCGCAACCTGACCCTCAAGAGCCTGGAGCGCATCGCCAGCCAGATCGATGTCGACCCGCTTGTCCTGCTGCAGCCGCCCGAGGGCGAGCCGCGGCGACACCCAGCTGGTCGTCGCACAGCTTGACGACTCACGCCAAACAGCCATAGGGTCGCGGGCCGTCCCTGAACCCAGACGCCTCGGCACTGGTGCCCGCGTCGAGGCCCACGAGGAGGATCAAGCTCCCATGCCCGATGAGCAGCCCATCCCTGACCAAGCCACCGAAGAAGCCCGCGCCGACTGGTTCATCCTCGACCTCCTGCTCAATAACGACGTACAGCGTCCGTGGGCGATCGCCGAGGTAGTCCGCGAGCACGGCCACGAAACGAACACGATCGACGCGCTCGATCGCCTGTACGGCGCCGGGCTCATCCACAAGACGGCGGACGGCTTCGTGTTCGCCAGCCGCGCCGCCATCCGCTACTGCGAACTCGCCGGGTAGGTGCCGTCTGGCCGGCGCACTCCGCGCCACGCGGCTACTGCTCCGACTGCCCGCCCTCGATCAGCCACAGCCGCGGGAGCAGCAGCGGTGCCTCGTCCTCGCCTCCTAGCATCCGCCTTGCGACCTCGGCCATACAGTAGGCATCCGCCAGCATCGCGCGGGCGAACTCACTGATCGCGTCATCGATGAGCTGGCTTGCCCGTTCATGCAGCCGGCCAAACAGCGCGCACACATCAGCGTCGCCCAGCTGCACCTCGTAGCGCTCGCGGGAGCCTACCTTCTCCCACCCGATCTGATCCAACACCCGAGCGGCCTGGACGAAGTTGCGCCGCAGCCACTGCGCGCGTGTGATTTCGCTGGCCTCCAGCGCCGCCGCAAGGCCACCGACCTCGGCCAGATCGCTGACCACAAAGCCGTACACCGCATCGCGTTGCGCCCGATCTAACACGATTGCCATACCAGGGGCCTCCAATCCGAGGGACAGAGCAGCCCAGACCCCCCGGAGGGGCCGGGGCCTGGGCTGCCCCCAAAGCAAACCGGGTCGGGCGGTGATATGGCAAGCTGTGGAGCCGGCTAATCATCGTGATCGTGTACGGCGAGCCGGTGTGGGTGGCACTATCGAAAATCGCCGAGCTAGCCACTGTTACTCGGGCGGCTCGCTCTCGTCCACAGATATCCACTGGTGCGCAACTTCAAGCGTTGCACTGTGGGACAGGAATCCTTCGCCCACAAGCCGCTTATTTACCGGAAAATCCGGGGAAACCTGGCGGGGTTTTTGGCGTCCTGGCGGGCTGGTAAACCATTACGGTGAAAAGGGTAAACCAGTGGCCCCCGGCCGTTTGCACCGACCGGGGGCCGTACACAGGAGGTGTAGACTCCCATGCCGGCCCATCATACGCCACAGAGTGACAGTAGCTTCGAGCAGCGCATCATCATCCTCCAGCTACTCGACGACGAGCACACCGAGCGCTGGACACCCAAGCAGTTGCAGCGCGCCTTCTCAGACATCGAGCCCGAGGCCATCGCCGAGGCCGTCGCCGAGCTGGAGGCCGCTGGCGTGATCTGGCGCCTGGACGACTACGTCGGCGCCTCGCGCTGCGCCCGCCACCTGCTCGGCCTCCACATCATCACCGTCTGAGAGGCCACCATGAACGACCTCTCTGAGCTGGGCCTTGAGCCCACCACGCTGGCCTGCCTGCACCGCGGCGGCATCAACACCACCTACCGCCTACTCGAACAAACCTATCGGGAGCTGATCTGGCATTCCGAGATCACCCCCGAGGCGCTCTACGACATCCTGCGTGCGCTGCGTCGGCACGGCATGAGGCTGAAACCGGCCCCCAAAGGGATCGAGCGGCCGGTGAACGAGCGCAACCTCGAGGTCTTCCGGCTGCGCGTAGTGGAGGGCTGCTTGCTCAAAGAGACCGGCGAACGAGTCGGCATAGGCGTCGAGCGTGTCCGGCAGATCCTCGCGGGCTGCTTCGGCCTCCGAGGCGCACCACCCGCCGTCAAAGCCAGACCCCACCGCAGCGAGAACCAAAGCTCGCCCCCCGACTGCGCTCAGGTCGGCCACGCCATCCAACAGTTGCGCTCCGTCAAGGGCCTGACGATCGAACAGCTGGCCACCGCGATCGACATGAGCACCGAGCAGCTGGAAAGGATCGAGGACGGCCTGCGCGACCCCGCCTGGACGACGCTCTACCGGCTCGCCGTGGCACTCGACACGACAGCCGCGCTGCTGGTCTACGCCATCGAAGTCGAGCCCACGGGTAGAGCCCATGTCTGACCATCAACCGATCCTCGTCATCCAGGCCGACGACTGCCTTGGCCCCGCGATCGTGGACCAGCTCCTTGCCGACGAGTACCCGGCCAAGCTCGCCAAGAGCGCCAACCATGCCACCGTACTTGCTCGCCACGAGTCCCCGGCGCTCGTCATCCTCGGTGAACTCGACACGACCACCGGCGCCCTCGCGCTGCTGCGCGCAATCCGCAGTAGCGGCCCGGACACTCCCTGGCATCCCGACGTGCCGATCATCATGGTCAGCGAAGAGTGCGAACAGACCGACATGCTGCGGGCCTTTGACGCCGGCGCCGATGACTTCCTGGAGTCCCCACCGACCTACCTGGAGCTACGCGCCCGGTTGCGTGCCGTCCTACGGCGGGCAGCAGGCCCCACGAACAACCGAGTGCTCCAAGTCGGCCCGCTGACGATCGACGGGCGCGCCCACAGCGCCACACTCCACGGCACCTGCCTCGCTCTGCCTCAGATGGAGTACGACCTGCTCGTCCACCTCGCCAGCGAGCCCACTCGCGTCTTCCGCAAGTCAGAGATCCTGCGAACAATCTGGGGCTACCCGGAGCCGAACCGTACCCGGACCCTCGACAGCCACGCCAGCCGCTTGCGTAGCAAGCTCAACGCCGTCGGCGGGCGATGGGTCATCAACGTCCGCGGGGTGGGGTACCGGCTGATTTGAGGCGCGAGCAAGCCGGACGGACGCCCCTGGCCGCCACAGCCCGAGCCCGATCTGTAGCATCAAGACCACGTCCATGTGTTGGGAGCATGGCGACGTATCGAAGGCGGGCAGCTTGACGAGCCACAGACTTATAGGTAGCGTGAGGGAGGACCGGCCGCAGACAACACGATACAGGACACCTACTGATCAGGGGGATCGATGGCGACACTGAAAATACGGTGGGCAACGGCAGCCACGCTGACTGCGCTGATCGTATGCGTCTGCTACGGCATTGCTTCCGTCTTCGCAACACCGCCGACGATCGCCGCCAGTGCCATCGCTGGCGACTGGACCATGGAGCCTCCGGCGACGCCTGTGGGCGCTCAGCACGTTGTTCTTCAGGCGGTGTCCTGCGCCGAAGCCACCGCGTGCATGGCCGTCGGATACTCCGAAGAAAGCACGCCTGGCGCGACGCCGCTCGCGGAGATGTGGAACGGCTCACGATGGTCGCTCTCGGGCGCTGTGATCGCATCGCCGGGCTCCGATCTCTTGGGTGTCTCATGCCCCGTAGCCGGGTGGTGCGCGGCTGTGGGTAGCAGCAGTCAGGAAGTCTTCGCAGAGACCTGGAATGGCACCGTGTGGACGAAATACACGATCGCTGCACCGTCCGGCAGCCAGTCGTTCACGTTGCTAGGGATTTCGTGTACGTCGCCCAATCACTGCCTCGCCGTCGGCTACTACGTTGACGACACTGGCGGTTACGGGAAAGCACTCGTTGAGGAATGGAACGGGTCTACCTGGACTGAAGGCAACGCAGTCGATCCTAACCCGCGCGGTGCGCCATACGACGCGACCTCGGAGTTGTACGCCATCTCGTGCGCGAACCCCACATCGTGCGTTGCCGTTGGGGAATACGAAGACGAACCCGACGACACCCATCCGGCATTGGCTGAGAGCTGGAACGGGAGCACATGGACGGTCGATTCAACCCCAACGATCCCGCACGCCTTCCAGACCTACCTCAACAGCGTCTCATGCTGGGCGCCAGGCTCCTGCATGGCCGTTGGCGGCTACAACATTTTTGGCAACCCATCCCCGGAAGGCAACACTGTTTCCGAGAGCTGGGACGGCTCTGTATGGCACCTACAGAGCGCCCCAGTGCTACCCGAGACCTTCAGCGAACTACACGGAGTCTCGTGCGCCTCGGCGACATTCTGTATCGGCCTCGGCTACGGTTC
Organism: uncultured Solirubrobacterales bacterium; assembly: GCA_963812955.1. Lineage (GTDB taxonomy): Bacteria > Actinomycetota > Thermoleophilia > Solirubrobacterales > Solirubrobacteraceae > Palsa-744. The sequence goes on from CAWEXC010000003.1 coordinate 461,523, forward strand.
GCCGGGCGCAAACTACGTAGCGCTCTGGAACGGCGCGTGGTCATACGAAACCTTCGGGGCCGCATTGCGGGCCGTGTCGTGTGTTTCCCAAATATATTGCATGGCTGTAGGCGTCGAAGAGGCAGCCGTTTATGTGTCGAATCCCGAAAACCCACTGCCGTTTGGCGGTGGTGGCAGCAGCAGTACACCTCCCCCGACGACACCGCCCTCATCGCCGTCCGGCTGTCCTGACTACATGGTGATCGACTCGCGCGGCAGCGGAGAGAACAAAGTTGTGCACGAGCATATCATTCCCGAAGTTAGCCCACCCGGTGCGTACTTTGCGTCAGAGTTTAGGCATCGACACCCGTCAGCGTCATTTTCTGTCATCAGCAATCCATATCCGGCGGTCGGTCTCGCAAGCAACTGGCGTGAGTACCTCAACGGCGCGGGCGCAGTACTCCATTTTGCCCATGTTGGGGCGTATCACGACTCGGTAGTCGCAGGCAAGAAGTGGCTGGCCCACGAAATCGCTACCGTTACTGCGAGCTGCGGGAAGACCAAAATCTTGCTGGTGGGCTACAGCCAGGGCGCTCAGGTAACGGGCGACGTCGTTCAGGGGCTTGCCGCTAATCACCACAATGCACCACTACTCGCACATATACTAGGCGTAGTGCTCTTTGGTGATCCGTACTTCGATGCCGGAGATAGCCGGGTGGACCGAGGTGGGTACCAGCATCATAATGGGCTACTCGGCGAGAGGCCACACTTTACCACTGGCCTAGTTCTCTCGTACTGCCATAAGTATGACCCTATCTGTCAGTTCCCCCTGACTCCGCGGGAGTACGCCGAGCACAGGCGCAAAGAGCACGAGAATTACTCGCCAGATGCGATATCTGCCGCACTCTACCTAAGCCACGTTGGATAGGTGGAGAAGAATCTGCACACCCTATTGCAAAGAGCTACGGAGTCAATGTAGACTAAAAGTATGAAAGCGATTGCATTACTTGCGCTACGTGCAGTAACCGTGCTAGGAGCGTTTCCGTTAGGCGCATGGTTGATCAGCCTGGTATTCGGCCTCAACAACGATCCCAATGCGAGCGATGACGCTCTAGCCGTTATCCCATTTATGATGATCGCATGGGCCTGTCTCGTGGCAGTCGCCCTCATTGTTAATAGAAAGTGGCTACAACTAAAAGAGCCGGCGCCCTCCTGGCTACGCTGGTATGTACGCTGGAGCGTGCGACTCGCTCTGTGTGCGGGTCTCCTCGTGGTATGGGATTAGACCACATGAGCAGCACACGGACAGTCGTGGTCCAGCTTGTTTGCGTACTCCTGATCGTCGCCGGGGGTAGCTTGCTGTGGCTCACAGCTATGTCCTTGTTGGCCTGGAGGGTGGGTTATTTCCTGTTGCTACCCTTGATTTTGCCACTTTTGGTGATTCTTGCATTGAGAGTAGGAAAACGACTCACGCATACATAGAACACTCTTGAGTGCTACCGTTGTTGGCGGTCCTATAACTACGACGACTTTGGGGGGTCGCCGAACCCACCTTCAAATTTACACTTACACCACAGATCCCCCGGTGATCCAGGGTTATATTTAATGTTGTTAAACCCACCACTATGCAGTGCATCGATCGCGGGCTGTGCCAATTTAACCAGTTCGGCCTTCGGGGTGTTCTGGATCGCTTGCCGCTGATTGGCAGTCAGGTTGAAGACATGACTCAGGAGACCGGCAGGGTCATTTTGAAGTTCCTCAGCAGCTACCTGGGCCGCCTCGGGGTTCTGCTGTGCAAGTGGGACAAGTGAATTCAACCCATTTTGGCTCAAGGGCGCAATCTGGTGGGGAAAGCCAGCAGGGAGAGAAGTAACAGGGCGCACAGCGGTCTCCTTTCTAGATGATCGGTAGTAGCAGCCTAGCAAAATCTCTGTGCAACTTGCTCGAAGTAGTCGTGCGTCCAAGAAGACTCGTGGCCACGCTGTAGGCTATGCCAGCACGTACCGCCCCCGGGCGATCCGCACGAACCGCGGCGACTCGCCCGAGACGTTCGATGCCAGCGCATCCTTGACCGACGACCGAGCCACCGACTCGCCCAGCATCGCCTCAACGGCTGCGTGGATGTCCTTGGCGCGCATCGGCTCCTTTCGGTCGGTCAGCACCTCGACGATGGCCGGGAGCACCCAGCCCGGCCGGCGAGGCCGCTGCCGGCAGGTGGCAGGCTGCCGCCGAGGCTTGTTGCTGACCCGCACGGCCCTCAGCTTCTTGGCCAGGCGACCCAACGACCCCTGTAGATCGTGGTTCGATAGAACTCCAGTTAGGTCCACCTTTCGACTGGATTTCGTCTTTATGGCGTGCAGAACAACTCGGCGATCCACCAGTTCTGCTCGCTCAACAGTTCCGCAGTGGTCTTCGCCTGCATCACCAGCTCCACGTCCACAGCTTCGATGAGCTGCGTCTCTGTGATCGTGGGGTCGCCAAGTGCGAACCGGCCAATCGTGTCGCCGATCCCCTGCCGCATGTCGCTCTCGAAGTCGACGAGGTCGTCGTCCATGATGGACCAAGTCTACTCGCGATGGGCGATCCAAAACGTTCCGTCTGGACGATGCGCTTTCATAATGCTGGGCGTAATGCCCCTTTATCCAACCACGAAGGAAGCGACGACATGAGTACGAGTACCCACATCCAAGCGCAGGGGCTAGTTGACGATCTAGGCCACGCTAAGGGCGCCGTGTCTTGGCAGGTCGGCAAGATCAGCAACGCTCTGCTTGTGAAGGCCAAGGAGGAGCAGCCGGACAACGTGGCGTTGGCGGCGATCGACCCGTTCCAGCCGGGTCCCAACGAGAAGTACATTGAGGGCGCTCAGGCAGAGGACGTGCGTGCCATCATCGGTCAGATCGCACGGGCGACCGACACCGGCCCGTCGATCGCGTAGATTGTCTATCCTGGGTCCGACATGCCTCTTGAGATCGCCCTCATAGGAGCGGCAGCGCTCTTGCTCATCCTCGCGCTCGGCGTGATGATGATGCGTCAGTCCACACAGGTGATGGTCGCAACGGTAGCGTCCAAACATCCATGCGGATTCATGCCACCTGCGTAGGGACGCTGTAGCTCACCGCGCCGTGCCCCAATGTTGGGGTTAGTCGCGGCGTGGCGGTAGCAGATGGGTCCGGCTACCCTTCTGCCGGGATGTCATTCTCAGAACGAGAACTTTTCAGCGACGGGCACCTCGAACCGACGCTTGACGGCCTCCGCAAGAAGCTGGTCCATGAAATCGACAGCGCCGAGCAGAACTACGCGACCAACGTCGATGAGGGGGAGTGGGTTGCCCACCTCGTGAGCAAGCTATGTGTGGAGCCGCTTCGGCTGCACAACGACCGCCGCGAATTCGAAGACCTGGGCGAGCGCAAGGTTGACGTTCGCAACGCTCCAGGCCGGCTCATCAGGGACCCCTCTCGACCAGCTCTTGTGGACGGCTACGCCGTCAGGCTGAACATCCCGTTCGATGGCGTGCCCGAGCTCCTACAGATGAACCCGAACCTGTTCGGACCGATGATGCCCGTCGCGGGCGTCGAGGGGAGCCTCATCTACACGGAGTATCAGTGGCCCACTGACGCGTCTCGGCCGGACCTCGACGGGATGGCCGACCGGCTAGTCGAACGCATCGAGACGTTCCTCACCAAGGCCAACGACCTGGTCAAGACGTTCAACGGCGAACTCGATCCACTCGCTCGCCAGGCGATCCGGCGTCGCCGCGAGCGCCTGCGTGAAACCCAGAGCCAGCTCAGCACGCTGCGCACACCGATTCGGCGACGCGGCGATGCTCCGACGACGTATGCCGCACCCGGTATCCAGCGGCGCCCCGCCCCTGCACCCCCGTCTCCGGCGGCGCCTACGACCGTGTCGGAGCCGGTACTCATCGACGCGTTCTATGACCACATCGTTACCGTCGTCAGGGCGTGGGGAAGGGCGATCGAGCGCACGCCAGCCCCATACCGTGAAGTCGAGGAGGAAACGCTGCGCGATGCCCTGCTGCCGATGCTGAACAGCCACTACGAAGGCGGCGCGACCGGCGAGACGTTCAACCTCAACGGGAAGACGGACGTGCTGATCCGGGTGGAGGACCGGACGGTCTTTATCGGGGAGTGCAAGTGGTGGAGCGGCCGCAAGGCTCTCGGCGAAGCGCTCGACCAGCTCTTTTCGTATACGACTTGGCGCGACACGAAGCTGGCGCTGCTCTTCTTTGTCAAGAACACGGACATCACCGCGGTCATCGAGAAGACGCGGGAGTTCCTGGACGCCGACGAGCGATTCATCGCATGGGCGGACACATGCGACGGCGACCATGACCTCCGTTGCTTAATGAAATGGCCCGGTGATGCGGGCATCACAGCGACGCTGCACGTGTTCTTCTTCCATCTCCCGCAGACCTCATAGCGAAGTCGCCAAGCACGCTGAGGCGCCGCATGGCAAACGTGCAAGATGGGACCGTGCAGTTGCTTCAAGCACCCGCGCTAGTCGCAGCTCAGGCCGCCGAAGAACCTCCAGATCGACTCCCGGCCGCCGAGTGTGGCAACCAGCTCGCCGTTCCTGTAGCGGTCCCTCACAACGATCGACGTGGCGTCGTGGCCTTTGGGCTCCGGCCTGAAGTGGAACTGACGGTCGTCTGCGAGATACAGGCCGTAGCTTTCCGCACCGAGCCGGGACTGCCTGAGAACGTGCACGCGCGAGTCCCGCGCGAGGGGACAGCCCAGCAGCAGGGTCATCGCGGCCTCCAGTATCAGCGGGACCGTACCATGCGTGTGATCGCGCGCCCGCTTGATGACGGCGATGGTGTCAGGTCCCTCGACGCGAATCATGCGACGCCCATCAGGTCTCGGATCTTCTTCTCGACGGCGACCTCGGCGTTCCTCTGCCCTTCGGCGAAGGGGCTGCCACCAAGGGCCACGGGCTCATGGATCTGCACGAACTCCTTGATCACCGCCTCCACGTCGTCCAGTTCAGGAAGGTTGCCGCGCTTCATGCGGGCCAAGACAAGCCCGAAGGCGTTCACCTCGCCGGCAGCGTAAGGGTCATCTCGCTTCGCCTTCGCGTCGTTCCGCTCGGCTTCCATCCAGCGCGTCAGGGCCTCTTGGTCGAGTGGAGCCATGTCGGGTCAGTCTAGTAGAACCCGGCCCTCGGGTGGCCGTTCGACTACGGAGCGCTTGCCAGCACGTATCGCCCTCGCGCGACGCGAACAAACAGCGGCGATGGACCCGCCGAGTGAGACGAAAGCACCCAGCTGACCGAGTCCTTCGAAACCGTCTCGCCAACCAGAGTCTCAACTGCCGCGTGAACGCCCATTACGCGCATCGGACCCACCGCCTGGTCAGCCAGGACTCGGCATACGGCGTCGAGCACCCAGCCTGGCCGGCGAGTCCGCCGACGTCGGCTTCTGATGAGCCGTGGCTGAGCATCGCTGGCCCTAAGAGCTTCCAGCTTGGTCGCCAGGCTGCTCAGCCCGGATCGGGTCTCCTGAGCCGACAGCACCACCAGAACAGCCACAATCTTGTCAGCCACGCCAGAATCTTGGTTCGATTTGCTTGCTCTCGCCTGCACTCGAAAAGCCCTGCAAATCAGGGCTTTTCTGTAAGCGTTCAGTGGGTCGGTGTTCTCAGGTGAGCAGGGGAACGGGGTCGCCGCGGGCGTGGGCGGTGATTGCGTCGGTGAGGTAGAGGAAGAGCGAGCGACGCTGTAGGCGGCAGGTGGTGTGCGCGGAGAGCAGCCGGGCGGTGCGTTGCTCGCCTACCTCGGATTGGTTTCCGAGGTTGATCTTGCGGTGGATGACCGCGCCTCTCAGGCCACGCTCGGCGTGGTTGTTGGTCGGCTCTACGCCCTGGTGTGAGGCGAAGGTCCAGAGCGCTGGCCAGACCTTCAGGAGGTTGCGTGCCCGCCGTCGGGTGAGGCGGTAGCGCGCTGCCTTGGCGCCGTAACGGCGCAGGATCGGCTTGTACTGGCGGCGAAGCGCCCGGATACGTCGCTCCAGGGCTTGCCGGTCGCTTGTGTTCTGGTAGCACTCCCAGGCCCAGAAGACGCGCTCGCAGAGGGCGAGGCCGTGCTCGCCGAGCTCTTTCTCGGCCGCGAGACCGTCAGTCATCGCGATGAAGTCGCGCTGCAGATGCGACCAGCAGATTTGGCGGCGGGGGAGCGGGAGGTGCGAGTAGGCCCACCAGCGATCCGAGGTCACGACCGCCCGGGTGCCGCCGAGCAGATCCTTGGCGTGGTCTTCGTGGCGGTCGGGGGCGACATGCAGCACGGCGTGAGTGTCGGTGAACATGCCCCACAGTGCACGCTGGGCGCCTTTCAGCCGCCAGCCCGTCTCGTCCATGTTGAGCGCCGGGGCTCCACGTACCTGCTCCAACAGATCGGCGTAGGGCTCGCGGAGCGCCTCGGCGGCACGGGCGAGGATCGCATGGCGCACCGGCTCGCCCACCGCGACGCGCTCATGCTCAGCAAAGACATGCCCGCACTCGCAATCGGCAGGCCAGTGCTCGACGACCTCATCGACCATCCATATCGGCAACAAAGGCCGGCCCTTGCCCTCATGTCCGCCCTGGGCGCCCTGCGCTCGACCGGAGGAATCCTTCGTCCGCCGCGGCGGCACACTCGGCGGATCGGCGCTCGGAGGCTGCGAGCTGTTACGCGAGCTGCGGCTCAAACGGCGCTCAAGCTGCGCGATCCGCTCGTCCTGCCTGGTGACCCGCTCGGAGAGCTGCTGGATCTGGCGATCCATCCGCAACAACACCTCGACCACCACCTCACGGCCCTGGCCATAGATCGCTTCTGCCTCAGCGCGCTCCACATCCCCAAATTCGACAGCGCGCCATTATGTCCCCCCACCAACTGAACGGTTACGCTTTTCGTCGTTAAGTGGGTCTCGATGGGGGCGTGGGGCGATTGTTCGGTTTTGTGCCAGTGGCACAACCGAACAATTTGCCGAACATTTTGTGTGCCGGTTGTTCGGCTTCAGGGTCATAGACCCACGCAGCTGAGAGCTACTTCATCCACGTGGGAGCCGAACAAGATGTGCCAGATGTGCCACGGGCAGCGCGCTCACCGGCGTGGTGTCCGCCCTTCAAGCGAGCAGCCCGGAGGCGTGAGATGAGCTACAGCCTCGTGAGAGGAAAGTGGGAGGTGCGCTGGCGCGATGGCGATGGTCGGCAGCGCTCGCGTCGCTTCGATGACGAGGCGCCCGCACAGGCGTTCGATGAAGCGATCCACGACCAGAAGGTCAAGGAACGCAAGCAGACGGGCTACGGAGAGAGCGGCGGCGTATACCCCTACGAGACCGCGCATGGCACGCGGTGGCGGTGCAAGGTCAAGCGCTCGGATGGGAAGTGGACGCATAAGCGTGGCTTCACGAGCCCGAGCGCGGCTACGAACTGGCGGCGGCGTCAGCTGGAGCGGGTCGAGCGGCGCGAGGTCGTCCACACGAAGGAAACCTTCGGCGAGTTCTTCCCGCGCTGGCTGACTCGGCGCAAGCCCTATCTCGAGGAGGGCAGCTGGTGCGCGTATGAGCGCGACGGCCGCATCCGGCTCCTGCCCGCACTTGAGTCAGTGCCGCTCGGGGTGATGGAAGTCGAGCACGTCCGTGACCTGATGGACGTGATGACCGAGGGGATGGAAGCCGGGGAGATCGCACCGAAGACGATCAACAACACGCTGCCCACGCTCGTCGTCTGCCTGAACGAAGCAAAGAAAGACAAGCTGATGGTGACGAACCCGGCGCTTGAGATTCCGAAGCTGCCGCTGGGGCATGTGGAGCGCGAGTACCTGCGGCTGCATGAGATCCCGCTGTATCTCGACTCGTGCTCGCTGGTTTACCGTCCGCTCGCGGAGCTGCTGATCGGTAGCGGCCTGCGGATTTCCGAGGCGATCGCTCTGCATCTCGGCGATCTGGAACTCGAAGACTCCGGCGGCGTGATCGTGGTTTACCGATCGCGCAAGAAGGGGAAGGTCGGCTCAACGAAGTCAGATCGTTTCCGCGCGGTGGAGATCCGGCCTGGCCTATCGACGGTCGTGCGCGAGCAGGTCGAGAAGCGCGCGGCGATGGCCGGCGGCGACAAGCTGGACGCGCTGCTCTACACGATGCCCGTGCGCGTCCGCAAGACCGACCAGGGGCGCTGGGAAGGCGACGGCGATGGCAAGCCGTTCGATCGCACGACCGTCTCGCGCGACTGGCACAAGGCGGCGCTGCAGGACGCGGACCTGCGCGATATGCCGCTGCACGCACTGCGGCACACCGCGGCGGCGGCGTGGCTGGCAGGCGGCAACTCCCTGAAGTACGTGCAGGACCAGCTCGGGCACGGTGACATTCGCACGACCGAGCGCTACTACGGGCACCTCGAGCGCCACGTGAAGAAGGAGGGCGCGAAGGCGACCGAGGCGGCGATCGCCCGCGCGGTGCGCGAGCACAACGGCCGCCGGCGCAGCGGCTACGCCCGTCAAGCCCGCGCGGGCACTCGCTGAGCGGGCCGCACCGTAGCGGTCGGTTGCGCTGAGCGGCCGGGACTCCATGCGCCCTGGCGTCGTTGACCCAGCGCTCTATGTCGTCGGGGTGGAAGCGCAGCGGCCCCTCCTCCCCACCGATCCTGATCGACGGGATGCGGCCTTGCTTGGCGGCGTCGTAGAGCCAGGTCCGCGAGACTCGCAGGCGCGTCGCTACCTCCGATGGCTTGAGCAGGTCGATCCCAGACGTTCCATCGCCATTCATATGGGTTGCTGACCCTCAAGGCGCTCATCCGGCCAACGAGTTTCTCTGGAGCACTCCTACGCCCGGCGAGCGCGACGATGGAGGGCCGGTTCGGGATCGGTAGAAACCCGCGGGCCGTACACGGGCGGGCGCGGATGGGCTGAGTAGTGGCAGGGGCATAGGCTCGTGGCGAGGATGAGTTCCAACCCTCGACAGATCGTGATTGCAGGCGGTGGCGTCGCCGCCGTCGAGGCGTTGCTGGGTCTGCGCGAACTTGCCGGCCACCGCGTCAAGCTGACGCTCGTCTCCCCCGAGCGGGAGTTCCTCTATCGCCCGGTGACGGTCGCCGAGGCGTTCGGCCGCGGCGAGGCACGGGCGTACTCCCTCATCGAGATCGTCGGCAACCGCGGCGGCGATCGGCTCGTGTGGGACGTGCTTGAGCACGTCGAGCCCGACGATCGAGTCGCGCTGACCGGCCGTGGCGAGCAGATCAGCTACGACACGTTGATCGTCGCCGCCGGCGGGCGTCCGCGCGACCCGCTGCCCGGCGCGCTCACCTTTCGGGGCCGCCCGGACGTTGGCGCGCTGCGCGATGTACTGGATGAGCTGGCCGACGGCCGCGCCCGGTCGGTCGCCTTCACGATGCCTTCCCAGCGTATGTGGGCGCTCCCGGTCTATGAGCTGGCGCTGATGACCGCCTCCCGCCTGCGCGACCGCGGCTCCGACGCGGAGGTGTGGCTCATCACGCCCGAGGAGGAGCCGCTTGAGCTGTTCGGACCTGCTGCCGCCGAGGCGATCGAGCCGATGCTCACCGCCCGCGGGATCAGGCTAAGGACCTCCTCCCGTCCCGCGCTCGTGCGCGAGCATTCGCTGGTCCTGGCGGGCGGTGGAGAAGTGTCTGTCGACCGGGTGATAACGCTGCCGGAGCTGGAAGGGCCGGCGCTGGCCGGGCTACCGTGCGATGAGCACGGCTTCCTCCCGATTGATGCCCACGGTCGAGTACGGGGCGTCGATGATGTGTACGCGGCGGGCGACGCAGCGGCCTTCCCGCTCAAGCAGGGAGGTCTCGCGGCTCAGCAGGCGGACGCTGTGGCCGAGTCGATCGCTGCCGAGCTGGGCGTTCCGATCACGCCCATGCCGTTCGCCCCCGTGCTGCGCGGCCTACTGTTGACCGGCGGTGCGCCGCTCTACCTGCGCGCCGAGCCCCAGCGGCTGCCGCGCCAGGCCACGGTGGCGATCGAGGCTGCCCGGCCGCGGCGCACCACGCGCGATGCTTCTGCCGCCGCGGGCCAGCCGTTGTGGTGGCCGCCGGCGAAGATCGCCGGCCGCTATCTAGGCCCGTTCCTTGCCACCGCGCGCCCGGAGCCGCTCGCCTCTGAGCTGCTGGCCGACCGGATCGCCGTTCCAGGCCGCCCACCCTCCGAGGCCGAAGATCAGGACGCGCTTGAGCTGGCGCTACTGCTGGCCGACTGCGATGCCCGCTGGGGTGACTACGCAGCCGCGCTGAACGCGCTTGACGCCGCGCGGGCACTCGCGGGCGCGCTGCCGCCTGAGTACGAGTCCAAGCGGCGCGAGTGGAGTGCCGCCGCCCGCGCGGCGTAGCGAGCCGAGGCGAGCACGTTCCGTGTCATCGCGTCGTCGACAGGGCGCGCCCGTAACCGAACAGGGCTCTGCGGGCTCGGGGGCGGTGGGCCTCTACTTCAGCGACCCGGCCTGCCTCGAACACGATCCGCGGGTGCACATGCTTGAGCACCCGGACACGCCAGAGCGCCTGGAGGCGATTGAGCGGATGCTGGCCGAGCACGAATGGCTGGGCTGGGAGCGCCGGGCAGCGCCGCCCGCCGAGGAGGCGCAGCTGGAGTTGATCCACAGCGCTCGCCATGTGCAGAGGATCAAGGAGCTGTCGCTGGCCGGTGGCGGCGCGATCGACCCGGACACGTTCGTCGGAGAGCCGTCCTACCGGGCGGCGCTGCACGCTGCCGGCGGCGCGTGCGAGATGACCAGGGCACTGATGGCAGGCGAGGCGACGCTCGGTTTCTGTGGCGTGCGTCCTTCTGGCCATCATGCCGAGCCGGATCGCGCGATGGGCTTCTGCTTGTTCAACAACGTTGCGATCGCCGCGGAGCTGGCGATCCGCGAGCTGGGTGCCCGGCGAGTGCTGATCTTGGATTGGGATGTCCACCACGGCAACGGGACCGCTGAGGCGTTCCGGCGCCGATCGGATGTTCTGTTCGTGAGCATCCATCAGGCGGGGATCTATCCGGGCACGGGCTCGATGAGCGACGTGGGCTCGGGTGCGGGCGAGGGCTACACGATCAACCTGCCTGTCCCGGCCGGCTCGGAGGAGGAGCTGTGGCTATCGCTGATCGAGCACATCGTGCTCCCGGTCGCCGAGAGCTTCGCGCCTGATCTCGTGCTGATCTCCGCCGGCTTTGACGCGCACCGCGATGACCCGCTGGCTGGCTGTCGCCTGGAGGCCGGCTCGTTCGCGGAGATGGCCCGCCATGTACGGGGGCTGGCCGTATCGCTCGGCGTGCCGCTCGGAGCCGTTCTGGAGGGCGGCTATCAGCCTGTTGCGCTGGCGGAGTGCGTTCGGGAGACGCTTGCCGCACTCGCCTCCGATGAGTCGGCGCGATCGGCGGCGCCGGAGCCGCTTTTGACCTCGCGCGCCGCCGCTCATGTAGGGCACTACTGGACTCTGTAGCCGCGCCGCCCGCGTAGTTTCTCCCCGCCATCGACAGGGGCAGCAACGGATGCGTGACGCTGCGCAGGGCGCGAAGCTGCTGGCACGATGACCGTTCCTTCCCCGCCACAGGCTCCCAGCGCCGTTGTGAATGTGGACGAGCCCGAGCTTGTCCGGCTGCGCGATGGCTCGCTGGTTACGCTGCGTGCGACCACGGCCGCTGATGAGCCCGCGTTGCGCTCGTTCCTGGCTGGGCTGTGCCTGGAGGCCCGGCGGCTGCGGTTCTTCAGCGGCGCCGTGGATGTGAGTTGCGCCGCTCATTTGGCGGCGGACACGAGCGCGGGTTGTTTTGGGCTGGTCGCCCATGACGAGATGGGGGCGCTGGTCGCTCACGCCCTGTACATCCAGCTCGATCGCACGCGGGCGGAAGTCGCGGTGGAGGTTGCCGATCATCTGCACGATCGCGGGCTGGGCACGATCCTGATCGAGCGGCTCGGGACGGTCGCCGAGCGCCACGGCGTCACGCGCTTCGTGGCCGAGGTGCTGCCTGAGAACCGTGCGATGCTCGATGTGTTCCGCGACGGCTTTGACGCTCAGGTCGCCTGCCGCAATGGCGTTGATCGGGTCGAGTTCCCGACCTCGGCCTGGCGGACTGCGAGCGAGCGGTTTCCCGAGCAGCCTCGGTCGGGCGATCCGGGCGCCACGGTCACGTCCTGATGGCGGCTGGGTTCGCGCCCAGCGTAGCTGCGTAGTCGCGTAGCTGCTCGCGGACGTCGGGGTGTGCGGCGTGCTCGATGATGAGGCGGGCCTGGGCGCGCTGGCTGCGCCCGAAGATGTGCGCGGCGCCCTGCTCGGTGATGACCGCGGAGTGCTGGAAGGATGTCACAGGGCTGTCCAGGTGGGGCACGATCGTTGAGGTGTCGCTGCGCTCGTGCCAGGAGCGCAGCGCGATCACGGCGTGCCCGCCGGGTGAGTGCAGGGCGCCCTCTACGAAGTCGGGCTGGCCGCCGAAGCCGGAGTACACGCGCCCGGCGATGTGGCTTGCGCCGGCCTGGTCGTGAAGATCGACCTGCGCGCGGTGTTGACCGAGATCATCTGCGCTCGTGCTGCGATCCGTGAGGGATCGTTGGTGGTCTCGGTGCGCGTCATGCGAAGCCTGGGGTTGTAGTGAACCCACTCGTAGAGCTCCCGCGAGCCGAACATGAAGGAGCACACGATCGGCCGTTCGCGGTCGAGGGCTCCGGCGTGCTCAAGGCCCATGACACCGTCGGAGATCATCTCCGACCAGATCGCCAGGTTGCGTCGGCTGGCGAGCGCGCGCAGCGTCGCGTCGGGGACATGGCCGATACCGAGCTGCAGGGTGGCGCCGTCTCCCACGAGGTCGGCGACGTGCTCGGCGATCGTCTGCGCGTGGTCGTGGCTGGCGCTGATGGCCGTGGTCGGGAGGTCTTGCTGGGCCTCGACGGCGAGGTCGATGAGGTCTTCGGCCAGCTCGCCGTCGCCGAGCGTGTAGGGCATGTCGGGGTTCAGTTGGGCGATGACGAGCCCGCCGCGTGCGCGCACATGCTCGACGGCCGCCGGCAGGATGTTCACCTCGATCCCGAGCGAGACTTTTCCGTTGTGTGGTGTGGAGGTGTGCAGCAGCACCACATCGGGCGGGCGCAGCGTGCTGAACAGCCTGGGGACGAGTGACAGGCGCATCGGCAGGTAGTCCAGCCGCTCGCCTGTGTCGCGCATTCCCGGCCCGACAAACGGCGTCTCGAAGATGACGCCATCGCGGGCGGGCAGCGGGGCCTGGGCGGCGAGCATGAACAGCCGATAGCGCTCCACCGCGCCCTCCAGGGCGTCGAGCAGGACACGTGGGGTCCCGAGGTTCCCGCTGGCGACGATCCGCGGCTCGCCGTCGCTCAGCGCGGCGAGCGCGGTATGCAGCTCGCGCTGGGAGATCACTTTCATCTGGCGTTCAACACTACGCGCCGGCGGCGAGCGCGGTCATGGGTGGTAACTACCGAGCTCGTTCAGGGAGGAGTGCGGTAGGCGCACGCAGCGGCGGTGAGTTGACTTGTAAGCGGTCAGAGCAACCGCGACCGAGCGATCCACGACACAGGAGGAAGCGACAATGAGCGTCTCGCCCCCAGCACCTGCCATGTCCGGCCTGGAGCTGGTCCGCTCGTTCGCGCAGCTCGGCCGCGAGGATGTGCAGTTCGCGGGCGGGAAGGGCGCGAACCTGGGCGAGCTGACCTCCGCGGGGCTGCCCGTGCCAGAGGGCTTCGTCGTCGGCGCCCCCGCCTACGCGGCGTTCTGCGCTGAGAGCGGGCTGCGCGAGCGGCTCGCGGAGCTGCTTGACGGTGTGGATGTCGAGGACACCGCTGCCTTGCAGGCAGCGAGTGTGGCCGCGCGAGAGATGGTCGACGCCGCCCCGATGCCGGAGGCGCTGGCGTGCGAGATACGCTCGCGCTACGAGCAGCTCGTCGGCGAGGAAGCCGATGGGCCTGTGGCTGTGCGCTCCTCAGCGACGGCGGAGGACACCGCCGAGACCTCGTTTGCGGGGATGAACGAAACGTTCCTGAACGTCCGCGGCTCAGGCGCGGTGATCGACGCGGTGCGCCGCTGCTGGCGGTCGTTGTTCGGGGCACGCACGATCT